>CAWGUE010000014.1:0-229385 GCA_963825595.1 uncultured delta proteobacterium | reverse complement strand
ACGCCTGGCGGGAATTATCCGACAGGTCGGTGGCATAGAGGATTTTCTTGAGGTTGACTTCGGGAAGATTCATCGTTCGGCCCCTCATCTTCAGGTGATGGATGTCTGGGTAATGGGGATCGACCAAAGGTCAATCCCCATTACCTGAACTATTTAAAATATCGCTAGGACAAATTTAGATACGATAGGATCGATAAGTTGTTTTTTATAATCTTTCTTGTCGAAACTCAGGCGATCTTAGCCTTTGCCGCTGCCTTGCTGTCCCTTTTTTGCTGCTGCCGCGCTTCGATCGGAAGCAAGAGCGTCGGATCTTTGCGGATGCGGATTTTCTGCATGAAATAGACCACCACCCACAGCCCGATGCCGGAGGCATCCACGATGAATGTCGGCACGTCGATTCCGGTTACACCCATGATCATGTGCGGGAAAAACAGAATCAGTGTCGCCACGGCGCAGATGATCCATTCGACGATTTTCAACGGACAGAGAAAATAACCCATGGTGAGGCTTCCGAAGGCAATGGTCCCCAGAACAATCGTGATCATGGTAGAGATCACCTGGTACCAGGGCATGATCAACCCCGGCCCGCCGAGCAGGAAGCCCGGGGAAAAAGCAAACAGCAGCGGCCCGATGTAGAGCATCTTGGCAAACTTGAACGCCGTCCAACCCGTCTTCCAGGGGTCCGATCCGGCAATGGCCGCCCCGGCATAGGCCGCCACGCACACCGGCGGTGTGATGTTCGAATCCTGGCTGAACCAGTATACGATCATGTGCGAGGCGATCAACGCCCAGGCCACCTGGCCCATGATCAACTCACGCTTGGGATCACCGGGCAAGAGCTCGCCCAGGGGCAGCTGCAGCTCCATGAAACCGACACCCCACTGGCTGCGGGTGATCATATCGGAAAGTGCACCGACAGCCAGAACCGCGGTGATCAGGTAGGCGGCCGTCACCGGCACGCCCATGCCGAGAACAAGTGACGCCAGTCCGACCAGCAGGATGGCAATGATCAGGTTGCCGGCTGAGAGCTCGATGATAATCTGGGAAAACCTCAGGCCGATTCCGGTAAGCTGGATCGTGCCGACGATGATGCCGATGACGCCGACGGTCGCACCGATGATCAGGGTGGAGCGGGCGCCTTCGTTCATGGCGGCGAAGATTTCCTTGGGGCCCATGCGTTGATCTTTGGTCAGCCAGCTCACGCCGACACACGAGAGAATCGACCAGAAGGCCGCATATCCCGGCGAAAAGCCGAGAAGCATCATCACCACGATGATGACAAGGGGGACTGACATGAACCACTGCTGTTTGAGTATCATCCAGGCGGTGGGCGCGTTTTCTTCCTTTAAGCCCACAAGCCCATAACGCTTGGCTTCGTAATGGATCATCACGAACACCGACAGGAAGTAGATAATGGCCGGAAAAATGGCCATGAGCATGATTTTTACGTAAGGGATCTCGGTCATCTCTGCCATGATGAACCCGCCGGCGCCCATGATCGGCGGCATGAACATGCCGCCGATGGAGGCCGAGGGTTCGATAGCGCCGGCCACGTGCGGTCTGAAGCCAGCCTTTTTCATCAGGGGTATGGTGAAGGCCCCGGTGGAAACGGTGTTGGCGATGGCCGACCCCGACACCGAACCGAAAAACCCTGAGGCCAGAACGGCGACCTTGGCCGGACCGCCGACCGCCTTTCCGGCCAGCGCCATGGGCAGATCGAGGAAAAAGCGGCTGGCCCCTGAGTATTTCAGGAAGGATCCAAAGAAGATGAACAGGATTACGTAGGTCACCAGAACGGTGGCCATGATGCCGAAGACACCCTCCTGCTTGTAGTAGATGTGGTTCAGGGCCCGGTCGATTTTAAAACCGGTATGGGCAAAAGAGTCAATCACCGGAATGCTGTGGAGCAGGTCGCCGTAAAAGGCATACAGAAGGAAGCCGACCCCCACCAGGGTCATGGACCAACCCAGCACCCTGCGGGCCACATCCAGGGATATCAGAATACCGACGAAGCTCACGGCCGTGTCCAAGGGCGTTTCAGAGCCCATGCGATAGTTGATGGCCGCATATTCGACAATGTAATATCCCACCACGAAAGCGGCGCCCAGAGCCAAGAAAAGGTCCATGGCAATAGGGGCATGGCCTTCGTTTTTTCCCCAGTAGCGGGCCGGTATAAAAAAGACAACGGCCCCACCCAGGCTGATGAAAGCGTAAATCAAGTTCACGCCGGTGAATGGTTCTTTGGGGCCCTTGGCACCAAACAGAAAATGCTGAGCAAAATAAAAAATCAGGAAAAGGGTCAGAAAGGGTATGGCACTGTCAATGTAATACCCCAGCTTTTTGGGCGTGTTGGATGTGAAAGCGTAGTTAAGGAATACCAGCACGTAGGTGAGCATCACATATAGGCCGAGGAAATACTGGGTGTCCACCGGCGTGGCGGCGCAGTACATGTAGAAAAGCACCATGCCGACGGCCAGGCTGGAGCACAGCCAGTACCAGAAGCCGGTCATGGACCGGCCGGCCTTGGAATCCTTGGCAACGATTTCCTTCAGTTTTTCCTGGTCGGCAGCCGTTGTGGGAATTTCTGTCTCTGTCATGTCTCTTTCCTCGCGCAGCCGGCTTGCGCCGCTGACAATCCTGTATCAAGGGTGAAAGGAGAAACGCAAGAACAGCGTTTCCCCTTTCATCGGGTTAGCTTAAGGTGCATCCCTACTGCATTAGGTTGCCAGGGATTTCCTTGCCTTGTTCTTTCCAAAACTTCACAGCACCTGGATGCAGGGGCACCGAGGCGCCGCTGAAGCCGTTTTCCAAGGTCATTTCATTGAACGATTTCTTGGCCATCACCATGGCCTCCATCCCTTCCTTGGACCAAAGGGTCTTCATAATCGTATAGACCAGGTCTTCGGACATGTCTTTGTTGGTGGTCAAGATGCAGGCATCTTGGAAACTCTTGGTCTCGGGCATATCCTTGCCGTAGGTGCCTGCCGGAATGACCATTGGCGAATAGGCGAACGCTTTGTAGAATCCGGTCTTTTCGGCATCGACACCCACGTCCACCAGGGCGACCTTCACCTGAACGGCGGCTTCGATGATGGAGCGGTTGGGATAGCCGACCAGTACCCAGAAGGCATCGATCTTGCCGTCCTGGAATGCGCTGGCTGCCTGGCTGTACCCCAGAAAATCGGGGTTGAAGTTGTCCCAGAGGCCGATGTGGCGGAAGAACCGCTCGGCACTGGCCGCGGCGCCGGACCCGGCATTGCCGAGAGCCACGCGCTTGCCCTTGAGGTCCATGGCACTCTTGACACCGCTATCGGCCCGCACGACCAGCTGGGCTGGGGCACCGTAGAGATATCCCATGGAGCGGATGTTGTTGTACTTGGCGTCATCCTGTGGCAGCTTGCCCACATAACCTAAAGCGCTGTCCACGGCATAGCACAGTCCGAAATCGGACTCGCCGTTGTGAACCCGCTTGAGGTTCTCCACCGAACCACCCGAACCAACGGATGAAGCCTTGATATTGGGATTCACTTTGGGAACATAAACCGCCATGGCGTTGGTGAAGGTGTTAAAAGTTCCGCCGGTGGGGCCGCCGCCGATCTTGATGCTGTAGTCGGCGGCCGGGGCCGGGGTTATGCCCAGTGCAATGACCATCATTGCCAGCAGACCAATCAATAAATTTCTCTTCATTTGTAAATCTCCTTTCTCAGGTACGTTATCTACCGGATTGAATAATCGATGAATTCTCCTCCCTCGGTGTTAACGACATCGCAATTCTTGGGTCCTTCAGCAAGAAAGCCGAGTTTCGGTGACGGTGAAATTCATCAGGGTGATTGTGGCACGAAGACTTTGAACAGTAAGTATAGGCGTTAGGCGCCCCCAGCGCCTTCCCTGCCTTCCGATGTGTGTTAATAACAAGTGGGCGCCCTCGCTTCAGATTCCCATCGTACTCCCTTACCTAATCCGCACCGAATGAATTATCAATTCGTGAACTTCTGATTTTGCTGTCGATAAATTTCTGAGTTTTCTGACAGAAATTTTCTTACACGGCCGGCCCCGTGGGGTTTGCAAGATTACACATTGACCAAGCGGTTCTGGATGGCAAAACGGGAGAGTTCCGCATTGTTGCGCAGTTCCAGCTTCTTGAGGAGGCGCGAACGGTAGGTGTCCACTGTCTTGATACTGATGCTGTACATTTTGGCAATCTCGCGGTTGGTATGGCCCATGGCCAGGCGGCGCAGGACCTGTAGCTCGCGCATGGAAAGCGCGTCCAGGGCCGTCTGGCCCTGTTTGCCCCTGGCCACCCGCAGGGCCAGTGCTTCGACGGCATCGTCAGTCAGATACCGGCTGCCGCTGAGAACCTTTCGAATGGCGTTGACCAGTTGCTCGGGGGCGGATTGTTTGGTGAGATAGCCCAAGGCTCCGGCTTCGATGGCGCGAACGACGTACTGTCCTTCTTCGTGCATGGTTAAAACCAGGATTGGGAGCATTGGCTGGGCAAGGTGGAGGCGGCTGATGACCTCCAGGCCGTCCAGACCGGGCATGGAAATGTCGACCACAACCACATCCGGTTTTTCCTCCTCTACCAGTCGCAAAGCTTCGCGCCCGTCCGCAGCCTCGGCGATCACCTGCATGTCACCGCTGTCTTCGATCAGCCGGCGCAAACCGGCCCGAACGATGCTGTGGTCATCTGCAAGAAGGACTTTGATCATGGGTGCATACGTTTTCAGGCGGACATCGCTCCCTCAAACGGTACCTTGAAGCTGACCCGTGTCCCCCTTTTCGGTGCAGAGTCAATTTCCAGCAAGCCACCGGCAAGCGCAGCTCTTTCGCGCATTCCCGCAAGACCCAAACCCTCGGCGTCACTGAGATCGGCAATGTCAAAACCTTGCCCGTCGTCGACAACCTCAAGAGCCAATAAACCGTCCGACGGCAGGAGTTTTACAACCACATGCCCGGCTTCGGCATGACGGGCCACGTTTGTCAACGCTTCCTGGGTAATGCGGTAAGCGGCGGTGGCCACGCTGTCGCTGAGTACCTGAACATCTTGATGGTCGAACACGCAGGTGATGCCGGTGCGTTTTTCGAAATCAGTGGTGTACAATTCAAGGGCTTCTACCAGACCCAGGTCGTCAAGAATCCCCGGCCGTAAACGGAAGGCAAGACTGCGTACGTCTTCGATGGTCTTATCGATCAACTGGCACATTGTCAAGGCCCGCTTGGCAGCGTCGGGATCACGGCCCTTTAGGTGCTCCTGAATCCAAACAGCGTCCATCCGCAGAGCCGTCAGCACCTGTCCAAGTTCATCATGGAGTTCCCGGGCAATGGCCGTCCGTTCCGTCTCCTGGTTGGCGAGAATGCTGCCTGATAACCGGCGAAGCTGGTCCTGGGCTTTTTTGACAGCGGTGATGTCGGTGGCAATACCGCATACGCCGCTGGGGTTGCCGAGCTCGTCGTAGACCGGAAATTTTACCGACAAGTAGTTATGTTCACCATCTTTTTGGGGAATCCGCTCTTCGACCTGATGCGAACGTTGCTCTGACAATACATCGAGATCATGGCGCCGAAACTGAGCGGCCACTTCACGTGGTAAAATGTCGTAGTCGGTCTGGCCGCGAATCGATTCGTTATCCACGCCGAACAGCTCCTCGTAACGGGAATTGACCATGAGGTACCGCCCATCGATATCTTTGAAATAGACAACCGCAGGTGTGTATTTAAGAATACTGCTAATCTCACGGGTCCGATGCTCTACTTGCCGCTCAAGGTCTTTGGAGTAACGGCTCAACTCCTCTTTGGCCTTCTCGAGCGCGGTTTCAGCCCGTTTTCGATCGGTGACATCAATAGAAACCGCCAAAGTGCGCACAATGTTACCGTCTTTATCCCGGTCGGCGATGGCCGACAGCAGGATATCGACGATTTCAGCGTTTTTGCGGACGTATTGGTAGGCGACGTCTTTGCAAAATCCGGTTTTAAAAAAGGCTGGGAAAATTTCTGTTTCTGCATAGCGGCGGGATTCATCGGTCATGAAATTGGTCAGTTTCCGGCCGAGAACCTCATCGCGATGATAGCCGAGTGCTTCAACCCAATAGTTACTGACACTTACCAAGCAGCCGTTGATATCGATCGAATGCAGCATGGCGGGTGTGTTGTGGTAAATGGAACGATAGCGTTCCTCGCTGTCTCTAAGGGCGCTCTCGACCTGCCTTCTTTGAGATATTTCTTCACTTGCTTTACGGTATAGAATAAACACCGATACACCGATAAGAAGGCACAAAAAAAGGACAATCGGCCCTGTGATCTGAATGAAGGGGTCATAAAGAGACTTGGATATGGCAGCGAAGCTTCGCAGGTGTATGACTTTCCACCCCGGAAAATCTTCAATTTCGACCTGGTGGATCAGGTACCGCTCCCCGGAAAGAATGGCTTCATTCTGATTGGCTTCCAATTCGAGGCCAATCCACTCCCACGGACCGGGGCCGAACTGGCGCTCCGCGGCGATTTTTTGTATGTCACTTGGCGATACCTTCCAGGCTATTTGAAAAAGCCAATCTCCGCGATTCGATATAAAGATCACCCCATTGGGGTCGGTGACCAGAACGATATCGTCACTTGTCAGGCCCAGCCGGTTCTCGATGACCTCGATGGAAGATTTGATCACCACGATCCCGACGGGGTCCTCATTTGTATTGGCATAAATCGGGTAGCTGTTGTAAATGCCCCGCTTCCCGGAAGTAATGCCTAAAGCGAGATAGACGGTAGACCATCCGCGTATGGCATTCTTGAAATACGGCCGGAATGAAAAATTTTGGCCGATAAAGCTGTCGGGATCATTACGGTTACTCGAGGCGATCGTGTCGCCGTTGCGCTCCATCAGATAGCAGACATCGGATTCAAGGGCTTGATTGAAGTGATCCAGAACGGCATTGGTTCTCTCCAAAACCAATCGATCAGGATGCGTGAGCGCCAACGCAAGCTCCTCCATTCCGGCAAGAACCCTGACCACTTTGGTGTTCTCTATCAGAAAAAAGGTGACACTTTTTGACAGGGTCTCCAGACGCATTTTTGCTTGTCTTTCAGCCTCGTTGAAGGCTGCCGCATAGGTGGCAGAATAATAGAGGTAACCACCGATTGAAGCCGACAACACGGCCAGTAGAGACAATACCAGAAGAATCAAGCGCAGTCGCATGATACATTATTCCAAATGGTAAAAAAATTGAGCGCCTGAAACCGATGGCATCGCACCTTGCGACAGCATCGGGGAGGGACGATTTCGACAATCAAATCGGCAGCGCGTTCAGGGCCAAGTTGCCGTATGTAACAACGGTCCTCCGGTCACCAAGTGTCAGGCCGTCTACCGGCAAGTCGGGGTCGGGCGCGACAGTCAAACTACTTAAAGCAAACTCTCGGCGCAGGATAGCGATATTCGCCCGTTTCAAGCCTTTCATTTTTGATATACTACACGGATGGGTGTAAAAAAGAACCGTCTGTCCGCAAATGTCACGACCCGCCAGAAGCCTGCGCCCCATATCCAAAAATAGTGCCGAGTGTACCAGGTGTCCAAAGGCGGGATGATAGGGTCCGGCCAACATGGTTTCTCCGCTTTCCAGTTCCGTCGACGCCTGCAACCCTATTCGTACCACCGGTATGCTGCGGCGAAAAAAGTGCAGGTAAACCCTCTTGGTCATCGCGACGGCATCTTCGATTGACAGGGGTCGGTACCGGCCCTCGCGGTACAGGATTTCCAGCCGGCTGTTTGCCAGCACAACGGTTGGGTAAACCCTTACAAAATCAGGCTCCAGATCAGCCAACCGTCGCGCAGTTTGTATGGCACGGTCAAGCGTATCCCCGGGTAAACCGATCATCATCTGGAGACCAACCGCATAGCCTTTTTCCTTAAGCTGGCGTGCGGCCCTGTTTGTTTGGGCTGCAGTGTGCCCACGGTGGCTGACCGCCAGAACCTCATCATTCATGGACTGGACACCGAGTTCAACGGTTCCGACCGAATAATCGGAAATGAGTTGAAGCCGGTGCTCATCGATCGTGTCCGGCCGCGTCGAAAAGCGGATGCTGTCAGCGCGGCCGTCGCGGACAAAGCGTTGGGCCAGAGACAGCAGGGCTATCGCGTCGGCGTCAGGCAGACCTAAAAAATTGCCACCATAAAAAGCGATCTGGATTTCTGAAGGACGACCGGCGGCGTATCCCAGAAACCGGTTGATAGATGATTCAAATTCAGAAATCGTCGGCAGGGTTGCGGCACCAGTAACCGCATGCTGATTGCAGAAGGCACACCGGTGAGGACAGCCGGCATGGGGCAGAAATACCGGTACGACAAATGGATTACGGGAGTTTGCCATCGCTATCGCCGTTATAGCATCGCCGGCGCACACCGCCGTCGCCAGCTATGATTGATGCGGCTCAATTTCCGTCCAACGCTCAGAAACGATTCAACGCTTCCAGGGCCTGCCTGGCGGCATCCTGTTCGGCCAGTTTTTTGCTCTTGCCGCGGCCCTCTGTTTTTATATCGGTCACCTCGAGTTGAACACTGAAGGTTTTATCGTGATCTGGACCACTTTCGTCGATAACGGTGTACGTGGGTATTTCCTGCTGGCTGCTCTGGACAAATTCCTGTAATTGACTCTTGAAGTCCTGATTGGCATCCAAAGACGTCAATTCTCCAAACAACGGCGACAGGTTGGTTTCGACGACATCAAAGGCGGAGTCGAATCCGCCATCCAGGTAAACGGCCGCCAGGACGGCTTCGAACGCGTTGGCAAGGATGGAATTTTTTTCGCTGCCATTGCTGAGAATTTCACCTTTCCCGAGCTTAATATGGGCTCCAAGATCCATTGAGCGAGCGATATCGGCCAGTTGGGACTCATTGACCAAGCTGGCCCGCATCCGCGAGAGGTCACCTTCGTTTAATTCTGGGAAGCGCGCCATCAACAGGTGACCGACAACTAGATTCAAGACCGCATCACCGAGGAATTCCAGTTTTTCGTTGTCCCGCATGTCCCCGGCGCCCTTTTCGTTGACGTACGAGCTGTGCCGGAGCGCTTCTTCGATCAGGGATAACTCGCTGAAGCGATATCTCAACTTGTGCATGAAAGCGCTGAGGTCCATGGTGTATCCCTAACTGGGTTGGATGGGGTGGCGGGCCGGAAGAAAGACTTCACGGTGCATTGTTCAGGTCCTGCGGGTAAGCCCCGCGCACAATCGCTCGTAGAGGGCGAAAGGAACGAAAAAGTGCCCTGTTCCCGAACCCATTTGAATTTCGGGCTTTAGTTTTCCGTGGAAATCGGTACCACCCGTCATCAAAAGATCGTGTTTTCGGGCGAGCACCTCGTAGAGTGAGGTCGCTTGCGGGGGATGCTCCGGGTAATACACCTCAATGCCCTCGAACCCCATTTTTTTCAGCTCAACAAGGAGGTTTTCCATAACCCCAGGGTCGTTTAGGTTGAGGAGAAACGGATGGGCCAGTACCGCAATGCCACCGGCGCCACGGATGATATCGACCGCCTGCTGACAGGAAATACGGGGTTTGTCCACATATGCCGGCCGTCCATGGCCCAAGTAACGGTCGAAAGCATCGTCGATTGACGTGACAAAACCGCGTTGTAACATGACCCGGGCGATATGGGGCCGCCCTATCTGGCCTTCGCCAACTGCCACGACAACCTGATCTATTGTCATGTCAAAGCCCAGTTGATTGAGGCGCTCAATGATGGCGGGGTTGCGGTTTTCCCTGGCCTTTTGCAAAACCTGGAGCACCTGATTGAGCGCGACGTCATCCAGATCGATACCGTAACCCAGGATATGGAAACTACCGGAAAGGGACAGCGACGGTGGGGGCGCAGCACTCATTTCAACACCGGTGAGAAACTGCAGGGTTTCCGGGATACCAACTTGCAGCGCCTGCTTGGCGCCTTCGACGGTATCGTGATCGGTTATGGCAATGGCCTCAAGATTTTGAGCGCAAGCCGTTTCGAGTATTTCGCCAGGCGAAAGCGTACCATCCGATGCAGAAGAATGGATATGAAGATCTATCCCCAAATGGTGATTACAACCCAAGGGCTTTCTCCAAAGCCTCTTCTTTGGATTTACATTCAATACATTGAGAGGTAACGGGTCTGGCTTTCAAACGTTTGATAGCGATCTCTTCGCCACAGGATTCACAGATACCGAAAGTCCCCTTCTCGATGCGCTCAAGGGCCTTTTTAATTTTTTTAATGAGCTTGTGTTCCCGGTCCCTGATACGCAACATGAAATTTCTGTCCGCTTCAAGAGAAGCCCTGTCGGTGGGATCCGGAAAGTTCTCTTTCGTCGCTGTCATACCGGATACGGTGTTGCCAGCCTGGTTGAGCAGCTCATTGAGTCGCCTGGTAAGAAGCTCCTTGAAAAATTCAATATCCTTCTTTTTCATCTTTTTGGCCCTTTACCCATAGTTTATGTTGCAAAAAAGGATTTTGATTATCATGAGATTCAAGAAGTGTAAAGAACAAAACACAATAATTCAAGATCAAAGGTCCGCAAACATAAATTTTGACGCAAAAAGCGTCTTTTGCGCGGTCCAGACAACGATACTATCGTTGGGATTGTTGTTTAAAACCGGCCAGAAATTCGTGCCACTCCACCGGCAGCAACTGTTTCTTCTTGTTGTTACAGTTCTTGCAGGCCGCAACAACATTGCCCTTGGTGCTGCGACCGCCACGCGCAATCGGCACAATATGATCCATCGTCAATACACCGGGAGGTGTTTTACAACCACAGTAATGACAAACACCCTTGGCAAGGCGCCTTTTCCACCACTGGCTCTCCCTCAGCTCGCGGGCCTTGTGGCGCTCCCGCCGGATTTGGGCTTCATCCAGGTCGTAGGCATAGGGTTGGATCGTCATCTTCCGCTCCGGCGGGTCTTATCCGATGTTCAGCCCGGGTGACCGTCAATTCAGTTGATTGTGGCGTGAAATCGCCTCCAAAACATAGGGCAACAAATTCTCAACGACTTTTCGGTATCCCTCAGCCGTCGGGTGAATACCGTCGGGTTGATTCAGAGCGGGATCGCCGGCCACGCCCTCGAGCATAAAAGGCATGAAAATAAGGTTGTTTTCAGCAGCCGTAGCAGTATAGACATCCGCAAACGCTTTGGTATATGCCGGACCCAGATTCGGCATGATTTTCATGCCGATCAGAATGACGCCGACACCGCGGGCGATAATTTCATCAATCATATACTGAATATTTTCCCGGATCAACCCGGGTCCGAGCCCGCGCATTCCGTCATTCGCACCGGTTTCGAGAATGATGATATCCGGCTTCATCGACAGCACCCATTCGAGCCGCGTACGGGCACCACTGCTCGTCTCGCCGCTGATCCCCGCGTTGACGACGCGGTATGCCAGCCCGCGCGCCCGCAGCGCCTCTTCCAGCAACGCCGGATAGGCCAAATCCTCCGGCACGCCCAAACCTTCCGTCAGGCTGTTGCCCAGGGCCACGATGGTTCCTTTGGGCTTGATTTCCGATGGCAGTTCGGGTGACGGCGCTTCCTGTCCACAAGCCCCGCTAAACAAGATGAAAAGGAACATCCAACCGAACGCAGCACGCCTTATCTTTTTCACTATCGATTCATCATTCCTGGCCCTGTTCTCTCAGGAAGGCCAGCGGTCTCTGCCGCAGGATCGGCCATGATGGAAGTAAGCCGCAGATAACGACCAAAACGCTTGTCAAAACAATCATGAACACGATGGGGCCGACAAAGGGCGCGTAAATAGCATCAAATACCCTGGTGATGACAAGCCAACTCGCAGCCTGAGAAACGATGAGGGCCAGCAGTCCGCTGAGGCTGCCGATGAGAAAATTTTCAAGGCCGAACACCTTGAGAACGAATGAATTTCTGGCTCCCAGAACCCGATAAAATACTGCTTCCCGGGTTCTGGCCAAACGGGTGGCGAATACCGAGCTGACGGCAATCAACATACCGGCCAGGATGCTGAAGGCTGAAAAAAATTGAATTGTGTCCGCCAGTTTGCGCGCGACTTCCGTAAAAACGGTGATCGTTTCAGCCATATCGATCACGCTGACATTGGGGAATTTTTTAACCATGGTGTTCTGAAGCTCGGCAATTTTATCCCTATCGACCTTGACGGCCGTAAAGATTGTCTGAGGGGCATTCTTCAACGTTTCTTCCTCAAATACAAAGTAGAAAAACGGTTTGAAGGAATCCCTGACGCGACTGCGAATACTCGAAATTTTCACTTCAAGGGGAACGCCCTGAATCCTGAAAACGAGTCGGTCGCCGATTTTCATGTCGTACATCTTGAGCACGTCATCAAGAACCGAAACTTGCGGTTCCTGCCAGTCTGATCGAAAAAGACTGCGGCCTGTCTTGATGACTTCATCGTCGAGCAGATCACTGCGATAGGTCAGGTTAAACGTCCGCGCGAGATTGTCGCCGCGAGGTTTTAACTGTTCCTTTTTACGGTCTATCTTATGCCCGTCAATTGACAAAATCTTGGCCCGAACCACCGGGAAATAGCGCGTTTTTATTCCCATCGCCCGATCGAAATCCGCCATTTGATCCGGCTGAATGTCAAGAAAGAACAGGTTGGGGGCGTCCGGTGGATATGAATGAACATAGGCGTGGTCGAGGTTTTTTTCAACGGCGAAAATGGTGAAAATGACGGCCAATGCGGCCGTCAAGGTTATCATGATCGGTCGGGTGGCGTTGTCCGGTCTAAAGAGGCCTTTCAACGCCTGCCGCCACACCAGATTGTTTACCCTGACGCGTTTCATGACCATTAGAAGCACGTGCACAAGGCCGGCTGTCAGAACGAGAAATCCACCAATGGCGCCAACGAATTGAAGACCGCTGCGAATGTCCTGCAGCTGCCACAGGATCATTGCGGTAAAAAATGAGAGGATGGCCACAAAGGACATGCGGTGAGGCAGTCCAGCGGCTTTTTGCCCCTTATCTTTCTGGAATATGGATGCCGGCCTGATATCTTTCAAGCGGTACAGAGGCCGAACGGCAAACAGGGCCACCCCGATGATGCCCATGCAGAATCCCTGCAGTATCCCGCCCCAGGAAACATCCAAACGTACCTGCTGGGGAATGAGGCCTTTGAAAAAAAAGGGCAGGATATCCTGTGCCGCGAATCCGACGGCGAGTCCCAGGAAGGTTCCGGCCAGACTGAGCAACAGCAGGCCGAAGGTAAAATGCATGAAAATGTAGCGGCTCGTGGCGCCCACTGTCTTCATTACAGCGATGGTATTCTCTTTCTCCTTGAGATAAGCGGTCAATGTGCTGTGTATTCCAATACCGGCAAGCAAAAGGGTGAAAATTCCGACCAAATTAAGAAAATCAATGAAATTGTCAAAAAACCGTTTGACCCCCGAGCGGGCGCTCCGGTAGGTATCGACCCGTTCCTGAACCGGGTCGGCGGCAGCGGCCAGCGTATCGGCCAATTGTTGCAGGTCTGCGTCGTCAACGGCTTTGATCTGGACCCCGTAGCGAACCCGGCTCCCTTTCTGGATAAGGTCGATATCATTTATGTCCGCAGCCGATACGAATACGCGCGGACCAAGACTGAAGGCGGTTACCGGCCGGTCGGATTCCTTGACGACGATATCGGCGATGGTCAGTCTGGCCCGACCGATGTCCAATCGATCACCGATACGCAACCCCAACCTTTCCAAAAGGATCCGGTCGACGATAATCTTTCCGGTCGTGAGCGTGGTGGCAAATGGCTTTCCGGATGCCAATTCGCAACGCCCGTAGAGCGGATACTCTTCCGAGACCGCCTTTATATTCGACAGCAGGGTTCCATTGCCGTCGACCGCTCGGACCACCGAGTAGAACTCGTATGTACGGGAGCTTTGAATTTTTCCCTCGCGTTGCATCCTGCCGATAGCGCTGTCCAGTCCTGTAGATATTGCCTGACGTGACTGAACGATGATGTCTGCGGCATGCAGCGTGCGGGCGTCCTGCATGAGCGCGGTGGTGACGCTGCCGGAAAACCCGTTCACGGCAACCAGGGTGACAATGGCCAGTACGACACATAAGATGAAAACGGCCGCCTGGGAACGGGAGCGACTGAGGTCGCGAAGGATATATTTAGCGTACGGCATGAACCGAAATTCCCCGTTGATCGCCGTTGATACGGCCGTCTGTAAGTCGGATGATTCGGTCGGCCAGCGCTGATATTTCTCGATTGTGAGTGGCCATGATCAGGGTCGCGCGTTCTTCCCGGTGGAATTCCAACATGAGGTCTAAAATCAACCGACCGCTTTCAGAATCCAAATTGCCGGTCGGTTCATCGGCGAAGATAATTTTAGGATGATTGATTACCGCCCGGCAAATGGCCACCCGTTGCATTTCTCCGCCGGAGAGCTGATGGGGATAATTGTCGTATCTGTGTGACAAACCGACACGCTGCAGAAGCGCCTTGGCCCGTTTTTGGGCCTGGCGGTCACGCTTGATTTCGGCCGGAAACATCACGTTTTCAAGCGCCGTTAGAGCGGGAACGAGGTGAAATGACTGGAAAACAAATCCAAAAATGGCGTTTCGTAAGGGAGCCAGGTCATCTTCTGCCACATCGGTGATGTCCCTGCCATCGACGATGATGCGACCCTCCGAGGGCTTGTCGAGCCCGGACAGCAGACTCAACAAGGTTGTCTTGCCACTGCCGCTGCGCCCCTCCACCACCAGGAATTCACCCTTGTCGACAGCCAAGGAAACGGCCTTGAGAACCGCAATTTCCCGGTCTTCGATACGGTAGGATTTGCTCACTTTCTCGGCAGATATAATATTCATAGGCTTTCCGGGTCTGAACACAATTATGATGATTTTTTCGGCTGACTTTCTGATTCGAACGGCATTTTGTGTCTTGGTATAAAAAGCATGCTAAGCATAAACCCGGCCGGTAGCAAGGTTTTCGTCTTGATACCGGCCGGGTTGTAGGAAAAATGTTTTGGGGGTGGCGGTCGGCACGGGGCGGGGGCAACGCAGGGTCACTTCTTCTTTCGGATAGCCAAAGCTTCTTTCAACTTTTCACCGAGCTGGCCCATGGAAGATGAATCTCCGGCACCATACTGACGCCAGTCTCCTGCCGCAGCGCCGTCGCCAGGTGCGAGGGCGATTCTACGTTTTTCACGGTCTACGGTTTCAATGGTGACGGCAATGGCATCACCCTTTTTGAGTTTGCCCTTATACAGCTGTTCGGCCGCCGGGCTTATTTTTGATTTGGGCAGCAGTCCGGTAATGCCCGGTTCAAGGATGACAAAGTATCCGAATTTTTCCGTTTTCTCGACAACGCCGGTAACACTCCGGCCGACCGGATATCTCTCGGACACGGCGATCCATGGATCACCGTCGGCATCGCGTAAACTCAAGGATACGCGCCGTTTTTCTCCGTCAAACGCTTTAACCGTAACGGTCACCTCATCGCCGGGGGAAACGATGTCTTCCGGTTTGAGGACCCGTTTGACATAGCTCATTTCACTGATGTGGACCAACCCTTCAATTCCGGGCTCGATTTCGACAAAAGCGCCAAAGTGGGTGCACCGCTTGACCCGGCCATTGACGATATCTCCCGTCTGAAAACGGTCACCGGCGCTCTCCCACGGGTCATCCTGGAGCTGTTTGACGGAGAGTGAAATTTTCTCGGAACCGGATCCTCCTTCCGAGTCGATGCTGATAACCTTCACCTGAACACGATCCCCCGCGTTCACGGCTTCGGCCGGGTTTTCTATTCGGGACCAGCTCAGCTCGGATATATGAACCATTCCCTCGACACCCGGGATCAATTCCACGAAGGCCCCGTAAGGCATCAGGCGGCTCACGGTCCCGCTGAGAACCATTCCGGTGCTCAGTGCGCCGAAAAAGTCCTGTCGGGCCTGCTGGCGTTCCTGTTCGAGAAGCTTGCGGCGGGAAAGTACGATATTGCGCCCCTTTTCTCCGAGCTGGGAAATAGAGAACAAATGGTTTTGCCCGACGTAGTCTTCCGGCGTTTCGACATATTTGACATCCATCTGACTGAGGGGACAAAATGCTCTTTGTTTCATGACGTCGACATTGAATCCGCCCTTGCAGGTCCCGGTGACCCGTCCTTCCACCGGGATGTGGTTCCGATAGGCATCCCTCAGCATCTGCCTTCCGCCGATGCCCGACAGGGCCTTGGAAAGCCTTATCTCGCCTTCATCGACGGCAATGACGAACAGCTCGAGCCGATCCCCCAAAACATAGGGGAACTGAGCCTTGGCATCCAGCAGTTCCTTTTTTTCCACGACGCCATCGACCTTGGTTCCGGTGTCGAGAAAAACGGTGTCCTGGCCGATGGCAATAATCTCCCCGCTGACTTTATCTCCCACCTGCAACTGTCCGCTGATCCCGGCACTGTAGGATTCGTATAGCGCGCTGAAATCTTCAGACTCTTCAGATGCCTTCGCATCGTTTGAATCGTTGTGGCCTGTATCCTCATGGTCCTCACCGACTGGCATGACTTGCTCCTGATGTTATGGTTTGAATTCGGTCTGCTTTTTCAGCCGTTTATCCATACGACCCCATCTCTAAAGGGACCCCTATGATTTAATGATGCAACCCTCGATAGCGGGCTGAGATCCGGTCTGTTTTTAGATCCGCTGAAAAATAGTTCATCGCGGGCCGAAGTGACTCTCAGCGACATCGACCTTGTAATGGCATCGATTAAAAGATAATCGTTGAAGCAGGTCAAGCAAAAACAACCGACAATGTTCTGCATGCCGTCCCCGGATGACTGGAGTGACAAGATGCATTCTGCCGCCGTGATTCGCGCGCAACCGCTTTGTTGAACAAACCGCCGGCACATTGAGGATCCTGCGATGATAAAGAAAGAATATTTAATGGAAGGCGACGAGGAAGCCGTCCGTTTGGACATAAAGACCGATCCCCGGATGGTTGAAGCTCAGGCCCTCTGGGCGGGAGTTGCCCCGGGAATGCGGATCGCCGATCTGGGCTGCGGATCGGGTAAGACCTCTTTTATACTCAACCAAATGGCTCAACCGCATGGCGAAACCGTCGGGGTGGATATCGCCGAACAGCGCGTCCGGTATGCCCGGACCCATTACATCGCTGAAGGGCTTCACTTCACTCAAATGGATATCCGGGGTCCGCTGGATTCGCTCGGCCAGTTCGACCTTGTCTGGATCCGTTTCGTACTGGAATATTACCGTTCCAGCAGTTTTGACATCGTAAAGAATATCGCTAAAATCGTAAAGCCCGGAGGCAGCCTCTGCTTGATCGATCTGGACCACAATTGCCTGAACCACTACGGACTGACACCGCGAATCGAAAATGCCCTTGCCGGCATCATGGATTGCATTGAAAAAAATGCAAATTTCGACCCTTTTGTTGGAAGAAAACTTTATGCATACCTCTATGATATCGGGTTTCAGGAGATTGACGTCGGCCTGACACCACACCATCTGATTTTCGGCAACCTGTCCGAAGCCGACGCATTCAATTGGACAAAAAAGGTTGAAATCGCTGCCAGGGATTCAGGCTATCCCTTCGATGAATACGAAAACGGATTCGATGGATTTTTTACGGAGTTCAAAAAGACGTTCGCGGATCCGCGCCGTTTTACCTACACACCGGTAATTACCTGTCGGGGGCGCAAGGCCATGTAACGAGAAGCGATCTCAAAATGAGGATTTTCGGTCGCGATCAAGGCGAGACCGAGGATTCCCGCTGTGCGGGATTCCCCGCCCGATCGAATTTTCTTTGTGGGTCGCAACCCGCAGTCATACTCACGTATGTAAGGACTTGAGACGAGGGCTCAACGCCGAGACTTGTCCGCCTCTGGAGGGTTTATCCGCCCCTGGAGGACTTGTCGGCCCGCCTGAGGCGGGTAAACCTCTGGAGGATTTTTCCGCCTCTGGCAGATCCGGCGAAAAGTTTTTTTAAAATGGTTTCTGTTCACGTACAACCTTCCATATGACATCGACGTTGGGGCCTGCAATGCACGAAGGATGGTTCTAAATTACCTGGGCTCTGTATTCCGGTTGCTCGGCGTTTTCGCGGATATAGTAGCGGCAGAAGGCATCGACGACCTCTTGGTCGAAGCGTTTGGCGGCGTCTTCAAGCAACAGGTCGAAGGCATTTTCCAGCGACATCGGGCCACGGTAATGGCGTTTGGCGGTGATGGCTTCGAAAAAATCAGCCACGGCAATAATTCGGCTGCCAAGAGGTATCTTGTCTCCGCTCAGACCGTTTGGATATCCACTGCCGTCTAATTTTTCGTGGTGGCTGCCGGCGACTTCAGGAACATGACTGTAAATCCCTTCGAAATTTATCCGCTTGAGAATCCGACGGGTCTTTTCGGCATGGGTTTTGACGATCTCATATTCATCATCTGTCAGACGACCCGGCTTTTTCAGAATGGTATCCGGTATACCGATCTTGCCGTAATCGTGCAACAGCGCCGCCACCCGAATGACTTCGCAGTAGTCTTGCGGAAGCCCCATCTCATCACTGATGCCCATAGCATACTCAGTGACCTTCTCGGAGTGTCCCGAGGTCATCGGATCCCGGGCATCAATGCTCGCCGCCAGGACATGCAGGATGGATCTGAACTGTTGCTCACCCGAGTCGAGAAGATCGGCGTTGCGAATACTGATGCCCAGCACAGATGCGATTCCGGTCAAAAGGCTCAGGTCACTCTGGACCAGAACTCTCTTCGATCGCAGGTTATCCACCGCCAGAATGCCGATCGATTCCCCATCAGAAACAATCGGACAGCACATAAAGGATTGACTACCGAGTTTGCCGGCAAGCGTCAAGCTGCGCAGAGATAGATCGGCGGCAATCTCTCTGATGTCGTTGATTAAAAATGACTGCTGCTGCCGAAAAGCGACAACGAAAACACCCTTTGATTTGGGTCGATCGAGATGGAAGGCGGTGTGCTGCAGCAACTTTAATTGTTCTTCACCGTAACCGTACCCTGCCCGAAACAACAATCGTTTTTTTGCCTTGTCCGAAAGCAAAATCATGCACCGGTCGTAGTCGAGCCTTTTTTCGAACACCCGGATGACATTCTGCAGGATGTCACGACTGCTCGTCTGGCGGCTGATGGCTTGCCCGATGTCGTTCGTCAGGAGCGAATTGTTGTAGTTGATGTTGATTTGCTCCACCAGTTGATCGGTCGAAAACTGCAAAGAATTCAAACAGTTTTTCAATTCTCGTTTTTCGATATTTCCGGCAAGAAGCGTAATCAGGAAAAGAATGGCGGTCGCGGCAGGAACGAAGGTTGTCAGTGTAAAGATCGGATACTCGACGGCCAGAAGAAGGCCGCCTGCCATCAGCAAAAGCGCTGTAAAATTTCTCACCTTCTTCAATGAGTCAAACAGTGATTTTTCCCAGGTTATGTTATAGCGGCAACACTTGCCGTCTTTAAAAACACACTCGGGGTGCTCCAATCTGGAAAGTTTGCTGCCGAATGTTATGGCAACCGCTTCCAGGTAGCCGATTCGGTTTTCACACTGGAAGGGCTTTTCGTCGACCCCCTTCCGTGGCGTGACAACGATTTCTACCTTGTTTGATGCTAACTTCTTGGAAGTAAAATACGCCGATCGGGTAAAATTGGCAGAACCTTTGCCGATCATCTCGTAGGCAGTTGCCGGCCCAACCAGACCGAGGATCCACTGGCGCATGACACCGCTGGCTTCGGGTGAGGCCGCAAAGCGCCCAGCTTCACGGGCAATGTTTACGTTCTTGGTGAGTTGGGAGAGTCTTTGGTGAAAACGATTGATCTGCTTCTGGGAAAACCAGTGCCCCTGGTCGGCAACTTCGTAAGGTTGCATTCCTGAAAAACGCAACAGCTCGTTGACGTCGATATAGTTGTACTTCTTCTGAATAAGCCGAACATAGTTATCGACAATGCGGCTGTTGTAGAGGGGTCTGTTATCCATTGCGGCTTGGTTTAAGACCGATCATTCACGTCATGGGATATTTGCTCTCAGACGTGCTTCAAAAGGCGCTGCAAATATCGGAAATAAGGGTCTGAAAACCGGGTATTCATCACCCACATATTGTATACTTTTTCATACGGCAACTGGATTGCATCTGCAAAAGCAACCGGAAAAACAAGAACTGTCAGCTCTTCGAGGCCGGTTTTATTGTAGATATGTTGTACTACGCTGGTTAAAATCTCTGCGGTCAATTCTTCCTTATCCAAAACGATGAATTTTATACAATTGGTCAGATTCGAAAGGTTTAATCCAATATCGGAAACGTTGACCAATATGACCGCCTTGAGCAATCCCTGCGCTTTGAGTGCAAAAATGTGCTTTGCTTTCTTGAACCCGAGTCGGCGATATTCCTGTTCAAGGCCACTATCGCCCGTCTGTTCCGGCTCCAGGTCCAAGGCATTGAGCATGAGCCCACCGGACTCGCTTTCGTAATAATCAGCCAGTTCGGTCAAATCCTCCGCCTGGGCCCGGATTAACTCCCAGGCATCGGGAAGCGCCTCCACTTCAGCGCTTGGAACGGGAATATGGGTATAAGCAAACGGATCAATCGAGCAGCATTTCCGGTCATTGAAATGCTCTGCAGCGCCGCCAAAAATTCGGCGGGGAAACTTGTTGTCCGGCCGGTAGTACATGATGACGTATCTCAGGTGAATGGCATTGAGCCGGTAGGAGTCATTGATAAAATGACCGATCTGCTTCAATACGATCAAGCCGGCCTTGTTAAGAGCTGATTTTCTGGCCGCGTGGTGTTGGATCAGCCATGAATTTTCGTAAAAACGGACCATGGCCATGTGCCCCATGATGGTCCCTTTTTCTTGATAAATAAAATGTCGGGCAATACCGGGGCTTTGAGTGTAAAGCTTTTTGTAGATGTTCTTGATATGCTCTTTGTTGGCTTCGATATATACGTATTTATCCGGGTATATAAATCCGGTTTCAAAGAAGAAATCCCAGAGTTCGTTCAAGTCGACATTGTTGCAGATATACGAATAGCGGTTATTGGCCTGATGGAGCAGGGACAACAGTTTGACATTATTGTCCAGGTCCATATCGAGAATTGCCAGGCCGCTCTTGGTCCAGACCCCTATTTTCTCTTCTTCGCAAACCTTGCGGTATACGACTTGTGTTTTGCATTTGACCGAAACATTGTCGGCAAATCTAAGCTCGAGCTCGGGGATTATAAGACCGGTTATCAATTGGGAATTTCTTTCATCTTCCTCGACGGAAAAGCCAGATCCGGACAGGTCGATAACTTTGAGGGATAATCTCTTTTTGGTCAGCGGGTGGGTGAAGGAGATGTCCGGTGACGGGGTCAATTCGACACGATCGCTTCGGAATTCTTTTTGTCTATACCGATTGATCTCCTGCCTGATCGGCTCGAGAACATAGCGTCGGGTTGTACGGCACCGGCTGCGGCGAAGTATTTTACACTCCCCGGAGTAGTATGTCAGAGGGCCTTCGGAAAGAATGACACTAACAGAATTTTCAGGGTTTATCCACTCGAAAGCTTGGTGGGTGCCGGCTTTCAGCTCTACCCGCAGTGATACCGCATTAAAATCGAGCAGGGTCCCGCGGAATAGGGAACTGCTTTGTATCATCTGAACGTCAACGTGCCGGCCAGCGTGTCGGCTCATTTTTCTATTGCCGTACTGATGGCATATCTCCGGCAGCTGCAGGCAGAGGCCGGTTTCATGTAATGATATTGTCTTCGCCTCGACCCGAATCAATATTTTGCCATCGTTGATGAGCAGGAAACGAATCTGGTACGGTAGGAGTTTCTTGTAGGTAAGGCTTTCCGGCGGCCAGTGGAAATAGAGGCGGTCTCCCTGACATGGTTGTGGTTTTAAATCGAGCGTGAGTGTCCGGTCGTATTTGGCATGTTTGAATTTTAAAATGACCGTACGATCGAAGAAGTTGATAAGATTAATTTTGTTGACCAAGTAGGCTCTGGATAGCGGTAACCGGTTCTCATCTGCCGTCGAATCAAAAGCCTTCGGAAATACTTTTGAAATTTCTTCTCTTTCCAACGGTTCGATCCCGCTTGGCCGAAACGCCTTTTCGGGTGGGTCTTTTCCGGCAGGGCTCTCTGTCTTCAAATCGACAAACGGGATTCTATGTTTCGCGGGTTCCATCTACGGCACCATCACTCCGGGCAGTTTTCAGCTGGCCGTCTGATTTTCAAGTCACGCAATCGTTGGAACAGATGAATCAGGGAAATGATCTGGGTTGGAAATGTAATTTTTACTGTAATTTCGAACCGTTAGAGTAAGCCGGCTCTGCCTGCGAATACAAGTGAAGTGGATCGTATCACATATGCTTGTCTTATACAACGCGGACAATAAAAATATTTAAATTATTTTAACAATTATAGGGACTTTCGTCTTTGCCACTTTTCTGGTGTATTTGCTCGATCAATGATACAAGCGTTAAAATCACAAGATATTGTATAGACCCGTAAATATCGTCCTACATGTGCACCCCAACCGTATGTTGAAATTTCTAAAACCGGTTTTATTATGGTTGCGAGACCTGAGAAACACATACCGTTTAGGAGTCGACAACTATGAGCAACCAGGTAAAAACGACCCTGTTGCTTGCCGTTCTGACGGCATTTATCGTCTGGGCCGGTCAGTTTTTAGGCGGCCGACAGGGAATGGTAATTGCGCTGGTATTGGCGGCTGGAATGAATTTCTTCAGTTACTGGTTTTCCGACAAGCTGGTTTTGAAGATGTACCGGGCCCAAGAGGTCACTGCCGATCAAGCACCGGAATTGTTCGATATGGTTGGCCAATTGACGCGAAACGCCGGCCTGCCCATGCCGAAAATCTGCGTTATCCCTTCTGAGGCTCCCAATGCATTCGCTACGGGCCGTAATCCACAAAACGCCGTGGTGGCAGTAACTGACGGTCTTCTTCGCATCATGAACCGCCAGGAAGTCATGGGGGTTCTCGCCCACGAGCTGGCTCACATCAAAAACAGGGACATTCTGATCGGCTCAGTGGCCGCGACATTGGCCGGTGCGGTCATGTTGCTGGCCAACATGGCCCGTTGGTCCATGATTTTCGGTGGAGGCCGGGACGATGAAGAGGGCGGGGGGGGAATTATCGGTCTGATCGCTATGTCCATTCTCGCTCCCCTGGCGGCAATGATCATCCAGACGGCGATCTCCCGATCCCGGGAATATCTGGCCGATGCGTCCGGTGCAACCATCTGTGGTAACCCGGAGTGGTTGGCGCGTGCCCTTGAAAAACTCGGGTCGCACTCCAGCCGGCTGCCAATGAATGCCAGCCCCACCAGCGCTCACATGCTGATCGTCAACCCCCTGTCCGGCAAGAAACTCACGCATCTATTTTCGACCCACCCCCCCCTGGCGGATAGGATCGCTCGACTGCGCGGCAGCTCACACGGAAGTTTCACACCGCCGCGAGCCAATGACAGTGCCGAGGTCAGGGCACGAGCCACATGGGATCAACTCTCCAAGTGAATCCATGCAACGCCAAACGCCCGACGGCTGTTTCTGTCGGGCGTTTGGCGTTGTTTTATATTCAGCTCAAATTTTTCAGCAGCCTTGAAAAATATTCATGCCCGCTGATCTATACTGGATCGTTCTACTTTCGGTAGCACGATCTGCTCTTCGGTGAAGCGAGAAAAAGAATACCGGTTATCAGGGGAGGAACGGCCAGTATCACCCCAGTGACTGGGAGTACGCTGAAACCCAAAATAAGAAAACAGGCCGCAACCGTCAAAAGAGCGATTCCTACCGCCCCGCGCGTGATCCGTTCGACCAGGCAGCTTCCACTGGGCATGTTTAACCCCTTTCTATACTCTTATCGCCTTTCCTCCGTTCAGTATGAAGTTAATTTTGTTACGGGAAAAGTCAAGATGCCGTCACATACCGGATTTCAGCATGTTCCGCCTGCGGCAGTGTCCTTTGTGGTAATTATTGCGGGCGGGGACAGGTTCATCCATTCCGCCGTTCTGGCAGAGACATACGCTACAGCGATCATCGCTGCACATCTGGCAGGAGTAACAGTTATCACAAGGGTTTTTCTTGGGAAAGCCTGAACTGCCTGAAGGCACGAATATCTTACCCTTGATGCCCGGAACGATAGTGAATGTCACCGCGTCTTATCCTCAATTCACGCCTGGATCAGGAAACACCCTGTAATAGATCAGCCGGCAGTTCGCAGGCATCAGCACTGGCGGCTTTTTTGGCTTCCACGAAATGGGCAGCGGCCAAGGCAGCGGTCGCACCGTCTGCGGCGGCAATGACAATTTGTCGGGCGTATTTTTCTCTTAAATCCCCGATAACGTATATCCCGGGCGTGTTGGTCTGGCATTTGTCGTCCGTGACGACATATCCGTCGGCGTTCATTTTGGTTCCGGCTGGCACCAGTTGGTTGTTGGGCTCGAAACCAATAAAAATAAAAACGCCATCTGTCGAAAGGGTTCTTTTCTCGCCGGATGGAACTGCCTCAAGTTCAACGGCCGTAACCCCGCTGTCATCAGCCTTAATGGCTCCGACAACGGTGTTCCAGACAACCTCGATCTTACAATCGGCTTTTACGCGCTGTTGCAGGATCATCCCGGCCCGCAACTGGTCCCGCCGGTGAACAAGGTAGACCATGCGGCACAACTTGGCCAGATAGAGCGCTTCTTCGGCCGCTGTGTCCCCGCCGCCCACCACCACGACGGTTTTATCTCTAAAGAAAAATCCGTCACAAACCGCACAATAGGACACCCCCTGGCCATAAAACTCGTCTTCTCCGGGAACATCGAGCTTGCGTGGGCTGCCACCGGTGGCCAGGATAACGGCATGGGCCGTCAGGACGTCGCCACCGTCGAGGCGAACTCTGTGATAATCAAGTCCCGGTTCGAGGGCCGTGACTTCCTGCGTGACGCACTCCAGTCCGTACGATTTGGCGTGTGAGAGCATCTTTTCCGACAAATCGGCACCGCTGATGTTTTCATAACTCGGATAGTTTTCGACCTCGGCCGACATCGCCACCTGCCCCCCATGCAACCCTTTTTCGATTAGAACGGTCTTTAATGCCGCCCGCATCGCGTATATCGCGGCAGACAAGCCGCCCGGGCCTCCGCCGATAATAATTAAATCGTATATGTTCTCTTCCGCCATCCTCAGCCTCCTTTTCTGGCGACAGTACCGGGAATTTACCGATTAACGGTTCTGGGAAAAAAGCACACCCACCTGCGCTGAACGTCATGGGCTCGGCCGCACTCGTGGGCCGTGGTTTGAATTTAATCGGCCGGACTCATCGGAGGAATTTACCGATCGGTATCAGCCTGGTCCGGCAGGGCTCCCTCGGTCGAAATCCCAGGTGCCGCTGATTCCGAAATCGGCTGGTGCAAGAATGCCGCATCAGAATATCAAGAAAAAAAAATATTACAACCTAAAATCAACTACGAATCATTGTGTCATCGGCATTGACATCGCCGGTGACATCTGTGATGTTTCGATGCATTATCGTTATAGGCGCTATCTACCGAAAGCGCACCGTTAGACCCTTCAGAGGAGATACAGATGAACCAGACGCTCTATCCGCACTTGTTGGCCCCCCTCGATCTGGGTTTTCTGACACTGAAAAACCGTGTCCTGATGGGTTCAATGCATACGGGCCTTGAAGAAGCACCGGACGGTTTCTCGCGACTGGCGGCTTTTTACGCCGAAAGGGCGTCCGGCGGTGTGGGCCTGATCATCACCGGCGGTATTGCGCCCAACGACTCGGGGCAGGTGGCCGAAAATGCCGCCATGCTGACTGCCGAGGATGAAATGCGCGCACACCGCATGATCACGCGGGCGGTTCATGCTGCCGGTGGCAGAATTGCCATGCAAATCTTGCACACCGGGCGCTATGCATTCCACCCGAAACTGGTCGCCCCCTCGGCCCTCCAGGCGCCGATCAATATATTCAAACCTCATGCCCTAACCGACAGTGAGATTGAACAACAGATCCGGGATTTTGTCGCCTGTGCAACCCTGGCTCAACAAGCCGGCTACGACGGTGTCGAAATCATGGGGTCCGAAGGCTACCTGATAAACCAGTTCATTGCCAAATCAACCAATACGCGTTCGGACCGCTGGGGGGGCAGTTTCGAAAATCGCATTCGATTTCCGATCGAAATCATCGCGCAGACCCGTTCGGCCGTGGGATCGGAATTTATCATTATCTACCGCTTATCGATGCTCGATCTGGTCAGCGGGGGAAGTCGCTGGCCGGAAATCGTGGCGCTGGCCCGGGCCATTGCATCCGCTGGAGCCAACCTGATCAATACCGGAATCGGCTGGCACGAGGCCCGGATACCGACCATTGCACCCATGGTACCGCGGGCTGCATTCACCTGGGTGACCGGAAAATTGAAACGGGAAATAGCCACGCCACTGATCACCAGCAACCGGATCAATACGCCCGAGGTGGCCGAAGCGGTTCTGGCCAGCGGCGATGCCGATATGGTGTCCATGGCGCGCCCGTTTCTGGCAGATGCCGAATTTGTGCTGAAAGCCGCCGAGGGTCGTGCAGATGAAATCAATACCTGTATCGCCTGTAATCAGGCTTGTCTGGATCACATTTTTCAGGGAAAGATAGCGTCTTGCCTGGTCAATCCCCGGGCATGCCATGAAACTCAGCTTGTCTACCAGCCGGTTCGCCGCAAAAAGAGAATCGCCGTCGTGGGCAGCGGTCCGGCCGGATTGTCCTGCGCTGCGGTTGCCGCAGAACGCGGCCATCGCGTGATTTTATTCGAGCAGGCCGAACGGATTGGTGGGCAGCTGAATTTGGCGGTTCGAATTCCCGGCAAGGAAGAATTCAACGAGACCCTGCGGTACTATCAACGGCAACTGGAAATCAACCGGGTAGACATCCGTCTCGGTCATCGGGCGACAGCGCGCGAAATTCTGGCCGCCGGATTCGACCGTGTCGTGGTGGCCACCGGTGCAGGGCCGCGGAAAGCAGAAATCCCCGGAATAGATCATCCGAGTGTCCTTTCATATATCGACGTGCTGGGGAAAGGTAAACCTGTAGGGCAACGGGTGGCCATTGTCGGTGCGGGCGGCATCGGTTTTGATATCGCTGTATTTATTACCCTCAACATTCCCGATACCGGCCGGGTCCGGGAGACGTTTCTCGCAGAGTGGGGGATCGACGCATCCTACGCGAACCCCGGTGGTTTGTCCTCTCAAGGCCCACGCATCCATTCTGTTGAGCGCCGAGTCTATTTACTGCAGCGTAAAGGTTCAAAAATCGGAAAAGATTTAGGCAAGACCACCGGCTGGATCCACCGTGCCACATTGAAAAACCGTGGGGTGGTTATGCTCAATGGCGTCACCTATAAACAAATAGACGATCGGGGCCTGACCATTAGCCGGAAGGGTGAACGGCAAACCCTGGCGGTGGACACCGTCGTCATCTGTGCCGGGCAGGAATCACTCGATTTACTTTACCGGGGCATCAAAGACAGCGGAATGCCCGTTCATCTGATCGGGGGGGCTGAACGGGCTAAGGAGCTCGATGCCAAGCGGGCCATTGACCAGGGTTGCCGGTTAGCGGCAACCTTTTGAAACCGATACGATCTTTAATGAATATGATTTGCACTCCCCATGTTCTTGCGGCCCGAAGTTTGACAATCGTCATCGATGCCTGTCCGCTGCATTTTGCTCGTTCTGTCCAGGTACTTGCCGTTTGTTTCTGTATGCTAAGGCGGCGATGCCGTGTATGCACGGTTCAGTTGACACCGACGAAAAATTTCGTCATAGTGCATCAATCTCTATCGGCATCCCCTGGAGCCCACCCTTGGCGAACACACCGTTCCTATCGCCGAATCGATAGAAACAGGAGGAGGATATCACCTTGAAATCAGGTACCTGCCCCAAATGTGCGTCAGAATCCGTTTACTCCGGGACCAGCATCCCTCTGAAAAAGGGCCCTTTCGGCAGCAATTCCATCCCGATCAGCTTAACATCCGTGGCCGCGCTGGATAACTACGTTTGCACTGACTGCGGTTATGTAGAAAGTTATATCAGCGATGCGGAAAGACTCACGGAAATCGCCAAAAAATGGGTCCGTGTTAGAGACACCGACAGCGCAACGGATGCGGATGGAGGACAATGATCACTGTTGTTCGTCGATATAGATCACCGTGCACGTTTGAAAGACCTATGACAAAATACTCGCGCCCACGAGTTACCCCGGCTCCAATATTTCATCATTGCTGAACGAAGGCCTAACAGCGTTAGCGGACCTGCAAGTTCAGTGGCTTCTCTGATATCCCCACATGCGGTAATACAGCCGCTGACGACCGTCACACCCGGACCGACGAAGGCGGCAAAAGCGGCAGAGGGTTGACCGGGTGGTTGCCGATAGATTCTATAAAGCCAAAGGAAAGGGGAATGAATTTTTCCAGGAGCACCCATAGAGTTCAGGGCTTTAAAAGGCTCGCAGGAATTACAAGGATATTAGCGAAACACGGCTTCGGTGATATTCTGGATCGCACAGTTTTTCGCAGCAGGCTCACCCTCACCGCATCCAGATCAAATTCTGTCTATCTGTCGCCTGCCCGACTCCGGCGGGTTCTCGAAGACCTCGGCCCCAGTTTCATCAAACTGGGGCAGCTTATGAGCACGCGGGCCGATCTCTTTCCACCCGAGTACATCGAGGAGTTGAAGAAGCTTCAGGATCGAATTCCACCGATTCCCTATGATGAAATCAAAACCGTGATCGAAAGAGAGCTCGGGCAGCCCCTGTCGGAGGTTTTTGTCGAATTCATATCGGATTCCCTGGCGGCGGCATCTGTGGCCCAAGTTCATCTCGCCAAACTGAGAACCGGAGAAAAGGTTGCCGTCAAGGTTATCCGGCCTGGGATCGAAAAAAAAATTCGTGAAGACATCCGTTTGATGTTCTATTTTGCAGAAAAGATCGAACGCTCCTTTGAAATCGGCCGAATGATCGGCGCGGTCAACCTGGTGAAAGAGTTCGAAAGAAACATTTTCAGGGAACTGGATATGTACACCGAAGGGGGCAATATCGAACGCTTTAGCGCCAATTTCAAGGGGTCGGATGATCTCTACATCCCGCAAGTTTACTGGAACCATACCGCCCGCTCCGTCCTGACGATGGAACATATCGACGGCATAAAAATGGATCAGGTGGACGAGATAAAGGCGAACGGGATCGATCCGAAAGAAATCGCTATGATCGGATTGCGCTCTTTTTCGCGCCAACTGATGGATTTCGGCCTGTTCCACGCCGATCCCCATCCTGGGAACACGATTGTCATGTTTGACGGCCGGGTGAGCCTGGTAGACTTCGGAATCACCGGATACCTCGATGAAGAAACGATGATGCAGATCGCCAACATATTTTTAGGATATGCCGAACACGATTATGACTTAATCATGGAGGCTTTTGAAGGGGCCGGCCTGATCGACGCCGAAACATTGGACCTGCGGGCCTTTCGTACGGATTTGAAGGACATCAGCGAACCGTTTTACGGCCGGACTCTGCAAACCATTTCCGTCAGAGATGTATACGACCAGGTCATGCAGCTGGTTCTGAAATATCGCATTCGTTTGCCCCGCAACATGTTGCTGCTTCTGAAAACCTTTATCCAGACAGAAGCGCTGGGAAAAATTCTCGGCAGTGATGCCAGTATTCTTGAAGTCACTCGGCCATATGCCCGCAAGCTGCTTGAGCGGGGTTACGACGCTCAGAAAATACTGCGCAACGCCGGAAATGAAGCCCGCCGTATGGGCGGCTATATGCGCATGATGCCTAAGTTTGTCCACGATCTTCTGCGGGCCGCGGCAAGCGGAAAACACCGTTTGGAAATCTGGCATAGCGGATTTCAGCAGCTTGATGCCAAAATCGAAAAAGGTATAAACCGGTTAACGGTGGGCATCATCATCAGCGCATCGGTTATCGCTGGATCACTGATAATGAATTCTTCACAGAAAGTCATTGAGTTTACCGTAAACGTATTCGGTGTTCACACTATTTCGATTACTTCTCTGCTGGGATTGATGGGCTATACTATGGCCACGGTTTTGGGATTCTGGCTGATTATCTCGATCATGCGATCCGGAAAATTGTAATCACACCCCCAACGGAAACGGATATGTTTTCGATCGAGCAATTCAACCGCAACTATCAAACCGAGCTTCGTGAAATCGTCATCGACGGCCAACCCTATTCTTTCCTGGTACCGGAATCGATTGACCGCTTCATCGATCCGGAGAACCCCCTGCAAGATTTCCCCCTCTGGGCCAAGATCTGGCAGGCCGGTGTCGTACTGGCCGTTCACTTAAGTCGCATGCCGGTGGAAAAGGGTCAACGGATTCTTGAAATCGGCTCCGGGCTCGGGTTGGTGGGCATCGTAGCTGCCAGCAACGGCCACGATGTCACATTGACCGACTACAATGCCCATGCCCTCAATTTCGCCCGCGCCAATGCTCATATCAACGGGTGTGGGAACCTGAACGTCGCGCAACTCGATTGGAATAATCCGCGCCTGGAAGGAGAATTCGACATCATTGTCGGATCGGAAATCGTTTATAAAGACGAGGACATCGATCAGTTGTCAACGCTGTTCGACAAGCATCTGAAGCCCGAGGGCACGATTATACTGGTGGAAGAGATGCGCCGAACCTTGACCGAATTTTTCAAGCGACTCGAGTCTCGTTTTCGAATTTCCATAAAGAAAAACATTCTGAATGCCACGGATGAAAAATCAATGGTGTTGATGATTCAGATGCATCCCCGGTTTGACATTTTCACTTCTAAACAATAGGTTTCATAAGGAGCCTCTTTAAACCTAAAAAACACAAAGGATCCGACTCGGTGATATTCATGAAGCCGTTACTATGGACAACCCTCATCATCGTCCTGCTGGCATTTGCGACATTGTGCCCGGCCGGGAGACTTTACACGTGGACAGATGCCCAGGGCGTCACGCACATCACCGAAACACCGCCCCCGCCAAATGCCCGGGGTCAGGATGTTTTAAATTATCGTCCGCGAACCGATGCCGAATTAAATGCCATTGAAGAGGAAAAAATGGCTTTAAAGAAACAGCTTGAAACCAAGGCCGCCAATCAAAAAGCGATTAATGCTCGCGTCAAAGCCCAGGAAGCCAGCCAGCGCGCTACCGACGCCGAGGCCAGTGCTGAGGCAGCGCAAAATAAAGCCGACGCCTTTCGAAAACAGGCCAATACCAATATACGGAGGATGCAGCGCAACAAAGCCACGACGTTAAGGCTGGAGGCTGAAGCCCAAGCTGCACGTCAAAAAGCCCAGAGCGCACAAGAATCGGCCCAATCGGCTGCAGACCGAGCCATTGAGGCCGGTAAGCAGGCCACCACGACGGATTCGGAAATGACACCCGATCAGAGGTAAAAGCAATCAGCTCCCGATCTCACGGCGATCGGCGCCTCATAACCCGGATCGTCTTCGAACGAATCACTATAAAAAGGACGTGTGTGAAAAATCCCTCCACTCCAGTGAAGCCTTGACTGGATTACCAGCGTTTGTTTTAGCTGCGTGACCAGGCTCACCACTCGTTTGAGATCAAAATGATTACGAATTGTTCAATTATCTCGCTACCGGCACCCCACAAAACAAGGGAATTTTATGCCCCTATATGATTTTAAGGAATTTCTGAGGCTTTCTTCCGTCCTGAATTACAATTTGAGTGCGACCTCTCTGAACCGTTACAATGTTCTCCTGTTTATCATCGGTGAAAAAAAGCTGGGCTCCGATAATCATGGCGATCAAACCGATCGAGAGCAACGAAGCATCATAATGGAGGCACTCGGCTATCTTTTCAACGTTTACAGCCAAAAACGCCGTCGCCTTGGCCCGATGGCCGTGCTGCATCCTCTAAGGACCGCCGCGCATTATGCACGCGCGCAAGAAACCATCAACCTGGTGTCGCTTCTGAGTGCTCTTTTCCACGATACTTTGGAAGACATCGAGCCGCTCAAATTCGAAAAACAGCGCTGGCGCGAGTTGGAGGAACAGCTGTCCAACCTCCTCTCTGGTTTGGAAACCGAAAACGAAACCAGCCTTGTCGAAAGGCTCCAATACCTTACCCGCCTTAAGAGTGAAAACTATTATCAATACATCGGCCGCCTGCTCGAAAAATCCCGCCAGGCACCGGACCTGATTGAGGTCAAGCTCGCCGATCGGTTGGACAACACACTCGACTTGCGTATCGATCTTCAGGATCCCATTGATGACGTCGACTTTTTCCAAGCAATCTTCCAAATCCTTTTTGTCAGCAACTACTCCGGTTACCGACCGAAAACCGAGCATCCGCCGACGGCAGCCTTAAACGGGTCCAAACGCCTGTATCAACTCTTTAAAAATGCCGTTATCCTGTCGCTGGTAAGGCAGATGGTCGATATCAAGGACAACCCATCGGCAACGGCTCTTTTCAACGCACTATCCGACGCCAGCCTGCTTGAAGCCCAGCGGACACTGCTTCACCTTCTGGGTTACCACCAGCGTGATCCGATCATCCAACGCCCTCTCCTGATGGAGGCCATGGCTTACTGTTACGGCGGCCGCACGGATATGGTCACCGAACCGAACACCACCTGGAAATTAGACGGGCTGTTTTCTTCTTATTTCGGCCAAACATCCGGAGACCTGCGAGATCAGCAACTCGCTCGTCTTTACATGGATAAAGCCTTGATGATCGAAGCATCAATTGCATTCATTGTCATTTTTTTCAGTTTTTTAAACGATCCCCTCTACTACGTAAAAGGGATCAGCGCTTCTGGCATCAGCACGACATAAACTTCCACGCCTTGGCACTGTTTCACCATTTCGCATTCCTCAGGAGCCATGCGCACCGCCATCCGAAAATCTTGCCCTCTTCAATTGCACCCTGGAAAACTCGCTGGGCCTTGGCCGCTGGTAAGTCATATCCCCAAAATGAACGTTTGACAGAGTCGCTGTGATCGATATATTCTATGCCTCCGATTTAATTTTTCAATATATCAAATTCGGATCAGCGCGCCTGGCGGATACGATTTGATGTAGAGGTTGTCAAAAATCGTTCCGTTATTCGAAGGTTTTTATCTACAACCACTTATACCACCCTTCCGTGTTTCGGAATTTATTTTTGAAAAGCGGTATAAACGACGAGGACATTCCATGAACCTTCTTAAACATTTGCAGAAACCGACTTTGCTGAGTCTTTCCAAGACCTGTGGCTGAGCGGCGAAAATCAGTCCGGTCGGACTGAATGAAATGCTCGCAAAGCTGCCGGCAAACCAGGATCCGAATCTTCTGGTGGGGTATGAAACCAATGATGATGCCGGCATTTATCGTCTGACCGACGAAATCGCCATCATCACGACCGCGGATTTTATCACCCCCCCGGTGAATGATCCCTTTGTCTTCGGACAAATCGCAGCCGCCAATGCTCTCAGCGATGTATACGCTATGGGAGGTCGACCGATCACCTGTTTAAACCTGGCCGGCTTTCCTTCCAAAAAACTCGACCCCGAAATCCTCCATCAAATCGTGGCCGGCGGATTGACAAAAATCACGGAAGCCGGGGCAGTCCTTGCCGGTGGCCATACGATCGACGATGATGAACCAAAATTCGGCTTATCTGTGACCGGTATCGTGCACCCTCAAAAGTATTGGACCAATGCTGGCGCTCGACCTGGTGATTCACTAGTGCTGACCAAACCCATCGGCAGTGGCGTCATCTTTAACGCCAATCTGAAAGGGTGGGTTTCGACCACTGCGCTGGACGAATGCATCGCAACGATCACCGACCTGAACCGGGTTGCGGCCGAAATCATGCAGCGTTTCGATATTCACGCCGCAACGGACATTACTGGGTTTGGGCTTGCCGGACATGCGTTTGAAATGGCCCGCGGATCACGGGTGCGCCTGGAAATTTCCATGGAGGCCGTGCCATACATGAAAGAAGCCCTGGAGATGTATAAAAGAGGCGTATCGACCGGCGTGAATTCTCAAAACCGGCAATTGGTCGAAAAACGTATGCGGTTTGAAAAAAATTTACCGGCATGGCATGTCGAGATCTTTTTTGACCCCCAAACCAGCGGCGGGTTACTGGTTGCCTTACCGGAACAACAGGCATGGAAGCTTGTCAACGCCCTTCACCGGCAGGGGGTTGGGGCGGCTTGCCTGATTGGACGGGTAGACAAACCGGAAGAAGAAGCCCTTTTGATCATAAAGTGACCCGGTGCGCACCCAGACGGTTCCAGCATGACATCCCCGTCAAGTGTCCGCTCAATGCGACGATTGTCGCTCTTACTCAGAAGCCATCTCAAAAAATGTCTCGCCCGATCCTCCAGAGGTTTAGCCGCCTCAGGCGGGCGGACAAGCCCCGGTGTTGCGCCTTCGTCTCGCGTCATCGACATACGTGAGTGGGCCTGCGGGTGGCGACCGACAAAGAAGAATCGATCAGACGGGGCGTCTTCGTGATTTCCGTAGCGGAAGAGATGACCAGGCGGCGGCAGATTCTTGGGCTCGAATTCTTGCGTTCGGCAACCTAAAGAAAGAATCGTGTTGCATTCATATGTTCGAATAGGTCGCACATCTTTGACCCATTTGATCGTCCCACGAAGATCTCGTCAGGGTCCCACAGTTAAGAAAGCCGACCGGCGAATCCAGCGATCCAATTTTTATTTCCCGCGACACGAAATCCAATAAATATTGCTATCCCCCGTTTCAATTTGATGCTATCTCTGCTATACAAAAGCGTTTCAATTGATTGGCCGACTAAAAAGATGGCTCTGTTCCGCGTCGCAAGACATTCGGGGGGTTACCATCGATTTACCCTGTAAGCGGAATCCGTTAGCATTGGTCAGCGTAACCCATAAATGAACAGAAAATTATCCTCCAATCACCGGCGATGAAAGATAACCGGTTCCTTTCACCACTTTACAAAGCTTACAAACGCTTCCTAAAAATTCGAGGGCAACCACGGGAGATTGCGCTGGGATTTTCACTGGGCCTTTTTGTCGGCATGACGCCGTTCATTGGACTGCATACCGTCATCGCCGTGCCACTGGCGTCATTGTTTAAATGGAACAAGATATCTGCCGCCATTGCCGTGTGGTTTACCAATGCGGCAACGGCTCCGGTCATCTACAGTTTAACCTATCTGGTCGGTGCGCGGATAATGGGTATCCAGAAGGGTTTCAGCTGGGCGGACTTCAACAGTTTCTCATCCGCTTACCACCTCATCCTGAAAGCTCCGGAAATTGTCTGGGCAATGATCGTCGGCGGTGTCGTCCTGGGCTTACCGTTGGCCATCGCAGGCTATTACATTATTTTTATTGTTTTGCAGCGATACCAGGAAGACATTAAAATCAAACTGGAGAAATCAAAGCAAAAGCTTGCTCAACGACGCAAACGGCCCAAGAAAAAAAAGAGACCCCGGTCGACTGTGGTCAATCCGGCCGCCCCTCCTATCGGCAATCCTTCTAAAGGCAGACACAACGACTGACCCGCGGTGCGATAAACAGTTATTTTTCACTCTTTCGTTCCGCTCGCCAGAAATGATAGATCCCGCTGCCCTGAATGGTTCAATAGAATTTCTCGTCTCGCTGTCCGACGTTAACGGATTGAGGGCTTTTTGTGAAATCACGCTCGGCATACGGAAGGTCACTGGTGGCGCACGCCGGACCAGGCACCAGCATTGCCGATCCAGTGTTTACAAGGGCCAGAACACCGGAATCAGAAGTGTTCCCAGGAGCAGAACCAGTAGGTTGAGCGGAATCCCGAGTTTGAGGTAGTCGCTGAAGCGATATCCGCCGGGGCTGTAAACAAGCAGATTGGTCTGGTAGCCGATTGGGGTTGCAAAACAGGCACTGGCACCGAAACAAACGGCAACGACAAATGCTTTTGGATCGACCCCCAATCCCACGGCGGAGGAGATGGCAATCGGTAGAATCAGGATGGCTGTGGCATTGTTGCTCAGCAACTGTGTACTGATGCTGGTGAGTAGAATGAGGCCACCGAGCACAAATACAGGGTCGGCCCCGGAAAAAAGAGATAGAAACGCTTCGGCATAATATTGCGAAGCGCCCGATTTTTCCATGGCTTTTCCAAGGGCAATCGTTCCGACAATCAGTAAGAGGACATTACCTTGGAGGGTGCGGTAAGCGTCGCGCAGCTGCAGACAGCCGGTAACGACCATCAGAAACACTCCGGCCAGTGCGCACACCATGATATCCGCCAGACCGGTGCTGGCAGCCACAACCAGACCGGTAAAAATCAGAAAAGCCGCTGGGGCTTTGCGTCTGTGAACAATTGCGTGATGAACGTCTTCGGCAATAATCAGGTCGGCTTCCGCCCGCAATTTTTCGAGTTTGCTTTCCGGGCACCAGATCAGAAGGATATCGCCGATCCGCAAGCGGATGTCATTGATGTTTTTTTCGGTATAGTGCAGGTTGCTGCGCTGAATGGCAATGACATGGATGTCTGGATCCCGCTGCAGACGGGTCTCCATCAACCTCTGACCGATCAGTGTCGATTGGGGCGGTATGATAAGCTCGACCACCAAGGATGCATCCTCACCCCCCTGGTAATCGAGGCCTTTCGTCGGCAGGGGTAACTCTACCCCCTCCGATTGAATGATTTCAACCAATTCACTGGCGGAACCTTTCACCAGCAATAGATCATCGGGGGCAATATCAACCTTGTCTCGCCCAGGGTAGAAGATATGCGAGTATCGAATTAGCTCGAGAACTTCCAGGGAAGGATGGTCCTTTTGGAATGCCTCTTTGGCTTCTTGTCCGATCAGCGGACTTTCCTTGGGTATCCCCAATTCCGCCAGATAACGCCGGTTCTCGCTGTTACCGAGTTCACAGACCGGCGACCGGTGGCTCGGCATCAGCCGTGGAGCGGCGATCATCAGGAAAATTATTCCCAATATCGCGATCGGAATTCCAACGGGGGCCAGTTCGAACATGCCGATCGCACCGTAGCCATGAGCCGCACTTAAATCACTGACGATGATGTTGGTTGAGGTTCCGATCAACGTGCAGGTCCCTGCCAGAATCGAGGCGTAGGAAATCGGAATCAGAAACTTCGATGGGCTGAAGCCGAGTTCGCAGCTCAAGCTGAGCACAATGGGGATAAACAGCACAACCACTGGGGTGTTGTTTATAAAAGCCGATGATATACCCACGATCAGCAGGATGACCAGGATGGCCAGATGCGTCTTTCCGCGCGACAATGCATTGACTTTCTGACCAATAAATCCCACAGCTCCGGTCCGGATCATGCCCCGGCTGATCATGAACATCGCTCCCACGGTGATGACCGCCGGTGAAGCAAACCCGCTGACGGCCTCGAGCGGCGTCAGGATCCCTGCCAGCACAAGGGTTACCATAATACCGATCGCCGTAAGGTCCACGGTCAGCTTTTCGGTCATCAGCAAGACAATGGTAACGATCAGCAGTAGGGTGACAACCCAAAGTGTCATCGTAACCTTTCGTTATCTGCATCAGAGTCCTGTCTCGACAGGCCCGATACAAATACCTCGCATAATATTGTCCCAAACGGCAATATGGACGGCCAATCCCATGTTTATGTTTGTCATCCAGCTTCGGCATCTTCGGCTGTTTTTGCCATTTGGCCGATGCTTGATATAAAGGATAATTTCGTCGACGCCATGAGGCCAGCAACATGTTATATGCTGTTCATCTCTTCCTCAATGAGCAACCAGCAATTTAAGCGTTCGAATTGTTAAGTCAATACAAAGAAAACATGTTATCTTGATGTTGGGAGTTTACCGATGAGCATTGAAAAGAAGATCATTCTCCTCGCCGGGATATACGGCATTTACGACGAATTCGCCGGAGGGCTGGATTCGGCCTGCCAAAAGTACTGTGCCCATTGTTGTACATCCAACGTGAGCATCACCACCCTTGAGGGGTATTATTTAATCCGCGACCTGGATCCACATCAGCGCACCGTCTTGAAGCGAACGCTCGAAAAGGTGGGTGTCACCGAAAGATTCCGGCCGCAACTGACCACCAATCGACTTGCAGAGCTCTGCCGTCAGGGTAAGGCGCTTCCGGAAGAAATAATCAGTACTGAAAATCAAAATTGCCCTTTGCTCCGCCAGAGGGCGTGCCCGATATACCTGTTGCGCCCCTTCGGATGCCGCTGTTTTGTTTCGAAAATTTCTTGCGAAAAATCCGGCGTTGCCGATACGGATGAATTTGTCCTGTCCGTCAACACGGTGTTTCTGCAGACGATCGAACACCTCGATAAAAACGGGTGCACCGGCAACCTCATCGATGTCGTGCTGTGCCTTCTTTCCGCAAAAAACCGCCACGCATATCGGGAGAGTCGCCTTGAATGCTTGTCTGCCGATCTAATTGCAAACATGCCCCTCTCAGTTTTAATGGTGCCGCCGGAGCATCGCGAAGGCTTACAGCCGATACTTGCCGCACTCAACGCGCTTTAGGATCCTATTGAAAACGAAGACAAATTATTAGAAATGGTTTCAAAACCTTATCCCGCCCGAGGACAATGCGAGGGCCGACGAAAAAACGCACCTATATGAGCGTAGGTGAGTATTTTGAGGAGGACTGCAACACCGCAACGTGTCTTGGGTGTTCGATGGGGTTTTGAAACCACTCATAGGTAAGGTGGAGGGCCCAGGAAATGTGATGTGTGAGCGTTTGGCAAAGTCGGGCATCATCGAAGAAGTATATGCAACCCGACCGTTGGTTGCTCCTTTGGAGGGGCGCCGAATCGATTCGAGAAAAATCGTTTAGAGTCCGATAAGACGGGCCGCATTGCGGCCGCTAATATTCTCGATATCGGCTCTGGTCAAGCCGGCCTGCGCGAATTCCTCCAGGTATCTTGAGGGCGGAATCAGCGGATAGTCGCTACCGAACAATATTTTTTCCGAACCGGCCAGCTGGGTGGCCACGGCATAGATCCGGGTATCGTAGAGGAATGGAGAAGCGGCCGTGTCGAAGTACACATTACCTAAACTCTCGGTGACCTCCTTTTTCAATAGATTATAAAAGAAAATACCCCCGCCCCAGTGTGCGAGGACAATGGTGTTTTCTCGAAACCGTCGGACCAGTTCATAAATCTGCCTCAGAGTGTTGGGCGATTTTCCGGGATAAACATGCCCGACGGGTTCATTCGTGTGGATAAGTACCGGACGATTTTTCGCCCGACAAAGATCCATGATCGGTGCCAGTCGCTCCAGTGAATTTGTGTCGATTCCGCATGTGTAAAACGCCAGCTCGCCTATACCGAAGAGGCCGTTTTCGATGCAGCGCCGGGCCTCCTGCAGGGCTTTTGGATGACAGGGATCGAAGCAGCCGAATCCGATCAGGCGGTTTGGAAATCGATGGACGGCTTCCATGACGTAATCGTTGTTGCGGGTAAAGGTTTCACCGGATTTCCAGGGGAATCCGAAAACAACCGCCTTGTCGACACCGCAGTCATCCATGGTGGCAACCAGCTCGGAGGCTCCGACCATTTTAGAATTGGCGGAGCTGTAAAGCAGCGCGAACTCGGGCTCTGGCAGAAAATATCTTTCCCGGCGGCCCCGGATTGCGCCCGGAAAAATGTGAGTGTGAAAATCGATTATCATCGTTTCTGCTCGTCTGTTTTAGCAGAGGGAAGAGACAAGACCGGTCCCTGTTGCTTCCAAATGTCGGTTGTGCTTAAATCCGACCGTTGAGTATGGCCCATTTAAAAGCTCTACTTGGTGCCATTTATACCCCTTTTCAATAATAAATTCCGAAATACGAAAGGGTGGTAGAAGTGATTGTAGAACAAAACTTTCAAATTCCGGAACGTTTTTCTGACAACCCCAACAAACCGATTGCAGATGGTCAGATTTGTATGTATATCCGAGCCCAAAAGTCAACACAGGAATGAGCGCAGATACCGATATGGCCCTGAATACCCAGCGCCACGTGGTTCTGGTGGCACCGGAGATCCACTGGAACACGGGAAACATCGGGCGAACCTGCCTGGCAGCTGGTGCCGAGCTTCATCTGATCGAACCGCTGGGGTTCTCAGTTGATAGTCGCGAAGTTAAACGCGCCGGTCTCGATTATTGGCCGAAAGTCAATCTGCACCGCTGGTTGAGTTTCGAGCACTTCGTGCAGAAAATACGCCCCAGATCAGATGAGGTGGTCTTGTTGACCAAAACCGGTCAATCTGTTTTCTGGTCAATGCCGTCGCCCCAGAGATTGTTTATGATCTTCGGCTCCGAAACCCGAGGATTGCCCTCATCTATCCTCAACCGATACCAGACATCGACTTTCCATATCCCGACTCGTTCGGATATCCGCAGCCTGAACCTGTCGACAGCGGTGGGTATCGTTTTGTATGAGAGCTTGCGAAGAATCAACCCTGAGCATGCCTGGCGACCCTGACGATGACAGCCACGAAGAATCTCGCCCGAAGATTGCCAATAATACCAAATGAAGATATAGTCGGAATTTTAAAGATAATATTTTCCTTTAACCACTCATCCTATGCCTTCTCATCAATGGATTAAAAAGACCGCCCTCATCCTACTTTTTTCATTGGCGGCGTCGGTTGATTCAGCTTCGGCTGGAACAAACCCTGTATCTCCTTCCGAACTCCTGTCGAAACCACAAACTATTGTTGCCGACGTCGTTTCCGTCTGGACGGCATGGTCTGTCAATACGGCCCGGCCAGGTGACCGCTTTGCACTCGCTGTGGTTCTCGATGTCGAGCCAGGTTACCATATCACCGCCGATGCCGGTCAAATAAAACCGGTCCCGGATTTCAGTCCCTTTCCTACCCAGGTGATGGTACCGTCTCCACCCGCTGGACTCCTTATCGAACAGCCGGTTTTTCCTTCAGCGCACGCTGTAAACCTTGGCTTTATCCGTGAACCCCTTATGGTTTTCGACCAACGGACAATCATTTACTTGCCGGTGACAATAAAAAAGCAACCGACACTGAAAGAAATTCGGGTCTCTGTGACGGTTGCCTACCAGGCCTGTGATGCACAAGTATGCTTATTTCCCCGGAAAATAGAGGTGCCGGTTACCCTTCCCCTTGCCGCTGATGGCGTAGATCCGCAAATCATTAATCCGGATCTTTTTGCGGGCTACAGCCAGATTGAGCCCGCCCCTCTCCAGGACACTGTCGGTTTCTCCATTTTTGGCTTTAACTTCTCTGTCTCCGCCATCGGTGGATGGGGACTGTTGCTATTATTGGTCATAGCCGCAGTGGGTGGAATGCTACTCAACCTGACGCCTTGCGTGTTGCCGTTGATTCCAATAAAAATCATTAGCCTGTCAAACGCCTGTCAAAACCGACGCAGATGTTTCGCGCTAGGGTTTTTCATGTTCCTGGGGGTGATTTTTTTCTGGATCGCTCTGGGAGCGACGATGTCCCTGGCGAGTGGTTTCACCGCCACCAATCAACTCTTTCAATACCCCGCGTTTACCATTCTCGTAGGGGTCGTCATTGCCGTGATGGCCGTCGGCATGTGCGGCCTTTTTTCTATCCGTCTGCCGAACTTCGTCTACCGGCTGAACCCGGAACAGAGCACTCTGGCCGGCTCTTTCGGGCTCGGCGTGCTTACAGCCATATTGTCGACGCCCTGCACCGCCCCCTTCATGGGTGCGGCCGCAGTCTGGGCGACAAGCCAACATCCAATAACGACCACAACCGTCTTTGCCGCAATCGGCACCGGAATGGCGTTGCCCTATGTCGTTTTGTCGGCGCTTCCCGAATGGGTCGGGAAAATGCCCCGCACGGGACCGGTCAGCGACCTGGTCAAGCAGGTCATGGGCATTTTTTTGCTGGCGGCGGCGGCTTATTTCGTCGGCTCCGGGGTCAGTGCCTTGCGAATGACACCTCCGGCACCACCGGGGCAAGGCTATTGGTGGGTGGTCATGGGATTTGTCGCCTCCGCCGGACTCTGGTTGGCTTATCGAACAGTTCGAATCGCATCCGGTCGATCGGCGAGGATTGTTTTCGTCGTTATCGGAATTCTACTTGCCACTGGTTCAGTATACGGCGGGCTACGTTTGACAGATCGGGGGCCCATCGAATGGGTATACTACACTCCGCAGCGCTTCCAGGAAGCCCGTGAGCGCAACCAGATCGTCGTCATGGTCTTTACGGCTGAATGGTGTCTGAATTGCAAGGCCCTTGAACAGAGCGTACTTTTTAGTGATTCGATCGTCCGGTTGTTCGCCAGTGAGGACATCGTTCCGATCAAGGTGGATATTACCGGCCGCAATGAGTCTGGCAGAGCCAAACTGCAAGAAGTCGGCCATTTGACCATCCCGCTGATGATCATCTATTCACCATCGGGACAAGAACTTTTTCGAAGTGACTTTTACACGGCAGAGCAAATTGTGGATGCCGTCAATCGCGCACGAGAGGGAAAAAGCATCTCCCGGGTCAACTCAACGCAGAGAGGTTATAGAGCGGTATAAACCTATGGAAAACGAATCGTTATTAGACGATAAGAGAGGGGCTCATGGGGTTTACCGGCGATGGGATCGTTTTTTATAGGGGGCTCCGGTGGGCAAGACCAGACGAAATGAGCGATTTACGGATGCACAAGAAATGCCTCGATTTTTTTATCTAAAAAATTCTTAGATCGCTGACCGAGAAGTCTTTCGACAATTTCACCATTTTTTATGAAGATAAAAAAGGGAATCCCGCGGATGCTGTATGCGTCCATGGCAGCCTCACCCAACCAATAAACCGGAAAGTTCACTTTCAACCTGTCCACGATGGGCTGGAAGGCGACTGGTCCTTCAAAATCGACACTGATGCCGACCATATTTAAGCCGCGTTCCCGATAGTTTTCATAAAGAGCGTTAACGTCGGGGAGTTCCTTTATACACGGTGTGCACCAGGCGGCCATGAATACGAGCAGGTAGCGTCCTTTTCCGCTTATTATCCGATCCAGACCTTCGATATCAATTTCCTGTACCTTGTTCAGATCTCTGGCACCGCCAGGTCCTGGAATAAACAGCACCGCCGCAAACAGTATCCAAACCCACCAAATAGAAGGATTCTTGATACGCATAATTACCTGTTCAGCTTTCTCAGTTCTACGGCACAATATTCCAAATCTGGCCTGACATTTATATCCGCGATATATATGGATCGAATGATGCCTTGCTTGTCGATCACGAACAGTGCCCGCTCAGAAACACCGTCGGATCGAAGCACGCCATATGCGTCGGCCACAGCGCCATGCGGCCAAAAATCCGACAAAACAGGAAACCAAAGGGAATCACCCATTTGTTTGGTCCAGGCATACAGGCTCGGGATGTTGTCCACTGTAATTCCAAGCAGAACGGCGTCGTTTTCGTCAAAAAGGTCTTTGGCAATGTTGTAGCCGGGCCATTGATCGGAACAAACCGGTGTCCAGGCTGCCGGAACGAAAGAAATCACCACATTTTTCCGGCCCTGGAAATCACTGAGGGTGATTTCTTCTCCCGATAGTGATGGTAACGTAAAATTCGGTGCCGGCTCTCCGGCCTTGACCTTCAATTTACTGTCGAAAGCTTTTAACTTTCCGGGATCGTATATGTAGTCCTTAAAAGCGTCCGACAGCCCAAGGGCATGTCCTGTCATAAAAATACTTCCGACAATAATGGCGGCTATCCCTTTGCCAAAATTCAGCATCGCTTCCCTCTTCGGATCGACCGGTCTAACTATTGCGGTTCGCCGTCATTCATCATCGCCGGCGACAAGCCGGATTTTGCGAGAATTTTTTCCAGAAATCGCTTGGCGTCTCCGCCGGATCCGCCGAGATTTGAATAGAATACGCGATGAGATCCGTCGGGGTATATTCTGACACCTATAAAATAGGGCGTCCGGATCTCTCCTAAGGTTTGGTGGAGAACAAAATCTCCATCTGAAAACAATGGAAATTGAATATCGTACGTTTTCCGGAAGAAATTGACCTCGAAATCAGAATTACCGGCGCCTATGCCGATAATCTTAACCCTGTCCTTTAGTTTCGGACTCGTCTCCAACTCTTGAAAAACCTGGTTCACAACGGGAGCCTCCCGTTGACAATGCGGTCAGTACATACTGAAAATTTGAATGATGATCACATCCGCTTTTATCTCCGAAATCATGAATTCGGGTTTTTCATCCAATCCGAGGTACTGGCGGAGCCGATTGTCCTTGGGAACAGGTACGTAAAACTCAGGCAGAACTCCGCCTGCTGACGGCGGACCGGAAAGGGCTTGTTCATCGCCGGCAACGACCCAAAAGATGACCAGCAATAAAATCGAGAGTGTTTTGTTCCAGTTCATAATGCGCCTTCCAAAATTCCTGCCGTTATTGGCGCGGACATTTCACATTCTCCGTCAAAGACACTGTTCGCACCTTGCCCGGGCGGCCCGAACTCTTATCGTCACCTTTGCATAAGTCATAGACCTTTCAGTTCGTTCAGGTCAAATAAAAACCCTTTCCGCACCTTCCGTTTGTGCTGATTTGACAGCATGATGTTATATCCCGCCTGGCGGGAGAATCTATGCCGGAGAGTAATTTATTGACATACTATGGTGATAATTATACAATATATAGCGTATGATGAGTTTCAAACACCTATATATTCCGTAAATTGCGATTATTTCGGGACCAGTACAGACGGGGCACAGCAGGCTGAAATGATACAATTCCACAATACGATGGAAAAACGGCTTCTTATGCGATATCCGGCGATTGACGGCGTTGTCGTCGCCGTGAGACCTCATACGGAAATACTCGGCTACATGATCGATGTGAGCCTGGGGGGACTGTCTTTTCGGTACGTGGATTCGTCTCTTGACGAAAAACCATCCTCTGAGTTGACAATCCTTGTGTCGGCACCCCGTTTATGTTTGGATCGCATTCCCTATCGTACCGTGGCTGATTTTGAGCTGCCGCCTGAGTATTCCTTCAGTTCGATCCGGGTTCGGCGGCGCTGTGTAGAATTCGGTCAATTGAATGAGCAACAACGCCATGCCGTCGAAGAGCTGATTTTGACTTGCTCTCATCTCAACATCAGGCTGCATGGAAACCGCAGACCGACCCCACCCGGTCGCGTCCAGCCACAATACGCCTGGTCCTGCAGCCACCGGCGAATTATCTCGTGACAAAATGCAGGGCGAGGGTTTTTGAGATATACAGATCCAACCTTAATATACGCTGGGGTCAGGCCCAAAAAGTGCTCGTCGCGGTACGATCCTGTTTCCCCGCATGCAAGCGTTTCCGGCACCCAATTAATTTATCAACCAGTCGTTGTCCGGCAGTCGACTAATACGCATCCGCACGTCACACCCTCCAATCGAGTCATTATTATATATGAGTATTATTATTTCTAATTGACGGCCACTCGGTAATGTTTATATTGGTTTCGTGAATCTGACCTTGTCAGTTAATTGAAAACATAAACTTTACGCACGACATTTAGGAGTTGCATTCAATGCGAATGGACAAGTTTACAATTAAATCCCAGGAGTTAATCCAACATGCCCAGGAATTGGCTGCCCGGTACCAGAATCCCCAGATTGAACCCGAGCACTTTATTGTGGCGATGCTGACTGAAAACGAGGGAATCGCGGCCAATATCCTCCGCAAGATGGGCGTGCAAATCGGTTCGATGAGAACCGAAGCCACCCGTGCCCTCGAGCGGCTACCCAAAGTCAGTCAGATGTCCGAATCCTATATTTCTCAGCGGACGAAGAAAATTCTGGAGACCGCTTTTGGTGAAGCGGATAGTATAAAGGATGAATATGTCAGCATCGAACACATCCTTCTGGCCATGAGCGAAGAAAAGGAGGGTCAAGCGTCTCAAATCCTGAGGAATTATGGTGTCAACCGTGATGCTATCCTGACGGTTCTGATGGAAATTCGGGGGTCACAGCGGATAACCGACCAGAACCCCGAAGAAAAGTACCAGGCCTTGGAAAAATTTAGTCGCAATTTGACCGATCTGGCCCGCTTGGGAAAACTTGACCCGGTCATCGGCCGCGACGATGAAATCCGGCGGATCGTCCAGGTGCTGTCCCGCCGAACAAAGAATAACCCCGTCATCATCGGTGAACCCGGTGTCGGCAAAACGGCTATCGTCGAGGGATTGGCCCAGCGCATTGTCAGCGGCGATGTATCCGAAAGTTTGAAAAACCGCCGACTGGTGGCGTTGGATATGGGCGCGCTGATTGCCGGCGCCAAATACCGGGGAGAATTCGAAGACCGACTCAAAGCCGTCATAAAAGAGGTCGAAAAGGCGGAAGGCGAAGTCATCCTTTTCATTGATGAGCTTCATACCTTGGTGGGTGCCGGTGCAGCTGAAGGTTCCTTAGATGCGTCCAATATGCTGAAACCAGCGCTGGCAAGAGGTACATTACGCTGCATTGGTGCAACCACACTCAACGAATACCGCAAGTACATCGAGAAGGACGCCGCCTTGGAGCGTCGCTTTCAACCGGTGCTGGTCAAACAACCGACAGTGGAGGACACGATATCGATACTCAGAGGGCTAAAGGAAAAATATGAGGTTCATCATGGTGTTAGAATCAAAGACGCAGCGATCGTGGCAGCCGCAACCCTATCTAACCGTTACATAACAGACCGGTTTCTGCCCGACAAGGCCATCGACCTTATCGATGAGTGTGCTTCCAAGCTGCGAATCGAGATTGACAGCATGCCAACGGAAATCGATGAGATCCAACGTCGAGCGACTCAGATCGAAATTGAACGAGAGGCACTGAAAAAAGAGAGCGATCCCTCTTCCCGGAACCGGCTGGCAAAGCTCGACAATGAAGCGAGAAAACTCAAAGACGAGTTGGACGAGATGAAGCGGCACTGGCAAAACGAAAAGAGTATGATTCAGACCATCCGTGCCAACAAGGAAGAACAGGAGCGCCTTGGTATAGAAGCGCAACAGTCCGAACGCCAAGGGGATTTTGCCCGGGTTGCTGAAATCCGTTACGGACGGATGATCGAGTTAGAAAAACGGCTTCAGGAAGCCAACCAGAATCTTGCCGACCAGCAAAAAACCCACCGGATGCTCAAGGAGGAAGTCGATGCGGAAGACGTGGCGGAGGTCATCTCCCGCTGGACCGGCATACCGGTCAACAAAATGCTGGAAGGTGAAAAAGACAAACTTATTAAGATGGAAAACCGAATCGGTCAACGCGTCATCGGCCAACAGCAAGCCATTGAGGCTGTCGCCAATGCCGTACGAAGAGCGCGCTCCGGACTTCAGGACCCCAATCGTCCTATCGGCTCCTTTATCTTTATGGGACCCACGGGAGTCGGTAAAACCGAACTGGCCAGAGCTCTGGCCGAATTCCTTTTCGATAGCGAACAGGCGATGATTCGTATAGACATGTCCGAATATATGGAAAAGCACGCGGTGGCCCGGTTGATCGGAGCCCCACCAGGATACGTTGGATACGAAGAAGGCGGCTATCTGACCGAAGCCGTGCGTCGGCGACCTTACTCGGTGGTTCTTTTTGACGAGATAGAAAAAGCCCACCCGGACGTGTTTAACGCATTGCTGCAGATTCTGGATGACGGCCGCATGACAGACGGTCAGGGACGGACGGTCGATTTTAAGAACACGATTGTCATCATGACCTCAAACGTCGGCAGCCAGTGGATACAAGACCTCGGCGGATCGCGACCAGAGGATATGGCCGTCCGGGTTATGGAGGCACTGCGGGCCCAATTCAAGCCCGAGTTTCTCAATCGCATCGATGAAACCATTATATTTCATAACCTGACCCTGAACCAGATCGGTAAAATCGTTGACATCCAGATCGATAAGCTCCGGCAGCGGCTGGCTGATAAACAAATCGAACTTGAACTATCCGAAAGTTCCAAGGCCTTTCTCTCCGAGAAGGGCTATGATCCGTCATACGGCGCCCGGCCGTTGAAACGTGTGATACAAAAATTCATCGAAAATGAACTGTCGCTTGAAATTCTAAAAGGAAATTTCCGAGAGGGTGACCGGGTTAAGGCCGATGTCCAGAACGGCCGGATTGTCTTTACAACCACCTGAGTTGAAACGGCACGAGAACAGCCAAGCGCCCTGTCGAACATTTTTCTGACAGGGCGCTTGGCTTCTGTGCGGTCCGCAGTCACTTGACTGCGAATCGTTTGCCGAAGGTGTTACGAAAATTATATTGTAATCTAATGACGGCCGACGTATGATGAGCACACGCCAACAGGAGGAAACCGAGCACTGATGCCACTCTCAGCTTCCGAAAGATTACGGCGATTCCACCAGCAGTTTTCGGGCAATGACTCTGTACTGGTCCTTATCAATGCCGATCCGGATGCCATCGCCAGCGCAATGGCCGTCAGCCGTCTCCTTTGGCATAAGGTGGCCGGGGTAACGATCAGCTGCATCAACGAAATAAAGCGCCCCGACAACCTTGCCATGATTCGACTGCTGGGGGTCAAATTGGTGTTCGTCGAAAGCATCAATCGCGACCAGTATCAGCGTGTTGTGATGGTCGATTCTCAGCCGGAGCATAATGAGTTGCTGGCCGGATTTTCACCCCATGTCATCATCGATCATCACCCTGACACGGGTGTTAAGGCGCCGTTTCTGGATATCCGGCCGAAATACGGCGCCACAGCCAGCATTATGACCGAGTACCTTCGGGCGGCAAAAATTAAACCCTCCGTCAAACTGGCTACCGGTCTTTTCTATGCCATCAAAACCGACACCAGCAACTTCGAGCGCAAGACTCTGATCGAAGACATCCGGGCTTTCCAGTTTCTGTTCCGGCACGCCAATACATTTTTAACAAGAAAAATCGAACTGGCGGAAATACAGGTCGATTTCTTGCGTATTTACAAAAGAGCGCTGCATAACATGAAACTCCGAAAAAACCGCGTTTATGCCCACCTTGGCTCGGTCACGACCCCGGACGTCTGTGTGTTGATCGCCGATTTTTTTATGCGGGTTAACTCCGTCACCTGGAGCATCATCTCAGGGATATTCGATCGCAAACTGATTATCATTCTCCGCAATGACGGTATACGAAAAAACGCCGGAACTGTTGCCGCTAAGGGATTCGGCTCCTTGGGGTCCGCCGGGGGACACAAGAGTATGGCCCGGGCGGAAATTCAACTGGAAAGCCTCAAACCCCACGTCGATATCAAAAACGAGAAAAAACTTTCCAGTTGGATAATGGCGCATATCGAACGGCGGGCCGATCGAAGGTAAACCCGTTCTGCCAAACCTGTTTGATCATAAGGTCCTTAAGATTGCTATAATATTTAGACGTTCAGCCGGTCGCCAATGAATGCTAATATGACGGTAACGATTCTTGGGTCAGGCACCTGCGTCCCGTCCCTTGATCGCAGTTCCTGTGCCGTTATGGTCGCCGTCGGAGGGGCAACGCTCCTTCTCGACAGCGGTGCGGGTACGATGCGGCGATTGCTCGAGACCGGCAAGACGATCTTTGATTTGTCTCATATCATATACAGCCACTTCCATCCCGATCATACCGGGGAGTTGGTGCCAATACTCTTCGCCACCAAATACCCGGATAGCCGCCGCCGCCGACGCCACTATCAATCTGCGCTGGAGAAGGCCTCGTTGCGTTTATCAATGGGTTGAAGAGTGTTTACGGCCGGTGGATCGAGTTGGAACCGGGAGTACTGGATTTTATCGAAGTGGATGTAAACGGCCCTGACAGCCTCAAGTTTAAAGATTTTACAGTCAATACCATTCCGGTCAAGCATAATCCGGAAAGCATCGCCGTCCGGATTACCTCGACCAATGGATCCTCGGTCGTGTATTCAGGCGACACCGACGTCTGTGAAAGCCTTGTCTCCATTGCACGAAACGCAGACCTTTTCATCTGTGAATCGGCAGTGCCCGATGACCAAAAAGTCGACGGACACCTTACGCCATCTCTCGCCGGTGACATCGCTTCGCGGGCCGGGGTGGGACAGTTGGTGCTCACACACTTTTATCCTGAGTGTGAAAAGGCAGATATTATTCAGGAGTGTCGAAAAACCTTCAGTGGCCCCCTTTTGTTAGCCCATGATTTGATGAAACTCGAACTTTAACAAGGGGTTGGGTTGAAATGCGATATTATCCGGTCAATCTGAATATTCGTGATCGTCGCTGCCTGGTTGTCGGCGGCGGGGCCGTGGGAACGCGCAAAGTATTCGGACTTCTGGAATGCGGCGCTCTCGTCACTGTCGTCAGCCCCGAAGTGTCCGACCAAATGACCGATCTGGCACGCGAGGGTAAGATCAGACTTGCGCTTCGGCCTTTTAGGAAATCTGATCTGGAAGATGTATTTCTCGTTATTGGCGCCACGGATGACGAAGCCCTAAACCGCCGGGTCCACCGGCATGCCGAAAAGCGTGGTCTGTTGTGCAATATCGCTGATCGCCCGGAAATTTGCAATTTTATCCTTCCGTCCGTTGTCCGTCGGGGGGCGCTAACCATCAGCATCTCGACGTCAGGTCGTAGTCCGGCAATGGCCAAGAAGCTGCGCAAAGAGGTGGAATTACAATTTGGCGAAGAGTATAATGTGTTGCTGCAACTTATGGGGGCCATCCGCAAGAAACTTCTAAGTCAAGCCCATGCGCCGGAGGCGCACAAACCTCTTTTTGAAAGTCTCTTGAATGCCGGCTTGATCGAGCTTGTCCGGGACGACCGCCGCGAGGAAATCAACCGTCTGCTCGGCGATGTTCTCGGAAAGGAATTCACCTACGAAACCCTATTGGAATCTATCGATTCTACCACGACATAAGGTGAGACATCCATGGAAGTGCTCGTCATCATCACCGTTGTTCTCTATATGCTCAGTGCTGCCGCCTACTTCGCGTATCTGTTTTTCCAGAAAAATTATCTCCACCGGTCCGGTTACTACTTGATGCTCGGCGGTTTCATCGGCCACACCCTCTCAATCATTTTTAATGGTATCGCCGCCAATGAATTTCCCGTGCGCAACCTGCACGAAACCCTTTCCATCGCCGGGTGGGCTGTCGCTGGATTCTTTCTCCTCTTTCAGTCAAAATTCAAGTTAAAGGTGCTCGGAATATACGCTGCGCCGCTGATTGCGTTGATTATGATCGCCGTTTCCCAAGTGCCGAACACACCAATCCCCAATCAAAATATTTTCAAAAACTTCTGGTTGATCTCCCATGTTATCGCCGTCTTCATCGGCAATGCCGCTTTTGCCCTTGCCTGCGGCATCGGGATTCTTTACATCTTACAGGAACGGGCCATAAAAACTAAAAATCCTGGTTTTTTCTTCAAGCGTCTACCGTCTTTGGAAATGCTTGACGCCACGGGTTACTCCTGCATTATTGCCGGTTTTACGCTGTTGACATTCGGATTGATCACCGGGTTTATTTACGCCAGGTTAATCTGGGGACGGTTCTGGAGCTGGGATCCCAAAGAGGTCTGGTCGGGAATCACCTGGCTGTTTTACGCCGCCTTGTTGCATGAGCGCTTGACAGCCGGCTGGCGGGGACGCCGGGCAGCCATAATGGCCATTGTCGGATTTGCCATCCTGCTCTTTACGTTTTTGGGCGTTAATTTTTTCCTAAAAGGGCACCACAAGCCCTTTACGACTTTTTAAATCGCATATCGTCCTTATAATTATGACGTTCGGTTGCCGGAAGTCCCCGTCGGCATCGTATGACAAACGATTGAAACATAAAACTAATGGAACTGCGGGCGTAGGGTTGTTGCTGAATCCCGCTTTTATATCGAATCATGTCCGAAATCGTTCTGCTCGGATTAAATCATAAAACCGCGCCGGTCGAACTCCGGGAATGCATTGCCTTCACCGCGGACCAGTCCGAAGTGGCTCTCGAGTCCCTGAAAAACAATCCGGCTGTCAGTGAGGTGGTACTTTTTTCTACGTGTAACCGGGTCGAGGTTCTGTTGGTCACGACGCAAACCTCGGCCGCTGTGAATGCAGCTAAAGAATTCATCTCCCGTTTCAACGAAATTCCTTTAGCAAATTTCGAAGACGCACTTTATGTTCACATAGGCAATGACGCCGTCCGTCATATCTTCAGGGTGGCCGCCAGCCTGGACTCAATGGTGGTGGGTGAACCCCAGATCCTTGGACAGATCAAGGAAGCCTATCGCTTATCGACGCAGAAAAAAACGTCAGGTGTCATCCTCAATCGGCTGCTTCACCGAACTTTTTTTGTCGCCAAGCGAATACGATCCGAAACCGGTATCGGTGGTCATGCGGTCTCGATCAGTTATGCGGCCATCGAGCTCGGAAAAAAAATATTTGGCAGCTTGGATGGAAAAAAAGTCCTGTTGATCGGTGCCGGCGAGATGGCCGAATTAGCAGTCGAGCACCTGATCCGCAACCGCGCCAGCAACATTCGGGTAGCCAACCGTACCTTTCTGCGGGCCGTAAAACTGAGCGAACGCTTTCACGGTTCCCCCATTCGGATGGAGGAACTTACCCCAACCTTGTCTGATGTGGATATCGTTATCAGCTCAACCGGTTCCCAGGAATTCATTCTCCAGCGCGGACAAGTCAAAGAAGTCATGCGCAAGCGTCGCAACCGCCCTCTTTTTTTCATCGACATTGCCGTTCCCAGGGATATTGATCCAGCCATCAACCGATTGAGTAATGCCTATGTCTATGATATCGACGATCTGAAGGGGGTCATCGCCGAAAACATCGAGGACCGCCAACGCGAAGCGGTCAAGGGCGAACGGATTGTTGATGAAGCGGTCGTTCGTTTCCGGCAGTGGTATGTCAGCCTCGATGTCGTGCCGACCATAAAGGCCTTGCGGCAAAAACTGGAAACCATTGCCGAGGCGGAAGTCAAAAAAACGCTCCACTCCGGCATTATTTCCGATGAGGGCCGGCAGGCGGTCGAGCGCATGACTCAGGCGTTGATCAATAAGATTTTGCACGACCCGACCGATGTGCTCAAGCGCAACGGTTGCCAGGGTGGACGGTCTGCGTATCTGGATATTGCGCGCAAGCTTTTCAAACTCGACGAATAGGGAACGCTCGTCACGATCCGGATGGAGGGCATTGGTTTGAGAAAAACAGCATTTTTGTTTCCTGGTCAGGGATCCCAGGTCGTGGGCATGGGACAAGATGTATATCAGGAGTTTGGCTTCGTGCGTGAACTGTTCGATATGGCCGAGGAAATTTCGCGGGTCAACCTGTCGCGTCTCTGCTTCAATGGGCCGATGGAAGAGCTCACCCAGACGGTCATCCTTCAGCCGGCAGTCACGGTAGTGAATATAGCGCTTTTGACGGCCTTGCAGCGCGAAGGCTGCAACCCGGTGCTGACCGCCGGCCACAGTCTCGGAGAATACAGTGCCTTGGAGGCCTCGGGCTTCATTTCAGCCGAAAATACCCTTCGGCTGGTACAGAGGCGTGGCGAATTAATGCACCGCGAGGCCTCGAGAAATATCGGTGCCATGAGTGCCCTGCTCGGCCTATCTATGGCCGCCGTGGAAAAATTGGTCCAAAAAGGCCGGGAAAAAGGGCTGGTTTCTGTGGCCAACCACAATACCGAACAGCAAATCGTCATCACGGGTGAACCTGCAGCCGTCAAAGCCGTGTCAGTTCTTGCGGCTGAAAAAGGCGCCAAGGCTATTGCACTCAAGGTCAGCGGCGCTTGGCACAGTGATCTCATCCGCGGGGCTGAAGACGACTTCAGCCATTTTCTCGAATCGATTGAATTTCAAACTCCAGGAACCGGAATCATATCCAATGTTACCGCCGAGATTGAAACCGAACCCGATCAAATCCGAGCGCTCATGTCGCGCCAGCTTTGTAGCCCGGTTAAATGGTATGAGTCGATGCAACGACTTGCCAAAGAAGAAATCGAGGTCTTTGTGGAAATCGGCCCCGGAAAGGTTCTCACCGGGCTGCTGCGCAAAATCCTGCCAAAGGGATACCCTGCTGCCATATATAACGTTAACAGTTTAAAAACATTCGAAAATTTTCTTGCCGATATTGTTTAGCCTGTACGCCTCCGTTCGTATGCCAGGTAAACCAACAGACCACATTCCGTTCCCTCTCAAATATTGCTCGGGGTGCATAAAGATCTCGATTCATCTCCTCGCAGATTGAAGCATCCCCTCATTCCCGAGCGGATGATCCATCAAAATTATCGTTGTCCGATTCCCGTGACGGGCTTTGTAAGAAAATTTCTGATTTTTACATCATTTTTTCTTAGCCATTGACAATCGACGCCTGTTATGTTCGAAGGACAGAATAAACTCGTTCAGAAAAAACAATCCATAAGTTGGAGGTTCGTGTGTACGGTCTTGATGCTATATCCGCTGCTAATGGTTGGGCAATGGCGATTGCCGGGGCGCTGATCGTCATGGCGGGCTTGTCGGTTCTCTCGTTCGTGATTTCTCAATTGCACAAAGTTGCGGGACTATTGGAAAAGGGGTTCGAAAAACGACCGGTTAAAGCCCGCGCAAAGAAAATTGAACACCTAAAACCCTCTCCCGCCATTCCGCCGGCGTTCAACATCGTTGCGGCCAAGGAGGCTCTGGAGCCCTTGGTTGCTGAAATGGGAGAAGACTTCGAGCTTAAACTTCTGTATGAAATCGCGGCGGCCCACGATCTGCCCCACGTGCACCTGTCAATTAGAAGCCTGCGGGAATCCGGTGTCATCGTTCCGGCGTCAGAAGGCTTGCACCGATGGCAGGGCTGAATTGCCCGGAGTGACATCACCGCCGTCTTTTCTGATCACATCCACGAGTAAGAAGGAATCTGTTCAATGGATCTGCTGATACAGTTTTTGACCAACACCGGTTACTATCTGGTAGATTTTCGCAACATCATCATGTTGCTGGTGGGATCACTGTTTGTCTACCTCGCCATCGCCAAGCAATACGAACCGCTGCTGCTGCTACCCATCGGATTCGGCATTCTGGTCGGCAACATACCGTTTTTTAAAGGATTCGGTCTCGGAATATACGAACCTAATAGTGTTTTGCACTATCTTTACTTTGGCGTCACCTCGGGAGTCTACCCTTCCATTGTCTTTTTGGGCCTGGGCGCGATGACCGATTTTTCATCTCTGCTGGCGAAGCCTAAACTCATGCTACTGGGAGCAGCTGCCCAAATGGGCATATACTTCACTCTGCTCAGTGCCCTGGCTTTCGGGTTTCTGCCGAAAGAAGCGGCCTCAATCGCCATCATCGGTGGTGCGGACGGTCCGACCTCGATTTTTCTAACGGCCAAACTGGCACCGCACCTGATCGGACCCATCGCCATTGCCGCTTATTCTTACATGGCTCTGATTCCAATTATTCAGCCGCCGATCATGCGCCTGCTCACAACCAAAGACGAGCGCCGGATTCACATGCCGGATATCCGACCGGTTTCCCGTGTCGAAAAACTGCTCTTTCCTGCAGCCGGTCTGATCCTTTGCTGTTTTCTGGCTCCGGCCTCCATCCCCCTTTTGGGCCCCTTCTTTTTCGGTAATCTCATGAAGGAATCCGGCGTGGTTGAACGTTTGGCTCAAACCGCCCGAACCGCGATCATCGATACCGCTACGATATTTCTCGGGTTTACAGTTGGCGCCAGCACCCAGGCCGATGTCTTTTTAACTACAAAATCTGTGGGCATCTTCTTTTTAGGAGCCATTGCCTTCAGCATTGCCACGGCCTCGGGTGTCTTGTTCGCCAAAATCTTGAATCTGTTTTCGAAAGAAAAGATAAACCCCCTGCTCGGTGCCGCCGGCGTATCGGCTGTACCGGGTTCGGCCCGTGAGGTGCACCTCGTCGGCCTTAAATCGGATCCGACCAATTACCTGCTGATGCATGCCATGGCCTGCAATTCTTCCGGCGTCATCGGATCGGCGATATGTGCCGGAATTCTTTGGAGTTTTCTGGCGGTTTAACCGGTCGGCGAATAGTGCGAATCGGTCAATAGAGTGACACAGCTGGTTTCCTCAATCTTTTAAATCCCTTCATCCAACTTCCCTTGCCCTCGGCAGACCTTCATGGCATGGACATGTGAACTCCGGCCGTTTTAAACGCTCCCCCTTGTTTGAGACCGCAGAATGGTTCTCGAGCCCGAAATGTCGATCCGTTTCTCGGCTCTTAATCTTAAAGAATTCATCGAAACAACGGACTCATCTCGTGCTCGCTAAAATCTCCATCAAAAGGAAATTCATTCGCGACAACACATCGGAAATACTGACACTGCTCATGCAATTGCGGTCTGGAACCATAAAGCAATGCGGATACCTTTCCGGTGAAACACTGACAAGTGCCACGGATCCACAGAGCATTGCCGTCAGGGCTACTTGGCAGAGCATGGAGGACTGGTTGAAGTGGAAAGGAAATCCGACCCGAACAATGACTGAAGCCATGTTGGAAGTGTTCCAGCTCGGGCCGACTGTCTACGAGGAGTATGTTCTGGGAAGCACGTTCAAATAGGAAAGAGGGCAACATCTGCCTTCTTTGCACATAAGGGTAGGAGGGCTCTCTTTTTAGGTTGCGAAGGATATCGCGCTCACCGCAGCAGGTTTTCGTCAACGCCTTCCCTGCGCAGCAACTCCCGATACCAACAGGAAAATTCATACATTGCAATGAATCGCTCGTCTTCGTTGACGATACCCAAAGCGATCTCCAGTGCACCCCTCGAGTATGTATTGCTGCAGGTTTCAGCCAATCGGGACTGCAGAAATTCCCGAACCAACATCTGGGTGGTCCGTTTGGACTTGTCCCTGCGAATTTCGATCGGGTCTTTAGGTTCTTGAAACGGATCCCATTTTTGGTATCCTTTTTTCAGTATATGCTGCTGCCGGCGACCCGACATGGCATCGAAGACCGCCTTTTTGCGTTGTTCGGCCTCTTCCTGTGAGAATTCAGTCATGGTAAACGCCTTCCTTTCGCCGAGGTCGACTTGGCAACATCGTCGCGGGTATCAACGCAATCGATTCCCAGATATTCCTCGTCGTAGAGGGTCAGGAGCGCCATGGACAATGGAACGAGAATATCGGCCAATTTGATAAATTTAGATTCCATATCCCTTACAAGTTCGGCGCTGATCTGCTGCAACTGCTGATGGAGGAGATCCAGGTTGACGGTCGGGTACCGTTGTCCTTTTTTAAACCGCGAAACGCCGCAGGTGTGCCCCACACCACCGATGGCGGTCGGAATACCGTAGAATCGACAGGTAATCGGACGATAACCGTATAGATTGCAAGAATTCTGGTCACTGAGAAGCGGGCATCGTACCCGCTTGCGGGCAAGTTCCTCCAGAATTTCTTTCTCTCCAATGCCTCTTTGCAGGTCATCGACAGCGTGCCGCTTGACTCGGGCAATTTGCCTGTCGGCCGTATTGGCCCCTTGGAGCAACGCCTCTCTTTCCGGTCCTTGAAACTTCTCCTTAAACTTGTGATTGATGTAGAGGGCTTCGATTAAAGTCAAATCAAAGAGCGCATGGCAACAATCCGCACAGCCGAGCTTGCAACTGATGCATTCGGGGTGATCCTTGGCCACCCGCTCAAAGGCCTGGTCTGCCAACTTCACCAACGCCTCGTAGCGCCTGAAGTAAGGCTCGAGGTCAAAATCCATTGATGTCCTCCTTTTGGTTTGGATTATGCCGGCCGGCATCCGCAGGCCAGTAACGCAATGTATCACCCTCGGTACAGCATCGCAAATGTTTCACGTGGAACACGGCTCACTTCCCGATGCAAAATCGGCTGAAGATTTGATCGAGCAGATCTCCTCCGGCACGGGTCCCGAGAATGTCATCGAGCGAGCCCAGAGCTTCATAGATATCGATCGCCACCAACTCCATCGGCCTATTCTCCCGCAACCCCCTGCCGACACTCTTAACATTTCGATAGCATTTTTCAAGAGCTTCATGATGCCTCAGGTTGGGAATAATCGCATGGGAAGCGATACCTTGCGGATGGTCCACGACTTCAGAAAAAATCTGCGCCTTCAACTGATCGATACCAGTACCATGCAGGGCGGATACCGGTACTCTGGTTCCGGGTTTCCAGCGTGCCGGGGGTAAATTCGCATCGCTTTTGGCATCGGGAATCAAATCTATTTTATTGATCACATATATGACCGGTTTGTTGCGACAATATTCATAAATCTGATGATCGGATTCTTCTATGGATTCCGAAGCATCGAGAACCAGTAAAATCAGATGGGCTTCGTCGATACATGCCTGGCTTTTGGAAATACCGATCTGCTCTACCGGATCAACGGTTGCATGAATACCGGCCGTGTCGGTGACTGTCACGGGTATCCCCTGCAACTGGAATGTGCAATCGACAAGGTCTCGGGTCGTTCCTGGAACCGGGTTGACAATGGCTCGGTCCTTTTCAACCAGGCAGTTCAAAAGACTTGATTTCCCCACATTGGGCCGCCCAACTATCGCCATTTCGAGTCCATCCCGGTATATGTGCGCCTCCCGGTAGCTGACAATAAGATTTTGGATCGGCTCGGCAACCTCTTCCTGCAATACCTCCTCCATACGCGTGCCCGTTCGGATATCGGCCAGGTCTTCGGGAAAATCGATTCCGGCCTCGATCTGAACGAGAAAATCTGTCAGGTGAGAGCGAACATTTTCCACGACCTTCTTCAATCGACCCGACACTTGATTGGTTGCTGCCTTGAATGCGGCATCCGTTTTAGCGCTGATAAGATCGATAACGGCTTCGGCCTGGGTCAAATCGATGCGACCGTTTAAAAAAGCGCGGCGCGTAAATTCACCCGGTTCGGCCATCCGGGCTCCCTGCCGGAGAACGAGAGCCAAGATGTGGTGCATGACGGCAGGGCCCGAGTGCGCCTGAATTTCGACAACGTCCTCTCGCGTGTAGGATCGCGGTGCCCGCATCACAACCAGGAGAACCTCGTCCAGAACATGACAATTCTCAGGGTCGACGATATGGCCGTAGTACAGGTGGTGAGAGTGAAATTCGGTTAGGTGCTTTTGTTCCTTGTAGATGTCGTCCCCTTTGTTACTGTTGCGGTGACGAAAGGTGCGTGCGGCAATCCCAACGGCATCGGGGCCTGAAATCTTGATGATTCCGATCCCCCCGCTGCCGGGAGGACTGGCAATTGCGGCAATTGTCGGGGTATCCATGCCTAATCGATTGTATGGACCGGCTGGACCTGCAGGGAAAAAATCATAAAGCCATACGGACCGTTTATGCTATGAAGGTCGCCGTTTTGAGAAAGAATTTTTTCGTGGAAAGATGACGAGCTTACGCAAGTATCCATCTCCTGAGCTATGGGTTCTGACTCTATTGTCGCCTCGCAGCGCCAGGTGAACGATCCGTCGGTCGTGAGCATTCATGTTTCCAACGGTAACCGGACGGTGGATATTCTTGCACTTCTGGGCCATTCGCTCGGCATGCCTGATAAGATTGTTTTTCCGGTTTTCCAGATAACCCTCGACATCGACCTGGACCCAGATTCTTTCAGCGTTGCTTCTGTTGATGATTTTTTCCACCAGTGATTGCATCGCATCGAGAGTTTGGCCGTGTCTTCCGATCAGCAATGCCGAATTTCCACCATGGACGTTAAATGTTATTCTTTCTGGATCCTGCTCTAATGTTACAGTCGCATCGGATGTAATGGTATCGACGATGCGTTGAAGAATCTCTTTTCCCAGAGCCACCCGTGGTTCTTCTTTGGCTGGGCCGATGGTATCGGTCTTTTCGAATGTTGCGTGAATCAGCTCCTGGCCATGATTCTTAATATCGACCGAGGTGCTCTCTTTCGTATCGACCGAATCGGTGGAAATGTTTTCAGATGACCGCGACGCGTCGTTCTCCTCTGGCAGTACAACACGAATTTTGGCTTTTTTGTTTCGGCCGAGGCCGAAGATGCCACTGGTTCCGTGGGATATAACATCGTAGTCAAGTTCTTGCCGTGGAATCTCAAGTTTTTCGCATGCCAATTGAACGGCCTGTTCCACGTTCCTTGCTTCAAGCTCCAGTATAAACGCCATGACGTTCCTCCAGGGCTAGGCATTCTTTTTCGTGATGTAATATTGCTGTCCGATAGAGACAATATTACTCACAAGCCAGTACAAGACAAGACCGGATGAAAAATTGATGAATATGAAAGTAAACACAATGGGTAGCAACATCATCATTTTAGCCTGGGCCGGGTCCCCCATCGGTGGTGACATTCTCTGCTGCAGAAACATGGTTGCCCCCATGACAAGAGTGAGCACGGGTATGCCGTAAGGCGGATCCATGAAAGGTATTGAAAAATTAAAATTGAAAAGGCGATCCGGTGCCGCTAAATCGTTAATCCATAGAAAAAACGGCGCATGCCGGAGCTCAATGGCCTCGTAGAGCATGCGGTAGAGGGCAAAAAACACCGGAATCTGCACCAACATGGGCAAGCACCCGCCTAATGGATTGATTTTATATGTCCGATAAAGGGCCATCGTTTCCTCATTCACCCGTTTACGGTCGTCACCGTATTTTTCCTTGATCTCTTTGATAAGTGGTTGCAGTTTTTTCATTGCCCCCATCGATTTGTAGCTTTTTGTACCCAACGGCCAGAGAAGCACCTTGGTGAACAGGGTGAGAATGATAATGGCAATGCCGTAATTGGGAATCAAATGGTCGTAAATAAAATTCATCAACCACAGACAGGGTTTGGCCAAAATGTCGAACCAACCGAAATCAAGCGCCTTACCCAACTTGTAACCGTAACTGTTCAGAAGGCCCATGCTCATCGGTCCCTCAAATATTTTAAACTCAAAACTCTGCTGGGTGCCCGGGTTTATGCTGGTTTCAGACATGATGTACTGTGCGGCCACCTGATCACCAGCCTTTTGGGCAAGATGTAACGTCCCTTCGGTTGGTGATTCCGGGATTATGCTGGACATGAAATACCGGCTTTGAATGGATACCCAGTTGATGACGCCGTCATATCGATTCTTGTCTTCTATATCGCCGAGGTCGATCTGTTCGAGCTTGCCGTTTATATAGGCAGCCGGACCCTCAAATCCGTAGGCCCTCTTTGCTTTTTTGACGATCTTGTTCAGCGTAATCACCAACCGATCCTTAATGGGTTCGCTCGATCCGTTCTTTACGTCAACCGTCAAGCCAACAAGATACGATTTCGGATCAAAACGAAAGGTTTTGTCGATAACCACCCCCTGGGGAGTGTTCAGTGAAAATGTCAAATCAACCGGTTCGTCGGCAACTTCAATGACAGAGTCTGTGGTTTGGGCAATGAATACGGCGTTATTTAATTGCGGTACGCTGTTCTCGGCAAATGTCACCAGAACGGTGCCCTCGGCTATCTCGGGCGATAACATCTGCTTCAAGGGTGAGTCCTTTTCAACATATTCGCGATATTTTTTTAAAACAAAACTCTTTACAACCGCGTTTCCTTCCGTCAGTTCGGCACGATAAAACGGTGTGTCGACCGTAATGGTCCGCCCGGAAATCTGTGGAACGGGAACCGATTGCGAACCGGCTTTTTCGACCGGTTCCGCACTTTTGGCATACGGCGTTTGGCTGACCACTTTTTTCTCTGCTTCCTCGGTCTGGCCTGAAGCGGTGGGTTTATCCGCTGACTTCTGAACGGGTATTTCAGGAGCAAAGAGAAACTGCCAGACGATAAAAACCAAGAAAGACAAGGCAATGGCCAGAATGACACGTGTGTGTTCCATTAAAATCTCCTAAGATGTCACCGGTACGGCGTCTATGCGTTCTGTGGGTAAATCCATTCCCCGTCCCCGATTTCCTCTCGCCGGCATGACGGTGTTTCCAAGCGACCAGAGAGTTGATCGTGCGCAAATCGTCAAATTCTCGCAGGTGATATAGACACTGGAAATAAAGCTGACATGAACGGTTAGCTCACTTGTTGATTCCTGCAACTGCGGCAACCAATCGTTAACGTGAGTATGTTAATCACGGAACGGGATCGATACCGCCGGAATGAAACGGGTGGCATCGCAAAAGGCGCCGGGCGGCCAAGTAAACACCCTTGAATAGACCGTAGCGGAAGATTGCCAAGTATGCATATTCTGAACAACTCGGGTAGAATCTACAAGCTGGACCAAGGAAGGGTGACACCATTAATTGGTAACCCCGAATCAACATCAGCACCGCACGTTTGAGGACTCTTTTACTTATGGTCAGCATATCGGTGAATGCGTTCGAAGATTTGGGCCAAGGAGGAGTGGACCCCATTGTTGGCGAGGTCGGCCGCGCTTTTTTTGGCAATGACACTGATATCCCAAAAACCGCTCAATCTGTATCGATTTAATCGAAAATACTCTCGCACCAGACGTTTTATTCTATTTCGCTGTACCGCTCTACCGACTTTCCGGCTTACCGTGATTCCAATTCTCGATCGGCCCAGATTGGATGGGCTAAAAAAAAGGATAAAGTGCCTGTTGTGAATTTTCTTTCCGGACTGAGCCAGCTTTATAAACTCTGGGCGTTTTAATATTCTGTCAGCCTTCGGAAATGAGTACACACCCAACAGACGTTAACCTACGAGACGATATAATTAAAAAAACAGCAGCTTAATGATAAACACATGACCCCGCCTGCGGATCGTTTCTTACATCGACCGCACAGTAGGAGCCAATATTGGCCCCTCACACAGCCAGACGCCTGCGGCCCTTAGCCCGACGACGGTTAATGATGCGACGTCCGCCTTTGGTTGACATTCGCTTTAAAAACCCATGCTTTCTGGCACGTTTAAGTACGCTGGGTTGAAAAGTTCTCTTCATGTTCATTCCCCTTTATCAAAAATACCGGCTATCGTTACTTGGATGATGGCGCCGATCGGCTGTTAACCCCAATGGAGATACTTTGTGAATCTACAACCGAGGAAATAAATCATAGACATAAACGGTTGTCAAGCTGAAAGGTGGGGTCTCTATCGGTGAAATTGACCTGATGTATGACAGCATTATAGCCAGGAGGACAGTTCATTTCTGGAGGCTTTCGAAAATTTCAAATTCTTCGATGTGAAAATTAGGATTGGGATAGATGACGATCTGTTTGCCGGATGTACTTTCGATATTATTGACCAGGCGGTTCTCTTCACCATGCAGAAGTTCTGCTATTTGAGGGTTGACCTTCAGTGTCAATCGCGTACTGCTGGAATCCCTGCTATCCCGCAACAATTCGCGGTAAATATTATAACATATGGACTGCTTTGAGATGAGATACCCCTCCCCTTCACAATAATGACACGGTTCGCAGAGCATGCGGCTCAGGGGTTTTTTGTTCCGTTTGCGCGTCATCTGAATGAGTCCCAGCTCAGAAATGGGCAGGATGTGCGTTTTGCTGCGGTCTTTGTTGCAGGCCTCCTTGAGTTCGTGAAATACTTTTTCCTGGTTCGATTTTTTTTGCATGTCAATAAAATCAATGATGATAATCCCTCCGATATCCCTCAAGCGCATCTGATAGGCGATTTCCCTGACGGCTTCCAAGTTGGTTTTCAAAATGGTTTCTTCGAGGTTATATTTCCCGACATACCGGCCGGTATTGACGTCAATTGCCACAAGGGCCTCGGTGTGCTCGATGACAACGTAGCCGCCGGACTTGAGCCAGACTTTTTTCTTCAACGCACGTGAAATGTCTCCCTCCAAGTTGTACGCGTCAAAAATCGGCTCAGCACTATAGTGTAACTCAACATTTTCTTTCAGCCGAGGCATATACGTGTCGAGAAAACGCAGGATCTTTTCATGGCCCGCCTCGGAGTCAATCACCATGCTTTCGGCTTCATTGATCATTAAGTCTCTGACGGCGCGCAGGCTTAAACTCAGCTCCTGGTGCAATAGTGACGGTACCGCGCCTGTTTTATGCTTTTCCTTGATATTGGCCCACATATTGCTCAAAAATGTCATTTCTGAGGCAATTTTTTCTTCCGGCACACCTTCCGCTGCAGTCCTGACGATATACCCGAAGGGCTCACGCCTCAAATACTGAACGATTTCCTTCAGCCGACTCCTCTCTTCGGCGTCCTCGATTCGACGTGAAACACCAATGTGGGTTGATGTGGGCATCAACACCAAAAAACGACCCGGCAGTGAAATATGGGATGTAACCCTGGCCCCTTTTGTACCGATGGGGGATTTTGCCACCTGAACCATTATTTCCTGCCCCTCTGTTATGAGATCCTCAATCGGGGCAACGATGGTATTGGGGTATTCTGGGGTGGATGCAGCGTTTTCGATTGTTTCTAAACGGTCGTCCGGTAATTCCCTATCAATATCATCATTGAGGAACGGCTCATAGCCGTCAAAACGATCACTCAGTACATCGTCAACGTATATGAAGGCCGCCTGATTCAAGCCGATATCGATAAATGCGGCTTGGATTCCGGGCAATACCCGCTGAACTCTTCCTTTGTAGATATTACCGGCGATATCCGATTCATCGCCGCGTTCGACAAATAGCTCGACGATGTTTCCGTCTTCCAAGAGTGCCACCCGTGTTTCATGGGGGGCGTCGTTAATCACCAGCTTGCGATGCATAGGCTCTGGTTCGCGCAATGGGTTCAAAGGACCGGACTGGAAGCCCGGTATGAAACTTGTCGATACAAACAGCGGGCGAACAGGGAATCTTCGCCGCGATTATTCAAAGGTGGTGCCACAGAATACGGTTTTTAACAAGAAGATTTTACGTTCTCTATTTGACCGTCGGCACAAAAACGATCCTCTCCTGCCCCTGAACCGAATCGGTTCACCAACTTTGTGGTCCGGAGATGCCGAAGGTTATCCGGGGGCAAACCAAACAGGTAGGCAACAACCACCCCTGGGCGGACGATATGGCCGGGGGTGGACTGGAGGGTAAGTTTCAATTCTGAGGCCGATACCCATTCAAGACCCAAAACAGCCGGTCGCAAATCGATTTGCCGAATTTTACCTTTGCGGTTCGTTCGTTTCATTATCCATTCGGTTTTTTTCATACCCGCGTCAATCTGAATCTCGTCGAAGATCCCCTCATCAGAAACGATCCGGTAGGTGACGATAAAATCTCCCGTCTTGTCGGCACCCACTGGCAGATTACAGCAGTCAGTGATCTGCAGACCTTCGGGCAGATTCGAATTAAGACGAGAAACGATGTTGCCAGAGTCACCCCCTCCGGAAACATTGATCACAAGATATTCCTGATGGCTTTCCATACCGACAGGCAGGGCGTCGAGAAACGCCAATTTGGGTTTAGGGTGATAACCTTCAGAATATTTCAGTCGAACGTCAGAACGGCGGAAAGCGCGGACGAATATATTGGCCATTTCAAGATGCCCAAGAAACCGAGCGGAACCTTTTTTAGAAAACGTTACCAGAAGTTTTCGAAATGTCGGAAGGGGGGCGCCGACGGATGGTGTTTTTTTCGGCAATTCGGTGTCGCATTGTGAAAAAAGAACGGGAGCAATTTTTTCAAAATCACAGACACTGCATTGATTGCAGGTACCGGAACGGCAATCTTCGGTCAACTCACCAGAGAGGGCTTTTTTGTATTCTATTTGTAAGTATTCTTTGCTCACCCCCGTATCGATGTGGTCCCACGGCAAGGGTTCTGACAGTTCGCGCTGCTGCTCGGCATAGGATTCGATACTCACATCTTCGAGGCGACAGGCTTCTTGCCAGAGTGCGTAGTTAAAATGGTCGCTCCACCCGTCAAACCGACATCCCAGGCGATACGCCTTTGTGAGCAAGCGACCCAATCGTCGGTCCCCCCTGGCCCACAACCCCTCTATCTGGCTTACCTCCGGTGGTTGCCACTTAAATTGAATTCCGGGGCCTTTCAGCTTATCGCGCAATCGTCGTATTTTCTGCCTGGCGACATCCAGAGGAATTTGTCCGACCCACTGGAAAGGTGTGTGAGGTTTGGGAATAAACGTCGCCACGCTGACATTGATTTGACCTCTGCGCCGGTCCGGTTTTTTTAGCTTTCGTAACTGCTCGACGAGATCGACAATGGCGTTAAGATCTTCCCCTGTTTCTGTTGGCAAACCAATCATAAAATACAGCTTTATGACCTGCCAACCCAACGCAAATGCATTTTCGACGGTTTCAACGATTTCTTTTTCGCTGATGTTTTTGTTGATCGCGTTGCGCAAACGCTGACTCCCGGCTTCCGGTGCAATCGTAAATCCCGTTTTGCGAACCTTTTTGATCAGGCTCATCAATTCTGGGGTCAAGGTACCGGCCCGCAAAGACGGCAGGGAAATGGCAATGTGATCTGCCGTACAGCGGTCCATCAGCGCCTGCATAAGCGCTTCAATACAACTATAATCTCCGGTGCTCAAGGACAGCAAAGAAAGGTCCTCATAGCCGGTACGATTTAGGGAGCGGTCAGCCATTGCCAGTAGGGTATTCGGTGAGCGCTCTCGAACCGGTCGATAGATCATCCCCGCCTGACAGAAACGGCATCCGCGGGTACAGCCCCGGGCCACCTCGAGTCGCAGGCGATCATGAACGGGTCTGCCAAAAGGAATGATCGGGTTCTCAGGAAAGGCTGCTTGATCCAAATCCTGGACCACCGACCGCTTGATACCGGTATAATACGAATATTTCGGCTGCAAGCGGAGTCTCCCCGAATCATCGACAACCGTTTCAAAAAAAGACGGAATGTAAACCCCTTCAATTTCTGACCACCATTTCAGCAAGGCCTGTTTATTTTTCTGCTTTTCCTTCCGCCACAGCATCCATCTTTCCACCATTTCAACAACGACCTTCTCGCCGTCACCGATGACCATAGCATCGAAAATGTCGGCAACCGGTTCCGGGTTACAGGTGCATGGGCCACCGGCGATAATCAAGGGATTCTTTTCATCTCGCTGGTTGCTCAAGAAGGCGATGCCGGCCAAGTCGAGCATGCCCAAGATGTTGGTGTAGTTGAGTTCGTAAAGAAGGCTGAATCCGATGATGTCGAATTCTCCCAGGGGACGCCCTGATTCCAGGCTTGTCAGCGGTCTGCCCATAGCCTTGAGTCTGTCCTGCATGTCGATACCTGGAGCGAAAACCCTTTCTGCCACTGTATCCTGACGTTGGTTGAGTAGGTGATAGAGAATCTGCATCCCGAAATGGGAAGTGCCGATGTCGTAGAGATCCGGAAAGGCCAGCGCAATGCGCAGTTCGACTCGGCTATGGTCTTTGCGAACAGCGTTGGTTTCAGTTCCCAAATAGCGGCTGGGCTGTTCGATTGTTGTCAAGATATCTTGAACGGACGGTTTACTCATGTTATTGGTTTACCTCTAAATGTCCGCTAAGCTGGAGCAAGACATTTTCTTTAACGTTTGCGGTTCGTGTCCCTCTCATTGCAGAGTTGATCATGCAAATCAAATATCGTCATCGAATGGCTGTCGTTCTGGTCTTGTTTGTGGTCGGTGAAATGCTTTCCCCGGGGATCACGCAGATTCGGGCACATAGCGACGAGGACAAGCGTGTCGGTCCGATCGTTCTGGCCGTGCGCAGGGTCAGTCCGGCAGTGGTTAACATAAGTTCAGTCATTTCAGTTCGCAAGCGCAACAGCCCCTTTTCCGGATTCGGTTTGAACCCGTTTTTCGATTCTTTTTTCAAGGATTTTTTCGACCCTTACTATGACCGACAACCCGAAAGGAGCACCCTGGGTTCCGGTGTCATTATCGACGGCGAAAAAGGGCTTATTATCACGAACGCACACGTTATTACCAACGCCGGGAAAATCAAAGTGACGCTTCAGGATGAAAGAGAATTCGAAGCCGAAATTATCGGTGCCGACCCCGACTTCGACCTGGCTGTTCTAAGAATTAGAGAGGACGCCGTCCTGCCTTCGGTTCCCATGGGCAGCAGTGAGGATTTAATGATCGGAGAATCCGTCATTGCCATCGGCAACCCCTTCGGATTCTCTCATACGGTGACCACCGGTGTGGTCAGTGCGTTGAACCGCAGCATTCGTACCGATGCCCGAGTGTTCCATGAGTTCATCCAGATCGATGCTTCCATCAACCCCGGCAACAGCGGTGGTCCGCTGCTCAATATCAACGGGGAGTTGATCGGCATCAACACCGCTATTTACGCCAAAGCCCAGGGGATCGGTTTCGCCATACCGATCAGCAAAGCACGTAAAGTTATTTCCGATCTCATCACCCATGGTGAGGTTATCGAAGCATGGATCGGGATTATCGTGCAGAACATCGATGCCGCAATGGCCCGTTATATGGGCCTGCCGGACGACACGGGTGTGCTGGTCAAAACGGTTGAAAGGGGCAGCCCGGCGGCTAAAAACGGGGTTCGCGAAGGCGATGTCATCGTCGCTCTTGCGAACCGCAAAATAATGACGGATGATGATTACCAGACGTCCATGCGGGGCCAAGCCATCGGAGACACCCTGAATATGAAAATTTGGCGTAACGGTAAGTCGCTGAAACTCTCGGTCGTGGCGACCAGATTTCCGATGGAACACGCCAAAGATATCGGTTTTCAACTTTTAGGGGTTCGCGTGGAAGATCTGACTCCCATAAATCGAAGTCGCTACGATATCTCTGCTGAATCGGGTGTTATCGTGGCAGATCTCAACCCTCGATCCTCTTTGGCGGAAATCGGTGTCAGAATCGGTGATGTTATCCGACGCATCAATGAAATACCGGTTCAGAATACCGCTGACTTCGAGCGCGCTGTTGTAAAATACCGACACAAAAAATCGATTATTGTATTGCTGCAGAGGGGGGATCAGGGATACTACATCACCGTTGACGTTTAGACACCGGCGGACCCGACCCGAAATAACACAGGATAAAATTTATGAATCGTTCAAAGATCGTTAATCTGCTCAATTCAGCTTCAGGAATCCAAAACGTTCTAATAAAAGGATGGCTGCGTACACGCCGGGATTCAAAGGAATTTTCTTTTCTGGAAATCAACGATGGATCCTGCCTGCGTAATATCCAGGTCATCGCCGATGGCAAGTTGGACAATTACGAGGACATCAAACTGCTCTTGACGGGCTCGGCACTGGCGGTAACCGGCTCTCTGGTCGAATCCGGCGGCAGCGGACAGGCCTGGGAAATTCAGGCCGACCTCATCGATATTATTAGTCGCGCTTCGGAATCATATCCGCTGCAAAAGAAGAGGCACAGTGACGAATTCTTGAGAACGATTGCCCATCTTAGACCGAGGACCAACAAATACGGCGCCGCCTTCCGAATTCGATCCGAAATGTCTTTCGCCATTCACCAGTTTTTCAAAGAGCGTGGTTTCAGGTATTTACACTCGCCAATCATTACCGCGTCTGATTGCGAAGGCGCCGGGGAAATGTTTCGTGTAACGGCTCTTGATATGGAGCGCCTGCCGATAAAGGAAGGCAAAACCGACCTCGAACAAGACTTTTTCGGTAAGCCCGCCAGTTTGACTGTTTCCGGTCAACTGGCCGCCGAGATGTTTTCTCTGGCCCTGGGCGATGTTTACACTTTCGGCCCCACTTTTCGCGCGGAAAACTCGAATACACGAAGACATGCTGCGGAATTCTGGATGGTCGAACCCGAAATGGCCTTCTGCGATCTGGAGGGAAACATGGACCTCGGAGAAGACCTTGTGAAATACTTGGTGAGCTACGTTATAACAGAATGCCGAGACGACCTTGAACTGTTCGCAAAATTTGTCGATAAAACTCTTATGAAGACGCTTGAAAATATTGCTGGTTCAGATTTTGTTCGACTACCGTACACCGATGCAATCGAGGTATTAAGCCGTTCCGGGCAGGCGTTCGAATTTGATGTGACCTTCGGCAAAGACCTGCAGTCGGAACATGAACGCTACCTCACCGAAATTCACTTCAAGAAACCGGTGATCGTCTATGATTATCCGAAGAAAATAAAACCGTTTTATATGCGATTGAATGACGACAATGTAACGGTTGCCGCCATGGATGTTCTCGTTCCCAAAATCGGTGAAATCATTGGAGGCAGCCAGCGCGAGGAACGCCTGAAATATCTCGAAGCACGCATGGAAGAATTGGGAATGCCGAAAAGTCCGTACTGGTGGTACCTCGATTCCCGCAGATACGGATCCGTGGAGCACAGCGGGTTCGGAATGGGGTTTGAGCGCATGTTGATGCTGGTAACGGGAATCACCAATATCCGTGACGTGATCCCTTTTCCGCGCAATCCCCGCAATATTGAATTTTAGAAGGAGAGTTTCCGGCGTTCTTTGGGGACGCGCAAGGGGAAACAACGGCCGGACTGAAAATGACCCATCCCCGTCTTATTCTCTGAGGCAGCGCAACTTTGCAAGATCTTCGGCGTAACCGTAAAGGTGCAACCCTTTGCTCTCAACGATCATTTCACCATCTTTTACACCGATTTCGGCAGCCATGTAATCTTTTAGATTTTGAATACCCGCCAAATTGGCGGGCAGTCCACCCCAAAGATCCCAAGAGCGAAAATAAACAATAAAGTGTAATGTATCATCCTGTAGGCGCGTATCAATGGAGCGCAAACACGGGGGATCGAGCAATGTCAAATCGGTAGGGTGAGCCACTTGCAATACCAACTGGTTGTTGCGGTGACCGAATTTTTTATAGGTGTCGATGACCCATTCGATTTGATTAAGGTATAGCTGCCCTTTTTCCTCCGTGACGACCTTTCCATCGATGCGGCGTTTGTCTATTATTTCGGTTTGCCCGGACGTCCACCAGTGAAGCTTTTCGCCGTCGATAGGCGCCTTGGTCAACCGTTCCCCATAGGTATATGACTCGCCAGGTTCCTTATGACCCGTCATCAAATACTCAATATAAGATCTTTCATATCCCGGGCCACCATAAATGTATGCATCTTCCACCGGGTTCGGTATACCGCAGGACGGCGGTATGTCCGGAAGCAGCGGTTGAGTTCCGGGATATTTAACATGGGCACTGAAAAAGTCGTATTCAATCCTTGTTTGTCCGGCATAGCTGCCGCGATCGATCGTGAATCGCCGGCCGTGATCCAGGATGTCATGTACCGCCTGAAACCATAAATCCGGCAAGTCTCTCGCTTCTATTCTGTGTATGTTCAACATGTTCGTCTGATTAATTTTATTGGCGGTTATAGCGGCTATATATCGAGTGTTCCGACTTCTAGCGCATTGCTTTGAATGAATTCACGCCTCGGCTCGACTTCTTCGCCCATCAGAACTGTAAAAATTTCATCCGTATCCACCACATCTTCTACTTTGACCTGAAGAATCGTTCTTTTCTCCGGATTCATAGTGGTTTGCCACAACTGTTCAGGGTTCATTTCCCCCAGACCTTTATACCGTTGCACGGCCAGACCTTTTTTTCCTTCCTCTATCAAAGAGTAAAGAAGTTGTTTTTTATCTTTTATCTCGATCGCCTCCGCATCATTGTCTTTAGGTAACACGCTAAAGGGCGGATTGTCATATTTGAAAATCTTTTTACCTATTACAACCATATCCTGGTAACTTTTGGAATAAATGAGACCCCGGCCAATAACAACCGTTTTAATATCTTTGTATGAGTCGGCCGTAGAATCAGCGATATGCTGCTGTTTTCGGACCAGTTTTATTTCCAGGTTATAGGCGCTGCGCTCTTCACTCCATTTAACATCTCCAGTTTTATATCCCCGGGACCTGAGTTGATCATTCAACTGCAACATCCGCTCGTGGTTCTCTAAAATATTTTTGTCTTCCACACCTTCTTTTATGAGAAATTCCGCAAACTCCGGATCAATCCCCTGTCGTTCCATTTTTTCCATTGCCAGGATGTATTCTGAGAGGTTTGCTAAAAGCATATAAAGTCTGTGCCCGGTCAGTTTGTCTCCGGATCCGGTTTGTATCGTTCTGTTCTCACAGATACGTTTTAATACGTATTCGTTAAAACCGGTCTCGTCTTTGAGATAGACTTCGCTTTTTCCTTTACCTACTTTCAGCAGCGGCGGTTGCGCGATGTACAAGTAACCCTTTTCCACGAGTTCAGGCATTTGTCTATAAAAGAAAGTTAGCAACAGGGTTCGGATATGGGAGCCGTCCACGTCGGCATCGGTCATTATGATGACTTTATGATAATTGACGTTGTCGATGTTGTATTCTTCGCCACCCACACCAGTACCAAGAGCGGTAATGATGTTCTTAATTTCTTCACTACGTAGAATTTTATCGAAACGAGCCTTTTCAACGTTGAGTATTTTGCCTTTGAGGGGTAATATGGCTTGGAATTTTCGATCCCTTCCCTGTTTGGCACTACCACCGGCCGAATCCCCCTCGACGAGAAACAGTTCTCTTTCCTTCGGGTCCGCATTTTGGCAATCCGCCAATTTACCGGGCAGGGTGGCATCTATGAGAGACCCCTTGCTTCTGGCTATATCGCGAGCTCGGCGCGCGGCGTCCCGGGCGCGGGCGGCCTCAACACCTTTTGATATTATTTTTTTGGCTATGGCCGGATTCTCTTCAAAGAAAGTGGCCAGTTTTTCGTTGATCAGAGATTCGACCAAACCTTTGACTTCACTGTTACCAAGTTTGGTTTTCGTCTGCCCCTCAAATTGTGGATCTTTTATCCTGATGCTGATAATGGCCGTTAATCCTTCCCTAACGTCATCCCCGGTGATTTTGGCCTGAAGATTTTTTGGAAGATTGCCATTGGAGGCATACTGATTGATGGTTCTTGTCAAAGCGGCTTTAAATCCTATCAGATGAAAGCCACCTTCGGTTGTATGAATGTTGTTGGCAAACGACAACAGTTTCTCGTTATAGGTGTCATTGTATTGTATCGCCGTTTCTATTTGAACTTCGTTTCTTTCTCCTTCGATAATGACAGGCTTATGAAGCGATGTGTGCCGGCGGTTGAGATATTCCACGAACTCCCTTATGCCGCCCTTGTAGTAAAATTCCTCTTTCTTTTCCACCCTTTCGTCACTGAATACAATCCTGATCCCTTTGTTAAGAAATGCCAATTCTCTGAGACGGCGTACAAGAATATCATAAGAAAAATCTGTGGTCGTAAATATTTCCGCATCGGGGATAAAATGGACCTTTGTTCCTCTTTTACGTGTTTTTCCAGTGATTTTAAGTTCGTTGGTTTTTATCCCTTTTTCGTATGTTTGGTGGTAAATATTACCGTTACTGTAGATATCTAATTCTAAAAAAGAGGACAGCGCATTGACGACAGAAACGCCCACGCCATGCAACCCTCCGGAAACCTTGTAGGAGTGATCGTCAAACTTGCCCCCGGCGTGCAATTTGGTCATTACGACCTCCACGGCCGGCACTTTTTCGGTCTTGTGAATACCGACCGGGATACCGCGTCCGTTGTCAGAGACACTGACGCTGTTGTCTTCATGGATAGTTACCTTTATCTGGTCGCAGTAACCCGCCATGGCCTCATCGATACTATTGTCTACGACTTCATAGACGAGATGATGAAGCCCGGCAATATCGACGTTACCAATATACATGGATGGGCGCCGTCGAACAGCTTCAAGACCTTCAAGAATTTTGATATTATCTTCGTTGTAGTTTAGATTGTCTTTTATCTTTTTCATACTCGCATCGGCATAATAACGGTTATAAAGTCCTGATCATCCTCCCCTGTTAGGATACAGGGCATTTCATCATTGGTAATATGCAGAAATATCATCTCATTATCTATGACGTTCAGGGCTTCGATAAAATAGCGCGGATTAAAAGCCACTTCAATTTTATCATGGTTATATTCAATGTTCATATCTTCCTTGGATTCACCTATATCGGGATTGGTTGATGTAATTACCAGTTTTTCTTTCATGAAGTTGAAGATGACGCTCCGGTAATCTTCGGTCGACAAAATCGACATCCTTTTGAGCATCATTAAAAATAACTGTCGGTTAAGTTTTAATGCGACACTTTCTTCATCTCTGTGTATAATATCTTTGTATTCTGGAAAATCGCCCTCGAGTAGTCGAATTATGATGGTTTCTGCCTGTTTTTTTATAACCAGATTGTTGTCTTTGACACCTATTCGAATGGAAATTCCCTGATCCAGAAATTTGACCACTTCGTACAAACCTTTTTTCGGGATCAATATTCCTTCACCAGCAGGCAGGGAAAATTCGCCTTCAAATGAATGGTCAGCCTTAGCCAAACGGCTACCGTCAGTCGACACCATTCTCAAAATGCTGCGCCCTTTTTCCTGGATTGTCTCCATATAGACTCCGATAATGTGGGCACGTTTGTCGTCTGATGCGCCGCTGATGTAAACCGTTCTTTCTATCATGGAACTCAGGGCCGCACTGTCCAAACTGATCGTCGTTAAATCGTCAAAAAGGGGTATCTGGGGAAAATCTTCGAATTTCATCCCTACCAAATGATATTCAATGTTCTGATTACCAATTTCGATCCAGTTATTTTCAATTTCGTTTATATGAATGTCTTCACTGGGAAAGTCTCTGACAATCTCAAACATTTTTCTGGCGTTGAGGGCAACGGTTCCTTTTGATTCCACCGTGGCAGGAAAATGTCCCTCGAAACCTGTTTCAAGATCAGTCGCCTTGATAACAATATTTGTATCCGCAGCTTCAATAAGAATGTTAGTGGTAATTGCCAGATTCGTCTTCCGACCGGCAATTCCTTGCACCTTCGCCAGAATATTCAAAATATCGTTTTTCTTGATGGTAAAGTTCATTTGGTCATCCTCATTATTTAAATATAATTAAAAAATAGATAGTAATAAGAAGAGGGTGACAATAACCTCAATAAAATTATAATAGAATGATTTTATTCATCATAATAATAAAAAAACTTGCTTGATAATACCAACAGAAAGGCGGTTTTTTTTTTTCTATGAACATAGAAAAAGTATGTGTTTATAAGTTTAAAAGATATTGACATTTTTTAACCGGATACCGTTCGGTTTATTGACAACGGATTTTCACCTTATTTCGTAAGTAAAGGATACGGCATCATTTGGAATTGGATAACCATTCCCTTATTTGAGGAACGACCTTTTTTTCCCACTTGTCGGACACCCTATTTTTTATAAATAGTCGGAAAGAACGTTCAACAAATTCAACGACCTTGTCATAAAGATATATTTTTTCCAGGACTGCGCCTTCGGTGTCCTCCTTTGTTTCGACCTTTCCTGTTTCAGGTGTTTTCAAACTGCTTATGTTAAGGCTCTCTCCTTTAAGATTGAATTGCCAAATTTGGTCCCCACAACGGTAGAGAAGGTTGACTTCATTGACAAGAGCGCCCTTTTTTAGAGCCAGAACACCTTCCTCGAGACCGGCTTCATCGCCTTTGATCGTAATTGTTTCGACAGCTTCATTGCGGCGATTTTCAAGAACCATCCGGTTGCCGATTTCAAGGGATGTCAGATCTTTATCCAATTGGTTAAGTTGTGCCGATTCGTTTTCAACGAGAAACCACAGCCAGGTTAAATATTCATCTCCAAGAAAACGATACCGGTTATAGGCAATGGCAATATCGAGCATTTGTGAAATCAACCCGCAAAGGTAACTGCCGACAACCGCTTCAATCTATCCCGCTCTGCGTCGGACAAACCGGCTTCAAGTTCGGCTGCTGTATATGGAAAAAAACGGATAAGTGAAAGTTTGAAGGTTTCAGTAAAAAGTGTTTCGAGTTCTTCATTGGCCGCCTTGAGGTTCGTAAAGAACCAGAGTTTTCCTTTTTCATAATCCCAAACCAGATCGTAGATATTGGGCGTGGCCGGGATGCGAAGGCTCAGGAAATGAAGAATTTGTTCTTTGACGAGTTTTTTCTCATTTCGGGATATGAACTGGCGCCCACTTTCTGTCAGTCGTTTGGTCTCTTCGATAGCGTAATGTTTTTTTAAAATTTTTGAGGGAATGCTCTTTTTATCGATTCGCAGTGAAAAAACAAGGTGTGTGCCGAATAGATATGACGAACCCTCAAATTCAGGTTTATACGGCTGTTCAAAGGAAGTCCATCCAATTGACTTCTCGACAGCATCGTTGTCGATATCCGATATGGCAAACTTCTTTAATGCTTTTTTTATATTTTCAAGCACCGGATCATCCAGACGACCTTGGACCCGGTAGCGTGTAATCGAAACATTAGGTGACAGTAACCCCATCGGGTGGTATCCTATCGGCTCATTTGAAGGTCAAACAACCACATGTGGTGTTTTTATTATATAAAAGTGAACATATATAGCGTGTTTACCCTTCTATGACAAGATAATTTTCCGGCCCGGAAATCATATGACAATCAACAGAACCTATCGGATTTTCAAATGAAATTTAGTGCCGATTTTCATATTCATTCCCGATTTTCACGAGCAACTTCGAAAACCCTCGATTTTGAACAACTTTACATCGCAGCCCAGTTGAAAGGAATCTCTGTGGTCGGTACAGGTGATTTTACCCATCCGAAATGGTTTAAAGAAATTGTACAAAAACTGGAACCGGCGGAGCCGGGTCTTTTCAGATTGAAAAAAGATATCGCCCACCAGTGTGACCACCAGGTACCCGCTTCTTGTCGACAAAAGGTCCGATTTTTGTTAGCGACAGAAATTAGCTGTATATACAAAAAAAAGGAACGAACCCGCAAAAATCACAACCTGATATTTCTACCCGGTCTCGAGCCGGTCGAACGATTCAATAAGGCCCTTGAAAAGATCGGCAACATCTTTTCCGACGGACGACCGATTTTGGGTTTGGATGCGAAATATTTGCTCGAAATTTTATTGGAAACCGACGACAGCGGTTTTTTGGTGCCGGCACATATCTGGACGCCCTGGTTCTCGTTACTCGGTTCCAAATCAGGTTTTAATTCAATTGATGAATGTTTCGAGGACTTGACCCCGCATGTTTTTGCGGTGGAAACCGGCCTGTCTTCCGACCCCGCCATGAATTGGCGCATATCTTCCCTGGATCGCTTTACCTTAATATCCAATTCAGATGCCCATTCAGCGCATAAAATGGGCCGAGAGGCCAATTTGTTTGATACGGATCTTTCCTATTTTGCTATTCTCTCGGCGATCAGATCCGGACATCCGGACAAGTTCCTGGGAACGGTAGAATTCTATCCGGAAGAAGGAAAATATCACCTGGACGGTCATCGTAAATGTAATATTCGGCTCCAGCCGGTGGATTCCATCCGACACCAGGGAAAGTGTCCGAAATGCGGCAAACCGTTAACCCTTGGTGTTCTCTACAGAGTTTCAGAACTGGCGGATCGGCCGGAAAATTACCGTCCGGTCCGTCGTCCGGCCTTCTACAGCCTTATTCCGTTGACTGAGGTTCTGTCTGAAATACTAGGGTTTGGTCCGGAAACCAAACGGGTATTGAAATCTTACAACCATTTATTGAATCGATTCGGACCCGAATTCGACATCTTGATGGATAGAGACATTCAGGAGCTCGAGACCGGCGGTGTCCCACTGCTGGGAGAAGCGATAAAAAGAATGCGGCACGGCCGTCTTGACCTTTCTCCCGGCTATGATGGTGTTTTCGGCAGGATTAAACTATTTGAACCCGGCGAACGGGCGCAAATGCTGGGGCAGTCATCCCTCTTTACCACGGGCCGTTCCTCGGAATTTCCGCTCACCTCCGGCAGAACGGCCTCAAAAAGTGTTCTCGAAAAAAAAGATTGGAAAATTAAACCGGCCGCTACAGTAGTCGAGGAGGATAAGGTCAAAGCCTCCAATAGTTATCCGAAAGTTGAATTAAATCAAAAACTCATCAACGCCACGTTGGAAAACCTAAACCCGGAACAGCAGCGCGCCGTCGCGATCGATAAAGGGCCGGCCATTATTGTTGCAGGACCCGGAACGGGTAAAACCCTCACCCTCACGCGAAGAATTGCTTTCCTGATTTTCCAGAGGCAGGTTCCACCTGAAAGGATACTGGCGGTCACATTTACCAACAAGGCTGCTGAAGAAATGCGGCGAAGGTTGAAAAAAATTTTAGAGGCAGCAGTGACCCTTCCGACAGTGGCAACCTTTCACGCTTTTTGCGCCAGCCTGCAGAGAGAAATACGTGATGAATCGAATCCCACAATTGTAGATGATGTCGAAAAAAGCCAATGGATGGACAGGGCGCTAAAGATGGCCCTTAAAGAAGGTGGTCCCATCAATCGTCCGGTGAGGGAGATCGTCGCAGCCGTGGCGGCGGCTAAACAGAATCTGGTTTCTCCGGAGGAAATCTGCCGTAAAGGGGACAATTCTCCGCTGACGCGGACCGTCGCAGCCGTATACCGGAACTACCAAGCGCTTCTTTCGCTTCAGAACCGATGCGATTACGAAGATCTTATTTATCGGGTTGTCCGGAGGCTCGAATCCGATCCGGATACATGCGCGACATATCGGCAACGCTACGATCACATTCTGGTCGATGAATATCAGGATCTGAATTTCGGACAGGACCGTCTTTTACGTCAACTGTCTCCATCGGGCCGGAAACTTTTTGTTATCGGTGATCCAGACCAGTCAATATACGGGTTTAGGGGATCGGATATCCGATACTTCAACCGCTTTCTCGCCAGTTATCCCGGGGCAAGCATTACGCGGCTCACGCGTAACTACCGTTCCACACAAACCATATTAGATGCCGCTAACCAGTTGATATCTATTGATGAAGCCGATGACAGCGCGCACGACGACACAACCCGTGTCCATTCGGGCATTGATGGAAAAAAGACCGTATGTATCCTCGAAACACGCTCGGATCGGGCCGAAGCGGTCGCCGTGGGAAAAAGAATTGAACGATTGATCGGGGGGATTGCATTCCATTCCCTTGATTTTGGAAATGTGGATGGGATTAATCCCCGACGGTCTTATGGTTTTTCAGATTTTGCCATTTTCTACCGAACCCGAGCCCAGGGGGAATCCATCGCCGAGGTCATACAGAAGGCCGGCATCCCCTGTCAGATTGCCAGCAAGGAGCTCCGGTTGGGTGCTGTTTTGCTGATATCTTGGTTAAAGGTGATCGAAGGGGTCGGATCCTATATTGATCTGGAACGCCTGGTGTCCGGTCTGGGCCTACGTGTGAACCGACCCACTCTCGATCGCTTCATTGAATGGGCGATTCAACTCCGTATCGATCTGGCGGAGGCTCTGTATCGGGTGGAGAGAATACCGCTGAAGACCATCAAAACCAAGGACCAGACCTGTCTGGTAGATTTTTCCAGGCAGATTCAAGCGCTCGGCGACCTTCTCAAGGATCACGAGATCCGGCACAAACTCAAACTTCTTTTCGACCGCTTGCCGGGTGTATTCATCGACAAACACCCGGAAGTGGTCGAGGAATACAGGCAGTTGATAGAATTGGCCGGCGATGGGGCCCAAGGGCCATCCGATTTTTTTGACAGAGTGGACCTTCAGGCCGACACGGACCTTTATGATGAAAGGTCTCAGAAAGTCGCTTTAATGACGATGCACGCTGCCAAAGGTCTCGAGTTTCCGGTTGTTTTTATCACAGGTTGTGAGGCCGACCTGATTCCGCTCAAACCAAAGGACGGTCAATTTATAAATATGGCAGAAGAAAGGCGGTTGTTTTATGTGGCCATGACAAGGGCAAAGGAGCGGCTTTATCTCACCTATGCCCGTAAAAGGCGAATATTTGGACGCTATCGGCAGCGGCGACCGTCACCGTTCATCGATGATATTGAACGCCGGTTGATAACCCACGAAACACCGCACCGACGGACTTCAACGACCAAAAAAGCGGGTGCCGCCAGGCAGGTTCAACTCAAGTTGTTCTAACCCGATTATTTGTGAATATTATTCAACTATCAACTGATCGAAAGCGACGCGCGAAAAATGAAGGTCGATGGCCGAAAATGGCATACGCCAGAGACGAATCAATGATTCAGACTGTTTTACCGTATCGTTACGGTTGTTTTACTTCAAATTCACTTGAGTCGGCTGGGTAAAACGTGTATCATATATGGATTGAAAACAGCTTTCATTTAACTGCAATTAAAAAGAAAGACGCATTTCTGCCGGCAGGAACTGCGTATTGACATGCAAATGTGCCGAAAATTGTCCGCGTTATGATCGGGGGATGAGGGTGAAACTTATTTTCACGGGGGTGGTGGTCGCTGTATTGTCGCTCGGTTTTACATCTTTGCCCCTCCATGCTGATATTTATATGTGTGTCGATCAGAATGGCATCGTTCATTTTACCAATGCGCCAACCTCTTCTGAAGATGATTACCACCTCTACATCAAAGAGAAAAAAGTATTCTCTTCACAGGTTTATTCTCCCAAAAGCTTCGACAGCCACATTCGAAAAGCCTCTGAAATGTATGGGGTCTCCTATCCTTTGCTCAAGGCAATAATAAAAGCCGAATCGGATTTCAACCCGCGCGCGGTATCTAAAAAAGGCGCTTTAGGCCTAATGCAGCTCATGCCCGAGAACATCCGGGCCATGAATATTAGCGATCCCTTTGACCCAAAGGAAAATATTCTGGGGGGAACCCGATATTTCCGGGCAATGCTCGATCGTTTCGACGGTCAACTGCCCCTGTCGCTGGCAGCATACAATGCCGGTCCGACAGCGGTGGAGCGTTACAACAACACAATCCCGCCATATAAAGAAACAGTGGCTTACGTCGAGCGGGTACTGAAGTTTTTCTATTCCTTCAAGTACTGAAAAAGACGGGTCAACCCCTGAAAAGCATCACTCTTTTTTTATTCTTCCCCAAAAATCAATCAATCGGTTGAAGGACGAATCCGGTTCTGTTGGGCAGATAGAGGCTGAGCCGTTCTCTCTTACCGGTCCCGTTTTCGGTGGAGGTATAGTGTATTTGCTCCGACACCAACCGACCGTGACCGCCAAATTTGACGTCATCGCTGTCCAGAACCAGACGATATTTTCCGGCGGGCGCATTGATTTTATAATCGGTAAAGGATCGATCGGGATGAAAGTTGAAGGCGAATATGAGCCCCTGGCGTTCCATCGCGAGGATCTTGTCCCCGGTGTGTTCGTGCAATAATTGCGGCCAGGCGGAATTAAATATCTCAAACCCTTGAGCCAGTGCGATCATCTGTCGGTCGAAGGCGGCCAGTTGGTGATATTTAAGATTGACGTCGTCAACTAGATTCCACTGTCGACGGGCGTAGCGATAAGACCAGTTGTTGCCCTGCCGTGGAAAATCGATCCATTCCGGGTGACCGAATTCGTTTCCCATGAAATTCAGATATCCGGAGCCCGCCGTGGCCATGGTGACCAGACGGATGATTTTGTGGAGTGCCACCCCCCGGGCCACATGCAGATTAGTGTCAGAAACCTGCATATGCACATACATTTCGGCGCCGATCAAGCGGAATATAATTGACTGATCCCCCACCAGAGCCTGGTCATGGGATTCGGCATAGCTGATGGTCTTTTCATCAGCTCTGCGATTGTTCAGTTCAAACCAGAGTTGCCCTATCGGCCAGTCTTCATCTTTGGTATCTTTAATCAGGCGGATCCAATAATCCGGAATACCCATGGCGAAGCGGTAGTCAAACCCGATGCCCCCTTTGGATTGAGGAAACGCCAAACCCGGCAAACCACTCACGTCTTCGGCGATGGTAATGGCATCCGGCCGCAGGGTGTGGATCAGACGGTTGGCTAATCCCAGATAGGTGAGCGCGTCTTCGTCCACCGATTGATCAAAGTAATCGCTATATGTCGTGAAAGCTGTGTTGAGGCCGTGGTGGTGATAGATCATACTGGTGATGCCATCGAAACGGAAGCCGTCAAACTGAAATTCATCTAACCAGTAACGGCAGTTTGACAATAAAAAATGCAGCACTTGGGGCTTGGCGTAGTCAAAACAGCGCGAGTCCCAAGCCGAGTGTTGCCCCCGTTCTCCGGCATGAAAATATTGGTATAAGGTTCCGTCAAAGCGGCTCAGCCCTTCAACCTCGTTGGATACGGCATGGGAGTGGATGAGATCCATGGTAACCGTCAAGCCATAACCATGGGCGGTATCGACAAGGATCTTCAACTCATCGGGTGAACCGAAACGGGAGGAAGGCGCGAAAAAACTCGAAACCTGATAGCCAAAAGAGCCGTAATAGGGGTGTTCCTGGATCGCCATCAATTGCAGCGTATTGTAGCCTGCCGCTGCAATACGCGGCAGGATGGCGAGGGTAAATTCTCTGAAGCTACCGACTCTTTCTTCTGCCTGGGCCATACCCACGTGCGCTTCATAAATTAGTGGCGGTGCATCTGGGCGTTGGTAGGCGTTATGTTTCCATCGATGTGGGACTGACGGGCGCCACACCTGGGCACTGAAGATCAAGGTGTCCGGGTCCTGGACCACCCGGCGGGCATATGCGGGAATCCGGTCACCAGATCCGCCCGGCCAGTGGATCCGCAACCGGTAAAGGTCTCGGTGGGTGAGTTTGTCCGCAGGCAGCCGTATTTCCCAGACGCCGTCCGGATCGATTTTGTCGAGCGCAAAAGTCTTTCTCTCCTTCCAGTCCGACATGTCTCCAACCAGGAAAACCGCCTCGGCGTTCGGGGCCCACTCGCGGAACACCCACTCACTGTTGCGGAAATGTAAACCGAAATACTCATGACCGCTGGCAAAATCAGCCAGGTTGTTTTTGTTGTCCGTCAAACGAGACGCGAATTCATCGATACGCTCCAGTCGCCGGTGCAAACGGGCGGAGAAAGGGAGGAGAAGTGGATCTCTTTCGATTAAACGTTGCACAAGCGTTTCAATGGTCTTCATATCTGTGTCCGGTATTGTGATGGAGAGTCAAGGGTGATGCCCGTTTATCAACGACCTTGGGAGGTCAAGTTTCTGCGGGTGCAGAAGGTTTCGTCGCGCCGATTAATGGTCTTTTGAGCATTTTTTCATACAGATTGGTATAAGCGCGAGCCGTATTCTCATGGGTAAATTCAGTTGCACTGGCTTTCATCACGCGGGAGATTTGTCGTGCTTTTACGTCCTGGGGTAACGCGTAGAATTTCATAGCTTCATGTATGGCCCACATGAGACCGTTCGAATCGAACACGTTGAAGAGAAATCCATTGCCACCGTTTCCCTCGACATCCATATGGGTGATGGTATCGTGGATGCCACCTGTGTCAAGGGCCACCGGCAACGACCCGTATAGCGGTGCGATCATCTGCGGAAGGCCGCAGGGCTCATAGAGGGAGGGCATGAGGATGAAATCGGACGCGCCATAAGAAAGATGTTCCAGTTGTTCATTGAAGTCACAGATCGCCACGCGATTTTGAAACTGGTGCTGGTTGACGATGTTCTGAAACACACCCTGGAAGGGACCATCAGCCACAAATACGATTTGCAGGTTCTGCCGCCAATAGGTTGAAATCAAATGGTAGAAAATTTCCGCGAGTAATTGACAGCCTTTCTGGACGGGATCCAGACGCGAAGGCCAAAAAAACAAGGGCGCTTCCGGATCGACGACCAAACCGAGGTTACGTTGCAGGAAACGCTTGTTTTCAATTTTTCCCTCAATGTGGGTTTCGGCACCGTAGGCGCACTTCAGATCCTGGTCGGTGTTCGGATCAAAGACGGGATCCGGTGCGTTGAGGATACCGGCGGCACAACCGGCGTCATACTTGTTGATGATTTCCTGCCGTAATCGTGGCTGGACGAAAGCGTGACGGCCTTCGATGATTTCTTTCAAAAAACTCGGGCTGACCGTATTGATGAAATGGGCGGCGAAGACGCCGCTGGTGAGCAGGTCTACCGGGTTGGATTCTCGTGTGGATTCATAACCGGTGGCCATATTTTCGAAGAATAGGTTTTGCCAGAAAAACGCCCCGTCGATCCCTCTGTCTTCGATTTGCGCCAGGGTGGTCTTGACTGAGTAAAGGTTGTGGAGGGTAAAGAGACAAGGAATTCCCATTTTCCGGGCCATGGCGGGAACCAGCCCGGTCATCCAATCGTTGCAGTGAATCAAATCCGGTTCAACACGCGGAACGATATAATTCATGACCTCCCGCTGGAACGCCAACGCCAGTTTGATGTTCTCTGCGCCGTAGGCGGAGTAGACGCGATTCAGATAGAAAAAAGCCCGATCTTCCGCCAGGTGGATCCGTTCCTCGCTCATTTTGCGACGGATCTTGCGCAACTCTCTTTTAAGAAAAGGTGTGACGCGGTCGCTGAATATCGTGCGGTAATTTGGAATGGCAACGTGGACGTCCACCCCTTGGTCGGTCAAAGCGTTGATTAAAGCTGCCGATACGTCTGCCAGGCCGCCGGATTTGGCCGTAAAGTAGTTGGCCAGACTCCCCATGCGATCCGGTAGGTAGGTGACTTCAGGTGTGACGACGAGAACCCGCGGGTTGGACGGTGCCGACTGGTCCATCAGCATGATCCTTTCTTCAGCTCTGGGCTGAACTGATAAAATAAAACAATTTCATTACCGGCGGTTGCACTCGTTGCGAAAATCAACCCGATGCCCAAGACAACAACCCGGGTAAAAATTTGATCCGCTGGTCACCCCGGGGGGTCACCCTGGCCGTGAAGCCGTATCTTCCTGCTGTGTCACAGGTAACCGAACACGCGTAACGATAGAATCCATTACCTCTTTCTTCGTCCACGTCCATCATTTTGGTCCTGCTGGTGGTAAGGGTATCGACAGATTTCATGCTTCCATAATACAACTCGACATCGACTTCTTCCGGACGAAGTTCTCCGAGTTCTACAACCGCAGAAACCTTGATGGTGTCGCCAACCCTGAAGGGTCCGGTTTCGTCCCTCTCTGGCGGCTGCACCCTGATGTCCTTCCACAATTTATTCAGACGTTCGCGTTGCCGGTAGATATTTTTGGCGGTCTCGGCCGAGTTCTGCAGGAGGTCAAGGTACTGTTTGGAGGCTTCGACGTAAAATGTGTCCTCATAGCGCCTGACCATACACTGGGCACAGAAGTCTTGCATGGCCATTTTCATCGACGCTTTCATCATCTGAATCCAGCGTACCGGAGCATCCCCGTTCTTTTTTTCGTAGAAACAGGGAATCACGTCGTTTTCCAGAATATTATACAGGGCTTGGCTTTCAACGGCATCCTGGTAGAGATGATCATCGTATTCTTCGCCGTTGCCGATCCGCCAACCCCGATCCTCGCCGAAGCCTTCGCACCACCAACCGTCCAGAATGCTCAGGTTGAGAACGCCGTTGGCGGCGGCCTTCATCCCGGATGTGCCGCAGGCCTCCATCGGCCGGCGCGGGTTGTTCAGCCAGACATCCACACCCTGAATAAGATGCCGGGCGAGATGGATGTCGTAATCTTCGATGAAAACCACCCGATTCCGCACGGTTGGACGTCGTGCGAATTCGACCAGACGCTTGATCAGCTCTTTTCCTTCATTGTCATTCGGGTGCGCTTTGCCTGCAAATATAATTTGTACCGGCTGGGTGGAGGAGGTGAGGAGGCTTTCAAAGCGGTTGGGGTCCTGTAACAGCAGGGTCGCCCTTTTATAAGTGGCAAAGCGACGGGCAAATCCGATGGTCAGCACTTCCTGGTCTAAAACCGATTCGGCTGTTTCCATCATCGAGCGCGGTGCATTGCGCCGCGCGTATTGTTTGACCATCAAGCTGCGACAGGCTCGGATCAGGCGCGAGCGGGCCATTTCATGAGATCGCCACAACTCTTCATCGTAAATTTCGTCGATGCGATCAGACATATCCGTGTTCCACGTGTGCAGATACCAATCCGGTCCGAGATACCGTTCAAAAAGAAGCGCGTTTTCAACCGATATCCAGGATGGTATGTGGACGCCGTTGGTAATATGAATGATCGGCACCTCGTCCTCAGGTCTTCCCGGCCAAACATGGGCCCACATACGCCGTGCCACGGCACCGTGCAGCCGGCTGACCCCGTTGCAATACTGCGACAGTCGTATTCCCAGAACGAACATGGAGATCGGACTTTCAGTTCCCGATCCAGGGGCCTGGCCCCAGGAGAGAATTTCTCTGATGGTAGCCCCCAGTTTTTCCTCATACGGCGTTAGATACGGTCGTACGCTGTCGATCGGAAATTCATCGTGACCGGCCGCCACGGGTGTATGTGTGGTGAAAACCGTTGATCGGGGCACAATCTCCAGAGCGGTCTTCAGATCGATGTTATGGTTTTTAATGACGGTTGCCAAACGTTCCAGTCCAGCAAAGGCACAGTGGCCTTCATTCATATGACAGACGCTTGGTTCGATACCCAGCGAGGTTAATGCCCGCATGCCGCCAATGCCCAGTAGAATTTCCTGGCTCAGTCGGAGCTTTTGGTCTCCGCCGTAAAGCCGGGAGGTGATTTCCCGAACTGCCGGCGGGTTTTCCGGGGTGTTCGTGTCCAACAGATACAAGGGGATCCGCCCAACCATGAGCAACCAGACATTGGCATAAATGGGACCGGTTGGCCCCTGAACAGTCACCGTCACGTCATTTCCCGATGGGTCCTTGGCCCGTTGTACCGGGAGATGGTACAGATCACTTTCGGGATATTCTTCTTGTTGCCATCCTGACGGGTCGAGAAACTGGTGGAAATACCCCTGTCGATAGAGAAGTCCGACACCAACCATGGGCAGTCCCAGGTCTGAAGAGGCTTTGAGATGATCGCCCGAGAGTACGCCCAGTCCACCGGCAAATAACGGCAAACTTTCATGAATACCGAATTCCATGGAAAAATAGGCGATGATATCGTCTTTGCCATAAATGGTTTGCGGGCCGTCCACGGACTTTAATATCTGGTTTTCAAACTTTCGTTTGACACGCTCCATGTGGGCCAAGAAGCTGTCGTCTTTTGCCAGGCTTTCAAGCCGGTTCTGGCGGATCATCGTCGAAAAAACGATCGGATTCAAGCCTGAATCTTCCCAGAGGCGGGGATCGATCCTCCGGAAAAGTTCGATGGCATCCAGATTCCAGGACCACCACATGTTGCGGGCGAGGGTTTCCAAAAACAGAAGGGGTTTAGGTGTATTCGGAAACACTTGGTATGTTTGAAAATGGTTCATAACCGCACATCCTCATTGTTCATACGTGAATCGTGTTGAATTAAAGGCAATGCTGACGCCTTCGGCGTTATTGCGCAAAAACCGGCATCATTGCATTCCTTTTGAGGAAAGTAAAGAATCGTTTTTAAACGACCATAAGGATATCCTTGCGACGCTTCCGATGACCGGACCAAGCATTTTAAGTGTCGGGGCATCTCTTTGACCTGCGTTGCGATATTCTGCCATTGGGGACGACATGAAAACGGATTGAGCTTCTATCGCCGATCAGCCATGGCGCCGGCCGCCGGTTTTGGTGGGCGGTGTTGTGTTCAGGAGCGACCAGACTCGCAGCAGCTCGCTTGCCCCCCAAGCTTGTGCATCGCATCCCCGTTGGGTATGGGGATAGTCGCCATCCAGGATTTCCGGCACATGGCCGATACAGTCCCGGTTGATCAATTGAAAGCTGCTTCCAAGCCAGGCCAATGCGGTCTGGCGCCCCGCTTCCCCATATAACCCGAACCAGGCCTCACAGAAAGAGGGAAACAGCCAGGTCCAGGCGGTTCCGTTGTGATAGGCTGGTTTTCTACGGGTGTCTTCATCCCCTTCGTAGCGGCCTTGGTAGGGGTGGTGGGGGGTATTGACGGGTTGACCGTTGTGGATTATCGCAAGAGGATAGGCAACTTCTCGATCGGCAAGGCTTCTGATGGCTCCAGGCACAAGCAGCTCTTCGCAAGCCGCCAGAACCGAAGAGGCAATCATCTCATCTTCGATAGCGTTTAGAGTCATCACCAACAGTTGATTGGGCCGCAGGGCGTCATCCGTTTGGGCGGAAACTGCCGGTGTACCGGCAGGTGCGTGGAGGCAATCAGATAAGTAGCCTTTTTCGACCATGAAAAAGAGATCTTTGATTGAGGCTCGAACCTGCAAGGCGCGTTCATGCCAAAGCTTAGTGTTATCGGTGTTTATCCGGGCAAGAAACGCCAGCGCCCGATACCACAGGGCCTGGATTTCAATCGGATAGCCTTCACGGGGGGTGCCGGCGGGATAACTGGTGTCCATCCACGTAAAGTGGGCCGGGCTGAAAAGCAATCCCGAAGTCGGATCCATTCGAATACCATTGGGAGTCCCCTTCATCAGTGCGTGGGCAATAGAATGAAGGATGTCGCGAATCCTGCGTCCACCCCAAACGGTCTCCAGAAATTCCTCACTTCCGTCGGCAGCCACCATGTCCTGACAGGCCACGAAAAACCAAAGGGGCGCATCAGACGTATCGCGGTTTCCGGCATTATTGCCATGGATCATATTCGGAATAGTACCGTCTCTTTCGAATTGGCCGAACAGCTTCAGCACGGCCCGGGCCTCCTTCTTGCGACCGGCAGCGATCATTCCCCGTACAACGATAAGTGAATCCCGGCCCCAGTCGAGAAACCACGGATATCCCGCTATAACCGATTTCAGTGTTCCGCGCCGGACAATGTATTGATCCAGAGTCAACTTGAGAGCCTCGATCGGCGTTATGCTCTTTGACATGCTGGGTGGGTCCGAATAACGACCCTTTCGATTCCTGACGACAATGCTCTTTGCGGCTTCATCGATGGTGTCATTAATTTCAATATCTTCGAGAACACCGGCTGCCAAGGTCTCCGTCCGCCCGCCGACAAGATCGACCGAGAAATAACCGGGGCTGAACAGATCCGAACTTGGATCCAGGCCACGCTCAGATTCCAAGGGCCGGTTGACCATGTAGTACCATTCGGGCTCCGATACGAATTTTGCTGTGTGAAGCGCCATTTTCAGTGCCATCTCACCTTCCGGAGCGAACACGAACCCATCTGATTGAAGCTGTATGGATGAGGGCCAGAGTTTTTCCGGTCCCAAATAGGCTTTGGTGGTATCATGAAAACTGCGCATATCAATATCCGGACGGAGAATCAGCTGAACCGGCTGATGGTCTGCCAAACGGCGCGGTGCCGCACCAGCCGGCCGTCGATGAAAGGACAATCGCACGGCGTTTTTTTCCGGAATCATCGCAACGGTGATGTTCAACCCAACCGATTCCCCTTGACCTGTCGGGATTTGAAACTGCCAATATCCCGCCCCCCCAAAACCATAGTGAAAGGCGATCAGACAATCGTTACCGATTTCCTGCGAGTACCCTTGGTAAACCAGCCAACCCCGGCAGCGGGTGAACAAAATTCGGCGGTCTTCCGGAATGTTCTGGCTCGGGTTGGCTGCGAGCAAAGCGTCATACCGGCTTTTGAGTTCCCCCCAACGAATGCCCGCCCGCAGCATACCCCCGCGACCATTGGTACCCAGAAATAGATACGACCTCTTCAACAAATCCGGCCGACTGAATATTCGTTTCACCTTCACGTTTTCGGGTCTGGACAATAAGAGCAAAGGGGCTTTGATGTGCCGGGTACCTTCACGGTCGAACATGCTGATTTTTAACGTCAGAGAACGTTTTTTACGCGATGGTGAGGGGGGGCTGAAGAGGGCAAAATAAGCCCCATTTTCTCTTGGCAGGCATTCTTCCCATCGGTGAGTGACATCTTTGTCTAATATTTCTGACCGAAAAGGGGCATCAACATGGACCAGCAGAAAGTGTCCCGGCGGTATCATGACCTCACGAGACTGATCCTGCGGCCAGCGCCAACTGATGACCTTCGATTCTCCGCCGGACGGATTGATTTGACGACAGTAATCCTTTGGGTCCCGGCGAAGTTGACGGGCCATTGAATCCGGGTCGAATGATCCCATATCGCCGATTTTATTATAAAATATAAACACTTCCAGGGCTTTGGCGCGACATCGCTGCCATAACACCCGCTCGGGTTGTTGCCCAAAACGATGGACCGCCCGGTTGACCCGCTCCAGATCGCTCTCATCTTGTGAAAGACACACAACCTCCCCCGGACCCAGAGTCAGGATGAACCGGTTATCCGAAATGGAAGCCGTTATCCGTTGCCCGGTCAAAAGGTTTAGGAACTGCGGATCCGTCATGCCGGTTGCTTCAGCGTTCCAGGTGGCTGAAACCACCTTCTGATCGTCAAGGTTGACGAGAATGACCAGTTTTTTACCGGATGCCCGGTGGAATCGCAACAGGACCAGATAGTTGCCGTCGCCGTTCTGGACCAGCGTGTTATTACAACCGTCACTGAAAGCCGGATGGTCATACAGCAGGGCACTCAGGCGGCGGATATCCTCGACCTGGTTGATGGCTGCGCCCCAGTTCAGGGAAGCGGCATTGTGGACATCGATTTTTTCGGTTGCGAACCATTCCACACCGTTGGCGAAGCCGAATGCGCCTTGGTGGGAAAACAGCGCGCTGAAAGCTGTTCGCATGCGGGCATAAGCCTGTGATCGGGCTGCCAGACGTAAATTGTCATGGGTTTCTGAAAAATGAACCATGATCCCGTCATGGTTTGAAATTTCATCAACGCCAGGCAGAAAATGTTCAATCTGACCACGGTCATAATTTTGAAAGAGTTCGGAATACGCCCAATTGAATCCAGCCCGATTGAGAAGGTCCCGGGTGACCGAAAGTTTGCCGCCTAATCCCTCGAGCAAAAAAATCGTGTCCGGAAACTGTGACCGTATCCGGGCAATAATATAGATCCAGGCATCCACCGGAATCATGTAGCCGGCATCGCAGCGGAAGCCGTCGACCCCCCGGCGGCACCACGTCAAGAAAACCTCGGCCATGTACACCCAGAGATCTTTTTGGGAATAGTCGAGTTTGGTCAGATCTTCCCAGCGGACACCCCAGGCACCGGGAACCTCTATCTGGCCGGAATCGTCCCTCACCAGCCATTCCGGATGGGATTCGTGCAAACTCGCCGCCCAACCGGTATGATTGATAGCGATGTCTATAAGGATTTTTGCATATCGCGCATGGACCGCATCAACCAATTCTACGAATTGCTCCAACGGCGTTGCCGCTGGATCAAATTCGGCCAAAGCCGGGTCAACAGCGGTAAAGCTCAAAGCGGCATAGGGGCTTCCGAAACGTCCCATACGCCCGTAGGTGGTGGGTGTAGGATGAATGGGTAAGAGTTGCAGAAACCGGCACCCGAGTTCACCGATGATAAAGTCCAACTTTTTGATCAGATCCCGAAAGGTCCCGGAAGGGGGAATTACGGCAAAACCGGCCTGATCCAAGGCGGCGATTTCCGGTGGGTTAAGCGGTGATTGGAACGCACCGGATATGTTGGGCCCGAACTGCCGCACAAATGCGTTATAGATGATGTTTGCGCAGCAGGTGCCCGCGGGCTCTACGTTGACCGTGGTATTGTATCCTGGGGGCCAGGCCGGCTCGTCGGCGCTTTCACCCAGAAAAAAGCTTTTGGCTTCAAAATGTCCGATCTCGCATAACGGTAGGGTGATGCGAAACTGCTTTGGGGTTACCCTGACCATGGGCAGGTCGAACCAGTCACGTCCCAGAGGGGCCTCTTCGCGGTGGACGTTACGGATTATTTCCTGGCGGGTGGTCGATGCCGATCCGATGTTGGTTCTCAGCCAGGCCTTTCCCCGATGCGGCCGATCCAGGGTCAGGATAAATGTCAGTGTATCTCCTCGGAATTTCAAGAAATGGGAACCGGGATCCGGTTTCTGGTCGAGCCAGTCGTTTACGGTCATGGCCAGTTCGTTTCCTGTTGAGATTTACTTGTTTTAACGGCTGGAGAAAAAAACGTTTAAATCGGCAGAGCGCGCAACGTCAAAGCACACCTTAAAAATTGATGTCCTGATCGATGACGGTGCCGCGTGTTATAACCGCCTGAGTGTTCTGTCTGTTTATGATGTGGATGCGACCGGAAATGGTGACGTCGGCTTCGAAGCGTACATCACCTTCAATGGTCAAGGAATCACAGTCGACAAGAGATGGCACGCCATCATTGAAGCGGTTTTCAAAGAGATCGATTTTACCGTAAAATCTGGGGTCAAGATGTATCTCGACCGTGTCTGGTCGCCCTTTCTTAAAACGATCCGGGTTGATCCGGAGGCTGGCACCGTTTTGAACGAATTCAAAACAATCCGATCTTACGGCCATAAGGTCGTTGCATTTTTTTACCGGCAGGAACCGTGAGCGAGGCACTTTGACTGCTGCAGCACCTTCGAACAGAGATATTGCCGCGCCCATTGCGGTTTCAACCTGAAAGACCCTGGGGCTGGAACCGTCCCGTGGATCAAGTGTTTTCGGGTTGAGGATCATCGGGAGATGGATGGCTTTTTCTCTTTTAAACAGGTCTTTTAAAAACGCTAAATTGACCCAGATGTTGTTGGTGTTGAAAAAACAGTAGCGTTTTATATCCATGCAGACCGGTAATTCTTCCTCGGGGCACTGGGCGATTTCTCTCAGGATAAGCCGGCCGTTTTTTTGCCGGGCCAGGTGCCCCCCCTTAACGTCAGCGGTTGTTTTTTCGGCAACCTCCATCATGAATGGGAAGTTGTATTCGACAAAGAAGCCCAGCAGAGCTGGATCCATGTCGGCCCCGAGGTTATCCGAATTAGATATAAACGCGTAGGTTACCCCGTCGTTCAATAACTGTTGCATCAACCCGGATGTATACAGAGCGGTATAAACATCGCCATGACCTGGCGGATTCCATTCAAGTGCCGGGTTCTGCGGCCATTCGGCCGGAGCCAGATCGTCCTGCAGAATTTTGGGAAACTTGTGCTGCAGAAATGTAAGCGTGGCGGCGGCAGGATCGAAACGTTTCAGCGCCGCAAGGGTATCAGCGTGCGTGTTGAAGCTGTTCATCAAAGCCAGCTTGACACCCTGTTGGCGGGTTTGTTGAGCGATAATTTCAAGAAATGACTTGTCGTCTTTGACTTTCAGAAGGCTTTTTGCCCCGGTCAACCCCATGCTGGTGCCCAGCCCGCCGTTTAGAGTAATGCGGACGGAATTCTTAAATTTCTTTTCTCCCAGGGATCTGAAATGTTTGAGGTTTTCAGAGGATTCGATGGCACCGGTTGCCACCGGTTCGATGTCGCTGTTGTAAATCAAACCGGTTTCACCGATAGCCACCTTGCGGTAATAATACCGAAATGTCTCGACCACCTCCGGCGGCAGTTCGGCCTTTATCATTTTGGCATCAAAAGCGGGCAAATACTTCATATCCTGTAAAGTTTTCATTTATTGTCGATATCTTTCATCAATCTTTAAGGCCAGCGGCAGACGGATCTTCTCAGAGCACCGTTTCTATCCAGCCCATGGGATCCGCGACCCGCCCATACTGTATATCAGTGATGGAATTATAGAACTTGTTGGCCATCGGACCGACCACCCCGTCACCCATTTGGTATATTTGATCGCCGTACTTTATTTCACCCACCGGAGAAATAACGGCGGCGGTTCCGGAACCGAAGATTTCGTTCAGTTTTCCGTCTTTGTTGGCTTTAAGAAGTTCGTCGATACTGAGCAACTTCTCGGAGACAGGCATGTTCCAGTGCTGGGCCAATTTGATAACCGAATCCCTGGTGATACCCGGAAGTATGCTGCCGTTGAGCGCCGGGGTAACGATCTCTCCGTCAATGACAAAAAAAATATTCATGGAGCCGACTTCTTCAAGGTACTTTTGCTCGACACCGTCCAACCATAGAACCTGTGTGTAACCTTCCTTATGGGCTTCATTTCCGGCCAGAAGGCTGGCGGCGTAGTTGCCGAGCGTTTTCGCTTCGCCGACACCGCCCCGCACGGCGCGCACGTATTTTTTGGTCACCCATATTTTTATCGGGTTGAAACCTTCGGGATAGTAAGCACCCACTGGAGAAAAAATGATAAAAAGACGGTACGTGTTGGAGGCCCTTACGCCCAGGAAGGGATCGGTGGCTATAATGGCTGGCCGAATGTAGAGTGAGGTTTCCGGGGCATGCGGTACCCAGTCCTTTTCAATAGAAATGAATTGCTTCAATGCGCTCAGCAGAAAATCTTCATCGACTTCGGGGATGCAAAGGCGCCGGGCGGATCGGTTAAGGCGTTTGATATTGTCCCGCGGGCGAAAGAGCTGTATGCCACCGGCTTCGGTCCGGTAGGCTTTTAGGCCTTCAAAAATGCCCTGCCCGTAATGCAGCACCATCGTCGCCGGATCCAGTTCGATCGGACCGTAAGGTTCGATACGCGGGTTGTGCCAACCCTTGTCTGGCGCATAGTCCATATTGAACATGTGATCCGTGAAGAATGAACCAAATCCGAGTTTGTTGTCATCCGGTTTTGGTTTCAGTTGGCCGGCCTTTTCGATGGTCACTTGCATTTTTTTCCTCCTTGGGGTTGACCTCTTGTGGGCGTCAGGGGATTCTTGTGTTGAATGATTATTATACGTATCGTATCCGAGGGTTTCGGGTTTCAAATGAGTGTCGATATTATCAAGCGATATAGTAGATTTAGAGTTTAAATCAAGACCTATTTTGCTCGTATAAGCTACGGATCGACGATTCGCGCACATGGTGTCATTCTTGCGAAAAAGTCTTCCCTCTCAACCTGTCGCCCAAGGTTGACATGGCGCCAGGCCTCGGATAATGTCCCCCGACATATGATTCCTTTAATGAATGCACCAACATTTCGAGAGAAAGGCCAAAGATGGAAAATATAGAAGACAAAGCCGGAATCGAACCGGTTCGTCTCAGCCTTGACAATCGTTTTAAATTTAAGTGTCATAAAGATGTCGCCTGTTTCACCAAGTGCTGTCGTGGCATCAATATTGTCCTGACTCCCTACGACATCATTCGTCTCAAAAACCACTTACAGCTGCCATCGGACCAGTTTTTAGCGATTTACACCGAACTTCAGCTCCTCGAAAAAACGGACCTGCCGGTGGTGACACTCAAGCTTTTGGATGACGATCAGCAATCTTGCCCGTTTGTCAGGGATGACGGGTGCATGATCTATGAAGACCGTCCATCAGCTTGCCGGTATTATCCGCTGGGCGTTGCGTCACTGAGTTACCAGGATGGTGCAGATAAATCCGGTTTCTATTTTTTTGTCAATGAACCCCACTGTCTCGGATTCGATGAAGAACAGGTCTGGACTGTCCGTGAATGGAGAGAAGACCAGGGGGTCGATATCCGTGACGAGGTAAACGCCGAATGGACCGATCTGGTGGTCCGGAAACGATCCTTTCCGCCGAACGTGAAACTGACCGAGCAGACCAAGAAGATGTTTTTCATGGTCAGTTATGACATCGACACGTTCGGGACATTTATTTTTGAAAGTTCTTTTCTATCCCTCTACAGGGTCGATTCCCAGACACAGAATGCCATCCGCGAAGATGAGGTCGAGCGGCTGAAATTCGGATTGAAATGGTTGAAATGGCTGCTGTTCAAAAAGGGGGATTTTCAGGTCGATACCGAGGAAGCTGAAAAGCGCCAGAATAAAAGATCATAGCAACCCATAACTGCTCTTGTACTTGCGTTTGCGCTGCGGTCTCTGCATTTACCGCTCCGTAAATGACAGAAAATGTCCTGCAGCTCATATCGTCACAGAGCCTCGGATTCGGTAGCGATCTAAAAAAATAAGCGTCCCACCGGCAATTGCCGGTGGGACATTTATTTTGTGGCGGCCTCAAGCCCAAAGGCTAGTATTCTCTGTAGCATAGATTTTTCCATAATGCCGGGTTCTCCAGGCGTTCTGAAATATTGACCTCAAAAAAATCTTCCACCGGTGCAAATATTTCGGGATGCTGTGTCTGAATGGTTCGCGCCGCTGCAAGGACGGTATCGATGCCCTTGCGGGTCATTTTCCCCAACGGTCGGCGGCATCCGCCCGACGGCATCCCCAGAATGGTCATGAGGGCTTTGATGGCCAGTGGGTTGCGGGCTCGGCAGACAACGTCACCGAAAGGGGTCTTTTCCGTGGTTTTAACCGTCACCAATCCAAATAGGGGCTCCAGGGCAGTGGACAGCTGCCGGGCTTCATTTTCCTCTCCCTGCCGGAGCAGTTGTACCATGCGGGCGACAGCACCGGGGGCAACATTGCTGGCAACGGAAATGACCCCGACAGCCTTGATCTGGGAATCGGTCATCATGGCGTAAGTCATGCCGTCGTCACCGGAAAGAATCGTAAAGTCGGGTCCGCAGCAGGCACGGGTACGCTTCATGTTTTCGAGATTACCGGTAGCCTCTTTTACGGTGGCGACATTCGGATAGGCCTTATTGAGCAAGGCCAGATCTTCCGGCAGAAGTTGGGCACCCGTCCGTCCGGGAATGACATAGGGGATGACCTGAACATCCGGGAAGGCCTTGGCGACCGGCGCAACGTATTCCCTGCGAATCTCCAGCGAGCTGGGACCATTATAGTAAGGATCCACCAAAAGGACAGCGTCGACGCCGGCCTTAACGGCATGCTCGGTTGCCGTCAGCGCTTCGCGGGTGTTGTTGCTGCCGGTACCGGCGATACATCGGCATTTGTTCCGCGTGTGACTGGAAACGGCTTCGACGACAAGGTTGTGTTCCTGCCAGGTTAACACCGGGCTTTCTCCGGTGGTACCGACGGCCAGAACGCCGCTGACGCCGTTGGCAATCTGAAAATCAATCAGCTTTCTGAGACCGTCGTAATCGACCGCGTCACCGTCGAACGGTGTGACGATGGCAGTATAGCTTCCTTCCAGCATGGTCTCCCCCTTTTCTGTGATACGTGTCAGGATAATCGATACGGTAGAGAAAAGGTATGTGCTTGTCAAGTGAAAATGCGACTGATTAAAATGGGTTAGCATGGCCATCGCCTTCGATGGCAGCTCGCATATATTGACTTTCTGCATCTGCCATACTAAACATAATTTCTTTAAATGAATGGCGGACGAACGGGTTGGGGCGACCAACGTATGGTTCACATCCGCCTATATGACAAGGAGATCAGCGATCGATGACACAGGCAAAGAATGTTCAGGAATATATCGCCAACCAGCGGGCAGCGATTGCTTCGAATCCCGACTGTGGCGTATCGCATTACAACCTCGGGGTGGCTCTGGCAGGGCAGAAGAAATATGACGAGGCCGAGAAAGAATTTCACAAGGCCATAGAGTGCAGCTTCAATTTGGCGGAAGCATACGTGCAACTGGGCGGAATCAGTTTACAGCGCGGTGACCTCGAGAAGTGCCTGTTTTACAACAGGCAGGCGGTAAAGGTGCGACCCGGTTTTTCCGAGGGGTATGGAAACATTGGATTTATCGAACTGCAACGGGGAAATATCGACGAGGCGATTACCGCTCTGGAGAGAGCGACCTATTTTAATTTTCGATTTGTGCAGGCGTTAACCACTCTAGCCAATGCTTACTTGATGAAAGGGCGGATCGATGACAGCATCGAAACCAACCTTAAGGTTATCGAACTGCAGCCGGAATTCGCACCGGCCCATAACAACCTCGCCATCGCCTACCTCGAAAAAGGAGAATACGCCCCGGCGGTGATTCACTGCGATAAGGCCGTCGAATTGGGCTATGCCGTTGCACCGGAAATACGAAGCGAAATCGAACGTAATCGCCGGTAGTTTTGAACCGCAGTTCAGCCAATTCACCCAGGGCGTGTCACGGTAAAGTGTTGTGCGGCCAAGGCTGACACGCTGGCAATGATCCGTGATAATTAGATGCGGCGCCAACCAGGCCGGTTTAGTCTGTAGCTGCACATTTTTATCCGACTGGCGCAGGGGTTAATAAAATCATCGCCCTGTGGACCAACCGCTTTGAGTTGCCCCGGAATGCCTTCTATGCCGCACTTTTCATTTTTCCTGTCTGCAAGCAAGATCCCCGTTAGTGAAAGCGACCCGTTCTGGACCCGGCCCCTCCCCCTCACCCCACATCCCGGTGTTCGCCCGGACGGCTCCGGTAAGGAAGCGGCGGTAACCTACGGCGAGTATTTCACCGCGGTGAGGAGATTTATCGAACGGGATCGTTTTTCAAACCTGATCATGGCTGTACGTGCTTGCACGGGTCGCTCTGTCGCGGCCCGGCCTCTGGGTCCCATAAACATTTATCTTGAAAAGCACGGCCAGTTCTACCATCCGGCCCGGTTGACGGTCAAAGTCGACGGGACTCAATTGTCTTTTGTCGTCAATGTGGCCGTAACAACGATCGGTCGATCTTACCTCCGGAATGATTTCGACAACATCAAATTACTCAATCGCCGCTTCCCCAATCGGTTTCTGCCGCAAGTTTATGCCAACGGAGCGGTGCTTCTGTTTGAACCTTCTCACCGGGTGACAATGTTTCTCGGTCAGTGGCTGGATGGGTACCATGAGTTCCATTTGAGCGGTGAGCCGGCGGAAGGAAACGATCGGCTCCTCGTTTGGAATACGCTTCAGGGTGCGCACCGGCTTTCCAGTCAGGCCCGGTGTGATGTGTATCGTCAGGCCGCAAAAATTTTAACCACATACTACAATCTGGAAACCTTCGAACAGGTATTTTCCTGGCACCACGCTGCCGGGGATTTCATTGTCAAAGCGGATGGCCGCAACATCGATTTGCGTTTGATAACCGTCAGAAAATACGCTCCCCTTTTCGATGGCATGGGAACCGATGCCCGAACGATCATCCAGGCCCTGCTGGTGTTTCTCCTCAATCTTACCGTGAAGATGCGACTGGACCGGCTTGACGGGGTGGGTGCGGCGGCATGGGCGAGCGACGATGCTGTGGCGGCCACACTGAACGGATTTTTCGACGGTCTCTTTCTCCAAGTCGACAGCGACCGCATCCCGACGGAGTTTCCGGACGTATTCGCAACGTACCTGAAGTCGCTGACGGCCGCGGAACTCCATGATGTATTTGATGCCGTCTTCGAGCGGAACTTCAGGCAAACATTCGAAAGCGTAGTGATTCGCAAACATTTGAAGCACCATGGCGACACACTTTTGGCGGCCATCGGGCGCTGGCCCTGGAGCGGGGATTCAACCCCAATATGAAGTGTATTGATTATTGATCCACCACAAACTGGCGCAAGACAAGGCTCGTTTCAACGATTCCGTACGTTGACCCCTGTAATTCCGAGCTTTTTTATTGACAAGAAGGGTCAATCATTTTATATCTGCCCCTTGCAATTTATAAAAATAAACCCACGCGATAGGATAAAAAATGGCGAGAGGAGGTGAATGCGAGCGCCCGCCCGGGCATCACAGTGTTGAGATAGAGGTTTAACGGTTAATTTTCTTTTAATTCAATGGAGGTAAAAAGATGGCGAAACATAAAACCCCTTTGCTGGACCAGCTTGAGTCTGGGCCGTGGCCAAGCTTCGTTTCGGACATGAAATTCCAGGCCGAAAAACGGGCCAAAAACGCCGAAGGCATCGAATTTCAGATTCCCGTCGATGTCGTCGATGACCTTTTAGGACTGCTGGAGCTCTCCTTTGTTGACGGGGAGACACACTGGAAACACGGTGGTATCGTCGGTGTTTTCGGCTACGGCGGCGGTGTCATCGGGCGTTACTGCGACCAGCCGGATAAATTTCCCGGTGTGGCGCACTTCCATACCATGCGGGTCGCTCAACCGGGCGGCAAGTTTTACACGACCGACTTTCTGAAGAAATTATGCGACATCTGGGACTTTCGCGGTAGCGGCATCACCAATATGCACGGTTCCACCGGGGATATCATCTTTCTGGGGACAACCACCCCGCAGCTGGAAGAAATTTTCTACGAGCTGACCCATAATTTGAACCAGGATCTGGGCGGATCCGGCTCCAACCTGCGGACCCCCGCCGACTGTATCGGTCAGGCCCGCTGCGAGTATGCCTGCTATGATACCCAGGCGCTGTGCTACACCCTGACCCAGGAATACCAGGACGAACTCCATCGCCCGGCCTTCCCCTACAAGTTCAAGTTCAAGTTCGACGGTTGCCCCAACTGCTGCGTGGCTTCCATCGCCCGGGCGGACATTTCCTTCATCGGGACCTGGAAAGACAACATAAAGATCGACCAGGAAGCCGTGCAGGCCTATATCGGCGGCGAGATTGCCCCCAATGCCAACGACCACAGCGGCCGCGACTGGGGCCCTTTCAACATCAACAAAGAAGTCAATGCGCTATGCCCCACGAGGTGCATGTGGATGGAAGACAACAAGTTGATGATCGACGACAAAGAATGCAACCGCTGCATGCACTGCATTAACGTTATGCCACGGGCCCTCCGAATCGGTGACGACAGAGGCCTTTCGATGCTGGTCGGCGCCAAGGCGCCGATTCTCGATGGTGCCCAGATGGGGTCACTGCTGGTTCCCTTCGTGAAGGCGGAAGAGCCCTATGACGAGATCAAGGAAGTCATCGAGGGTATCTGGGACTGGTGGATGGAGGAAGGCAAGAACCGCGAGCGCCTGGGCGAGCTCATGAAGCGCCAGGGCTTCCAGAAGCTGCTCGAGGCGACCGGAATCAAGCCGGATGCCCGCCATGTGATCGAACCGCGTTCCAACCCTTACATTTTCTGGAAAGAAGATGAGGTCGAAGGCGGTTGGGAGCGCGACGTTGACGCATTCAGGAAAAAACACAGCAGATAGGAGGGGCATCACCATGGCATTCATATCATCTGGATACAATAAAGAAAAACCGATGGAAAATCGCATCAGCGATATCGGTCCCCGAAAATACGACGAATTTTACCCCCCGGTCATTGCCAACAACAAGGGCAAATGGCTGTATCACGAGGTTCTGAAACCCGGTGTTCTGGTACATGTGGCCGAGTCCGGCGACAAGGTGTTTACCGTTCGTTGCGGTGGCGCCCGCTTGATGAGCACTGCCCTATATCCGTGAAATTTGTGACATCGCGGAGAAGCATTGTGACGGCTACGTCCGTTGGACCACCCGCAACAACATCGAGTTCATGGTCGACGAAGAATCCAAGGTCGATCCGCTGGTCAAAGACCTGGAAAGCCGCAAGTTCGCGGCCGGCAGCTACAAATTCCCGGTGGGCGGCACCGGAACATCGCATCACCAACATCGTCCACACCCAGGGCTGGGTCCACTGCCACACCCCGGCCACAGACGCTTCGGGTCCGGTCAAGGCCGTCATGGACGAGATGTTCGACTACTTCAAGTCCCACAGCATGCCGGCCAAGCTGCGTATTTCCCTGGCCTGCTGTCTGAACATGTGCGGCGCGGTGCACTGCTCGGACATCGCCATTCTGGGCTACCATCGCAAACCGCCGATGATCGACCACGAGTATCTCGACAAGATGTGCGAAATTCCCCTGGCGATTGCGGCCTGCCCCACGGCGGCCATCAAGCCGTCCAAGATCGAGGTGGGTGGTGCCAAGGTCAACAGCGTCGCCGTCAACAACGATCGCTGTATGTTCTGCGGCAACTGCTACACCATGTGCCCGGCCCTGCCGCTGGCCGACAAGGAAGGCGACGGCATCGTCATCATGGCCGGTGGCAAGGTGTCCAACCGTATCAGCGCACCGAAGTTCTCCAAGGTCGTCGTGGCCTTCCTGCCGAACAATGCGCCGCGTTGGCCCGAGACGACGGATGGTCATCAAAAAGATCACCGAGACCTATGCCGGCGATGCGCGCAAGTACGAGCGTCTGGGCGAATGGGCCGAACGGATCGGTTGGGAACGGTTCTTCGAGAAATGCGAACTCGAATTCACCCATCACCTGATCGATGATTTCCGTGATCCGGCGTACTACACCTGGCGCCAGACAACCCAGTTCAAGTTCTAGACTGGCAACCGAATGATTCAGGGGGCGCCTACCGTGCCCCCTGAATTTTCTGAAAAGGGGTCAATATGGAATACGAAGAGGCAAAAGAGAAAATCGTCGCAGCGCTGCAGAAGAAGCAGAAAACCAAGTCGAAATTCTACTTCAACGATTTGGCCAAGATCCTCGAGGCCAAACCGAGAGATGCCAAGAAAATCATCAACAAATTGGTCCAGGAGCAGGTGCTGGAATACTGGTCCAGCGGAAGCACATCGATGTACGGCCTGTCCGGAACCGGCAAGCAGGCCGCGGCTGAGCACGAAGACTAAAAAAATTTTTTCCAGCCCAAACCCGCACACCTCTGATACTTACCACAGTCTGCTTCTTGAATTGCACCGATGCAGCAGGATGGTGTTGTGTTCCCCAGATTAGTGATGTCGGCCCTGCGCGGCGGTTCGGGAAAGACCATCCTTTCCATCGGCATTATTGCGGCATTGCGGCGGCGCGGTAAAACGGTTGCGCCGTTTAAAAAAGGTCCGGATTATATCGATGCGGGCTGGCTTGCCCTGGCGGCGGGTCAGCCCTGTTATAATCTCGACACGTACATGGTTCCTCCGAACCGCGTGCTGGCATCATTTCTGACCCGTTCATTCTCCCATGCGCATGCCATTTCCGTCATCGAAGGCAACCGCGGCCTTTACGACGGAATCGATCTCGACGGTTCCACCAGCACCGCCGAACTCGCCAAATTACTTCAGGCCCCGGTTGTGCTCTGTCTCGATGCAACCAAGACGACCCGCACCATGGCTGCGGTGGTGGCGGGATGTCATCAATTCGACCCTGATGTTTCCATTTCCGGGGTGATTCTCAACCGCGTGGCAGGGCCGCGCCATGAAAATATCCTGCGCCAAACTATTGAAGCCCATTGCGGAATTCCCGTTCTGGGCGCCATTCCAAAACTCAGGAAACAGGATTTTCCCGAGCGTCACATGGGGTTGGTACCGACACCGGAGCATGCCTGGGCTGAGGATTCGGTATCGGCTATCGCCAGGGTCGTCGAGCGGCACGTCGATGTGACAGCACTGATAGAGATTGCCGACAGGGCCCCGGTTATTCAACCGTCGGGTTCGATGGGCGATGTCCCGGCTACGGATCGGAAACAACCGGCAGCGGCAAACCGGATCGCACCGAAAGTTGGCGTCATACGGGATTCGGCGTTTCAGTTCTACTACCCTGAAAACCTCGAAGCGCTCGCCGCCGCCGGGGCAGAAACGATTTTTTTCAGCCCCCTGAACACCGATACCATCCCGGCGGTCGACGCGATATATATCGGCGGCGGTTTTCCGGAAACCCACGCTGAAGCCCTGGCACGAAATGACCGTTTTCGCAAGGATTTAAAATGCCTCGCCGGAAAAGGCCTTCCGATCTACGCCGAATGCGGTGGACTCATGTATCTGGGTAGAGAATTAATACTGGACGAAAAAACCTACCCGATGACCGGGGTGCTGCCCATCAGTTACGGTTTTTCAAAGCGGCCCCAGGGGCACGGGTACACGGTCATTTCCGTCGAAGGGAAAATCCTTATTTTGACGTTGGAAGTGAGCACCGCGGTCACGAATTTCATTATTCCCGCGTTCTGGCCTGGGACGGTCGGGATGAGGATCTCGTTTTCCGGATGAAACGCGGCAGCGGGATCTGGCAGGGCCGCGACGGTGCCCGCTATAAGAATGTCCTGGCCACCTTCACGCACCTTCACGCCCTTGGGGCGACCGGTTGGGCCGATGCCGTGGTTTGCGCGGCAAGAGAACACCGTCGGATATCTGATGTGTAACAAGAGCCCCGATTCCGGAGTTGGATCGGTCTGGCCGGCAACCGCAACATGAACCCATTTGATTCACTGAACCTGCCCGCTGTTTGTGAACATCGATCGAAAAGGTCGACACCCCCTTGATTTCATTCCCCCCAAAAGAATTGACGACATACAGGCGGCGGCCGTGGATTACGTGACCGAAAGCCCCCAAAAAGTCAACGCCGGTGTGCTGAAAAAATTCATCTCCGATCGCTTCAGAATTTCGGCTCGGCAGGCCCGCCGTATCGTCAGTCAATTGGTGGCCATTGGTAAGTTGTCCTACACCTATGAGTTTGGCACCAGTTACTTAGAGGTGTCTTCGCTGCGACCGATACAGGTTGGTCGTCGGCTCTTCCTCCTACCGCCGGGATGGGAGGAGTCGCCGGCCGCAGATGGAGTGATGTTGCGGGTCCAACCCGGTGCGGCATTCGGGTGCGGCCGACACCCGACCACCCGTCTGGCGCTTCTCGGTCTCGAGGCGCTGCTTTCAAATAATGGGACGTGGAGTCCAGAAGCACGGGCCACATCGGCTCTGGATATCGGCACCGGCTCGGGCATCCTCGCGATTGCCGCCCTCAAACTGGGCATCGATCGGGCAGTGGGTATCGATCGGGATGTCTGCGCCCGGACCGAGGCTGCCGGCAATGCGCTGCTGAACGATCTCGAAACGCGCTTGGTGATTACCGACAAACCCCTGTCCGACCACTTTTCCGCCGCCCCCTTTACCTTGATCATGGCCAATCTGCGGTACCCGACCCTCTTGAATCTGAGGATGACAGTGGCCGGGCTTCTCGAACCCGACGGCGCACTGGTGTTTTCCGGTATAAAAAAGGAAGAACAGGCGGGCATACTCAACGCCTATGCAGAATACGGTCTGCACAATTGGTGGTCGCAAGAGGATAAGGGCTGGGTCGGTATCGTTCTTCGGCCAGGGTCAGCCCTTTGATTCGACCGCACGGCCGGGCGGGCAAACGCAACAGGGTTTTTGATTTTCTTCGGCGGATACAAAACAAACCCGCCGGCAAACATTTGTGTGTTGCCGGCGGGTTTGTTTTTCATCGAAAGCGGGAGCTAAATACAGCGGCTCACTTTGTTTTTGGGTGGCACTTGGTGCAGGTGGTGGGGGCCGCTTTGGTCTTATTGGCCTTGTTGTAGTCTTTGTGGCATCCCCGGCAGTTATCGTGAATGGCCTCGGCGTGGTACTCCAGCGCTTCTTTTTTGGAGAGCTTGGGTGCGTCTTTGCCCTTGGGCTTTTCACCCGGTTTCTTGTGGCACTCGATGCAGTTCTTCACCTCGACGCCATTCTTCAGGTCTGTCCGTGGTTTGCCCTTGTCATCGTGGTGGCAGGCGCCGCACCCGTCTTTGTAAAGGTCCGGCGAGGCTTTGGCGTAGTCCTCTGAATGTTTCTTGTGGCTGAATTCGACGATACCTTTGGTATGTTTCTCATAAGCCTTGTTTTGCAGTTTAATGACATCAGGGGCCTTGGTGCCAGCGTAGATGCCGGCAGCGAAAAACATGACGGCTGCCCCGATTATCACGGTAATTAATAACGCACGTGTTTTCATAGAATATTTCAGCCTCCTTTCCGAATTTAAGATATATTCAGCGGTTTTTCACCGCAAAAAAAACGGGCGAATGGCTTCTGATTTAGAGCTTGTATGATCCTTTCGTTAGACGCTGCTGCAAATTTCTTTGATTCGTGGCCCTGAATAGCAAGCTGGAGCTCTCTTGTCAACGGCAGAGCATATCAATGCTTAATTTAGATCTGTGAGATGTCAGCTGCCCCCATTTGGGTCATGCGGAGCCACTTTATGTATTTCGACGAATGGGGCGGCCGTTTGGTTTACCAGTTAAGTAGTCTAGAATATTGCCCAGACGCGATCGAATCAGGAGAGGTCATCCGGCGGATATAGGATAAGACCGATATCAATTTGAAATGACGGCAGTTTCCGGCAAGATACGCGGGGAGCGACCAAGACTCCTGTTATTTGAGTTATGTGATAATTGAGCTTCTGTAACGCAGATGACCGACAAAGCGCAAATAAAGTGAGATTAAACGGTCTATTCACTGGTCCCTGCCGGGGAGGCGTCCTCGGATTTGGTTTCCGCTGCGGGTTTCTTTTTGCCGAAAACCCGGGCTCCTATTATGCTGATTTCATATAGAACCATTAGAGGCAGGGCCATCATTATCTGGGTGACCACATCCGGTGGTGTCAAAAGGGCGGCGCCGACAAAAAAAAGGAGCAAAGCATACTTGCGGTTTTTCTTGAGAAAATCAACCGATACAATGCCAAGCCGGGCCAAGAAGGTTATCACCAGGGGCAGTTCGAAGACAAGGCCGAAAGCCAGCAGCAGTTTGGCCGAGAACCCGAGATATTCTTTCATCGAGGGCATGGGGCGGATGGTTTCGGTGGCAAAGCCGAGGAAAAATTTAAAACCCCAGGGAAAGACGATGAAGTAACCGAACAGAGCGCCTCCGATAAAGAAAATAGAGGAAAGGAAAACGATCGGCAGCATCAGACGCTTTTCGCGATCGTATAGGCCGGGGGCCACAAACATCCAGAATTGGTAGATGATTACCGGGGCGGCCACCATCAGGCCTGCGAGAAAGGCCACTTTCAGGTAGGTGAAGAAGGCTTCCGGCAAGCCGGTAAAAATCAGGCTGTCGCCGGGCTTCATGACCTTTACCAGCGGGTGGACCAGGATTTTAAATAGGTATTCCTTGAAACCGTAAGAGAGGATAAAGCCGATTCCGACGGCGATGAAAGAAGTAATCAGACGCTTCCGCAGTTCCTCCAGGTGGACTGTAAAGGGAAGTTTCGAATCCTCATCCATTTCGTTCCGATCCTTCCGGTTCTGTTTTCTGGCGTCGGTCTGTGTTGGCCTCTGTCGCAGGCGCATCCCCGTCACGGTTGTCCTTTGCCGTAGCTTGAGATTCTTGAGGGGTCGCGGTGCTTTCCTGCTTCCAGGTTTTGTGGGATTCCTCGAGCGCGGCTACCTTCGGGTCGGGCTGTTGGGTCTTTTCCTTCACGTCCGATGCGCCCTTCTGATCTTTTAGAGAGCCTTTGATTTCGCTGCTGAAATCGGTGAAGTCCTTTTTGACATCTTTCAACTCATTGTCAAGCTCCAGCGATTCTTTCAGCTCGCTGGTGGCCTTTTTGAATTCACGCAGCGCTCGCCCCAAAGATTTGGCAAGATCGGGCAATTTTTTGGGGCCAATGACAATAAGCGCGATGGCCAGTATCAGCAGCATTTCCGGCATGCCGATGCCAAACATGGGTATCTCCTTGCAGATCTCCGACCGCAGGGGTCAGATCCAAGGGTTCCGGTAGGATATTCAGTCGGATCAAAGGAACCGTATGTATTTATCCAAAAAGCATCAACTAGTACTGGGTTTCGCATAAACTGTCAAGACCAATAGAAATCCAGTTCCGATACCGTTTGATTGAGTAAAAGACATCTCAAAAAAGCCTTTTCGCCCGATCCTCCAAAGGCGGACAAGTCCTCCAGAGGTTTACCCGCCTCAGGCGGGCGGATAAATCCTCCAAAGGCGGACAAGTCTCGGTGTTGAGCCCTGGTCTCACGTCCTCGACATACCTGAGTATGCCTGCGGGTTGCGACACAAAAAGAAGACTCGATCAGGCGGGGAAACCCGCACAGCGGGGATAGTAGGTCTCGCCTTGATCTCGACCGAAAATCCTGATTTTGAGATCGCTTCGAGTAGATTTTTGAAAAATTAATGCAGGTTGGAGATGGGTTGCAGAAAAAACTGAAGCGGTGATCGAGAACTCTGGTCAAACGTTTACCGACCTTACGGCGAGAGTTTTTCACCGGACGTCTTCCGACTTTAAAATCATCAAATATAAGTCGCCGCGCTGGCGCATGTGTCCGGCAGCCACCTCCGCATAGGGCCCGTTGCCCCAAAAGAGATCCGCGCGTCCCGGACCGCGAATGGCGCCGCCGGTGTCTTGGCTGACAACAAAACGACTGAAGTTTTCCCACCGAATGATGTCACCGTTACCATCGAGGATCGGTTTCGCTGTTTCGATGTAAGATAGGGCAGGCAAAGGAAACAAGCGATAGTCGAGAGCGATGGAGCGGCCCGGAGTCAGCTTGACGTTAATAGAGCCGAGGGGACCCTCTTCTTCTATCTTGAAAAAGACATAGCTGGGGTTGTAGTTTAGGATGTCACGGGCTTTTTCGGGGTGGGCGGCGAGATAAGCGCGTATGCGCTGCATTGACATTTCGGAGAGAGGTATTTGGCCTTCATCGATCAAGAGCCGGCCGATGCTGCGATAAGGGCGGCCGTTGGTTGAATCGTAGTGTACGTTCAACGCTTGGCCGTCGTCTAGGTAAACCCGTCCTGAGCCTTGAATTTGAAGAAAAAAAAGATCCACCGGATCTTCCAGCCATGCCAAAACCGGGGCCCTTTCGCCAAGCGCACCTTCCCCTTCTATGTCCCTGCGTTCAAAATACGGAACGACTGTGCGACCGGCCAAACGGCCGGTGAGTTTTTCGCCGGCATATTTCGATGAAAAGGCCGCCAGGTCAACGGTCACCAAATCATCTGGTCGTCCCAGAATCGGCACCTTGTATCGACTGGTCGGCTGTTTTTTCGCTGTCAGAAAAGGTTCGTAGTATCCCGTAAACAGAACATCTCCATCAGGGCCGCTGCCGACGGAACGGTACACCCGGTAATTGTCGCGAATGTAACGGTTCAAATCGCTCTGTGATGGCCGGGTTTGAACATACGTCAGAAATGTTTCCAAAGACCGGATCATGTGCTCAGCGCTGTAGCGGTCGTCCTCGAAACGAAATTCTCTGTCGGGCGGAACGCGCTGCAGATAGGAGATGCTCTGTCGAATGCTGTGTTCCAATCCGTCAAATTGCATGTCGTCTTTGAAGTCGGGATATCTCACGGCGGAGAGGGTCTGCAGGGATCGTTTTTGAGGCACTGTGCAACCGTCAAGCCATGCGGCAAGGACGATCAGGCATGCCACCGAATGAACAAGGCGACTATTTACAGAAAACACGCGGAAGTATTTCCAGCCAAACTCCGGACGTCTGTGTTTATTTGAACGGCGCTACGGTCAACATCTGGATCCTCTGGAGAGCACATGGTTGTCATTTTTGGCTAACGTAATGACCGCTTTTACCGCCTGACTTCTCCGCCAGGTGAATATCGGTGATAATCATTCCGCGATCGAGTGATTTGCACATATCGTAAATGGTCAACGCTGCTGTTGCCACGGCAGTCAATGCCTCCATTTCGACACCGGTCCGGCCGACAAGGCGCACGATCGCTTCAATCCCGATCGAGCGGGTCTCATGATCCGGCCAGAAGTCGACCTGGATGAAAGTCAATGCCAGTGGATGGCACATGGGGATGAGATCGGCGGTCTTTTTGGCTGCCATTACCCCTGCGATGCGCGCCGTTTCCAAAACATTGCCTTTTGTCACGCTTCCAGCGAGTATTTTTTCAAGAGTGGCCGATTGCATGATGATTTTGCCTATTGCAACGGCCACGCGCTCGGTTGGTTTTTTGCCGGTAACATCGACCATGCGAACCGTACCATCGGTGTCAAGGTGGGTAAATTCAGCCATATCGCCTCATCTGTTATTGATTGAATTCGGTTTCGAGATTTCGGACCAGACCGCATCGGCCCGCACAAGATCGGGGGGCGAGTTGATGTTAATAAACGAAACCAGATGCGGATCGAGGCGACGCAGCGCCTGTTCCGGAACGCGCCGTACACGCATCTTATTAAAAAACATCTGGATTTTCAATTTGTTGCGTTTCAGGTGACGACGAATTGGTTCCAGGCATCGAATCGAATAACCGGCACACAAGGGCTCTAACCCCGCAGCCGTTTCCGGTATGACCACATCAATGCCATCAGTGAGGGCCCCAACGATGGCTTCCACCACTTCCTTCTGCAGAAAGGGCGTATCGCAGGCGGCGATGAAGGCATGGGGCGTTTGCGTGAAAAAAAGACCGGCATGAATTCCGGTCAACGAACTGCGGATTGGTAATAGATCGGTGACAATAAGAGCATCCCACTCCAGATATTTTACCGGATCGTTGGTGACGATGATGACCTCCCCGAAGGTTTCTTGAAAGAGTTGGTGGAGGCGATCCATTAGGCGTATGCCGCCTACTGTGATAAACGCCTTATCTTTTCCGGAGAACCGGGTATTGAGGCCTCCGGCCAGTATAATGCCACTGCAGGATTTTTGCACGCGTAACCGACCTTCAGACATTGAAATTGATTTAAAAGCGATTATAGCATAGGTTGAGGCATAGGCCCACCGGCGGTTTTATCCGGGGCCAGCTTTTTATCGACATGAAGTCATCAGACCGTAACCCAAGTTGAGCGGTTCAAATTTTCGAAATGACAAAATTTAAAATAATTAATAGGTACTCTGCCAATTTGACTTTCGAAAATATAAAATCCAACGGGATTTCCAATTTTTATCCGCCTCAGGCGAGTCACCGCATCTACCCGTGACCGGGACCCGCATAGCCGATACCGCCGCCGGCGGGACGGAAGGACATTTTTTCCCGCAGGGCTGGATTTCGCTTCGCTCAACTTGCTCATCTGCGGCAACATCGCCAAAAGCGGGCAGGCCTTAATAATCGCTAATTGGGGAGAAAATTATCTGAAATGGTCGTAAGAGGTAGAATTTAAACCATGGGAACACATGAACACAAAAAAGACGCTCCGCGATCGGTGACCGTCGGAATACTGACCGTTTCGACGACCCGGACGCTTGATACCGACGAGAGCGGCAAGTGGATCGAGAACCAGGCCATACGAGCCGGCCATGTGGTTGCTTGCCGCCGCCTCGTTACGGATGATGCCGCGGCCATTGCAGAAACGGTGTCGCATATCGTTCACGACGACCGGCCCCAGTTCTTGTTGATTACCGGAGGCACGGGTATCACCACTGAGGATGTGACCATCGAATCCCTGCGGCCCATGTTGCGCAAGGAATTGTCGGCCTTTGGACCGTTATTCGCCCAACTCAGCTATGGTGAAATCGGCTCGGCGGCCCTGCTGTCCAGGGCCATGGCCGGCATTGTCGACAACACGGTCGTTTTCTGTTTACCGGGCAGTTTGAATGCCTGCCGGCTTGCCTGCGATGCCCTCATTTTCCCTGAGTTCGGCCACCTCGCTCATCACACACGGTAACGCTGATGAAACAGAGAACCAGACAGCTGACGGCCCTGGTGGCCAACCGGCAAGGTGAAATATTCGAACTCGATGGTTATGCCGCCGTGGGCATGGCCGGTCGTCAACTCGCGCCGCTTTCCGCGGAGGGAACGGCCCCTTTACCCTTTGGCAGCGAAATGATGTACCTGCCCAATAGATTTCCGATTCTTTTCAACATCCGAAAAAAGAATTTCGAACCTCTCCTTGAAGACCCCTTTCACCCGGGCGAACCGCTCTATCCGGTGGCGGTATTCAATTCTCCGGGATTTGTCGTCAGTTCAATCAGTGCCTACGGGGAAAGAGAGAACGCCGGCTTCCTGCCTCTATTCTCATACGGGGCCGTAGGGTGGTTCCGCGGCGGATTCCGGTCGGCAATATTCCGGATCGATCGGGAAAAAAGACAGGATTTGCGTCTCATGCCGCAGCAAGGGGTCGCTGCCGGTATCCAGGCCAAACGCCGGCAAATGCCAGACAACCGGCTGCGCCTGCACCTGGAGTCCTGTGCCCAGAAATATGGCTGCCCGGCAGCAAAGAATTTTTTTCTCCAACGAGGCGAAGCACCCTTGCCGACAGCGAAACATTGCAATGCCAGATGCCGCGGATGCCTTTCGCTCCAAACCGATAGAGACATCCCCCATAGTCAGAACCGGATAAATTTTACACCATCGCCGGAAGAAATCGCCGAGGTGGCGCTATCGCACATAAAGAGTGTCCGACGGGCTGTGGTCAGCTTCGGCCAGGGGTGCGAGGGAGACCCACTTCTGGCCGTCGACGTGATTGAACCGGCCATTCGCTTGATTCGTCAGGCGACCCGACAGGGAACAATCAATGTTAACTCCAACGCTAGTCGCCCCGCAGCATTGAAACGACTGATCCATGCCGGCTTGGACAGTATCCGGGTAAGTCTCAACAGTGTAAGGGAGGAGTGTTACAATGCCTATTTCCGTCCCAATGGATACCGCTTTGCCGATGTGGTCGCAAGTATTGATTTAGCCTTGCAGAGCAGAGTCAATGCAGCACTCAACTACCTCAACCTTCCCGGGTTCACGGATACACCGGAAGAAGCACGGGCCCTGGAATCGTTTGTTCGGCGCCATCCGATTCAGATGATTCAGTGGCGCAACCTGAACTACGATCCTCTCCGGTATTGGAAAACAATGGGTCAGGTTTCCACTCAGGGATGTGGAATGGGGATGAAGGCGCTCGTCAAAAATATGCGGGAAAAATTTCCCAATTTGCACCACGGGTACTTTAATCCGCCGAAGGAGAAATTCGAGGGGTCGGAACCGGGGAGGATTTGAGCGCCAGATGAACCGCGAGACCGATTTCTTCAGCCATGTAAGGTTTTTTCACATAAGCGCCCGCACCAAGACTTTGGGCTTCTCTGACAAGAGCTGTCTCGGAGAAGCCGCTGGCGATAATTGCTTTCTGGCTGGGCTGCAGGGCTATAATTTGTTTGTAGGTCTCCAAGCCATCCATGCCGGGCTCCATGATCATGTCAAGAACCACGAGGCTCACTCGGTTTGATCTGAGATAATCAACGGCAGCTTCGCCACTGGGAACCGTTGCGACGGTGTAACCGAGCTTCTGTAGTAATTCCGAAGCAATTTCGCGTTGCTCGGCAATATCGTCGACAACCAAAATCGACTCTCCGCTACCTTTGAATTTACTGAGCGCAAGCGGAGCGGCTTTTTGTTGGAGGTTTTTTCGGGTCGCCGGAAAGTAGAGCGTGAACGAGGTGCCTTCTCCGGGTCGACTCTTTACATCGATGAAGCCCTTGTGGTCCTTGACGCAACCCCACACGACAGCCATTCCCAGGCCGGACCCACTGCGGCCCATGACTTTTTTGGTATAAAACGGCTCGAATATCCGCTCGAGATCTGCGTTCGAAATCCCGATGCCGTTGTCGGATACCGAGAGCACCGTGTAATCTCCCGTCGGTATCTCGTCGTACCCTTTTATGGGGCTGTCCACGTACCTGTTTTCGGTTTTAATTCGAATGCGGCCGCCGGCCGGCATGGCTTCGGCCGCATTGTTGACGATGTTCATCAGGGATTTCGACAAATGCACTGGTGAGCCGATCATATTCAGCAGATTCGACGCCAATTCCGTCTGGATTTCGACCTCAGAATTGAGGGCGAGGATTTTTTCGTGCTCAGGGCTGTTCAGATAATCGGTTGCGATTTGATTGATGTTGACGACTTCCGAAACCGCTACACCGCGCCGGGCCAGAGTCAACAGATCCTGGACGATTGCCGACGCCCTTTCACCGGATTTCTGAATTGTGAGAATCGGTTTTCTCAGCGGACTGTCTGGAGGGAGATCCATTAGAAGCAGCTCGGGATAACTGACCAGGCCGGATAAAACATTGTTGAGGTCATGGGCAACACCACCGGCCAGTGTTCCGATGGCTTTCATTTTTTCAGCCTGTTGCAATCGGGCCTCCAGGATCTTGCGCTCTTTTGCTGCTTGAATCCCTTCCGTCATATCCCGTGCGACACCGCGAAATCCAATTGGAATGCCTTCGGTGTTTCGAATCGACGAAATCAGTGCCTGGACGAAACACTCCGATTGATCTTTACGGATCATTTTCCAATCCAAAGCCTTGGTTGCCTCGCCGGAGCGATAGACGGCGTTGACGGTGCGAAAAACTTTTTCTGCGGTGACCGCGTCCATGATGTGCCGGTAATTTCTTCCCATGAGTTCATTGCGGGAATAACCAAGCATCCTGCACGTCGACTCGTTAAAAAATACCAGGTTACCGCTGATATCGACCTCAAAATAGCTATCATCGATGCTTTCGAGGATGGTGCGATACTTTTCTTCGCTGACCTGAAGCTTCTGAAAAGAGCGGGCGTTGGCAATGCTGATAGCGGTTTGGGAGGATACTCCCTGCAGAAGATTCATGTCGCTCTGGGTCAGTAAGCGTTCGGATTTCACGGTATCGACTGCCAAGATACCGAGCGATTCATTTTCGTAAACGATCGGGACGCAGATGAGCGATTTAACCCCCATTTGTTGAGCCAATTTCAAGCTTCTTTGGGACAGCTGGCTCTGCTTGGTCAGAACATTTTGCAGCATCAACGGCTTCTTATCAAAAAATGCCCGCACAAAAAATCCTTGGGAATCTTGCCGATCAAGGTGAAAACGGGTGTTGCGCAACACCTCTTCGTGCTCTTTGCTGTAACCGTAACCATTGAGGTAAACCAGACGTGTTTTGCTTCTGTTGGCCAACATGATGACACCGCGGTCGAAATCAAGGCGTTTGGCCATGATGTGCATGACGGCCCCAATCAAGGCCTCGATATCCAAAACGGCGGATGTTGCCTGGCCGATTTCTTGCACCAATAAAGCATGGTTATAGCGGATGCTGAGTTGCTGGAGGTGTTCCTCGGCGGCTTCTTTCTGCGTCTGAACCGTTTTTAATAGGTCCCGTTTTTCGGACTGGCTTGCAACCAAAGTCAGGAGCAGTATCGCTACCAGGCCCAAGAGGGCGCCTGCCAGCACGACTTTCGGGGTGAGGAAGAGCGGACTGACCAGGCCAAGTAAAACAAGACACGTCGTTGCGTAGTTACGGGTTCTTTTCCAGACACCTGACGTCGTGTTGTCCCAGGCAACGATATAGCGGCAGTAGGTGTTCCCGCGATGGAAACATATGGGGTGGTCGACCAGGGCGAATTTACCGGTAAACACCTCGGCCATTGCTTCAAGGTTTCCGATGCGGTTTTGGCATTGGTAGGGCTTCTCTTGGACCCCTGGGCGCTGGGCGCAGGTGATTTCGATCTTGTTGTGGCTCAACTTGCGGGCCGTGTTGACCGTTGCTCGGCTGAACTGACCAACAACTTTACCGGCGGCAAGATAGGCGAAGGCTGGACTCAGATATCCTAAAAAATACTGTTTGACCGCCCCAATCCCTTTCGAGGAGCTGACGTAGCGTCCGGCTTCTCGCGATATTTCGGCGTTGCCGGTCCGTTCGACAATTGCATTATGAAAGCGGTCGACCTGTTCCTGGGTGAACCAGTGCGCGGGATCTTCCACTCCGTGGAGGGTCATTCCGGCATATTCCAGCAGAGATTCGCAATCAATAGACGGATAATTGGCAGCCAAATAGTTCAGGTATGTCTTAGTGATCCGGCTGTTGTATATCGGCCCGGCACCATCGATTTCGTCCGTGTGAATGTTCATGGTCGTATGGCGATCTTTGGCCTGGCGTGGCGGGTAAATGTAATAAAGATTAAGAACCGTGCTATCGTCGTCAGTTTGAATTCCTGCGGATGGCTCCGGTTTGACGGTTGGTGAACCATGGCGTATGTTAGGTGTCCTGTAACTGATACGAAATCGTTCGGGGGCGTCAAAACCTTGACAAGCCGTTAGGCGGTAAAGTCATCAAATCGGCACTGCGTTGTGTTCGATATGGACGACGGTCCGCCATCAGATGTTTACAGGCCGCTATGCGGCTGAAAAGGAATAAACATGCAATATACATACCGATGCGCCGTATGAAATGGATAGAGGCTAAAATCGAAATTCTCAGCGGTCACGTTGATCAGATGACGGACGTAATATCGGATGTATTCTTTGGACTCGGTTTGACCGGTGTTGTGATCGAAGATCCTGACCTGGCGCCGGCCGACGGTTGGGCAGAAGACGCCCCCGTGCGCGCCGAGTGTCACGCGGTGACCGGCTTCCTGCCATCGAATGACTCAGGACGCGAATGCCTTGCCAGACTTCAACAGCATCAGTTGCGTCTGAGCGGGCATCACGGCCTCGACATCCAGTTGAAATACCGTGAAATCGACGAGGAAGACTGGGCCGAATCTTGGAAAGTGTTTTTCAAGCCATTTCATGTCGGTCGGGATCTGATCATAAAACCATCTTGGGAAAGGGTGTCAGCAGATCCGGGCACCATGATCATCGATATTGACCCGGGGATGGCTTTTGGCACCGGCACTCATCCGACCACGGTTTTATGCCTCCGCCTGATCCGCGACTTCATGGTTAAAGGCGGTGCACTATTGGATGTGGGCACCGGGTCAGGAATTCTTGCCATTGCGGCCGCCAAATACGGTGCCGGGTCGATCGTTGCTGTTGATGCAGATGCGGTGGCGCTGGCGATCGCCGACGAGAATCTGGCTCGCAATGGGGTCGAACCGGAGCGCTGCCGGACGGTTTTGGGTCACCTGGTTGATGGGGTAACGGTTTGCTTTGATCTCGTGGTCGCCAACATCCTCACCGACGTCATTCTTGAACTTCTCGTCGACCTGCACCGGGTGCTAAAACCGGGGGGAATTTTTATTTGCTCAGGCATCATTCCGCGCCATAGAGAACGGGTTGTCCAGGCCATGTTGAAGCGACATCATGACATCTTGGCCATCGAGGAGCTTGACGGTTGGGTCGGATTTGCAACCAAACAAAATGTCCAGGATTAATGCGGAAAAGAAAATCATTTGTGTGACTGGATTCTGACATGCGCCGGGTGATTCAGCTGCACGGCAATGAATCCATGCCGTCGCCGCGTCATCTGAAAAGCCCATAGCGTGCAGCAACACATTATCTCCCGGGGACAAATTGAGCATTGATTTCAATGGTAAAGCATCATATACCGTTCTTGCACTACTTGGGTCTGTGCGCGTGGTGACAATCCGAAAAAATGAAACGGGATCAAATGAAGATAATGACCAATTTAAAAGTCGGGCGAAACGACCCTTGCCCATGCGGCAGTGGTTTGAAATACAAAAAATGTTGTCTTGGTAACAGCCCGGAGAGACAAAACGGCATGGGGACCGTTTACGAGCGAAAGTATAAAATACGTTTAAAGGATGCCAAAGGGATCGAAGGCATCCGCACTGCCGGTAAACTGGTCTTGGAAACTCTCGATCTGGCGGAGAACATTATACGCCCGGGCACCATCACTGAAACCATCAACACCCTGGTCCATGAACACACCATAAAAAACGGTGGGTTACCAGCGCCATTGAACTACCGTGGGTTTCCAAAAAGCGTTTGTGTGTCGGTTAACGAGGTTATTTGCCATGGTATACCCGGAGAGCGTGAGCTTCAGGACGGCGATATCGTCAACGTCGATATTACAACGATCCTCAACGGCTACTTTGCGGATGCCAACAAAACGTATTTCGTCGGCACACCTGGGCCGGATGCCAGAAAAATAGTCACCGTGGCCCAGGAGTGTCTTCGTCGGGGTATGGCGCAAGTGAGGCCAGGAAATACCCTCGGTGATATCGGTTTCGCCATTCAAGCCTATGCAGAGCGACAGGGGTGCTCGGTTGTGCGGGAATTTGTCGGGCACGGCGTCGGGTATGAATTCCATGAGCCGCCCCAGGTGCCTCATTTCGGTCGAAAAGGCGAAGGCATCGCTCTGGTGCCCGGCATGGTATTTACCATCGAGCCCATGATCAATCTCGGTGAAAAATATCTCAGAATCTTGGACGACGGCTGGACTGCAGTAACCCGAGACGGTTCACTTTCAGCTCAATATGAACAAACGATACTGGTGACCCACGACGGCTATGAGAGCCTGACACCCTATGATCTGTGAAGGCACAAAGCGGTCCTGCCGTCGGCAAATGGATTGGTGTCCACCGATCGGCGAGGGCATCGACCCCATTGGTCATTCAGCGTTTTCCCAATCTCCATCCGAAGAGTTCGATCCGTCCCTATTCAACCGCAGCATCCTTTTATTCATCACGGCAGACATGAAGCCAAGGAGGTCAAATGGCATTAGAGCATGGGTCTGGAATTGAGGAGTTTACCGGATTTGCAATGGACATTATCCACGAAGTCGGCGAGAAAGCCCTTTTTTTTTACGGCAAAGGGCAACGGAGCACCCGCTTTGATGAAGATCTGATCACCGAAGCGGAATTGCAGCTATCTCAATTTTTCCAAAACGAATTACGGAAGCGTTTTCCCGGGCACCACCTTTTCAAGGACAACTTTGAAAGCACCGATTACTCACACAAAAAAGAACGCTATTTGTGGATATTCGATCCGTTGGACGGTGTTGCCAACTTCCAGGCCGGTATCCCCATTTGGGGAAGTTCCATCGCACTGATCGAAAACTTTTGGCCGATATTCGGTGTTTTTTTCATGCCTGCAACCGGTGATTTGTTCCATGCCCGGGCCGGTCAGCACGCTTATTGGGGTAATGAACGGATCCAGGTTTCCGGGATCGATACCATCAATGACGAAAGTCTTCTGCTGACCTTTTCTCGGTTTCACAGCCATTTCACAACCAATTTTCCGGGTAAAATCAGATCTTTGGGATGCACATCGGCCCATGTCTGTTACGTAGCGATGGGGCGAGCGGATGCAGCGATTGTGGCCAATGAGTCCTTCCAGGATCTGGCCGCGGCACGGGTGATCATCGAGGCTGCCGCCGGCAAGTACTGCCGGATCGATGGTAGGGACTTCTTTCTGAACGACTATCTCGACGGTCAAAGAATAGAGGGGCACCTTCTGGCGACATCCTCCGAGAAATTGTCTCAAATACGGAACTGTCTAACGCCGGTGTCCTAATCTGGCATTGGCCCATATTTTTTTGGACAACATTAATATCTGTTTGCGTGAATGTTGCCAATGTGATATCAATCCGATATAATATCAACGTGTTGAATTTGCGCCACAGCGTGGCTGCCTAAATGTTGACTCGTAACCTTGTCGAATCGCCGGGTTCTACAAATATTTTACCGCTGCACGCGAAAACCGGTTGTGCCATACTGGAGGAGTAGATGCACAAGGATAAAAAGACCATTAAAAGAGAAATCTTCGACAAGTTTCGCTCCCTGGGTATAGAAAACGACACACTGCCGCCCGAGTGGTTGGAAACCGATTATTTGGAAAGCTTGGATATCCAGGAGAAGAAGGTCTTCAAGCAGGCCGTTAAGGAACTCGTGTCAAGCGGGTTGGTCGAACACACAAACGGTTCAGGTACCAATCTACGGTTGACCCAAAAAGGTTCCGATTTAATCTACTGATCCGGTGTCGGCCTGAAATCAATATCCATTTGCTTTCTCCAGCGTTACCCGTATTTCTGCCGAAAGGACGTATTTTCGCTACGTCCGTCTTTCTCCTACGGCGTCAGATGAGATGACGCACCTTGCCGTTTTAGATTCCATTAAACACTCACATCTACGGATCTCCCCTCTGCTGCATCGTGAATGTACCTCGGTAAACGACCGATTTCGTTATCATTACTTCTATTTCGGCTTGTTCGTGGATGGCCTGGTGTGACGCCTCGATAGACTTTGAGTGTAAAAGATACCGATCAGGATCAATAGAGCTGCAAAATATTGATACGGAGAAAATTTTTCATTCAAAATCAACCAACCCAGTAACACGGTGAAAACCGGGATCAAGTTGATAAACGCAGAGGCTTGGCTGGCAGGGACGCGGCTAAGCCCGAGATTGTAAAGACCGTATGCGCCGAAACTGATGAAAGCGCCGAGGTACACCACGGCCATTGTCCCGCCCAGGTCGAAACGGACCGGCAGAGCGGTGGACGGCAGAAATAAGATCGGGAAATAGAACAGGCTGCCCACGAGTGCCTGGAATGCGGTCAGGAGAAAGGATGAATACCGGGCAGAAAGACGTTTCAGGGTGATAATGTAGCCGACAGCACACATCATGGCTATGAATTCAAGGAAATTACCCAGCGCCGGATGGGGGGCATCTGCGGTTGGTTCGCCGCTGACACTCATCCATACGGCGCCAGATATGGCCAAGAGGAAACCGCACAAAGTTTTTAAGGTTATCGTTTCTTTTAAAAAAACCCGCGCGGCGACGGCGACCATCAGGGGTAGAAGGGCTGAGATCATACCCGCCTGAGAAGCCGTGGTTTGTTCGAGTGCCCTGGCCTCGAAAAGGAAATAGAGACAAGGCTCACATAAAGACATAAAAAGGATCGGTTTCCAATCTCCTTTGTGAATTTTGGTGCGCCGAAACTGCCGGAGGAAAAACATGAAGCAGACGCTGGCAACGGCCAAGCGGCCGAATATCACCACCATCGGGTGATAGGCGCGAAATGCGAGTTTCAGGGCGATAAAAGAACTGGCCCACAAAATCATCGCGCAGATGATCGCAAAAAAAGGAAACCAGTTTGTGCGGGTTGGATGCAAAAGGACAAGTCTTCCCATCTGGGTCCGCGTCAGAGTGACACCAAGATCACACCGGTGCTGTATCGTCTTTTTATTTCTCAGCGCTGCGGTCGCAGCGTGACTGCTGAAAAAGGCCCTTTAGCATGGATTAAATAAAAAAGACACCGCCGCCGCTGGGACGTTGTTGTCAGCGGCTCGGTTTGATATCAACCTCTAAACGTCCCGCAAAGGTATCAGCCCATGAGGGAACAATCGGACCGAATGGGCGAGAATCGCGCTTTCTCCGCAACAGGTAATGGAATACAGGGTTCTTGACGCCGATCGGACCAGAGGATAGAATGAGTCTTCCAAAATCCATGCCGTATACTGTTTTCAATTCTCAATGATTATGAAAGGATAACAAGTGATGGCTAAAAAATCCTCGGCTTTATCTACCCGCGAATTTTCAAAAATGACGGGTATTTCTGCTTCGACCGTGAGTCGGTTGGTTCGAGAAGGCAAGATAAAAGGGGTCAAGGAATCCGGAAAGTGGTTGATCGACCGAGACGAATTAAATGCCGAAGCGGTCAGGTCTTTATCCAAAACGACACGTATCCTGGAGGTTTCAGGAGCGGACGGACGGGTTCCTCGGGATCCGACGCCGCTGGAGAAGAAAGGGAAAAAACATCCCTCAAAGCCGGCGGGCAGGACATATTCCGTGGCCGAGTTCAGCGAGCTCACCTATTTGACCGAGAAAGGCGTCGAGGAATTTTTAACGTCGGGTCGGCTTCAGGGCGCCAGGGACGATAAGGGTAACTGGCGAGTGGGCCATGAAAACCTACAAAATTCCAATATACGCCACTTGATAAGATGACCGATCGCAGGTTCAGTTTCGAAGAGATTTAGAAAGGGGCAGCGCAGCGTTTAATTCATCGATGTGATGCTGTTCAAGAGTGTTGATTTCGTCAATGTGCATCTCCAGAATCTGAATCAGGCGAGGATCATAAAAACGATGCAAGCTGTGATTCGCCACGGCTTCGAATCCGCGGCGGATCTTGTGGGGTGATCCGGCCCCCGGATCGAAACACGCGATAGCGTTTTCAATGGCCCACTCGATGGGGCTGTAATAACAGGCATTGAAGTGCAAGTGATCGATCTTTCTCGCACAGCCCCAATAGCGCCCATACATTTGATCGTTTTTTACCAGCAGAAAAGAAAGCCCCACCGGCAGGTCATGGTTGAAATCGTCGTAGGCTGCCATGAGCAGCACACGATGGCGGTAACGATGGTACAAACCTTCAAAGAATTCTTTCGTCAGGTATTTACACCCCCAGGGTCCATATTTGTCATTGGTGTGCGCATAATAGGCGTGCATCAACGAAAAGAGATTATAAGGAATCTGTTCACCGGTAAGGGCCTTGATCTGTACCCCAGTCTGTTCGGCTGTCCGGCGCTCTCGACGGATGTTGCGTCGCTGGTTGGCATTGAACTGAGCCAGGTAGTCTCCGAAAGTCCTAAAACCTTTGTTTTTCCAAGCATAGCTTTGGTGCCGCCAACCGATGAAGCCCATGGCTTCCATCTGAGCCTTCCAAGCCGGGTCAACGAACAGAAAACTACAGCCGCTTAATTTGTTGGTCTGACAGAACTGGTCTATAGCGTTGACCATCAACCGGGTTATCTGTGATTGGTTTTCGCGGGGATCGATGAGGAATCTGTAACCGACGATTGGCGAAAAAGGGCTCATTCCCAGTAGTTTGGGATAATAGCGAACGCCCAGGCGCGCCGCCAGGCCTGCCCAAGCGTGATCGAAGACGAATTCGCCGTCACTGTGCCCCTTGATATAAAGGGGGGCGGCAGCGACGAGGCGTTCACCCGACCACACTGTCAAATGAACCGGCAACCATCCGGTTTCTAGACAGACGCTACCGGAGTCCTCGAGCAGGCGAAGCCATTCCCATTCCAGCAGCGGGGTTTTCAGCGGCAGGGCCAGCATATTCCAGGCCGACTCATCGATGTCGGCAATTTTAGACTTCCAGGAAATCGAATACGTTGTACCGGATTTTTTTTTCATCGCAACTTGAGTTGGTATCGTCAACGACATGCGGGCGGTTACATGGCCGGGGCGACGGTCTCGTGGACCCCCATATACGTTTTCAAAGTAGGTATCTGAAAAATCCTGTCAAGCCTGGAGGTGGAAGTGGCTTCCGGTCCTGCTGGCGCGCGCATTCACTAATTCCGGCCCGGCCGGTTTGGAAGCAAGGGGGAGGTTGTTTGCATAGAAATTCCGTATGTTTATGAAATGACAATTAAAACCGTTCGATGATTCTTCCTTTGTTGATAAAATCGGTGATACCTTCACGGGCAGTCATCAGATTGCTCATGGCCCGGGCAAACTCATCGAACACCGGATCTTCCTCTCCAAGAGCGTCTCGCCCTTCATCCAGAATCCGTTCACCGGTAGCAAGGAACAGATTGATTTGCTCCAGCAGTTCCTTGCGCATGCGGTGCTTTTCCTTTTCTTTAATGATTACCGGCATAAGCCGCTGGATCGAATATTCGACGAGCGCGTCCCGGGAGGCCTGATAATTCCTGGCCGCCTGTTCAAGGCAATCCAGCGTTCGGCGGCTGAGAACAAAGGTTTTTTGAACTCGGCTGGGCAGATCCGCTTTTCCTTCTTGCACTTCGCGGGCGATCACTTCGAGAGTCCTTATGTCCTCGACGAGATGATCAAAAATAGATTTCTGTTTGATACCGAGATGAATAGAGACGGCACTCATGGTTTCGATGGCTTTGGATGACAGTTTGAATGTGGCGCGAACCGACTGACGACCCCGCAGATCGCGAGATGACGGCTGCGGCAACGCGTCATCGTTTCGGAACTTGTCGTTATCGTTGTTCATGCGGCCTCTCTTACGGTTGTGAGTCTATCGATAGAGTCGATTAATTAAAATTAATTAAAATTTAAAGTAATGCAACATTTATTTTTATTATCTGAAAGATTTTGTCATGATTGTGTTCACCGTGCCCCGGTTATTGAAATCAAAACTGTTTCAATAGGCCCAATAAACATTTCAAGTGTTTAAGCCGGCACGTCTTCATAAAATACAGGCAGGCAACGAATGTCACATTCGTTGCCTGCCTGTGCGATGATTCGTTTCGGGCCTCAAAAGAGGCTGTGGTTAACCGGTTTCCTCATACTCGGCGTCCACGACATCCTCCTCTCGGCCTGAAGCCGGCCTTCGGGCCTCTTGCGGCCTTGGTCCGGCGGGTCCGGCATCGGGATCAGCCGTTTGACGGTAGGCCCCTTCAGCAAGCCGCTGCGATGATTCGCGCAACGCTTCTGACAGACGGTTGATCTCGTCGGCTGTGCCATCATCTTCCAATGCTTTTCTCAGGTTGATCAGGGCGTCTTCGACAGCCGACCTTGCGCGTGTTTCCAGTCGCTCCCCCTGATCTTTCAAGGATTTTTCCGTACGGTATATCAGTGCATCGGCCTCATTGCGGGCATCCACCTGCTCGCGCTTCAGACGATCCTCTTGCGCATGCAGCTCAGCATCCCTTACCAACCGTTCGATCTCCTGTTTATCAAAGCCGGAAGAATGGGAAATCTGAATGGATTGCGCCTTGCCTGTCGCTTTATCTGTGGCTGACACCTTCACGATACCGTTGGCATCGATGTCGAAAGCCACCTCGATCTGCGGTGTGCCCCTGGGTGCGGGGGGGATTCCCACAAGCTCGAATTGTCCCAGTGTTTTATTGTCGATGGCCATTTCCCGTTCTCCCTGGAGCACATGGACGGAGACCGCCGGCTGACTGTCTTCAGCGGTGGAAAAGATCTCACTTTTCCGCGTTGGGATTGTGGTATTTTTTTCGATCAGCTTGGTCATGACGCCTCCAAGGGTCTCAATCCCCAGTGATAATGGCGTCACATCCAAAAGGAGAACATCCTTGAGATCACCGGTCAGCACAGCCCCTTGAACGGCAGCGCCCAGTGCGACGACCTCGTCAGGATTGACTCCCTTGTTGGGGGTTTTGCCAAAAATATTTTCAACCCGCTTTTGAACCGCCGGCATACGGGTCATCCCACCCACGAGGATGACCTCATCGATTTCGGCCGCTTTTACCCCGGCATCACTGAGCGCCGTAAGGCAAGGACCTTCGAGCTTGTCAAGTAGTTCAGAGACCAGCGCTTCGAGCTTTGAACGGGTGAGCTTCATGCTCAGATGTTTTGGGCCGCTGGCATCCGCCGTTATGAATGGCAGATTGATTTCGGTTTCCATTGAGCTTGACAGCTCCATCTTTGCTTTCTCGGCGGCCTCCTTGAGGCGTTGCAAAGCCATTTTGTCCTGGCGCAGATCAATGCCCTGATCCTTTTTAAACTCAGCTACGATGTGGTCGATCAGTTTGAGATCGAAATCCTCGCCGCCCAAGTGGGTGTCACCATTTGTGGCCTTGACTTCGAACACGCCGTCACCGATATCGAGAATGGAAATATCGAACGTGCCACCGCCCAGATCGAAAACAGCAATTTTTTCGTCATTTTTTTTGTCGAGACCATAGGCCAGGGAAGCAGCCGTTGGCTCATTGATAATCCTCAAGACGTTGAGTCCGGCGATTTTTCCGGCATCCTTGGTTGCCTGTCGCTGGCTGTCGCTGAAGTAGGCCGGAACCGTAATGACCGCATCCGTGACAGACGCGCCCAGATATTCTTCGGCAGACTTTTTAATACTGGCCAAAACAAAAGATGAAATTTCAGCCGAACTAAAGGTTTTTCCTCTCAAGTTGATCCGAACATCCCCGTTGGGGGCCTTTTCGATCCGATAGGGCAGATTTCGAGCGTCGCTCTTGACTTCATCTGATTCATATGCTCGCCCGATCAATCGTTTGACGCCAAAAACGGTATTCTCGGGGTTTGTGATGGCTTGCCGCTTGGCTATTTGGCCGACGAGCCGTTCGCCCCTTTCCGTGATGGCGATCATGGACGGCGTTGTCCGGCCTCCTTCGGAATTGGTGATAATGCGTGCCTCTCCATTCTCCATAACGGCGACGCACGAATTGGTCGTACCAAGGTCGATACCGATAACTTTACTCATTGCATGTTCCTCCTCATATCGCTAAGCTTACGAACAACATATGGCTATTTCCCTTGACAACGTTTCCGTGTAGACGATCTCGTCGAATTTAATTACTATAATTGTAAAACCGATTTAAAAATAGTCAATATTTAAACTTAAACTTAATTGTTTTATTACCTTTTATATTTTTTAATTATAATAATTTTTCCGCCGATTCTGTTCTACCAAGAATAGCGCCCTGACCCCTTTTCTTGTTTTTGGGGCAGCAGTGGTTACTTTAACCTTCAAATCTGCCAGTATTCTACCGATAATTATGGAGATTTGAATAATTAAAGACACAGTCGCAATACGCTTAACTTCCGATACGGGACCCATGCGATGTCTGACCTTCGCCATGGAACCGGCAATCCATTCCATTTTAATTTCAATTGAAGGGAATTCGCCCCGATGATTAAAATACTCCGGACTATCGGCAGAGTGATCCGTTCGTCTTGGCATGCCGTGACGACCCTCAGACAGATCGTTTTTAACCTGGTTTTTTTATCTCTGGTTTTTCTTTTTATGGTCGTTCTCATTTCGAGTTGGGTGAAACGTGTACCAAAAGAAGTGGCCTTGAGTATCGCTCCGACCGGAAAAATCGTCGAAAAATCCGCCGAGCCGCTGCTGGTCGATCGCCTTTTTGATGGATCAACAGGAGTCGAAACTGTACTGAGCGATTTTATCGACACCATCGATTATGCCCGGATCGATAAGAATATCATTGCCCTGGTCCTCGATCTGGAAAATCTCGATAATGTCGGGATCAGCCAGCTCCAGGAAATCGGTGCGGCACTGACCCGCTTCAAGACTAGCGGGAAAACAGTCATTGCCAGCGGAACCAGTTTCAACCAACAGCAGTATTATTTAGCCGCGCACGCCGACAAACTCTACCTTCACCCCATGGGGCAAATCTGGCTCAGCGGATTCGGCGTTTATCGGAAATACATCAAGCGCGCTCTCGATAAACTTCAGGTCGACTTTCATGTTTTTAGAGAAGGTACATACAAAGCTGCTTTGGAGCCTTTTATACGCAATGACATGTCCGCGGCGGACAGGGAATCCAACACCGCCTGGTTAACCAACCTTTGGGATACGTATACGTCGGAGATTGCAACCTTGAGGGGAATACCGGCCGATCTCGTAAATAATTACATAAACAACATTGATATCAATCTGAAAGCGGTAGATGGAGATGCGGCGCGGATGGCCTTGAATTTCGGATTGGTGGATGGATTGAAAACCAGAGACGAAGTTCAGAATGAACTGATTCAACTCGTCGGTGAGGAAGAGAACGTCGGCAGCTATCGAAATGTGTCGTTTGAAAATTATGCCGAAATCGCGTTGCCGAGAATTCGTCGAATTCGGCCTGAACAAAATCACGTGGCAGTCATCGTGGCCGAAGGGATCATCCTGGACGGAACCCAGCCGGCCGGTCGGATCGGTGCCGATTCAATCTCTACACTCATTCGACAGGTGCGTGCCGACGAGCAGGTAAAAGCCGTGGTGTTGAGGATCAACAGCGGCGGAGGAAGTGCAATGGCTTCAGAGATTATTCGCAGAGAACTTGAATTGACGCGCATCGACGGCAAACCTGTGGTCGTTTCCATGAGTTCTATCGCCGCATCGGGCGCATACTGGATCGCCGTAGCTGCCGATGAAATTTGGGCGAACCCAACAACCATTACCGGCTCTATCGGCATTTTTGCCGCCTTGCCCACCTTCGACCGGTCGCTCGAAACAATCGGAATCACCACCGATGGTGTCGGAACGACGCGCCTGTCAGGGGCGTTCGACCTCACCCGCCCTCTTAATCCCCTGCTGTCGGAAGCGTTGGAGCTCGGAATATCGCGGGGATACCGGCGGTTCATCGAGCGGGTGGGAACCGGACGGCAAATGTCTTCCGAGGAGGTGGAAAAAGTGGCCCAAGGCCGGGTTTGGGCCGCAACGGCCGCCCGTGATCTGGGGCTAATCGACAAGCTGGGCGGGCTGGCAGAGGCCGTTAAAAGCGCCGCCCGGTTGGCCAAGTTGGATTCATACAATGTGGTCTACGTTGAAAAGCCCGTAACCGCCAGAGAGCGACTCCTCCGGAAAATTAGACGAATGGTTATACGCCCCGCAGCCGAAAGCATTCGTCGACTTGAGATCTCCGGAATCCGCAGAATTCTTTCCCGGTTGCATGATCGTGAACGCGATGCCATCTTTCAACTCAACGACCCGGGGCACGTCTATGCTCTATGCCTGTCTTGCATCGCCTTCGGAAATTGAAGGACAACAAACCTTTATAAGGATTTTAACCGATGAAATGCCCCTTGTGTCAATCTGAATACTTTTACATTAAAGACCCCGAAGACGAGTACAACTACTTTAAATTCAAGTGCGCCGATGGTGAGGTCGAATTCGATTCTGAAGTGGATGTGTCTGAAGTGCCTGAGGTCCGCAACGAATCCGAAACGTACTGCATTAACTGTGCCTGGCACGGTCAGTTCGACGTACTAAAGAAATCAAAATCCTGAAATACGCACCCACCGTCCGTGTGCTGAACAGAACCACCGGTCAATATCTGCCGATCTCTTGACTCGGATGCAGAAGGGGGCTTCCAATATCTTATTCTTTCCCCAGAGCAGCGTCAAAAGGGCCGCAACAGGTATTGTGCCGTTTCAGTCTTTCAGCTTCCCGTGAATTTGGCCCAAAGGCCTTTACATTCAGCGCAATTCGATTTCTTTGAAGGGCAGACCGAGCTCTTGAGCCAGAAGCGAGAGATCTTGTGCCAGGGTTCGCGCCTTGGTTGCATCTCCATTTACGGGGATGTTTTTGTCACCGACGACAAACACTTGAATGGTTGTTGGTTCCAGATAGCGACGGGCCAGGTTCAGAAGTTCGGTGGCGGTTGCACCGATATAGGCATCCTGAATTCTGTCCAGTGTGTCCAGCGGTTCACCGCGCATTCGATAGGCGCTGTAGGTACTTGCCAGCATGCTTGAGGTATCGACATTGAAGACGAAGCCGTTAAGCGCTTCGAGGCGCTTGCGTTCCAATTCGTCCGGGGGAACCCTATCACGCAGTGTCTGCATGAGACCGATAGATTCTTCGATTGCGGTGCGGGTCTGGTCCCCTCTGCAACCGATATAGCCCAGCAGCAGGCCGGCATTCCATTTGTAGGTCTGGAAAAAACCGGCGGAGTAAACCAGGCCCAGATCATCCCGCAGCCGGGTGTACATCATTGAATCGCTACCCCCGAAGATATCCGCCAGAAGCCTCAGTTTCCAGAAGTCGGGATTCGAGCGTTTGATGCCGCTCAACGCCAATATCACCTGGGATTGTACCTGTCCCGGTTTGTTGATAAGCGCCATAACAGGCTGGTTGGGAACGGGATCCGCGAGCCTGCGCACGGGTGCCGGTTTTTGAGGCAGGGCTGATAGAAGTTTGTCTATGCCGCTAACGGCCGCTTCTTTCGTTATGTCTCCGGACACCGCCACAACCATGTTTGAAGGGACCACATACGTTTGCAGGAAACCGATGAGATCCTGGCGGGTGATTTCTGGTATTGTCTGCAGGCCCAGCAATGGGTCCCTGCCGTACGGATGCCCGCTAAAATGCCAAATCAGCGCCTCCCGCATCGCCACCGCCTGGGCATCTTCTCCCTGCCGCTTGAGACCGATCAGGCTTTGCTCTTTAACGACGTCGATGACTGCGGGATTGAATGCCGGGTGCGTTAAAATTTCCTCCAGGAGCACCAACCCCTTCTCCCAGTCATCTTTTAGAACCGAGAGCCTGAGGGTTGTTTCTTCCTCCCCGACGGAAATCGATGCCTCGATGGCATTTTCGTCCAAAACCCGTGCCAGCGTCTCGGGCGGATATTTCTCGGTACCCCCGTCAATCAGGCTGCTGGTGAGAATCTCTGCCAGACCGGTCTTCGACGGGTCGATATCCACTTCACCGGCTTTAACCAGAATGGATACGTCAACCAGCGGCAGTTCCGTGTCCCGGATATAGACCATGGTGGCATTACCGACCGGAAAAAATTCAGCCTTTGGATAGGCAACCTTGACCGGTTTGCGTTCAAAGGACAATGGATGCTTCCATTCTTTCGGTGTCGGGTATTCGGAAATGTTGCTGAATCTCACCGGCCGGACGAGACGGGCCGCCGCCGAACCGCCGACGGTTCTCACTTCGGTATACGCCGTCGGTGGTTTGTCGGGCTGTCCCCCTGGAATAACATATACGCTGGTTTGGTTGTCCGTGCGGATATACGTCCGGGCAACCTGTTGGACATCCTCGGCGGTAATGGCCGCGATGCGCTCAAGATAGGTGTTCAGATAGCGCCACCCGACCTGCACCTCCAGGGTTGCCAAAGTGCCGGCCAAACTTTCGTTACTCCGCATTCGCTCGATAAAATCTTTTTGGTTGAGTTTCTTGATGCGCTCCAGGTCTTTTTGCGAAACGGGTTGTTCTTTTAATTTGGCTACCTCTTCAAGTAACAATTTTTCTAAATTCCGGCAGGCATCCAGATAAATTCTGCGGTTCTCCTCTTCCGGCAGTTGGCCGGATTTCAAGGCGGCAGGTTCGTTGGGAGAGCCGCCGAGGATGAACAGCCCGCCGAAACGGTTGTCCGGATTGGCCGCCCAAGCTTCAGTGGCCAGTCCTTTGTTGATGATGTCCTGCGTTAAACGGGCACTGCGACCCTGACCGAGTACCATGGTCATGACATCCAGCGCATAAAAGTCTTTGGTACCCATTTGAGCACCGTGAAACCCGATGCGTATGATCGGCGTCCGCGCACCCTTTAGATAGCGCACGCTCTGACGAGGGCCCTCCTGGGGCGGCTCTGCAGTAATCGTTTCCGGGCTCCTGGGTCCGGCGGGAAAGCGACCGAAATAGGTCTTGGCCAGCCGTCGTGCCTCCTCAACGGTCAGGTCGCCGACCAAAACACAGACGGCATTGGTGGGGTTATAGTACCGGCGGTGAAAGGCCATGGCGTCTGTGGTGTTGAATTTTTCCATGTCGGCCGGCCAACCGATGGTCGGGTTGTGATAGGGATGGGCCGTGTAAGCGGCCGCTTCAAGATCGAGCCAGGCGGCGCCGTTCGGGTTGTTTACGTATCGAAAGGCCCATTCTCTCTGTACCACGTCTTTCTCCACATAAAACTCTCGCCAGGAAGGTTCGAAGAGTTGCTCACTGATGATCGAAAACCACTGTTCCAACATATCCGACGGAACCGACGCTATGTATTGGGTCTGATCCTTGGTGGTGAATGCATTGATGCCGACGGCACCGTTTTTCCCCAACTGGGAGGAAAAAACCTGAGGAACGTATATCTTCTGAACTTCCTGACGCAGGGTTTCCATTTCGGTCTGCTTTGCCTTGATAAGATCCAGGTCAGGCTGGCGTTTTTGTTCCTCACTGAGAATGGTTTGATACGCCGCTTCGATTTTTTCCTGTAGATCGCGGTCTTTCTCGACATCCAGGGTGCCGAAATTCTTGGTGCCCTTGAACATCATGTGCTCCAGAAGGTGGGCAATGCCGGTTTTACCGGCCTCTTCGAGAGCCGAACCGGCACGAACAGCGAGCCGCACAGCCACCTGGGGCGTGGTCGACCGCTTGACCACCAGAAAAACCATGCCGTTTTCCAGCGTGAATTCTTCGACATCGATGTTGGTTTCCAATGCTGCCCGAGCACTTGGGCTCAGAATAGATGACGTCAGCAGCAGCATGGTTAGAGTGAAGAAAAACAGTCGTCGCATGCGATCAATCCTCCGATGATTTGAGCGATATTTTTTCGTTCGGTGGTTTCGTCATTCTGGTACCCGGGCCCTGAAACGGGCAGCGCCCGCCTATGCCCCATATCCTTCGGTGGTGATACCGAACCTGCCGCCCGATGCTGGTTTCGAGGTCGTTTAAGACTCTAGAATAGATCACGATGGGGTGTTTGTAAAACAGGTTTGTTGGTTTGACCGAGGTCAGCGGTGAGAAGGTCGGCCACCTGGTCCGCGGTGAGCCTCCATCCGAACACCTTTGAATCGAGTTTATAGAGCCGGGCTCTGATGGCCTCGCGACGGAAAGGCACGCCTGCCAATCGGTCCTCGATCTTTGGTTGGTCGACAAAAACAGTGCCTTCCTTCTCAAACCGGATGGCGGTAATACACCCGTTTTCCACATCCATCGAATAACCCAATCGGCCAGCGGAGTTGTGGCCGAGCCGGTTGATCTGAAAAACAGGCGCTTTACCGTAATTCCAATCCCAGGATCGGTACTTTTCTTGAGACAGTCGCTCGATAGCCTGCCACTGGTTATCCTCAAGGTGCATGGTTTTCATCCCTCCGCACAGGCCGGCCACAGTTTCGAGCAAACGTTTACGAAACTCTTTTAGATCAAAAGAGTTTTTCAGATACAGTGAAATATTGGTGACCCCGCTCTGCACCGATTTTCGCGCCATTGAAGTGATGTGGCCTGCCTGTGCATTCAGGGCCCATTGCAGATGTACAAGATTGCTGTCGAATAACAGCGTTCCATGGACCAGAAACCGCTTGGTGTTTGAAAACTGGGCATTTCCGGAAATCTTTCTATCCGCGACAAACAGATCGTTTTTATGGTTGAAGACAGCAGGTACACCCATTTCCGCAAGGGCTGTCCGAATCGGCGCGATCGTCTGACGGACATTTGCCAGGCTCTGGCGATTATAGGCGTGAATAAAGCTGAAATTCAGATTCCCGAAGTCGTGAAAAACTGTCCCGCCGCCCGTGATTCGGCGGATAATCGGCAGACCGGCCTGTTCGGTGAAACGAAGATTGACTTCCTGAAGAATATTTTGGTGACGACCGATAATCACAGCCGGTCGGTTGACATACAATAAAACATATGATCGGTTTGGCGTGAGGTTTCGCAGGCAGAATTCCTCCAACGCCAGATTGATATGGGGGTCGTCTTTGTCCTTGTTGTCTATACGGTATATCATCAATCAAAATATTAATGGTCAAACCTCTTCATGTCAAAAGGCCCCCCCGCACGTCTTTGCCCCCAAACGATTGGTCCTCTGAGGGGCGGCAATGCCTTGAATAATTCTACGGTTGCGGTTATCTTTGTTCATACTCGATGAGGATCAAAAAATGATAAGATTGCCCCTGATAATTTAACTTTAACCGTGCTCATCGGTCTTAATTGTTGGTCGCTGGCCAATGCCGGTGATTTCAGATGCGGAACCAAACTGATATCCGAAGGGGATTTCAAACCCAGGGTATTGGCGGAGTGCGGAGAGCCCACTCATATCGAAGTCTGGCTCGAGGAGCGTGTTTACGACTATTACGCTCCGTATTATGGCAATGACATTTACGAACCGGAGCGCCATACATACCGCACCCCCTTTTTGGTGAAGGAGCATGTGACCGTTGAGCGCTGGACCTATAACCTCGGAAACCACAAGCTCATCCGTTACCTGAGATTCGAAAACGGCAGACTCGTTCTGGTTACGACCGGTGAACACGGTTATTAGCACGCGCTCATCCGAACAGACGATGTGGATACACAATCATCCCATCGACCCCAGCAGATGGACACGCGTTCGTATATTACTGTTCTAGCGGTTTATCAGATAAACACCGGCCATGATCTACCTGATTGGTAATCCGACCCGCGACACGATATCCGCCCGCAATGCCGTGGTGGAAACGTTCGGCGGTACTGTGTGGTATGCGGCGCTGCTTATGGTGCGACTCCTGCAGCCGGTGGCCGTTGTCGGCTGCGGAGATTCTGAAATAAAGCGCCGTCTCGCGCAACAGGGTGTGGATGTCCGATACTTTTCGGATAAGGGCCCGGTAACACATTTCGAAAATATCTATGCATCCGGGAAGCGGCGTCAATACGCCTGGAGCGGCCGCAGCTTGCACGTGAGCGACATGCCGCCGGAAGTGTTTGAGGCACCGGCCATTTTGGCGGGGCCGGTCTTGCAGGAGATCGATCCTGCCATATTGACAACCAGACGTAAAGGGCGTGTGTTGCTGGATGCTCAAGGCTTTCTCCGCGGCCTGACGGGCGAAAACCTGGTGATCCAGAGAATGGGATCGAATGCCGAAACGGCGATCCGCCATTGCGACATACTGAAAGTTGACGCCCAGGAGGCCCGGAACCTTACGTCGACCGGAGATATCGACACGGCATTGCAACGGATGTATCGAATGGGACCGAAAATGACGATAATCACACAGGGCGCCAAAGGCGCCCGCCTTTATGACGGCGCGCGTTTCATTCAGCTGACGGCACCCAAAGTGTCCGTTGTCGATACCACAGGTGCAGGAGATGTCTTCGCGGCGGCATTCCTGGTTCGCTACCTCGAATGCAGCGATGCGATCACTGCCGGCCGATTTGCCGTGGCAGCAGCGGCGCTTTCCACGCGTGGCTTCGGCGCAACAGCCCTGCCCTCCGGGTCGGAAATAGATCAAATGGTGGAGAAACATTTTCTCGACCCGGGAACGGTGACTGTTCGAAATCATGACTCTCACCGGAAATAGATCAAATAGGAGGTGGCCCGTTGGGAAAAAAGGCCACCGAAATGTAATACCAGAGGGATGGGGCATGGGCCCATGTGATACCGAGACAGGGGGAGATGATCGTTATTATTTTGCAAGCCGATGGAGGGAACAGGAATGAAACGCTGGCGGTGTGTGATTTGCGGTTACATTCATGACGGAGAGCAACCACCCCTGAAATGTCCCGTCTGCGGTGCGCCCAGGGAGATGTTCGAGGAGCTCACCGAACAGTAAACCGCAGATACCGGTTGTCTTCGAAAGCGTGCTTACCCTAAAAGTGATGCGTTTTGCTCCGGAAAAGGTCAAAGCAACAAGCCTCTTAGCGCATCGATGGCAATGCCATGAAGGGGGAGATCGTCTTAATCCTTTTACTGGCAGCCTTGGCTGCACTGGCGGAGGTCCAGGAAGTCCATTGTGTAGCCGGAGACGATGGGATGTTGGTAAAAGTGCGGGTCTCCGGCCCTGAGGAGCTTGGCCGCTTGATTCGGGATAAAATCAGTGCCGTCGAGGGGATCCGTCCCGTCCGCACGGTTATTGTGCTTGAAACCTATAAGGAAACAGCCCGAATTCCAATTGACAAGGGTGGCCGTTGAATCCATATTGCGCCACTTGCGGAATGTTCTTGTTCGCCGGTCGGCACTTTCATGACCATACGGAAATTGAATTCGACACTTAATGTGAGGAGATGCAATGATCACGATCAACGAAAATTATCTGAAGCTCAAGGCATCCTATCTGTTTTCAGATATTGCCAAAAGAGTGGCGGCTTTTCAACAAGTCCATCCGGAAAGAGAAATCATCAAACTCGGCATCGGTGATGTCACCCGGGCACTTCCTGAGGCCTGTATCAAGGCATTTCATCGTGCCGTCGATGAAATGGCTGTGGATGCCTCATTCCGTGGATACGGCCCCGAACAGGGCTACCCCTTTTTGCGCGAGAAGATTGCCCATAACGAATTTCAAGTCCGGGGAGCAGATATCGCCCCTGATGAAATATTCGTCAGCGACGGCGCCAAGTGCGACACCGGCAATATTCAAGAAATTTTTGCCACCGATAGCAACGTCGCGATTCCCGATCCGGTTTATCCCGTCTATCTCGATACCAACGTGATGGCCGGAAGAACCGGAGATCACAGTGACGGCCGATACAGCGGCATCGTTTACCTCGAGGGAAACCGCGCTAACGGGTTTGTACCCGAATTACCGACCGAGCCGGTTGACCTCATCTATCTCTGTTTTCCCAACAATCCCACCGGGGCGACGATCACCAAGACCGGGCTCAAGGCCTGGGTTGACTTCGCCCGTAGCAACCAGGCCCTGATTCTTTTCGATGCCGCTTACGAGTCTTTTGTCCGTGATGACAGCCTGCCCCGGTCAATCTACGAGATCGAAGGCGCGCAGGAGGTGGCCATCGAATTCAGGAGTTTTTCAAAAACGGCCGGTTTCACCGGCACGCGCTGCGCTTTCACGGTCGTTCCCAAATCCTGTCGGGCGTTCACCAAAACCGGTGGCACACACAGCGTCCACAGCCTGTGGAACCGACGGCATACGACCAAATTCAACAGCGTGTCTTACCCGGTCCAACGGGCCGCGGAAGCAATTTACAGTGAAGAGGGCCGGAACCAGACCAGGGCTTTGATCGATTACTATATGGTAAATGCTGAGCACATCCGAGAGAAGATGACCGCCCTTGGTTACGACTGCATCGGTGGAGAGAATTCTCCTTACATCTGGGTGGATGGACGCACCGATTCATGGAAGTTCTTCGACCGATTACTTGAAAAGGCAGGGGTCGTCTGCACCCCCGGTGCCGGCTTCGGCAAGTGTGGGCAAGGCTTTATCCGGATCAGTGCCTTCAACTCCCGGGAGAATGTTAAAAAAGCCATGCAACGGGTTTCCGATGCGTTGAAAGGAGGCGCATAACCCATGCCGATGTCACCATCATTTGAAAATCGTCTTCATAACCTGCTGAAGGAGATCGTCAAAGAATTTGGAACGCCGTTTCACATTTATGACGAAACCGGCATCCGCCAAACGGCCCGAGATCTCTCAAGAGCCTTCGCTCTTTTTGAAGGATTTCGTGAATACTTTGCCGTCAAAGCCCTGCCGAACCCCAGCATCCTAAATATCATGCGACAGATGGGCTTCGGATTCGACTGCAGCTCTATTGCAGAGCTGCTTTTGAGCCGCCGCGAAGGTGCCCGAGACAGGGACATTATGTTTACGTCCAACAACACGTCAGTCGAAGAGTTCGACTTCGCAGCCCGCGATGGCGGGTCTATTCTAAATCTGGACGACATCACTCTGATTCCCAAAGTGCCCGAAATGCCGGAGCTGATCTGTTTTCGATACAATCCCGGCCCGCGCCGCACCGGCAACAGCATTATCGGCAATCCGGTTGAGGCCAAGTATGGTGTGACTCACGATCAGATACGCGACGCGTATCGTCTGGCGATGGAAAGGGGGGCGCGGAAATTCGGCCTGCACACCATGCTGGTGTCCAATGAACGCGATTATCGCTACATGGTGCAGACAGCTGAAATGCTGCTGGAGATTTCAGAATGGATCGGACGCGAACTAAACATCGTCTTTGATTTCGTGAACATTGGCGGGGGGTTGGGGATTCCTTACCGGCCGGATGACCTGCCGCTTGAACTGGAAGCCATGGCCGAGGGCATCGGGCGGGCATTTGCCGCTTTCAAAGGCCGTAACGGATACGTGCCCAAACTTTACATGGAAAGCGGTCGCTATATGACCGGTCCCCACGGGGTACTGGTGACGACGGTCATCAATCGCAAGGATACCTACCGAAAATACGTGGGTGTGGATGCCTCCATGTCCGCTTTGATGCGCCCGGCCATGTACGGCGCCTATCACCACATCACAATACCTGGCAAAGAAAACGCGGTCGAATTCGAAACCGTGGATGTGGTCGGATCCCTATGTGAAAACAACGACAAGTTCGCCAGGTTGAGACGGCTGCCGAAAATCGAGGACGGTGACACCCTGTGCATCCACGATACCGGCGCCCATGGTCACGCCATGGGATTCAACTACAACGGCCGGCTGCGGCCCCAGGAGCTTCTGCTGCATACCGACGGTAGTGTAGAGCGGATTCGTCGCGCCGAGACCGTTACGGACCATTTGGCCACTCTCGATTTCGCGCCGAAGACGTTGGCCCCCACGGGCGCAGGAACGGAAGCACTAAAAAATTGAGCCATCCGGCGGGTCGGTTAATAACGCGGGTCGAACGCTGGCGATCAGGGGCACCATAGCCGGCTGCGAGCCAAGGATTCTTCACCATAGGGACATGCCTATCTAGAAGCTATATCAAAAAAGTCTTTTGTCCCGGTTCCTGCGTCGGGCACTCCTTTCAAATCCTCGGCAACCATGCGTGTGCCTGCGGATTGCGACTCGCGAAGAAGACTTGATCAGACGGGAAGTCCCGCACAGCGGGGAAACTCGGTCCCGCCTTGACCTTGAACCAGTATCCTATTTATGAAATGGATTCTAATAGGTGTCGGTCAACTCCATCAGCGCCGCCCTCAATAGTTCTATCCGTGAATGCAACCGTCGTTCCTGCCACCGACAGGCCCCTACTGTTATCACCCCTGATAGATTTGAGCGGCGATGTCCGTGAATGCGGCCTCAATCCCGTGAGTTTCGAACAACCGCAGAATGTTCTGTAAGCCCGTGATACCGTCAACGACAACATTGAGTCCCACGGGAGTTTTTATGAGCTGTTGCTGCTCCTCCTCAAGGAGGCTTTGGGCGGCATCGAAGTTGTCGACCTGAAGCGCCAGAACCGAATAATCGGACATATAACAAAGGGGTAAAGATCCATTGTCCAAGCCGGATATTTCTATTTTGTCCATGGCCAACGCTTTCGGCAAAATCAAAAGTCTTCCCATGTCGAATTCCTTGTGGTTCTAACTCATTATACGAAGCCGTCTCCTTCAGAAGCGGCGAACCCGTGTCGTTCTTCTGATCGCAAAATTAAGGTATTGATGAAATTTCAGATAGAATTCCAAACCGAATCTTCAAGTCGTTGAGAACACCACCAATGGTAGAAAAGGGAAAAATTATGAATCTGTCCGGATTTGATATCCCCGTCGAAGAGCTCTACTTTGAGGATTATGTCACCGGTGCTGTTTATCAATTCGGCGCGATTTCGGTAACAGAAGAGGAAATTATTGATTTCGGCACCCGGTTCGATCCCCAGCGCTTCCACACCGATCCGGCGGCGGCAAGGTCTACCATATACGGCGGACTCATTGCTTCAGGCTGGCATACGGCCGGCTTGATGATGCGGCTGTTCGTAGAACATTACCTGTCCGGGGTGGCCAGTCTCGGATCTCCGGGCGTAGACGAGCTGCGATGGATCAGGCCCGTACGCCCCGGAGATACGCTTTCGCTCCGCGTGTCCGTTACAGAAACCAATCGGTCGCGTTCAAAACCGGATCGCGGTATCGTTCACTCTTTTATCGAAGTGCTGAACCAGGAAGGCCGTATTGTCATGAGTATGAAAGCGGTAAATTTTCTCCTCTGCCGTTCCAGTAGCAAATGAACGGCGTGTGACGATTACCGGTCGGCTGGCGCATTATCAATCACCGGCTTCGTTGCCACCGATGACTTTGCGAATATCGTCGGCATGAATGTTGACATGCTCATACGCCCAGCGGATAAATCTTTCAAGCGTGCCGTGGCCGTGAAAAACATGCCAGCCCTCGCGGTTGAGATCCTCCTCTGACATATTGTTGACGATTAAGATCGTGTCTGACCGCACGGCCTCGAACTGGCGGATCAGTTCATCAAGGGTGAGTCCGTCGAGTTTTCTCGGTTGGGTACGATTGAACCGGTCGATGTCGAAATCCTTGGGTGAACCCGGTCCGCCCGCAAGGATATTTTTAAATAACCTGTGCATCGACCGTTCAATTGTGACGAAATGCGCCAGTACCAGTTTGATCGTCCAATCCGTATCTTCCTGATAGACCCGCATGCTGAGATTTTCGGGAGAGAGCGATTTGAAAAGTGCAATGGTCTCGGCCATGTTTGTTTCAAGGTTTTGAATGATATCCGCTTTTCGATCGATCATTTTTGCCTTCCTGATGGCAGACGCATCATTATATGATTAGCGGCCAATGACTCTGCCCTTCGTCACGAAGACCGCTGAAATGCGGCCGTGAAGATACCGGCACCGATCAGGGCGCTGCCGCCGCAGCGGTTGAACCAGCGTTGGACGGCAGCGCATTGCAGCGCCTCGCCCAGTTGGCCGGCAAAAATCCCATACAAGGCGGCATTAGCGGCGGCGAGAATCAAAAAGGTGAGAGCCAGGAGGATGAGTTGGAAAGCGATCGGGGCCGTGTAATCGATAAATTGTGGTAAAAAGGCCACAAAGAAGACGATGCTTTTGGGATTTAGAGCGGTGACAATATAGGCCCGCGAGAAGAGCCGGCGGTAAGAGACGACTGTGGCTGCTGAATGCATGGCCAAGGATGACGGGGTGGAACACCAGAGCTTGATACCGAGATAGATCAGATAAATTGCGCCGACCCATTTCAACACGCCAAACAGGGTTGCGGAAGCCGCCAGGATGGCCCCGAGTCCCAGTAGCGATAGGGACATGGCCGTAAAATCACCCAGGGTTACACCGGCCACAAGTGGCCATACCGCCCGGCGACCGTGACTGGCCGACTGGCTGATCACCAGTATGATGGTCGGGCCGGGTATGACCAGAACGATTGCCGCTGCAAGAACAAAGGCACCATATGTTTCGATATTCACTACAGGTCTCCAAATTCACTTTATGATCGATACGGAATAAAATTACAACCATACTGGAGCTTGCCCGTCAAGTGCCTAACCTTAACCGCAGTGATTTTCCGTGCGGCATCATATCCACATGCGAGACCGAGACGGCCCTTGAGGGACGCCACCATAGGGATATGAGAAAAAAATCAGAGCAGGGAGTATGACATGAAGACTGACTTTAGGCTTTATTCGGTTGTTTCGCAAGAAGCCATTCGGTTATTAAACGGATCAGACATTCTGCCAAAAACGGGACTTCAGGAATAAATAGATTGTCTCGGGTTCAGTGACGGGCCTATCGATGATGAATCGTATCAGTTTGTACGCCAATGTTTTTTAAGCCATTTAACCGTTTTTTGGATCGGAAGCGATTCGGCAAATTCGATCAGGTAAGGGATTTTTGTGGTGTCATCCATGGGAACCGATCGGCCAGGGGGGAAAGCCGGTGCCAGACGGTGGTATCTGTCATCGAGAATCTGTTGGCATTGATAATCGGCAATTCCCGCCGGGCCGTCCAGCATGAGATTCAGCAAGGGCTTGACCCACTGGACGTACCCCCAGTCATGAGAGCGACCTTTAATAAACTGGAGACTGGTGCCGGTTCCCATAGAAAATAGGGTAATTTTGTCCAAAGACGGCGTGGGACGGTATCTTCTGTCTTGGGTTTGTGCAAGGGCGCACATGCTGGGATTGCCGGCGTAGACACCCCCGTCGATGTATCCGTCCACAGAGGGGAAATAGGTCGGTGCGGCACTTGTGTACAGACCGACTTTGTAAACCGGTGCACTTCTGTCGTTGTCTCGCCCGGTAAAATTATGGAAGAGTTTCGGTTTCCAGGTTCGTCGATGCGGATCCTCGTTGTCGAGGTCGAATGACGGAATCAGAACCCTCTTCTTCAGTTGGCCCAGGGTGGCGGATCCAAACAGTCTCATCAAATCCCGGCGCAGAGGCGTGATCGAGTAGTCTGCACCTCTCAGTTTTCCAAGATCCACGAGGTCGTCCAGCCAGGAATCGTCGAATATTTTTGGACCGCTGCTGACAAAAAGATCCCGGAGTTCTGCCAGATTTACCTGATGGGCGATGCCGAGGGCGATAAGTCCACCCGAAGAGGTTCCGGCCATCAGGTCGGTGGCATCGAAGAAATTTTCTAATCCCGGAGTAGACACAATGCGCTGCAGTAGGATAGTCGTTACAATGCCTCGAATTCCACCGCCGTCAATGGCGAGAACACGGTAATTTTTCATGTTTCCTCCCGGGCAAAGCGCTTTGCGCTGTGAGTTGTGAAAGGGGGCATTCGATCTCTGCGCCGATGACGATTGACCTCATATTCTCCTGTCGGGCAGACGGCTGCCCCCAAAGGGGTGTTTCGCGTTTGATTATGAAGCCATATGGTATTATGATCTTTATTGTCAAAGCCTTCGTCGGACTGCTGGTTTTTTTGATGGCTTGTGTTACGTCTGCCGACCCGTCACACAGCGAGGTGCCGGCTATGTGCGACAGTCACCAAACCCGAATGCGACTGCAAGAACATCTCTCCATGATGACCCGCACCATCGGTGAGCGCAGCGTTCGTATTCCGGAAAATCTGGATAGGTCAGCCGCATACATCCATTCATGTTATGAAAGCAACCAGCTGCCGGTCCGTTATGAGCCCTACAGATACCGCCAGATCACCGTGAACAATGTCGTTGCTACGCTAAAGCCGGCACACGGCGCCACCGTTCATTACGTCGTGGGTGCGCATTACGATTCGGTTGCCGGTACTGTCGGGGCCGACGACAATGCCAGCGCCATTGCTGTTCAGTTGGAGACGGCGCGACAACTGAATTTACTGGCAAGCCGTGAAAGACTGGATGTCATGGTCACCTTTGTCTCCTTTGCGCTGGAAGAACCGCCGGTGTACGCTACACGCTACATGGGCAGCCGCATATTCGCTGAAAAGGCGCAAAAGGAAAAGATGCAGATTGACGGTATGATCTGCCTGGAAATGGTGGGGTACAGCTGCCGAAGACCGGGGTGTCAGCGGTATCCCTTTCCATTGATGTTTTTCGGCTACCCCCGAGAAGGCAATTTCATCGGCCTCGTCGGCAATTTCAATTCGCGACCGCTTTTGCGCGGGCTTTCAAAGGCATTCAAAAAAAACCCGCAGCTGCCGGTGATTTCTCTGACAGTGCCTTTTAACGGCTGGGTCGTGCCGAACGTAAGACTCAGCGACCATGCTTCATTCTGGGACCATGGGTATCAGGCGGTAATGATCACCGATTCGGCATTTTACCGTAACCCGCATTATCATCTGGCATCTGATACAATGGAGACATTGGACATCGCATTCATGGCCGAGCTGGTTGAAAGCCTGGTGGCTTTCTTCAGAGCCGATCACTGTATTCCCGATTAAAAGATGATGCAGAAATAATTCAACCGGTCTGTCGGCCGGCTACGAGTCACTCATAAAAAAGATCAAGGAGCGAGACCATGGGGATCATCATGTGGATTCTACTGGGGTTGGTCGTCGGTGCACTGGCCAAATGGATTATGCCGGGCAAAGATCCGGGAGGACTGATCGTTACGATTCTGCTCGGCATTGCCGGGGCTGTGGTCGGGGGGTGGATCGGGACCTTCATCGGTTTCGGTAAAGTATCCGGTTTCGACTTTCGCAGCCTTGTTATTGCTGTCGGCGGTGCGGTGCTGCTTTTGTTTGCTTACCGCAAGATAAAGAAGTAAATCCCTCGAACGGTCTGGCCAGGCGCAATTGTTTTTCATCCGCGGTAATCTCCGCAATCGGAGGCGTTGCGGCCGAAGAATGGCGTGTTTTCGTTATTTGGTCTCCAATTAGTGCCATTGGTCAGGGTGGAATGATTTTCACGGCGCAATACAATCTGAACGTTGCCGTCGCAAGGGCCTGTCTACCATAGCCAAAACAGTATAAATATCAATAATTTCAAAACTTACTGATTGCTTTTCCAGCGGATTTCGGGTTATAGTATTATTGGGATTTAGATTTTTCCGATCAAAGCAGTGACCGCCCTGTCGGCGAGAAAAACCGGTCGGATTCAACGTGAACCAACTCAAACCGGGCGAAACGAGCTGACCCCGAAACCGAATGGTTTTCAGGAGACCGCCGAAATTTTGATCTCGCACGACCCACAAGTTAACCAATGACCGTCAGAACCATCCAATCTGCCTTTAAGAAACTATTCGTCCCCTCCACTGTTACGCGTGAAGACGGCCTGTCTTACTGGCGTGAATTCATTTTAAATGCAATGCTCGGCACGGCCCTGGTTTTTGGGCTTGTGGCCCTAATACCCGCACTGGCTCTGGCCATCAACGAAAAACTGTGGGGTCTGATTTTATTTGACGTCTGCATGTATGTGGGGGTCGTCGTCCTGGTCGCCTTTCCTCGATGGTCGTATGAACTGCGGGCAACGGGTATATTATTGGTGTTGCTTGGCGTCGGTATTTGGGTGACGGTGCACGTGGGTCCATTGAGCGGAGGTCCGGCCTGGTTGTTTGCGGTCGCTGTTTTTACGGGACTGCTGCTCGGTTTGAAAGCCGCCCTATTGGCTGTGGTCCTGAACGGAATTTCCTTGGGCGTCATTGGCTGGCTGATATTCAACGGACACCTGGCAGCCGACCTGCCGTTTTTCCCGAGCATGGCACGCGCCATCGCAGCCGGTGCAAATTTTTTGGCACTCAATGCCGGGGCAGCCATATCGGTTTCAGTGCTGGTCCACGGGCTTCAGGCGTCGGCTGAAAAGGAAAAGTCCGCCAAGGAAATCATCAAGCGCGAACGGGCCGATCTTCTCGAAGCTCGAGAAAATCTTCGACAGGAAGTCGAGATACGCAAGAAAGCCGAAGAGGCCCTGCGGGTTGAACGAGACACCCTGGATCGAATTACCCGCAGCATCGGTGCAGGTCTGGCGGTCATCTCACGGGATTACCGCACTTTGTGGGCCAATGCCGTTTTAAAGAAAATGTTCGGCGATCTGGAGGGTAAGCCCTGTTTTGAGGCCTACAATCAGCGCTCTGATATTTGTGTCGGTTGCGGAGTCAGAGAGGTTTTTGAGGACGGCAAGGAAGAAGCGGTGCACGAGCAGGCGGGACGGGATTCCGAGGGGAATGTCGTCTGGTCGCAGATCATTGCCACACCCATCCGGGATGCGACAGGGAATGTTACCTCCGCCCTGGAGCTGGTCGTTCCGATTACCGAGCGCAAGCGGGCCGAAGGAGAGCGGCGCCTACTTGAAAAACAGCTCGAACAGGCGCGCAAGATGGAGGCTATTGCGACTCTGGCCGGAGGTATCGCACACCAGTTCAACAATCTTCTTTCGGCGATTTCGGGCAATATCGAACTGTTGAAACTGGACGCCACGGAGAATAAGCGGTTTCAACGATATTTCGCACCAATGGAAAATTCCATTGAGCGCATGGCACACTTGACCGGTCAACTTTTGTCATATGCCCGTGGCGGAAAATACCAGATCGGCCGTATATCGTTAAGCGAGTTTGTCCGTGAAACGCTCCCGCTGGTCAAACATTCTCTCAAGCCCTCCATCCTGGTTGAGACGGAATTGCCCGATGATGTTACCAGTGTCGACATCGATATGACCCAGATGCAAACCGTCCTTTCGGGGATCCTGTCGAATGCATCCGAAGCCATCGACGATAACGGCCGGGTGCTGATTACCGGCGCCAACAAAACCGTTACCGAGGATGAGGCCAACGCCGAACCGGGGCTGACCTCGGGGGATTTCGGGCTTCTGACGATCACGGACGACGGTAAAGGGATGGATGAAGAGACGCGAAATCGCATTTTCGAACCGTTCTACAGTACCAAGTTCCAGGGGCGAGGCCTTGGGATGGCATCGGTTTACGGTATCGTCAAAAACCACAATGGTTGGATTTCGGTCGAATCGGCTGTGGGCAAAGGCACTACCGTTAAAATTTACTTGCCGGCTGTTGAAGGCGGACGTGTGACGGCAGATTCCGTCGTGCCACAGAAGCGTGTGTCTGAAGGCACCATATTGGTTATAGAAGATGAAGAGATGGTCATGGATGTGACCTGCTCGATGCTGGATAAACTCGGATACAATGTTTTGCAAGCACAAAACGGTGCAGAGGCTATACAAATAGCAGAATCATTCAATGGCGATATCGATCTGGCCCTGCTTGACATCGTTCTGCCGGACATGGGGGGCAGGGATGTCTGTGCGAGCCTTTTGAATTCTCGCCCCAATCTCAAGGTCATCGTTTGCAGCGGATACTCGCTGAACGGACCGGCCCAGGAAATCCTCAATCAGGGTGCCCACGGTTTCATCCAGAAACCGTATACGATGGCGACATTGGCCCAAAAACTGGCAACCGTCCTCCTTCAGTCCCGCAAAACGGGTTAGGAGTCATCTCGGGCAGTGCCTAAAGACTCCGGACGGACTGTTGCCCGCTGCCGACAATGCATACCAGCCTGATAGGTCCGACCTCAACGCTCGGTGTCGCTATCGGTCCCGCTGTTTTCGATCTTGTCCGCAAACATTCGAAACCGAAGCGCTTCGGTTTCGTCTCCACGTTCAAAATAAATTCGACTGATGCTCCCGTAATACGTTTTGGCATTGACCGGATCGTCACGCACCAGGGATAGGAAAAGCTCGAGAATTTTGGTTGAATGGTCGCCGGCTGCCAGGCTAAGTTCGGCATAGCGTCGCCGGGTGAATGGGTCGATGTGTGCGGGATATGCTGATGGGGCTGCACAACTGCTGCAGCGCTGTATGATTTCTCCGTACAGGTCACGGGCCGGACCTGCCTGGTTGGAAGACTCGAGGGTGACGGCCAGAGCCCGGGCGATATTTTCGTTCCAACGGTATGTATTCAGGGCCGTTCGGTACCAGGCGGCGGCTTCGGAATACCGTTTCTGTCGATAAATGGTTTCACCGTGTAGCAGAACAAAGGCCTGGGAATCTCGCAGGCTTTGGGGTATCGAGGCCAGCAGGCGTTCAGCAAGGGCATAGTCACCGTTATCCCAAAAGATTTCGCATAACATGCGATAGGCCGGCAGAGCATCCGGGTGACGATGGAGAAACCTTTCCAGCAAGTCGCGGGCGGCTTCGAATTTCTCAAGGTTCACGTAAGCCGTCGCCAATTCGAGCGCAATGTAGCTGCCATCGGACGGATAATCCGCCTGCGCCCGGGTCAGTGCTTCCACTGCTGTTTCAAAATCACCCCGGTTCAGAGCGATGTAACCGTTTTTAAATGGCTGTCCATAACGCTTATAGGTCTTACGGACTTCTACCGGAAGGGTGTTGCACAGGGCAATGAAGTAGGTGTCGTCGTCTTCGAAAACGTTTTCATTTTCGGTCACTTCCTCATGAGCCGTAAAATCGACCAATGCCGCCGCGCTACGTTCGCCATTCGCCGGAGGATCTGTTTTTTCCAGGCGATCCTCCAGTGATGACCGCAGCTGTGCATCTTCCGTCAATTCCAGCCCGAGAAGGTAATACTCTCGGGCTTCCTTCGGGTAACCGGCATCGAGGAGGTCATCGCCGCTCCGACGGTGCTGGCGGGATAATGCCTCTTTGCAGCGGCGATGTTTTTGCTTCAGACGCTCGATCTGCTCGCTGTCTGGGGTCGGTTCCATCTCCAGTTTTTCCAAAGCAGAATCGTACGCGAGCTTGGCTTTTCCCCAGTCTCCGGAAGCAAAGTGCAGGTCCCCCTTCTGTTCGTGCTGCAAAGGGGTCTTACCTTTTATAAACTTGAAAAAATTCATTGCGTTTGAATTCAATCGCCCTAAGCGGTCAGCCGAAGGTTTCTCAAGATCTCTTTGCCCCGGCGGCGGATTCTGTTGTTCCGCTGAGGATACTGAAGATCTGCAGATAATCGTCCTTGTCCATAGAGCGGGGATTTCCCGAATTGCTGCCATTGGCCACGCTGTTTCGGGCCAGTTCATCAAAATCAGCCTCCCTGACGCCCAGTTCGTTGAATCTGGGCAGGTTGACGTCAGAGGCCAACTTCTTAACCGCTGCAACTGCTTTTTGAGCCCGCATGTGAACATTCCTATCGTTGAATCCCATTGCTCGGGCGATACGCGCATATTTTTCGGCGCAGAAATCCAGGTTGTAATCCATGATCGCCGGAAGGACGACGGCGTTGCACACGCCATGGGGGAGGTCGTACTTACCGCCGAGCGCTTCAGCGATACAATGAACGGCGGCCACATCGGAATGGCTGAAAGCAATGGCAGCCAGAACACTTCCCAGCAGCATCCCTGATCGCGCTTCGAGGTTCTGACCGTCCGAAACAGCGGATTTGAGATGGCGAAAAATCATCTCCACCGCATATAGGGCGGCAGCATCCGCCATTGGTTCGGAGGCCTTGGCAGTGTACGCTTCGATAGCGTGGGTAAGAGCATCCATACCGGTTGCGGCCGTGAGTGCCGGCGGCATGCTCCTTGTCAGTTCGGGATCTACGATGGCGACCCGGGGCGCGATTTTAGGATCTTTAAGGCTGAATTTAAAGTGTTGCTGACTGTCGGTAATTACGGCGCTGAAAGTCACTTCGCTGCCGCTTCCGGCTGTCGTGGGGATAGCGATCAGCGGCAAAACATCTCCGGTAATTTGACCCTTTCCCACATAGTCCTGGACCCGACCCCCACCGGGCGCCACAACACTGATGGCTTTGGCACAGTCAATCGGGCTGCCGCCACCGATAGCAACGAGACAGTCCGGTTTTAAAAATGCCGCTTTTTGAGCGCCTTCCTCAACATTGTAATCCTTAGGATTGGCTTCGACCCGGGTAAAGACATCATAGCTGATCCGTTTTACTCCCAGGTGGGTCGTGAAGCGGGACAACAGACCTGAAGAAGCGAGGCGGACATCGGTGATCAACATGACATTCTTCACGTTGCGCAATTCAAGTTCATCGGCGAGCTTTTCAACCGCCCCGATTCCATATTCGATTCGAGTGGGCAGCTCGAAACTGAACGTCGACAAAGAGTTCATAATGGCTTCCTTTCCTGTGCATTCCCCGCAACATTTATTTGCCGTTCTTGCTGCCGTCCAATGCCCTGCGCAATTGGTCGCGCAGGGCTACGGCTTTGCGGAGTTGCTCCAGCAGCTCTCCCTGTTTCGCCGCCGGAGCAATTTCAATTTCTTTATTTAGTTTTTCGACCAAATCAATTAAACGGTATAGGTCTCTGGCGATCAGACGGACAGACATATGACGCTATGGCCTTTCTAAGGCGGTTCTGAACCGGAATTACCAACTTGAAAACAATCAACCCGCATCGCGGAACATCAACCGCAATCAGCTCCTGCCGCCGATTGATTTTCTTCAGGCGCCAACATAACTGTCTGGGATGTTTTTCGTCAATCGGAATCACCGCAAGGGTTTAATTTTGTTTTCCGTCTCTCACAAATGAAATTTTATTTATTTGTTATTTGACATGAGCCGGGTAATGTGTTTATTTTAAAGTTTACACAAAATCGTTGCGGTACAACGGTAGATATTGTCCGTAACGGCACTTTGTTTCTGCACCCGAGAAAGACATCTTAAAGCCGCCGAGCTTGAGGGGCTTGTTAAAAAGTGTTCCAACCGACGCACCCAAACACAAACCGGAAAAAAACATTTACAACGGTTACAGCCGGTATTTCGAATCCCTACAAATCCAGTAAAAATATTCACAGCGGACCGGAAACGGTGCCGCTTCAATTTTTTGGGGGTGATCCATGATGTACTTTGAAGCCATTTTCCAGCCGTCCAGCCTGACCAATTATAATACTGATAGCGTTCAGAAAATTGTCGGGAAGAAAGTTGCCTTACAGGACGGATGGGTTCTCGAAGAGGGGCCTCACAAAGGCCAGCAGGGATATTACCTGCCAAATTCCACCGTCGGTCTCATTCCGGCCAGTGATCTCAAAGAAATAAAGGTCATTCCCTACTCCCAGTGGAAGGATATTTTTGACAGCACCAAACAGGAAGTCCTGTAAGCCAGCAATTCGATCGTTAGCAACCGCATGTTATGGAGAGATATCGCCAGTTTTGCCACTCTGCGGCAGTCGGTATCCTCGAATCCACAATCCTCTGAAAATCCTTAATAATCGGCCGCATGAATAGACCGTCGATTCCCCCTTATCGCTAACCGTTAAAATTGATGTCTTCATTTTTCCGTCAAGACAGACATTGACGTTGTGGCTGTTGGGAAAAATATCCCTAAGTTGGCAGAAAAGAGTTGCAATATATAAACAACCATGTTAATTGTTTTGTCCACATTGGGTGAGAATGGTTCACATCGCATCACCATTTTAAAACGTGATGCGCCATCAATCACCTTTCGACAACTGTGAGGGCCCACCCAAAACTTAACATTGTGTGTTGGAGGGCGAAAAGTGCCGCCGGGCAAATTCGAATCTTTTCTAAAGCGCGTATTTTTGGCAACCGGCATCGATTCCCAAACCGAGTTGGCGAATATTTTACGTGTCAACCGCTCCGCCATTACCCAGGCGCGTAAAAAAGAGTCTATTCCGGCCAACTGGATTCTGCAGCTTTTCCGTATTTATAGCCTCAATCCGGATTGGATCGAATCCGGCATTGGGGAAACCTATCTGCGGCCGGAGGCAGGCGAGGGGCTGCATTTCAAGCATATTCCAAAGGTTAAGGCGCGGCTCAGCGCCGGCGGCGGTTCTTTTGAGATCGGAGCGGAAGTTCAGGGTTATTACGCATTTCAAACGGAATGGCTGCGGACCAAAGGAATTCCGGAGCGAATGGTTCTGATGGATATTTTCGGAAACAGCATGGAGCCAGAGCTGAAAGATGGCGACAGTGTCCTGATTGACGAATCCCAGAAGGCTATTCTTGCCGGAGCCGTTTATGCTGTAGGTGTTGATGATACCATCATGGTCAAGCGGGTTGAAAAACATCCCAACAAGCTGGTATTGCTAAGTGATAATAGGGATTATGCTCCGATTTATCTTAAGGCTATCGAGTGTCAGGGTGTGCGTATTATCGGCAAAGTGATCTGGGTGGGACGGGAATTTCGCTAAGGCCGATTTTTTTTGGGCCAAGTGTTTATGTAGATAAACAATCGGATATTTATATTAACAAAGGAGGATGCAAATGCAACGGAGATTTTGCTCTTGCGGATTTTCAGTGTGGGTCCAATATTTGCTGTCGGAAACAAAATGCCGCACTATTTTTTGGTCGACAGTCTATCCTGTCGGTAGCGTTCTCACCCATTGTCCAAAATGCGGATGCCACCTTCACATAGACCAGCTTCGCTGATCTGTCGTCCCGGCGGTCTGATATATCGGCCGTCACCAAATTCATGGGCCTGCCTTATCGGAAAGGAGAAGTAGCGATGACACGGCTTACAACGTATCCCACGCACGACGATGTCTATGAGTATTTCGGCGGAACAACCATTCAGTGGACCCGCAGGAAGGCCGATGAAACGGTCTGGCAGGACTGGCTGCTCTTTGACTCCATCGAAGCGGCACTCGAGTTTTTCAACGAGTTTTGCAGTGCTTAACACCACTGTTTCGCATCGCGGAGATGTCCTCGGGGAAGACAGGGTCAATAGGTGTATGACGCCAACCCAAGTTGAGTGTTTCATATTTTCGAAATGACAAAATTAAAAATAATCATAATGAATTCTGCCAATTTGACTTTCGAAAATATACAGCTGCTGCGAAATTTCCAATTTTTATCCGCCTCAGGCGGGTCACCGCATCTTCCCGTAAGCGGGACCCGAAATGTAGATCCCGCCGGCGGCGGAATGGAACGACAGGACCTGCGGCAACGTCGCCAAAGGCGAGCAAGCCTTGAAAATCGCTCAATTTGGTTCCAAGACGAAACCGAATATCTTGTCGCCGCTGGCTAAATTCAGCATGCCAATGAGATGGAATCGCCGTCGCGCTCTCGTGGAATGTCCAATAACGCGCGCTCGGTTTGCATTCAGGATAGTCCCCCCCTCTATGCATAGGTCAGGACGCGGATGATACCGATACAGGCGCCGGTATCATCCGTGGTGGTCGTATCGCTGACTGAGAATACCGTCGTGATACTGTTTTGTTCGATGAATTGATTGACGGTATGATCGAGTTGTTCCAGTTCTTCCTTGACGTGAAACACCTTGAGTGGACTGGTAAAGGTTTTGACTTTTATCATCGGCCATCTCCTCGGTCCGCAAGTAAGTTAGCGTTTAAATATCGGTGAGGCCCGCATTCGGAATTCCCCGTAACGGTCAAGACGGAGATATTAGAAGGGCCTGCGCCGCAATGTTTGGTTTCATACTGTTAATACAGCCCGTCCCGATGTCAAATCGAAATCCCGAGGAGGTTCACTCGCCCGGGAGGGGTTCACGATTGACGGAGAGGTGAAATTCTTTCTCTATGGCACTGACGGAGAACATCCGCCCCGGATCAAAGAAGGTTTTGTATAGCCGGTCGCTTGGGTCGGAAGGGTGACCGGCCAAACTCTTTTCTATTTCGCAGAGGGCTTCCACCGACTTGTCGCATACCGGATATCCTCTGTCGTCCAAGTAAATATCGGGCGTAAAAGAAACCGGTGATATGTTGTTGATATCGACAAGCTTGATGTCTCCAGCATCGGTGAGAATCAGGTTCCCATCTCCAGCCAAATCCGGAATTAGACCGGTCCTTAAAATCATATTCTTGACATGGCGGACAAACGCCTCGGCGCTCCTGCGGATTCGGGTGATCAACGCCCCTTTTTCAATTACCGACGTCGAACGGCTACCGAGACGCGGACGCAGCAGGTTGTCCGCCAGTCGCTCAGCGTTGAGGAAACCCCACGGTTCAATATTCAATCCTTCGATATATTCCTGTAATCCGCAGAGCAAAATTTCATATCGATCTTCCTGTCGATAGCTGACAAGAAATTCGTTGGAACGGGCGTATCCGGAGGGCCCGAGATAAGAAGCGACAATGGTCACCCGGCGGAGTTCTTCCTGGGCTTTAGGATAAGATTCGAAACGTGTTCTGAAAATACGCAGCATCTTCAGCGGCTTGGCTCTCGGAAACCATTTTATTCCGTCCGAGACGACACCGTTTTTTTCCCGGACGACATCAACCGGATCGAGCACTTCCATGATGTGTGAACGGAGACCCTGCCGGTAGTGTCGCCTGAACACATACTTGCCGGGATGGCGAATGAAGTTCAAGTGAACGACATCGTCTGCAATTAATGATGTTTTATCCCTGACATCTTGGGCCATTGGTATCGAAAACAGTTTGAGGCGGGGCTATTTTTCCGTTGCGGTTCACGGAAAGGTCAATCATAGTTCAGGCAGGATGGTATTGGCAAGAGGGAGTATCTCAGCGAAAATACGGGCTGAAAATCAGAAGCGATTCGTTGGGCTGTGGAAGATATTCAAAGGGCATGCGGGATGACTTATAGATACGCTCTTTGGGATGCGCATGGTCACACGAGATCACCTGAACAAATTATATGCAGCGTCATCCTTTCATGCGGTTGTCCCAGTCATACTCGGGTTCGGTGACGATATGCTCCATGTTTTGGATCCTCCGTTCCAGTCTGTCAAAACGTTTCCTGAGCCGTTGAACAGCTCTATATCGGTTACCGGTGTAGCTGTCGTAAAATTCCTGCTCATCATCGGCAGCGATAGGAATAACCGGCTCGGGTTTCATGATGAGTGCGGCAAATAAGTAGAGACCGGTTACCGGCCAGAATCCTGTCAAAACCAGCATCACAACGGCAACGGTTCGGATCCAAAAAGGAGAGAAATCAAAATAATCCGATAGGCCGCGGCAGACACCCAAAAGAACGCCCTTGCGGGAGCGATAGAGGCCGTTAGGCCATATTTTTTCCGAACGTTTCATGGTCAGCTCCTTTGCTGCGATCGATCAAAATTGTTTCAAGTGCATCGACACGTTCTTCGATTCGTGAAAGTTCACGGTACATCATCTGAATGGTTCTGGTATCTTCGGTATCTTGTTGGCGATGTTTTCTGGACACGCCCCCACTGATAAGGCGGATGCCCAGCAGGATCGTGATACCGATCATGGCCAGCGACAGGACGATGCCGCCGAAGACGATAACTGTGATAAGCGCCCCCCCCATATGTGGTTGCCCTCCCCTCTATTTTACTGTACGAGGAAGCTCAACCGGCACGATAGTGGTAGCCGACCTAGCGGCCTTAAGCCATTTAACTGATATTATACCGGTTTGCTTTCTCTGTGCGATGATCTTTTGAGCGCCTGCAGTTCAGCTTCAATTTCCTCATCTATCGTGAGCTTGTCAAGCTCTTCCTCCAGCGTATTTTGCCGTTCGATATTTACCAGGTCCGCCTCCGATTCCATGCGATCGATTCGCTTTTCGAACTCTTCGAACTTGACCATCACCTCTGTGCTGTCGGCGCGTCGGATTTCGTGTTGGGCGTCCATTTTTCTGCGGGCATGAACATGGCGCTGAACCAGCAGGGTCTGCTTGTCTCTGGCGGATTTTAATCGAACCTCCAATTCACGGATGTCGTCGCGGTATTGATCGACAAGAAGATCAAGCTCTTCTCGGTTTCGCTGCAGGTCCTTCTGTCTGCCTGCATACACTCGTTTTTGAAGTAAGGCTTCCCGCGCCAGATCGTCGCGGCCTCTGCGAACCGCCAGGTCGGCTTTTTCATTCCATGCGTTAGCACGGCTGGTCAGTTCGTCGAGACGACGCACGGTCTTTTTTTGGTCAGCCATCACGCCCGCGCAGGCGGACTTGAGTTCGACCAGGGTATCTTCCATTTCCCTGATCATGAGTTTGAGAAGTTTCTCAGGGTCTTCGGCCCGATCAAGCATGGTGTTAATATTTGAACTGACGATATCCCGAAATCTTGTAAATATGCCCATGTTTTACCTCCTTAAGTCGTATAAAATAATCATGAGCATTTATTGTGCCAAAAGAATTAAAGATAAAATTATCAGTCCGTTATAAAAAGTACCGTTGACAGTGACCATAAATGATTGGCATATTAAACCATATTATAGAATTTTAAACCAAATTATGGTTTAATTAGACTTATTGCAATATGAATTTCCAGCCGGCGGCAAACTATGGAAGCACTGGGCCAGTCTGAGATATTCCTCGAATTTCAGGAGCGCCTATCGCGGGTCGCACCCATCAATCGTTCGGTTTTGCTTATCGGCGAGCGCGGTACCGGTAAGGAACTGGCGGCCACACGGTTGCATTACCTGTCCAAGCGCTGGCAAGGACCCTTCGTTACTCTCAACTGCGCTGCACTCTCACCCACTCTGATTGAGGCCGAACTTTTCGGATTTGAAAAAGGCGCCTTCACCGGGGCGGCCCAGCGTCGGAGTGGAAGGTTTGAAGCCGCAAACAACGGTACGCTCTTTCTCGATGAAGTCGGAATCATCCCCTTGGAGGTACAGGAGAAAATCCTACGGGTTGTCGAATACAGCACTTTCGAACGGGTGGGGAGTCCTGAAAGCATCGACGTCGATGTGCGGATTATTGCGGCCACCAATGCCGACCTGAATAAACTCGTCAGAACTGAGCGCTTTAAGCAGGACTTGCTCGACCGCCTCTCCTTTGAAGTGTTATTTCTGCCACCGCTGAGGGCGCGTGGAGAAGACATTCTGCTTTTGGCCCAACATTTTGCCGCTCGCATGGCATTCGAATTGGGAAGGGAAACCCTTCCAAAATTCAGTGCCGAGGCTGCTGAAGCTCTTCAAACCTATGCCTGGCCGGGGAATATCCGCGAATTGAAAAACGTTGTTGAGCGTGCCGTTTACCGTTCGGAAGGATCGACGATTACAACCGTCGTATTTGATCCATTTCGATATCCGTTCGAATTGCCGACCCCTATCGCATCAACGCAAACCATCGGAACGGATAGCGAGGCGCCGGTGAATCAAAATTCCTTGAAGAAGCCTTTTGAGACAGCCCTTGAAGAGTTCAAAATTAGTTTACTGAAAGACGCTTTGCAAGAGGCCCAGTATAACCAGAAAAAAACCGCCGCAATAATGGGTTTGACGTATCATCAGTTTCGCGGACTGTATCGGCGTTACCGGAAACAGTTGTCTGCAGGCTCGATCAGAAAATGAATGGCGAATAATGCGTCAATCGGCGACAGATGCCGATGATATCAGCGAATAATCGATGTTTCAAAAGCGAAGGCCGAGAACCCCGGGAAGGATTTTGGTGGTGGCGGGTGGCGTAAATGATGCGCTCTGAGAAAAATATGAAGAATCAAGCGCGGTCGTGAAGGTAGTCATTCGTTAAGGCAACTTGTTGATCAGCGATTCTTCGATCATTTTCCCCGCAATCTTTCTGGGTTTAATTTCATAGGTACCGTCGTCAATCTGCTGTTTTAGGCCAGCAACTTTCTCGCTGCGGATATCGGGAAGGTCCCGAAGTGCTGCTTGGGCCAATTTGAGATCTTTTGCAGTCTGCGACAGCTCGACGCTGTCTTCGCCTGGATTTGCCCCTTCTTTCCCTTGGGATGCTTTTGATGAGACGGCGTTTGGCTGGACCTGATGAACATAAGAATTTATTTGAACCGGGTTTTTATCGGAAATTTCCATTCTGAATCTCCTTTAATTACGGCAAAGCGCGACCCCTTTATTCGGCCCTGCTTATGATATCCTAAGCATGTCGTCATGTCAATTACGTGACTATCTGATCTGTTTATCGGCCGAATCCGGGCAGACTTTAGGATTTTTATGACAAATGAGTCGCCTTTATCGATCCTGCCCGGGGGGATCAATTTGACGCGATTTGAAAATAGGAACGTCGATTTTCAAGGCAGTATGCCGTGATTTGAGAACAGTTACCTTGTTGTCTGCGTTAATTTCGAAGTTTTCCAGGTACCCACGGGTTTTGAGTTCCCGCAAGCCGCGTTTGACCTGGGTTCGCAGGCGCTCGGGTGACTGCTGAGTATCGATATTGACCGATCGTGCCAGACGGAACAGGTCAATCGCGATTTTCTTTTCGTATTGTCCCTGGAAATAACGGTAAAAGGCCTTGCTCGTATCGTATTTCAATTCGGCTCGAAACCGCAGGTCGATGTTGGTCACAAAACTCTCGGCATACATTTCGATAAAATAGGGATTGATGACCGTCCGAACGATGCCGCTCTCACGATCGAGGTCTCCGTAACTGAGAATAGAACCGGTCATCTCTTTGAGCGCACGGCGTTTTTTTCCACTTCCGCTGGTCAGTTCCAGGTCGATGCGGGTTCCGGCCAGGCGCTGGATGCTCTTCCAGATTGCGGTGAAATTGGCTGCGGTGGGGGTCATGCCGGCGATTCCACTCAGTTCGGCCAGGGTAGATTCGAATGCATCGTTCTGGTAGCGGCTCATCAGGCTCAATAGACAGAAGAGGACGGTTTCGTCAAATATGACCAAGAGTTCGCCGGCCAAGCGCATCCGACCCCAGGCGTTCACATCTCCGGAATCGAGCCTGACCAGAGGCCAGTCCCTCGATTTCGTGCGGCTTTTAAAATGAAAGGGTGAAACCCGCGTCAGCATTGTGGGCATGAAACTGAAAAACCGCTGGACAGGCGGCTGGCGACTGATGTGTCGATCGACATATCGGGCGGCTTCACGAATCATTCGTCGACCGATAAGCTGTTTTTCAATTGAAGACAGTTTTCCTTTGGTTGCGGGTGCGACCGTCTGAGGATTGTCTGGAGGGGTTTTCATCTTTGTCCGCGCTGCTGCTGGTTCAAGAATTGACACCATCATAGTGGAACGCCGAACATTTGTCAAAATATAAAGGATTACGGAAGGCTACCCCGTTTATCAACTTGGCAGCCGTCGACGGCCACGGTGGATTTTATTTTATCCGGCATTACGTTAGGACGTCGAATGCGCAGGGGGTGTTGAGATACTCCAGCGACATTACTTACAGAGGCTATCGCAAGGATAATAAATTTTAACCTACTTTGTAACCTGTGGACAGAAAGGAGGTTTGCATGCCAAAAGCAATCGTCATGAATGAAACCGGCGGACCCGAAGTCCTGCACTGGGTGGATTACGATCCCGGCCAACCGGGCCCCGGGGAGGTGCTGCTGAGGCACGCTGCGGTTGGGTTGAACTTTATCGATGTTTACCATCGTACCGGCCTGTATCCGCTACCAACACTGCCGGCCATACCGGGAATGGAGGGAAGCGGGACGATCGAGGGGATCGGTGCGGGCGTATCCGAACTGGCTGTAGGTGATCGCGTGGCATACGCCGGATTGCCACCAGGAGCCTATTCTCAAGTTCGTCGTATGCCGGCCGACCGTCTGGTCAAGCTCCCGGCAGCCATTTCCAACCGTCAGGCAGCAGCCATGATGTTGCAGGGCATGACCGCGCGCTATCTGCTGCGGGGGTGTTACAGCGTCAAAGCCGGCGACACCATTTTGATTCACGCCGCTGCCGGCGGTGTGGGATTGATTGTTTGCCAGTGGGCCAGGTACATCGGAGCCAAGGTCATCGGAACCGTCGGTTCGCAACAGAAGGCGGATATCGCCGTGTCAAATGGTTGTGACTATCCCATCCTGTATAATTCTGAAGACTTTGTGGCTCGTGTAAAGGAGATTACCGGCAACAGGGGCGTCGATGTGGTCTATGATTCTGTGGGCCAAGCGACGTTCATGAAATCTCTGGATTGCCTGCGACCCATGGGGATGATGGTGACCTTCGGTCAGTCCTCCGGCCAGGTCGCACCGTTGGATCTGGGACTTTTGGCCGCCAAAGGATCGCTGTTTCTTACCCGTCCAACACTGATGACGTATACGGCCAAAAGGGATGATCTGCTTGTCCATGCGCGCGATCTATTTGACGTGGTTGAAAAAGGCGTTGTCAAAATAGACATTCGGCAAACCTACCCCCTATCAGAAGCGGCACGGGCGCACCGAGACCTGGAGAGTCGCGCGACAACCGGATCGAGCATTCTGATTCCCGAATAAGTAATATAAGGCTGTCGCGGGAAAACAATTGCAGAATGTGGAGATAACTCCGGGAGGTGACGGAATCGGCCGGATGGCCGTTTATTGCGGCGCCGCAACGAAACTGGGATTCTGATGATCCAGTAAGGTGTCGAGGGCATTGATAAAACGCAGGGGATCGACGTTGACGCCATGAACTTTGACGCTCCAGTGAAGGTGTGGCCCACTCACCCGTCCGGTAGATCCCGATTTGCCGATCACCTGCCCCCTGGCTACCGATTGGCCGGTGCTGACATCAATATGGCTCAAATGCGAATAGCTGGTGAAGAGACCTTCGCCGTGATCCAGAATAACGTGATTTCCGGAATAAAAGAGGTTTTTCGCCAATCGGACCACACCGCTGTTGGCGGCATAAATGGGGGTACCGCTCGCGGCCCGGAAATCCACACCACCATGGTAGCGTTGTAATTTACCGTTGAGTAGACGCTGCGCGCCATACGCACTTGTCACCTTCCCGGTTGTCGGTCGCTGAAAGGGAGCGTCCCAGCATCGGAGCGGTTGACTGCGAGAATAGGCGGCCTTGATTTCTTCCCGTTCGCGCTGAATTCTTGGCATCATTTTCTTGGGCGGGATCACCCGGCTGGCGGTGACTTGCAGTTTCTCTGACTGGAAGCGACCACCCCGTATTTCCAACGGGATGGGATGCCTGTGATGCCCGGCACTGTCTGTCCATTCGAGGAAAAGGGTCTTGACGCCCGGTGATGTTTTGTAAGGAATAGGGATGAGGCCGATACGTGTGTCGCTTCCTTTTATCGGGTGATCGAAAAGTGGAATGACAATGTCGAGAAAACGGGCACCAAGGTCTTCGAGCGACGGCCCCTTACGCTGACCGTCGATTTCCACTATGGTTATATCTCCCACGGTCACCACTGGTTGACTGAGCCTGATGCGCAGCGGGGGAAAGGCGTCTTCACCTGGCGCTGAGGCCTTGGCTGGAAACCGGTTTCCAAGAATTATAACGAGAATTCCGATGAGAACGATCGACACTACCGTCGCTGCTTCATGGTTCTTTTTTGCCGCCAACGGGCATCGGCCAACCGTGTTAAGCGAAAACAATTCCTACTCCTCTATCCGGGTGCTGTGCGGGCGACACCGTGGGGGAACTTCTTAGCTTGAGAAGACAACCGAATCGCCAGGCAGTAAAAATAAATTTTCAGATGGCTTCTAATGAGTATCGGAACGGATCCGATCCATACCGGATTCATACATGATGACCCGGTTCCTTCCGGTTTGCTTGGCCACATACATGGCGTCATCGGCCCTCTTAATCAATTTCTCGATACTGTTTCCATCCTCCGGATAGGCGGCAATACCGAGACTGATGGTCAAGGAGGGCAGGTCATCCAGTTTCAACTGCGCCAATGTGCGGCGCAGTCGTTCGGAAACGATGCGGGCTTCCTCTTTGTCGGCTTCCGGCAGCAGGATGACAAATTCCTCACCGCCGAAGCGGGCGATGATGTCGACATCCCGAATATTGCGCTGCAAAAATTTACCGATAATTTTTAAAACGCTGTCTCCGGCGGAATGGCCATATGTGTCGTTGACGTCTTTGAAATTATCCAGGTCGGCCATTACCACCGATAAGTTTTTTTCATATCTTTCAGCCCGGTGGAACTCTTCCTGTAATTTGACCATAAAGTAGCGCCGCACAAAGAGGCCGGTCAACGAGTCTGTTACTGCCATTTCCCAGAGTTGGGCTTTGTTGATGGCGACCGCTGCCTGGTCGGAAACGGCCTTCAGCAATTCGACGTCTTCGTCACTGAATCCCGTATCGTCCAGTTTGTTGGTGACGTTGATCACGCCGATCGGATCGCTGTATACTTTCATGGGTATGCAGGCGATGGAACGAACAAAAGACGTGGCCGGTTCGACAAAGAGTTCCTCTTCACTGGCTTTGTCTACCACCATCGGCCTGCCGGTTTCAAATACACGACCGGCAATACCTTCACCGGGTTTGAAACTCCGGCAATCAATCTCGTTGTTGTTGACTTTTTTCTGGTAGGCTTTGTCCTCTAGGCCGGCCAGAACGCGGACGCTGAGCCGGTTGTTTTCGATGTCGTAGAGCATGATCGATCCTTTTTCGGCCCCGGTGATTTCGATCGCCTGGTTCAAGATATATTGCAGTAGGCTCTTAAGATCGCTGATATAGGTCATCGCCCGTCCGATGTTGTACAGAAGCGATAGGTTGTATAATGTGCGGTTAAGTTCCTCTTTCTCCTTATTACGTTGCAGGTAGAGGTGGCAGGTATTGATACATACAGCGGCTTGGGCAGCGATCTGCCGGAGGAAATAGACATCGGTTTCGCTGTAGGGAAGATCGTGGCCTTTTCCGCCGACGGCTAAAAAACCGACGACCTTGTTTTGCATCATCATCGGAACGAGCCAATCGGCATGCAAGAGGTCAAGGTGGAACCGTTGGTTAAGGTCTGGATAGAGAGGGTGTCCGGAATCGTCGTGCAGTGAAAAGGGTTCGTTAGCCATCAGGCGCTGCCAGAGGGCATCGATGTTTTCAAACATAAATTCGCGGTTGATTTCGCCAACGCCGTATGTGTAGACCAAACGGAATATTTTCGGTTTTTGGCGGTAAATGAATATCGAAAACATATCGGCGCCGATTTTTCGGCGGACAATCTCAGATAACAGAGCGTAGAGCTCGTGCAGGTTGAGTATGTTGCTCAGTTTGCGGCTGAAATTGAGCAGCTCGTCGAGCTCTGTTACCCGGTGTTCAAGCGCCTGATTATTTTCTTTGGGCGGACGGTGGTATACGGCCGATGATTCTTGATTTATCATGCTCGTAATTGTACCGGCTTTAAAACAATAATGCAACGGCGATGTTCCCCGATTGTGCGCGCAATTATTTGAGGTTGTTGGAAATTAAATTCATTCAGACCGATGTTGCAAGGTTCCTGTGAACCAGAAAAGCCATCGAGAAGACGCATAATATCATCAGAACAGGAGTAATCGTGCGGATAAACAACCTATCGGGCGGCGCCTTTATCACCCTTGACAGGGTAACCCTGCGGGTCAGAGATCAACGCATGTTCGCCGGCAGTTGTTGGACGATTGGTCGCGGCCAGCACTGGGCGGTTATCGGACCGAATGGTGCCGGCAAGACCTCCCTGGTTCGCGCTATTGCCGGTTTGGTGCCGGTGGTTGCCGGAAATATTTACTATCATGATCCCGCCATGGTACCGCATGACATCGGATATTTGTCATTTGAAACTCACCGCAATCTCATATCAAGGGAGGAGAGCCGGGACGAATCCCGCAGTTTCAGCGGGAATTTCAAGAATCATCTCTGCGTTCGAGATTTGTTGAGGGGCCAGACTCAAAGAAAAACGTTCCAACCGGAAAACATGCAGAAATTGCACCATAAATTGGATCTCACGGATTTGCTCGACCGGCCCGTCCGGGGGCTTTCAACCGGTGAGGTTCGCCGGGTGCTGATTGCTGTGGAAATCCTCAAATCGCCTCCAATGCTCATTCTTGACGAACCCTTCGACGGGCTTGATCCCCAGCGGCGAGAGCAACTGGTGTCCATTCTCGACCGGCTGATGGATGGGGCGACACAGATCATCCTGGTAACGCATCGGTTGGCGGAGATTCCGCACCGAATAACCCACATTCTGGGTGTAAAAAACGGCCGGATGGTATTTCAGGATGAACGCAGAATGCTTGACAGCGACAGACGAACGCGCATTTACGACCCTGACAATCAAGGGGATAAACCCTGCCTGAGCCCGACGAAGATGAATCGCCGTGATCGCACAATACCCGGGGAGGTGGTCATCGACATGCGGGATGTGACGGTAAACTATGGCGCCGTAACGGTGATCAGCCAGCTGAATTGGACCGTTCGTGCCGGCGAAAACTGGGCCATTCTCGGTCCGAATGGATCGGGCAAGACCACCTTGCTGAGCTTGCTTGCCGGTGACGCCCCCCAGGCGTATGCCAATAAAATCATTCTGTTCGGGCGGCAAAGGGGCTCCGGTGAGACGATCTGGGATATCAAGCAGCACATCGGTCTGGTATCCTCCGAATTCCAGATACGCTACCGTAAACAGCTCCTTGCAGCTGATGTCGTGCTGTCGGGTTTTTTTGATTCTGTCGGACTTTATCGAAGGGCTTCCTTCAGCCAGCGCCGCATCGCCGCCGCATGGATGAAGCGATTGGGGTGTGCCGCCCTGGCCGAGCGATCGTTCCAGTTCTTGTCCCAGGGTGAGCAGCGCCTTGTTCTGCTGGTTCGCGCCCTGGTCAAGTCACCACGGCTGCTGATTCTGGATGAGCCCTGCCAGGGGCTCGATAGGGCGGCGAGACGTCGAATCCTGGCCCTGCTCGATCAGGTGGGTTTCGAATCGGGAACGCAACTGCTTTACGTGACGCATCAACCAGAGGAAAGGCTGACCTGCATTACCCATGTATTGCGATTCGAGAAAATGCCGTCGGGCGCTTATCGGGCCCATTCGGAAATGGCACCGGCGCGGAAGGAGCACTGACCATCACCTATCGATCATGCCGTTTTCCTCGATGTCGGCAACAAAGTCAGCCACCATCTCCCGGCACAACTCTTGACCACCCATCCGGCGCAGGATGTCAAATGCCTTTGCGCGGCTTTTGCCTTGTTGGTATGGCCGATCGGTGGTGATGGCATCGAAACAATCCGCCACGGCAATAATTCTGGCACCCAGAGGGATTTCATCGGCCTTTAGACCATAGGGGTACCCCGACCCGTCCAGGCGTTCATGATGCAGGTGCACAAAATCGAGCACCGGGGCGAGGCTGTCGATTCCCTGGAGAAGCGCGACGCCCATACCGGGATGCCGGCGGACTTCATCCAGCATTTCGCCATACAGGTGAGTGGTTCTGTTGCTGAAGATCCGGTCACTCAGACCGAGTTTGCCGATATCGTGGACCAAACCGCCAATGCCGATGTTTGCGACTTCTTCAAGGGAAAGACCCATCCGACGCGCCAGCCGCATGGAATAAAGCGCAACCCGGCGGGCATGACCCTGGGTGTATTCGTCTTTTGATCCAAGCGCTGCGTTGATGTCACTGAGCTTTTTAAAATCTGAAACCAATGATTCCGAAGAACAGTATTCCATTAACCTTAACCGCATTTACGTATTACACGACAAGAGCATCAGGAGAGATTTTTCACTGTCGGCGCATCCATTTAGGTTCAGATGTCTGCTGACACTCGATTTAAACAATTGTGGGCCAACTCAGCACAATCGAATCTATGAGAGACTCGGTTTATAGAAACCTTCGATGAGGTTGTCAACGGTATTTTTGTCTGGCCTGAATCGGCATCATCCCGTCGAGGCTTACAGTGTTGAATCTCAGCGGCCGGACAGATACTTCTTCAGGTGGAAAGCCGTGTGGGAAACGCCGATGTGATGCAGAAATTCGCCGGGAGCCCCGGATGCCACCACCCGCCCTCCTTCATCACCGCCTTCCGGACCCAGGTCAATGATATAATCGGCGGATTTGATCACTTCCAGATTGTGTTCGATTATGGCCACCGTATTGCCGCCATCCACCAGCGCCTGCAAGACATCGATCAGTCGTTGGATGTCAGCCAGGTGAAGGCCGGTTGTCGGTTCATCGAGGATAAATAAGGTCTGTCCACGGGCGGGCTTGGCCAGTTGCCGGGCCAGCTTCATGCGTTGGGCTTCGCCGCCGGACAGGGAGGGGCTGGGCTGTCCCAGGCGGAGGTAACCGATGCCGATGTCGCAGACAAATTGGAGTGCCCGGCGGATCACCGGAACGGCCGAAAAGAACTGCAGGGCCTCTGCAAAGGTCAGATCGAGCACATCCGCGATCGTTTTGGCCTTATATCGAACAGCGAGAGTCTCCCGATTGAAACGCTTGCCGCCACAGATATCGCATGGAACGTACACATCGGGCAGAAAGCTCATGGCAACCTTGGGCTGACCCTGACCTTTACAAGCCTCGCATCTCCCGCCGTCTAAGTTAAAAGAAAACCGTGCGGCTTTATATCCGCGCGATCGCGCTTCCGGAGTCATGGCAAACAGTTTGCGGATGTCGGCCAAAAAACCGATATAAGACGAAGGTACCGAACGCGGCGTTCGCCCGATGGGACTGTGATCAACTTCGAGAACCTGGTTCAATTGTTTCCAGCCCGTAATGTTGCGGCAGTTAACGGTCGGTTTATTTTGTTTGCCCAGTCGGTTTTTCAATTCCTTGTACAGCGTCTCTTTCAGCAGCGAGGACTTGCCTGAACCCGAAACACCGGTGACACAGATAAGGGTGCCAAGGGGGAACTGCACGTTAATTTTTTTCAGGTTGCGGGCTTTGGCCGAGTGCACAGTCACCATCGGTGACCTCTTATAGGGCCTCAAGCGCGATGTAATCTTTCGGGGGCGTCCGTCGATGTATGCACCGGTGATGGAAGCGGGTGTATTTTTCAGCTCTTCCAGGCTGCCAATGACCACCAGGTAACCGCCCTGCTGTCCGGCACCCGGTCCGAGATCGATGATGGTGTCGGCGGCCCGGATCGTATCGACATCGTGCTCAACCACCATGATGGTGTTGCCACGCTTTTTGAGGGCCAGCAGTGCATCGAGCAGAACGCCGTTATCCCGGGGGTGGAGTCCAATGGTTGGTTCATCGAGAATATAGCTGACGCCGGTAAGGTTTGAGCCCAGAAGGGCTGCCAGGCGCACCCGCTGGGCTTCGCCACCAGACAAGGTGTCGCCGCTGCGCCCCAGAGAAAGATAGGAGAGGCCAAGCTGGTTGAGCAGATCGAGCCGCATCAGCGTTTCCTGGATGATCGGTACGGCGATTGTCTTTTGCGTATCGGGGAAGGTCAATGCCCGTATGCTTTTGGCAAGCTTGCCCGCAGGTTGCTGAACGAGATCCCAAATGGTCCGTCCGGATACCCTCACCGCCAGGGCCGCGGCATTCAGGCGGCTGCCGGCGCAGGCAGGGCAGAACCGGGCATTTGTTTCTGCAGGTTCGGTTTCATCACTACCGGCGTCTCCCAGTCCGCTGCATTTCGGGCAGGCTCCCTGCCGGCTGTTGAACGAAAAAAGCCGCGGGTCCAGTTTTGCGACCCCAAGGCCGCAGGTTGGGCAGGCGCCATGAATACTGAAAACCTCTTCTCCACCATCAGGATCGAGTATGATAAGGCTGCCGTCACCCGCCTTCAGGGAACGGTTGACCAGTTCGGTGATTTCTCGCCGCCGCCCTCCGATTGATCCGGTCACAAGTTCTATGGTGTGTTCATGGTAACGGCTGAGGGCCATACCGTGCTGCAGTTCCGTCACCTTGCCATCGATGCGGGCATGGGTGAGACCACTCTTCAATGCCTGACTCAGCACCTCCTTGTGAAACCCTTTGCGACCGGAAATTTTCGGTATCAAGACCAAAGCGGATCGGTTGCCGTAGCGCCGACGTACATCTTCGGCCACTTTAACCGGCGTCTGGGCTGTCAATCGTCGGTTGCAGCCCGGGCAGTGATGGATACCGAGCTTGCTGAACAGCAAACGCAGAAAATGATAGACTTCAGTCAGGGTGGCAACCGTGGAGCGACGGCTTGAGTAGCTCACCCGCTGTTCGACCGCAACAGTGGGCGAAAGCCCTGAGATCAGGTCGACATCGGGACGTTCCATAACCCGGACATATTGACGCACATAGGGGGCCAGGCTCTCGAGGTAGCGGCGTTGACCCTCAGCGAACAGGATGTCGAATGCCAGAGTTGATTTACCAGAGCCGGACACACCACTGAATACCACGAGCTGGTTGTGGGGAATACGCAGAGACAGGTCTTTCAGATTATGTTCCCGAGCGCCTTGCAGCGAGATGGCGGCCCGGGGTCCCGACTGGGTGTAATTGGCCGGTGGTTCACCAATCAGCTGCGGGGGGCGGCTGGGTTTGAAGCGACCGCTTTCCATCAAGTACGATTTCAGGAACAGTCCGGTATGAGAGCTCGCGTGCGAGGCCACTTTTTCCGGTGTTCCGGCGACGACCAGTCGCCCCCCCTCATCGCCTCCTTCCGGGCCCAGGTCGATTAACCAGTCGGCAGCCTTGACGACATCCATGTTGTGTTCAATGACAAGAACGGTGTTTCCATCATCTACCAGCCGTTGAAGGGCCAAAAGGAGGGTGGCGATATCATCGTAGTGTAAACCCGTGGTTGGTTCATCGAAGATGAACAGGCGGCCGGTGCCGGCATTGCGTTTGAGGTAACGAGAGAGCTTGAGCCGTTGGGCTTCTCCGCCGGAAAACGTATTGATCGGCTGGCCAAGGCGGATGTATCCCAAACCGACATCGGTCAGTGGGTGCAGCGAATTGCGAATGGCTGTGTGGCGCTTCGACGAACCCTGGAAGAATATCAGGGCCTCGGCTACCGTCATGTCGAGAATGTCGGCTATGCTGCGCTCTCGATAAGTCACCGCCAGAATTTCAGGTTTGAACCGCTTGCCGCTGCACTGGGGGCAAGAAACAAAAACGTCTGACAGGAATTGCATTTCGATTTTTTCAAATCCATCCCCCTTGCAGGTGTCGCATCGCCCGCCATCTACATTGAAAGAAAAATGACCCGGCCCCCACCCCTTCTTTTTTGCCGTGGCTGTTCCTGCCAGGAGGTGCCGAATCGGCTCCAGAGATTTAGTGTAAGTCAACACATTTGCGCGCGGGGTGCGGCCGATAGGGCGCTGATCGACCAGTATGGTTTCGTTGAGTGTTATTAGACCTGAAATGGAGCGGTGTTTACCTGGTTTTGATCCTATTTCACCCATGTACCGGTGCGCAGCCCGGTAAAGAATTTTTTCCGCCAGGGTCGATTTGCCGGAACCCGAAACACCGGTCAGGCAGACAAAAAGGTTAAGCGGGATGCGCACATCGATTTTCTTCAGGTTGTGGGCTTCCGCTCCCCTGATCGTGATCCATCGATTGCGTTGGGGTTTACGGCGGACTTGGGGAAGTGGAATCTGCCGGGTGCCTTTCAAGTACTGGCCGGTCAGCGAACCGTTGACGTCCGCGGTGGGACCAAAATACATGATTTGCCCGCCCTGCTCACCCGCCCGGGGTCCAAGGTCGAGCAGGAAGTCGCTCTCTCTGATTATTTCGGGATCGTGTTCGACAATGACCACGGTGTTGCCCTGATCCCGCAAGTTTTTGAGAATGTCAATGAGGCGGTGACTGTCGCGGGGGTGGAGTCCAATGCTGGGTTCGTCAAGGATATACAGGGTGTTGACCAGGTCGGCGCCCAAGGCCGAGGCCAGAGCCACCCGCTGCACCTCCCCTCCGGAAAGGGTCCGAGACTGGCGGTCGAGAGTCAAGTAGGCCAAGCCCACATCCTTCAGGTAGTTTAACCGTTTGTAAACGGCATTAAGGATCAGGCGGCTGGCTTCATCACCGTCGGGCAGTTGGAGATCCGTGAAAAAATCAGTTGCCGATGCCACATTCATCTTATAAATGTGAGCGATGGTTTTGTCGGCCAGGCGGTAGAGAAGCGTCTCCTCCTTGAAGCGAGTCCCGCCGCAGTCTTGACAAATATCATAGCTGCGGTAGCGCGAAAGAAATACACGCACCGGCATTTTATATGTTCGGGTTTCAAGCCACTTAAAAAAGCCCCGGATGCCATAATAGGAAGAGGTACCGTCGACGATGGCGCGTTGTTGGGATTTTGATAACTTTTGAAACGGGATCTCTGTCGGGATGCCTTGGACCCGGCAAAATTCAATCAGGTCATCATACTCGGAACGATGGTTTGAAGGCCCTCCCCAGGGTTTGACGGCCCCTCCGGAAATGGTCAGTTGGCTGTCGGGTATAACCAGGTCGAGATCGACATCGATGGTTCGTCCGAAACCGCGGCACGTATCGCAGGCACCAAGGGGGCTGTTGAAGGAAAAAAGGTTGGGCAGCGGAGGGTTATAACGCATGCCACAGTGCGCGCATTCCAGAATGGAACTCAACGCCAGATGTTTTTCACGGTTCAGCCAGACGTCCAGGCGCCCCCTGCCGAACCGGAAAGCGAGTTCGGCCGAGTCGACGATCCGCTTGCGGTCCGAAGGTTTCAGTGCGATGCGGTCGGCCAGCACATTGAGGGGTTCGTTTTCCGATCGTGGTTGCCATTGGGCCAGGGGAAGAATATCCTTACCGTCGAACCAGCGGTCATACCCCGTCCGGATGAGTTCGTTGCGGACGTCTTTGGCGGGCGTATTTTTCACCGGGTAAGGATAAGTGAGAATCACTTCCGTGCCGGATTTATACTCCCGCAGCACCTGCCAGAGATGATCCGGTGTTTCGACCAGGACGGGGCGGCTGCAGGCCTTGCAATGCAGCTGACCCAGGCGGGCGAAGAGGAGCTTCACGTAATCGGTGATTTCCGTCATGGTGCCGACGGTCGACCGAGATGTGCGCACCGGGTCTTTCCGATCAATGGCGATGGCCGGAGGTATTCCCTCGATTCTGTCGACCTGCGGTCGATCCATACGGTCCATAAACTGTCGAGCATACGGTGAAAAAGTCTCGACATAACGGCGCTGGCCTTCGGCATAGAGGGTGTCGAGGGCCAATGAAGATTTGCCGGATCCGCTGACGCCGGTGACAACGGTGATCCGGTTGAGGGGGATTTTGACGTCGAGGTTCTTCAGGTTGTTCTGACGGGCGCCATATATATGTATGCAGTCGGTGTCGTTCATTCAGTTCGCGGTATTTTGTCGGAAACGGTGTGTTTATGCCCCGCGAGCGTAGATTGGATATAACGTCTCGGAGGAATCTGGTTCGAGCTGAATTCAGATGATAAGCATCAGCGGGGCGGATTAAAGGGCAACGGATCGAAACTTAAGGATGCATAGCGCCCGAAAACGGTGCCGGCCATAACCGGCACCGTTTTATCATTCGAAGAGCTATTTTTTAATGCTGCGGGGAAGAAGCATCTGATGATGGGGGCAGATCGATCGCGGGTTTTGGTAGGCCGCGCCGGCAAAAGCCATCATGTACCGCCGAATTTCGGTCATGGTGGCAACCTCGTCGACAAAGCCTTTCTGGGCACAATAGGCCGGACGCGAGTTATCGTAGTATTCCTTAACCATTTTGTTCATGTTTTCGATAACCTGGTCCAGAGGGCGACCGGCATCCTTTTCCTTAACCAGGCGCCGGGAAAAGCTTGCCGCTGCTGCGGTCTCTCCGTGCATGACGTAGATTTCGGTGGTGGGAACCCCAAGTGTGAAGGCATTGTGGCGGTTGGCTGTGGGTCCGCCCATAACGTAATGGGCGGCCGCCGTGCCTTTGCGCAGGACCACGAGCATCATCGGAACGTTGGTCTGTTGAATCGAATAGATCAGGGACTGGCCCAAACCAAGCAGCTCCGCCTTTTCGGCGAGATCGCCGACATCGATGCCCGAGGTGTCCTGAAACCATATGATCGGCACGCGGTCGCGCCCGCAGAGGGTCACGAATTCGTTCATTTTAATCAATCCCTGACGGTAGAGCTTGCCGCCGATACCAGGGTAGGGTGCGTATTCCGGGTAATCTTCTCCCAGATAGCCCTGACGGTTACCGATACACCCCACCAGAAAACCATCCATTTTGACCAAGCCGGTATAGATTTCGGGCCCGTAGTCCGATCGGTACTCGAGGTGCTCACTGCCGTCCACCAGGCGTGAGAGGACCTCATCGAAATTGTACATCAGTTTCTGGTTGAACGGGATCAAGCGGTAAAGATCCTGGGATGGAAACCGGGGTGGTTTGGGATCGGCCACCCGGAAAAATTTGGGGTTGTAGGCCGGCATGTCCCGCATATAGTCTTTGAGGCCGTCGAGTACCTGGGTCTCATCGTCGTACAGATAACGGAAAAAACCGGTTTCATCATAATGGATTTTCGCGGATCCCGGCGGTTCCACCTTATACTGTTTGGCGGCTTTGATCAGCTGTTCGGCGCCTTCTTGATCGAAGTAGCCCTTGGGGGACATGCCGCTGAGAATGCCGCCGCCGCCGACGGCAATGTTGCAGTCCTTGTGGGCGAATAGAACGGTGGGGCTAATGCCCTGATATCCGCCGCCGGCCGGATTGGTGCCGTATATGGCGGCCAGTATCGGAATTCCCATCTGTTCAAGTTCAGCGTGCCGGAAAAAGGTCGTGCCGCCACCGCGCCGACTGGCGTAGAATTTTTCCTGCTCGGTAAGCTTGACGCCGCTGCAGTTAACCAGCCATACCAGAGGCAGGTTCAATCGACTGGAGAGATCTGTAACCCTGAGAATATTTTCATACTGACCGGGCAACCAGGCCCCGGCAAACACTTTATTGTCAAATCCGATGATCACGGCCCATTTGCCGGAGATTTTTCCGAGGCCGTCAATAACATTGGTGGTGCCTTCGGAATTATTGTCCGGGTTGTAGAGCGTGTGCAGCGGATTCCAGGTTCCCGGATCGACCAGGTAGCGAAGTCGCTGCCAAACAGTCATCTGCCCACGGGCGTTGATTTTTTCTTCTGGAAGACCGGCGTTCTTGACTTTTTCGATTTCCTTGCGGACAGTTTCCTCGACGTCCTTGATCTTTTCAACGTTCTCTTCGGTACTCTTGATCTGACCCGGACTCAGTTCGGTGCCGAATATCGTCATTTTCTCAAAATAAGGTCTCATGGTGTCTCACCCCTCTGATATAATCATTCTGTTTGGTATCATCGGCTCTCAGCGATCGGCCACGTCCCCTTTTCTTCCAGAACTGACCGAAGGGTCCTCAGAGCGGCGTTGACTGTAGGGATGCCGGCGTAGGTGAAGGTTTGAAATATCGCTTCGGCTATGTCCGCCACCGGACAACCCACGTTCAAGGCGGCCTGTATGTGTAGTCGCAGCTCTTCCTGGCGAGAGAGAACCGTCAGGACGGCGACGGTGATCAACTGTCGGGTTTGGTGGGGAATTTTTTCTCGGGCGTACATCTGCCCGGTGATGAATAGTGACAGGTCTTTGCTCAGGTTTTTGTCGAACGCCCGCCAGAGATCAAAAGGTTTTTCGTCCATTATCCCTTTGAAATAGAGCGCTGCGGTACTTTTGGTTTTGTCGGTGAGATCCTCGCCCAATTCGTTGCTCCCTCTTTTCGACTCAAAAGGTTGATGGTTGTAGCGGCACTACCGGTTGGCCTTGCGGATGCCCAATTGATCCAAGGCGATAATCCATTTGCAGATGTTGGCCGAACCTTCCACCATGGTGTAGGTGGGGGCGTCCCGGTAAAATCGGGCCACGGGATATTCAGTAGAGTAGCCGTAGGCGCCCAGAATTCGCATGGCGTAGTTTGCGCATTTGGTTACCACCTCGCCGGCAAAGTACTTGGCCTGGGCCACGTCCAGGCCGTTGTCGAGGTGGCCTTGATCCTTGGCCCAGGCCGCTTTGTAAACCAGAAGGCGGGCCGCCTCGATTTCGGCTGACATCTGGGCGATCATGTCCTGATTCATTTGGTATTCACCGATTGGTTTGCCGAACTGTTTTCTCTCTTTGCAGTATTTTACAGCCGTATCCAGGCAGGCCTGGGCAACACCGACGGCGCCGGCGGCGGCCGACAAGCGCGTCTGGTTCAAAGAACTGAAAACGATTTTAGCCCCGTCACCGGGTTGTCCCAGAATATTTTCTTTCGGCACCCGGGTGTTGGTCAAAAAGATTTCTCCGGTAGGGGAACTGTGGGATCCCATTTTTTCCAGCGCCGTGGTTCTGACGCCGTTGAAAGCCTTCAGCTCGACCGCGAAGGCCGAAAGGCCTCTAGAGCCCTTGTCGCGGTCGGTGTACGCATAGTAGATGACAACGTCGGCAATGTTGGCATTGGAAATCCATGTCTTGGAACCATTCAGCAACCAGTGGTCGCCTTTGTCTTCGGCTGTGGACTGCATCGACATGACATCCGAACCGGCATCCGGTTCGGTGATGCCGAACCCGCCGATGTATTCGGCATTGACGAGCTTGCCGATGTACTTCTTCTTGGCTTCATCGGTTCCGTACTTGTAGATGGTATATGCACAGCCAAGAGTTTGCATATTGACCTGTACCCGGAGAGAACTTGAAGCCCGGGCAATTTCCTCGGTAACGATGATTGCTGCCAGCCATCCGTCCCCCATCCCTTCCCCGTCGTATTCTTCAGGAATAACGGTACCGAAAAACCCCAACTCGGCCATCGGTTTAATGGCTTCTTTGTAAGGAAAATAATGGTTGGCATCCCACTCATCGGCGTTGGGGGCGATCTTCTTGTCGGCGAACTCTCGGATCGCCTTCTTCAGCATTTCAAGCTCTTTGTTCAACCCAAAGTGCATCTGATTTCCTCCTCTGTTGATCGGTAGAACAATCCGGACAAATCGGATTCTGTTTCAGTACGATTCAATCTAGTGGTTTATGCCCAGCACAGCTTGAGCGGCAGCCGAGAGCCCCCAAAAGCACGACCGGGCCAATTCGACAACCGCTTCGCTACACATTGCATTTGTGGCGTAGCCGGTGTTATGGGCGGATACACCCACAAACATAGCTAACATATAGCTATCACTGATTAACGTTGTCAAGCGCTTTCGAACCGCTGCCAATGCCGTTACTGGTTTCGCGAACGGCATAATCCGCTTGACAATCAGCGACGGCCTCTGGCATAGACATTAAATAATAGAACAGCGTTTTATATTATGAAACAAGACCCGTCAAGACGGAATTCGATCGAAAAAGCTCTGCAGGTGCTTCTCGCGTTTGGGATGGAGCAATCCACCTGGGGCGTCCGCGAGTTAAGCAGTCACCTGGACCTGGCCCCGGCGACAGTTCAGCGAATATTAAAAACGCTCAAGGAATACGGTTTCGTTGAACAGGATCCGAAAAGCCGGCAATACCGGCTAGGGCCAGTGCATTTCCGATTCTTGGACATACTTCAGAGCACTTATCCCATTACCCGGACAGCGCTGCCCTTCATGGAGAGATTGCAGGCCAGAACTCAGGAAACCGTTCATTTAAACGTCATTGACGGACTGGAGCGTGTCTGCATCGAGCATGTCGAATCGAGTCAGTTCCTGAAAGCGAGCATGCCGGTGGGCAATCGATCGCCGCTCTATGCCGGGGCGTCTTCCAAATGCCTGTTGGCTTTCTGCGCTGCGGAATTCAGGCAGCAGTATCTCAGCCGCGTCGTGCCGGTTGCGCTGACCGAAGATACCGTAACGGATTCGACCGAGTTGGCGGTTGAGATCGAGCGAACCCGGGCAAGGGGCTATGCATTGAGCCTGGGGGAGCGAACGCCGGGGCTTGGTTCTGTCAGTGCGCCGGTGCTGAATTACAAGGGCTTTGTTCTGGCAGCCATCAGTCTGGCGATACCCGAGATCCGTTTCCGGGATAAAAACCACTGTGATGCCTGTCTCCGGGACTTGCGGACGGCAGCTGACGAGCTCTCCCAGTTGATGGGTTACAACGGTTGAAGTGATATTCCATGCCACACAAACACGTTTCATGCAAAACGGTCTGAATCATCAGGGGTCCACCCCAATCAGCCCCGCTATTTAGTGCCCATCCACGAAAAATTGATGGCACTATTTAACAACTGGCCCTCATAAATACCGCAAAGGATGTGGCCTATGAACACCAGCAAAGACAAGGTCATGGACCTTGCCGTATCGATCGGCCATTTTGTCAAACCCGGATCGCACCTGTCCATCGGGGGATTTACGATCAATCGCAATCCTATGGCGGCGGTTTACGAAATAATCCGGCAAAAAATCACCGGACTCCATCTGTACGCCCATTCCAATGGACAGGGTGTTGACGAGCTGATCGGCGCCGGTTGCGTCGACAAATTGGAGATCGCCTATGCCGGCAGCGGCCGGTTCGCTCCGACTTGCATTCGGTTCAGAAAGGCGGTCGAGAACCGGGACATCGCTGTCGAAGATTACTCCAACTACCAGATGACGCTGCGGTTTTTGGCCGGAGCCATGGGTGTTCCCTTTTTGCCCACGCGGTCGGGTTTGGGAACGAGCATCATAGACAACTGGGGCTTTCCGGTCGAACTGCGGCAAGCTGACGCGAAGATTCCGGATAAAAAAGTCGTTGTGCTGGATAACCCGTTTTCAGAATGGGGAGACGCCACCCGGCTTGTACTGGTTCCAGCCATCAACCCGGATGTGACGATCCTGCACGCTCAGAAAGCCGATGGCCAGGGAACTGTGCGCATCGAAGGGTTGACCTTTGCCGATGTCGAACAGGCCAAAGCGGCCCGGCACCTGATCATAACCTGCGAAGAGCTCGTGGAAGGCGACCAACTCAGAGCGGCTCCCGACCAGAACCAGATCCCATTTTTCTGTGTCGATGCCGTTGTACCGGTCCCCTATGGTGCCTATCCCACCGCCTGCTACCGCTACTACGATTACGATCCCGTTTATCTCAACCAATACCGCCACGCAGCAAAAGACGAGGCACGCTACCGAACCTATTTGGATACCTTCGTATATGGCGTTGCGGACCACGGGATGCTGATGGAGCGGGTGGGCCGGGAGCGTCGCGACAAGATCGCAGCCGATCCGCGGACAGGTTACGCCGTAAATCTTGACCGTCGATAGCCCGATAACTGCATGGAATCTTTTCAGGGTTTGGCTCAAACAGGAGAATAAAATGCCGGCATATACTCTGCGCGAAATGATGGCCATTGCTGCGGCGCGCCAGATCCGGGACGGCGACATCGTATTTTGCGGCACCGGGATTTCGATGTTGGCCGCCATGGCGGCCAAGCACATCAGTGCACCCAACAGCGTAATTTTTTTTGAAACCGGGGCCATAGATTCGCTTTTGGAAGAAGTCCCCATGGCTGTCGCCGATCCGCGAGTCATGTATTGGACATCGGTCAACGGCAGCCTGGCCGACGCCTTTGCGTTCATGCAGAACCGGCATACCGGTCGCCGGGTTGTGGGTATCATGGGGGCCGCCCAGATCGACCGTTTCGGCAATTTAAATTCAACTGTGATCGGCGACTACAGAAATCCGCGGGTCAGGTTTTCAGGCAGTGGAGGGGCTTGTGACGTGGCCTCTTTCGTGGGCCGGACCCTTATATTCATGCAGCACGAGAAACGCAAATTTGTGAATCAACTCGATTACCTGACCAGCCCCGGCTGGCTCCAAGGTTCGGAGCAACGGGAAAAAGCCGGATTGGCGCCGGGAGGACCGTCGGCCGTCATCACCAATATGGCTGTGATGGGGTTTGACCCATCCACCCGGGAAATGGTCCTTGAGGCCGTATTTCCGGGTATTTCACCCCATCAGGTGCTCGAGCACATGCAATTCCAGGTGGACATTTCACAGGCCCGGGAATATTCTCCGCCGACAGATACAGAGCTGACCATACTGCGGGAGAAGTGTGATCCCCAACGGTTGATTCTCGGTTGAACGAAGCGCAGGTAAATCCGTGATGCTATTGGCAACCGACACATATCGACGCTGGGTTCTGTTTATCCTGTCAACGCTTCTCTTTGTTCTGTCCCAATTCTACCGTGCAACCGTCGCCGTTATCACGCCCCAGCTCATGGCGGACATGTCACTTGACGCCCGGGGATTGGGCCGAATTTCAGCGGCCTTCTTCTATGCCTTCGCGCTGACGCAGATCCCACTGGTTGTCTATCTGGATCGCCTCGGTTTTCGTAAGACAATGGCCGCCCTTAACCTGGTCGCCGTCGTTGGTGCGGTCACATTCGCTCAAGCCCAATCCCTGAATATGCTGATAATCGCCCGTCTACTGCTCGGCGTTGGAATGGCCTGCAATTTGATGGGGACGTTCAAGTTGCTGACGGTCTGTTTCGATCCCAGACGGTTTGCCTTCTTGGCAGCCATAATCTTTTCCATGGGCACCGCCGGCAACATATGCGCCTCAACACCCCTGGTCCTATTGACGGAGGAGATCGGCTGGCGATCGACCTTTTTACTATTTGCAGGCATCAATCTGCTCCTCACGGTCGTGTTTTTTATGATGACCGCCAATGCAGAGACAGCTGGCGATGGCGCGGCTCAGGGGAGGCAGAGCGAGGGGTTCCGAGAGATGTTTGTGGGTTTACGGCTACTGATTCAAAAAAGAGATTACTGGATTATATCTTTGGGAACTTTTTGCCGTTACGGCATATATGCCGCCATCCAGAGCCTCTATGCCGGCCCCTATCTCATTACCGCCTGGGGCCTGCCAGCCGTTACGGCCGGCAACATCATTCTGGTGATGAACCTTGGATTTATTCTGGGTGGGCCGATTTTCGGCTCCATATCGGATCGGCTGGCGAAAACCCGCAAATGGATGGTGATTCCAGGACTGGCCGGTATGGCCCTGCTGATCTTGATTCTGTCCGGTCTGCCGCCGGGGGCAGATCCGATGTTCCTGGCCATTCTTTTCTTTATGCTGGGGGCCGTAAGCAGTACCGGTGGAATTATGTACAGCCATATTAAAGAGCGCATGCCGCCTCACATGGCCGGCACGGCCATGACCGGCATCAATTTTTTTACAATGATCGGACCGGCCGTTTTTCTCCAGGGTCTCAGCAGCCTGATGCAGTATTTTCATCCGTCTGCACCTTTGGGTATGGCTGCCTTCGAGAGCATTTTTCGATTCAGTGCGCTTTGCCTCGTTGCTGTCGGTTGCCTTTACCTGATGACCGAGGACTCACGCCCACAAGTGTCCATCCGCAACGGATAATCGTTTTGCGCGCCTTCGGCGTCTATATCACTTAACGGAGAAGAAAATAAGTCCCTGTTTCAATGCGAAGAGAATGGCTGCATTAATGGAAAAAAAACCGATCAGGAAAATTTACGCCGGTCGGTTTACTGACGCGCAGCAGGGCGGAATTTCTGCAGCATGACGGCTGTAAGGAAGGCGAGGAACCCGACCATGTCACCCCAGGCCTCGGGCCAGAACAGGCCGATGGCTGCCACAGTAAAAAGTACGGTTTCCAGCCAGGTGGCGCGGCGGATGAAATAGCGTTCCAAGGCCGAAGCAAAAGCCACCAGGCCCAATGTCGTGGTCACGATGGTGAATATGACCGGCCAGTGCAGCAGCTCGTAATTCTCGCCGATGCCGAGCAGCGGGCGATAGGCCATGATGATGGGGATAATGTAAAGGCCTTTGGCCAGCTTCCATGACGTGAACGCCGTCCGCATCGGATTGGCCCCAGCGATGCCTGCGCCGGCAAAGCTGGCCAGGCTGACTGGGGGGGTAACATTGGCGTCCTGGGAGTACCAGAAAACGATCATGTGGGTGACAAGCAACGGTACGCCCATATCCAAAAGGGCCGGACCGGCCAGGGTGGCCAGTACGATGTAGCTGGCGGTTACCGGCAGCCCCATGCCGAGGACCAGAGAGGCTGCACCAATCAAGAGTATCGCCAGGGCCTTGATTCCGTAGCTCAGGTCGAGCACCAGACTTGAGAACTTCAGGCCCATACCGGTCAAGGTGACCATACCGACAATGATACCGGCGGCGGCGCAGGCCACTGAAACCATTATGGCGTTTACGGCCCCTTTCTCCAATGCGCCAGCGGTCATTTTGAATTCTTTGAGGCTGAACTGGGCCAGATTCGATCGGTCGGCGTGCTTGGCCGGCAGGCGGGCGTTTTGGGTGGCCCAGCGTACAGTGTTGGCCATTACGCTGGCCGCCAGGGTGCTCAGGACGGCGACGAAGCCGGCCATCATGGGCGAATAGTTTGAGACCAAGACGTAGATCAGGATCAGTACGGGAATAACGAAGTGCAACCCTTCCTTCAGCACCGACATGACCCGGGGCAGGCTGTCCCGCGGTTGTCCGACAAGTCCGTGTTTCTTGGCTTCGTAATGAACGAAGAACAGCACTGTAATGTAGTACATGATGGCCGGAAACAAAGCGACCTTGATGATAGTCAGATAACTGGTTTGCGTGAATTCGGCCATCAGAAAGGCGCCGGCGCCCATGATGGGCGGCATCAACTGCCCGCCGGTGGACGCTGCTGCCTCGATGGCGCCGGCGACATGGGGCCGATAGCCGACTTTTTTCATCATGGGAATCGTGAATGAACCTGTGGCGACCACGTTGCCCACCGCCGAACCGGAAACCGATCCCATGAACCCGGATGCCACCACGGCGGTCTTGGCCGGTCCGCCCGAAAAACGACCCGTTATGGCATAGGCCAGTTCGATGAAAAAATTACCGCCGCCGGTTGACTCCAGAAATGCACCGAACAGGACGAAGACGAAGACAAAGGTGGCAGCCACCCCGATGGGAAGGCCGAAGATCCCTTCGGTCGTAAGCCACAGGGTTGTGGCGATACGCTCGATGCTGTAGCCTTTGTGAATGATCAGCTCGGGCATGTACGGTCCGTAATGGGCATAGAGCATCGCAACCAGGCAGATGCCGGTCATGAACAGTCCGATGACCCGTCGGCAGGCTTCAAGGACGACAATGGTGCCGATGATGCTCACCACTAGATCACTCCTCAGCCAGTCGCCCTGGCGTTCGAAGATGTCGGTGAGGTTGTAACAGATGTAAAAAGTGCAGGAGACTGAAGCCAGAATTAAGATCCAGTCCAGCAAAAGCCAGATGGTGAGTTTGTCCTTGCGGGCGCCTTTGAACGGGGGTTTGAGCAGAAAAGTAAGACTCAATATGGCCCCGAGGTGAATCGAGCGCTGCACCAGGGCCGTTAATGCGGCGACGCCCGCCGTATATAGCTGATACAGGCTCAAGCTGACCGCCAGGATCATTACCAGGCGTGCCGTCCAGTTCACCAAAGCCTGATTGTGATCAGCCGGAATGGCGGCTGCGGCCGGGCGTCGGCGCGCCATTTCGGCATCAGATTTTGGCTGGTGGTTATCCGACATCGATTGCTCCTGCCACCGGGGTTTTGAGGTGAGGCTGGACCCCACGCCAGAGACGGTAAAGCAAGCTCACCGGCCGGGCCGAAAACCGAACGGCCACGTGGGGCGCCACCGTGGAAAGATTTGTGCGGATTCCGCGCCAGAGAATGGTGTGGTCAACTCCGGGGCTTCCCACGCGCAGGATGAAGTTTCCGGTCGGCATATGCATGTTCTCAATGGCTTCGTAGGGACCCCGCTGCACCATTCGACCCACACCGGGCATTTTTCCCATACCGGCCCCGAACTTCAAATAGCGTTCCTCTTCGATATAGATCACGCCCGCTTCATCGAGACTGTGCTCCTCCCAGATGGGCGCGTTTTCAACTGAGTGATAATAGTGCAGGGTGAAGCGTTCTCCCGGCGCCATCGGCAGGACCAGAAGCGGGGCGCCGCCGGTCACCGGTTCAATCCGCAATTCCAGTCCGCCGGGGACCATTGCGGCCGCAATCAATACCAAAAGAAACAGGCCGGATGCTGCCAGAAAAATCCGTCGCACCGGCCTGATAAGCATGCCACTAGTGCTAAGGTACGAGTTTGGCCGGCACCGCGATACCCTTTTCTTTGAGGTACTTGATGGTGCCGGGGTGCAGTGGTATCGGTGAGTACTTCACCGCATTTTCAGGCGTGGTATAAGCTGCCGAGGGATGGATCTTGAGCAGGTAGTCGTTGTGCTCATAAAGCGCCTTGGCCAGCTGGTAGACAAAATCGGTCTCCAGCGATGCCTGGCAGATCATCACGTTCCATACGCCGATGGTGGGGACGGCCTGGTCCGCACCGCGATAGACGCCGCCGGACAAATCCACCGCGGAGTAGGTGTCGTTTGCCGCCAGGACTTTTTTGACCTGGTCCGGAGTAAAATTAATGATGTGAATGTCATGCGTCGTGGACAGGTCCAAGATAGAGCTGGTGCCGGGACCCACCGACCAGAAGCCGACATCGACGGTACCGTCCCGCAACGCATTGGCGGTTTCGGTAAAGGACAGACGGCTGTCCGAGTAGGAATCAAGGGGAATGCCGAGGGCTTTGAATACAGCCTCGGACATGAAATTGGTCCCGCTGCCCGGACTGCCGCTGCTGATTTTTTTACCTTTGATCTGCTCGATGTCGGTGATGCCGCTGCTTTTCAGGGTCACCACCTGCAGCAGATTGGGGTACATGATGGCCATGGAGAGAATGTCATGTTTCTTGCCTTTGAACTTGTCCGTGCCTTTATAACCGGCGTCGGCCACATCACCCATGACCTCGCCGATAACCGTTTCGCCCTTGTGGGCCAACTTGACGTTTTCTACGCTGGCGCCCGTTACTTCGGCGACGGCCTTGACACCCGGCACGTATTTTGACCAGATTTCGGCCACACCGCCGCCGTAGGGATAGTAAATACCGCCGGTGCCGCCGGTGCCGATACCGATGAAGGTCGTTTTGGCTGCAACCGGAACGGTCAGGGCCAGGGTAAAGCAAAGCATAAGGGTCAGGCTGAATCTTTTCATCTGCATCTCCTCCCTTTCACTTGTTCGGCTGTTATTCAGATACGGTCTTTATGATCAGAGTCATTGCCTTCGGGCTGACGGGCATATCCACTACCGGATAGGTGAATGACATGGACTTTCCAGGTTCGACGAGACCGCCTTTGGTTGTCCGGGGAATGAGTCCGCCCACGGCCTTGCCGTTGTCCATGAAAAGATTAACCCGGTATCTTTGGGGTTGGTCGCTGACATTTTTCACGGCAACGGTAAAGTGCAAAGTGTTTTTGCCCTCATATTTTTTAAACGAGCAGGACAGGTTCTCTAGCGCAGCCTCCGGGGCAATATCTTTTTCCAGTTTACTTTCGGGCACACAGGGAAAACTCTCCGGTGCCGTTCCCGGTGTATAGCCTTTTCCCGCACAACCGCCAATTAACAGGCCGAGCCCTGCCATGAAGATGACCAACAATGTTGCACCCCCGAGTAACTTCTTCATCTCCCCTCCCTCATTTTGTTGGGTTGACCTCAAACTGCTGCAATCAACTTTCAAAGATCATACCGGTGAGCAGTTGTCAATGGGAATCTCTGCGCGCGGTTCGGCGATATCTTCCCGGATTTATGTGCGTTATCCAGCTGTTATCTGATTCAACAGTTTCAGAGCCGAAGTAAGGATATCGCCTCGAAATCGGGTCGTCAAGGCGGTCCGCAACATGCCGATTGATATGACCCGATGTTGTTTGGCCAGAATGGCTAGTGCCGCCAGAGCCCAATCCTGTGGTTTGATGCCGTGAGATTTGAATTCCAAAGGGGAAATCTCGGCCTCCGACGGCGGCAGATTGACTCCCGGGGCCTGCAGTACGAGCGTTTTCTTGTCCAGGCGGGAAAGCAGCGGCGTTCTGCGTTCAACGCCTTCCTGGCTCAGAGCAATGACGACATTTGGAATGCCGATCCCGGCATAATCGATCCGCTCTTCAGACAAAATCATGTCACTGATCGACGGGCCGCGCAGAACGGTTATGTTGTATTCGTTCTTCTGGGTCACGTGCAGCCCGGCGGTCAGGCCGGCCAGGCACAGGATTTCGCCGGCGGTCAATATGCGCTGCCCGGCATTGCCAAGAAGCAGAATATCGTGGCGACCCGGCTGCGGTGGTTCGAACTGTTTTTCGATCGTAGACGGTGGCGGGACCGAATTTAAGGTTGTCGCCGTTTGCCGGTAGTGGGCGCCGTATTCCTGACGCCGGTTTTCGGGCACTTCGCCGGTTTCGGGCGGCAGCTGATTGAGAGCCTCTGCGATGTACTGCGGTGACAGTTTGTTTGCGCGGGTGTAACGGCCGGGGCATATACCCCAAATATCTAAGACCGCGAAACCCTCGAAGGCGATGGCGTCTGCAATTTCTTCCGCCAAATCCTTTTGATAACTGCTGCAGCGCCGCACATAGGCCGCCCCGGCCGCCCGGGCGACAGCGCAGATGTCCAGCGGGCGCTCAAGCCGGTTCAGGAAACCGGAACCCACCCGGGCATCTGCGGGAGTCGTGGCTGAAAACTGGCCGCCGGTCATACCGAAGTTGAAGTTGTTCAAAATAAGCAGGGTCATATTCAGGTTGCGACGGCAGGCCGCCAGCAGGTGTGCGCCGCCGATACCCTGCCCGCCGTCCCCCATAGTGACCACAACGTTCAATTCCGGGCGGGCCAGCTTTATGCCGGCCGCATAGGTCAAGGCTCTCCCGTGCAGGCCATGCAGGGCATGGGTGTTGAAAAAAGTGTCGAACAATCCTGAACATCCAATGTCGCTGACGATGGCAATTCGGGTGCCGGCCAAATCCAAGAGTTGAAACCCTTTGTCCAGGGCGTGAGTCACTCGGTCATGGGAGCATCCCGGGCAAAAGACCGGGGGACGGTTCTTATTCAGCAGGCTATCCATGTGTGATCACCTCCTCGATCTGTCGGGGTGTAATCAGACGACCATCCATTTGACCGAAAAAATCGATCGTTTTGTCCGGCAGAATGCGACGTATCTCATTGACGTACTGGCCGAGGTTCATCTCGATGACCACCACCCGCTTGGCTGTGAGGGCGGTGCGGCGAATAAGAGCCTCTGGAACCGGCCAGAGCGTTTTGAGAACCAGAAGGGACACAGAAGCTCCCTGGCGGTTACACATCCGAATGGCGTTTGTTGCGGCCCGCGCTGTCACTCCATAAGTAATCAAGAGGGTTGGGGCGTTTTGGCCCTCAACCGCGTGGTAGCTATACCTGTCAACAGATTCCTGTAGTTTGTCGTAAAGCCTTTGCTGGAAAGAAGCGATTTCATCGGCGCTGGTGGTGATGTATCCATCGGTTCCATGGGTTGAAGAGGTTTGGCGGACAGGGACGCTGTCACCGATGGGTAAAAAATAGGGAACGTCTTGACCGTTGGAAATCTGAAAAGGAAGAAAGTGCTCCTTGTCCATCGCTATTGCGCGATCGATAACCGGCGGTTTTTCCACGGCCGCAAGATCAATGTTTTCGCGCGTCATGCCGATTTCTTTGTTTGAAGCCACGAATACCGGGCAACGGTAGAGTTCCGCCAAATTGAAGGCTTGCATCGTCAAAGAATAACAGTCTTTGACGTCGACCGGCGCCAGAACAATTACCGGGAGTCCACTGCTGCTCCCCCAGCGCATGAAATTAATGTCACCGTCCGCTCCGCGCGTGGCCGATCCGGTGGAAGGCCCCAGCCGCTGGACGTTGACGATAACAATGGGGATTTCACTGCCGATGGCAAAAGAGATCTGTTCGCTGTAGAGGCTGATACCCGGACCGGAGGTGGCTGTCATGACTTTCATTCCGGCCATTGAGGCGCCTAAACAGTAGCCGATGGATGCGATTTCGTCCTCGCCCTGCAGACAAATGCCGCCGATAGGCGGCAGCAAACTCAGCATGGTGTTCAGGATCGTGGTGGCCGGCGTGATGGGATAACCGGCGAAAAACCGGCAACCGGCTGCCAGCGCTCCGTGGGCGACGGCTTCGTTGCCTTCCATTAAGGACATGCCCATGATTATATGCTTCCTTTAAGCTATAATGATTCCATCAGCAGTTAAAAAAAAGCGGTGCAGCCGATGCGCCGCCGTCCACACCGGGGACTGAAGGGTTAAACCAAAAGAGCGGACGTGTCAAAGAAAATCCGCCGTGCCAGCGGCCATATGTGTATGGCCACAAAGTCGATAGGGGATGCCCTTCAGATCGGGCGAGCCGAATTCTTTACCTAAACGATCCGTTGAGGTAAGAATGTTGTCGCTGGCACTCTGCAGTCGAATTGACCATCGGACGATTTTTCTGGAAACCACCAGCCGCAGGCGGCGGTATTGCCCCTGGCTTGGCGGCATCAAAAAGTTGGGCGGCCGTCTGATTGTGCGGCCCCCGGTGGTTTCGATGAACATATTCAGGAATATCAGCGCCAGAGGCGCATCTGTTCTGGATTGTCATGGTTTAACACGGGTGCCGGTGAACCGCAATCAGAATGGTTGTCGACGACATGGTCTGATATGAATAGGGCGGGAACGGCCAATCCGTGCGGTCAATGGATGAACCTCTGCGGTGCCAAGAGGCGGCATCCACGGATCCATTACCGAAGCGGGCCCCCGGACGCAACCTTAATGACCATTAGAGTGATGTCATCTTCAGGTTCCCGATTTCCACGGTAATCGTCGAGGTCTTTAACCATCCGGGTGATGATTCCTTCGGCATTCAAGGAAGCATTTTTGCGCAGGACATCGCAAACAGGATTCTTGCCGAACATTTTGCCGTGGGGATTGCGTGTTTCCCAGATGCCGTCTGTGCCGAGAAAAATGATTTGTCCCGGAGTGAGATCCGCTTTGTGGTTTTCCACGTATCTCCAGTTTCGATCGACCCCAAGGGCTATTCCGTCGCCACGGAGCTCCTCGAAACGCTCTGTTGCCGGGTCGTAAAGTATCGCCGGATCATGACCGGCGCGAACCCATCCCAACCGGCCGGCAATCGGGTCGATCGTCATATAAAACAGGGTCATGAATCGCCCGGATTCATAAAGGTCGGCGGTCAGTTGCTGGTTGACGTCTGTAATCACCTGTGCCAGAGAACCGGGTTGCACTACCCGACTGCGCAACAGTGCCCGGGCCGTTGTCATGAGAAGGGCCGCTTCGATTCCGTGGCCGGTGACATCTCCGACCACAAAGTCAAGCCGCTCGCCGATCCTGTCAGGAAAGGTTATGAAATCGTGGTAGTCGCCGCCAGTGGCGCTGCAATATATGCTTTTCCCGGCAATATCGAGCCGATCATTTTTCGGTACCCGTTGGGGTAGAAGGTTAACTTGAATTTCATTTGCCAGAGCCAGCGATTTTTTCAGGAGGTTGTTTTTTCGTTTGATTTCAAGATGTGCTCTTTTGACATCCCGGTTTATCTTACGGAGCAGTACATCACTCAAGTCTTTGTTCCGTTCCAACCTTTCACGGTAGTATTCGGATCGGTTCAGTTTTTTCAGCAAGAACCGGTTTTCGCCTTTCAGTTGCTCCACTGTCGCTTCGGGTCTGGTGCTCTCAGGTGGTCGGGGCAATGATTCGTCGACGTTGAGTCTTGCGGGAATGGTGGCCTCCTCTTCGCCGATAAGAAGCGTTACCAGGGTGCAGTTGTGCAAGCGGCTGCTATCGTTTTGCCGCATGGGCGATAGTTCTCCGAAGGTATAGAATCCGCAAATCGGCAGGCGTTCCGGCAGAAAGTTTTTGAGAATCCGCAGTTCTTCCTTTGTTCGCGTTCCGAGAATCTGCTTTCGCGCGGCACACGAGAAGGCCAGCGCTGACGCTGGGCGCCATTTTCTGTCATAGGCATGGGCGATGGTTTTAATTGACGTTTCCGTGTCCGCAATGACGCGATTGCGTGTAACTTCGGTCAGTTGAACGGTCGTATCATTCGCTATCGGCCCCGAGAAAAAAATACTTCCCCGGCGTTCATCGTAGTCGCTGGGCGACCGAATGAAAAAATGTTCCTGATCGTTTTCGTAAACCGCCAGCGGAAATTCCAAAGCCGGATATCGATGTTTTCCCAGATAATAGCGATAAAAATCGAGCGCCCGCATATCGCCGATACGTCGAACTTCATATCCACCCGATTCGGTTACTTTACTTTTCACCCCAATCGGTTTCCAGCTGTTGCTGATGGCAAAGGCGTAGTTAAGCTGTCCAGAGAAAAGTAGCAGCGGTGCGGCATCTTCGAACACGTCGTTTTTGAAAAACTGGAGTGTGGGGGCGGGAATTTCATAATGCCGGCTCGGCACACCTCCGAATACAGGACATAATGGAGAAAGAAATTGACTCAGACTTCTTACGATGGCGTTTGGTGAGCCCGTAATTCCGTCGGGAAAAACGAGACACAGTTTTTCGGGTCCTGACAGACCATTTCTGGCTTGCTTGACAGCGGATTCAGCCGCACCGACCGGATCGAGGGATATCTGTGTTCCGATGCCGGCCTTAATTTCGACGGTGTCCGACGCAAACAGAATTAAATTGATAGAGTCGTCGCTGAAACCGAAATCGGACGAGAATTCGCCTCCTGTTGTGCAGCCAACCAGATCGATTCCGGGAAAAGAGTGTTCGATTTCGCCGAGCACGAGATTGTGATCGAAATCGATACTGCTGAACAAAATGCCCGCCTGGGGCCTGAGACCCCGCAATTGGAACCGACACCGTGATATTGCCCTATCAACGGCGTTGCGGGTGTCGACATCCTCGCCCTGACCGATGGCCACTTTGAACATAACGCTAACCTTGACGAAAAAACTGAAATAAGCCGTGTTATCGGCGGTCCGCTACGAGAAGCGATCTCAAAATTAGGATTTTCGGTCGAGATCAAGGCGAGACCGAGGATGAAACCGCAGGCATACATACGTATGTCGAGGATTTGAGACGAGGGATCTACGCCGAGATTTATCCGCCTTTTGAGGACTTGTCCGCCTCGGGCGGATCGGGCGAAAAGGCTTTTTAGACATCGCTTCCAATACCATACTAAGCACCATTGGATGTAATCCAAGTGGAATAGTCTGTCGGGCCTGTTGCTGAGAATTTACTCAGTATCGATTAGGAGAGGACGTGAACGACTTCGGAGGCCGGCACCAGCTGGACCTCTTTTTTCAGTTCCGGAAGCATATCTTTGAGAATTTGATACGTCGTTTTAGACGGGTGGGCAATGCCGACCGCTTCGCCGTTTTTTACAGCGATCCGAATCAGTTTTCGGAGTTGTTCACGAATAACGTTCGGTTCCTGGTCATGATCGATGAAAACATCCCGTTCGGCAAACGGCAGTTGGAACAAACGCGCGGAGGGCCGACCGACGGTGTCCGATGTCGAGCGGCTGTCGATAAAAAACAGACCTTCCTGCTTGAGAACGGAAAATACCTGGTACAGGCGGTTCGATTCGGTGGTCAATTTCGAGCCCATATGATTGTTGACGCCTTTGATGCCCGGAACGTCGGTCAGATTTTTTCTCAATTGCACAAGCAGTTCGTCCGGCGACATGGATGACAACAGAGCACCCGGACCAGGGTCTATCAACGGGTACTCAGTAGGCTCCATCGGCAGGTGAAGCATCAGCTCACCACCCTTTTTTTTGATCGATTTAGCGATCGAGCGGGTATGGGGTGCTTGAGGCAGGACCGCGAATGTCAGGCGGTTGTCCAAAAATAAGAATTTTTTGGCCATCCGGCGATCATAGCCCAAGTCGTCGATGATAATGGCGACCTTCGGCAGCCCTTCGACCTGGGGTATCGGCTTGGGCAACGGTATAGCGGGCGGATGATCTTCCTTTGGAAAAACTTCGTAGGGCCGTGCCGGTGTATGCGGAAGATCTTTTTTTGGAACAGTTTCGTGAGGCCGTGCCGTGGCATGCTGTTGTTTGGTTACCTGGGGCGATGGCAGAGTGCTGATCGGCACCTTGCGTTTGAGGTAATGGTGGGCGAGTAACCCGGCGGCGGCAACCAAAAGCACCAGCGCCGTGAACCCGACCAATACTTTTAAAAGGCTGAGGCCGAAATGATCCCGCCGGCGTGATTTCTTTCGGCCCGGTTTTTTTCTCCGCGATTTCTTTTTTGAGGCCAATGCTCGTATCTAATCTGCGACGCTTATAGTGATCCGTCGATCTGCGGTTATCCGCGCAGGTTTTTAAAAATATCGTGACTGATCAATATTTCCAGCGCCCGTTGTACCTGGTAGTCGGATTTGAGTTTTTCAGGGGTCAGCGGTCCGTGTCGCAGTTCGAGTTCCTTTTGCTGGCGGGATTTTTTCTTCTTCGGATCCGCCGGCGTCGGTTCGATGCTCTCTTCCTCGGCATCGCCTTCCAGGTGATTTTTAAGATCGCTTTCTTTCAGTCGGTTGTCTTCAGGGCTTTGGAGTTCTTCTTCGTCCACGAACCGCCTCTTTATTACGATGTCCGGTTCAATGCCCTTGGCTTGGATGGAGCGACCGCTGGGTGTGTAATAGAGTGCGATGGTGAGTTTGAGACCATAGCCTTCCCTCAGGGTTTCAACGGTTTGAACCGAACCTTTACCGAAGGATGTCGTTCCGAGTACCAGCGCCCGTTTGTGATCCTGCAAGGCGCCCACGACGATTTCCGAAGCGCTGGCGCTGCCGCCGTTGATCAGGGCGACGATTGGATAGGATTTCTTCTCATCGTTGGGGTGTGCCTTGAATTCCTTGGTATTCCGAGGTGAGCGGCCTTTAATGGTCAATATCACACCGTCATCCAGAAAAAGGTCTGAAACTTTTATGGCCTGATCCAGACAGGCCTCCACCGTTGTCTCGAAAATCGAGCACGAGGCCTTTCAGGGGTTCGGGAGCGGATTCAAAAGTCTTTAACGCTTTTTCCAGGTCTTCGAAGGTATTGCTGTTGAAGTTGGTGATCCGGATGTAGCCGTAACCGGGTTTCAACCGGCTTGCACGGACGCTTTCGATCGGGATTACGTCCCGCACCAGATCAAATTCGATCGGTTCAGGTGTGCCTTCCCGCAGCACTGTTACCTTTACCGAGGTTCCTTTAGGGCCACGCATCAGGGTGACGGCTTCTCGTAAATCACTGACCTGCTTTTCGTCCACTTTGACAATCCGGTCCATGGCCTGGATGCCGGCCTTGTAAGCCGGTGTTCCTTCGATGGGCGATATGACCGTAACAAAATCGTCTCGCATGGTTATGTGAATACCGATGCCCGTAAATTCGCCTTTGGTATCGATGCTGAGGTCTTCAAATGCTTCCGGCGGCAGTAATGAGGAATGCGGATCGAGGCCGCGAACCATTCCCTGTATGGCTTTTTCGATAAGCTCTTTGGAATCGACCTCATCGACGTAATTTTTCTGAATGATTTCGATGACCTCGGTAAATAGCTTGAGCCCTTTGTATGTTTCTTCGTTGTCGGCCGACAGGAGTCGGTCATTACCGGTCCCGATTGTCCAGAAAATCACGGAGGCGATAACAGCCATCCAGAGTTTGATTTGCCGGTTTCTTTTGGTTGTCATTCAGAAACTCCTTCTCCGTAAACGATCTATCCCTTTGCGATCCACTCTAAAGGATCCAGGGGCTTGCCGTGATGGCGAACCTCGAAATGAAGAACCGGCCCTTCCGCCGTCGCCATTTCGCCGATCGTCGCGATATCATCACCGGTTCTGACGACGTGCCCTTTTTGTTTATAAAGCTCCTCCAGGTAGGCATAGACGGTGTAGTAGCTCTCTCCGTGATCAATGATGATCATATTGCCATAACCTTTGAACCAATCGGCAAAGAGAACCCGTCCGCCATAGACGGCTCGGATGACCGCACCCTTCTGGGCCTTTATGTTAATACCACTGCGGAATACGGTAACGTTGAACTTGGTGTTTTTCTGGGGCCCGAAAAAAGAAATAATTTTACCCTTAATAGGCATATTAAGCAAGCCTTTATGCTCAGAAAAGGAACCTAAAGAGTCGATGTCGTTTCCGGCGTCGGGCATCGGGATCGGGATGGCAGCGAGCGATTCGATGGCCTTGTCTAGTTTTTTTGCGGTGATTTTCATGGACTCCAGAGCCGCCAGTTGCAGAGATTTTTCGGACTGAATTTTGGCCAGTAGCCGGGAACGATCGGATCGGTCTCGGGACAATTTCTGTAATTCTGCATTGACGGAGTCTTCTATATCTTTTTTTTCGGCCTGCTGGGCGTCGAGCTTGTCCAGCACCTCCATCAGTTGTCGCTTGTCTTCCATTAAACGCTGACGGGTCTTTTCATCATGGGCCAGAATCCTCTCCAGGTTGTTTTTGCGCTGTAGCATTTCGTAGATCGAACCGGATGATGCAAGCACGGGCACCGTACCCATGTTACTGAGTTTGTAAAGCGTTACCAGTCGTTTGGTGGCATAGGCCTGATTGGCGTCGATTCTGTCGACCAGCTCCTCGTATACGCGTCGGTTTGTTTTAATTTTTTCTTTGAGCAGAATCAAATCGTTGCGATACGCTTTGACGACCTTTCCAGCGCGAGCGATGGCATAATCCAGGTCGTCGAGGCTTTGCAGAATGCCGGTTTCCCGATCGCTGAATTTGCGGACTCTCTCTGCGGCCTCATCGATTTTACGGTTGAGACTTTCCGCTTCTTGGCGATATTTTCGGATCTTCTGATTGGACAGCGGTTCGGTCGTGTTGCCTTTTTCACCCTGGGGCACCGTCAATATATGCACATATGTGCTCCGGTTCTGAATATAGCCAACCTGTTTACCGAGGCGGATTTTCAACCAGCCGTTCCTTATATCTTCGATAGTGACCTCGGTGCCGCGCTTTAAGGTCGTAATCGGTGGCTTGCGGGTCCCGGGTTCGGGGCGCACGTTGAGGTTGTCGACGGTGATGATGCCGACTTGTTCGGCCAAAATGTCTCCTGCCCCAAGTGGAAGGGATACAAGTGCAAAGAAAATGTAAGGAGCCATGTTCCGGCAGAATTTGGATGTAGTGCTGTTTTTGCTCATCCGCTGCTCCTATCTAGTGCCCATCCGCGGTTTCATAAAGGCCACTGATAAGTTTCCGATCCAGAAATGAGCAATTTTCTGCAAGTTCAAGGAAATCAAGGAATTGCGCGGAGGCGTACTCGTGTACGCCGCACAAACGATTCCGCCGATTGACGCCGAAATTGCGGAAAAGGGCCATTTATGGACGGAAACTATCTGAAAAACTGCTTGAGCGACACGAAGCATCCTATCCAACCGACCAGCATGCTGGTCATCACCATTGCCAGAATCATTTTGGGCGGTAGGAAACGAACCTGAAAAATGCCTGCGGACAATGCCGGTTTGACATTCGAAGAAACCACCAGAAAAAGAAGCAGGCATGCAACCAGGCCGACAATACCGCCGAAGGCGCCCTGAATGATACCCTCGATATAGAAAGGCGTTTTAATGAAACGGTCTTCGGCACCCACCAGACGCATGATCTCAACTTCCTCGCGGCGGGAGTAAAGCACCAGGCGGATCGTGTTGGCAACGAAAAAAACGGCTGCCATGAAGAACAGTGCTCCAAGGGCGTAACCGGCCAGTCGAAAGAGATCGAAAATGTAGGTAAATCGTCCAAGCCATGCCTGCCCGTATTCGACTTCATCTATCTCGGGCATATTCTGAAGTTGCAGGGCCAATTTTTCAACTTTTTGCCAGTTTTGGGATTCAGGTGTCAGACGGATCTCGAATGCATCCGGCAAAGGGTTTTGCTTGAGGTTGTCCAGGAGGGATGCTTGATGGGACAGCTGTTCTTTAAGATTTTTAAGCGCCTCGTCCTTGGAAATAAAGCGGACAACACTGACACCGTAGAGCCCGCCCAGCATCCGTTGCAGGTTGGGCACTTCAGCAGCAGCGGTGTCGCCTTTGAGGTATACCATAATGCGGACACCCTTTTTCCATGCATTGACGAGGTCATTGGTGTTAATGAAGAAAAGGGCAAAGGCGCTGACGATCAGAATCGATAGGGCAATGGTGATAATCGTTACCAGGTTCAAGAAAGTGTTCTGCCGAACGTCCTTTAGGGCCCGATTCAGGTATAGAAGCATCTTCAATCCATTGTTTAGCGCTGCAACGCCGAACCGGGCGGTTTCAGCCGTCCCGGGTCCGGCGAAATGACGTGTTTTTATAAGCTGCCGGTTCGGACATCGGTGATACGATTCCCCGGTCGTTTCAGAATACCTGTGTTTCTATCAGCCGACCGGCGTTGAGATGAACCACGCGGCCGCCGGATTTGCGAATCAATTCTTTGGCATGGGTAGCGATGACTACCGTGGCGCCGCGGGTGTGGAACCCTTTCAAAAGGTCGAAAATAACGCCGGCGGCTTCGTCGTCCAGGCTTCCGGTCGGTTCATCCGCTAAGATAATTTCCGGATCGCCGACGACCGCCCGGGCGATGGCTGCGCGCTGCTGTTCGCCACCCGAGAGCGTCGGCGGAAGGGCGTTGGTCCTCTGCTCCATTCCGACAGTTCGCAGCACACTTTTGACCTTTTTATTTATGAAACGGCGTTTGTGGCCGGCCGCTTCCAGAACCAGAGCCACATTCTCATACACGGTTTTGGTCGCAATGAGCTTGTAATCCTGAAACACGATTCCGAAATTACGCCTTAGAAATGGAATTTTTTTTCGAGGGATACGCGACAGGTTCATTCCACCGACAAGAATCTGCCCGTCGGAAACCGGTTCCGCCAGGTAAAGAAGCTTGAGGAGTGTGGTTTTTCCCGCACCGCTTGGTCCGCTGATAAATAGAAATTCGTTTTTGTAGATATCGAGGGTAATGTCGACCACGGCGGTCTTGGCGCCGTAATTGCGGTAAACATGGAACAGGCGGATAATGGCGTTATTCGCATTACTTTCTCTCATTCCAGAATTTCCAGGTTGGTCGCTTTCTGCAAAAAGGCTTTGGCGATTTTGAAATCGTAAAGCGCATTGTAGTAATTCACCTGGGTGGTGGTCAGCAGCTGCTCGGCGACCAGGATGTCGACGGAGGTGGCCACCTGTTCCTTGTAGCGCTCTTCGGTGATACGCATGTTTTCCTTGGCCTGCTCGATGGCTGTTTCAACGGCGAGAATGTTTTTTTCGGTTTCCTTGGCCTTTAAAAATGACACTTCCACTTCAAGCCGGGCTTGATCGATCGTTTTCTGGCGACCGATTTTGGCCTGGGAGAGGCGGCTGCGTTTTTCACTCTCGCCGTATTTGGTACGGCCCCATTCCCAGAAGTTCCAGGATGCCGTTCCCGTAACCGACCAGCCATCGGGATTGAAAAAGTCTTCGTCGTCGCTCAAGGTCCAATCCGCCCCGGTTTTGAAATACGTCCCCTCCAATGCCAATGAGGGGTAGTAATCTTTGCGGGCGATTTCCACTTCTTTCTCGGCAATCTGTATATTAATGTCGGCGGCCTTGAGATCCAGCCGGTTCTTTTCAGCCAGATCCAGGTAGTAATTCAGGTTTTCTTCAAGGGGCACATAGGATTGGATGTCGACGAGGTTGACCGCTTCGTTGACGGGGCGGCGGAGGATGACGTTGAATTCCGACTCGGTTGTGTCAAGATTGTTTTGGGCGGTGATCAGGCTCTGCCGGGCATTGGCCAACTGAACTTGAACCTGCAGAAGGTCATTCAACGGAGTCATGCCGACGTCGTAGAAATTACGGGCCACTTCCACCTGGGCTTCCAGGACCTTGACGGTATTGCTGGCCACGTCCAACAGTCGTTGAGCCTTCAAGACATTGAAATAGGCCTGTTTAATCAGGAAAATGACTTCCAGGCGGGTCAGCCTCTGGTTCAACTCCGCGACATTGACGCCCAGTTCGGCCGCCTTGTATTGGTTGACCAGGGCGAATCCCTGAAACAGGGGCTGGGTAATACTGGTCGACAACGTAAAGGTGTCACCCAGGCCGGGGGTGGCGCCGACGAGGAATCCGCTGCCTGCTGAACCACTGTCGCTGCGAACGCCTTGATATGCGGCATTAAACGTGGGCAGGAGTTTGGATTTTTGCACGCTTCGATTGGCGCGCGCCGCATCGATCTCCTGTCTCGAAATCTGCAGGTCGAGATTGGCAATAATGGCCTGTTCCACTGCAAGCTTCAGGTTCATGGGGGAAGCCGCTTCTGCAGCCTGGCTCAAATTGGGAAGGGATAGCACAAGGCTGTAAATCAGCAAGATGAGTATCCAGCGGGTGAGAGGCCCCGCCGACGGGTACCAATGGGCGTATGCTTGTTTTCGCACAGGCGTCTCCAGAGGTTTGCGATTGACCAACACACAAATTGTTGGTAATGAGAGGTTCGAGTTCAAGGAGTGCTGTCTCCAGTTTTCCTTGCTCAAAGCCTCCACTGAATCCCATTTATCCGGCTTCTTCCTAATTGGTGGAGGCTTTTTATATCCAATTTTATGTTTAAAATCAACGTTTACTTGGTGGCCGATCTTTCCGCATTTGCGGCGGCAGATGCCTTCGGGCATAGGAAACCATAGCGGAACGACATTCTTTCTTGTCCATGCGTCAACTTCGAATTCACTCATATTAGGTATTTGATAAACAGGGATATGGTCGCGTAATGAAACAGGAACTTGTCGAGCTGCTCCGAAGTAAATCTTTTCAATACAGCCAAGAGCCGATTTTCAAACTGGTATCCGGGCGCTTAAGTCGGTTTTACATCAATTGCAAACCGACGACTTTGAGCGCACGAGGCATGTATCTCGCGGGGCATTTGGTTTTCGAGGAAATCCGGGATCTCGATGTGGCCGGTGTGGGAGGGTTGACATTCGGCGCCGATCCGATCGCAGTGGCCACGGCCTTTGTTTCGGAATTGGCGGGAAAGCCCATCAGCGCTTTTTCCATCAGGAAGAACCGTAAGGATCACGGCATTGTCCGTTGGATAGAGGGTGACCTCAAACCAGGGAGTCGGGTAGCCATCATTGACGATGTGGCAACCACCGGCGGTTCGACTGTGACCGCCATCGAGCGCGCCCGGTCCGAGGGCCTGGAAGTCGTCAAGGCTGTTATTCTGGTGGATCGGCAGGAGGGAGGGATAGAGAATATTCGGCATCACGTGGTCGATGTTTCATCGATCGTGACCCGTGATGACCTCTTGGGTGACGCCAAAGATCGCTGAAACCGTCCTTAGCCATGGCAAGGGGCGGGTTCGGATAGATCGGAGCCGTTTAAACGGGGATGTAAGTGGCGCAGGCATTCTCCGACTCCCAGGCCGTGACCCGGCTGACATGAGCACGGTGCTTTTCAACCGCCGCCTGAAGTTCTGTGGCAATAAAGTGGGCGATATTTTCGGAAGATGGCGGGTGCCCGTTTTTAAACGGTTCGATGTCGTTTAAAAATTTGTGATCAAGGTGAGACATAATTCCAGCCACTTCTTTTTTTATCTCACCGAAGTCCATCAATATACCGGCCGAATTCAAATTTTCTCCTTTCAAACAGACTTCGATCTTCCAGTTATGACCGTGCAGATTTTCGCATTTGTCCGCGACCATCTTCAATTGATGGGCTGCGGAAAAATGGGTGACGATTTTTAATTCGAACATGCCGGTCTCCTCTCCTCCGTCCATATACCGGGGAAGTTTACTTTCCGGTCAATTATGGATTGTTCGTTAATATTCCCGCCTGCCCGCAGCAGAGTTGTTGGGCTCTATGAATATTGAGTTGTCCCGGACGCTTTGCGGAATTCAGGCGCAAGAACCTGAGTGTGTAAGCCGATCCTGTTAAAACGCTCGCCTAAACAGCGCCCAAGGATTCTCCCTTGAGGATATTCTTGATCTTCGAGGAAAGTTTGCCGTTTTCCAGTTTGGCGAATTCTTTCAGAAGTGTTTCCTGCTTCTTGTTCAGATGGGTGGGTGTGCGGATTGAAAACTGAACGATCTGGTCTCCGCGGTTGCCGTTTCGCAGCGAGGGAATACCCTCTCCTCGAAGACGCATGAAATCACCCGGTTGGGTTCCTTTTTTTATCTCGATGGTCTTTTTGCCGTTCAGTGTCGGAACCTTAAGTTTGTCCCCCAAAGCCGCCTGAATGAAAGAAATGGGTATCTGACAGACAACGTCATATTCGTGCCGTTCGAAGAATTCGTGAGGTTCAACATGGATGAAGACATACAAATCTCCCGGAATTCCTCCCTGGGCACCGACTTCCCCCTCGCCGGTCAGCCGAAGCCTTGACCCGGTGTCGACGCCGGCCGGAATCTTTACCGCAACCTTCTTTCGTAGTTGAATCTGGCCGATGCCCCGGCAGTCGGGGCAGGGATGAGTGATGGTCTGACCGCTGCCACGGCAAGCGTAACACGCGCTGCGAACGGTGAAGAAACCTTGGGATCGGGTGACCTGTCCGGTTCCACGGCACTGTGCGCAGATCTCCGGCGACGTTCCGGCCTCACTGCCGCTGCCCCTACAAGCCTTACAAGCTTCGGCTTTTTCGACCTCTATGTTGGTTTCCGTCCCAAAAGCCGCTTCCATGAAGCTGAGGGTCATGTCATAGCGAAGATCTGCCCCCCGCTGTCTGCGGCTTCTGGTTCGCCGACCGCCGCCGAAGCCAAAGAAATCCTCAAAAATGTCACCGAAACTTGAAAAAATATCTTCGAAACCACCGAAACCCGAAAATCCCGTACCCTCGAGACCGGCGTGTCCAAATTGGTCGTAAATCGACCTTTTCTGGGGATCCCGCAAGACTTCGTAGGCTTCGGCTGCTTCTTTGAACATCTCCTCAGCATTTTTGTTGCCGGGATTTCTATCCGGATGAAACTTAAGGGCAAGTTTACGATAGGCGGCTTTTATCTCTGCTTCTTCTGCCTGGCGACCGACGCCGAGCACGTCGTAATAGTCCTGCTTCTGTGCCATGGTTATATTACGTTTTTTAATTTTAACGACGGGTTAGTCTGACATGAGATTGCAAGGGTTCTTAACTGGATTTTAATTTAATGCTGAAACACTATTTGTCAATCGAGCCTTCAGTGGCGCTTGTTTCTGTCTCTTGGACCGTTCGACGCAATGTCTGATGCTGAAATCCGATGGGTTCATCATAAATACCACTCGGTTTGCGGTGCCTCTTCTCGGTCGGACAACCGTCCGCCGGTATGGCCTGGTGCCAGGTGGTATAGGCGAACGCTGTCATGCCCAGGATCATCAAAAGAGCACCGACGGGAAATGCTGCTCTGAGGCTGAAAAAATCCATCATCATTCCGGCAAGCATCGAACCGGCCAGCATCCCCAAGCTGTGCGCGACGGTGAGCCAAGCCATAACGGAACCCATGGCCGCGGTTTTATCACCGATGATGACGGCCGTCGCCATGAGAGCCGGCATGCAGATCCCGCCCCCAATGCCGAACAAACAACTGGACAATACCATATCTGAAAACTGCTCGGCCCATGAATACGAGAACACGGCGTAGCTGACCAGCAGCCCACCGAAAATAACCATCGGTTTTTTGTTGATGCGGTCGGCCACATAACCCATCGGTAACTGGAAAATACCGCTGATTAATATGCCCAGCATGACTAGAAAGCCGATGTCGGTTCTGGATAAGGCCAATTCAGCGTCTGCCAGAATTGGTAAAAAGCCCCAGATGATACCGATACAGGCCGTGTAGGCAAAGCGGAAAGAAAAGAGACCGGCGATTTCCCAGTTTTGAACCAGCTGCCGCCACTTCACCGCTGGAATTCCGCGCTGAACGGATTTTTCGCACCTGGCTGGCGGCAGGAGGAAAAAGCTCAGTAAAAATCCGATGAATGACAGGCTGCCCATACCCAAAAACGCCGCTTCGAGGCTGAAACGATCGTGTATTATACCCCCCAAAACCGGGCCGAGGCTCAATCCCAAAAATATCGACATGTTGAACAGGCCCATGGTCAACCCCTCCCGACCCGCAGGGGTAATGTCACCCACATAAGCCTGGATAACCGGCATCAGCATGGCCGATGCGATGCCTTGAATGAAACGAATCAGGATCAGGGATTTGACGTCGGTTGTGAATAGAAAGGCGATCGAGACAAGGGTATATGCGAGCAAGCCGGGGACAATTACAGGTTTGCGCCCTTTTTTATCCGAAAGGTGGCCGAAGTAAGGCAAAAAGACCGTCCGAGATAAAGAAAAAGAGCCGAATATCAATCCGATGTATACGCCGGTGGCACCCAATTCGTGGGCATAAACCGGAAGCAGCGGCACCACGATGCCGACGCCGGTAATAGTTGCGAAAATCGAAAAGAAAAGGATCGTAAAGATCAGTTTGTCCGGTTTTTGCATGCCCCTTCCCATATAACGCCGTTGTCATAGCACTCCCGAACTGCCGGAACAACATTCTTTTAATTCAGAGTCTTTTAAGATCGCATGAATATCGATTTGTCAGACATTCATTCCGAACTTACGGTAAACCGGAAAAACCATGGGAGCCGATCAGCCTCAGAGCAAAAGATAGCTGAAATCGTTGAGCTGGGACCTCAAGACCCTGGCATTGCCTATCAGCCGATCCAGTTCATGCCAGAATTTTCGACCGTGATTCTTTATGCGGGTATGCAGAAGCTCATGCAGGAGCACGTATCGCAGCAATTTCGGCGGCAAATGGACAAGATTGATGTTCAGGCTGATGTTGTTGTCCGCCGAGCAGCTTCCCCAGCGGGTTTTCTGTTTCCTGACAGTTATCCTGCGAACGCGAAAATCATGTCGGTCCGCCAATTTATTGAGTTCTCGCACCAGGGTTTCTGCTGCCTTAGAGGAATCGATACCATCGATCAGGTCGGCCGCCTGCATCCTCTTTACTTCCATTTCCCGGACCTGTTCAATATGCTTTGCGATCCAGCCTTTCTTAGAGACCACGAATTTCTCCGCCTGGCTGAGCGGTATACCCGGCGGCAGCGTCACCTGGACACCGGTGAACGGTTTGACCGTCAGGTTGAGATGGCGGGCCCGATGATTGCGCTTCAAGCCCACACGGCCGATTCCGGTAATTTCGAGCGTATTTTCCGTTCTGCGGGACCGTGTTTTCATCCGGGCACCGTTTGCTCGGGTGCAATCGATAGATGCTGCTGACGACAAAGAAGTTCAATCAGATGTGGGGCCAGGCGATTGGGTTTTATCGACTGCAACGGCAATTCTGAAGGCATGGCGGCAGTGCGAAACATTTTTTGAAAAGCGATACGAACCGGTCTGTTCCTATCCGGCACCGATAAAAAAACCCGGTTGCCATAATAGCAACAGGGCTTTTTTGGAGCGCTTTAGCATTTTTCACTGGAGGGAATGCAAGCTGCTGATCAAATCAAACCCTCCCCAGCTATGCTCCCTGACGGGGCATTAATTGCTCTTGCGTTATGCTGAACAACATCATATCAACTCCGATTGGCTTGTCAATACCTATTTGGCGACACGGACAAGGGCTTGAATTTAATGCACATATAGGCGGGAAAAAATATACCGCAAAGTAATACGTTATACTACACCAAAGGGTAGCGCCGTGGATTTCCTATTAGCGAGTACCCGGCCCCAGAGGAATTGGCAGGGTGTTAGAAAACGTTATGGCAACGGCGAGACAAGACAAAATTCGACAAAAAAGCGCGGTTTATGTGCAATAAATGAGTATTTTCGCTGAAGCGGGAATAAAGTTCCCACCCGCTTCAGCCATTTTCACCGTATTGCCAAGCGCCATTGTTCTTCAGTAGTCTCATAGCGGCGTCCTGCTCGCTCAGATCCTGCCCCGCTTCGGCATTGGAGTAAACCGCGCCAGGGCTTAAAGCCCAGATTGTCTTACTGGCTTTTCCTTACTTGCAGGATCATAGACGACGTGCCCCCAATGCGTGGCAAAGAATTTTTCGAGGGGAATATCTTCCTGCTTTACGAATCCAGAGGCCAGGCTTCCGCGGCTGAATATTTCCAGCACCGCCACCAAACCGGCAGCGGTTGACAGCTGGATGGCCGATACGGGGGTGCCGTCGATGACTTGGCCGTAGATTTTTTTAACGAAATTGCGTTGTTTGACCGGTCCGTCGTCATTACCGACCACGTTGACATATATGATGACAACATCCTGCTCGGTCAGAGGGACTTCCTGGTCAAAAATTTGCGTCAAAACAGCCCGGTTCCGACCGAGGTTCAGATCCTGTAGCAGAAATCGCATCAGATCCCGATGCCCCGGATATCGAATTGTTTTGTAGTTCAGATCACCGATACGGTTTTCAAACGTTTCGCACATGGTGGCCACGCCTCCGGAAGTGTTGAATGCTTCATATTCCGTTCCGTCGATCGTCAACCGCTCGAGGCCTTCCAGCGGATGAGTCTTTATCCGCCGGCCTTCATAAAGGGCTTCTGCCAGTTGGCAATATTCGTTGATCAGCCCGGCGGTGTTCCAACTCAGATAATACTTCATCGAATTGCTCGCGTACAAAGGCAGGGCACCCACTCGCAATTCGAGGCTGCGAACGGTTTTAAACATCATGGCATAGCTGCTGCCGATGATATTTATGGCGCCGGGTGCCAGTCCGCATTGCGGCATGAATGTAACCGGCGCATTTTCCGCCAGGGTGCGGATGAGCGTTGTTGTTTCCACGTCCTCGGTCAGGTCGAAGTATGCCACCGCCTCATGGGCACATGCTTCGGCAATGGATCGGTTGAGGAAAAACGGTGCTGCACTGACGACGGCATCGCGGCCGGCAATGAATTTTCTGAGGGACGGTCGGTCGGTAATATCCAGCGTGACGAAGGCGATGGCCCCCAGCGCCTTTGATTCCTGCCGTGGTTCGATATCGGCAATCAACAGATCTGAGCAGAAGTTACTTTTTTTCAACATGAGGGCAATGGTGGTACCGACTTTCCCTGCGCCTAAAATTGCAATTTTCATGATCAACCCGATTCTGTCGAATGTTAGATAATCGTGTGAATAGTGCCGAGCACCATCCGTTTTTTCGTTCCCTGGCCAACCGCGAGTTACTCGGGCTTGTACAGAAATTCTCCAAACAGAACGATTCCTTTGACGCATGTACACCTGATTCCGCCCAGCTGTCAATCTCGCCCGGCCATACCGATGGATGTCGGCAGGATGCATTTGCTCTTTTTGACCGTAGAACACCCCGCTGCCTTGACAGTGGGAAAAACTTTACACAATGTTCCTGAATCAAACCCCACAAGGTTTTAAATCAGGAGAAAAAAAGTGGTTGTGAATTCGATTTTAACGTATTGAAATATAACATAAAATAAATAATATATCAGTATGGCATGTTGTTTGCTAAGGTATAATTATGCCGGAGGATACCGGTAATTTTCTTTCGCATGGGCGGTTCCCTCGCGGAACCGCCCGACTTTTTCCTTCATGTGGGCGGATGCGACGCACATAAAAAACGTGACAGGTTGGTGACTCTGCGATGTTGGACCCAGTGATATACGGCCTACTATTGATTGGAACCGTTCTCTTGATCGTCGTTTTGATCCTGACGCTTGAAAGGTTCTTTTTGAAGATCAAGTATTTCGGTGGTGGGGGCAACCGGCGTTCGGTGCTGTCCGCGGGCGCTGAGGTCGTCGATCTGAACCATGATGGCTGAAAGGGTCGGCTTGAGCGTTTGCGTCCATAATCCTGTTTCCCGCGGGCGGCCATCCGGCCGCCTTTTTCCGTCTCTGGGCAGGTGAAATCGACAACAGGTGGAAAGCAGATGAGCTAATAATGTCGGGCCTCAGGGAGAGCCCCCCTTTCGAGAACGGCGGTTGCGTGGGGCGCATAGGGCCAAGATCTGCAGGTAGCCGACCATGCCACAGGGCGGAATGTCAAATCAATTGCTCAACCTGCGCCTGCGGGCCGTTAGATTGACATTACCGAAAAAATGGCTTATTCAAGAGAGGTGAGTGGTAACAATGAGAAAACACAATAATGACGGGACGAGGTATATGAAGGAGATGTCTTTCATCGCCATGATGGATAATGGAGGCCGTCGTTTGTGGACAGACAGGCGGAAGAAAAATCTCCCTATCAATAGACCGGACAGAAGATCGGGCTTGGACCGCAGATCCGGTATGGACCGTCGTGGACTCCAAGCTGTTGAGGTCGATGAAGAGAGCGAACGGCGCAAGACGTTTGTCGGCCCCACATTAGATTTTATAGCAGACAACAGTTGAACCTGCCGCTGCAAGTCCAGTTCATTGTCCACTCCGTCATCTACACACAGTCGGTCCGCAGACGCACCCAGCGTCTGGAATCTTTCAGCGTCTAACATAACCGAGCCCGTCGCTGGGCCCGGTATGCCTACGTCTTTGATGTCAGTTTATCAAGGACGCCCTCAATCAACCCCCTTATTTCCTTGCGCCGTTTTTCTGTCGTCGCCGTGAACCGCAGCACCAGAGCCGGCCGGGGGTTTGATGCCCGCACCAACCCCCAGCCATCGTCAAAGGTCACCCGCGCACCGTCGATGTCTATCACGTTGTCGTTCTGTCGGAAATATGCGGATTCAACGTCAACTCTCGTTTATGTCCAATTAGCCTTTGACGACGCCGATCGGTCTCAGTTTGGCTACTTTTCGCGAGATGCCGGCGCCATGCACAACATTGACCACTTCAGTTATGTTCTTGTAAGCATCCGGCATCTCTTCCGCCAGCGTCCCCTTGCCGGTCCAGCGCACCAGAACGCCTTTGTCTTCCAGTTCACGCTGAATGGACCGTCCCTTGCTGGCCTTTTTAGCGGCCTTGCGGCTCATTACCCGACCGGCCCCGTGGCAGGTGGAACCGAATGTTTCCGCCATGGCCACCTCGGTTCCCACCAGAACATAAGATGCCGTGCCCATGTCGCCGGGGATGATGACCGGTTGACCCACGCTGCGAAAGGCATCATCAAGGGCCGGATGGCCCGGCGGAAAGGAACGCGTCGCTCCTTTGCGGTGCACACAGACGACCTGTTTTCGCCCGTCGATAATGTGCTCCTCCCTCTTGGCGATGTTATGACAAACATCATAAACCAGGCGCATGCCCAAATCACGTGGGCCCATGCCCAAAACGTGCTGGAAAACTTCGCGAGTCCGGTGCAGAAGGATTTGACGGTTGGCCCAGGCATAGTTTGCAGCACAGGCCATGGCACGCCGGTAGCGCTGCCCCAAATCCGATTGAATCGAAGCACAGGCCAATTGGCGGTCCGGCAACTCGATACCGATCGTGTTCACATGCTTGGTCATCAAGGCCAGGAAATCATCGCAGACCTGATAACCGAACCCCCGTGAGCCGCAATGCAGCATGACGGTCACCTGGCCCTCGAACAAGCCAAATATTTCGGCGACCAAGGGGTCAAATATTTTATCGACCACACCGACTTCGAGAAAATGGTTACCCGACCCCAGGGTTCCCAGCTGTTTCTGCCCCCGTTCAAGGGCTCGGGTGCTTACCAGTTCCGGATCGGCACCCGGCAGGCAACCGTTGTCTTCCGTGTGGCTGATGTCCTCATCGTCTCCAAACCCCTGGCGTACTGCCCAGCGGCTACCTTCTTTGAGCACCCGCTTTTCTTCCTGAATGGAGAGCTTTAGCGGTCCTTTTGACCCCACGCCGGAGGGAATGTTCTGATAAAGGGTGTTGATTAAAGGCTCCAGTTGCGGTCGGATTTGGGACTCGACCAGGGCGGTGGCGGCCAGACGGACGCCGCAGTTGATGTCGTACCCCACCCCTCCGGGAGATATGACACCCTCGTTCCAATCAAATGCCGCCACACCGCCGATAGGGAATCCGTAGCCCCAATGCATATCCGGCATGGCAAGCGAGGCTTTTACGATGCCGGGCAAGGTGGCAACATTGGTGACCTGTCTGATTGGTTCGCTTTGTTGGGCGTCTTGCAGCATGGCGGCGGTGGCGTATATGATCCCCGGCACCCGCATTTTTCCGCGTTTGGGGACTTCCCAATGAAATTGGTCGATCTGTCTAAGTTTCATGGCGGGGAACCTCCGGGCGGCGATCTTGTGCCCGCAGAAAAGAGTGGCATAAAGTTGGGTTGCTGAAAACTAGATATCCAAGATGATCTTGGCCTCCCACCCTGTCGACTTCTGGTTGACTTCAATCTGGTGATAGGTCACGGCCTTGATTTCGGTGGTAACAGAATGCCGACGGGGATCGAACGGATCGACGCTGATTTTGGCAATCAACATTTGCGGAGCGATCTCCCGGATCGTCGTCTTATGCACCAGGAGGTCTTTTCCGGACCATAAGAACAATAGCTCCCGCAGCCAGTTGACCATCAGGTCGGGCCAATCCAAGCCTTCGACACGCAATATGCGCGACCGTCCCGCTTTCACCAGCCTGGCGTCGATCATGACATCAAAAAGGGCCCGGGCGGCGGTGGTGAAAAGTTCGGCCGGGTCTGAGCCGAGAACGTGCAGGCCGATATCGGCGGTGTGGTCGGTAAACGTGTATTTCATGTGACCTTGCAGGCGGCTAGCTTAATACCTCTCCGGTTTTATGGGTGCTGTATCCGCCCATGGCTTCGACCCTCTTTTTGAAAACCGGACTGCAGATGATATCCAGAAGGATCTTGAAATTATCGCTTTCGAAATACGTCTGTGGCACGACCAGATCGTACTGTTCGGTGACAACCGGAATGAAATCCAGCCCCAGCGCCTTTGCCGCGGCGAAGATGCCCAGTCCCACATCAGCGCTGCCGCTCAAAACCGCTACGGCTACCGCCATGTGCGTGAACTCTTCATTACGATAGCCTCTGATTCGGGACGGATCCAGCGCCAGTTCCTTGAAGCGGTAGTCCAGGAGAATGCGCGTGCCCGAACCTCCCTGGCGGTTAATCATGGTGATGTCTTCGTGGGCGAGATCTTCGATCCCCCTGATGCCTTTTGGATTGCCGGCGGGGAGGATCAGCCCCTGGTCGCGGAATACCAGGTTGACCAAGCGTACCCGGTTTTCGGCGGAAAGTTCAGGCAGATAGCGCTTGATGTAGGCGGTGTTGTATGTGCCGTCAGCGGTGTCGAGCAGGTGTGAACCCGCCAGGTGGCACAAGCCTTTTTTGACCGCCATGAGACCGCCCATACTGCCGACATGGCTCGACGAAAGGAACAGGCTTCTGCTGCCGGCCCGCAGTTCATCGGCCAGGACATCCAGGGTATTGTCATGGCTGCCGACGATGACGATTGTGTTCCGGATGGATGACAGGGGGCGCAGGAGCGTGGCCGAAACCGGTTCCTGGTCATTGATTCCTTCTACATGGTTCGGAATGCGGATGATACCGTCAGCTTGGGTGATCGATGTGATGCACCCCGCTCCGCGTGGCAGAGGGGTGGCGACGATGCGGCCGTTTACTTCGCCGAGCTTTACCCGTAAAAACTCTTCCACTCCCAGTTTTGACGCAATTTTACGCGTCGGTTCAACCAGGGTCGTTTGGGTTTCAATGTCCGGTAACCCCAATAGGTTGCGGATCAGCGGGCGGACGATCTGTTCGAAAGCGATGATCGCAGAGACCGGATAGCCGGGTATGCCGAAAACCGGCTTGGCATCGACTTCGCCGATAATGACGGGTTTGCCGGGCATCATCGTGACGCCGTGAACGTGGATCCGGCCCAGGGCAGATATGACATGCCGGGCATAGTCCTCCGAGCCCGCCGAAGATCCGCCGATGATCAACACCATGTCATGACCGGACGCGAGCCCTTCTGATGCTGCACGTTTGATTGCTTCCACATCGTCTTGCACCTTGTCGTGCTTGACGTAGGCCCCACCGCAGGACACGGTCAGATTTCCGAGAACATAGGAGTTGCTTTCGAGTACTTGACCGGGTTCCATTTGGGCCAGGTCAAGGCCGCGCCAGTCGATGAGTTCTGAACCGGTGGGTATGATCAGCAGACTGGGTCGCTTCCGCACGGCAATCTCAAAAATACCGGCCGAAAGCAAGGCCCCAACGCAATAGGGCGTCACGATGTGGTTCTGGGGAAAGAGCAGTTCGGTGGCCACAATGTCTTCGCCCATTCTGCGAACATTCTGCCATGGAAAGACCGGCGCTTCGATTTGGACCTTGTGTTCATCCAGGGTGTTGACCTTTTCGATCATGATCACGGCATTTGTGTTCTCCGGCATCACGTGTCCGGTGTTTAAGTAAAACGCCGTTTCACCGATGATCAATTCTTTCGGCTTGGTTTCGCTGGCCCCAAACGTGTCTTCGGCGTCGACCGCAATGCCGTCCATGGCGGCGGCGTGAAAATTCGGCGACGAAAGCCGGGCCGTTACCGGTTCAGCCAGAACCCGTCCCACGGCGTTTGGTACCGGCAGGATTTCTCCGGGCATGGCGCCGGTTGTCCCAAATCGCTCAAACACAATTTCGCGGGCTTCTTGGAGCGTTTTCATTTTCAGGTATATATTTCGTTTATGGTTCACGAGATTTCCTCTTCGGTGACAGGGCACGCCCCCTTGATGCACATGCATATACAGGTTTTTTCAGATGTCGGCCAGGAAACACCAGTTTGACATCGTTCAGAATGGCATCACCGCAACGGCAGCCCCGGCATCCAGCCCTTCGGCATGCGCATCGATTTCAATCAATCCGTCAGCTTTGACCATGGTATTGAGCAGGCCCGATTTGCCCAATATCGGTTCGGCTTGATACGCTCCGTTTTTTAGCACGAGACGCACACGAACGAAGTCGGTGCGGCCTTGTTTCGATTCGATGTTTCGGGTGAGACGGGCGGGGACCGTAATGGCCGGCTGCGGTGAGCGGGACATGCCGGCAATACGGGCGATAAACGGCTGAACCACGATCCTGAAGACGACCATTGCCGATACCACATGTCCCGGAAGCCCCCACACGGCTTTGCCACCGGTTTTGGCCAGAATGGTCGGTTTACCGGGACTGATGGATATGCCGTGGACCAGAATTTGCGAATCGGCCAGGTTGGTCAATACGTCGACGGTAAAATCGCGGGTTCCAACGGAACTGCCGCCGGAAAGCAACACCATGTCCGACTGTGACAGCGCTTCCCTGCAAGTCCTTAAAAGAGCGTCATAGCTGTCGGGCACAATGCCGTAGTGCACCGGCGTTCCTCCTGCCGCAGCGACCAGGCCGAACAGGGTGTAGCTGTTGACGTCCCTGATCTGGCCGGTCGCCGGCGTGCTGTCGACCGGCACGATTTCGTCGCCCGTAGAGATGATGGCGATTACGGGTCGTTTGTACACCTCGGCCCCTTTGTGGCCAAAGGCGGCCAGCAGTCCCGCTTCCTGCGGTCTGAGAAGCTTGCCTGGGCGAAGTACAATCTGGCCCAGATGATAATCCTCGCCTTCTTCGATAATGTTCACACCCGGGGCAATGCTGCGATAGACCTCTATGGTCGATTCATCCAGCTTGTCTGTGTGCTCGATCATCACCACGCTGTCACTGCCTTTCGGCAGCATGCCGCCGGTGGAGATACGCGCGGCTTCACCGGGCCCAATGGAAAAGCCCGGGGGCACTCCCATCAACACCGTGTCTTTGACCACTAGGTAAGCCGGACTGCTTTCGGAGACACCGAAAGTCGACGCGGCTTGTACGGCATATCCGTCCATTATCGATCGGGAGAACGGCGGCAAGTCGCGGTCAGCTGCGATATCTTCCGCCAGTATCCTGCCGACAGAGGCCTCCAGGGGAATGGTTTCCACTCCCACGGGAGGAAATTCGGCCACCTTTGCAAGTACGGTCGCCAGGTCCGTTACCTTGAAAAAGTCTTTCACGCATTCCTCACTTGAGCAGCGGCAAAGCCGTTCTGAATGTGTCCGTTCCGGCTTTTTGAAGCAGTTCGTATATGAGCATGTCGGTAGAGGTTATCGTGACGCCATTATCCTTCAATCGGGCCAGCGCCGTTTCCTTGTCAAATGAAAAGCGCGAGGCTGTTGCATCGGCCACCACAACCGAGCGGAACCCCGATGAGGCACCGAGTGCCGTCTGGGCGACACAAATGTGAGCCTCGAGCCCCGTGAGAATCAGAGTCCGGCGCTCATAAGTTACCAGTCGGCGGGTAAAGGCATCTTCACCGAAGCAACTGAAGGACAACTTTCGAACGGGGGGAATGCCGGTCAATTCCAACCGGACTTCTTCGACCGTATCCCCCAGGTTTTCCTGTTCGGTCACCAGGACCGGAATGTCGATTATCCTTGCCAGGCGGATCAGTTTGAGGATCTTGGCAACGATACCAGGCGTGTCAGCGATCATTGGCGCCAGTTTCTTTTGGACGTCGATGACGATCAGCAGGCAGTCCTGCGGACTGACCAGTTTTGGAGCACCGGTGTTGGCTTCCATTTAATTGTGATCCTCTCTTTGCATCTGCACACCTCGGCATAGGGTGTTAGCGTATGGCGTGCTCGGTTTTGATTATTTAAATATAACGCATGGCGGCCATAATAAAAGGGATGCCGTCCGTTCCAGGTAACACAAAGAAAAGGCTTCTTCAAGCCGACACCCGGTAAAGATTAAGGCCATCGAAAAACCAAACCACAGGCGCCGGGACAATACGAGGCCAACAACGGAGAGACGGGGATCGATCTTGATATTTAAGCAATTTATATTAACTTAGTTAAGTAAAGTGCCGAACGGGTCGATTCGGGAGGTAGAAACCCAGACGGGAAAATGCATTCAACATCCGGGATAGTCGGTAACGCACTTACCGCTTCCAGATGCTTGCAATCTCAAGAGAAAGGGTATAGTCTGCCACGATATTGGAGCAGGGATACATCATTAATCCAAAAGCAAATTCGATTGAGGTTTATATGTCCGAAGTGCCCGATCCCTTAGTGCCCGATCCCGAAGTTCCCGAACAACGGGCAGCAAAGCCTAAATTTCTTACGCGAACGACCTTTGCTGAATTCACTCTGCCACCGGAAGTTCTCGCGGGGATAGCCGGCGCCGGTTTCACATACTGCACACCGATACAGGCCCAAACACTTCCTGTTTCGCTTGCCGGCCGGGATGTGGCCGGGCAGGCTCAAACGGGTACCGGCAAGACGGCGGCCTTTCTCGTAACGATTTTTGCCCGCCTGCTATCTGCAACCGATCGCGAACCCGATTTACCTGGGGCACTCATTGTCGCACCAACACGGGAATTGGCTCTTCAGATCTACGAAGAAGCGCAGGTCATCGGCAGAGATACCGGATTCAAAGTTGCCCAGGTGATCGGCGGTATCGACTACCAGAGACAGGCAGACATTCTGAAAGAGGGTGTCGATATCGTTATTTGTACCCCCGGCCGTATCATCGATTATTTCAAACAGGGAATATTTAAAACCAAGGGTATCAAGATCGTCGTTATCGATGAAGCCGATCGCCTCCTGGATCTGGGCTTTGCCAAAGACATGCGGTATATTCTTAAGAAACTGCCGCGTTACGACAAACGCCAGACCATGCTATTTTCGGCCACCCTCTCCTATCGCGTGCTCGAACTGACATACGAATACATGAATTTGCCGGAGTTTATTTCCATCGCGCCCGAAGAGGTGACTGTGGAAGGTATCGAGCAAGTTTTGTTTCATGTCGGTCGCGAACAAAAGTTGACGCTCCTGTTGGGAATGCTCGACAGAGAAGATTGGAGCCGGGTACTGATATTCGTCAATACCAAGTCCGGTGTGGATTGGCTGAGCCAAAAACTCAAGGGCAACGGCCTTCCGGCCGAGGGTATCAGCGGTGATCTGCATCAGCGGATGCGGTTGAAACTGATGGAAAAATTTAAAAACGGCAGCACCAAGATCCTGGTGGCAACGGATGTGGCTTCCCGGGGGATTCATGTGGAAGACATCAGCCATGTAATCAATTATGACCTGCCCCAGGATGCGGAAAACTATATCCATCGGATCGGTCGAACGGCCAGAGCGGGCAAGACCGGCAAGGCCCTGTCTCTTGCCTGTGAACAGTACGTCTTTCACTTGGATGCCGTTCAAGACATGTTGGGGTATAAAATCCCCGTGGCGTGGCCGGAGGACGACTGGTTTGTTGAAGACAAAAGCGGACCGGTGAAAACGGCCTCCCAGGGACGCCGGACGAAGGCCGTGCAGGGACGCGGACGCGTTCAAAAAAGGTTGGAGCGCCAGAAACCAGCTGAAAAACCCTGGCCAAAGAAACACCCGGGGGCGTTTTTCGGGTTTTTACCCGAGGGTGATCCCCTTGAAACCGCTCCGACACCTGATGAGGCTGCAGCACCTGCAACCCGGAAGAAAAAACGGCGTCGGCGTCGCAAGAAGAAAACCAATGCCGTGGAAGTCGCTCCGGATACAGTGGACCAGGAGGACGAGACCCAACTCTGATATGTGTTCGTTTTCACATTTAAAACGCTCAGTTTATGTTCCAAATAGATACCGCCATGGGCTACGTGTTCGAATTCAAAGACGCCAGATTTTATGAACGCTGGTTCAACGAACCGCGCTATCGATCCGAAGCCGAACGCGAAACCAAACTGATGCTGAGCATGCTCCAACCAGCCAGGGGCGAGAGCGTCCTTGAAGTCGGCTGCGGAACCGGCGCCAGTTTGGCTCCATTGATCGATATGGGGCTGAATGCCACCGGCATAGACCCATCGCCTTACATGCTCGACATTAGTTTTAAAAGATTAGGCCAGCATGTCGAATTGTACCGAGGCTACGCAGAAGACCTCCCTTTCGACGACAACTCCTTCAACCACGCCTTTTTCATGACCTCGTTGGAATTCGTCGACGATCCACATAAAGCCATTGAGGAAGCCTGCCGTGTCGCCAAAGACCGCGTGTTCCTCGGGGTGCTCAATCGCTATGCGATCAAAGGGGTTCAACGCCGGGTTGCCGGTATTTTTTCAGAAACAATCTTCAATCATGCCAGGTTTTTCGGGATTTGGGAATTAAGACGGCTCATCCGGTCCATCGCTGGGGCCGTGCCGCTGTCGTGGCGGACAGTCAATCAGTTTCCGGTCGGTTGCGGTAGTATAACCCAAAATTTCGAACAGTCCAGATTTGTGCAGCGGTGCCCTTTCGGGGCTTTTGTCGGTATGGTGATCACCCTCGTACCGCTATTCAGAACGCGACCGCTGGCCATGCGCTATCAAGCCAAGCAAAGCACCGGCATGGTCACCGGTTGAAACCGGATACCTCGTGGAAGCCCGACTGCGATTAGAGTAACCACCTCGTAGTGAAAATGGCACACATCATCGATGGCCGGGGCGAAAACCATGGAAGCCTACCTGTATAGAAAATCGGATGACAGCAGGGTCATCTGCAATCTCTGTAAACATCACTGCCTTATCAAGGATGGCAGACGGGGCAAATGCGGTGTCCGGGAGAATCGTGAGGGAATTTTGTACACATTGGTTTTCGGCAAACTCATCGCCCGCCATATCGACCCTATCGAGAAAAAACCTCTGTATCATTTTATGCCCGGCAGTCTTTCCTATTCCATCGCCACGGTGGGATGCAATTTCAAATGCCGGTTCTGTCAAAATGCGGACATCGCCCAGATGCCTGAAGATCACAAGGGATTGATCGTGGGCGATTCCTGCACACCGGAAAGTGTTGTCGCTGCCGCGATTCAGGGCAACTGCCGCAGCATATCATACACCTACACGGAACCGACGATATTCTTCGAATTCGCTTATCAAACCGCCCGGCTTGCCGCTGAAAAGGGCCTGAAAAATGTATTTGTCACAAACGGTTATATGACAGAAGAAGCCCTGGAAATGATTCACCCCTACCTGGACGCCGCCAATGTCGACCTGAAAGCGTTCACGGAAAAATACTACCGTGAACTTTGCGGGGCCAAACTCAATCATGTCAAAGAAACCCTCATACAAATGAAAAACCGTGGGATATTTCTGGAGGTGACGACGCTCATCGTGCCTGGACTCAATGATAATCCCCGGGAGATAGAGGGGCTGGCCGCTTTTTTAGCAGCAGACCTGGGACCCGAAACGCCGTGGCATATCAGTCGGTTTCACCCGACTTACAAACTCACCGACAGACCGCCGACACCACTGGCAACACTGGAGAAAGCGCGCGAAATTGGACTGGCTTCCGGGCTCAAATACGTCTACACCGGCAATGTACCGGGAGAAGGCGGGGAAAACACAGATTGCCCGAATTGCGGGCGGCTGCTCATCGAGCGCTGGGGATTTCAGGTTCAAAACAACCTCATAGAACACGGCGCGTGTCGATTTTGTGGGGCCGACATTGCCGGAGTCGACCTCTAACCCGCAAATTTCCATGCTGAATATGTTCCCGAAGATTTGAAAAACATGATATCAGCGTGAAATGAGCGGATGACAATATTAGGCACATTTTTTCGGCCGTATCCGGCCGATCTCATATGGACAGACGGCCGCAACCGTGCCGGTTCAAAATTTTAAACCGGCACGGTTTCTCATAACCAATTGAAATTGTAAAGTTTTATGTGTTCGTTGTTCCAAGTGTGTTCAAAAATATGAACATTGTGTCTTTTTTTCCACTCCACGATCGAAATCGAATAAAAATGACGAGCCGAAATTTTCAAAAAATATTAAATACTTAGATACTTTTTTGAGTTTTGCGGACAAAAATAAAGTTTTGGTATGGATATTGCTCTACTCAATGTATCCTCAGTATTCATCATCTGCATTCCTCCTTTCACGGCCAGCCGTCATCCCGGTTGGCCGTAATTGTTTTTACATATCGATGTCATTCATCTTCATCAGCACGCGGCTCTGTGAGGATTTCCAGCCCTGCGCCGGCTGAAACGACCACAAACTTCGTACAGACCAGGATGAGAGTTCGGCTTTCAAATCAGTCTTGACACCGATTTAACAATTCTTCATACTCCAAAATTCAATTGCCTCATGGTCGGGGTCGACCAGAAGGCGCGGTCCTCATCAACAAAGAGCGCAATGATGATCAAAGATATCGGTGTTCAAAGATTCTTGCACGACATACGGTACCGCCGGGACCGCTATCGGCAGTTTATCGGCATTGCTTTTGTGGTGCTCGTGACGGTTGCGGGGCATCCCACGGACGGACTTTTCTGGACCGGTGCGGTCGTTGCGTGCAGTGGCACTGCCGTCAGATTATGGGCGTCCGGACACATAAAGAAAAACAAAGTTCTCGCGAACGACGGTCCTTACCAGTACGTACGCCACCCGCTTTATGTCGGCAACATCCTGCTGGGCTGCGGCTTTTGTTTGGCTTCTGGGCTTTGGTGGAGCGGACCGTTATTCATTTTGATTCTCCTCCTTTTTTATCCCCAAGCCATACGACGTGAAGATGAAAAACTGCACAACCTCTTCAAGGAGGACTGGGAAAGATGGCGGCAACAGACGCCGGCGCTGCTTGCACGTTTGAAGCGGACCTATAAACCAGGGGGCAGTTGGTCTTTCTGGCAGAGCCTACGCCAAAACGGCGAACCGGTTATTGCCCTTTTTCTATTCGCCTGCCTTTACTATCTTTTCATCAAGCTCTGACCATCTCTGGACCCTATGCACAAAACAATCGCCGGTATTTCCGAAGATGTTCTTTGGCGCTGGATCACCACCAGCATCAACGAAGGTCGAAACGTTCTTGGTCGGGGGTACCAGGGAAAGACATACATTTTCTCAGCGCACGGTCGACAGCTCGTCATAAAAGCACCACAGGGGCGAGGGCCGGCGGCTTTTATCCGGCGGCGGATGATCGCCAATGAGTACAAAGTTTACACCCGGTTGTCAGGCATGGAAGGCATTCCGGTCTGCCATGGCCTATTGAAAAAAAGGTACCTGGTGCTCGAATTCGTGGACGGCGCGCCCATAAAAGATGCATGCCTCGATGACCGCACTTTTTTCTGCAATGTTTTGCTTGGCCTGATTAAAGAAATGCACCAGGCCGGCGTGGCTCACGGAGATCTGAAAAAGAAGGACAATATTCTGGTCGTCAACGGCCGGCATCCCATCCTATTGGATTTCGGGGTGGCCATTATCAGAAAGAACGGATTGAGTCCGGTCAACCACTTCCTCTACAAATTGTTCAGAAAATTCGATTACAACGCGTATATAAAGGTTAAATATCGAAAACGCCGGGACCGGATCAGCGATGAAGATCGCCAGTACTATCAGCGCACACTGGTCGAGAAAGTGTCTGGTTGGATCAAGCGCTCGTATCTCAAGGGTAAAAGTATGCTGCCGGGGCGCTGAGACCTTCACCCGAAAATGACACCCTCGGGACAAGCGGAGGATTTCTTAATCCCGCCTTTTGATCGGCATCCGGCGACCCACGTTATACATTATCTCAATATCGTTTTTTTGCCCAATCCTCCAGAGGCGCCATTTCTATTTTGCGGGGCTTTCCGAGGGTATCCAACCGACGGTCAACCGTTCAGCCATTAGAGTGCCCCCTGACAGGCTCCAGCCCTTTCGCGGCGGCTTCCTGGTGTCGATTATCCTTGACATGGTAGGTTTAGTTGACTATACGGTTCACTTTGAGTTCGCCTGCATTCCACAAGGGCAGAAAGTATAATTTTGGCAGTAATTTCAACAACTAAACTCTACACTCCTTCCTGTCGCGACTGGCGATCGGGAATCATACGACGCATGGGGCTTGAAAAAGTATTAGTCAAGAAACGTAACGCCATCGTCGCCGATTGGTTCGACCTGGTGGCGAAGACCTATGCTCCCGACACCGCACAATTTCTCAAAAAGAATACAGATCCTTTCACAAACCCCGTTGGCGGCTATCTCTCTAAAGGTTTAGCCGGCTTGTTCGACCAACTGCTGACCGAAATGGATCAGGAGACTGTTCGGACGCTGCTGGACCCCATTGTTCGGGTTCGTGCGATACAGAACTTTTCCCCCTCAAAGGCTATCGCCTTCGTTCTGGTTTTAAAAAAAATTGTCCGCAAACACCTTCCGATAGACGGCAAAAACAGTCGCTTGGTGAAAGACCTGCTCGAATTTGAGGACAGGGTCGACGCGTTAAGCCTGTTTGCGTTCGATATTTACACTCAGTGCCGCGAAAAAATTTTCGAGTTAAAGGCCAACGAGGAGAAGGACAAGGTATTCAAAGCATTCAAACGGGCGGGATTGATTCAAGAGGAGCCGGAGAAGGAGCCGATCCTCTGAATGTTTTTGTAATATTATTCACAGAGGCTGCGCACGCCGGTAACGGCGGCGGGCTGTAAACAAGGAGCTGGTCGATGAATAAAAGGTACATGGTTTCCCTCCTGGCAGTGATCGTATTGTTTCTGCTGGCTTATGTGGGGGTTTCGGCGGTTCCGGCCACCAAATGGCTGTTCGGCGTCATCATTCCTTATGCGGCGGTACTGATTTTTATCGTTTTCTTCATCCGCCGGATTCTGGAGTGGGCTCGTGTGCCGATTCCTTTCAAGATTCCCACCACCGGCGGACAGCAAAAATCGCTGCCCTGGATTAAACATGCCAAGTGGGACACCCCGTTTTCAAAGGGAGGTGTTTTTATGCGCATGCTGCTGGAAGTGGTTGCGTTTCGTTCCCTCTTCCGCAACACCCGCATGAAGCTCAGAGACGGCAGAGTCACCTATGCTCTGGAGATTTTTCTGTGGGTCGGCGCTCTGGCCTTTCATTACGCTTTTTTTACGGTGCTCTTTCGTCATTTGCGGTTCTTCACAGATCCGGTTCCACTGCCGGTCCAATTGGTAGAGAATGTGGACGGTTTTTTCCGGCTCGAAGTCATGGCGAACGCTTTTCAGATCGGTGTGCCGGGTGTTTATCTTTCCGGGCTGGTCCTCCTGGCGGCCGTCACTTACCTGCTATTGCGACGCCTGTTTGTCCCCGGCGTTAAATACATCTCACTGGCTTCGGATTATTTTCCGCTGTTCCTGATAATCGGCATCGCTTTTACCGGAATCCTCATGCGCTACTTCCTGAAGATCGATGTTACGGGAGCCAAGGAACTTTCGATTGGATTGGTAACCTTTCGCCCCACCGTCCCGGAAAACCTGGGGAGCATCTTTTTTGTTCACATGTTTTTCGTCAGCATCCTGCTGGCCTACTTTCCATTCAGCAAGCTGATGCACGCGGGAGGGATTTTCATGAGCCCCACCCGCAACATGACGGCCGATACCCGGGCCAATCGCTACGTCAATCCATGGAACTACCCCGTCGAGGTGCATACCTACGACGAGTACGAAGACGACTTCAGAGAAAAAATGATCGAGGCCGGCTTGCCGGTGGTTAAAATGCCGGCGGAAACGGCTGCGGAAGAACCAGCAGAAGCATCTGAGGAAAAGGAGTAATATATATGTCCGACATCCCAACTGCAGAAGAGCTCTTGAACTACGTCGGCCAGGGTCCGCCTTCGACCGATTGGATGGATGTCCCAGCTGAAATCCGAAAAGGGATCGCGTGCTATGCGGGCAACCCCAAGAGCCTGGAAACCTTAGGCGCTCCGAACCCGCGGACCTGGAGCTGCTTCGACGACGACTGGCAGCTGCCCGACAACTGGCAGGAGATCATTCACAACGGATTCAAGGAACGGCTGGAAAAGTTCCGCACGTTCAGAGTGTTCATGGACATTTGCGTCCGGTGCGGCGCATGCTCCGATAAGTGTCATTACTTCATCGGCACCGGAGACCCCAAAAACATGCCGGTTTTGAGAGCCGAGTTGTTGCGCTCGATCTATCGCAACGATTTCACGCGCGCCGGCCGGATTCTCGGTAAACTCAACGGTGCCCGGCCGATGACCGAAAATGTCCTTAAGGAATGGTGGTCCTACCTGTATCAATGCTCTGAATGCCGTCGATGCTCATTATTCTGCCCCTACGGTATCGACACGGCCGAGATCACCATCATGGGCCGCGAGCTGACCAACCTGCTGGGACTGAACATCGACTGGATCGCCACGCCGGTTTCCAACTGTTACAAAACCGGCAACCATTTGGGGATCCAGCCGCATGCGTTCAAGGACATGCTCGACTTTTTTGTGGACGACATCGAGGAGGTCACCGGTATCAAGGTTGAGCCCCAATTCAACAAGGTAGGAGCGGATATCCTGTTCATTACCCCCTCAGGTGACGTATTTGCCGATCCGGGCACCTACACCTGCATGGGGTACATGCTTCTCTTTCATTTTTTGAAGGAGAAATACGGTTTCGACATCACCTGGAGCACCTATGCCAGCGAGGGCGGCAACTTCGGATTTTTCACCTCCCATGAAACGATGAAACGCCTTAACGCCAAGATGTACGCCGAAGCCAAGCGCCTGGGCGTCAAATGGATCCTCGGCGGGGAATGCGGTCACATGTGGCGGGTGATCAACCAGTATATGGACACCATGAACGGACCGGCCGACTTTTTAGAAGTACCGGTATCCCCCATTACCGGCACCCGGTTCGAGAATGCCCGCTCCAACAAGATGGTTCACATTACCGAGTTTACGGCCGACCTGATCAAGCACGGCAAGCTCGACCTGGATCCCAGTCGCAACGATCACCTCAAGGTGACGTTTCACGATTCATGTAATCCGGCCCGGGGAATGGGCCTCTTCGATGAACCCCGTTACGTGATCAAAAACGTGTGCAACAATTTCTATGAAATGCCGGCCAATACCATCCGGGAACAGACTTTCTGCTGCGGCAGCGGGTCGGGCTTGAATGCCGGTGAAGACATGGAACTGCGGATGGCCGGGGGACTGCCAAGGGCCAATGCCGTCAAGGCTGTCAAAGAACGACACGGCGTCAACATGCTGGCCACCATATGCGCAATCGACCGTGCGGTTCTGGGCGACCTCATGGACTACTGGGTCGGAGACGTGGAGGTCACCGGCGTGCACGAAATGGTCGCCAACGCCCTGAACCTGCCGGGACAGAATGAAAGGACCACCAACCTGCGCGGCGACGAACTGGAAGACTTAAAAGATACCGCAGCAGAGACGGAGGAATAAACCGATGGGTAACAAGAAACTCGTTTATCTCGGTATCACCATCTTTCTGGTCATCGTGGCACTACCATTCTGGTACAACCACGGAAAGGCCGTTCCAGCGCCGGAAGTCGAGCTGACGGCCAGGGCCAAGGAAGCCAAGGAGTGCGTCCGTTCCAAAGATTACATGGCGCGGGACCACATGAAAGTCCTGGATCTCTGGCGGCATTCGGTGGTCAGAAATGCCGAACGGATATACGTCAATCCGCAGGGCAAGGAATACGTGATGAGCCTTTCCAACACCTGCCTGGATTGCCATTCGAACAAGGCTGAATTCTGTGACAGATGCCACAACTACGCGTCGGTCCGGCCATATTGCTGGGACTGTCACATCGATAACCCGAAGGAGAGCAAGTAATGGAACGCAGTCGAAGAGAGATTTTAAAGCTATTCGGCATTACAGCGTTGGCCTTGAACACCCCGCCGGTCCTGAACGCTTTCGCCGCTGAGCAGGAAACCGGGCACGGCGTTGAAAGTGAGCCTTACGTCAAAAAAGGGGATGACGCGCTCAAAGCCAAGCAATGGGCCATGGTGATCGACACCAAAAAGTTCGCATCGGCGGATGATGTCACGCCGCTGGTGGAAGCCTGCCACAGGATCCATAATGTACCGATTATGCCGATCAAAAACCACGAGATCAAGTGGATTTGGTCGGCGCCCTACCACAACGCCTTTCCCATGAGCCCGATGAAATTCATGGACGAGAAGCTCGAACACGCGCCGGTCATCGTGCTGTGCAATCACTGTGAAAATCCACCCTGCGTGAGGGCCTGCCCGACGAACGCGACCTTCAAGCGACCGGGCGACGGTATCGTTCTGATGGACTTTCACCGTTGCATCGGCTGCCGTTTCTGCATGGCCGCCTGCCCGTTCGGAGCCAGAAGCTTCAACTACCGCAATCCGCGTCCCTTCATAACCGAGACCAACAAAAAATTTCCGACCCGCAGCAAGGGGGTGGTGGAGAAATGCAACTTCTGTGCGGAACGCCTGGCCGTCGGCCAGTTGCCGGCCTGCGTCGAGGCGTCCGACGGCAAGTTGGCGTTCGGCGACCTGTATGACCCCGAGTCCGAGGTACGGGAGCTGATCAGAACCAATTACACCATCCGCCGCAAACAGTCTCTGGGCACCGAGCCGGCGGTCTACTACATCGTGTGAGGTGGGGTTATGCTTGAATTAGCGCTTAAAGGAAGTAAGAGATATTACGGTTGGATGGGCCTGCTGCTCGCCATTGTCGGGGTCGGGTTCCTGACATATCTGAAGCAGCTGGACTTCGGCCTCGGTATTACCGGCATGAGCCGCGATGTTTCCTGGGGGTTTTACATCGCCCAGTTCACATTTCTGGTCGGCGTGGCCGCCGGAGGCGTGATGGTGGTTCTGCCCTATTACCTCCACGATTACAAGGCCTACGGCCGAATCACCATTCTGGGTGAATTCCTGGCCATCGCCGCCCTGGTCATGTGCCTGACGTTTATCATCGTCGATCTCGGTCAGCCCATGCGGATTTTCAACGTGTGGCTCTACCCGACCCTGCACTCGGTGCTCTTCTGGGATACGATCGTTCTCAACGGGTACCTTTTTATTAACATCGTGGTCGGCTGGAACGTACTGGAAGCCGAACGCAACGGCGTTCACTATAAGCCCTGGCTCAAGCCGCTGATCTATCTATCCATACCGTGGGCCATCAGCATCCATACCGTGACCGCCTACCTGTACGCCGGCTTGCCCGGCCGTGGATTCTGGATGACGGCCATCATGGCCCCGCGCTTTCTCGCTTCGGCTTTTGCCGCCGGTCCGGCCCTGTTGATCCTGTTGTGCCTTTTTATCCGCAAAACGACCAATTTCGATCCCGGGCGGGCACAGATACAGACCCTGGCAAAGACCGTGGCCTACGCCATATGCCTGAACGTGTTTTTCCTTTTATGTGAAATCTTCACCGTTTTCTACAGCCAGATCCCCGAACACATGGACCACATCACGTACCTGTTTGCCGGACTCCATGGACACGCAACCTATGTGCCCTGGATGTGGTCCGCCATGGCGTTGATGCTGCTCGGCATCATCCTTTTGGTCAACCCGGTAACACGCAAGAATGAAGGCGTGCTGGCGGTGGCCTGTGTCGCTGTTTTTGCGGGCACATGGATCGACAAGGGGCTGGGAATGATCTCGGGCGGGTTCGTTCCCAATCCGCTGCACGAAGTCAATGAATACATCCCAACCATTCCCGAGCTGATCATAGCCCTGGCGATATGGTGCCTCGGGTTCCTCGTTCTTACCGCACTCTACAAAATAGCGATTTCGGTCAAGGAAGAGGTGCAATAGAGATAGATTGACAACCGACAAAATGAAAAAAGGGATGGCCGGAGTGGCCGTCCCTTTTTTGGTGGTGCCCCGTCGGGGACCGCGTCGCGTTTCAATCAACCCAGGAACACTTGTGTTGCGGTGAGAATATTCGGCAGGGCCCTGATGTCTTCGAGAACCTTGTCGTCGGCCGGGGTGTCGATGTTGACCATACACAGCGCCCGATCGCGGAGTCTTCCCAACTGAAACCGTCCGATGTTGATGTTGTGGCGGCCCAGGGTGGTACCGACGTTGCCGATGACCCCCGGCCGGTCGATATTTTGAATGATGATCATCGATCCGCCCGGAATCGCATCCATATAGATTTTTCCCAACCGAATAATGCGGGGGTATTTTTTACTGAAAATCGTTCCCCAGATTTCATCGGTTTCTTCCGCCGAACCTTCCAATTTGATCTTGACCAGATTCGAAAAATCCGCCTTGGCCTGGCTGGTGGTTTCCCGCACGTGAATTCCCTTTTCGAGAGCGATAGCCGGTGCACTGACATAATTCACCGGTTTATCGGTGAAGGCACCCAGCAGGCCTTTCAGAGCCGCGTGGGTGAGTGGCCGGGTGTCAAAGCGGGTGACATCACCGCTATAAGTGATCGTTACGTCATGGGGCTTTCTGACCAACTGGCCCATGAGTGAGCCCATTTTTTCGGCGAGATCGAGGTAGGGCCGGATCTGTTCCATAACTTCCTGGGACACAGATGGGAAATTGACCGCATTGGTGATGACCCCGTTGATCAGATAATCGGCCATTTGGTGGGCGATCATATCGGCGACCTTGTCCTGGGCTTCGCCGGTGCTGGCACCGAGATGCGGAGTTAAGATGACGCGGGGATGTTTGAGGATCGCCAGAGACGGGTCGGGTGGTTCCTTGGGTAAAACGTCCAGGGCGGCGCCGCTCACATGACCGCTTTCAAGTGCCGCGAGCAGAGCTTCGATATCGACGATCTCCCCCCGCGAACAGTTAATGATGCGCACTCCCGGCTTCATTCGGGACATCGTGTTCGCGTTGATCATGTTGATCGTTTCCTTCATGCGCGGCACGTGCAGGGAGATAAAATCCGCAGCCGGCAGTAAATCTTTCAGGGGCAGCAGCTCAACGCCCAGTTGCTGAGCGGCTTCCGGGCTGACGAAGGGATCGGAGGCGATAACCTTCATTTTTAACCCCTGGGCTCTTTCAGCCACAACCCGGCCGATGTGACCGAGCCCGATAATGCCCAGGGTCTTACCGGTGATTTCTACTCCGGCCAACTGCTTTTTTTCCCAACGGCCTTCGCGCATGGAAGCGGTGGCCTGAGGAATGTTGCGGGCCAGGGAGAGCATGAGCGAAATCGCATGCTCGGCAGTAGTCACCGTGTTGCCGCCCGGCGCGTTCATGACGACTATCCCGTGTTCGGTTGCCGCTGCCACGTCGACATTGTCGACTCCGATGCCGGCGCGACCGATGACCTTCAAACGGCCCGCTTTTTCGAGGGACTGAGCAGTTACCTTGGTCCCGCTGCGGATGGCCAAGCCGTCGAATTCATCAAATATTTTCAAAAGCGCTTCCGGGCTTCCGGTCGTTTTGTCATTGTCCACCACCACGTCGATCTTACCGGTCGATACCAGGATTTCTTTCGCCACCGGGGACATGTTGTCCCGAATCATTACCTTGTACATGTGCCCTCACCCTCTCTGTTCTGTTTTGACGCACGCAAAAATCTTCTTTTACACCCGATCACGAATCCAGGCAAGTCGAAAAAAAGCCGGATATCAATAGACGCGGGGCAGGGATTCAGCCGGCCGGCTCAACCCAGCGAGAGGAAACATGAGGTACAGACGGGAAAAATACCAGAGAGAAGATGACCGCCCTGGCGATAGCTGTTCGTGTGCACGATGCTGCCCCACGGTATGTCTCGATGATTTTTCCGGTAAACCAAGACAACCTCGTTCTGAGTTAAATTTTATAAACTCAAAATGTCTTGTTTGTTTGGTAATCCATACAGTGATTCGTGCGCCTTGAGACCGTATTTCTCAAATGTTATTCAAATACAGATGGTTAAAAAGTTGGCATTGAGATTGCACATAATTCAAGATGAATATTCTTGGCCCCAAAGCCATTTAATCAACTCATTTGAGAGGAAAATTATAATGCTTGAATCTATTGTTTTTCTGATATTTGGGATCGGATTTTTAATCATCTCCCTTTTTTCCGATGACTTCCAATGGGTTTAAAGACATGTCCGGATAATAATATCCGATCCTGGTGCCTGAATACCGGAACAAATTTTTTCGCATGTTCGCCCCAAATAGTTCGCAAAACAGGCCAATTCGACTTAATTTAGCTTAGAAACAAAAAGGCGTCCCGGCTGTAACAGACCGAAACGCCTTCAAATAATGGCTTGCCGCTGTTTGTCAGGTCGCCCCGACAGCTTGCTTCCAGTAGGGTGACATGCTCCGCAACCGCTCAATAATCGGCGGTAATTTTTCGATGATATAGTCGATCTCTTCATCGGTACTGTATGTGCTCAGGCTGAATCGAATCGAACCGTGGGCGGCGGTGAACGGCACTCCCATCGCCCGCAGGACATGTGAAGGTTCCAGAGAGCCGGACGTGCAGGCGGATCCGGATGAGGCACAGATCCCCAACTCGTTCATCATCAGCAATATCGATTCGCCCTCCACGTATTCAAAGGCGATACTGCTGGTGTTCGGCAAGCGGTGGTCGCGGTCGCCATTTACGAATGCATTGGGAACACGTTCGAGGATGTCGGACTCCAGTTTATCTCGCAGCTTTTTGACGCGTTGCATGTCCTTCTGGAAACTCTTTTTGGCCAATTCACAGGCCTTACCCAGCCCGATGATCGATGCCGCATTTTCGGTGCCCCCGCGGCGTCCATGTTCCTGGTGACCCCCGATGAGAAAAGGCGAAAACTTGGTTCCCTTACGAACGTACAGGACCCCCACCCCTTTGGCGGCATGGATTTTGTGGCCGGAAATGGAGAGCATGTCCACGCTGTCTGTCGCCATATTTAATGGAATCTTTCCGGCGGCCTGGACCGCATCGGAGTGAAAGACAATCCCCCGGGCCTTGACCTGTTCTGCAATCTCACTGATTGGGAAGATGACGCCGGTTTCATTGTTGGCCCACATGACACTGACGATCGCCGTATCGTCTGTGAGGTGGCGGTAGAGATGTTCCGTATCCAGGTTTCCGCGGTCGTCGACCGGTACAAAGGTTACCCGGTATCCTTTCTTGGTCAGCGATTCACAAAGGCTTTTGACGGCGGGATGTTCGACGCGGGTCGTAACGATATGTTTTTTTCCCGGATAGGAATTAAGGGCCGCCCATATGGCCGCGCTGTCGCTTTCCGTCCCGCAGCTCGTGAAAACGATTTCTTCGGGCGAAGCGCCGATGAGTGCAGCGACCCGTGCTCGCGCTTCTCGGATGTCAAAACCCACAGTTCCACCGAAGCTGTGCATGCTGGAAGGATTGCCATAGCGCTCTGTGAGATAGGGCAACATCGCCTCAAGCACCTCCGGTGCCACGCGGGTCGTGGCATTGTTGTCGACATAAACGGTTTTCATCAGGTCACCTCCTCTACGACCAGGTCAGGTGTCACCAATTCCTGAAGTTTGGATTCGACATAATTTTTCAGTGTGGCTTGCGAGGCGTTGCAGGCCGCGCAGTTTCCGCACAACCGCACGATGACCGTATTGCCGTCCACATCAACGAGCTCGATGCCGCCGCCGTCCTTCTGCAGGGCCGGCTTTATTTCCCGCTCCAGTGTCTCTTCGATAAGTTTGATTTTCTGAATGTTGGTCAGCTTGGCGGGTTTCTTGACCACCGGACGATCGGTCCCGATGATCGAATCGATGATCTCCTGAATCCGGTCGTGGCAATTGCCGCAACCCCCCCCGGCTTTGACATAGTCAGTCACATCTTCGATGGTTCTCAGGCTGTTTTCTTTGACGGCCCGCTCGATCTCGCGATCCGTGACGCCGAAGCATTCGCATACAATTTCACCATCGATCTTTTTTTCCTCCTCCCCCCGGTAGTAAGTGATGGCTTTTTCGAGCGCGTCCCGCCCCATGACCGAACAATGCATCTTTTCTTTAGGCAAGTCGCCAAGATATTTGGCAATATCGTCGTTGGTTATCTTGGCGGCTTCCTCGATCGTCAGACCCTTGATCATTTCGGTCAAAGCCGAGGATGAGGCAATGGCGCTGGCACATCCGAACGTTTGAAACCTGACGTCATCGATCCTGCCTTTTTCGTCCAGTTTGAAGGTCAGTTTCAGTGCATCGCCGCAGGCCAGAGAACCGACTTCACCCACACCGTCGGCGTCCTCGATGACGCCGACATTACGGGGGTTCAGAAAGTGATCTTTCACCTTTTCAGTATATTCCCACATGATGTCCCTCCCGTGCTGTTTTCAGCTCAACAGAGCGGTTGAATTTGAAACAGCGGAATTGATATGATCCGTATCGCGCCCGATTTCATATAATAGTCACGCTTTTCCGAAATAAAAGGTCTGCGAGGGGGCTGCCAGTTTTCCGTTGTCATTCAACTGTACCTGATTTAGTTTGCTGGTATATAATGATTATAGATGTTGTCATAAATATGTTCTGATTGGAGGGTGTATGCGACGGTAGAAAATCCTCCCTACCCCCTTTCTGAAATAGGGAACTCCTGCACACCGGCATCCCGACTTGTCACGAGTTGTGTTGAAACACTCCAGGTCTTTACCCTTTCTCCCTTTGACAAAAAGGGGCATGGGGATATTAAAATAGAGCCAATCGGAATAAAATTCTGACATTCGCTATAAAATACGAACCGGTAGCAAAAGCAAGGAGGCCAGTCATGTCGACACGGAGGGCTGATTTTTCCGGGAGCTGGTATCCGGCCGATCCGGCGGATTGTGAGCGCGAAATTAAACGGTTTCTTCAGGAAGGTGACGGCGGTGTTTCACAAGTCGGGAACTTTCGCGGTGGCATCGTCCCCCATGCCGGGTGGTTCTATTCCGGAAGTATCGCCTGCAATGTGATCCATGCCTTGTCCAAAGGGACCGCACCCGATGTCATGGCCGTTTTCGGAATGCATCTGAATGCAAAATCGGCCGCTTATATAATGGCCGGCGGCGCCTGGGAAACGCCTTTCGGTGAGGTTCAGATTCATGAAAATCTGGCCGAAAAGCTGTTACAGCGTTTTGATTTCCGGGTGGAAACCCCACGATCCTACACGCCGGATAACACCATTGAGTTGCAATTACCCTTCGTTAAATATTTTTTTCCTCAGACAAAACTGCTCCCCATCGGAGTGCCGCCGATCAAAAGGTCACTGGAGATTGGTCGCGCCGTGGTTCAAATTGCTGCCGATTTGGATTTGACCTTGCAGGTCATTGGATCTACGGATCTGACCCATTATGGACGCAACTATGGCTTCACCTCCCGGGGTTCCGGCAAAGAAGCTGTGGAGTGGGTTAAAGAAACCAATGATTCTCAAATAATCGCTGCCATGCTGGCCATGGATCCCGAAAAAGTGTTAAGGGAGGCATTGGCCAATCAGAATGCCTGCTGCGCCGGCGCCGCCGCAACGACCATCGCGGCGGTAAAAAACCTCGGAGCCACCCGGGCATTGAACACGACATACGCCACCAGCTACGACAAAAGCCCGGGGGACAGTTTCGTGGGATATGTGGGGATGGTATTTGAGTGAGGCGGGTTACGGGTTGCGAGTTGCGCTGAGTAGCGATCTGAGCCTTACACCTCTGGTGGAGGACCCGGAAAGTTTCTAACATTGCGGCGCCTTGTTATTCTACTGGTGGTTCATTTTCTTTCACGTGAAAGAAAATGAACCAAAAGAAACCGCCCGTGTCCCGCTTGATCCTGCGCGTCGTCGATGCGGCCGGAGCCCGCGATAACTCGACCGCCTGCGGCGGACTCAAACAGGTCCGCGCGCTTTATTCCGTTCACCTCGCCGATGCTCGGCGCGGGACAAAGGGATATAAAAAACCAGAACCTAAACAGCGTTTCAAGCCCGCCTGCGGGAGGCCTCAGTAAGGTGCGACCATAGATTTTGCAAGAATTCGATGAACCAGTTCCCCCTTTGACAAAAGGGGGACAGGGGGATTTTAGAATGACACCAATCAGACTTGGCACAGCCAAATTGAGTGCCCCGCAATTTGGTTGTAAGCCGGCCGGTGAAAGTTATTTAAGACTGTTTTTTCGCGATTTTCGCCCAGGTATCCCTGAGCGTCACCGTGCGATTGAAAACCGGTTTTTGAGGGGTTGAATATTTGGTGTCGACACAGAAATAACCCAGGCGCATAAACTGGAACAGGCTTCCCGGCATCGCTTTCGCCAGGCCGGGTTCGATGCGGCAGGCGGTCAGCACCTGAAGGGAACCTGGGTTGAGATAATCGGTGAATTCTTGCCCCTCCTCCACTTCGTTGGGGTTTTCTCGGGTAAAAAGGCTTTCATAGAGACGGACTTCCGCCACTGCTGCGTGAGCCGCCGAAACCCAATGCAGCGTTCCCTTGACCTTGCGACCATCCTGACTCCATCCGCCGCGAGTGTCCGGGTCATACGTGCACCGCAGTTCGACAACCTCACCGGTGCGGTTATCCTTCACGACCTCCTGGCAGGTGATGTAATAGGCGTGCTTCAATCGGACTTCCTTGCCCGGTGCCAGGCGGAACCACTTTTTAGGCGAGTCTTCACGGAAATCTTCCCGTTCGACATAAAGCGTATTCGAGAACGGCAGCAAACGGGTTCCCGATTCCGGGTCTTCCGGATTGTTCTCCGCCTCCAGCTCCTCCACCTTGCCGTCAGGGTAGTTCGTCAGTACCACCTTGAGCGGGTTAAGCACGGCCATGACGCGTGGGGCGGTTTTGTTCAATTCTTCCCGCACACTGTACTCGAGCAGGGCCATATCGACCATGCTGTTGCTCTTGGCCACACCGATTCGTTCACAGAAGTTGCGGATGGCCTCCGGCGGATAGCCGCGTCGGCGGATGCCCGACAGCGTCGGCAGGCGCGGGTCGTCCCAGCCGTCGACATGACCGTCTTCGACCAGGGTGATCAGTTTGCGCTTGCTCAGGACGGTGTATGACAGGTTGAGACGGGCAAATTCGATTTGCTGGGGATGGTAGACATTTAAGGTGTCCAATACCCAGTCATAGAGCTCGCGGTTGTTTTCGAACTCCAACGTACAGTTGGAATGGGTGATGCCCTCTATGGAATCGGAAAGACAATGGGTAAAATCGTACATGGGGTAGATACACCAATTGTCACCGGTACGATAGTGCAGCACGTGCTTGATGCGGTAAAGGGTCGGGTCCCGCATCAGCAGGTTTGGCGAGGCCATATCGATTTTGGCCCGCAGGACGTGGGTCCCCTCCGCGAATTCTCCGGCCCGCATGCGTGAGATGAGGTCGAGGTTTTCCTCGATCGAGCGCTCGCGGTACGGGCTTTCACGGCCGGGCTGGGTCAGCGTTCCCCTGTGCTCGCGGATCTCATCGGCGCTGAGGCTGTCGACATACGCCCGCCCGTCTCGAATCAGCTGCAAGGCGTACGCGTAAAGCTGTTCGAAGTAATCGGAAGCGTAGTACTCCCTGTCTTCCCAGTCGAAACCCAGCCAGCGAACATCTTTTTTTATGGACTCCACGTATTCCGTGCTCTCCTTGGCCGGATCGGTGTCGTCGAACCTCAGGTTGCAGAGGCCCCCGTAATCGGCTGCCAGACCGAAGTTGAGACAGATGGATTTGGCGTGCCCGAGGTGGAGGTATCCATTCGGTTCAGGCGGAAAGCGGGTCATCACCCGGCCGTCCCATTTACCGGTCTTCATGTCCTCGTCGATGATGGTGCGGATGAAGTTGGAAGGCGCTGCCGGTATAACGGGTTTTTGTTTGCCGGAAGTCCCCACACCGGAGTCTTTGGTTTGGTTGTGATTTTTCATGAAATTACCTCATTTCGGATAACACGGTCGTCATCGGCTGATTTTGTGCAAGCGGAAGGCGATCGACTGTTCACCGATTGACGAATTGAAAAGAGACCGAATAAACGTTATATTTACAACAATAAGCGGTCCATCGCAATATCTATAAATCCACAACGGCCGAAGGCTTAACGATGGCCTTTAGGAGGGCCTTATGCGCGTTTACATCGACGATCTTAACGACAGCGGGCTGAGTCTGGACTTTGAAGAGGGCGCCGATTCGTTTCCGGCTCTCGGAGAAATCGCGGCCAGGAATGAGTGCGCATTTCTCATGCCGCTCAGTATTCGTATCCTGATGCGGCGCGTCGGTGACTTGTTTGTCGCCAGCGGGAGTTTCGACACCCGGATTCATCTCACCTGCGGTCGCTGCCTCGAACCGTATGAAGCGCCCCTGGCCTCAGAATTCAACCTGACATATATTCAGCAACTGCCGGAAACAGCCGATCCGGCACTGCATGCGGAAATCGATCTCCCGGCCGAAGAGATCGGCATGATTCAATTTTATGGCGATGAAATCGATTTGCGCGATGCGGTCCAGGAAGAGGTTGTGATGGCTCTTCCCATGCGGACCCTCTGCAGAGAGGACTGCAAGGGTCTTTGCCCCCATTGCGGGGCCGATCTGAACCAGGGAGACTGCGGCTGTAAACGGAAATTTATCAATTCCCAGTTCGCGGTTTTGAAAGGTCTGAAGCTAAACAAGCGCTGATCACGCATCCCTTGCAGCGAGCCTGGCTGCATTGAAAAATTAGCACCGGCCAGTTCCAAAACCATGTGTTCACCCCTGAGGCTACAAACGGTTTTGCACATGAGGTTGACGAGTTTTTTGCCCATCGGTTTGAGAACTTTGTACGATGACCGAAGAGAGAACCATCTGCCTTCGTGGTACCGAGGCTACTGCAATAATGTACTTTCATTCACCATGACCCGTCACCCCGTAAAGACCAAGTTTCTGCTAGATAATTGACTTGGTCTTTAGGTATTGCCGCCGTCTCCCCCGCCAAAATCGGGATGTCTTAACCGACCGGAATCTTTATACAAATGCTGGACGACCCACCGGCAAACCAAATAATCATATCTCTCCGTGTCCGCTGTGTCTCTGTGGTGACCCCCTTATAGAAGCGTTTGTCAAACAACCGAAGTTCAAAGTGCACCCCTTAATTTTCCATCAAGACATAATTGAATGCCTAGATTTTAAGCCATTTCAGTCGCTTTTGCGAGGATCAATTCCCACGCCGCCCGCACATGATGTTCCTGGGTCGTCCGCTGCCCGACAACCATCCTCAACACGTACTTTCCCCGCAGAGTTGTGTGGGTGAGATAAACCTTGCCGGTCTTGTTGACCGCATCGATAAGCCGGGCGTTGAACGCATTCAGGACTACTTCGTCCTGCCCGCCGTTAATTCGGAAGCAGACCGTGCTGAAATTTACCGGTGCCATGACTTCGAAGTCGGCATGCGCGTCCACCCAGCCGCGGAAAAGCTGCGCCAGCCGAAGATGCTCCCGCACCATATCCTGCAGGCCGGTTACTCCGTAGGACCGAATGACAAACCACAGTTTCAGGGCCCTGAAACGCCTTCCCAGCTGGATGCCCCAGTCACGGTAGTTTTTGACCTGCTGGTCGACACCGGTCTTTAAATATTCGGGATGGATTTCAAACGTTTGGATGAGACTCTCCGGATCACGGACGAAATAGGCCGAGCAGTCGAAATTTGTCAGCATCCACTTGTGAGGGTTGAAAACAAAAGAGTCCATGTGCTGGGCACCGGCAAGCATCGATCGTTTTTCCGGTAAAATGGCCGCGGTGCCGGCATAGGCTGCATCGACATGCAGCCAGACATGGTGGCGCTCGCAAATCCGGCCGATGGGCTCCACCGGATCGACCGCTGTAGAAGACGTGGTCCCCAGGGTGGCCACAACGCAGGCCGGTCGGACGCCTGCTTTTATGTCGGCGAGAATGGCAGCTTCCAGTTTGTCGGGCCGCATGGCAAACGCATCGTCAGTGGGAATCGCCCGCAGGGCTTTGCCGCCGAGTCCGGCAATTTTGACCGCTTTTTCAGTGCTGGAGTGCGTTTCTTCGGAAGCATAGACGGCCAGGGGTGTTCTCAGGCCGGTTGAATTGGACGCGAATTCGGTGGCCTTCTCCCGGGCTGTCAGTATGGCACACAACGTGGCCGTGGAGGCCGTGTCCTGGATGCAGCCAGCCATGCCCTCGGGCAGCCCCAGCATCTGTCTGAGCCACTCCATGACCGTCTCTTCCAGCTCGGCGGCCGCAGGCGACGTCTGCCAGATCATGCACTGGGCCCCCAATCCGGCGGTGAGAAGTTCGGCCAGAACCGAGGGCGGGCTGTTGTTGGCCGGAAAGTAGGCAAACCACGACGGGTGCTGCCAATGGGTGATGCCCGGCAGGATAATTTCTTTGAAGTCGCTAAAAACGTTTTCCAACCTTTCGCCGTTTATGGGCGGCGCTTGCGGGAGCTGGTTTTGGATGTCACCCGGCGCCACCGGCGACATGACCGGGTAGTTTTCCACGCCCGAAAAATAATCGGCGATCCAGTCGATGAATGCGTAGCCCATTTTCTTGAACTCTTGATTGTCCATTGAAATCGTCCTTATGAATCGGGGCTTATCCCAAAAATTTCATGCCGCTTTAGTGATAAAGCTGCACCGACAAATGATGTGCAACGCAAGGGAAGATGACAACTTGTTGTGAAAGATACCTGGATTAGGTTCTTAACAGGACACCAGTTATTTTGTCAAAAACATCTGCGGATTGAAGAAAGGAATGCCGGTTTTTCTGTATATTGGGTCTATAGTGAATGTCGGCATTTTATTCCGACGGGCGCTTTTTAAAATCCCCCTGTCCCCCTTTGTCAGAGGGGGGACTGTTAAAGGCTTGGAGTGGTTTCAACACAACCACTTGCGGCAAGCAGGGATGCCGGAACGTAAGCGTTCCCCCCTTTCAAAAAAGGGGGGC
>CAWGUE010000013.1:0-497690 GCA_963825595.1 uncultured delta proteobacterium | reverse complement strand
CCAACCATCATTTATTTTCGTTCAAAATGTCGAGCAGGTACTGCCCATACTCATTTTTAAGGTAAGGCCCGGCGATTTGGTTGAGCTGCTCATCGGTGATGTAACCCATGCGCCAGGCGATTTCCTCGATACAGGCGATTTTGAGGCCCTGCCTCTTTTGAAGGGTTTCGACAAACACCGCGGCTTCCAGAAAAGACTCGTGGGTGCCGGTGTCCAACCAGGCAAACCCCCTGCCGAGAAGTTCCACCTTCAGCCGGCCCCTCTTGAGGTACGCCTTGATGACCTCGGTGATTTCCAGCTCGCCGCGTGCAGACGGCTTTATACTGTTCGCCACATCGGCCACCTCTTTGTCGAAGAAATACAGACCCGGAAGAGCGTAATTCGATTTGGGTCGATCAGGTTTTTCCTCGATACTGAGAACGTTTCCTTTCTGATCGAATTCGACCACGCCATATCGTTGCGGGTCTCTGACCCAGTAACCAAATACCACCCCGCCTTTTTTCATATGCACGGCACGGTTGAGAATATCGGGCAGGCTGTGACCGAAAAACAGGTTGTCCCCCAATATCAGACAGCAGTTTTCATCGCAGATAAAATCTTTTCCAATGATAAAAGCCTGGGCCAATCCCTCCGGTTTCGGTTGGATGGCATACGAAATCCGGAGTCCGATGTGGGATCCGTCGCCCAAAAGGGTTTTGAACTTACCGCAGTCTTCGGGGGTTGAGATGATCAGGATGTCCCTGATGCCGGCCAGCATCAAAACCGAAAGAGGGTAGTAAATCATCGGTTTGTCATATATCGGCAGCAGTTGCTTACAGACCACATGGGTAATCGGGTAGAGCCGGGTTCCCGATCCCCCCGCCAGGATGATTCCCTTGACCGAGGTGTTGTTCGGCTTCGGAAATGACGCATCGATCATTCTTCTCTCCTCCTACTAACTAATGAGGTCGTTGATATTTAGACATAATCTCACCGCCCGCTCGCATTCACTCGCTCGAGACGCGAAGGACACAGAGAATTTCCTTTTTTTTTGCTTTTCGCTGAGATCCGCCTTCCTCGCCTGAGCGATAGAGATGGCGGGCAGGCGCCGAAAAGCAAAAAGCAACTTGCCCTTTGGGCAGAACCATGGTGCATCAGCGGCCTTTTAATTTAACTATCTTGAAATACAGTAAAAATTTATGTTCTCTATCCGTTTCTATTCGCCAGGGGCGATCGCTTTTTATGATTTCCTGAGGCCGACCTTAATTTCTTAATACAGACCGGTCATCCCGCTCTGGCGGGACCTCTCAGCGGAAAACATAAAGTAAAATAAACTCTGCGCTCTTTGCGCCTTTGCGGTAATTATTTAATTTGATCTTTTATATTTAGTGTTTACCTGCGAAAAGTAGATGGCACGATTGAGTGTCCAATTCATAAGTGAGAATTTTTTTCGTTGGGCAAGGCCGCACAAAGGTTTGCAGCGAGGCGTACTTTATGTACGTCGCAGCCGGAAACCTGCGGAGAACGCCGCCCAGCGTGAAAAAGGCCATTTATGGATGGACACTAATTAGAGTTGTACAAATCATCAATCATCTCAGATAGCGCTGCCTTCCAGGGGCGCGGTTTAATACCGAAAGTCTTTTCTATTTTGCGGCAGTCGAGCACGGAATTTAACGGCCTCTTTGCCGGCAAAGGATATTCGGTTGTCTCGATCGGCAAAAGCTCCTTCAAAGCCAGTTTCTCATATCGACCGGCCATTTCGCTGAGCACCTCGGCAAACTTGTGCCAGGTCGTCGTCCCGCCACCGCAGTAGTGATAGGTGCCCCACGAAATGGATTTTCCCGCGGTGACGTTGTCGACGACCGTCAATATCGCATCCGCAAGATCGGCGGCATAGGTCGGGCAGCCGTGCTGATCCGCCACCACCCTTACGACAGGCCGCTCACGCCCCAACGCCAGGATGGTCTTGACGAAATTCTGTCCGTGAAGGCCGTAGAGCCAGGCAGTCCTCATGATGATGTGCCGCGGCAGGTATTTTCTGATCTGCGCCTCTCCGGCGGCTTTGCTCTCTCCGTAGACACCCAATGGCGAAACCGGGTCCTGCTCGGTATAGGCCGCCGCCTTGGTACCGTCGAAGACATAATCCGTGGAAATGTGTATCAGCGGCAGGTCAAATGTGCGGCAGTGCTGCGCCAGATATCGCGGACCGTCACGGTTGACGGCAAAAGCCGCCTCAGGTTCCGATTCAGCCTTGTCGACGGCCGTGTAAGCGGCGGCATTGATCACACACCCGCAGTTTGTCGAAGGGATTCGGGCATCGATGGATGCGGGAACGGTGATGTCGATATCCGGGTAGTCCATCGCCAGGACCGCGAATCCCCTCCGTTGCCCTCTTCTCACCAACTCCCACCCGAGCTGCCCGCTGCTGCCGATGATGGCGATTTTCATCATTAATTTCCAAACTTCTGAATGTTGTGTATCTTTAGTGATAAATTGATGTGGTGGTATCAAATGGCTAATGGTAAAAGGCAAACGACAAAGGGCTAATGGCGTTAAGAGCTCAAAGCTCAAAGCTGAAAGGAAAAAGGCGGACGGCGAACGGCTATTTTTCTAATCGAGGAGACTGTCATTTATGAACGAGATCTTGAGTCGGTATGAAGTCAATCACCCTTAAGCGTTTGCTCTTCGAATTTACCATTTTCCATCTTCCTTCAACCTATCGCCTTCTGCCCTTCTCCCTTAGCCCTTTGTCCTTTCGCCTCCAACCTCCAACCTATCGCCTTCCCCTTCGCCTTTCGCCTCCGACCTTCCCCCTTTCGCCCTCCGCCTATCGCCTCCAACCTCCAACCTTCCCCCTTCGCCCTCTGCCTTCCGCCTTTCACCTTATACGCCATAAACCGGTAATCTATCCGGGGCCATATCGGCCAGGCACGGATAGGCCGCATCCTTTTCCGAGAGAATCGGCTTCTTTACCGGCCAGTCGATCCGTAGATCGGAATCACACCACAGCACCCCGCTCTCGCATTCCGGCGCATAGGTATCGCTGCATTTGTAGTGGAAAAGGGCGCTATCGCTGAGGACACAAAACCCATGCGCAAATCCGGCCGGAATGAACATTTGGCGTTTGTTTTCCGCCGACAGACGGCTACCGCACCATTTCCCGAAAGACGGTGATCCCTTGCGGATATCCAGCGCCACGTCGTAGACCTCACCCAGTAAAACCTGCACCAGTTTGGCCTGGCTATGCGGGTATTGAAAGTGCAGCCCTCTGAGAGTGTCTTTAAGAGAAAACGACAGGTTATCCTGAACGAAATCAACCGTGATCCCCGCGTCGCGGTAGCGATTTCTCTGATATGTCTCTACAAAAAATCCGCGCGGGTCTTCAATGACCCGTGGTTCCAATATCAGTACATCTTTGAGAGCGGACTCAACGATTCTCATTGTGCCCCTTCCGGTGGCGGGTTACCTTTGTATTTGCCGCCCTCTCAACGGCAAATATAAAATAAATAATCCCTGCGTTCTCTGCGGCTCCGCGGTTAAAGATCCAAAGCGGTTAGCGTGAACCGTAATTTTTCTCGATCCAGCGGCGGTATTCGCCGCTGCGAACCGACTCCACCCAATCCATGTGTGACAGATACCAATCCACCGTCGCTTCCATGGCTTCCGAGAACCGATGCCGGGGCCGCCAGCCAATCTGGTTGAGAATTTTTTCGGCGTTAATGGCATAACGCCGGTCGTGACCGGGCCGATCGGTAACAAACTCGATCAGGCGACGGCTCGACGCGTTGCCTTTGCGACCCAAGCGGTCATCCATCACGTCACACAGCAGATGGACCACCTCGATGTTCTGCTTCTCCGAATTGCCGCCGATGTTGTAAGTCTCACCAAGTGTGCCTTTCTCAAAAACCTCGAGCAATCCCTCGCAGTGATCGCGGACATAAAGCCAATCCCGAACATTTTTCCCATCGCCGTAGACCGGCAATGGTTTCTTTTCACGAATGTTCAGGATCATCAAGGGAATCAGTTTTTCCGGAAACTGGTAAGGGCCGAAATTGTTGGAACAATTGGTGATCAGTGTCGGAAGATCGTAGGTTCGGTGAAAGGCGTTGACGAAATGATCGGAAGCGGCCTTGGATGCCGAATACGGGCTCGATGGATCGTAAGGTGTCGTTTCCGAGAACTGTCCGGTTTCACCGAGACTCCCGTACACCTCATCCGTGGAAACATGGAGGAAACGAAACCGGCTGTTTCGGTCACCCCCCTGCCACGCGTTGCGCGCCGCTTCCAGAAGACGGAAGGTCCCGAGTACATTTGTCTCCACAAAGGCTTCCGGTCCGACAATCGAACGATCGACATGGGACTCGGCGGCAAAGTGAATCACCCCGCCAATGGTGTTTGCGGTGAACAGTTTATCGAGCAACCGCCTGTCCCGAATGTCCCCATGCACAAATTGGTAACGGCGGGCCGCCTCCGGGGCCAGATCTTCAAGATTCAGGGGATTCCCGGCGTAGGTGAGTGCATCGAGATTGATGATTCGCAGTGCCGGGCGCTCATCCAGAACAAATCGTACGAAATTCGCGCCGATAAAACCGGAACCGCCTGTAACCAATACCGTTTCTAAATCCTTTGCCACGGTGCTACCCACGTTTGTATTACAAGATTGTAATTGATAAATGGCCTCAAATTCCGTATAATTACCCAATTAGTGCTCATCCACCAATGATTGATAGCACTATCGAGTGTCCAATTCACAAATGAGAATTTTTATCGCTGGGCAAGGCCGTATCCCGCCGCGGCGGGATTTGTAGCGAGGCGTACTGTGCGTACGCCGCAGTTGGAAACCTGCGGAGAATCTCGCCATAGCGGGACCCAGCGTGAAAAAGGCCATTTATGGAAGGACACCAATTATAGACGAATTTGACATCAACGCAATTGAAAATTTCTCGGTATCACAAAACGACACTGTTGCGGAGCTGATGTGGCAAAAATTTTAATCATAGACGACCACCCTCTCTGGGGAGAAGACCTCAACGCCGAAATCGATGCGCATCACGCTTTTTCAAACTGGCCGGTCCACAGCGATATCAGCGAGCACCTCAAAAAGGAAGATTACGAGATTGTTCTGCTGAACCTTCAACTGAAAAAGGCCGACAGTTTCCGCATGCTGAAACAGATCCAGGCGGTCAGCCCCTACACGCCGATTATCGGCCTCAGCGATTCGGATCAGTCCGACCTGATCGTCAAAGCGGTCAAAAGAGGTGCTTTTGACGTGATCGTCAAACCCTTTCTCAAAGAAAAAATCCTGCTCTCGATCGGCCGCGGATTGGAAAATCGGCACCTGAAAAACGAAATCGACTATCTCAAGCGCGAACAGGACATCATTTACGACTTTGACCGCATCATCGCCCGGAGTTCCACAATGCGGCGCATGATCGCCACCCTCCAGAAATTTGCCCAGACGGACTCGACCATCCTGATCACCGGTGAAACCGGCACCGGCAAAAGTTTTTTATCCGGTGCGGTACATTACAACAGCCGTCGGCGAAACAAACCGTTCATCAATATCAACTGCGCCAACCTGCCGGAAACCCTTCTGGAAAGCGAGCTTTTCGGACATGAAAAAGGATCCTTCACCGGCGCCAACAAAACGCGCGTCGGCCGGCTCGAGCAAGGCAAAGACGGCACGGTGTTTCTGGATGAGATCGGTGAAATGAGTGCCGCACTGCAGGCCAAGCTGCTGCGGGTACTGGAAGAAAAAGCCTTCGAGCGGGTCGGCGGCAACCGAACCATACACTCGGATGTGCGCATCATCACCGCCACCAACCGCAAACCGGAAACCCAGGTCATGGAAGGTACGTTCCGGGAGGATTTGTATTACCGCCTCAACGTTCTCCGCGTCCATATCCCGCCACTGCGGGAGCGCGGAGAGTGTATCGAGCCCCTGTCGGTTTACCTGCTGGAAAAAATCTGTCGCAACCTGAAAAAGAAAATCTACGGATTTGCCCCGAATGTCATGGCGGCGTTCAAAGAATACTCCTGGCCGGGCAACATCCGCCAACTGGCCAACACCATCGAGCGCGCCGCCATCCTCGAAGACAGTCCCGCGATCGAACTGCAGCACATCATTCTGCCGGACTTAAAGATGATTCAGCCAGTTTCGGGCGAAATCCAAATTCCGAAACCAGCCGAATCTCTGGCGGAACGCGAGAAAGAAACGATTTTAAGCGTCCTGGATGACTGCCTGTGGATCCAAAAAGATGCCGCCCACAGCCTGGGAATCACGCCGCGTGCCTTGAACTACAAAATTAAAAAGTTCGGCATCACGCACCCCCGCTGGCGCAAAAACAAGTAGACATTTAAATGACCGATTTTTGAGGCTTGCCCGCCTCTGGCGAGGCTTGTCCAACGCGGATAAATATCGACAAGCCCATATAGTAACCAAATTTAAAATCTAAAAAATGGATCTAATTCTAGCCGGTAATGTTATATGAAAAAAACAATAGAACTCATCACTCGCACGCTCTGTGATCTTCAACCAAAGATGCCAACGCAAGGAGCCTATCTTTATTGCCAAACCAAGGACAACCAACAATCTATTTTCCAGACAGCGCAGTTTCTTCTCAACCATTCTTTCACATCAAAGATTCTTATTCTTGGCACTCAATCTCAGAGTGGCTACCCGGGATTTGAAGAATGGAAGCGCCAGTTGCTAAAGTTAGGGATTCCGACGGAGCAGATTGAAAGGGTAAATAAGGAAGGAACATCGGCGCTAAATACACTCGTCGAGTCAGAAGCGCTCATCCGGTTTGCAAAACAACAGCGTTACGGTTCCATATTCATCGTTGCTTCGCCATTTCAGCAATTGAGAGCGTTTATGACTGCCGTAACCGTTTCAATGAGAGCGTATCCGGAGTTGCTGATTTATAGTTATCCCGGTGCAGCGATGCCTTGGCAGGAAGAGGTGGTCCACTCTCAGGGGACACTAAAAGCCAAGAGGTATGAGTTGATCCAAAAAGAGTTGGAAAGAATAGAAAAATACCAAGATAAGGGGGATTTAGCATCATTTGAGCAGGTGTTGAATTATCTGAACGGGCGCGAAAAAGATATCGTTCATACCTGAGGAAGTATCTGCATGCAATAGATTTAGCCTGCGCCAAATATCGCACACACTTATTTCACGCGTTGCATTCGCCCATATTCAAACCTGCTGATAAAATTGTCACGAAAATAGCGGGAAAAACCGCTGCCCATTCTATTTCATTCATTTCCTATATTTTGCTCCACAATTACCTATTTCTTCCTGCTTCCCTGCCTTGTCCGGCATCATAACCTATTTTTATTTTCTATAACGTATTGTTATTATTATTTTATTTTTCTTCACCGTCTGCAGATAAAACGTACTATATATGGCATTCTTTTTGCTTTATCTTTTAGGAGGCTCATTAAGAGCAACCTCACCTTATTGAACCTATTGCAAAACAGGCCAGTGTCCGCATGTTCAATTCGTATACAGCAAATTTGGGTCGAGAAGAAGTGAAAAAATTAACCAAAGTGACAATATTCTTTATTGCCTTTTTCATGGTCACCGTAGCATACGCCTTCGCCGCATATATCGGCTACCGAATCCCGCCATTTTCGGAACCGGTGAATTTACTTATTCTGGGCATCGGCATGGTTGCCGCCGGGCACTGCTTTAAGCTCTTGGTAAATAAGTGACCTTCCTGCCACAGCAAGATCCCCATAAGTGGTTATAAAACCCCACCTAACCCACATTTTTCAAGATCCGCATTCGTTCATTATCCCTTTTCGAGATGGTCATGGCCGCAAGAGCGCCATGACTTTCGATTCGCAATATTTATCAACGCAATATTGATTGAAAAATCGTCGCTCGACAGATGTGAAATGGCACAGATTCGTTAAGTAATATTTTTCACAATTGTACCAAAAAAGCCTATTAATTATTTTTAAAATATTGAAAATATTATAAAATAAAATCTTGACTAATGCTGGCATAATGTTTGCTGTTCTTCCAAATGGCGCCTATCTCTGTCTCAGAGAACAAAACGTATGCAGTTAAGGAGGTCATTAAATGCAAAAAAAAATGGATCGTTTCTTAAGGAATTATCTATTGATGAGTCTGATGGCTACTCTTTGTGTTTTCATCGCGGCATGCGGCGGTGGTTCTTCAGGTGGTGGAACCACAGCCGCCCCAGCAGCGGTGCCACTGTTTACACCGCCACCCGGAATTTCAGTGAACATCACAAAGATCGACACGGCGTCTTGCCCAGAAATCGACGTTTATTTATCGGTAACCAACGAGCAAAGCCAAACAATGATTAATTTAACCGCTCAAAATTTCGATTTGCTTGAGGACGGGGTTCAGCAAGCCCTCACGAGCATCTCCTTTGAGAATATCATTACGGAATCGATCGTTTTTTCGATGGCAATGGATTACAGTTTGAGCCTCTCCGACCAGGACCTTTTAAAAATAGAAGAGGCAGCAACTTACTTTGTGAACGAACTCTTTAACGTGACCTCAACCAATCTGTTGGACAACTGGGGCGAAATAATAAAATTTGTAAAAGATTCTGAAGTCATACAAGAGTTTACCAATGATAAGGCTGAGCTCCTTTCAGGCATCGATTCACCTTCCCAGCTCCGTCTGATTTCCCAAGCCCACACCGGTCTTTTCGATTCCATTGGAACTTCAATTGACAGACTGATTGATTTCAGAAACAACCCGCCGACCGCTATTCCGGACAGGTCAATTTTAATCGTAATAACAGACGGTAAAAACAACGACTCGGTACTTACGGAAGCGGACAACATAGCGTCTGCCACTGCCGGAGGAATCCATATTATAACAATCGGAATCGGGTCGAACATCGACGGCCAAAGCCTATATAACCTGGCCATGGATACAGGCGGCCTGTATTTTTACGCACCCACTGCAGACGATTTGATTACGATCTTTACCCAGTATCTGGAAAATCTTAAAAATCAGTATGTTCTTAAATATAATACCGGTAATTTCCCTGGCGTGAATATGGTCGAGGTTATGGTCGATACACCCGACGGTTCCGACAGTGACGCATTGGCTTATGCATGTCCATGATTGGTTTTTAATTGTAAGATACCTTAAGGCAAATGGCATCCTCGGGCGGGCAAGTCTCGCTTAGGCCTGCATCCGAGCCCGAGGACTGCCGGTGCAAGGTGCACGTGATAATGGTGGTCGCAAACTATTGCCATCGCAATCAATGCTCAATTGAAGTTACGCCATCGTCCCTGTATAATGTTTGCTCGGTTAATTTCGCGCACGTCTATCCTTACAGAATTCCTTGCGCTCAGAGCGAGCTGAGTTGATCGGCTTCAGCATATAGGCCATGTCACTCAGCGCCTCTTCGACTTTGCCGGAATCAATTTTACCTAAATTGAGCGATTGCCGATCTTGGTTGAATTAGCCAAGCTTGTGCGGTATCCTTCACTCAAGGTGGCTCCCTGGTCAGAAGATATGATATCATCAATTCAACACCGACAATGTCGTTGTTTACTTTGGGCCTAAATCGAAAAACGGGCCCGTTTTCAATTTGTAGAGGGGGTGGATTGCGATCCGCCTTCAAATTTCGTACGGCTAATACTTAATTAGTGTCTATCCACGGTTTTTATAAGGGCACTGGTCAGTTTCCGATTCAGAAATACGCAATTTTCTGCAAATTCAAAGAAATCGAGGAATTGCACGGAGGCGGACTTGTGTACGCCGCACAAAAGATTCCAGACCTGTCACGCCCAAGGCGGCGTGATTGACGCCGACCTGTCCCGAACCAATCGGGGCATTGCGGAAAAGGGCCATTTATGGACGTAAACTAATTAAGGTGCGGACACACATAGCAGTCATCTGGATGGGTCAAAAACGCAGTGTAAAGAATGACCCATCTGAAACGGAATTTGTGATATAGTGTACGCAAATCGAAATTTTACCTTGCTTTCAGGGCGATGATGCCTAATGTAAACCGAAATCTAAACATCAATTTCGCAGTGTGGTATAGGGATGAATAACAACTATCTGACCAAACCTCTATTCAAATCGATTATGACGCTACTGTTTTTCATTACAACTCTTGTTGCGGGGGAGAGCCTTTGGGCACAAATCAGGATAATGCCTCTCGGCGATTCCATAACCAGGGGGGTAATCGGTAGTCCAGATGAAATTGGGTATCGGCGCCTGCTATACCTGGATTTGATAAATTCCGGTTACGATGTAAACTTTGTCGGATACCGACCAGACGGTTTTCTGCTGGATTTTGACCGCGACCATGAGGGCCATGGCGGATTTCTTACCCAGGAAATAGCCTTAAACATTGAGGGTTACTTGGACATTAACCCAGCCGATATCATACTGCTTCATATCGGAACAAATGATGTAGACCTTTTTTCAACCGAGGATCCAACTCAGGTCGAGGCAATTCTCAATGCCATCGACAACTGGGAATCCGTTCCCGGCAATAATGAGATTATTGTCATTTTAGCCAAAATTATCAATCAACAGGGGCATCTTTGCCCCAACGATTCTGTGACAACGAGATTCAATAATAATGTCGAAGCCATGGCCCTGAATAGAATTGCCGATCGCATTTTCATCGTCGATATGGAGTGCAGCGCAGGCTTTGATTATAATTTTGACATGGTCGACCAAATTCATCCGAACCAGTCCGGTTACGACAATATGGCCGCCACATGGTTTGCCGACGGTTTGCTAATAATTTTGCCAATGGCAGATGCGGGCTCTGATCTGAATACCACCGAAGGAAATACAGTCCAATTAGACGGATCGAGTTCACATGTCCCGCAAGTCCCTAATGTCAATTTCTCGGTTATATGGGATCAGATCGTCGGCGCCGGCCCGAATGTCAACCTTGATAATCCGAACTCACTAACACCGTCATTTACAGCGCCTCAAGTCGATGCCGGCGGCGCCGTTCTGCAATTCAAGCTGACGATCAGCGATGCCGACAACAGCAACATCTCCGACGAAGACATTGTCGATGTGACCATCGTTAATGTGCCCGTGCCCGTTGGTACCGCCGTCACCGTCGAAGACGTGAGCGCAATCGAAGGCACCGGTCTGGAGTTTACCGTCACGCTGAACAACGCGGTGGCGGGCGGCTTCGATGTGGACGTGACCCTGTCCGATGGGACGGCCACCGGCGGCGCGGCACCGCTGACAGCTCCGGAAGATTATGCCAATGATGCCGTAACCTTGAATTTTGTCGGCACGGCGGGCGAGACCCAGACGTTTACCGTGGCCACGCTCGACGATGCGGATGTAGAGGGGAATGAAACATTCACGGTCACCCTCTCCGCTTCCAATGCCAATGTGGCCGACAGTGACACGGCTGTCGGGACGATCACCGACAACGAACCCACCATCACCGTCGAAGACGTGACCGCAATCGAAGGCAGCGGTCTTGCTTTTACCGTAGCTCTGAATAACGCGGTGGCGGGCGGTTTTGGTGTCAACGTGACCTTTGTCGATGGGACGGCCACCGGCGGCGCGGCACCGCTGACAGCTCCGGAAGATTATGCCAATGATACCGTAACCCTGAATTTTGCCGGCATAGCGGGCGAGACCCACACGTTTATCGTGGCCACGCTCGACGATGCGGTTGACGAGGGGAATGAAACGTTCACGGTCAATCTCTCGGCTTCCAATGCCAATGTGGCCGACAGTGACACGGCTGTCGGGACGATCACCGACAACGATAACGCTGTTGCTAACGCAGTCAGTAACGGCGGGGGAGGAGGAGGAGGAGGCTGCTTTATTCAGACGGTTTCGGGTCTGTTCAAGTACGATTTAGGCGAAAGCGGTATCGATCAAGCTCATCCTGGCGCGTTTGCCATTTAACTTCTTGACGCTTTTCAACTTGCGCTGGAGGCCGTCCCAGCGGCGGACCCGAAAGACGAATGCCATGCTTTTTGCAATACTTGCGGTTGTCTCGGGTGCGGTAGATCTTGTCCGCGTGAACGGATACCGGATAATGGCCAAAGCGCTTGCGGTACGCTTCGATCTGACCAATCAGTTCTGTCGATTCGTTATAGGCATCCCAACTGATGCGATCTACAAACGAAAACCCATCGATGAGGCTCACCGAGACCTTGGCCCCAAATTCGGTGGCTGCCCCTGCTTTGCCGCGTTTGATGGGCCGTACAGGCTGTTGAAACACTCACAATGTCATGAGCGCCGGCAAGACAAGGCAAAATCCCTCTGTTGCCGATAGACTTCATGGATGACCAGCAGGTTCTTATACTGACGATGACTAAGTTTGGTTAGGGGGGTGTGACAGGATAGCCTTGCAATACTTTTCAAATTGCGCCTCAGATACCCCAACTGCTTCCGTAGTGCCTTGCGTCTCTTGCTCTTTGATAACCGTTTGCTCTTGGCCGCTGAAAGAAACGCTTTCCGGGCAATCTTGCGATACGTGCGCGGTTTACTTTGCATTCCCTTAAGTGGTTTATGCAAAATATCGATGATCTCTTCACTCTTCTCCCGGGCGCTGTTTAATAGTTTCAGATCGGTCGGAAAAGTGATGTCCGCCGGTGTGCAGGTGGCATCTACAAGCAATTTTCCTCGGTTCGAAGACGCGCCGCCACCTGGATCGTTATCGGTGTCATTCGGCCTCTTGACTTCTGATGCTTTCTTTTCTTCTTCAAAGGCTTTGCGGGCAATCACTTCATTAATCTTGGCCAATTTCTTCTTCCCGAATCGTTTGCGAAAATAGACGAAAAAATGCAGCGTTTATATTTAATAATTGAGAGAAAATTCTTGAGGAGGATTTCCACCTCGTATTGTCAAGCGCGCTCGTTTTTCAAGAGCCTGTTAGTAGAAGCCCTGCTCCAGCAGGTGATGAATATGCAGCAGGCCCACGATCTCGTCGCTGCCGTTGGTCACGATCAACGATGTGATCTTGCGGTTCTGCATGACCTTGAGCGCCTCGGTGGCCAGGGCGCTTTCGCGGACCGATTTCGGATCACGGGTAAAGATCTCCGCGAACACGATGTCGCTGATCCTGTCGTGCCGCGCGATGGTTCTGCGAATGTCGCCATCGGTGTAAATTCCCACGAACTTCCCCCGGTCGTCGACAACGATCACAACCCCCTGCTTGCCCTTGGTCATCGCCGCCAGGGCGTCCTTGAACGAGCTGTTCCCGTTTATGACCGGCAAGTTCTCCGTGATCATGATATCACCGACCCTGGTCAGCAGGCGTTTGCCGAGCACCCCGCCCGGGTGGCGCATGGCAAAGTGCTCTTCCTTGAATCCCCGCATGGTCAGAAGGGTAATAGCCAACGCATCCCCCAGGGCCAGCGCGACGGTGGTGCTGCTGGTGGGCGCCAGGTTCATAGGACAGGCTTCATCGCACACATGGGTGTTGAGCACCGTATCGGCAAATCGCGCCAGCTTGGAGTCCGGATTGGACGTTATGGCTATGATCGGCAGGCCGATGCGCTTGACCGCCGGAATGGTCGCCACCAGTTCGTCCGTGTTTCCGCTGTGTGAAAGCATCAGGCACACGTCACCGACCACCATCATTCCCAAATCACCGTGAATGGCTTCGGTCGGATGAATGAAAAATGAGGGCTGACCGGTGCTGGCCAGTGTGCCGGCGATTTTGCGCGCGATGTGCCCGGATTTTCCCACGCCGAGCACCAAGAGCCGCCCTTTGTGCTTCAGGATAAGCTCGATCGTTTTCTCGAAGTTCTCGTCGAGGTGATCGATCAGGTTGTAAATGGCGTCGGCTTCACGCTTGAGAACGCCTCTGGCGATGTCGATGGGTGCTTTCACCGTCGTTTTTCCCGTTTGACCAGTTTGTCGATTTTCATCCACAGCGGCAGCCAGTTTTCGAGTTGCTCCAGTGTGATCATGTTGGGCCCGTCGCACTTGGCGAACTCGGGCCGGTCGTGCACTTCCAGGAAGATGGCATTCACTCCCACCGCTGCGGCCGCCCGCGTCAGCGGATCGACAAACTCCCGCTGCCCGCCGGAGCGCTCGCCTTCCCCGCCCGGAAGCTGTACGCTGTGGGTGGCATCGAACACCACCCCGACCCCCAAATTCTTGACAATCTCGAGCGCGCGCATGTCCACGACCAGGTTGTTGTAGCCGAAGGTCGCCCCGCGCTCGGTCATCAAAAGCTTTCTGTTGCCGGTGCTGTGAACCTTCTTGACGATGTTTTTCACATCCCAGGGGCTCAGGAACTGCCCCTTTTTGACATTCACCACCCGGCCGGTTTCAGCCGCCGCAACGAGCAGTTGCGTCTGCCGGCACAGGAAAGCCGGGATCTGGATGATGTCAAGCACCTCGGCGGCCGGTTGGATCTGCTCGATGGAGTGCACGTCGCTGATAACGGCCGCAACCCCGGTTGCAGCTTTGACCTCGGTCAAAATGGCCAAGCCCGCCTCGAGACCCGGGCCGACAAAAGAATCGATAGAACTGCGGTTGGCCTTCAGAAACGACGACTTGAACACCAAGGGCACACCGAAGCGTCCGGCCAGCGCCGTCAAGGTTTCGGCCATGAAAAGGCAGTGATCACGGCTCTCGATGACGCAAGGGCCGGCAATCAAAACCAGCGGATTGTCGGGGTAGAACTCGATGCCGTTGAGACTGAATCTGTCCATAGCAGAAATTCAATGACCTCCGGCAAAGCCGGAAGGATGAGTTGGGAACCGCTCAAAGTGGTCTTTTAAAACCATTATTTCAGGCAACCAGTCGGTTATTGAATCATGATAATCATCGTCCCAGGTGTTGGTTAACTCCTGGAACTGTCAAACTTTGGGAGTCTCCCCAGCAATGCTGGGGTTTTATCGATGATTATTACGCGCGTTTGTATTCTTCGGATTTGCCGTCGTCCGGGTTAACGCCAGACGCCGGATCGGGAGGCAAAATACCATGTTCATGGGCTGGAGTCAAAAAAATCCTTCTTTCGCTCGATGATACAGCGAATACCAGAATTTTTTTCCGGTTGGCGCTTTTTTGAAATCCCCATGTCCACGGTCTATACACCTTTGTCAAAGGGGGAACGGATAAAGGCCAGAAGTGTTTTCAACACAACTCTCGTGGCTGTAAAGTATGTCAGGGCACCTGCTTTCCTCCCTCTATAGAAGAGGGGAAAGGGGGGGATTTGATACTGTCGCACACACACCCCAAGCAGAACATATTCATCATTGGAAGCGGTTTCAAAACCCCATCTAACACCCAACCCGCCAGAGGCGGACAAGTTGCGGTGTTGTGGTCCTCCTCGGTCGGTGTCACGGGGCCCTGCCCTTGACACCGAGTACATACGTTCATGTATGCTGCGTCTTTTCGTCGGCCCACGCCTTGCACTTGGGCGTGAACTAAGGTTTTGAAACCACTTCTAGAAATAAGCATCAGATTTTTTATAAAAATTTAGGACAACAACGATACTGACCGACACCTGTGGTTGGTCCACAACCAGCGCCACAAAAAAACAATGGCCGGTCAAATAGCGACCGGCCGTCGTTTACAATTCGAAAGAGGCCCATGCTTTAGAACAAAACGTCAGCCATGAGTCTCTGTATTGAGGTCCATCAATATCCGGCTGTCATGATAAAGCAACAGGCAATATTTACTTGGCAAATAACGCCAGTTAACTCGCTGCGCCAAACCCGAAGATGTAAAGCAATTTTAGGTGAAATGCCCGACTAAAGGGCCCGCCCCGCGGCTAAGGACCGAGCGCCGTACTGAAGCGGCGCTTCAGCATCAGGTAGACGACCGCCCCGATTAAACCGCCGGCAGTGTTGAACACCAGGTCCAATAAGTCGGAGTTGCGGGAAGGTATCGTTGTCTGAACGGTTTCGATGAAAAGGCTGACGGCAAAGCAGGCCATAGCAGTGAGAAAGGCGGTACGCTTCCTGAATATACCTCCGATTTTATCTAGGGTTGCCGACAATACAAAACCGAGAGGGATGAAACCCAATAGATTGATGACAATGTCATTGATGTTCCACTTTTTCAGATTCCTTCCACCACGTGGAGGTACGAGAAATTGCCGCTTTAGGACCTTGGCTGTCGGCAGTATGTGAAGAGGGCGGTCTCCACCGGAATGGTCTATGGCCATTGTGCCGGTTTTTTCGTCGAAAATATAGAGAATGGAGGGGTTGTCTTTTTCAGCGAAGGAGAAGTTTTGGCTTCTGGTCCACTTGCCGAAATGAAGAGCGACCTCACTTTCGGAGAGAGTATGCGGATATATGGCCATTCCGAAGATGTCGCCCCGCCAGGAATGCTTGACGCTTATCGAATTGCCGACGACGAGTCTGACTTTATCGCCGACCGGGATTTTTAATGAAAGATCATTTTTCGTCTTGTCGAGCCGGCCGTCTATATATATCCTGCTGCCCTCCGGACCGACGGTGATGGTCACGAAATGCTTTTCGTGAGGCCGTAAAGCCGCTATGGCCGAGATCCGTTTTATTTTTCGTGAGTGATTGTAATCGTCACCATTCATGATAATGAACCACGAACGATACTGCCCCATCACCAATTGATCGCTATCTCTGCCGCTGTGAATAACCCATACGAAACTGAATCCATCGCCATCCAAAACGGCCGGTGCCAGGACGATTTCTATCGTGAAATTACTCGTGACATCTTTCCCTACCAGCTCCGTCTCGACGTAGGGGCTGGTATAGGCGATGCCGTATTCGCTGAAACGGATACCGGGTCGATCTGAGAGCCATTCGACACCGTTCGGAAACCCAAGACTTTGGGGGCCCAGCCCAAAATAGAGGATACCGATTAGAACCGCACCAAGCAGTATAACCAGAGACTTCAATGAAAAAAGTTTCAAAAGCATTTAGTCGTCAAGGGGCCGAAGGGGAACCACAAATGCAGAAAAAGCTTAACCGCACTGATCCGCCTCCGGATGTCCAACCGCACACACAGTGCTATAAGCCCATGCAAGATCGGTTTACCACCGGGGAAGGGAGTGATAATGACTGCGTCCTCTCTGAAGTAACGAAACCTTTGAAAAATGTTTATTTTTGTTCAAGTTCAAGGAAGGCGATAATTTTAACCACAGGAATACATTGAGTATTTCGAGGATTAAAATTTAAGTCTGACGAAGAAATTGGGCAAAAAGGGGCGTTTTGCAAAGGTCTCGTAACGCTCGAGGCGGAACGACCAAGGAGGACACAGTTAAAGGATAAAAATCCGATGAGAAGGGTAAACCCCGGTGGATAGGCCTTCAGAACTCTAACAGGCATGCATGGAAAAGGCGGTCAATCGAGCGGGACGGGTTTTAGCGGCTGTGGAACTTAGGAGCGGCCATTCGCGCACCAAACCCCATCACCGCAACCCGATGTATCATATGAAATCGTCTTACGAATTCCTTCGGTCAGTGAATAGGGTGGGTGGAAACCGATTTTCTGCAATTTGTCTGCCCTGATCACGGTATTGGCGCAGAATTTTTTGATACGAATCGAACTGACAGGATATGACCTTCGGGTTACCATAGACAGGAAGTCGAAGGCATACCCGCCAACCAGGCCCAATGCATAAGGCAGGCGGAAGTTAGACTTGGTGGTTTTTCCATACCCGCTTTGGACGAGATGTATCAAATTCTCCATATCGAGGTCGGGCTTGTCGGAATAATTGTAAATATTCACACCGGACTCCGGTGGATTTTCTACCAGCATGGCCAGGAATTTGGAAACATTCCCAACATAGGACATCGACTTCCTATTTTTGCCATTGCCAACCATCACAAACTTACTGGACTTCAACTGCTTCAACAAGACAGATACGTTCCCGACGTTTCCCTCTCCGAAAACAACCGTCGGTCGCACGATAAAAAGATCCCTGTCCGCTGCGGCTTTGGCCCAATCGGTGAAAATATTTTCCGATTGATATTTGCTCTTACCGTAATCGTTGAATGGGTTAATCGGACTCTCTTCATGGCTCTCCCCGGCTTCGAGTCCGTAAACCGAGACCGTGCTCGTGAAAACCAAACTTTTTATGCCGTGCTTTTCTAAACCGTAGACGATATTTTCAGCACTGCCAACATTCACATCGTAATAAAGAGAAATCGGTCTCACATCATCATGATGCTCGGCCGCCAGATGACAAACGGCGTCAACACCATTCATGGAATCCGCTAATCGTTCCTTGTCACGAACGTCAGCGACAACAGTAATATCCGGATATCGCTTACTTTTTTTCTTATCGTAGATCAGCACCTTGTGACCTTCGGCCAGAAGATCATTGACGAGGTTGGTTCCGATGAATCCGCTCCCGCCGGTGACCAAAACTTTCATGGGACCTCTCTATTTTCTCCCAAATGAGCGATTTTCAAGTTTGCCGCAGATACTTCGAAAATATGAAACGCTCAATTTGGGTTTTTATATCTCAGGGACAGTCGGTATACCCCGCTGAGATTATAAGATGCACTTTGAACGATATAACAATTCTTTTTGTCGATTGTAACAGAAAAAGTAATATATGTCTATGTATTACAATATGTTTGGCAGGACAGGCGACGATAGCTGGTTAATGATTATTAACCAGCTTTAAAAAGATCGGATTTATCAACTATTTAAGACATCCTGCGTGATCAACGGGCAATGTGTTTATCAACCTGCTGTTTTTTTGCTCATTTACTCATATCACTGATAATATTCGATGAACTTTGCAGGCAAGTGAATGATCTGGTAACTATTTCTAAAAGGTTATGCCCCCTTGTTCGAATTTATGAGTTTTGTTCGACCTCTACAATCTTAAGGGTGATTTTATGCTGAGCAGGATTCCCAGTCGTTCCTGAAAAGATTATGGAATGTATCGGTTCCCATCTTCCGTAAGTCGTTGACCGCCAGCCCATAAATGGGGACTCTGAACCAAAATAAGTCGCCAGTGAATATTCTGCCGGGAATGACAATGAAAACGAGAACTTACCGAAATCAACAATGATAGTTTGCCCATCCCGATGAATGGCGTTGCAGCTGCCCAAGTGGAACGCTCCTCTCACCGGTAATTTTTCAGGGCTGTCAAAAGAATCCACAACCTCTAATAGATGCGCTGACGGCCATTCAATTCGCCTTTTGTGAAGCACTGAAAAATCCTTCTTATATCCGTCGTGGGTCGCCTCGGCATGCAGAAAGGGGGAGTCCCCGGTCTCGTTCAGCCACGCTGCATAAGATTTCTCCCACAAAAAAGGGCCAAGCATCTTGGCCTGATCTTTTCCACCAATTTCGATCGTGTTGTGGGCAATCGTCGATCGAAAAAAATTTCGTATCGATTGATCCCCATTATATTGGCCGCTTCCCAAATCAATCAGCACGGGAACATTTTCCCAGGAATAAATGATTGAAAGCGCATCCGCGTGACCGTGTCCACACGTGGTGCCCAGCCCCAAGGGCGCGTGCCGGAAAAGCAGCCTCCCCTTGCTCCTCTTCATCAAGGTCATACCGCCATCATTGTAAACTTTAATCCCCGGTTGCCCGCTGGTGTCATTTCGAAATATTTTATCTTCAACGCGCGTTGTTATGTGCACGCCCTTTTTTGTCCAGAACGCTAAATGTTCTTTTGATTGAGAAGTGGCCCGTTGCCACTCCGGCCGATGAAGAAAAAATGAGCCGAGGTTCAAGAGCCCTGGAAAAGGCGACTCACGATAGTCACCGCGAATTCTGAAGCAATACCCGTCATCCCGGTCACCATAATCGGGGAATGCGCCCTCTGAGTCTGTCAAGTCATCGACAAATTCGAGCATTGTTTCGAGGCGGCTCTCAATTTCTGGTGGAACCTTTGCGCGATCTTCCAGAAGAAGGTACATGAGGCTTGAGTCCAGAACGAAGCCCAGGTACCAGAAACTCTGTTCTTGATTGCTGCCATCGGGGTTGATCTGCCTTGGTATCTGTTCCTTTAATATCTTCCTTGCATTATCGATCCATTGAGTCCCAATCTTACTTCCCCCAAGGGCTTTCCCTAACCAGAACAACCCCACCGCTTCGACAATAAGATGATTGCCGGCTGAAGAATGAGTCGACAGGCGGCTTGAAATGTATTTTCCGGAAGCGACGGCGAGACCCGTCAGATTTTGAACAAAGGTTTTATCGAGTGGCTGCTTTAACAGGCAGGCGGCCCAGTAGATCGACAGCCATCGCAATGCCACTTCCATAGATGACAGGTAGGACGGCCCGTGACTGTATGGGTTCTCGTCCATCCAATTCTCGATGATACGTTTCGCTAACTCCGCATCAGTGATGGCCATTGCCGGGAGAAACTGCAACCGGCTGAGTTCCCAATTTATGCGAACATCGCCATAAGGATTACCCGGGCGATAATTGATCTTGGAGTAGTGGCAATCCGGCCATTTGACCTGATCTCGTTCCGAGAAATACCAGTCCGGTTCTTGAGTCAGATCAAAATTTTGATTGTAGATCCGATAATTTTTATAATCATTGGCTAGTTTGTAACCAGGCAAGGGATAAAACGATAGAGAAAGTTCTTCAGTGGCAAATCGATGATATGGCCAGCGTGATTTATCCCGGTATCTGGCACGTGAGTAATAAACCACGAAAAACTCGTGGAGACGCTTGAATACCTCCGCCGCGTTCATTTTCTTTAGACGATTCAGATACCAGGACCAGTTCACACGATACCCACAAATGCGGTAATAAACTATTGAAAATTACGATCGATCAATTCCTTTGTCTCAACAATATGATTTTTGCTTGAGGCGCCGAAAACGATGGACTGAATGCCAGGCTGTCCACAAACATACTTTATGGCGTCCTCGGGCTTTACCGCACCGGAGGCGAGTATGGACATCGCCATCGGTCGAAATTTCTTGTTTTTAAGTGTATCTTCGTAAGACGCGATATCCGGATTCATGAAATATCCGGCTTTATTTATAGCCGAACAGACAATTGGGTTTTCGATGCCACAATCAAACAAAAAGTCGACCAGTTTGGGTAGATTTAAACTGACAAACCCCGGCTCGACACCGTATTTCTCGCGAACATAATCAGCAAATGAGACGAATACCTCTTTTACCCCGAAACCAAGCAAAAGATCGGTGACGATATTTTGAAGGAAGATGACTTTGACGTTGAGATCGCGAAACATTTTCATTTCAATATCGACCAGGATATTCGCTACTTTTAACATATCTTTTTCAAACAATGAAAAGCCGCCCTTTGTCAGCATTCCGACAATGTCGCTCGCACTGCTATCCGTGATGATCACGTCTTTCAAGGCACCGAAAATACCTTTTTCAGCCACGGCATTTGCGTATTTGTGAGCATAGGGCATGGACACATAGAGTCTCACGTCTCCATACCTGGCAGGATCACTTCGAAAGTGATCACAGATATTCTTTACGAGACCGTGGGTGTTGAACATAAATGCATTTATACCGGCCTCCAGGGCAATGTCCACCACATCGATGATCGCGCCGACCTCTCTGAATCTTTCAAACTGCGCCTGGGCTTTCTCCTCAGACATGTGGTTAATGCCGAAAAATTGGTTATCACCGAAAATGATTGGGTCCAACATTTATATAACTCTCCTTAAATGACTTGAAGTGATCGTCTCTGATTATGATTTGCTGAATATTTTTTTCCAAAATGCTTTCTTCTGAGTAGTCTTTGGAAGAACTGAATATGTCTCCTGCTCAGTATCCGTAAAAGAGATTGTTTTCGCGGAATCCCGTCGTATCTGTTCCATTATTGTGTCGGTTTTATGTGCCTCCTCAAAGCTCGACACATTATTGTTGTTGCCCTTTTCGATGCACTCTATAAAATAGTCCAATTGTCGGGTAAACTCATTTCCCCTGACATAGACTCGGACACTTTTCGCAAAATCCGTAATATAGCGGGTATTCCAGCCTTTGTTGTATCCAAGCTCTTGATTGTCATTCTTCAGGAATAATTTGTACATATGTTTGTCGGCTATTATTTTCCCACCTGTTCCAAAGACGGTAATAAAATTGGCTGGTTTACGATATGCTTCATCACTCCAGTTGACCATTATGGTTCCGGTAATTCCGTTTTTATAGATAAAATTGGACATGACCAGGTCGTCTACACCAGACGAATAGACGCTCTGCAAGATGCTACCGGATACTTTTTCGGGTTTTCCAAGCAAAAAGACCACCATGTCGATGCAATGAGATGCAAACTCATACATACAACCGCCGCCACTTTTTTTCTTGCCGCGCCACGTCCCTTTTGAATCTTTCAATACGGTCGGTCCATACATTTCAGAACTAAAATTTTTGACCTCACCGATGACGCCGTTATCCAGAAGTTTTTTGATTTCCATGAAAACTTCGTTAAATCGATTGACATACCCGACTTGATTGACGAGCGATTTTCCCTTGAGTAGGTTTATGGTGTTTTGACCGTCAGCAGAAGTCATAGCGAACGGTTTTTCAGTAAAAACATGCAGATTTTTAGAAATGGCATAATTAATAATATCCGAATGAGAGTCGCTGGGCGTGGATATCACGACGAAATCCAGCTCTTTATTATCGATCATTTCCCGATAATCGGAATAAACGTCGATGTCCACGTATTTTTTCATTATTTTCAGCATCGTTTTAGATTGATCACACACCGCGACAATCTTTACAGTTGGATGCGTATTTAGAATAGATAAATGGGTAATACCCATTCTTCCAAATCCGATGAATCCGCCCTTTAGCATACCTTAAATCCCTTTCATGCCGAGTGACTTAACAAAGTGGTTTTTATTAATTCGTAGGCTTCTTGACCCTTCTCTAACAATTTTGGGTTGGGGTTTTGTATTTCAGTTGAGTTCAAAAAGTCGATTGCACTTTCAGGGTCCAATTCTTTTTTGTGTATCATGAACCCGCTATCAATTAGGTATTTATCGACATCAAGAAGTTCATCCTGATAGATCGATATGGTTGGAATGCCGCACACAGCCGCTTCTCGCGTCATGGTTCCACCGGCGCCGATAAACAAGTCACATCTTTTTATTATTTCAGTCAGTTTTATGGAGCTATCCGGTATCATAATATTTTTGAATTTTCTCTTCCGGTAGTGATCTTCTTGTTGTTTGCTCCTGGGAAGAAGGATTATTTGGCCGTGACTCTGGAGACAGACTAAAAGATCATCCATAAAATTGCGGCGTCCTTTGTAATACTGCGCTGTCCATGGTTCAGGTCGAATGTAAAACACTCTCCCATTACTGCTTTTAGCGTGTGGTGTGATGCCATATACCCAGAGATAAACTCCTTCCTTGACACCAGGATAAACGACGATTTTCTCTTTTTTTGCTCCCTGTTTTATTACCTTTTCAATGTTAAGGAATTCAGGTATCATAATTTTATCGGCAAATAAAAACGATATTCTATTCCCTTCAGCGTATTCATTGTCATTTAAATATATGCAGCGTATTCTCAGAACCCATGAAACAACGGGTGAGTAAAAAGAACTATGCGAGATCGCGACATCAGCCTCTTTATTTCTTAAAAACCATACGAGTTGAATTACTCGTACAATAAACCCTATCGCCTTTTTTATTTTGTTCTGCCCATAGTGACTGCCGATAATTTTATATTTGTACCCGTACATCTTGAGTAAATCAATCGTGTTTGCCAGCGGACGGCACGTTATTATCAGCTCATGCTCAGCTTCAAGTTCTCTGATTAAGTTATCAAAGAAATTAACATGCGGCGAGTTTGTTAAATCAAACCAAATTTTCATTTTTTAATATTTTTATTCAATAAAGCTCTTTTACGATTTTTGTTATGAAAAAATACTAATTATGGGACAAATATACAAAGGCGCGTTGTATGAACATATTTAATTTTTCAGTAAAATTCGGGTACTCTCTTAACGAATTTAAATATTTTTTATTAAAACATAAGATTTTAGTTTCTCCAGGCAGCAATTTCTCAATGATGATCTCACCATCCTCGTTGGGCTTAACCATAACTCCATCAGGATAATAAAAACCGTCATTTTTTTGTACTAAAATTGTAACTCCTGTCACGGTACTGCTATTGTAATTTGTGACTATTAAAAACTGGTCGCGCCCTTCAAGCCTGACTTTTTTCATCAGTAACAGTCTGTCCAACAATGTAGTAGTTGGTACAAACCAACCATCCTTCTGCTGAGTTAATTCTCTCATTCTGCTTTTGAATTTTTCGCTTAATTCTCCATCATTAACGAAATTTCTAGCGAAATGTGTGTATACTATACATGCCCCCCTTTCTTTGACTAATTTTTTTATATTATCGGATTTTAGCAATTCATTGAATATTTCCTCCGTCCATCCGTCTGAAAAAGAAAACCAGTAGTTCACATATGGCTTTTGGGGATCATGGTACGGCATACTTGGGTTTAAATTAAGTGTGTCAATATCCGAGGTACCCCAGAGTCTTACATATTTTGTTTTTTTCTTAATTATGTCCCCCCAAAAATATTCACTATTTGGATCATCTCCACCAAAAGGCAACTCGGCCCGATCAGCACTTAAAGAGACTAATTTTCGTACAAATTTATTGTTGACAACCTTTTTTCCCCAATAGATATTTTCAAGGTTCGTAGAGTGCATTATATTGATACTTGGGTAGGACCCGAAATATTTTTTAAAGAGCTCATATCCCTCAATGGTTTCTTCCCTTCTATCATTTCCAGATGTCACAGTGTGGAGCGCGACTTCAAATCCTTTGCGTTGTAGCTTTTGCATATACCTCAAATATTCAATACGTTCACATGAGTCTCCATAATTTTGACTTGTAGCAATATCTGGAATGCCTGTCGATCTCTTTGAATCCTTAACCCACAGAGCTATAGTTGTCCTCATTCCCAAATCAGCAATGTATTCATATATTACTTGACTTTCTTCTAAGTTGCTTCCGTCGGGGTCAGCGGTGATCGTGAATGCAAAGTTCTTTCCGTCTGGATATGGCGAAATAGCAGGAAGATCCCTATTACTACTCCAGAATGCTATAAACCCAATAACCGTTGTCAAGGCTAAAAAATAGATATATTTGTATTTTTTAAGATGGTTAATCTTTGTCATAGTGTGTTAATAATGATCATTTGCGCATGAAGGGCTTTCCAACATTATTTTATTTGCCATATATCATTCTCTATCTGATTATTTTTACTTTTCATCAACTGGTATTTATAATACAGGTTAGTGTTTTGTCTCTATATGTTGACACACTTTCTTGCATGAATCGACTCGATAATTTTGAAGGTCACCGTTGATGTATCTATAATTTCTTTAAATGGTATTACTTCTTTACAACCGGACATAATATTTTCAACAAATTTTTTGACTTCATTTCTTTGGCCCTTATCTTGGGTTATTAATTTTTTGTTTTTGCGTTTACCTTTTTCAAATATGGATAAGTTACGAAAATCTTCAATTACTGCTGCACAACCATTGCAGAATATTTCGACGCGTTCTTTCGGTAAACATTTATCCCCATTCGAAAAATAGCAAATAGTTCCGATCGATCCATTTTTATAAGACAGCGAAATATTGAGTATATCATCTAGGTTATTGGGTTCAATCATATTTGTAGCAAAAACTGATACCGGAGCAGAACCTGTTATATATGTCAAAAAATCGACAAAATGACATACTTCACCGACAATTCTACCGCCACCCAACTCTTTATCTTGAATCCAAGTATCCTTGGGTATATACCCGGCATTAATCCTATATAATATGGCCATCGGACCATTGCCGAATTGTTCTTTAGCAATCTGTGCTAAAGGTGAGAACCTTCTATTGTATCCGACCATCATGATTTGCGCTGTGTCTCTTGAATTCAAATTTGATTCGTATGTGTCGGCGATTTTAACCAACTCTTGTGCTGTTAAACAAAGTGGTTTTTCAACAAAAACGTGTTTACCTGACTCTATCGCCTTTATCACATATTCCGCATGAGAATCATGTCGTGTAGCAATAAATACAGTATTGATATTTTCATTTTCCAGAATATCTTTGTCATCCCCAGAACAAAATTCAAACCCGAAACGATCAGATACTGAACGAGAACCAGTGCTGGTCGCCGTCATTACCCCCTTTAGAGAAATATTTCCGCCTTTGGGGATATTCGGGAGTATATAACTTTGAGCGTATGATCCTGCGCCGATGAAACCTATGTTAATAGATTTTGATCCACTACTTTTAGGCTGAATTTTGTTTACAATTTTTTCCCTTTTCGGCTTTTTCTTTACGTCGTACTCGATTAATATTCCGACATAGGGTTCGGATTTGGTTATCATCAATTCATAAGCAGTGGGCGCCTCTTCCAGTTTAAAAGAATGTGTCGTCAGGTAACTCACATCAATTTTTTTTCTGTAAATAAGATCTTGAAATGCAGCCATATTTCTGTTTTCTGTCCACCGCACATAACCGTATGGATAATCCAGTCCTTTCTCTTCATAATTTAGGTCATATCGTCCAGGCCCATATGAACAAGACATTTTAATATGCAGCTCTTTCTTATAAAAATGCGGCTCCCTATCAAATCCAGTTGGTACGGCACCCACAACAACAATTGTTCCCTTTTTCCTTGCAATGGCACCTGCGAAATTTATGGGGTCTAAAGATTCAGTAGCGGCAGTGATAATGACGCCATCGCAGCCATACCCTTGCGTGAATTGAAGAATCATATCCTCTATTCCAGATTCTTCACGCTGTAAAACCATATCCAGGCCGTGATCGCCTGCAAATTTTATCATTGCTGGATCAATATCAACTCCAATAACCTTCACTCCAGAAATATTTAAAAGAATCGCGGTTAATTGCCCTAAAATTCCAAGTCCTATAACACAGCAGGTCTCACCGAGCCTTAACTCTGCTTGCCGCACGCCTTGTAGTGCTATCGCACCTAAAGTGTTATAGGTGGCCTGCTTAAGGTCTGCGTCTGGCTCTAATTTTACGCATAGGCTGATAGGAACGCTAACTACCTCGGCGTGTGATGCTGTGAGTCCACCACAGGCGACGAGGTCTCCAATGCGAAATCCACTAACCCCATCGTGAACTTCAATCACCTCTCCAGCACTTGAATACCCAAGTGGCGAAAACGCATCTAGTTTTTTCATAACAGCACGGTAAGTCTGTATAGGTCCTTGAGTTTTGAGTGTATCAATAACCTGTTTAACCTGTTGCGGTCTCTCTCTGGCTTTTCCTAAATATCCTTTCCTCGCCGCTTTAACTGTACTGCCTTCTGAACCGGCGCTGATAAAAGAGTAGTGATTTTTTACAATAATATTTCCTGCCTTGAGCACGGGCATGGGTGTTTCAATAATTTTCATTGTTCCGTCTTTTAGTTTTTGAGAAAGTTGACGCATAAAAGTAATAAGTCCTTTTTTCTATAATCGATAGTAAAGAGTCTGTCTTGTAACTTTTTAGCGATATTTTTATTGGTCAGACCGATATTCAGTCATTTTTAAGAAGCGGATAATTTAGTTGGTCCTTTTACCAAAATTACTTCCGGACCGCGTTCAATATCTAATTCTCTACGGAAGGATCGAACCAACAACATGGTGCAGGACACATTTCGGACAGGTTATTACCGCTGGCTTTTAGATAGAGCTAGATTTTTCTCAAATTATGGGCAATAGAGACCAGTTTGAATTCTCCGGTTACTTTCTGCTTTCCGCGAAGCTGAAAGCCGGTAAATCCCATAATCGATTGGATATGTCCAAAAGGCGGCTCATCGCTATATTTGCGTTTCCCATAAATCGCCTTGCCAGATTCGGTATCCAGTTTGCGGCGCATTTGCCGTAGCTCTTTCTCATAGGGATGACGCGATATGCTTCGGCCGGTCTTGCTTGTGGTGCAAAAGCCGAAAAACCGGCATGCCTGGCAGGTTCTGCCCCGGTAGATCCTCAGCGGTTCCTTTTTCTTTCGCTTTTGAAGTTCAGAAAAATGAAGCTCCTCTCCTTCAACGCAGATGTAGCAGTCGCGCCGCTGGTCATAGACAAAGCTTTCTTTGTCAAAGTCACCTACCGGTTTGCCGAACTGCTGCGCCTGATACTCGCGATCCGGGATGTAGGCGTCAATTTCACGCGTGGCCATCGCCTTTAAGTTCTCACCGGAACTGTATCCGGAGTCGGCGCTGCACTCTTTAACTTTCCCGGAGGTGTTCTCTTGTGTCTGCTCGACCATCGGCAAAAGCTGATCGACATCAGCGGCGTCATTGGTGACATCGGCGGCCACTATGACCTGATGCTCGGTATCCACGGCCGCCTGGGCATTGTATGATGTTTTGATGCCATTTGTGGTTTTCATGAAAACCGCGTCAGGATCTGTTTTGTTGATTTTTTCGCTGCCGCCGGCATCCAGCTTCTTCTTCAGTTCTTTGAGCTTTTTGATCCGTTTCTCCGGATCACGGATGTCTTCTGGAAGTTCATCGCCGGTTTTATCCGGACCGTATAGGGCGTCTTCCTGCTGATCGATGGCCTCGGCTTTCTCCAGCCAGCGCTTGATCTCTTTTTCGATCCGCTCGCGATCGTAGGTACTGGCCTCAGAGGCGTTGGCTTTGATCTTGGTACCGTCAATGGCAATATGGCACAGCTTGACCATGCCCAGCTGCCGGCACAGCTGAACGATCTGGGCAAACAGCAGGCCCAGCTCTTTGAGGTTGTTCTTTCTATTACTATGGCAATTAAACACACCAACTATGCAGCATAAGCAATGTTGGGGTCTTTGAAGTATTTCATTATTCTTTTGGGCAACTTTTGAAGCTTGCGCAAGTGGCCGATAGTTTTTCGTTTCAATTGTAATTTTGTTCGTGCTGGCATGCCACTATGAACATTGAGTTTCAGATCGCGGTTCAAATATTCATCAGGGTTCAGTTCCGGTGAATAGGATGGCAGGAAGAACACTTCAATTTCATGCTTGTGATCTTCAAGCCATTCTCGAACTGGCTTACTATGATGGGTTCGCAAATTATCTAAAATTAAAAAAACTTTCCGGTCGGCATCTTTAATCAAGCGGGTCATGAACCGGATCAACGTTTTGGCATTCATGGCATCTTCATACAACATGAAACGAATTTTGCCTTGGTTGGTCACAGTCGATATCATTGACACCCGCTCACGCTTAGCCGGCATCTGGATTGCCGGTGTTTTGCCGGCAGGGGCGTAACTGCGATGGTAATAGGCGTTGTTCAGCAACCCGGTTTCATCGCCCCAATGAATCTCGGCGTCTTCTGTTTTGGCCCGATCGGCAATAGCGGGATACGATTCGCCTAACCATTGTTTAATGGCTTGCGGGTTCTTTTCATATGCCCTGGTTAACGGCTTCTGCGGGGTAAATCCCCAGCGCTTCAAATATTCTCCGACCGTTCGAATGGGCATTTGAATCGCATACAATTGTTTGACCAACTGTTGGACCGCAATGCGTGTCCACAAGGAAAACGGCAGTTTCAATTGATCAGGGCATCGATCTTTGATCGCGCGTTGAAGCTCACGCTCCTGATCTTTGGTCAGTGTGCGGCAATCACCTTTGCGGCGACCTCGCTTTTTATGTCTGACCGCCTTTTTGCCACCCTGTTCGTAGGCTTTCCACCACTTGCACACATTGGTAGGATGAACGCCAACGATCTCGCCGATTTGCTTGTAGGCCATCCCTGATTTACGAAGCCTGATGGCCTGATTGCGGAGCTCTTGTTGCACTTCTGGTTTCAGCTTTCGTGTATCTGTCTTTTCCATACACGATGCTATACCATAAAAGAGAAGTATTTGGTATATTTATTTGCCGTATTAGTAAAATCGCTGATGGTGCGAAAATTTGGCTTTTGCCATGCGGCCAGAAAAATAAAGGCGATGTTCTCTTTGAGCGCTTGGGCAATCCTGCGGGAACTGAATATTCCCCTGGCATAAGCATAAAAATAAATCTTAAGCATCATCGCCGGATGATAGGCCGGATTGCCTTCGGTGGCGACTTTCTTGTACAAACAGGAAAGATCCAGCGTTTTAACGACATCATTGACCACCATGCACAGGTCGTCGGCCTCGATAAGGCTTTGAACACTTGGCGAAAAAAGCTGCATCTGTTCCTGATTGTATGGCCGGAGATTGCGCGGTGTGGGTATCTTCAAACCAAATGCCTCCTGATTGAAATCCAGGAGCTTATATAACATTTATTTATAATTTATTCAATGTGTTGTCAGTATTTTTTACGGTTTTTTATCTCTGACTCTGCTCCCTGTTCTACATCCCAAGATGAGGGAGTTGTCGGACAGGCTCTATAATTGATATCATTGTATTGAATCCTGATAATTTTTTTCTTTTTTTTTTGCCTGATGCTTTTTACTCGTACTTTTCATTATTTTTCCAGCATAGTATCACCAAGATATTCCTTCGTAATTTGCAAAAGTTTGTACGTTGTCAGATATTCTAACCAGGTCTATAATAACTTGATTTTTTGATGCTTTTTTTAAAACTTTCTCAAACTCTTTTTCTTTATTACCAATAACTAATACTTCCGCAAATTTAATTATATCTTTTATGTTTTCTCTTATAAGCGAGGCTACATGGGGTATTCGTTCTTCAATATATTTCTTGTTAGTACCTCTAAGAAAAGAGAGGTTTACACTTTTATCATATATTTGTATTTCATAACCCTGACCAAGCAGTGTTTCGATTAGTGTCACAACGGGCGATTCTCTCAAATCATCTGTTCCGGCTTTGAATGCAAACCCGAGAAACCCTATCTTTTTTCTTCTTTTATTCTTAATTAGTTCTAATGCATTAATGACTTGGCTATTGTTGCTATTAATAATAGAATTAAGAACTGGCAAATCGATGTCATTATGTCTTGCGAAGTAGCTAATAGCCCTTAAATCTTTCGGAAGGCAAGATCCTCCAAAAGCGTAACCGGGTTTCAAATAAGTTGGAGATAAATTCAAAATAGTATCTTGACAGAAAATATCCATTACTAAATGTGAATCTATCCCGAGTCGCTTGCAAATCGTCCCTATTTCGTTGGCAAATGATATTTTCAAAGCATGAAAGGCATTATCGCAATATTTCACCAACTCAGCGATTTTAATATTGGTGTAAATAATTGGCGATTGAATGCCGTCATACAAATGCCTGACTTTTTCACCATCTTCTTTCTTTATTTGTCCTATCACGATTTTAGGAGGATTATAAAAATCATTTACAGCTGTAGCTTCTCTAAGAAATTCTGGATTGAAGACTACACCGAAATGCTTTCCACTTATTTTTTTTGAGTGTTTTTCCAGATTAGGCAAAACAACCCCTTCTACGGTTCCTGGAAGTACAGTCGATCGAACGACTACGATATGATATTCAGACTTTTGATTTAATGCTTTCCCTATATGCTTGCTTACTCTTTTTACAAAATATAGATCAAGTTTACCGTTTCTAAGAGACGGTGTGCCTACGCATATGAGTGAAATTTCTGAATCCTTTATTGCTTTAAATGCATTCGTTGTGGCCTTTAAGCGGTCTTCATTATAATTCTTAAAGATCAAATCTTCTATACCTTTTTCAATTATCGGCGATTCACCTTTGTTTATCATATTTACTTTATATTCATCGGTATCAACGCCTATGACATAATGACCGTTGTCCGCCAAACATGCTGCAGTAATTGCACCGACATATCCTAGCCCAAATACACTTATATTCATGGATAAGTTCTCCTAAAAACTCTTAATATAACATCAAAAAATAAAATTTTTTAAATATACATTTTATTTCAGCAATTTTACATCTAAACAACTAATGGACTGTTTCGCGTTACAAAGACAAACTAAACTCTTAAGATTGAGATATTTTAGCTATTTCGCGGTTTATTAATTTTTTTGTTCTTTCAAAGTATTTTTTTCTTTCTTTTTTTTGTTTTATTACTTTTTTTTATAGAAATCATAATTATTGAAAAGTCTATTAACCTCCGTAACAATACTTTCAGATCTATTTAATACATAAACAGCTCCTTCTCCGAAACTCTCACGTAATATTTCCCAATCAGATGTAATTATTGGTTTTTCTAATGATAGAGCCTCATATCCACCTCTTTGCATGGTGTTATCTCTTATTGTTAGAGCCATCACAGCTTTGACTGATTTTAAAAGGCCAATATATTTGTGTCTCGAAATAAATCCTAATAATTTGATATTAGCTGGGAGTGCCATAGGTAATTTTTTTTTCGCTTTATTATAATTTCCAGTAACAAAAAATTGCACATCGGTTAATTGTTTTGCGGCTTTCCAAATCAAGTGTATTGGCTCATCATAATCGAATGATGCAACTACAGCTATGCTTTTTTTACTAACTTCTTTCATGGGATAAGTATCATTGAATTCTATCGGAACATCACTTATCACGTATGACCTTCCTCCCCAGGATTGCACCAATCTTTTATGATGATTATTAGTGTTTATATTAATAAAAGCCCTCGACGCAAAAAACCGGTAAAACGGTCTTTGCCATGATAGGCTAGGATTATTAAATGGATTCGAGTGTGAATCTAAAATGTACTTTGTACCGGTTATTTTTTTGAAAAGATATATAGCTAATAGTAGCGGTAATGGTTGGTTTAGAGCAAATACTATATCAGCTTTTTCTCTATGCAAGATCTGCAATGTCATAAAAAATGAAATTAAATAGCGGAGACCTGATCTGCATATATTTCTCTTCGATCTAAAAGGGTACACATATATGCATTTTGCATCAAAATGGTTTGCTAAATTATGGCTTCTACCAGAATAGGAAGCCCAAGTGACAAATATTTTTTTCATTCTATTCCCAGATTTACTTGTATCGACCTCCGTACCTTTGAGGAGGAAATGTATTAACGAAAATTTTGATGCTAATTTTTATTTTATCAAAATGATGCGTATATTTATAAAGATGGTTGAATTAAAATATTTTATATCTAAAATCAATATTCTTTAACATAATTTTAAAAAAGTTATGTATTTTGTTGGGCAATAAAGTGATTTATTCTATATTATTTTTTACGGTTCAACCTGATCCTTCTTGTGGTTTCCAAGGTCCGCTTTTCGCTTCCGGAAAAACAAAATAGCGACGCCCCATGAAATTAAAAATAAGACCTGAAGCGGTCGCAATAATTTTTGATAGTATCGGACTAATCTGCATTAAGATTAAACTTTTGGTGATTACCAAATCAAGTATGCCACATATAGCTACTACAAATATGTATATCAGCAACTCAATAGACAAATTCCACCTCGCCTTATGTCGGAACAAAACCAAAATGCACAGCAAATAATTGACTATTGCAGCGATTATAAATGCTACTGATACAGAAATAAATATATTTTTTGTGCCGTAAAATAAAAGAGTGAAGTTAATAACATTAATAATAGCAGCAAATCCACCGATCATTGTGTATAAAAAAAGTTGGATCGGTACTGGAGCTTTATGGGCGTTGTACCTGAATATGCAATAGATTGCACGTATGCCATCCTTCCAACCAATTTTTTTTCCTTCCGAGTAAGTACGGGCATAGTAAGATATACCCATTTCATAAATTCTTAATCGCATATGGGCAATTTTAGCGACTATTTCAGGTTCGAACCCAAACCGATTTTCTTTGATGTCAACTTTTTTAATAATTTCTGATTTAAAGACTTTATAGCAGGTTTCCATATCTGTAAGATTTAAATCAGTGAACATGTTAGATAAAAATGTTAAGAAACGGTTCCCAAGCGAATGCCAGAAATATAGAACTCTATGCGCACCAGATGATAAAAACCTTGAACCGAACACAATATCAGCTTTATTTTCTATCAAGGGTATTAGCAACTGTATAAGTTCCTTGGGATCATATTCCAGATCTGCATCTTGGACTGCCACAAATTCCCCTTTTACATTTCTAAAGCCAGTTCTTAAAGCAGCGCCTTTGCCTTGATTTACGTCGTGTTGTACTGTTATTATTTCTTTATGCTTTTTAGAAAGGTTTTCAATAATTTCTCTACTGCTGTCTGTTGATCCATCATCTACAATAATTATCTCTATCTCTAAAAAGTTATCACGAATTTCTAATACTCTTTTCACACACTCTTCTAAAGTATTTTGTTCGTTGTAACACGGAATGACGATGCTAAGCTTAACAATTTTATTCATTATATTTCCTTTTTTTTTTACAATATCATTTGTGCAAAATAATATTTCTATTTTAGAAGTTTATAGTATTTTATTGTTGAATTTACGAAGTGTATTAAAATATTTTACATCAAATAATATTTCAATTTCTTTTTCTATTCTTTTTTCTATTTACTCACTATTTCTTAATAGTGTATTTAATAATAAGTGAAAAAGCGTTTAGAAACTTTTTTTCAAATACTTATGTTCTCTATCGCGGAAAAACTTGATGGAAGAAAGTTTATTCGCGATGCCATAATAAAGATTTGCGCTCGAGCTGTTCAGCGAGTATGGCGTAGTGATAGGTTCCGAACCTTTAGGTTGATAAGCTGTGAAAAAATAGAGATTGTGAAACTCTGGACACTACCGTTGAATCCTTCGAAGGTCGTTTAGGAATTTACGTTTTGCCGTCGTATTCACCGGACTTGAATCCAACCGAACAGCTATGAAATCATTTTAAAACCAACGGTGTCGTTCGCCAGTGAATAGGTAAACCGGTCTAATTAGGGCTTCCTGAATAATTGGGAAACGACCCTAATTCATATAAAAATCGGCCCCTGACATCTGGCAGATGCATTTGAGTACATAGCAACCCTGACATCGGATACTCAGTGGACGCGTCAAATCGGTTGTTTTACGACCTCAGGGGCACATATTTTCATCATCAAGACGTAAAAGGCAGCAAAAAAATGGCTTTTCAGCCACTTCTCCAGATTCATCACCAAAAAGGCCACCGTGATCGCCGTCTCGGATGTCAAAGCCAGCTTACACATGATCCTGCCCAAACTGAAGCGCCGTTTACCCTGACCGAACTTGCCCTCAATCGGTATCCGATCAAGCTCATCCTGGCGCGTTTGCCGTTTAACTTCTTGCCGCTTTTCAACATGCGCCGGAGGCCGGCCCAGCGGCGGACCCGAAAGACGAATGCCATGCTTTTTGCAATACCTGCGGTTGTCTCGGGTGCGGTAGATCTTGTCCGCGTGAACGGATACCGGATAACGAGCCAAAGCGCTTGCGATAGGCTTTGATCTGACCAATCAATTCTGCCGATTCGTTATAGGCATCCCAACTGATGCGATCTACAAACGAAAACCCATCGATGAGGCTCACCGACACCTTGGCCCCAAATTCGGTGGCTGCCCCTGCTTTGCCGCGTTTGATGGGCCGCACATGGGGCTGTGAAACACTGACAATGCGATCATCGATCCGGCAATCACGATGTGCATACATCCACCTCTGTTGCCGATAGACTTCATGGATGACCAGCAGATTCTTATACTGACGATGACTAAGTTTCGTTAGGGGGGTGTGACAGGATAGCCTTGCAATACTTTTCAAATTGCGCCTCAGATACCCCAACTGCTTCCGTAGTGCCTTGCGTCTCTTGCTCTTTGATAACCGTTTGCTCTTGGCCGCTGAAAGAAACGCTTTCCGGGCAATCTTGCGATACGTGCGCGGTTTACTTTGCATTCCCTTAAGTGGTTTATGCAAAATATCGATGATCTCTTCACTCTTCTCGCGGGCTCTGTTTAATAGTTTCAGATCGGTCGGAAAAGTGATGTCCGCCGGTGTGCAGGTGGCATCCACAAGCAATTTTCCTCGGTTGGAAGATGCGCCGCCACCTGGATCGTCATCGCTGTCATTCGGCCTCTTGACTTCTGATGCTTTCTTTTCTTCTTCAAAGGCTTTGCGGGCAATCACTTCATTAATCTTGGCCAATTTCTTCTTCCCGAATCGTTTGCGAAAATAGACGAAAAGCGACGGATCGAAGGGTTTATCGTCCCTGTACTCCTTGTAGCCCAGAAAATACTGCAGGTACGGATTCTCCCGGATCTGCTCAACGGTCTCCTCATCGCTGGTGCCGAGACGCTCTTTGATGATCAGAGCGCCCAGAGCGACTCGTACCGATTTGGCCGGAGGACCTAATCCTGAATTGGTGAAAGCTTTGCAGTAGGCATGCTCAAATTCATCCCAGGCGATGAACTTGGCCAACTTCACCCATCGATTGTCGCTGCGCAGCTTTCCGCCGAAAGGCAAAACGAAATCTTCAAATTCCAGTTGTTTTTGATTGTGTCGATACATGATAGGACCGGATAAAGTGCAAGGGTTTTTGGGGATATGAGGCGATTTTTTTTTCACTTTACTAATGACTCACGTTTCGCACCCCAAACGGGCACTTAGCTGAATAAATTACTTCCGTTAAAACTACTTCACAATAGAAAAGGGCTCACTTCTGTGATATACATGTAATTGGGATAATTAACAAAAATCACAAAAGGAGCCCGATTACATGTTTAGCACAAAGTGCAAAAAGTTCAAAGGAGAAATTGAAAATTATCTGCGAAACAGCCAAAATCAATTTGAATCCAAAATTGACCGCTTGCTCGTGTCATTGAGGCTCAAAACCTGGCTGCGACGCAACAATATCATCAAAAAGGATGGATATCCCGCATCGCATCTGTTCTTTGTCTTGTTCATGCTGCCGCTGCTCAAGCTCAACACGATTCACTGCTTTTGCTCTAAGGGCTGGCGGCAGTGGTCACCCAGCGGTAAAGATACTTTCTATCGGTTCAAACAAAGCGCTTTTCGATGGCGCAGTTTTACCTATAAATTTCTGAAAGAACTCTTTAAAAAACATCCGACACCGGATGGCGAAAAGTTCTTTGTTATCGACGATACCGTGTTGCCCAAGCGTGGTCGGTATATGCAGAACGTCAGCTACATTTACGATCACAGTCGCGGTCGGTCCGTTTTGGGTTACTGTTTGGTTAAGCTCGGGTTGTTGTCGTCCACCGGATACTATCCGCTGGACTTTAGCTTCTGGTTCAGTTCAACCCGGCATGCCAAGAGCCCCGATACGGTGATCGGTGATCCGCGCAGCATCAGCGGTCAGCGCAGTTACGAGGCGGCAACCGGCACCAAGCTGGATCTCGCCCAGCAATTGATCCGCCGTGCACTTGCCTGCGGATTTAGAGCCGACTACCTGCTTTTCGATAGTTGGTATGCCTGGCCATCTATGATCAGTGCCATCCGCAGACTCGATGACGCACCGCATGCGATCTGCCGTCTAAAAGACAGCAAGACCAAGTATGGATATAAAGGTAAAAAATACCAGCTGTCGGCATTATACCAAAAGGTCAAAAGCCAGCTTCAAAAGAGTAAGCGCACCGGCTTGTTGCTAAAACGGGTGACCGTGACCATGCCAAGCAGCGACCAACCGGTGGTGATCGTATTTGCTAAGGGCTACAAAGAACCTGAGGCTGAATCTGAAAAGGGAAAAAAGCGCTGTGAACAGCCTAAGTGGGTGGCCTTTTTATCAACGGATCTGAGCCTGCACTCGGCCACGATCATCAAGCACTATACCAAACGCTGGGCGACCGAAGTCTGCTTCAAAGAATGCAAACAATTGCTGGGGCTTGGTAAAGAGCAGAGCCAGAGTTTTGAAGCCCAGGTGTTCGCTGCCACTCTCAGCTTATTGCGTTACGCGGTCTTAAGCCATCTTAACGAAGCAGAAAACACAGGATCGAAGAAAATGCTATTCGAGCATCTGGCTGATGAGGCTGCCCAAATCACCTACGTCCAAAGATTGTGGCAGTTCTTTCGCAGCCTTTTTTCGATCAGTTTTTCAAAGATCTTTGAACTTTTTAAAATCGAGGAAGACTTTCAGTCCTATTTTGACGCCTTAGAGCAGGCTGTTATTGGTTGTGTGCCCGCTCTGGGGTGCGAAACTTGAGTAATGATTTATCGCATAAATAGCTCAATTTTTCAATACGTTATTTGTATTTCAGGAAGCCCTAATTAAAGAAAGCTGTGATTTGTATATGTCGCAGTTTCAAGAAGCTTCCGGCCAAAATCGCATCTTTTTTCTGGACTTTCGACTTTCGTTACATTCTTTTTTCGTAATGTCTATAGATTTTTTTACTCTTTAGTAAGATTTCTTATTATTATTTTTGTTTTCTGACTGGTCCACATCCCAGTTATTATAAAAAGCAATGGTAAAAGTGGTGTACTCAAACGCCAGTGAGCAATGACAAAAGCATGTGCGACAGTAAATACTGATATAATAGTTATGACTGTTATTATATTTATTACTTTCTTATTTTTGAAAAAATATAATCCTAAAATAAGGAGAAAAAATAAATTGGGTATTGCGACAATTAATGCTTTTTTGTTAATAAGGAATGTTCCCAACATAATATTTGTCCAAAAAGTAATATGTCGAATAGCGATCAGTGCAGCTGCCTTAGCAGGATGCTTCGCTATTTTTTCTATTGCTATATCTTTGCAGATCTTGCCAAGGTGGTATTCATCAATTTTTTTAGATATTAAAAACCCATGAAAATTAGTATGATCAAATTTTTTGGCTTCCTGGCTATTACTTAAACGTGCTATTAATATTTTTCTAATATCTTTCGCTTTTGTATATTTCCAAAAATCTTTTTTATCTAATTCATTATATGTTTGCAACATAGCCCAACCAGTATGGGCACTACCGATAATAGGGTGTTTAAATACAAGTAGATTACGTAATATCCAAGGACTCGTAGTAATAATGAAAGCAATAATAATGAGCATTGTTTGTTTTAATAATATTTCTTTTTCTTAAATTTCGAAATAGCCAGGATAAAGAGATATGTAACCAGCAATAATATCCCAGTACTTCTAGTTAGTGTTGTCAATCCAATACTAATTCCTAAAAGTAAGCATGAGACATATCGTTCATCATCCAAAAGTCGGAGAAAAATATAAAAAGTTACTAATAGCAATAAAGTAAATATTGGCTCACTAAAGGTACCCAGTGTCAGTAGGGCATTTGGAATACTAAATGCGAATAAGAGTGAGGCTATTAAACATGCAAATTTATCTTTTGATAGGTAATGAGTAATAATATAGATAAGTATGACAGTACCTATTTCAAAAGACCATAGGGTTAAAGTGATTATCATAGATGGCTCTTTACCAAATAGGTATATAGCAGCATACCAAATTATGGAATTAACTGGACCTCTTAAAGTAGTCGGAAAGCCGGGAATAATAGTATAGCCTTTTCCTTCAAAGAGGTTAACAGCGATTCTCCAATAGTCATCATGATAATAAGATTTGAAACTGAATGTTTCCGGAGTAAAACTAAATGCCGCAACGCGCGAAACAATTAATACAGCGACCACAGTAATAACCAACCTTAGATGGCTGTTATCCTGTATTTTTATATTATTGATGTATGCCTTAAACCATGGCATTTATCTAATACTCCAATACTTCACAATCTAAATTTTATTTAATGTAAATTAAAATTACCATTAATTAGTTGATCCTGAAAAACCCTTTAAACGTCAGCAAATCGAAAGATTTTTGCTCTTTGAAAGAATAGAAACAAACAGAAAATTCGGCGCAAAAAGTCCGCTGCCAACCGCAGCAGCTTATGGAAATTCATTCCGGCAGCGCTAATTATCGCATTGAGTCGGTCGCCTTCTCTACACGATCAGTTTTTCAAAGATCTTTGAACTTTTTTAAATCGAGGAAGACTTTCAGTCTTATTTTGACGCCTTAGAGCAGGCTGTTATTGGTTGTGTGCCCGCTCTGGGGTGCGAAACTTGAGTAATAATTAATAGAGTTTAACCTTTTTTAAAGTCATGACAAACGCATGATGTATATATTCGATATTCTACGAGTAACGTCTTAAATTATGGAACAAACATATTTTTAAAAGCCACTTCTAATAATTTGAATTCGTATTATGCTAATTTAAAATAATTATTTTTTTTTCATCTTGATAACTTATTTGTATACGCGCCTGTTCATAATTAAATGTATATTCTATTTTTCTTTTAGAGCTCACTATGGTAACTATATTTAAAGGTAGTTTACATTCTAAAGTCAACTCCAAAAGAGTTGATGGAGTTACTTTGTTAGTCTTTTCTGATATTATACTATGGATTTTACCATCTTTTTTACCTCTAAAGTGTTGTATTCTAAAGGGTTTATCAGCGCTTAATATCATAGAGCAAATATGCTCATTCTTTAAATAAAGTTCGTATTCATCTCTTTTGTTTATTTTATAAACTAAATCAGGTGATAAGTGGTATCTGAGACTGACTTTATGTTCTCTTTTTCCCTCAATCTTGTCATAAATTATAAAACATTCCATTCTGTCTTTAATATAATATATTTTCCTCATATGCTTAACTGGATAATAACCATTATGTATGGCAGCAACAGAATCAATTTCTTCAGTTGATTGGTAGTTTAAAATATCTACATTGGCAGTTTTTCCAACTCCGAATACGCCATAGATCTGACTTTGATCACGCTCATTTAAGACTACTGTGCTGTGTGCAGGTGTCCCTCTAATGAACTTTCTTATGTCATCATTTTTATAAGCATATCCTCCAGGATCCATTACAACAGTTTTTCCATTCATACAGATTTCAACGCTAAGTGCGTCTGCGTGCCCATGATTGGGCCATCGTTTAAATCCGAATTCACCACAATTGAAGAATAAATATTGTTCTCTTTCATTTCTCAGAACTACGTGTTTCCCAAAAGGGTATATTTTTGTTTTTCTTTTTGAATTATATTCTTTATCTTCTATTCTTAAACTGTCATTATCTGACAAAAACCATTTTAAAGAATCTGAGCATTTTTTTTTAATTTTTTTCCTAAGCAATATGTTTCGCGAATAAAAAGGTATTAAAGCACGACTTTCCCAGTGTTCTCTCTCTCTTCACTTAAAAGCTGGTCTCCGTCACCTACCATAGGATGTGATCCATCGGGTTTTTGTGTCATCCAGACATAGTTTAGCATTTTTACGAATTTTGTTTCAAATGATTCGCGTAGTTTTTGGTCTAAACGATGACAAATAACTACAAATTTTAAAAAATGTGTTGTACATACTTGGTGGTAGTACATCGATTGTTCAGCATGAACTCCGTCGTCATGTACTTGATGATTAATTTCATTTAGTAAAATTTTTTTACCTTGAGATATCCAAATATTCGATTGCTTTATTTCGTAGAAAAAAACTCCTGCGGCAAATAGCGCTAATCCTTCCAGAAGCCTATGGTTTCCACCAGGACTCAACTTTGTTCTTATCCACTCTATTTGAGTGTACCAATAGTAAAGTTCCGAATTTGACCAAGTACATTTACCTATAAGGTTGCAAACTGAAGACCAATTCAAGAAACGTATGGCTATGTCTATTGCTTTATCGTACTTTATAACCATTCGATAGGATAACAACGCGGTAAAATCTCAATTAGTTCATTTATAAATAAACGATATTTCTCTTCTTTTGTATATGCATATGCACGTAATAATGTTATCAGAAAGTCGTGTCTATGGAATGATCTTACAAAATTTTGCTCCCAATCCTTCCATGGTTTTGTATTCTTTATCCATTTGATATTTCCGTGATCATGGACGTGGTATATATCAATTAATATATTGTCCGCTTCTTGAATAACTGCTTGGTTATTTATTTCTGTAGTTTCTTTTAAATAATTCGGATTTGTAAAAGTGATTCTTTTTCTTTGAGTTTCGTTGTTTTTTATTGTATTATCTCTTAAAATCTTGCGGTTATAATAAATTATTTTTTTATATATTATCAAGCGCCAGATAATTTTTTTTAGAATGTTTAGTGCACCAATATTTATTAAGCTCCAAATATATTTATTGATTATCATAGAATATATCGATTAGTTTTATTGATATTTTCATGTAATTTCTTGTAAATATATTCCAACAATTATTCAGATAATATTGGTATCAATAGCTCAGTTGTTTTTATGATATTGAATTCTTTTTGTATTTTTTTTCTCCCTTTGACTCCCATTAACATTGCAATTTCCGGGGATTTTATTAGTATTTCAATTGCGTTTGCTAATTTTTTACCATCTTTTTGATCAACTAGATACCCTTCATTTTTATCTGTAATTAACTCTGGAATACCAACTGTTTTCGTGGAAATGACTGGTATTTGCATTGCCATGGCTTCCATTAAAGCTACTGGTATACCTTCTCTGCCTCCCTCATCGGTTACAATTGATGGCAATACAAATATACTTGTTTTATTTAATATCTCTTTAACAAATTCTTGTGTTTGCCTGCCGATTAACTTTACATATTTCTCGAGTTTGTAACTTTTTATTTTATTCTGAAGATCACCACATTCAGAACCACTTCCAACAATTATACATTCGAATTTAATCTTTTTTTCTTTAAGGTGATAACAAGCTTCAACAAGATAACGGAATCCTTTTCTTTTTACTAATTGGCCAACACCCAAAATTATTATAGGTTTTATCTTCAATTTTTTTTCTGGTTTGTATTCTTTTAAATCAAGTCCACAGTGAATAACATGTATCTTATTTTTAAACTTAATACCGTATTTTTCAATCAGATATTTTTTGTTGTAATTAGAAATTGTTACAGCATTCGAACATTCTACTAATTTATTTTTTAGCATTATTGGGTCGATAAAAATAGAAGAAGCATGCATTGTGAAACTGAAATTAATATTAAGATACTTTGATAAAAAAAATGCAATAGAAGTAGGTCCAGTTAAAAAATGGGCATGAATGTGATTTATATTTTTATTTTTATATCTACTAAATAGATAACCTGCATCCAAGAAATGATAAATAATTCTTACACGATCTCTAAATCCTCTTACTTCTTTTTCAAAAATACCAGTAAGTAATAACTTTAACCAATGTATTGGTTTTTTTCTTATAATTGATAATTGCGATATTAGTTTTTTTATTATACTTGTTTGATCGAGATAATGAGTCGATTCATAAATATGTTTTGCTTCGTTTGAAATTTCATTCTTTTTAGGCTTTCCCATTGAAATCGTAATAATATTAAATTCCCTGTTACTCAACTCTTTTATTTCTCTATAAACAAAAGTCAACGTTAAAGACGGAAGGGTTGTAGTTATATAAATAATATTTCTTTTCATACAATTTGACTTTTTTACGTTATTTACTTTACCTTCTATTCTAAACTTTTTATTTTGCAATAATAATTACTGTCTGTAAATGCCCCGATTTTGGCATTAATGCTCCTAACTTATATTTCAAAAAGTATATTATATAACGGTAGAAAATTCTTATGTCCAACTTTATTCGATCTTTTAATATTAATTCAGTTCTTTTCGTAAATTCAAATATATTATTAGACCCTTGATTGATTCTTTTATTAACTTTTACTATACCTCCGTGTCTCGAAAGATATTTATGTAATAACAATTGCGCAACTTTCGTGTATTTATAAATCTTCAGACTAACAAAGCCAGATGATTCTAATAATTTGTTAATTGACAATTCACCAAAAATAAATAAATGCCCAGGATATCAGAAACCATTGATGTAGTCGTAATATTTTGATTTTTTATCGGCAATATTTCCAGTTTCAAAGACGAGTAATCCGTTGTTATTAAGTCTTTCATAAGCTTTTTTAAATTCATCAATCGGATTATAAAAATGATTCAATACGTCGCAACTGTAGATTATATCAAATAGTTTCCCTTCGAACGAGTTTCTGCTTAATGGCTCGCTTTCGCAGTGGATATTTTAAATAGTTACATATATACGATTTCTTAATTTTGTTTAACTCTATTGCAAATACTTTAAAACCATAGTTCTCGGCTTCTCTTAAAAAATACCCTCCCCCTGCCCCTAATTCTAATATATTTCCTTTCTTCTTATACTTCATTACCTTTTTCAATGTATGTCTTGCATGGAGTCTTTTGATTCCACCAAATCCTATGTGGTTCTCTGCATCTTTAATATTGCAATTGTATATATTGATTGCATCAGACTCCTTAGGTCTACGCGAAATGTATATGAGTCCACAATTTTGGCACTTTTAACCCTTATAACCATTTTCGTCGATAACAACTTCATTGCTATTGAGATTACAAAATATACATTTAATAATTTCCATGAACATGCCCCGTTGACATATAACCCTATTTTTTTTCTTTATTTGCTTGGGTATGTGTCTCGTTTGGTTATTCGTCGTACTATTTTTGCTGGCACTCCTACAACTACTACATTATTTTCTACTGATTTTAATACTACAGCGTTTGCACCAACAATTACATTATTTCCAATACAGATTTCCCCTAAAACTTTTGCACCCGGACCAATATAAACATTATTCCCAATCTTTGGAACACCGATACTTCCTTTATTTCCTCCGATAGTAACATGTTGTGCAATTGTCACATTGCGACCTATAACGCTGCGAGGGTGTATTATTATGCCCAAACCAGCATGTCCCAAGTGCAAATTCTCTCCAGCTTCCAAAGCATGCGGAATGTCTGCATTGTAATATCGCCTTATAAACCATGTAATTAAATGCGGAGCAACTGGTATTCTATTTTTATATAGCGAGTGAGCTATGCTATACAGTTTTACAATACTATTCATCAATATATCTTTACCTCTTTATCCAGTGTACTATACAGATGATAAATTTCTTAAGCAATTCGATATTCCGGTTTAAGTTAAAGTTTCGTTCAAAAGTGGCTCACGCGCCTTTTCCAAGCTTTTCTCTTAACTTTTTATCGTTTGTCAAATGTTTTATACATTCTGCATCACTACATAATTTTCTACGGAAACATAAGGCCATTCTTATTATTCTTAATATAATATCGAAGTCCAGGGGCATCTGATGCTCCTATTCGGAGGCCTATCGCCATAGACTCTATCATTTCGATCGACAGTCCTTCATATATTAATGGCATCAAAAAAATATCAGATGCCATCATCAGGCTTCTTACATCTTTCCCTATACCTAAAAACTTTACAACTGAACATACATTTAATCCTCACCATTTTTTCTAATTTAACCTTTTCAGCCCCCTCGCCTACGATCAATATAAAATATGCAAAACCGTCATTATGCAATTTAGCAATTGCATTGATAGTATATCTATGCCTTTTTGGTAGTAAAATCTACCTACTGCTACTCCTTTTAGTTTACCTTCTGATTTCGGAATTCGTTATTTATATCAACCGAAAGTACGGTATTTTTGTCATACATTTCCCATTTCTCACGACAATTATCTTATAATAGTGCAAACGAAAATACCTTAGAATCATTTGTTTTTCTTCTTCAGAAACCACTATAATTCGATCGGCCATTTTAAAAATAATCATGTTAACAAATCTATTCAAATATATACAAGGATCATGTTTGCTCCTATTATAGACAAACTCCATTGTATTGTGTACAATAGGGAATACAGGTATTTTTCCTAATTTCCCTACTAGAATTACCACTAATTGATTCACATGACTAGATATAAATAAAACATGAATATTTCATAGATTTTATAACAACCGGTGAGTCACAAGAATTAGTTTACTTAAAGCTCCAATTTTGCTCGATTCTTAATGCTTGCTACTTTTACGGTCCTAGTATAACTTGTACACCAAGACGCTCCTATCGTTGATCTTGCCGGACCATCATGCCCAAAATTGTGAACGATTTAATGCCTGTATCTCGCATTTCCTAATGATTTTATATCTCATAAAGCAATATTTCGGCACCACAGTTTCATACTACGGACTAAATGCGATATTGTATTTGCTTCATTCCAGATGAAAACATCATTATTTTGTTTCTAGCCAAAATATGAGATAAATATTAAATATGATGATGACCATGTACACAACGGATGATTCTTTTCTACGATATAGATCTTGCACATACTGTGTTTCTCAAATCAAGACTCCATGAAAGGGAAAGTTACGATTGTTTGATTTAATACCTCGATCTTGCATCAGATAGTTCTTGAAAAATAAAAAACCATCTGGGAACACTGTCATAGCAACGGTTTTGCCGAACCTGAACCGCTAAGACAGGAGGTACCCAGATGGTAAAAGTACGAAAAAAAGTTAGCAGGAAAAACCGCGGCCGTAAAGGGTTTTATGAGAAGCGGCCGAGGCCCAGAAAAATCAACGCTTCTACGGCTTACGAGACCTGCAGCGAACAGTTGAGTCCATTTGGCGGGCTTTTGGCGCTGATCAAATTTATCGATCTGGTCGGTTTTCGGGAAATTTTTCACTTTGCTTACCGGCCCCCATCCCGCGATCCCAAGCTGGGACACTTTCTGATGATGGTGGGCATTCTGATGCTACTATTTATAGGGTTTAACCGGATCTGGCACTTTGTCTACGTTAGACTCGATGCCATGCTTTGCGGTTTTTTCCGACTCAATCGGCTGCCGGCGGCCAGCACCTTCTGGCGTTACCTGGACAGCCTGGGGATCAATCAGGCCAGATCCCTGGTCAAGGTGATGAGCATCCTGCGCGAGAGGGTCTGGCAGCTGTGCGGTCTGAGATATGCCCGGATCCGGGTCAACATCGACACCACGGTAAAAACCGTCTACGGACAGGCTCAAGGTGCTCGCAAGGGCCACAATCCAAAGCATCGCGGCAAACCGGGACTGCGGCCGCTGTTGGCGTTTGTCGAGGAAACCCATGAATATCTTCTCGGTAAACTGCGCCGGGGCACCACGGTCTCGGCCGAAGAGACCGCTGGGTTTATCGCCGATATTGAAAACCATCTTCCCGGCTGCGTGCAGGAGGTGCTGATCCGTGCCGATGGAGAGTTCCTGTGCTGGCAAAGCGTGCAAGCCGCAATGACCGCCGGCTTTGACTTTATTATCGGCAACCGGGGTTGCACACCGGTATTTGATGCCGACGAATGGTACCAGCCCTGGAGACGCAAGTTGCTTGAATATAACAGCTGCATCTATCAACCCGGCGGTTGGGATCGGCCGTGTCGCTTCGTGGCCATGCGCATTGCCAAAGAACAAAAGCGGACTTCGAATCAACCCGAACAGTGCCTGCTGTTTGAAGACGACAACTACACCTACCGGATTTTCTGCACCAGCCTGGCCGGCCCGGCCCATCAGGTGATTGCCGAATACGACAAGCGCGCCGATGTCGAGAACCTGGTCGGTGAAGCCAAGCGCGAAGGTCTGGATATGCTCCCCTCGGCCAAGTTCAAAAATAACGCGGCTTTCTTCCAGATCGTGATGCTGGCCTACAACATCTGGCGCTATATGAAAATGATGGCCGAAAAAAGCGCCGGGTCCCACCGCCAAACCGGTGGGGGCATGCTAAAGGGCATGATGACCCACACGGTTCGCATCGCGCGTTTGAAACTGCTCTTTATTGCTGCCAAGGTTGTCAGCGCCGGCAACCGCGATAAGGTCAAATACTCAATCCATGATGCCCGAACACCGGCGATGCTTTACTTGTTGCGCTTTATAGACAATGCGCGCTGCCGTCCGAAACCGTGGTGTGAGGCAAAAGTCTGGAGCCCTCGTTTTGCCGTCCAATAAAAGGCAAGAAATTTCTTGCACGAAAATATTTACACGAATTATCAGGATGTTAAAACCGAGCGAAAACCGTTGAGAGCTCCTCAAAAATAAACGAAAATGAAAATATCCAGTTCCGATTTGACTCGAAAATGACTTCCGGTTCATAAAAATTTTAGAACCCGTTGGTCATCGAGCCGGAATTGTGTGCAAAATTCAGGTAATAATAGGATTAAAAGAAACAAAACCTTTCCATTGAAAGTTCAAACCTATCTGTTCAGCCAGGTACCAGAGCAATAGGTTCAACTTTATAATGCACACATAAGCTAATCCTTTTGCGATAATTCTAAATATAGTAGAATATATTGAAACTCGCTCAAATGAACTATATTTATATATTGCAAATAATATAGAGGAAGAATTGGAAAATACTTCAGACTAACTTAGTTTTATTGGGGTTACTAAGTTGAAGGATGGAAATTCCTGGTTTTTGTAACGAATTTTCACGGCTGCAATGCTGTGAGACTAAATGCGGCAAAATAATGTCCCTAATAAATCACCCTGCAGCAGCTTGCAGAGTATCAAACCGTATTTCATTTATCCACTAACCGTGACCCTCTCCATAGGGAGAGGGTATGCGTGCTGACCCCTGTGGCAAGCTACAGGAAAACTAGCAAGTTAAAAATTTGCGAGGTTGTCACTAATTTATGGTTAATCTGAGATTTTTTGGCGAAGGTAAATAGTTACCACCACCTGTTGCATCCCCAAGATTTCTGGCATTAAAACATTAGTGCTCGACAAACTTTTTACCGGAGACCCTATTTTTAATTTGAAATCTCCGACCTCTGGATTTGTGAAGAGAGGATCCTCAAAAACTGCACCTGGAAATTGATAATTAATTTTGCCGTCCCACGAAGTACGATTTGTGCTATTAGGATTAAAACAACCGTTGTCTTCTATTTCTGGAAAAATATTCCCATTATCAATATCAACAATAATTAAAGGAAAAGTATTAGAAGAATTATTAGTCAGATAAATGATGTTATTTGTGATAGCATTTCCATTCTGACCGGCAACGGATTTCCAAATAATTCCGTAATTGTGTGTTGTATTATCAATATAAATTTTGTTTCCATGAATTTGGACATTATCTACCCAGGCGTTACTGCCAATTCTTATTGCACTTCCCCATTCTCCAACAGAATCTTTGTTTGTATCTAAATGCAAAAGGTTATCATTAATATTAAAACCATTAACACTCTCAGTAAAAATTGCAGTTCTAATATCTTTAAAAACATTTTGGTAAACATTAACATCCTTTGAGTTGTTAACATATATCCCCTTATAGTCAGAATCATGGAGATAATTTTCCGTGATTTGCGTATTCTGGCTGACCGCACCAGCCCAATTAGATTTATCAAATTCGTGGACTACTATTATGGCAGGGTCTATATCACCGGTGCCACCACCTCCGGGAGCGTATATACCCCTAAACATATCATTATTACTTATGACCACATTTTTGCAATTCTTGAGATCGATCGCATTCTCACCAAAATGGTTAATATTGTTATTGTAAATTTCGGTTGGTACTTGAATTGCTCCAAGTTGTATCCCGCCGCATCTATATGGTGAAAAATATTATTGTGTATGCTCAGACTGCCCTCAACCTTGGGATTGTAACTCCAGTAAACCACAGCATGCCGGTCATCGTCATCATATTCAGCTGGCCCAACTTTATTAACCATGTTAAATATCTCGCAGTTTTTGATTTCGAGATCACCATTTATATTATCAAATTGAAGACCGGATGTCTACAGTATTCCAAACTGTTGTCCCTGCATGTCCATCACTATAAATACCATCAATTATAACGTTAGTTACATTATTGACTTGAATTTGGCCGCCAGAGTATGATCGATCGCACCATCCTGTGCCACTGACATCTAAGTTTTTTATTGTTAGGTTTTTTATATTTCCTCGTCCATTGAATCTAATTGGCTGCTTAATTGAACCAGTGATTTTTGGTTTATCACCCGATCCGTAATCTTGAATGGTTAGCCCATTTATGACCCCCCAATCAGTCGAACCATCATTACTACCTAACGTTTCCCCATCGCTCCAAATATTACCTCGCTTGAAATTAATCGTATCACCATTAGAAAATCCGTTTTGTGATGCAAAATCATTGACTTTCGCAATTGTTGCCCAAGCATTACCATCGCTTAGGCCGTCAGCACGATCATTTCCACCATTTTTTATATAGTAGTTTTCGGAAAAGGCTGTATCGGCAAACAAGGTAAAAATTCCGAATGCTAAAATTAAAAATTTTAAAAATCGTTTTCTTATCATTTTCTTTCTCCTGTTAAACTTAATTTTGGGGCATTCATCACAGAAAGTTACCTAAACACCAGAATGCCGCCGCTACAATTTTTTATACAATTGGCCTTGTTGGGATGCATAAAATATACCATTTCCTCGTATACTCAATGTTTTTTTATTCAAGCACATCAAACAAATATTTTTTAAACAATTTATTTTTAACTTTAATTACAGTACCATAACGGTCAACCTCTCTCTAAGTATACGGACAGCTAACCAATAAAATCATTATGCTATGCCAGTCTTAACGGCTTCCCGAAATTACCTAATAATTATTGGGACTTCCTTTTTTACCATCATATTACAAAAAAGCGCCCGATAAATGTTATGATATCATGGCAGTGGAATACGAGTGGTTCATATTTCGTGTTTTACAGTCGATTATGAGTCCGGTTCCTTGTGCCAATCGCCAAACACAAAATTTTACAATGAAGGGAAATCTATACAGTCATAATATCCTGTAATATTATAAATTTTAATGTTAAAAATCGATTATAGAATGCATTGTGTATGAATTTCCCTTCGGTGAAAAACTTTTTTGCCAATAGACGGGCCTTCATAAGCTCTTTCAACTAAGGTTCTTTACTGAATTTTTTCTTCTTTGTTGTCTTGTTCCTTCAGAATTGTAGATAACCTATAAAATCCTTCGTACATTTTATGGCGGCAACATCAATGAAATTCAATTGGCTTGCACAAAATAAACCTTTTACTCGTTTGAAATAACTTTCGCCTTCCGGCGATAACGATTGCCGATCTTTACAAGTGCCGATGGCAAGTGGAATTGTTCTTCAAGTGGATGAAACAGCATCTGCGAATTAAAAAGTTCTATGGTACGTCTGAAAATGCCGTAAAAACCCAAATCTGGATTGCCATCAGTGTATGTGCTGGTTGCCATTATGAAAAAAAGATGAAAATCGACCTGAGCCTCTACACAATGTTACAGTTTTTTAGCATCACTCTTTTCGAGTAAATCCCCATTTTACATACGTTCACAGAGACCAATTACAAAAACAAAATGACTAGCAACTGTATCCAATTGAAATTTTTCAGTACGGATTTCCACAAATAGCTTTGCAATTTTTTCTAACGCAGAGAATATTTAGAAAGAAAACATCTTGAATTTAAAGTACTACAGTCATTAATAGTGTGGTTGTGTAGTAAAATTGGCGAAATGAATCGTAATAGTTAAATTAGTAAAATATTTACTTTACACAATATCTTTTATAATTTAATCCTCTACACCCGTATCTAATAGACTGTATTTATATATGATTGCAGTGTAAATCCAAAAGATCGTTCTTAGAGGTCCAATATTAACACCACACATAGCAGTTACATATCCTATAAATCCGCTTAGATAGCTAAGATAAAGTATTTTGCTTCTCCATACTTTTGTATTTTTAAAATTATACAGTATATGCTTATAAATATTATAGTACAAAAATACAAAGAGCAAAAAACCAATTATTCCGTAATTTATGGCCCATTTTAAAGGATCACTATGGGTACTCAATTTCACCTGCGTCTCAGTAGCGGCATTACCGTAACCGATAAAAGGTCTCTCAGCAATGAGCTTTAAGCTGCGTGCCCACAATTCTGTCCTGCCAGATGTAAGTCGATTCATCCAGCTCTTTTTTTTTATTGCCCACGGGTTTTCTTTTTCTTTCAATGTCACCCTATCCACTGCGACTTCTTTAGTTTGGGCTGGGAGTATTATGTATGTAACGCTTGCAATTATAACAATCGATGACATAACAATTAGCACTCTACCAATACCTATTATTTTGCTCTTATAGGCAATAATGAAAAAATATAATGAACTTATAAAAAATGAGATAAAACCACCTTTAGAGACAGTAAATGCAAGCCCAGCAAGTCCAATAAACAATAAAAAGAAACCTATTATTCTTTTTATCTGTTCAATATAAAGAAAACATAAATGATAAAAATATAGGTATAAATAAAACTAAAAAAGCAGCATATTGATTCGTTTCTGAAAACCCGGCAGAACGCCCTATATAAGCTCCCGCCTCATTTTGAGTATTCAAGTCAATACCAGTGATAATTTTGAATAAAAACTGCAAGTACCGTTACAATAAGTAATATAATTATTCCCCAAATTGCTCTAATGCAGTTTTTCTGTGTTGTAATGAGTGTTGTAATTAAAATAAAGAAAAGCCAGGGAGAAATTACACCCTTATAATAAACGATTTCTTTTACTAAAGACGTTTTTTTTATCCCATATCCAAACAAATTAGGAATGATAGATATGGCGGCCACAAACATTATTATTATTAAATACCGATTAATGTTCGTGGGTTGAATAAAATTTTCGCGATATCTAAGGGTTATAGCCCACGTAAACATTAAAAAGTAGAGGCAGACATTTTGAAGACTCAGTCCCATGCCAAGGCCTAAAAGCCTTTCCAGTTGGAACCCAGCGGCTTTGTCAAGCCAAAAACCAATTATTGCGATATATGTAAATATAGTCGCAATATCGATCTTATGGCTTTCATCTATATTATTAATTTTCGAACTCATAGTTTGACTCTTTGAATAGGTACAATACATTTCTTCCTTTTAATTGTCTCATTCTATCACAATATCATATGCCCAAAATTGTTTTGTAAAGTTTTTCTACTGATTTGATTTGCCTGTCTACAGAAAAACTTTCGATTACCCTATTGTAACCGGCCATACCAATGCGCCTACTTTCTGCCTTATTTTTTACTACTCTTAAAATTGCCTTTGCCATCGCCTCCGAGTCTTTGCAGGAACCAGGTAACCGTTAACTTTGTCATCTATAATGTCTAAGACTCCACCGGCCGCAGTTGCGATTACCGGTTTCTTTGCTGCCATGCCCTCTATTATCACTAGTCCAAAAGGTTCTGGATTCGAAGAAGCATGTACAACAACGTCTAATAAATAAAGAATTTTGTGTATGTCGTTTCGGTGTCCTGTGAATCTTATTCTGTCTGATAACTTCAAATCTTTGATCTTATATTTTAGCTTTTCGAGATATTCTTGGTTTTTCTTTTTGGCAACATTATCCTCTAAACCGCCTACGATTAATCCTTTGATTGATTTTTCTTCTCGCGATGCTATAGCTATCGATTCAATAAAGTATTCATGTCCTTTCCACCAGTCTATTCTTCCGATGAGACCTACTAATAATTTCGCCTTTTTTAATACAAAATTCTTTTCTTACTTCTTTACTATTGTATGTTTTTAGTATATTTTTTTACATCGACTCCATTATAAATCACTTTGCCTTTAAACTGTTCTTTACCCATCGAAAGATAATATTTAGCGATGCTGTTTGATATATAAACAAATGAACTAACCATTAATGAAAATAATTTATCAAAATATGTCAATTCCATGAAAGTATGGATGTGACAAACGCATGGCACACCGACAAGCCATGCGGCAACAATTTCTGGTTTACCTTTATGTAAGTTGTTATGTGTATGGACAAGATCAATCCTGTTACTTTTTATAACACGTGCAAAAATTTTTATCTTTGGGAAGTCAAACCTTAAAAATATAAATAGCCCTTTCAAACTTAAATATAAATTACGGCCCTTGCTTCCGAAATTATGCTCAAATCGTGATGCTAAATCCCTGTTCTTTCGCTCTATTAGCGATTTTTCTTCAATTGTATTCTTTGGATTTGCTAAGTTAACACTTTTGATCTCGTAGTCTATGAGTGATTTCCTACATAAAGATTGCTTTTTTGTATCAAATAAAACTAAGGTTTCGAACCTTTTCTTATCCATTCCTTTTGCAAGCTGCGAAATAACTACCGGGACTCCGCCATCGACGACCTGAGTTACTTGTAGAATTCTTCTCGGTTTCATACCCTAATCATTGTAGGAATAAATTGAATACTACAAATTTTGAGTACATTCTTTTTCGCTTTTGTCAAAATACACACATCGACGTTTCTTTTTAATTATCTGGCGGTTATAAACTGACAAATTCTCCAGATTAAGGTTGTATCATCGTATTTGGTTCACTTAATTTGACTTTGTTGCAACAAATGTTATGATAAAACTGAATGATCACACTTAGTTTATATTTTCTATTTCGTTCTTGCTTATAGTAAATAGTAGATAATTGCTTTCCAAGTTTGTCCCAATCGAACTGATGAGCGTATGCAAGTATTTCAGTTTCAGACCAAAAGTGTTTTTTTGCCTCCTGAAGAGCTGATACAAGGCTGTTAGTTTTTTGGGGGTCGTATAATATTCCAGACTGGGGAGTTACTACTTCCGGGAATGATGCAATTGAAGGCGCTATGATAGGCCTTCCGAAAGATAAGGCCAAAAATGCAGCTCCAGAAGTGGTAATATCTTTATATGGCAAGACAAATATGTCAGCGGCATTTAGATAGACTTGTATCGCCTCATCAGCAATAAACTCAGGAACTAGGTTAATCCTGACATCACCTTGGCACATTTTTTTTAACTCTGATTCATAGTTTTTGACCCCAAAGACTCTTCCGGCAACTAATAAGTCGCAATTCTGGCGATTTCATTTGTTTGAAAGAATCAACCAGATCTTCCAACCCTTTATAGGGACGAAGAAGACCTAGAAATAAATAAACATAGGAATCTCGAGATAAACCCAACTGACGTCGAGCTTCTTGACGCGAAATCTGGTTTGGATAAATTTTTATATAATTTCCATGGGGGATTACATGGATGCCATGTTTTCTTTTATAACGTTTCATAATTAAATTTTTTGTGTGACGATTATGAACGTGTATCGAGTTTGAAAATTTGAAAATTATGTTCCTTGCTAGCTCGTATTGAACTTTCCAGCGGATTGATTTTTGCCCAAAATCATATAAATCGTGAACTGTAAAAACAATAAACTTTCCTGCAACCCTTGCTAACATAAAAGTAAGTGCAAATTCAGCCAGACACACAAAATCAAGAAAAGCCTTTATGAATCTATTCCTGACTAAACAGCCTTGAATAAATGACTGATTATTGAGGATTTGGTCTATACGCAAGCTTTATCCAATGCAGATGAATGCAGTCACAAGACATGCTTTTTGTTATCATCCATTTTAAATTAAAATCACGCTCAATTCCTACATGAAGCCTCTGTTTATCCAATGCCTTTTTAAATAAAAGGATATAAGGATTTAATTTGGGATCAAAGTCTGAAAAGATCGTACACACGCATATGGCCCTCGTTAGATATATTGACTCTGCATGGAAACAGAGACAATTTTTACTAACACATTTTTTGTAACCTGCTTAATTGCTTTTAACTTTGTGACGATACGATGGTTTCGTTTAATTTAACAACACGCGCTTGAGTCTGCGCGATACAGTTCTCGGGCTGTAATTTTCTGCAATCATTAATCTCGATTTAATGCTGAACTGCATGCCATAAATTTGGATCTTTAAGACAATAATTACACTTTTCGGCAAACTTGTTGGGGATCGTCTTCTATAAAGCATTCCTCGGTATCTTTAAATGGGAAAGCCTTCTGCACCTATCGATGTTGTCACCACCGGGACCCCAGCGGCAATGGCTCCCCCGATCTTTCCTTTCATTCCAGCACCGTAAGTCATAGGACAGACAAACAGCTTGTAGAACGTCAATGCATTTTCGAGATATTTCAATCCGCCAATGACTTTTACATTCTGTGATTTAAATTCTTTTCGGTAATTTTCGGAATTGATACCGATAACATGAAATTCAACCGTTGGATTTTTTACACAGGATGTATGGCCATATATCCCGAATAAACAGCTTTACAGCATCGACATTATGCTTGTTTCCGAAATGTCCGACAAAGCAAATATGTTTACGATCCCGTAACGGTCTGCTGTCTAATTGAATTTCATGTATATTGGGGACAACCTCGATTCTCTTGATGCCCGATATTTTCATTTCAATATCGCTTTTTTCATCGTCACTGATTACGACGACCACATTGGCCGCTCTATACAATATTTTTTCATATTCGAGAAACTCATTCGCTCTTTTGAGGTCATCATTGTCATTCGTCAGCTCATATTTTCTGTAGAACTCTTTGTAATGAAAATCCACTGTGTCCACGATAAGCACGGAAGAGGGGCAGCTGGTCTTGAGCCTGCTGCTGAGTTCAGCCATAGACCTTGTGTAACTCATGCGCCAAAGTTCTGTTATCCATACATATTCAGGTGATAGCGCGGCGATGAAATTTTCATAATCATCATTTTTCAGCGGAATATGGTTAAATTCGATATTTCCTTTAAATGATTTTATGTATTCCGCATCATTAAACAGTTTGGTGCAATAAAGAAAATTGATCCTGCAGTTGTTTTGCAACAGTATTTTGAGGATGTGAAACAGCCTGAAGTCGGAGGACGTACTGTTTATTCGTGGTATCGCATAGCTAATGAAAGTTATCGAAGGGGGTTTGATAAAAAGATTCTTTTGGATTTCGTTCAGCTCCCGGATCCGGTTTATCTCATTCTGTAAATTACCCGAGACCTGGTTTCCATAAACTTTCCCCTCTTTCTTTTCCATCCTTCCGGGTAGATCGTCATTCGAAAAGAGTCGCAGCGGATGAAAATTGTTGAGCGCAATCGCGGATAATCCATAATAGCGGAGCATCTTGGCACGTTCTTTTAGCTCCGCTTTAATTGTTCTCAAAACCTGCAGCAGATCGTGCGTCAGTCGCGTTGGCATTTTGATGGGTGTGGTTTGGCAGTCATCGAGGGGAGAGAAGGCCTCCCTTTTTGACGCGGTCGTGGATGAGCTTGTTAGGCCCAGGACGTTTGGATTTAGGGGATCAGCCGCTGATACTTCAGCCAGGGGCCAATCAGTTGGAGTGCCTCGGGAAAAGAAATACGCTGTTCGTAACCTAAGGTTTCCTTGATTTTCTTATTGGTGAAACGGGCCTCAGATGAATAGAGTTCGATCAAATCGTTGTTGGGTAAAACTGGCTTGACTGGTTGGACCTGTTCGATGTGTGCGGTTTTCGCGCCGTTACGACCGAATTTCAATCGATCTAGCAAGGTCCGTGGAAACCGATTTTTTATAAACCGCAGCCATGGAACTTCCATCAACTTGCGGCGCATCTCGGTAGACTTGAGCGCAGTTTTGACGATTTGTAATGGTAGCGGAATAGGTTTAAAAAGCCAGCTTTTAAGATCATTTGGCTCAGCCGCTCTTTTCAGGGCCTCAATTTCTTCGGTTGACATGTCCCTCAGGGGCGGATGCGAGACAATGAGCGCGGCGTAGGCCTCATAGACATCCTTCCAGGTTAAATTGTCGTCATCAACCACGATGAACGCTTCACCGTCTGCCGCGTCATTTTCCATGGCAAGGAAAACTGCATCGATCAGGTTGTCGATGTAGATCAAATTCGCCGCACCTATACCGCCATTTGGTAAAATGGCGCCCTCTAATATTTCCTGGGCGATCCTTCCGGTCCAGTACCCGCTGTAAGGGCCATATATTATCGGCGGGCGGAATACGACAACCGGAAGGTTTGATTCTTTACGATACCGCCAGACCACCTCCTCGGCTTGAGCCTTACTGGACCGATAAAGGTCTCCATTATTTTCAAAAGGAGCGGATTCGTCCACTACGGGACCTCGAGGGCTGTTACCGTGAACGGCTGCCGTACTGAAGTGGATTACCTTGCGTACATTATGCCTTGAAGCGCTTTTTAAAATATGCTCGGTTCCCTTGACAGTCACCGTCCTTCGCGTCTGCTCGTCTCCGCTGGTTCCATAAGCCAGATGGATGATTGTGTCGCAATTTTTTACCGTCTTCTCAACCGAATCAAGATCAAGCAGGTCGGCCCTCACCAACGTGACAGGGAGCCTGGCAAGTCGGGCGAGCCCGGGGCCTGTAAATCTGTGGACCAAGGCCAAAACATTGGATTCAGACCCCAGCGCCAGGCGTTCGGCCAAGCGGGTGCCAACGAATCCGGTGGCCCCTGTTATCAAGACATTCTTTTTATCCAAATCTTTTGCCTCCAAAATATTCCTCGAGGTGCAACTTATCCCACTGCTGTGCCATCGGTTCCCTTTTGCTGTAGCACGAATCGATGAGTTTCATGGTTGCTAACACTTGCTCGGCAGGAACATAGTTATTACTTTTACCAAGTAAGGCATCGGCAAAGTTTGCCAACTGCGCTACAAATTCACGGTTTTTTTCTCTCGCTATATTCTGCTGCGGCTTAATAATGAGGGGTTGGGTGTTTTCATCATCCAGGTAAAACAAGATCTCGTTTGCTCCGACCGTTTCCGCCTCGAAAAATCCCCTTTCACCATAGATTCTAAGCGTATTTCTCAGCTTTCTCGTGAAACTAATCTGGACATCACCACTTACCGCTCCGCTAAGGGTATCCACCGCAAGGCGCACTGCAGCATTGGCTTCTGATCCACCCCAGTTATCGTCCCGGCATTCAATGACTTCCGCCTCTTGGCTCCCGAGAATCCATAGTACCACATCGAACAAGTGTGCTCCCGTATCAGCGATAACACCGGAGTTTTTAGACTGAAAAATGTGACCCGTTCGTAGCGGCCAGCAAAATTCCCAACCCTCTTCTGCGTCAAAGTGTGATATTTTTCCGATAAATCCCTTTTGAACAAGATTTTTAAGCAATCCTGCGCTCCAGTTTAAGCGCCTGACCATACCCACAGCCAAATAAACATGGTTCTTTTTGCTTGCCTCAACCATGTCCCTGGCTTCCGCGATTGACGATGCCAAAGGTTTTTCACACAATACATGCAGCCCATTATTCAAGCAATCAACGCTGATTTTTGAGTGACTGCTCGGCGGGGTAGCGACCACCGCCGCTTGCACCTTTCCGAAAATTTCACGGTAATCATTGGTATAGTTAGGAATCTCAAATCGATTGGCTAACTCTTTGGCTCTGTCTATGTCCAAATCAACGAGATAACTGACGACAACATTTGAGGCCTTTTCTGCAGCAGGAAGATAGCTCTCTTCGGCAATAGCACCGCTGCCGATAATCGCTAAACTAACTTTATCAGTACTTTTGTATTCCAATTCATCTCCTTTAAATTTCTAGCGTTTTTTGATTATCTTTGCCGGTGAACCCACGGCAACGGCATTTTGGGGAATATCGTTTGTAACCACTGATCCCGCCCCTATTACTGCCCCTTCACCGATTCTGACGCCATCTAATATCGTCGAGTTAAATCCTATCCAGCAATCATCTTCGACAATTATTCCACCTTTTGATTTCAACGGTTGGTCGACAATTCTTTTGCCCGACTCAAACCCGTGATCGTATGGATAAAATCCACATTGCGGTGCAATTAAAACTCTTCGACCGATCTCTATTCCTGACTTATAACCCGATAGAATACAACGCGGTTGAAGATGGGTGTCTGCCCCCACGGTCACACACCCACCTTCACCGGTTTGAATAATACATTCATTGTGTATGAACACACGATTATCTATGTTTATTGGGCCACCATTTACATCCTGGTATATGACGACCCGATCATTAATACATACATTTTTTCCGAGATTCAATAATTTGTGGCTAATTTTTACGTTCGGTGCAATGAAACCCTTCGGATAAAGATTGGCTAAATATGACCTGCCATAGTAAGGTGAAGCAAGCAGACCCGCTGCCCATGTTGATATTTTTCCGGGAATACTCGTACCGCTAAAAAACATCCAAAACCGAACCCAATTGGTTTTTAAACGATATTTAAAATCGACCACTCGCTTTATTCCTGTGTAAATATTCCCGAATATTCTTTCCCTTTCACTATAATTTTTTAGACTCATTTTTCGTTAATTTTTTTCACTAAAAACCTTATTTTCTGATGGAACGATACAATACACTTTCTATATTTTTTCAGTTTAAAAGTATTTTTTCATACATTTCAATATGTCGGTTTGTTTCCAACTCTGTCGAGAATTCTTCTTTGACAAAGTGACGGCAATTATTTGCCATTTCGTTTCGTAAAGATTCATTCTCCAAAATTTTTAATATACCTTCAGATAAATCTTGAGAGTCACCAGGTTTTGCCAGATGACCCGTTATATCTTGTTTGACAAGATCCGGGATACCGCCGATATCGAAAGATACCACAGGGGTGCGACATGCCATGCTCTCAAGGATGGCGTTCGGGAAATTTTCGGCCCTTGTCGGAAAAACAAACACGTCCGCCGCTGAGTTCGCTAATATTTTCAGTTTTGCCGAATCAACGTACCCCAAGTTGTATGTCTCGATTCCTGCCTTAATATTGCTGGGTGTTTCATCAACGGCTCCGTAGGAGAGTATTGCTGATTTATCGATCAGCCGAGCAGGTAGGCACTCCAACGCTTTTAAAAATAAATCCCTGCCTTTCCTCGGGTCATTTAGCCTTAGCGCCGTGAATAATATGACATATTTTTTGATAGGTATCTTTAGCGCCGTTCGGGCTTTTTCAGCGTCAATCGGTCTGTATTGATCAGAATCGACACCATTGGGGATATAAAAACATTTGTGTCCGTGTATAATGCTTTTGGGCAGCAACTTTCGCATCCAATGGCTCATGGCGACGAAAGCCAGGTTGGAATGTTCAAAAACCTTTTTTTTTAGTTTTAGCTCCAACCTGGTACTGTCTTTTTGAATCGATGGATGTTCTTGTGGGTAGGGACATTTCCCGCATCCATTTTGCCACCTCTCACAATCGTAACTGTACCCGCAATGTCCTGTAAGACACCACATATCTCTCAATGTAAATATCGCGGGTTTATCAAACGCTAAATAGGGAATTGCCAAATAATTTAGAAATCCGCTGTGAGTGCCGTGAAAATGGATAATATCTGCATTTTTATAATACGTATCTTGTCTTATTCGAAAAGAATTAAAACGGTGAATATCATTTAATCCCATTCTTTTGGAAAGTGTTCGTAACTTTTTTTCGAATCGATTGAGTTTAGGAATTGTAGAAATGTGTTTCGAATTGGTTGTTTTGAATTCACACAAAATTTTTGAATCGATACCGTTTTTTCTGAGATTATTATGAACTCTCAGCATGGATTCGGCACCACCGCCCCCCAATATATTTGAGTCACTTCTCCATAAATGCAATATTTTCAATATTTTTACTCCATAGTAGGTTACCCCGAGTTAAGTGTTTCATATTTCCGATTGTAACCTATTCTTTTTATGGTTCTTACTGGGTGGGCAGATGAGATTAGCAATTTTAAAACAAACTCTCGCAGTGCTGCCTGCGTTAATTTTTTTTTGTTCAACGTCATCCCCAATTTTCTTAGTCCCTCTTGATGGAACTTCCAGAACCCGTTCGTTTTTTTCTGGAAAAATGAACTACCTAAAAATTTATAATATGCATCCATCCTTTTTGACAAACATTGCTTGTAATTATCAGGACTAAAATATATTTGACCATATTCTATCAAGAGTGTGAGTTCTTCTATGATCAACCTGTTCAGCGGTGTGACAGAAGATGTCAGAGAATCATCGTGCAGCCTCGTGTACGTCAGCACTTCGTGTACAAAACCAAAATCAGTGTTCTGCAATAGATGATAGCAAACTTCCTGGTCAACAACTTGTAAATACGTTTCTTGATAAAATGGATTGCGCTTCAATATAAGATCTGATCGAATAAGAAGTGATGTCGGTGAGCCGAACAAATAGTATTCACGGTTTAATGTAGAACGGCAAACCTTGTCACCCGGAGTGACAGGGCTTGGATATGGAAGACCGTCGCATTTGAGTCGAGTGCCCTCCAAAACATATGAACCGACAATCCCGACGGAAGGATTATTTTCAGCAAGGCTAATCATTTTTTTGATGCAGCTTGGTAGCAGTAGATCATCGGCATGGACAATTTTACAATACTTGCTTTGACCTGAGATAAGGCGTATCGCGTGATTCCAATTTTGAACCATGGGCAGAACATCATCATTATCGTATATGCGAATCCTTGTATCTCGCTTGGCATAATCCTGTGCGATCCTGAGCGAGCCATCTTTACTGCCATTGTTTACAATTATATATTCCCAATTTTCGTAGGTCTGGCATAATACACTATCGATACATTCCCTTAGATACTTTTCGCCGTTGTAAACTGGTGTGACAATGCTTGCGAGCGGTTGCGCTTCTTTTTTCACATTTATTCCTAAATATTCAGGGTAGTTAGAAATACAACATTACGAAATATTGTGACAATCAAATTATGGGAATGCTTAATCAGATAAAATTTTCATATAAAAAGTATTATCACTTTTGCTTGCTTTCAATCTGGCTCATTAATTTCTGCATTCGATATAGAACCACATGATCCGTCTCATATATTTTATTCAGTCGAGATTGAAGAGTAACTTCAATTGCTTCCTGGGGGCATTTGTTTTGTTTGCATCGTAAATCGATTGCTTTGCTAACGGTCGTAGGCTCTTTTGATAGCACCAATAGTGTTGGCTGCTTTTCTTCGACAAAATGTTGAAGCTTCCGTTTCATTTCGGGTGAAAAGAGATCTTTAGCGAGAAAAATCTCTTGAGGATACCGTTTTGAGGTGGAAGCCAAATAATAATCAGACCATAAAGGTAGATGGTCAAACACGATCGCTTCATTTTGATTGATATTTTTATCGATCCATTCGGCCAATTGCCTGTACTCCGGTGCAGTTCTGGGTATCGGAAAGATGTTTCCTTTGCTTATGTATTTCCAGTTATAGGGGACAGCTAAAAGCATTGAAATAGAAACAAAAATTATCACCCATTTACCGGTAGCACTCTGTGCTGTTGATACAATGAAACGTAACCCCACGGCTACGTAAGGCACTAAAAAAAGACATAAAAGCAGCGCTTCCTTGGGCCGCATCCTGTCCCAGGAATAAACGAAATACAAGTAAGGGGGTATAAGGGCTAAAAAGCAGATCATCGGGTAATATTTTATATTCCAACGCAGCCCTTCCTCTTCCCATATATTTAACAACCCAATAACACCCAAAAGGATTAATGCAGGCGACATGGTATCGATCAGTAATGCCGGATAATAGAGTGTCTGCCGTATTCGGTTGGTACTATCGTAACTGTAAGTGCTCCATTCTTGCGGTACCGAACTATCATTGATACCTTGCAGATGCAGATAGAGTGAAATCATGGGTATTAGGGACATACCGACAAAAATTAGCCAATATTTCCATTTTTTCCATAGCAACAGACTAAAAAACGGCATAAGGAACCATGCCTGCAGGTGGGTCATTACAGCTGCAGTCATGGTCATGGTGGCCCAAGCTGTTTGCTTTGCATTCTTCTTCCCGGCCTTGTTTTTATTGATTCCCAACAGGAAATAAAGGCTTAGAAAAAGAAAAAAGTTAAGAATGACCTCCGGGGTTGCAATTAAACTAAAACGAATTGCAAGAGGATAGAAACAAACGATGAGAGCCGCAATCAACCCTGTCGAAAGAATCATCTGTGAGCCTCCGAACTAAATATCCGATGACCATAACCAACAGACTGCCGAAAATGATGTTAATCAGTATTGGAACATAGAGTGGGTCGCGAAATACCATTAAGAGCCAAACCGTATATGTAAAACTGGAGTGGTGGCCAGTTGGTGGGTGGGAAAATGAAAGGTTCATCTATCCATTTAAGCGAATAGAGCACCCGCGCAGTGGCGTCGGCTTCACCCACCCCGGCATCCGACAAATACAAACAAACCAGGCGCACAAAAAAAGCAGCGGCACTGACAAGAGTGATATAATATTTGAACCTATCATCAGACTGAATAGAAGAAATTTTATTCATATAAGAAACCGTCTATAATTGTATTCGCATTTTACAGTGCTCAATGTAATCCGACTAAAACGATACCCGTAAAGCAAAGAGCTGTTCCGATAATATGCTTTGTGCTGAAAATTTCCCCAAGAATAAAGTAGCTCCCAAAGCTTGATACCAGAAAAAAAAGAGCCATCGCGATGGGAAACGCAACGTTAAGATCGTATTTTGACAAAATATACATCCAGAGAAGAAACCCGCAGACGTACAATAAAAATCCAACCAGAAATTTTAAATCCAAAATGACCGATTTAAGATTACTGAAACTTAGGGTGTTTCCTGCCAAAGCGATTTTTAGTAAGATCAACCCGCACCCGCTGCAAAGCGCATATGCACCGAATACAGCTGCGTTTGTTAATAATTTCATGCAAATGGCTCTTTCTGTTTAGAAGGTTAATCTTTATCAGCCTGCATTATTTCAAGGCCCCCGGATTCGTATATGATGTATTTCGGTCTTCTCTTTGTCTCTATGAACACTTTACTTAAAAATATTCCTATTATACCCGTCGAAACCAACTGAACGCCACCCATAAAGATGACAACGAGTATTGTCGAAGCCCATCCCGGAACGTCTTGTTTCGGTCAGCAAGGTTGATACGAGAACATATCCTGCGTATAAGAGCGAAATTGTAACGGCAATTGAACCCAGATAGAACGAAGCGTATAAAGGTGCGTCCGAAAAGGAAGTTATACCGGTAATTGCCAGTTTAACCATGTCAAAGAGATGATATTTCGACTCTCCATGTTCCCTTTCGTCTTCCTTATATAATATTTCCGTAGTTTTCGACCCAACCAATCCGACCAAGCCTCGCAAAAAGGGGTTACTTTCTTTAAAACGCCTCAGCGCCTTTACAGTCTTTTCATCCAACAGTGCAAACCCTGAGAAGCGGTAGTAAATCGGTGTTTCAGAAAACTTGCCGAGAAATTTGTAGAATAGAATCTCTGACCACTTTTTAAATAAACTGTGGTGTCCCTCCGCCTCTCTCTTCATGAGTACAATGTCGTACCCCTCTATCCATTTGTTTATCATTTCGGGAATATACCGCGGAGGGTGCTGAAGGTCAGAATCCATAATGATGACCATATCACCGCTGGCGTAGTCCAACCCGGCCATTAGACTGACTTGGTCACCAAATCTGCGCGACATAAGGAGGTACTTTACCCTGGAATCTTTTTCACGCAAATCTTTGACAGCATTGATGGTCCCATCAGGGCTGTTGTCATCGACGAAGATAATTTCATAATCGATTTCCAACGGCTCGAGGTTAACCATAATCTCCCTGTAAATCCTACCGACATTTTCACGTTCTCTATAAGTGGGAAGAATTATGGATAATTTTCTGTTTTTTATTTCTCTTTTATCTGTTATATCAGTGGTCATTTTTTTCGTAAAATCCATTAATAGTCATTATCGTTTTTTCAAGCAACTTTTTTGGAAATTCAGGATACATTGGCAAAGCCAGCACATCATCACATAATTTTTCTGTGACAGGTAAATCACCCTTACGGTACCCCAAAAACCGGTTTGCTTTCTGTAAATGCAAGGGAATGAGATAATATACATTCGACTGGATGTCTCGTTGATCGAGATAATCCATCAATGCGGTTCTTTTCTCTCCCACGCTGGCTGCAAAAACATGATAATTGCAATAGACCCCACTATTTATAAATTGAAATTGAATCGGGCGATTTTCCAGCCTTTTTATGTATTCATTGGCAATATCATTTCGCCTTCGATTCATGTCGTCGAGATGCCTTAATTTTACCCTTAACACCGCCGCCTGCAGTTCGTCTAATCGTGAATTTATTCCATTGATAATGATGTGGTCCTTATCGACCATCCCGTACATCCGCATCAGTTTTATTTTCTCCGCCAAGCCTTCATCATTTGTAACGATCGCACCCCCGTCACCGTATCCCCCGAGGTTTTTGGTCGGATAAAAACTGAATACTCCCATGTGACCCATTGTTCCGGCGTGCTTGCCACCAATCTTGCTGCCATGGGCCTGCGCTGCGTCCTCGATGATGGGGATGTGACTTGGAACTAGTTTTTTCAATCGCTCGATATCGACAACATTGCCGAAAATATGCACCGGTAATATCGCTTTGGTTTTCGGGGAAATGTGGTGCGGAACCTGCTCTATGTCTAACAGAAATGTGTTTGCGTCAATGTCTACAAAGACTGGCTTTGCTCCGGTCGCTATAATGGCGGAAACAGTAGGAATAGCCGTAAAAGGCGTCGTGATGACCTCATCGCCATCGCCAATATTGTAAGCTTTCAGTGCAAGCATCAGGCCATCTGTCGCATTGGCGACACCAATGGCGAATTTACATTCCAGATAATTAGAAAAATCCGTCTCGAACGCAGAAACTTCGTCAGCCAGTGTATATCGACCGGAATTTAAAACCCTTTTAATCGCTGCATCGATTTCAGCCGCATACACCCTGTACTGAGCTTCTATATCACATCTAAATATCATGACTTCCAACTCCCATAGGCGTATCTTTGAAATAGGTGATGGTTTTCTCCAAAGCGACATTCAAATTTGTAAAATCGAGTCGGCCAATTTGTGCTTTGAGTCTGCGATCGTCGTATTTGGCTTCACCCACATCGATGTTTTTAATATTATCCGGAAATTCTCTAACCTTAATCTCACCCTTACCCACGATACCGATAATACTATCCAAAAGTCTTTCTATTGAAAGCTCAATTCCAGCTACATTAAATACTTCAAATGTTTCGACATCCACTTCACTGATGTGGGCGACAATCTTGGCAAGGTCTTTAACATATATAATATTCTTTTCCCTCTGACTGTCTCCAAATACTTCAACCGGTTTTCCTGCTAAAATATCCCTGATAAACATACCGACAAGGCCGATATCCTGTCCTTCAGTTTTTTGGTTTTCACCGAAACAGTTGGTGACCCTCAAGCTTATAGCCTTAAAGCCATGCGCTTTTGCATATATCCGGTAGAGGTTTTCCGCTGCCGCTTTAAACGTTCCTTGAGTGTCAACGGGCTCCTGGGGGCTGTTTTCATCTATCACCGATTCGCGCCCCTTCCCGTACTGGGCCCTGGAGCCTAAATATATGACCTTCTTGGCTGGAAGCTCAGTTAAGGCATTGATGACATATATATGTGAAATTAGGTTGAGACGTAAGTCCAGCAGGGGATGTTTCATGCCGAACCGATGCGATGTCAACCCCATTGAATCGACAATCAGGTCACTGGCTGCCATCAAGTCGGTGAGATTTTCCAGGTCTTCTACTTTCTCGTTGTAAAATTGAACGTCGCGGATTATAGGACGAATATTCTCGATATTCGCCCCTGTGCGCGAAAGGAGGCCGTCGATAATTTTCACCCGGGCACCCCGTTTGACAAATTCAGCGGCAAGGTGACTGCCGATAAAGCCTGCGCCGCCCAGAATCATAACATTCTGCAGATTCGATTTCATCCGGCTTTCAGTCCTTTTGATCCTTGAAATGGGTATTGTAAGCCGCTTCTGCCTTTTCGTAATCCTCTATCCTACCGATATCGATCCAATATTCCTTGAGTAAATATCTTGCCACCGTCATTCCCTGCCCAAGCATCTTCTTCAAAAGATTGTCCATACCGAAATATTCCCCATCAGGGATCAAATTTAAAACCGGCGGTTTCATGATATAAATGCCCGCAATAATCTCTATCTTCAAATCGGGCTTTTCCTGAACCTCTCGAATAAAACTACCTTCACACGTGACGTTACCAAACTCAAACGGATAGATGATCTCTTTTGTGGCTACGGTAAAGTCGGCGTCGACCTTAAGTGCAAATTCATGTAATCGGGAGAAATCTGTGGTCGTCAATATATCACCATTCATGACGAGAAAAGGCTCTGTCAGCTCGTTCCGCAGGAGACTCAAAGGTCCGCAAGTCCCGAGTGGTTTGTCTTCCCGGCTTATTTTGAGCGTGATTCCGAGCTCGGAAGTGTTCGAAAAAAAATTTTTTATATATTCCGATTTATAATTGGTTGCCAAAAATATTTCGTTGAATCCGTATTTTTGCAACCTGGTCATCTGGATCTCAAGTACCGATTTTTCGCCAATCGGCAGTAGCGGTTTTGGGATGACCTCTGTGAAAGGCTTAAGGCGGTTCCCTAAACCTCCTGCAAGAATAACTGCCTTCATATGTCCTCCTCAGACAATGTAGCTGTCAGGCTTATACATATCTTGATGGCCTTCGAACCACTTAATAGTTTCAGCAAGACCGGTTTCGAGATTATAGCGGGGTTTCCATTCTGTATTCAGAAGGATTTTTCGATTATCACACCACAATCTCTCCACTTCGCTCTTGCCAGGTCTCACACGATCATTTTCGGTCTGAATTTGAATGCTGGCTTTCATAAGATTCGCAATTTTCTGTGCCAAATCGGCCATCGAAATCTCTGCATTCATACCGATATTTGTCACTTCGCCAATGGCTATCTTCGATCCGGCAATCTCGATAATCCCGTTAACCGTATCCTTGACAAAGGTAAAATCGCGCGTGGGATGGACACTGCCCACATTAATTTTTCTTTGACCATTTAAAATCTGGGCAATAACCGTAGGTATGAAAGCCCGGGCAGACTGCCTCGGCCCATAAGTGTTAAAGGGCCGCACCAGTCTTACCGGCATATCGAAGGAACGAAAAAAGCTCAGCGCCAAATTATCCGCACTAATTTTTGTGGCCGAGTAAGGAGACTGAGCCACGACAGGATGCTTTTCGTCGATTGGAACGTACTGGGCGGTGCCATATACCTCACTCGTTGAGGTAATGAGGATATTTTCAGTGCCCAGATTTCTTCCGGCTTGCAGAATATTATAGGTCCCTTCAATATTTGTCTTGATATAAGCCAACGGTGACACATAGGAGTAAGGTATGCCAATCAGGGCTGCCAGATGATAAACCGTGTTTACCTTTTTCATGGCCCTGACGACGGAATCGAAATCTCGAATATCCCCGGAGATCACCTCAAATTCTTTTTTATAATCCGAGTGTTCCAACCAACCCCAATTGTTACGGGAATTGTACCTGATAAAGGCCTTGACCTTGTAGCCCAATTCGACGCACATCTCTGACAGGTGAGAGCCAATAAAGCCGCCGGCACCGGTAATTAAGACTGTTTCCATCTCTTTCCCTTTATGTTTGAATCAATAATCCCACTATTTTTTCTGTTTTAGATCGATGCGCATTTTGACAACACATGCGGGATTCCCAACAGCTATGGCACCGGCCGGTACATCCTGTTTGACAACAGACCCGGCGCCGATCACCGCCCCTTCGCCGATGTGGACCCCGCTTAAAACAATGACGCCCACTCCCAGCCACGCATTGTCTTCTATTACAATATCACCCTTTGTCTGCAGCGCTTGTTCACGGACGGTCTGACCCGGTGCAAAACCGTGGTCATAAGAATAAAAAGCACAATTCGGTGCGATATCCACACCCGCGCCGATTCGAATGGAACCCAAGTATGCATTGACCTGACCTCTCGGATGTATCCACGTGTGAGATCCTATCGTAATGCTGCCGCCATAACCGGTCTCCACCGCTGTGTCCCTCAGGATTGCGACACGGTCACCAATGCTAACTTTCCCGCCGTCTTGGGCCTGATATATAATAACACGATCGCCGATCAGAATATTTGAACCAAATCTAAAATCCGGGTGGTAGATGACGGCGCTCGGCGCTATATATCCCTTCGGATTCATATTCGCCAACGAATATCCGGCCTTATGGGGAGGCCCAAACCATGTGGCAAGGCGGGTAGCCAAACGTCCGAATCGGCTCAAACCGGCGTAGCGCATCCAAAACCGGGTCCATATCATCTTGTGGGCAGATATGTTGGTGATATTACGAATTTTCATGCATCAGGTCCGGCTTTATGCTCATAGAACGATCGCGCGCGTATATCCGGCAGCGAAAAGAATGAAGGACTTTTGCACGATGACACCCAAAATGAGAGCCGCGCCCGAAACAGTAGACAGAATCATCGTGAAGAAACCGTCCATTTCCAAAAAGCCCGAAACCAGCATCAGCAATAGGAGCGAAAGCGGAAAAAGGTGACCTAATCCAACGGCGAGAACCACGGCCCGCGGGCGCTTCGGCGTTGCGGTCGCTGAACGAAAATCCGCTGCACCGGTGCTTCGAAGATAGAGAATCCATACGGTCAGATTCAAAATCGCGCAAATCAATGCAATGAACACCCATAAATCCAACAACCAAAGGCTGACCGAGGCGGCCAACAGAAGCGCCACACCGGCCCCCGACGAAAACCCGGAAGTGAGGAAAAAGATGGGCGTGACGGGCACGTTCCATGCGGGTAACGCTCGCGCCGAATAAACAATAAATCCCTGGCTGAGCATGAAAATAAATGCACCGAGGACGGCAGACATTTTAAATACCAGGTGCGGAAAAAGGGAGTCCAGGGCCACTGACAGGATGAAAATACCGCCGGCCAACACCTCCCTGGATATCCACGAACTTTGGAGACGGTGAATCAGGAAACGCCCTCTGAGGGGGCGACCTGCTTCAGTGACCAGAACGGCAAGACCAATAACGGTCAATACCGGACCCAACAAGCCGAAAGGAACCGGTAGAGTGCTTAGGGATGATCCCTTATCATATATAAGGGCGATAACACTCAGGGCATAGAAGCCGGTACCGGCGCCGCCCATTATGAAATTGACGGCTGCCTGCCAGCGCCATTCGGTCTGTTTTTTCCCAGGCGACAGCTCTGTAATTGTCAGCGGCTTATCATGCATGATATCGTGTCAGTCTGTAATATAGAATACCGATGGGCTCGTTCCAAGATCTTCATTTATCCGCCTCGTTTTGCTTTCCCTAACGAGTCGTGAGACCTCACTGTGCGGATCATCCAGGTCTCCGAAATAAAGCGCCTCTGCTATGCAGTAACGCACGCACATCGGCGTAGCCGCGGCATCCTGCCCCGGCTGTAGCCCCTTTCGAAGCCCTTTTTCCAAACGGGGAAGGCAAAAATTACACTTGCTGCAAGTACCGATTGGAGTCAATTGGTGCCGATCGGATTTATCCCGCTTTGGAGTAACTTCGGGTGATATTTTCTCCTCGAAAGTGATTTTTCGTGCGTCATAAGGGCAAGCCAGAACACAAGCCCCGCAGCCAACGCACAGGTTTGGATCGATGGTTACAATCCCATCGGCTCGTCGCTTAGTGGCGCCGGTTGGGCAAACCCCGACGCAGGAGGGGGCCTCACAATGCATGCATCCCATCGTAATGAAAACTTGCTGCCCATTTTGTTTCCCATCCAGCATTGCCGCCACCACCTGCCGCCAGGTTGCTCCAGGCGGCACGAGGTTAACATCATGGCAAACGTGTTTGCACGTTTCGCAGCCGATGCATTTTCTTAAATCGACAACCATGCCCCAGCGGGTCATACCAGTTCTCTTTGTATCTTGCGTTCTGATTCGGATTTAAGCCATCAGACGTTTAATATGGTCGGCCAGTCGGACGGCAAGGGCGACGATTGTGAGTGACGGGTTCGCGTAGCCACCGGTGGGAAACACGGAGGGACCGGCGATAAAAAGATTAGAGATGCCGTGGACACAGCAGTTTGCGTCCACGACACCGTTTTTGGGATCCATGTGCATGCGCGTGGTCCCCATGTGGTGCCATCCGCCGGTAATACGTTCAGGGGGGGTCTCATCATTCATATCGATGTACAACCGACCCAAATCAGCACGCTGCAGTTCGCGATCGATTATCTCCTGTGACCTAATGGCACTTTCGATGTCAAAATCGCTCAAACGCCAATCCAAACGCACACGCCGCATTCCAAGACGATCAATGTCGGCGCCAAGCGTCACGCGGCTATCCGGATTCGGCGCCTGCTCACTCATGTTGGCAAAGTGAAATAACCGGATCCTCCGTTTATCTATCAAGCGAAGAATTTGTTTTTTTATATTTCGATAACCGGTAATGGCGAAAGTATCGAGTCCGAGGACGATATCACGCAATTGAGCTCCGGAAACGGCATTCCACTGTCGCTGGCGGATCGCCGAACGAAGCGCTCGATAGGACCGCACGCTTTTTGATTCAACCCTCGGATAAAAGAAGGGGTAAAGGGTTGGCCTAAGAACGACTCTGGGAGAAAGCTCGCCAACATAGTTAAGCAGCCTGTCACGGCGGATAACTTTTTCAGAAAGGCTCAGTTTGCCAATGATCGGCACACCTTTCACTTTGTGAATATGGTCATAGAGCGAGACGGTGTTAAACACTTCGGGCCGGGAGGGCACGAAGTAGCCGGACCAGAAATGCGGGTGCTCCATAAAGAATCTTCCCACAAGATCATTCTGGTTTCCTAATCCGTTACTCTGTGTTTTGTTGGCGGAGAGAAGTAAACGGGGTATTTCGATGGCCCCGGCGGCCAAGATGAAACGCTTCGCTTTAACCCAAAATGTGTTCCCTTCTAAGCACACGACTCTTATGCGATGTATCGTATACGGCTCTTTATTCGTTTCCAGCTCGGTCACATTCGCATAGGTATATGTGGTTATTCTATCGGCTTTGCTTACGGCAGGCGCGATGTCTTCAAGAAAAGGACGGCTGGATCCAAACTTGAATATAACGGTTTCAACCTTGTCTCCCTTGAAGGGCAGCTGGGGCGATTTTTCAGGATCTCCCCATTCCTTGACATCGAAACCTGCGGGTGCAATTTTGCAGATGTCCTGTGCCCGTCCGTAATAGGGATCGAGATGCGATTTGCCGAAGGGCCATCCACTGAATGGAACCCAATCCCGCTTTTCAAAATCGATTGGATCGAGGGGTCGCATACGGACGCCACTGCAATCATCGTCATCTATTGGAATATTCCACCGGTTGGTCGTTCCCGCGAAAAATCGAGCCCGAGCTGATTGGAGAGTAAAGTAAGGGTGACCAACATTCTCACCTTTATAAAGCGCTTGGGTTTCCCTGTCCGGTTTTAGGCCACCGCTCTCAAGCAGGCACACACGGAAATTCTGACCAATCATTTCATGCGCTATTGTCAAACCTGCCGTTCCAGCACCGACGATGCAAATATCAGTGTCGATGGTCTCATTCTCGGGTATGGAGCGAGCGTCGATTATCATTGCCGTTTTTGTTGCACAGATCCGATTTCGTCTAGAAGTGGTTTCAAAACCTCAGATCACGCCCAAGTGCAAGGCGTGGGTCGACGAAAAAACGCAGCATACATGAGCGTATGCGAGTATTGTGAGGAGGACCACAACACCGCAACTTGTCCGCCTCTGGCGGGTTGGGTGTTAGATGGAGTTTTGAAACCACTTCTATAATCTTTATCAATCAAATAAACCCTTCATCACCATTTTCACTCTCGCCAGGTTGGCGTTGAGATACTTCTGGTCGAATCGTTTCATTGGATCATAGATCATACGTTTTAATTGCTTTTTTGTTTGTTCACGGTGATATTCATGTATTTTTTTTTCCACCATTTCCGATAGATCTGTGTGCCCGGCTTGGTTTAAAGGTTCGATTAATTCCTGATATAGCGGTAATGTATTGTGCGCAAGAACGACAGCGCTATCTATTTGTTCTCGCGACACCGAACGGGTCGGAAAGCATGTCGCATTTTCTAAAGCGTCACAGGCAAGCAGAGCCAACATGGTCCGGATGCATTTCTCACATTTACCGCAATTCAACCGTCCGTCCTGGTAAGCGTCCGTAACATTGCACACTCTGAGTTTCTGAAGGGCAATATCCCACTTTGATATCATTTTTGTCTTTTCAAACCTTGAAAAGCTGATTCCTTCTTCTTTTATAATCAAATCCCAGCTGCTGTAACAGCCGGTTAAAAGGGGATTGGATCCATGGGGTATCAAATTGGGAATATCATGCGATGAATTGATGGAAAAGCTCCCCCATCGCTTGGAGAATGCATGCGCGATCGAAGAAAAGGAAGCACTCATATACTGATTCAGCCAGAAATTTTCCCAGAATTCTACCGGATTATTAGGGCCTAACTGAATCATATTCGTGTAGACCGGGATGAATGTCAGGTCGGATTCTTTTGCTATGGTCGATATTGAGCTTAGAACATTTTTGAATTTCTCTCGATCTCTGACCTCCAACCCGAACACAAGCAAACCGTCTCTTAAATATCCTGGATGACTTTCTGGATATTCAATGCGATTATTGACGAGGGTTGCCAAAGAATCGATGCCACCTGAAAAGCAAAATGCGGCTCTTTTGGGTTTACCATTCTGAGAAACGGCTGTTAGTTTCTTTGCTTCAATGGAAACCAGTTTATGACTGTGAGGATACCACCAATGATGAAGTAAGCTCTGTGCGGTAAGGAGACCTTCCTTCAGCTTGGGGCATATCTCTTCTTCCAGGTATAACCGTCCTTCGCCGAAATAGAGTGCCGGGATAATAGATGCGACAACAAAGGAGTGGGGATTCGGATAAATGCTTTGTGCGAATTCCGGTTCGGTTTCAAAATAAATTTCCTGAGATTCCCGGTCACAGTCTTCCCATGTTACCTTTGCAGATATTCTTGCAAGATTCGCTTTTTCAGTAAAATTTAAATCGGTTATTTTCATTGAAAGGAATCTCTCTTACCGGCAAGCTCATCATTTGTGAAAAAAATTAAGCCACTGCCTGACACTCAGTCCCAGTGGGTAGAGATTAAGTGATGTTTGCGTTTATATTGTGACTATTTTGAGGGTGTGAAATCAGTGCGCCAATTCAGGAGCGGTCGAACCACACCGGGAAACTTTATTCCGGTGTAATCGCCGCGGGCAGAATCTCCATCAAGGGAGTCCACGACAACGAAAGAAACGATGCTGGACACAGAAAACTGTACCTTGTTGGGATTTAATGTCATCAAATGGCAATTGACATATATCGTGTTTTCGGCCAGTAAATTTCCCGGTATTTCCACCTTGCTGATGTATTTACCAACAGGGCGCGGTTTTTTGCGCCAATCGGGGTCCTGGTCGACGGTTACAAAGATTGAGTCTCCAAATTCATTTTTGAGCCCAAAATGCGGCATAGCCACGTGCCCGGGTTCGAGCATTTCATACTCCATTTCGAGTGTCACTGGTTTACGGATGTCGATCGAATCGACAATATTGCCGTTGCCGTTTTTTACTCTTGTCGCAACCAGCCGGGCTGCAGGCCCCTGAGGGGCGGTATTTGGATCATCCCAAACTTTAAACGCAGCAGCCCCGGTACCGAATCTCATATAATTGGCGACCACTTGATCGGTCGGTCCATCATCAATTATCCTTCCGTTCTCCAAGTGGATGGCCCGCGAGCAGATGCGGTTTATGGCTGGCATGTTGTGCGAAACAAACAGGACCGTCCGGCCTTGTTTGGTTACATTTTCCATCTTGTTCAAACTCTTTTTTTGGAAATCGGCATCACCGACTGCCAACACTTCATCAACGATGAGAATTTCGGGGTCCAAATGTGCGGCAACAGAAAACGCCAACCGAACCTTCATTCCACTGGAGTACCTTTTTACGGGCGTGTTGATAAATTTTTCTACGCCTGAAAATGCAACGATTTCATCGTATTTTTCATCAATTTCTTTTTTTCGCATTCCTAATATCGTTCCGTTCAGATAAATGTTCTCTTTGCCTGTCAATTCCGGGTGGAATCCTGTGCCGACTTCTAAAAGACTCGAAACTCGTCCGTAGATTTTTGCATACCCGCGCGTTGGGTGCGTTATCTTTGAAAGAATCTTCAATAATGTTGATTTTCCAGCACCGTTTCTACCGATGATACCCAAGACTTCGCCGCGCTTCACTGTAAAAGAAACATCCCTCAAAGCCCAAATAATGTCGGTGGCATTATCGCTTGAACCGAGATGCTGATCGTCAAACTTATATAATGAACGATACTTTTTATAGTTTAGGTAAGGGCTTTTTAGGTAATCCAAAACCATGCGGGCGAAGCTGTCGTGGATTTGATCTTTTGTACCAATCCGATATATCTTACTTAAATTTTCTACTTCGTAGACGATGTCTTGGTTATCCATTGATCTCTTTCGGAACGGCAGACGGTTTTGTTTATTTTAGGGGAAAAGAAAGAAAGGTCGGGCCTAAAAAAATGAAATGTTACTCTAACCTCAACAATTAAAAATCTTCGCCTTTCAGATGACATCCACAAACACGTGTTCAGTGCGTTTGAAATAAAACACACCGCTGATGAGTATGGCAACAGCGGTAATTATACCCGGCCAGATAAAATTCCACGGCATGGGTGTCCCGAGAAAACACGCTCTGAACCCTTCTATAACCGCCACAACCGGATTCAAGGAATAGATGATGCGGTATTTTTCGGGTATGGATGATGCCGAGTAGACAATCGGTGCGGTATACATCATCATCCGAATGACGAACGGCATGGCATGTTTGACGTCACGGAAGCGAATGGCCATCGCTGAGAGCCAGGCGCCGACGCCGGCTGACAGGCTCATCATTACCACCAAAAACAGCGGAAAAAACAGTAAGTTCCAGGTAGGCGCAATACGGTAGAAAATTAAGACCGTTATTAAGATCAACATAGAAACCCCAAAATCAACCAGCTTGGCTAAAACGGAGGTTAGCGGGAAGATCAATCTGGGGAAATACACTTTGCCAAGCATATTCTGATTGGTCACAAGGCTTTGGCTCGATTGAGTCATCGTCTGCGACATATATTGCCATGGAATGATGGCGACAGTTGCAAATAGAAGATAGGGGATGCCTTCTGTCGGAACCCTGGCGACCTTGCCAAACACAATGGTAAAGATGGTAATTTCGACCAGTGGCTGCAATATCGCCCAAGAAAATCCCAGTATCGTTTGGGCGTATAGTATTTTGATGTCGCGCCAGACGAGGAAGAAAAAAAGATCTCGATAGTCTTTGAGTTCCTTGAAATTAACGAATTGCCAGCCGGACCTTGGCTCGATAACGGTGTACAGGTTACCAAGCGTCCCCGGTTGGTTTGTGCGATTCTTATGATTATGAGTAATAGAAGCCATCGTGGTCCCTTAACTTCAATTGCCGATATGCCCATCAAGAGCAGTTGTATTTGAGCGAATCAACCGATTGAAGCAGTTTGTGGCAGAAACGGGCCTATCCGCAACTACCATTTGCATATATCCGGATTGGAAGGCTGACGCCGCATCAATACAAGCTTGACCGATCAAAGGGCCCCGGATCGGCGGGCCTCCCGCCGGTCGCATCTTGAGTGTTGCGTCAGTTATTGCCGCCCGTATACTTCGGGGGTAAATTTATGACTTGGACGGTTTTTACCAGGTCCTCGGGTGTGCCGATATCCAGGTAATTGCCCTCGGTGAAAAGGAGTGATTCTATTTTCAAATCATCCTCAACAGCCGCCTGAAACACATCACCGAGGAACACTTCCTGTTGATTCTTATTATTGGCAGCAGGTTTTTCTTTTATCCGGGACCTTGGTTCCGCCAAGAGGTATTCATGCATAAACTGCGTAAATTTTGATTTCCAGACAGCAATAATCCAAGTATAGCGCAGCTTCGTCTGCACCGGCTTTATTTCAATCCGGCGGATCCGGCCATGATCATCCCGTTCGACCATGTCCATCTTTTGCGGTTGATGAGCAGCAAAGAGCCCCAACACCACATCTGCGCCGGATGCTGTTAGCTTATCAAGAAGTTTAACAAAGGCATCATCGGGCTGGAAAATTATATCGGGAAAACCGAAAACAACCGTTGCGTCCTGTACAAAGGGATAAGCCTGATCCAGGGTGTAAGGCACACCAAAAGGCAAATCCGTCATCAGGTAAGCCAAGTGAATACCCAGAAATTTTCCGTCGCCGAAGTAAGCCGGGATGTCCCACTTGCCTTTACGCAGGATGATGTAAGCTTTGGCGACATTTGCCAATTGCATTTTTTCCAGCAGATAATGACTGACCACCTTGGGACGCAAGAACAGCTCTTGGTGAGTATCGTGAAAGCCGACCGGGTAGAGTTCTTTGCTGCAAGGTAAAGGCGCAACTCGATTCGCTTTCCCGCCTGCGGGAAACAAGCCCACTAAATTGGGGCGAGACATTATATTTTGATTCGAGACGGTCACGGTTTCATGGTTGAAAAGGCAGAGGTTATGCAAACAGTCTTGAACCGCTGACCACCCGCCGTTCTGTATGCCTCTCCGTGTTTTACTTTAGTTCATACGGGTGAAGTCATGCAAAATAATCGTTCTGCTCGGCACGCAGTTTATCACACAGACGACCTTTGGGCACTGTTACGTCGTCATAAGTGAGCACTTGGTCCTTCGAAATATTTTTATTCAACCGACAACCTTCGGCAAGGCCTATCGGCAACAGGTTTTGGGCGGACACTGTATCTGAGTTTTCACATAACCCATAAGTCATATAACATCCCAAGCCGTCAAGAACTTGACCCGCTTCCAGGTCAATCTTTGCGGCGGCAACGACATCGACACAAGGTGCGCCGAGAGATGCGATCGCAGCGTCACCCAATAGCACTGCACGGCCGACGGTAAGAGGAACTTCAAAATGGCACAGATGGTAAGGGGTGTAAAAGCAATACAGAGGACCGGCGCCCAATTTGTAAAGGTTCAGATAGTGTTGTTGCATAGGATGATCATGTGTGCCCAAAACGAAAACACCCGGTGCAGGTTCTGCCCCGACAATGTAATCTACGATCCCCGGTCCTTCAATCAGCGCTTCCAATGGATACTCGTCAGCCGCCTGTTTTATCGGTGTGCCGGCGGGGACAGTCGGCCCGAACATACCTCGCCTAGCCACTCTCATGTTGGTGGCATTGGCAACGATGGCTTGTTCGAACGAAATCTTGGTGCCATCGGCAAAGGAGGTGACCATGGTTGGGTTCTGCCCCCATTTACGGGCAAACCCCTCCTGGGTGGTTGGATTTCGATAGGGATCATGGAGGCCTTTTATGTTGCCGCACAATACGGGCTTGACGCCGATAGATTTCACAAACCGATACAGATTCAATGTAACGCCGGGTTGGTCACCGTCAGCGCCCGTGAAGATCACACCGGCCCTGTCGGCATATACCTTCAAAATAGCACCAACCGTCCCATCCAATTCGGCATTCATCGTTATGACATGCTTACTGCTTTCAATCGCTTTCTGCGCAACCTGAGCGCCAAATTCCACAACCCCGGTGACCTCGATTATGGCATCGATACCTTCGGCCTGACATAAAAGCATCCCATCTTCAGTAACCGCATAACGGCCGCGAGCAATGGCTTCCTCCAGTTGGGTAACGGTCCCGACAACCTGAACATCGTCGACACCGGCATCCTGGTAGGCTTTTTTTGCTCCGTCAAGGTGACGGTTGGAAATAGCCACCAATTCCATACCTGACACAAAGTTTAGAATCTGCAATGCAACCCCACGCCCCATAAAACCGGCCCCTATCATCGCAACCCGAACAGGACGATTTTCCGCATGTCGTTTTTTCAAAGCGTTATCGACGATAATCATTTTTATACCTCGAAGAGTGAGACGTTTATTAATTTACAGTATATAGTTCGACCAACTTTTGTCCTTGTCCGATATGACCTGGATCTCAACGGGCCAGTTTATTTTAAAGGCCGGATCATCCCAACGTATGCCGCTCTCAGAACCCGGCGTATAGAATTGTGACACCTGGTAGATGACCTCACTATCGTCCGTTAAGGTTTGAAAGCCGTGCGCGAAGTTTTCGGGTACGAATAGCATCTTGTAATTACCGGCTGTCAGTTCCACGCCAATCCATTGGGTAAAGGTGGGTGAGGTCGGCCGTAAATCGATAATAACGTCATAGATTGCGCCCCTGGTGCAACGAACCAGCTTTGTCTCTTCATAAGGAGCTTTCTGATAATGCATGCCTCGCATGGTTCCTTTCTTCTTATTATAAGAGACATTCGCCTGGACGATGCGGGCGTTTAACCCGTGTTTTTCGAATTCATTTTGGCACCAAGATCGCGCAAAGAAGCCGCGGTTGTCCTTGAGCTTTTCGATTTCGATGATGTATGCGCCTGTGAGCTGTGTTTCCGTAAAAAGCATGATTGCCTCCGCGGTGTATTGGCTTCCAGTTAAATAAAAAAACACTCCAGAATTGAACCATCTCTTTACTTAAATATATTCCTGGTCCATTCAAGCCGTTCGTCCAATAGGCCTTTTTCTCGCAGGCGTGCCAAAACCTTTAGTCGCATGAAACTGGAACTCCGGAAATTTTCGTCATTAAAGCCCATGGCTTCCAGTCCATCGCGCAATTCTGTTATCGTAGAAATTAGATCAAATTTTGGCTGGTGGTTGGGGGCAAGCCTCTTGTAGAGATCGAAGTTTACCCTATACGATCGTTTGTCCGGCTGGGCATCCTTGTTTATAGAAACCTCAACATTAGGCACCACCTTTGCCACAGCCGCAGCCAAATCTTTGACTTGGTAGTTCCAATCTTCGCTTCCGACATTGACGGCTAAGAATGCACCGCCGTTGTCTTCATCCCTGCTGATAGCCCACTCTATCGCCCGGGCCATATCTTTTATATTAATCAACGGGCGCCATGGAGTTCCGTCGCTGAGAATAGAAATTCGCTTTGACGCTACGGCCCCGGCAACGAAATCATTCAGAACCAAATCCAACCTCAATCGATCGCTCATTCCACAAGCTGTGGAAAAGCGAAGGCTCGTGACCACAAAACCGTCTCCGGCCAATTGCTCCAAACCTTTTTCGGTCAGAACCTTTGACTTCGCATACGCAGTTAGGGGGTTAAGGGCGCAGTTTTCTGTCCTCGCACTGTCCTCGGCCGATCCGTACATGCTGCAGCTGGACGCGAAAATAAATGCTTTTGCCCCCACCTCTTTGGCTTTTTCAGCCAATTCCACACTGGCGCGATAATTGACATCCAGCGTGGCTTCTTCATAGGTACTCCCCATAGGATCGTTGGAAATGGCGGCCAAGTGTATTATTGCGTCAATACCTTCAAGAATATCTTTTGATATTTGTTTGACATTTCCGAAATGCTGAACATCCACCTTGCATTCAGGGAAAATATCTGCGTTAGTTAAGCAGTTGGCAAAATATCCCATGTCAAACCCCACCAGGGTCGCTGCGGGATAACAATCCCGCAGATGGTTGACCACAGCCGGTCCTATGTAACCCATATTACCTGTGATTAAAATTTTCACGTTGCGCCCCTCCTTAAGTGAATCAAAAACGAATCATATCATGTGTGTTTTATGAGCCGTTACGATTAATTACGAACAAATTACCGTATCGCCACCTTTAAAGGCAAGCTGCTTGTCTACGATCAGCATTCCGCCGGATTTTAGGTAAATATCCGGGCCCAGAGGCCCCGCCGACGACGGGGTTTGGTCCACCCTAGCGGGGTGATGACGTGTGATGACTTATAAAATTGTTTTCAGTGTTCAGGTGTCAGCAACCGAATGTGATCCGCCGTGTCGGCCTCGCTCTTGAAATGGATTCGGCTTGACCGCTGCCGACCTTTATTAAGCAGACGACACATCACCGAAACGGCGTTGGTATTCCCACATCTTTGCTATTGACTCGAATGAATTTCCGGGTTCTGTATGAAACTGAAAACCGAGACCTGAAACCAAAAACAGTGTTGATCTAGTGCAGAGTCAATTGTCTCTGATCCCCGATGGCGGGATCTTGGGCTGGCCCTGAGGACCAGGTTTTCCATTATGAAATAAAGTAGAGATGGTGTTGCGCTATTGAGTGACCGTCAGTTGCGAGGACGGGGCTGGTCAGCGGCTGTATTATTTCTCCTACCACACTTTCCAGGGTGCTTTTCCGCTCAGCCAGAGTTCTTCTAAATGATTCTTATCACGCAAGGTATCCATGGGGTGCCAAAATCCATTGTGTTTGTATGCCGAGAGCAGGCCGTCGTTTGCGAGTCTTTCCATTGGTTCCCGCTCCCAGACCGTGGCGTCATCTTTGATATAATCAATCACACCGGGCTGAAGCACAAAAAATCCACCATTGACCCAGGCTCCGTCACCCGTTGGTTTTTCTTTAAAACTGGAAATCTTGTATTGATTTTTCCCCATGTTGAACGCGCCGAATCTGCCGGGGGGCTGAACGGCCGTTAGTGTTACCAGTGTTTTTTGATCCCGGTGAAAATCGATTAAATTTCTTATATTCACGTTGGTAACACCATCACCGTAAGTTAAGCAGAAAGTGTCATTACCGAGGTACTCCTTAACCCGTTTCAACCGCCCCCCGGTCATTGTGTTTTGGCCAGTATCGATCAATGTCACTTTCCAGGGTTCACTGTCATTATGGTGAACTTCCATTTTGTTTTCACGAATATCAAATGTAACGTCAGACATATGAAGCCAGTAATTTGCAAAGTATTCTTTGATGATATACCCTTTGTATCCCAAGCAGATAATGAATTCATCGATTCCGTGGGTGGCGTAGATTTTCATAATATGCCATAATATGGGTTTGTCTCCGATCTTTACCATCGGCTTTGGTTTGACTTCGGTTTCTTCCGATATCCTGGTGCCGTATCCACCGGCAAGAATGACAACCTTCACTGTTCTACCTCCTTCGGTACCATTAATCTAATAATGAAACCTGCTTGCAGCCCCCGCTAAAACGGATCGTAAATTCAAATATTCGACATGGAAAAAATACGGGTCGGCAACCACCATGCAAACCCGATGACCTTGTAGCGAAAGGGATACCGCTGGGATTCGTTAAGAAGCGGTGTGTCCGGGGTGGGTAACGTCCCCAGCCCGTTGATATTGGTGTGCACCGCAGAACGGCGCGGCTGTTTTTGAATTTAGCCGCGCCGCCGCGAGGAATTGGCTTTTATTTTTTTCGTGTTCCAGGAGTGGTCTTCTGTTTTCTTAGTGATACGCACGTTTGCGTCAATAAAGGGCTGTGTAAGGCAGTTCCGGGGCGAAGGACAGATTTAGTATAAAGCGGTTCTCGGTGTAACTGTTGACTTCAAAATTGGAATCAACTTTATTCAAGGCGTAGCCGACACGGATCGCCGCCCAGCGGGTCGGCTGCCAGGTGAAACCGCCTCCGGCCAGGTACCGGTCATCGTCGCGCTGGGGGATTTCGTCCAAATATTTGTTTTTGAGGTAAGACGCGTATGCATCCGCGTATAACCGCCTGAAAATTCGGTAGTCACCGGTGATTCCGACCCGGTAGTACTGAGTAAAGCCTAAATTCTCCGCGGTAAAGTAACTGAAATCGTAGCCGGTGCCCGCCTCGAGCCTGACACCCCCTCTCTTCAAGGTTTTCCGAAGTGAAAAATTGAGCAGCCAACCGTCCGCCGTTTTTGAAATATCGGGTACTTGCCAAAAAAATCCGCCGCTGGCTGTCAAGGTAATGTCTTCCTCGATGTCATACGTCACGCCGATCATGGGCGCATGGATGTCATAGTCCTCATTGACCACAAGCACGGGAGTACCGAAATCCGACCCTCCGCTGATGATCGGGCCGTTGTCAAACTTCACATGGGAATAGGTGTATTCAACAAACCCCTGGGTTCTGCGGTTTATGTTTCTTATGAGGCGCACTTCAGCACCATATGCGTTGAAATCATCCGATGGTATCCCGGCAAAATCATTGGACGGGTCGAAAATCCCCCGCACATATGTTCCACTGAGACCCAAACCCCACTTCTGCGTCCAGTAATACGTGCCCCCGATATCGACGCGATGCCCGTCGCTGTCCTCATCAAATTCGCTATCTGCGTTCCTTAAGATTCGGTAATTGTACTGCGCATAAATGGTGTTGTCGACGCCAAACTGATGATCCAGGCGGATATTGGCAACGTTGTTCCAGTAGTCATTCTGTCCCTGTCGAACTGTCGGGTCCAAACTCGCCGTGGGATCGCCACCTCTGACCGCATCGATTTGCTCCTGGGAGAATTGATCATTTCTCTTGGAGAAATTGTCGTATAGGCTGAGGCGCGTGTTCTTGGCTATATCGACAGAGCCGTTAAGGCCCGCGTCATAAAGCCATCCGTTATTCTCGTCAAAATCATTATAGAACTTGTATCTGGGGTTAAAATAAGCATCTAATTTGGCGGACTTTATTTCGACCCCCGCATTCAATCCTAAACCGACGCTGGTAACGATGTCATCCTGTTCATCGTCCGGTTCTTGAAAAACATTGTCGGTGTAGTACGAGTCGATATATAAACTCGGTTCGAAGGTGTATTTGGCGGCACGGGCATGCGAGGCCGTTAAGATGAGAATCAAGATTGTTAACATGAGAGGCTTCAGCTTGATTTTTTTCATTTTAATCACCCTCGCTATGATTTTTGGTTATCGCCTTTCGCGTTAAATTCAACTGCGGCACATCCATCGTTCTTTACATTCGACCGGCTCTCGAATCTATATTCGAACTTAACTTCGGGGTCAATCCAAAAACATCATTCCATTACACCAATAGATATCTTATAATCAAGCCCGCGAAATTAGATTGAGCCATTCAGAACTTGTTCATTAAGTTATGTCGAATGAATTATAAACGATTTGAAAAAAATTCATGAAATTTTAGGGCGAACACGAACAACCAATGGCAAACATCTTCTTTCAGGGAACGATGATCGTATCATCCGCCTTTAGCAACACATCCTGTTCGAGTTTTTTCCCCTTGGCCATGGCCTTGTAATCAATTTTATAAACCTTCCTTTTCCCGCCCTCGTACCGGACCAGAACAATCTCATCTTTCTCCGCCCACTCCGTGAAACCGCCAGCAATGGCAAAAGCCTGCATAACGGTCAGGTTTTTTACGATCGGATATTCTCCGGTATTCTCAACCTCTCCGAGGATGTAAAATTTTTGGCTCTGCGGATTAACAACCGTAACCGTAACAACGGGGTTTGAAACGTAACTCTTTAAACCATTTTCAATGACATCCTTGAGCATAAGCGGCGTGAGACCGGAAGCCTGCACGTCATTTAGAAGGGGAAAGCTTATTTTCCCGTCGACCCTTACCAATATTTGTTCAATCGTGAAATCTGCTTCCTTCCAAGTGACGATATTCAGTATATCGCCGGGATTGATTTTATAGACAGCGCCTTGAGAAACTGTCATTGTCCCTTCGCCCGGTTGTGAATCAGCGGCAAAGGTCGGCATTGACACTGTTGCCAAGATCATTATTGCTGCAACGATAATATATTTCATAATGGCCTCCAACCGGTTGACACGCATTATTTGGGTTATAATGTTAGCCGCCGCTCTTAATGTCACTCGAATGAAGTCAAAATGTTCATGATACATATTCCTTCATTTTACGCCAAGTATTCAACAGACTATCTGGCGCCTCTTCCGAGCAACACGATCTTAATCGTTTTTAGAACAATCATCAAATCCATAAAAATGGATAAGTTCTTGATGTAAAATAAGTCATAGTTGAGTTTCTGAATCGCGTCTTCAACTGTCGATCCGTAGGGATAATTTACCTGTGCCCAACCGGTGAGCCCTGGTTTCACAGAGAATCGCTCGCCGTAGTAAGGAATTTGCTTTTCGAGTTTATCAACAAAGAATTTTCTCTCAGGGCGTGGACCGACGAAACTCATTTCCCCTTTCAGCACGTTCCACAGTTGCGGGATTTCATCGATACGTAATTTCCGAATGACATGTCCGACATTTGTCACGCGATTATCGTTGGCCTGAGCCCAGACGGGCCCAGTCTTTTTCTCGGCATCGGCTATCATCGATCTGAATTTGTGAACGGAATATAGTTTCCGCCCCTGCCCGACACGCTTCTGCGAAAAAATGACAGGACCTCTTGAGTCGATTTTGATCAAAATTGCTACAACCAGAATCAGCGGCAAAAACACGACAAATAGAATTACGGCAAGGACAACATCCGACAGTCTTTTCAGAAAACGTTTCGTATGTGACGTTTTAAATCCATCTGAAAAAATCAGCCAACCAGGATTGATTTGCTCTACGTTTAATTTACCCGTCAAAATCTCGAAAAAACTGTTTCCTTCTAAAACTTCTATCCCACCGACTCTGCATTTGATGAGTTCCGCTATGGGCAGCTCGCCTCTTTTTTCTTTGATTCCAACGATGATTTTACTGATTTTCAGTTTTTTGGCAAGTTCTGCCAAACCAGCATATTTCACTTTGCGGATGATCGGTGACCGGGCGTCCGTTATGGTGCCCTGGTGGTATTTCTCGGTAACAATACACGAGATGGTATAGCCGCAATCAGTTTTTTTATTTATTTCATTGACGATATTTTGAGCCAGATTATCAGAACCAACGAGAATGATTTTAATATCAAATATGCCGCGGTTTACTATCAAAGAATACGTTAGACGCCATGACCCAAGAAAGACCAGGAGGATGCAGACACTGAGAATATAGACGCTTGTGTCAATTGTCGCTTGGGGAAATACAAAATAAATTATGGCTATTAAAATTGTTGCAATACCCAAGGCTTGTAAAATCTTTATACATAGTTCCTTTATCCGGCTAACGGCATGTATTTCATATAGGTCCGCATAGGACAGACAAATCTGGCACACAATCGTTATCAAAGCCGCCTTGAATATCAATAATGAGTCAAATGGGATTGGATTCGACGATTCGATAATAATTGAGGCAGCAATAACTGAAAAGAAGATAAAAAACCCTTCGCCGATAACGAAAAAGATATTTCGAATGGAATAGTATTGTTTAAAAAGGCGAAGCATTTGACTTTCTGTTATCCTCTTACATTCATAGAAGTGGTTTCAAAACCTCATCTAACACCCAACCCGCCAATGGTTTACCCGCCTCAGGCGGTCGGACAAGTTGCGGTGTTGTGGTCCTCCACGGTCAGTGTCAGGGGGCGCTGCCCCGGACACTGAATACATGCGCCCATGTGTGCTGTGTTTTTTCGGCAGCCCATGCCCTGCATTTAGCCGTGATCTGACGTTTTGCAACCATTCCTGATAGAAACATTTTTTTTACACACAGACGTACATTATCTTACTTCGAGTAGTATTCGCTGTATTTATGATAGCCATAACGTTTCGACTGACGAATGTCATACCAGTTGAGCACGACCCCATGAATCTTGTCGCGCCCTAAAAGATTCATCATTTCTTCAACCAACTCGCGGTTGGACCGTCCTGAACGAACTACCGGAATGATATGTTCGACAAAACGAGCCAGAGCGTAGGTTTCAGCAGCCAGCTTCGGTGGCGGTGCGTCAATGATGACAAAGCGATCACTGTATCGCGTCGACAGCTCAGCCAATAGTTTTTTCATTTTATCCGACGATATGAGCTCCGAAGGATTGATCGTTGCCTGCCCGCCCGGAAGTATGGAAAGGTTCGAAAGCGGTGTTTTTACCAACAGGGAGGGTATGGGTATATTTTGAGTAAGGAAATCGCTGAGCCCGTTTATATCTTCCCTAAATCCAAATCTTTTGTGTATTTCCGGTTTGCGAATATCCGCATCGACCAGCAATACATGGCTGTTTATATTTTGGGCCAAGCTCACTGCCAGGTTCATCGCCGTAAAAGTTTTTCCTTCTCCGGGAACGGCACTCGTCAACAATATGGTTTGGGGTGGTTTGCCGGTTTTCGGGAAGAGCAGATTTGCACGTAGAATTTTGAACTGCTCGGCCTCGAATGATTTCGGTTTGGCAAGGGTCACCAGAGAATAGTGTAATTTCAGGGATCCACCGGTTTGTCGTTGAGGTTGAAAAGTTTCACTCGCAGCCGGTTGTGAGCTATAGTTATCGTCCTGCAGGTATTGAATTTCCGGCTTCGCATCGTCTGCGCTTTTTAAGGAAACAATTTTTTGTGTGAGCACCCCCTGCGTTTCCACGCCTGCAGCATCTGTGACCCGCTCATCATCCTGACCGTAGACCTTTTCTTTGTTTACTGTTGGTGCTTGCTCATATTTCTTGTGCTCATTAATAGGCCTGCCGGTTTGTCTTTCTTGCCGAATTTCTCTTTTGTTATCAAGAAATTTTTTCCGATCGTTTGGTTTAAAATCCGACGGCGCCTGCACTGCATCTATCGAAGAACTTGCATCGCCTTTGGTTGATTTAATTTTCGCGGTATCATCGAGCAATGCATGTATGCCGCCCAGTTTTGAATCCGCTGTCGTCTGAAAATTTCTACTTCCCGGATCCTTTTCTATGGTATCGATAGGTCGCCGTCTATCTTTGAGTTCGGACTTGAACGATCCAAATGGATCTTTTTGAGACTGCTGGCGCTCTTTTTTCGATTTTTCGAGCGCTTTGTGTATTTTGCCCATTGTGTGTCTCTCTTTATGTAAGAACTACTAAATGAATTGATAACTACCGCATCATATGTTTAGGTACTCGCGCACAGTTTCGATAGCCTGGTCCGTCCCTGTAAGCGTGAGAAAGGCGAAAGCACAGATACCTGTGAACGTTAAAAAAATGACCAAACTGCAAAGCGTCACTTCCATCCGTTTCATGAATATGTCTTTTTTTGTCAGAACCCGGGGGATCGTTGCGATGACCGGAAGTTTTAATTCATTTTCGATTTCCTCCGGCATGCGGTAAGTATTTTTCATGTTCTCCGACAAAACGACCAGTCCGGAACCCATACCCAAACCGAGCGCAATGCTCAGAATGATCATTATCTTCAAATTTGGTGTAATGGGGTTACCGGGCAGACGCGCGCTCTCTAGTACTTGATACTGTTCACCCTTTTGTTTCTTTTCCATACTGACGGACATTTCCGCTTCGAGCCTGCGCTTCAACAATGATTCGTACATTTCACTGAGATTGTCATAATCGCGTTTTAGAGTGATATATTCCTGTTCGCGCTTGGGTGTATTCTCAACGCGGTTCTGATAATCAGCGATTTCGCGCTTAATGTCAGAAATATCGATTTCCACAGCCGTTTTTTCATTCGCCAGATCTGCACGTCGGCGTTCGAGCTGAGAGAAATATCGCGCTTTCGAGGAGCCATAGTTGCTCCGATTTGCAAGGGTGGATCGTTTTTTGTCGGCGGCTATTTCCGCGTCGAGTTGTGCTATTTTGGATTTCAACCTTTTGACATCGGGATGCTGTTCCGTATAACGTGTTAACAGGTTCGCCAACTGTTCTTTAAGCAAACCGACATCGGTTGTGTCCATCTTGAGTATGTTTGAACCATCATCTCTTTCTAACCTGTCCAAAGTGAACGCATAGCTGTCCTCTTCGATTTGTTTGTCGACGCTCGACAGGTTCAGGCGAATCGACCTCAAGGTGTCTTCTTTATTGTTCAACTGGTCCTGCAGGCGTTCTAAGGTTTTCAAGTTGGTGTCGAGTTGTTCCGGCAACTGCCCCATGTACTGCTCCCTGTAAACCTTCAGACTTGCCTCCAATTCTCCTAATCGTTTGCGGGTATTATCCAATTCTTCAGTCAAAAAACTGCTTGTTCCGATAGCGGATGACTCCCGTTCTTTTGCGTTGGCGTCAATAAAATTTGCAACCAGAGAATTATTTACCTCCAACACCGTTTGAGGGTCCTCACCTTTGTAGGATATGATATAAGCAGCATTTGCGTATAGCCCTTCCTCCATCAATTCAATCAAGATATTACTGCGCAATTGATTGATTTTGGTTTTCATCGATTTTTTAGGATGTTCCGGGTCTATATATAAATCGAATTCGCTGACGACCCGTTCGAGAATGGTCGGAGTCAATATCTGTTGCGCAATCCGACTCAGCCTAGACTCTTGTTCTTCGGCTACGGCCGTGCGGATGTAGTCCTTCGGCACCTGTTGTGGCTGGGCTAAAATTGTGGTGGACGCCATATAGACTTTAGGAAGGACAAATGACAAGATGAGTCCCGCCATCACTGAAATAAAGAGCGGCAAGATGATCATCCACCGGTGTCTATAGGCTATCTCGAATAGATCCCAGGGTTTGATTTCGTTTTTTGGTGCTTGCATAGCAGCTGTCCTAAATTTAATATATTATTGAAATTATATGTTATACAATTTTAATTTGTTGAGCAAGGATTTATAGCTGATCCCCAAAAGCACAGCAGCCTTTTTGCGATTCCAGTTAGTGGTTTCCAATCCTTTTCTGATTAATTTTCTTTCAGCCGTGCCCACAAATCGCCCCTGAATCGACCTCAGGCAAAAATTATTCGTTCTTTCTAAATAAGGACCAATATCGGGGAAACTGATAACGGAATCAATCATTTTTTCATGCCGAACATTTTCCTTCGTGCTGCGGTGGACACCACCAGATGAAAATAGATGATTCACAAGATGCTCTTCATCACCGACGAGGACAATATTTTTGACCGCATTTTCCAGTTCTCTCACATTTCCGGGCCAATGGTATTCACAAAACCTTTCTTTTGTTCGAGTGGAAATCTGAAAACAGCTCCGGCCGAATTCGAAACAGTGTTTGTAGCAAAAGAAATCAGTCAATGCCGGAATGTCCGCAACGCGAGTGCGCAAAGGCGGAATCGTTAGCGTCAGGACGTTCAAACGATAGAACAGATCTTTACGGAATAGATTTTTTTCAGCTAAATTCGCGAGATCTTTGGTCGTCGAGGCAATGATGCGAACATCCACCGGCTTCTTTTTTGAATCCGTATATGCGGAATGGATTTCGTTGCCAATTAATTGTAACAGCCTTACCTGAAGAGATTCCGGGATGGCGCTGATCTCTTTTAGGAACAACGTGCATGTTTGCGCTGCGGCCAGCGCCCCGTTTTTGTGTCGGGGAAAATCTAATAATGTATCCTTATTATTACCGAAAAGTTCATCCTCTAAGAGTCGATAGGGCAACTTGACAGCATTTACTTTGATATACGGTTGGCTCTTTCGATCGGAATGCTTGTGAATAACCTTGGCTATAAGCTCCTTTCCGGTTCCGGGTTCACCGTTGATCAGTACGGCCTCATCTGTCTGATTGATCTTCGGTATCAGTTTCTTGAGTTTGACAATTTCAGGGCTGTTGCCGACGATCAAGGGCATGGTAACGTCGTACACCCCACTATTTGAATCAGCCAAAGTCTGCAATATCAGAGCTTTGATTTGATTGGGCGACATATTTTTCCGGGCCACCTTGATATCCGAAAGACCATTAATGCTTATGTACTCTTGTATGTGTCTATCTCCTGACATGAGCAGAACAGGAAGGCCGTAGTTAACCATTTTTACAGAGTTGATGAAGTTGACGGTGTTTTCCGTGGACAGATTGCCCGAAATTACCAAATCCGGATCGAGCGGCAGGAGATTGTCAAGGCATATTAATTCGTTATCAAAGCTAAATGGTTTGAAGCCCCATCTCTGGACTGCTGACTTCAGGTGGTCGCGACGAGCTTTGTCGGTTTCGAGAAGGATTATTTTATGAGGATCGTTGTTAGGCATTCAAAATTGAAACACGCTAAACGCAGTTGAAGATGTTTTTGGGATCGGCACTCAATACAGCTCCGCCTCGCCGATTACACGACCGAAAGTAAAGTATATTATTGTTATTATTACCAAATAGAAAATAATTTATCGGCCAGGTGGTATTTGAACCGACAAATCAAATCGTGTTAAAGCAAAAAATATGCCGCCGGATGCTTGTGGTGAAATTTTATAGCAAAAAATGGATAGCCTGGATGCGAGAGGACAAAATTTTATATTATACTACCATTTTATAGTAACTAATTACACAGTTTGATGATATGTCATTAGAATTCGATTATCTTCGGAAAATTTACAGTTGCATACTGAGGACTATATGGCGCAAATTGCCCATCAAGCGTGAAATTTTTTTCCTTAAATAGGTACTTTTTTTCATATCGAGGAATGCCGGAAGGATGCGATAATCAACACTTCCTGCAACATAAACCCCTGGGCTAATGATTGTTCGCATCAAAGATGATCACAGACCGAATACAGCACAGTCGCAATTCCGGTAAGGTTGGCATAGTAAATCTTTTTTTATGACTATGCTCGAGAAATACAGAAATTCTAGTGACTGATGATTTATTAACTATCCAAATTTGTGCGATATTGTAGCATATTGTAATATATTATTCTAAGGATTTTCCTCGAAGATGTGATTGAAAATGAATCATCGATCGAAAAAAAGTTAACCTTTTAATATTATGGCTGTTTTTCCACAGAGCTGAAAAACAGTAAAAAAATCAACCCGTTGATGTGTGTCAAACGGGCAAAAAAGGACCTACTCTCTGACAAATTGATTTTTTGAAAAAGAAGCTTAAAAACATTCACCCTTTGACTAAAAAATACTTTGCGCCGCACTGGTCTAATGGGGAGAAGACATAAAATGGCAAATAAAATCAGACTATTGATTGTCGATGACAATCAAGAAATTCTGGCAGGACTCAAGCAGTTCTTGAGCGATAAAAACTACGATGTCATCACCGCCACCGACGGGCTTGACGCTCTTCTGGGCATTGAGGCGGATAAAGAAGGCTTCGATCTCGTTATTACCGATGTTGTTATGCCCAACATCAGCGGAATCGGCATTATCACCCTCATCAGGCAAAGACAGCCGACAATACCCGTCATTGCCATCACCGGTATGGGTGAACACCCGGAAAGCCTGGCAAAAGATGCCGATGCGGATGTGGTTCTGGTCAAACCCTTTGATCTTCCCGAATTGAGGCAATGGATCGAACGCCTTATTGAAAACAAGCCGTTGAAAGGCAACCATCGCTGACAAGAAGAGATCTCCGGCTGAAGCGGTTACCTTATAAAAAAAGACTGGAGAAAGAAAAACGGTTAGCTGGGGCTTACAGCCCCGGGGAGGGAAATCGCAAGGATGAAAGCTTCAATGAAGACCATCAAGACAAAACCTCTGCTAAAAGCCGGCTTATTTCCGAAATATCAATCGGTTTGGCAAGAAAGCCTTTGACCATATTTTTGAGACCATTATCAGAATGCCCGGATGTCAAAGTGCCATTTTCTGCCAGCGCCACGATCTTTGCATTCGGGTCATTGTCCAACAAAGAACGTAATTGTATCATATCGCCCTCGCTCAGTTCAGATGCATCGATCAAAACCACGTCAGGCCTTAAATTGACATACCGGTTCATCGCATCACTGACAGACATGACCTTGGCCGATCGATACCCCAGGCAATCGAGCAAATCATTCGTGGTCGTGTTGGGTTCGGAAGCATTCTCGATCACCAGTATGGCTTGTCCGGCGCCCATGATGATGTCCTTCTGCCTGGCATCACTGTCGCCGTCTGCCAAGGGCAATCGCATTTCGAATGTCGATCCTTTCGGGGATGAAGAAACGACGGCAACGTCACCGTTATGGCTTTTAATGATGCCGTAGGTTGTCGAAAGGCCCAATCCGGTGCCTTTTCCGACTTCCTTGGTCGTGAAAAACGGATCGAAACAGCGTTTACGGATTTCGGGATCCATCCCTTCGCCGGAATCCGATACGCGCACAATCGCCGCCTGACCGTCTCTCAGGGCATCTATTTTCAGGACACCGCCGGTCGGCATCGCATCACCGGCGTTGGTGAACAGGTTCATCAGGGCCTGGCTCAAGCCCAGGAAATCCCCGACCACCGGCAGAGAATGACGGATGTCGAGCTGTATATCGATTTTCCGATCAAATGACTTCCTGATAATTTGATAGGTTTCCGCAATGACGGCGACCAGATCGATCTTGATGGGCTCTTTCTTGGTTTCCTTGCGGGCAAACTGCATCAAACGCTCCACCAGTTGCGCCCCTCTTTTGACGGACGTGTCTATCCGACCGGCAATTTCCTGTAGATCCGTATCGTCTTGATAATTCTCCTGAATGACCTGGCTGTTTACCAGGATTCCGGTCAGGGTGTTGCGAAAATTGTGGGCCACACCACTGGCAATGGTTCCGATGGCCTCCATTTTTTGTGAATGTTGGAGCTGCAGTTCCAACCGTTTGCGCTCGGTAATATCGGTAATCAGGATGATGCCGCGCGCCTTTTGCGCCTCCACCGGCATATATTTGACCGTGACCTGGCGGTTGTTGAGTTCTATCGGTCGCGCTTCACCGATCTCTACCATCTGCGTGTCCGCCGAATCGATGAGATCGATGATCCGTTGGCGCTCGTCGGCATCGAACAGTTTTTCCGGGCTTACGGCCAGTATTTTTTCAAACGGTTTGCCGATAAGTCCCACAGCGGCTGAGTTCGCGTAAACGACCATGTTCTCGATGACCTCGAGGATGCCTTCCTCCATACTCTCCAATATGGTCTTCAGGTGACTGTTGCGTGAAAGCAGCTCCCGAGTCAGCCGGCGGGGCGATACATGCTCCAGGCCCAGAACTTGTTTGGGTTTATGTTTAGCCGGTGAGGCCGTCCGCCGGCTCGATTCCTCAACAGCGGCCATGACATGCTGCATCACGGAGGCAAAGGGCCCTTTTGCAATGAATGAATCGGCGCCGATTTCACTGACATCGGATGACATTTCCGCCACCACAGCCGAAATGACCACCAAATAGCAGTTTCTGAGGTGTTCCATTTTGCGGATAATTCGACAAAGTTTGTCTCCGTCGATTTTGGGAAGAATCAGATCGAGGAATATGATGTCCGGAGTGAAGCCGGTCAACACATTAAGGGCCGAGACGCCGTCTTCGACTGTGGTTACCGCGTGTCCCGCTGTTTCCAATTGCTTGGTGAGGTATTTGAGGAAAACCCGGTCATCGTCTATTAGCAGGATTTGTTTCTTCATTCTGATCCTCGCAATAGAGCCGATCTAAAGAATATATATGAGTGCCTATCCACGGTTATATGGAGAGCACCGATCCGTTTCCGATCCAGAAATGTGCAATTTTTTTTTGCAAGGTCAAGGAAATCGAGGAATTGCGCGGAGGCATACTCCCTTATGCCGCACAAGCGATTCCAGGCCTGTCACGCCCAAGGCGTGATTGACACCAAAATTGCGAAAAAGGGTCATTCATGGACGGAAGCTAGATTAGTGCCCATCCACGGTTTTTATTAGGGCACTGGTTAGTTTCCGATTCAGAAATGAGCAATTTTCTGCAAGTTCAAGGAAATCAAGGAATTGCGCGGAGGCGTACGCGTGTACGCCGCACAAGCGATTTCGCAGATTGACGCCGAAATTGCGGAAAAGGGCCATTTATGGACGGAAACTAGATTAAGTTCCTGCCAACACCATGGCGCGACAAAACCGTATCACTCATGGCTCACTAATTATAATAGGTATTAAATTAAAATATCAAAAAAAATTTCATTTTCCGACGTTGGGTCCTTGTTTTTCGGCGATTTTAAGCAAGGTGTCTTTCAGTCGATCGAGAGAATCAGACAGATTTTCGACAATTTCGGAAAGCCCATTTAGGCTACCGGTTTTTCCCTTGATTTCAAGTGTCTGAGCGAGATGGGACGTTTCCTCGGCCTTGAACAGTCCGACCATGCCCTTGATGGAATGCGCATAGCGGCTGAAGGCGACGGCATCTCCGGATGACAGCATGGCTTTCAGGCCCTCGATCATCTGTGGGTAATCGGTTACGAACAGATCGACAACTTCCCTGAAAAAATCCCAGTCCTGATCGAAAGCTTCTTTAATGACATTTTTGTCAATAGCCGGGGGATGATAAAGATTTTGAGCAGTGTTCTCGCTGAGGGCCCCCGGCTCGCGTCGAGCGGCTACGTCAGCGCCGATCTTTTTGATTATATCATACAGTTTGCCAGAAGAAATGGGTTTAGACAGATATTCGTCCATTCCGGCTTCCAGACAGCGCTCCCGATCACCCTTGATGGCATGGGCGGTCATGGCAACGATGGGGATATGTACCTTCTTCTCATTGGCGGCTTCAGCTTTGCGAATGGCCCGCGTGGCTTCATAGCCATCCATCTCCGGCATCTGGACATCCATGAGTATCAGGTCAAAGTCGACCTGCGGAAGCGTCTCGAGCACCTGGCGGCCATTTCCAACGATAACGGTGCGGTGCCCCCAGCGTTCCAGCAACCGATTGATAAATTTCTGATTGAAGGGGGTGTCTTCGGCCACGAGGATATCCAGAGGGTGCAGATGACGGGTGATTTTTTCATTCGGGGATGACACGCGATTCCCTGTCGGAATTGGTTTCGGATTGAAAATGGCGGAAAGCGTTTTCAAGAGGACCGATGGCCGCACCGGTTTCATCAGAACGCCGGTGATGCCCAGTGCCGCATAATCGGTTTTGAGCTGCAGGTCCGGATAGGTCAGCATGGCGATAATCGGCAAATCGACGCCCTTCTGCCGATTGATCCAGTGCGCCAGATCCAGCCCGCTTTGACCAGGAAGAGACACGTCCATCAAAACCAAACTGTACGGCGGTGAGGGTGCGGCGTTGCGCAGGAATGCCTGCTTGGCTTCTTCAGCGCCCAATGCCGCATCCGGCTTCATACCCCAGGATTCAAGAAGTTCAATAAGCGTCCGGCAATTGACGCTGTTGTCGTCGACAACAAGCAGTTTTTGCCCCTCGAGTGTCGGATCGGAGACCCGATCACCCCCGTCCAAGTAATCCGTTATCCCTCTTAAGTGACATGTAAAATGAAAGGTGCAGCCTTTACCGGTTTCGCTTTGCACCCACATGTCGCCGCCCATAAGGCGCACAAGCTGATCGGAAACGGCCAGACCGAGGCCGGCGCCGCCGTACCGGCGGGAGGTAACGGCATCCGCCTGCGCAAAGGCATTGAAAATATCGGACTGCTTGTGTTTTGGAATGCCGGGCCCGGTATCCATCACCGAGACATGCAGAATGCAGTCGGGATCGTAATCCGTTTCGCATTCCATAGTGACCACCACTTCACCCTTATCCGTAAACTTGTAGGCATTGTCCACCAAGTTGAGCAAAATCTGCCGAAAACGCGCTGGATCACCGTGGAGAATGCGCGGAACATTCTGAGCGACACGGCAGACCAATTCCAATCCTTTCGCATGGCATCTCATGGCCATAATCTGCAGGGACTCTTCCAGAATCTCCTGCGGGTCGAAAGAGGTTTCTTCAAGGTCCAGCTTGCCGACTTCTATCTTGGAAAAATCAAGGACATTATTAATGATGGCCAGCAGTGCATAAGCGGCCGAAATGACCACATCCAGATCCTGGCGCTGCTGGGGTTTCAAATCAGTGTCGAGGAGTAACTCCACCATGCCAATGATGGAATTGAGCGGTGTGCGGATTTCGTGGCTCATTTTGGCGATGAATTCGCTTTTGGCCCGGTTAGCGGCTTCAGCGGAAAGTTTGGCCTGCTGAAGCACTTCGGCCTTTTTGCGCTCGGTGACATCTCTCATAAAACCGCTGAAACCCGTCTTCTTGCCCTTGATGCCTTTAACCAGGGATACGGAAGACTCGACATAACGACGACTGCCGTCTTTGCGAATGAGTTCCCATCCCAATGACTTCACCGGCATACCGGTTTTAAACACGGTTTTAAACGCGCGCACAACTCTGCGGTTGCTTTCGGGGTCCAATGGAATCCGGCTGTCCATTCCCGACAACTCCCGTCCGCTGTAACCTAAAATGTTGCATATGGCATCGTTGAAAAAGACCAGTTTCCCGGACGTGTCCACCTCGAAATAGCCGTCTTCTGTGGTTTCGATTATTGATCGGTATTTTTCTTCACTTTCCCTCAATGCTTCTTCGGCAGCTTTGCGTTGGTTAATGGTAAACTGGGCATGGGATCCGAGAAGCAGCAGCAGAGACAGAATTGTCAAACGCGTCCAGATGACGCTAATATCCGGACCGAACAATCGACTGAAAAAATCGACATCATAGGAAAGAAATATATAAAGTACCGAATCGAAGATCGTGTAAAAGACAGCCAGAGCGATGCCAACCAAGACCATCTGGTCCCAAAAACGAACCTTGACCTTGGGTTTATCTTTCATCCGGGATCCAACTTGTGCTGCACCCAGAGTATCCATTGGGCGCCTCCTTGATGCGCTGATCGATGGGTCGATTCTTGTTTACAGTACTTTAATACCCGTCTCGTTCGACAACCGGTCGAACCGGTGTAATATATTGGAAAATAACATTTTTTCCCGATTGGCTCGTTTAATGAATCTTCCCCTCTCCCTCAGTCACGGGGAACGGGTAAAGGCCGGTAGTGTTTTCAACACTGCTCTTGCGACAGTGAGGATGCCGATCCGTTTAAGGATATCCGAGAAAAACTTCCTGATATCTCAGGTGCATAGAATTCAGACGGGGTGAAAAAAAGCCCTGCTCACCGTCTGTAACAGAGGCACTGTTGGTTATCAAGGCGTTTCTCTATCCGGGCCAGACAGGTGTGTACAATGTGTTCAGAGTTGGATGCAAGGAGTGCGCAATGAAGGAAAGATGGCAAAACCGTCCTTGCCATTCATTCGCATTTGTAGCGCGGGAATCGACGGCGATCTTGACTATGACGCCGGTCTTTTTTCGCTCTTCTTTCCGGGAGATGAATGGAATATGAATAATTTCTGCGGTCGCCTCCGGACCGTCTACCGCCGTTGTCAATCATCTTGAAATTCTCGTATGGATTCGTGACAACCGTCGATACGCCGGCTAATGTTGACTTTAAATGATCCTTTTCAATTCCGGTCATGTCATCATCCTAACCCGTTCAATATCGATTCAATGGTCCTCACCGTTGGCGCCGGCGATCGAATCTGTTGCCAATTTTATATTAAGGTTCCGATGTCGTTCAATAAATTACGCGCCATCTAATTTTTTATGGGTTTTGCACATATTATGCCAGTTACGGCCCATATGGGCACCTGGCAGCCGGTTGCGGGATTAGCGCTAAAACAGCCATAATATCATGTTGTTGGCAAGGGGGGGCGATGAATTTAATCCGGACCGGTGACGCTTGCAAAAAGGGGAGATGTGAAAATCAGGTGCGAAGAAGAAGAAGCGTATTACATATTTCGAGGATTACCCAAATATCCGCTTAACCGAATTAGAGACCCTGATCGATCTCGGCGCCATCCGGTGGTTCGATCCCTAAATCCTTTATTTTGTATAGCAGCGTCTTGTAACTGATTTTGAGAATTTTTGTCGCTTTGCTGCGATTCCAGCCGGTTTTGTTCAGAACATAAGCAATCACTTCTTTTTCAACCCGATCGAGGACTTTTTTGCGCACTTTTTTAAGGGATAATGAATTTAAACCGGCGTCGCTCTCACTGTCTATGTTCAATAAGTCACTGTTGAAAAATGGATTCACTGTTCCTGAATGGCCGCTGCCTGAATATGCATGCCCATCCGAGCCCTGGAGCAAATCCTCCATGCTCTCCTCGGAGTCACCTAATATCATGATCCTTTTCAAAACATTCTGCAGCTCTCGAACATTTCCGGGCCATGTATATTCGAGCAGTTTTTTCATCGTTGCGCTTTGCGGTGTTTTTGTTTTCTTACCTTTGAACTTTTCACTGTATTCCTTTAGGTAATGGTCAATAAGAAGGGGAATATCCTCGGCCCTCTCTCTCAACGGGCTGATATAAATTTTAATCGTGCTGAGGCGATAAAATAGATCTCCCCGAAATTTACCATTTTTCATATCACCTTCGAGCTCGTGGTTGGTCGCTGCGATAACCCACGTATCGCTCCTGACATCCTTTTCCGAGCCTAGCGGTGAAAAATTACCGCCCTGCAGAACATGAAGAACCTTGGACTGCAAAGGAAGCGACATGTCACCGATTTCGTCCAGAAACAGAACCCCACCGTGGGCCAACTCAAATTTTCCTCTTCTCCGGCGTTGGGCGCCGGTAAAGGCACCCTGTTCGTAGCCGAAAAGTTCGCTTTCGAGCAGCCCGTCCGGCAGTGCCGCGCAATTGACCTTTATAAACGGCTTACCCATCCGGTTCGACTGCTCGTAGAGTTTTTGGACAACCAGTTCCTTGCCGACACCCGTTTCACCGCATACGAGCGTGTTCAGTCCCGTATCGGCAATTTGTTTAATGAGTTCTTTGATCCGCTCGATATTTTGGCTGACACCGATGATTTCAGTACCCATGCTTTTCCCATTAACTGTATGTGTGTGCGCTGTTCAGCTCCATTGAATGCTTTTTCACAGTAATATTTTAACAGGATGTCCGCTCATGGCCTTTTTTAACACCCTGTTAATGGGGCTTTTCAGGTCTTGCCCGTATTTCGTTTTACCAGCAGTGTTGTAATGGACTGTTCCAGCTCTTCCAGGTCAAAGGGCTTCTCCAGCACCAGATCTGCATTGGCTTCTATCGCCAGGGCTTCCGGATGTTCACCCCAGCCGGTTATCGCCACCACCGGCGTTCCGGGAAACTCTTTTTTCAATATGGATATAACACCGACCCCACTGACATACGGCATGACAAGGTCCGTGATGACGAGGTCAAATCCGCCTTCCTCAGCCTTAAGCAGTTTGATCCCCTCCAGACCGTCCGTAGCCGTAATAACATCAAACTTTTTCTTTTTCAGGTACTTATCAAGCGCAATCAAGATTTCCTGACTGTCATCGATCACAAGTAATTTGTATGGCCGGTCCATTTAACGTGTCCTATGATATGGGGGGTGATTTCAACCTGAAGTGTGTCCGAAAAACTCAGACCACCAGTATGAAAAAAATGTTACAATGTATTATAACAGATGAAATTGAAAATATACAAACGGAATTTATATACAATCAGCTCGGGTGGATGAATATGGGATAAACATTTCAAAGGTTATCAATTCTGGTGATTCGAATCCACATAATCCCTCTAAAATATTTTAGAAATAACCATCCTAAATTTTTTAACGCTCGGTTCGCGTCACAGAATCTCTAATCACTGCCCTGATTCGGCAGATATCCCCGCTTCGAGATTGTGGTGGATTTCGGTAAGGTTGTTCGTTTCTCCCAAGTGTTCAATGACCCATTCCGGTGACCGCGCATATTGTTTGGCCAGGGAATTGACAGCCTCATCGAGGGTGTGGAATTTGGAATCGGCGGCGACCCAGTATTTGTAATCTCTACGTGGATCATAGAAAAGGATTCCCGCCGTTTCAGCCGTCTCCTCTGTGTCAGCTTCCGTTTGCTCCTCGCTGCGACTCAGATTGATGTATATCTGACCCAGGTCGTTGGTATTGCCCAAATTTTGTCCAATCCAATAGGGGTCCTTGTCGAATTTGGCCGCCAAATCGTCGACGGCATCTTTGAAGGTGTGAAATCTCGCTTCGGGGCCTGTCTGGTATTTAAAGGCTCTCCTGGCATTATAGAATTGGATTCCGGCAACCGACTCGACCTGAGACATATCGATTTCCGTATCCGGAGTGGAAGCGACCGATGGCTTTTTCTCCGGACGCGCACCGTCACCGGAATCAGCGGGGACACTCTCTTCGACAGGGGGGACCGTCCGATAATTTTTGTTTGCCGGTGCGGTTTCGGTGACTGTTTCGGTACCTGGGCGTCCCTTCTTGTCTGCCGCCTCAGGTTTGCCCTCAATGCCTGGCTGTCCCCTCTCGATCCGCTCAATAATTTCCTTCGAATAGGTAATGATGATACCGTCATAATCCGGCAGGGAGAATCGCACCAGACCATTATCCTCCCACACCTTCTGAGCCTCAATCCGGGTACCGTCCTTTAGAACAATCAGATCGGCCGCACCCCTCACCGGAAGCATCGCTATAATCAGCGTAACGAAAAACGTGATGGGTATCCTCTTGAATGGACTCATATGATCAGCTCAATGGTATATCCGGGTCAAAGAGACTCTTCTGCGGAGACTTTGCAGGTTGTTGAATAACGTAAAGCAGGCCAGACAAGACAACATCGGTCTTCTATCTTTCAATTGTGAGCCGCGGTTCGCAATGCCGTTATTCGGTTGGTTTTTTATTGAATTCGATTTCGACGCGTCGGTTGAAGCTGCGACCCTCCGCGGTTGCGTTAGAGGCAATCGGATTGTTAGGGCCCATGCCGGCCACGGTAATTCTGGCCGGGTCGACGCCCTTTCCAACCAAATAGCTTTTTATAATGTTGGCACGAAACTCGGAAACGCTCATATTATAGCTCAGCACACCTGTGTCATCTGTATGCCCACTGACAGCCACGAAGATATCCGGGTTGGTCAGGAGGGCCGCTGCAAACCGGTCGAGTGACACAAAAGCCTCATCCGGCAATTCATTCGAGTTGCTCTTGAATCGAATCACGACCTTTTTGATTTTTGACAGGTTGAAAATTGTTTCCTGGTTCTCTCCGGAGGCGTTTTTTGCAATGGTAGCAATTTCATTCGTCTCTATTGCGCTGACCGTGCCGCCCGGCTGGTTCTGCACTCCTTCGGGTGTGATGCTTTCCTCTGACGACGGGGTTCCGGGATCGAGCTGATCGGGCTTTGGCGCAGTGGCTACTGGCGTGCGCTGGGGGGCAAGTTCATCCGGTGACCAGGGTAAACTTGTTTTCTGCTCGCCGGTGAACATGAAGTATCCAGCTGTTACGATGGCCGCAGCAATGAGGAGGGCCACGATAAAAGAAGATGCTGTGGACTGTTTCACCGGCGGGTTTTGGACCGTTGTTGCGGCGACAACCGGCACCTTGGGTGCTACCGGCACGGTCAAATTCACTGGAATGGAGGGATTTTCGTTCGGAAGCCTTATTTCTTCAGCACATTCCTTGATGAGATCGGCATCGATAATCTTGCGTTCGGCCGCATATCCACTCAACAAGGCATGATCACAAATGATATTAGTCAGTCTCGGGTTGCCGCCCGTAAAGGCAAAGATCTCTTTCATGGCGGAATCTGTAAAAATCTTATGCGTACCGCCAGCCACTTTCAAGCGATGCAATATGTAGAGCGAGGTCTCTGCTTGGTTCAGGGGTTCAACCTGATATCGGACGGCGATGCGCTGGCGCACGGCTCTATTGCGGGGTTCCAGTAAGACATGATTGAATTCCGTCTGACCCACGAAAAATATGTTGATCAGTTTTCGATTTTCCATTTCGATGTTAGAAAGTAACCGGATTTCCTCCAATAAACTGTGATTCAAACGTTGGGCTTCATCAACCAGCAGCAGCACCTTACGCCTGGTGGCCTCGGCCTTGATGAGAAACTTTTTGAGCAGGGCCAGAAATTCCCCTTTGCTCTTGATCGTGCGGCCGAATCCGAAAGTGGCCGCCAGAAAATTGAAGAAATCGAGCAAGTCGAGTCCCGGGTCCGGCACGGTGGATATAATCGACTTCAGTTCTATGTTTCTTACCAGGCTGTTGATCAGAACCGTTTTGCCTGTACCGACATCGCCGGTGAGTAATAGAAACCCTTTGTCCTCCCGGATACCATACTCCAGCGTCGCCAGGGCCTCTTTGTGTTTTTCGCCTAGCCATAGGAAATCGGGATCAACCGTAATTTCAAAAGGCTTCCGCTTCAGATTGTAAAATGAAAGAAACATGCGATTACTCTCTGGATTTTATTAAACCTAAAATGAGCGTTTTAAATTTTAAAAGAAGGGGGGAACCCTATTATTTGTAAGGAATTCTGTCAGTTTTGATTTTAAAATTTGAAACCCTCTGGGATTGCCAGTCTTTATCCGCCTCTGGAGGATTACCGCATCTACGGCGTCAGTTGCCGTTCCGCATAGGACACTGTAGCGAAACGACAGGATCTGCGGCAACATCGCCAAAGGCGGGCAAGCCTCGACAATCGCTCAATTTAGGTCAAAAATTCACGCTTCTGGATGTGGATCCATAACATTAAGAGTGGCCAAAAACAACAATAATGCTGGACGGCCCTCAATTGACATGCCCATGGAAGTATCCAAATTCTAACTGCTTTAATTCGTTCGTCATTGTCCGTATTTCTTGATTATTCCTCTACTGTAATAAATGTAGACCACAATCCACAGCAGAAAGAAAAAGACGATGTAGGCCGTCCTCTGTCTCATCAGGATTTTCTCTTTTTTGGCAACCAGGTTGGCCGAATTTTTTAGCTCCCTTTTAACAATTTCAAGCTCATTGAAAAGTGATTTCAGATCTGACGCGTCTGAATACGATACCAGTTGTTGCGCCTTGTGTTCGAAGTCACGTACATTGAACGCATCGAACATTATCTTCTGTTTTTCGGTCAGATAGGAAATATCATGAATTTCTTTGGCCATTTCAGCGCAAAAAAATTTCCGGTATGGGTTGATTTCCGGAACCTCACCCAAGGCCTTAAGTCGTTTGTCGATTCCCGTTTCCAGTTCCGTATTTATCTCCGCATACATACCTTCCAGTTCCTTGATCATCTCGGTATTCTTTTTCAAGTCGGTTCCGCTCAACGCTGAAATGAAAAACATCAGGAATCCAGCGGTCAAACCGCTGAGAATTATCTTAAAAATCACGATAAAATCTCTCTTCAGCGCGGAAAACTTGTCCTTGAAAAACGCCATAACATCATTCCTTTCTTGAACCGAGAAGTGGAGCAGAGAGCGTGTCCGCACCAGATAAGCCATTTAAATTACATACAATACAAGGTACGAATTGTATATGATTTTACTCGCTGTGTCAACCGATCCACATTTGTTTTAATTTTGGGCAAAACGAGCGCGGGCAGGCACCGCAACCCGCCTCAAAGCGACCATTCGTCAGGCTGTGCCTGTTCGGCGAGAATCGAAAACAAATCATACCCCGTTTTTTGCAGTTTCGTATTGGAGTGATGGCTTATCGGGGGATGTGTGTCCTGAATGAGGCATAGGGAAGACCGGATTGCAAAACCGCCGCAGATGCTCTCGATCAATGGATTTTTCCAAAACTCGTCTTCTTATTACTGGTTCAGTTGGCAGCATCCAGAATTTCCCGAATTTTACGGGAAAGCTCCACCGAGTCAAAAGGCTTTTGTATAAAGCCGCCGCATCCCCGGTCCATGATTTCCCGCGCCTGGCCTTTGATGCTGTAGCCGCTGGCCAATAACACTCGTACGTTAGGATCGGTTTTTTTCAACCGGTTAAACACCTCTTTTCCGCTCACTTGAGGCATGATCATGTCGAGTATGACCAGATCGATGGATTCGTGTTTTTTTTCGTATATGGTGATCAGCCTCATTGCCGTCCTTGGCGGTCAGGGCATTGTAGCCGAGGCTTTCCAACATCTTTTTGGTAACATCCAAGATCAACTTTTCATCGTCTACAAGCAGAACCGTCTCAGTTCCCGTGATGGTTTCTTGCAGCGGTTTGGAATTCTCGGCCCCCTTTTCGGCGTAGGCCGGTAGATAGACATTGAAGGTGGTTCCGATCTCCACGGCACTGTAACAGGTAATAATCCCGCCATGGTTTTTAACAATCCCGTAGGCAGATGCCAACCCCAAGCCTGTCCCCTGACCAATGGCCTTGGTCGTGAAAAAAGGTTCGAATATTCGCTGTTGAACACCCTCATCCATGCCGATGCCGTTATCAGTGATCGATATTCTGACGTACCGTCCTGGTTTGATATCGAAGGGCTTGGCAAAGACATAGCCCTTATCGAGATAAACGTTGTCGGTTTCGAGATGCAGGTCACCGCCGTCCGGCATGGCCTGCCATGCGTTGACATAAAGGTTCAGCAACACTTGCTCTATCTGACCGACATCGACGTTGACGATCCATATGTCTTTTCTGAAACGACGGTGAATTTTTATTTCTTTGCGGGTACGGCTGAAAATATGTGCCGTCCGGTTCAGCACCTCGTTCATATAAGTCGGTTTTACGACATACTTACCGCCCCTGGCGAAACCGAGCAGCTGTTTGGTAAGATTGGAGCCGCTTTTGACGCAGCGCTGAATACTCTTGATATTGTCATGTAACGAATGCTCAGGGGGAATGTCCAGCATCATGACCGACGTATTCCCCTGAATGCCCATCAAGAGATTGTTAAAGTCATGGGCGATACCGCCGGCAAGGGTCCCGATCGACTCCATGCGTTGGGCCTGGTGGAGCTGCACCTCCAGGGCTTTTTGGGCCGTAATATCCCGCATAAAATTGAGAGCGGCTATTTTCTTCTCCCAGTTTATCAGCACGGCATTGAGTTCGACCCAATGTTCCCTTCCCGTGCGATCGACCAACTTGAACGTGTATGTACCCGGGGTGTCACCCCCTTGCAGGCATTTTTTGTACCACTGCAGAACAGCTTCATTGTCATCCGGGTGGATAAAATCGAAAAACGGCTGACGGCTGATGTCAATCTGCATCTCGCGGCTCAAATGTCGTGCTTTCGGATTGGGGAAAGTCACCCGGCCATCTTGAATGACAAAAATGGCATCACTGGAGTTATCAACCAGCAGACGGTATTTCTCTTCCGATTCCCGCAATGCCAGCTCCGAGCGTTTCCGCTCGCTTATTTCTCCTCTCAGCTGTTCGTTAGCCACCGAAAGCGCGGCCGTCCGTTCTTCAACCAGTTCCTCGAGATGGCTGCGGTATCGGTCGAGTTCTTCTTCTTTTTTCTTAAGATTATTGATCGTGTATTGAGCATGGGATCCAAAAATGATGAAAAGGCAGAGAATGATTATGCGAATGTAGATTTCGTAACGGTCTTCACCGATAGCGCTCGTAATCAGGTTGAACCGGTCCGAGTAAAAAATATGCAAAATGGTGTCGAGGGCAAAATAAATGATGGCGATAAATATTCCCACCAGCACCATCGAATTAAGTATTTTCTCCGTTCGGAATTCTTTTTGGCCTGGCTTACTTGCCACACGCTCGTTCTGACCGCTTCGGCTGCGACGGTTAAAAACTTTTGGCATGGTCACAGTATATGTCATCTTTTTTTCCTAACGGCGATGTCGCCCGAATATTTCTCGTGTCGCAATCGCCTGTTTGCAAAACGAACACCTCGTTAAGTGTCCATCCATTATCACTTATAAGACCGGCGGCCGAATTTTGCTTTGTCTTGCCGGCGTTCATGGCAATTATCAACCCCTGGCCCGGATATTTCATGAAATCTTTTCTGCTTTTATCTAAAAAATCATAACTTGCAAATTGTACGATGACCATTATGCTTCAGTTTCGGTTCAAGTATCTAAAATTCCATAAATTTATTCATAGTATAGAAAAGATTTCATGCGCGATGAAATTTGCGGGATAGTGAGAGGATCAGTTGAGTGATCCCCCATCCCGGGAAGCACTCTATGGGTTCCGCACTGTATTCGGTGTCGTCAAGCCCGTGGCTTTCATCGGCCCTGCGACGGACCGTCGAATCATCGCAAGGATTGAACAATTCGCCAGGATAGCTTTTACTCTATTCCTCATTTTTTTGCATGATCTTTTTCAGCCGGTCGGCAGCGTCCAGGGCCAAGCTCAATAGCGCCGGGATAAGAAAAAGGGTAAACACGGTCGAGACGAGCAGCCCGCCGACCACGACGCTGCCCAGGCCGCGGTAGAACTCCGAACCGGCTCCGGGAGCCAGAACCAGAGGCAGCATGGCCATCAAGGTCGTGATGCTGCTCATATAAATCGGCCGAATCCGTGATTTCACCGATTCTGATATGGCCTGTCGGTGCGGCATGCTGCCGTGGCGGATATTGTTGAGCGCCTGGTGTACGATCAGAATGGCATTGTTGACCACGATACCCACCAGAATAACAAAACCAAGCATGGTAATGATGTCGAAAAATTGGGAGGTTCCCTGCAGCAGCGTCACATAGACGTTGACCAGCGCCAGACCCACAAACCCACCGGCTGCTGCCAGGGGGACACTGAACATGATGATTAAGGGATAAAAAAAGTTCTCGAAGAGGGCCGCCATCAGAAGGTAACTGATAATGACCGCCAGAATAAAATTCCATTGCAGGGCTTTGCGGGTGCGGGTCAAATCATCGGCCGTGCCACCCAATTCGATCGAATAGAGATTGGAAAGGTTGCCGGCTGTCATGATGGGTGTGACCACTTTTTCGCGAATGGTGTTCATCGCGATTTCGAGCGGGATGTCCGCTTGCGGCTGCACCACCAGTGTAATGGCTCTTTGCGAGTCGATATGATTTATTTGGGTCGGCCCTTCCTCCAGGCGGATATCAGCCAGGGACCCCAGGGTGACCTTCTCCCCGCCGGGTGCGATGACCGGCAGGTGCAGTAAGTCCTGGGTTCGCTCGAGTTTGCCTTCCCTGTTTTTGACGATCAGATCAATTTCATCACCGTAAATCCGGTAAGTGCTGGCCTTGGCTCCATCCACCAGGGCGTCGATCGTGACGCCCAGATCCGATGTGGTCATATTGAGTCTGCTCAGGCGATCGCGGTTTGGAAACACCCTCATTTCCGGATTGCCCAGGTCTAGTCCGGGTACCGGCCGTATTCGGGAGCCGGGCAAAGCCTGGGCGGTCATACCGTAAATCTGCCGCCCAAGGCCGATCAAACGATCCAGATCCGGTCCTTTGATCTGAATCTCGATGGACCGTCCGGTGTTCCCTCCGCGAGAAAACAGGCTCGGCTGAAAAACAAAGGGAATCATCCCCGGAATTTTGCCCAAAACGCCGTAGGCAAAAGGCAAAAGTTCCCGGGTCCGTTCCTGAACACCGGAGACAATGCCCATGAAGACCTGCTGGCCCCAGGCGACATAGAAAAAATTTTTTACCGGTGGCAGGCCGCTGCCACCGGTACCCGATTTTTGGGTATCTCCGGGGATCAGCGGCAAAACATCGTCTTCGATGATGCGGCCGATGCTCTCGAGCTCCGACAGGTTGTATCCCGGCGGCGGTAAAAGCAACCCGAATAAAAGCTCGCGATTTCCTTCGGGCAGATACTCCGTTTTGGGCATTAAAAACACAACCAGGGACAGCGACAGGGCCGTCAGGATAAAGGCCACGGCCAGCCGTGTCGAATATCGACCGCACATCCAGAACACAAACCGGGCGATGCCGTCGGTGAAACGGCGCGCCAGACCCACCAAAGGAGCATAAAACTTCAGGCCAGCCCGATTGTTCCGAACGTTGCCCAAAATTCTGGCCGACATTGTCGGTATGACGGTGATGGAGACGACCAGGCTCAACGCCACCGCACTGCTGATGGCAATCGCGATGTCCCTGAAAAGCTGTCCGGCTTCCTCTTCGATAAAAATGATGGGCAGAAACACGGCAATGGTGGTCAGCGTGCTGGCCAACACGGCACCCCAAACTTCCACCGTACCGTCGTAGGCCGCCTCCATGCGCGATTTACCCATTTCGCGGTGGCGGAAAATATTTTCGAATACGACGATGGAATTGTCCACCACCATTCCGATGGCAAAGGATAGGCCGGCCAGGCTGACCACGTTGATATTACGCCCCAGCAGGGTCATGATGAGAAAGGTACCGATGGCGCTGATGGGTATCGAGACGGCGATGATCAACGTGCTGGCAAAATTGCGGAGAAACACGAGCAGAACTGTGACGGCCAGGACGCCCCCGATAAAGATATTTTCGCGCACCAGGTTGATGGCACTGTAAATGTACCCGGTTTCATCGTAGACTTGCCTGATGGCCAGGTGTCTTTCCATCAGTACACCGGAGTTGAGCTCAGCCAGTGCCGTCTTGAGCTCGTCCATGACCACGAGAACATTGGTACCGGGTTCTCGCACGGCATTGAGCACAATCGTGGGCGTGCCGATATGGCGCACGACGACAGTCGGTTCCTTGTAATCCTGCACGACGCGGGCGACATCAGCCACGGTGACCGCAATGCCGTCCACTCTTTTTATGATAACCGCCTCGATGTCTTCCGGTGAGGTGTATTCGCCGACCGTACGGGCGATATAGCGGCGTTTACCCTCGTCGAAGTCGCCGGCGCTGACGTTTTTATTCTCGACATCCAGGCAGCGGATGAGTTCCGGGATCGTTACCTTTCTTGCCGCCAGCGCATCCGAATCAACGATGACATGCATCTCTCGCTCTCTGCCGCCGTATATGTTGACGGAGGCAACACCGGCAATCCGTTCCAGGCGCGTTTTCACATGCTCGTCGATGAAATCGTACTCTTTCTTGAGGTCGCCCTGGTACCCCTCGGCGGCCCGGAGTACCATCCAGGCGATGGCCTGTTCGCGGCGGCCGCCGGACTTGATAACGGGCTTGTCAACATCCAACGGGTAATTCTTGACCTGGTCAAGTTTGTTGGACGCCCGCAGCAGGGCATCATCGGTGTCGGTCCCGATTTCAAACATGAGGCTGATGTAGGCATAGCCGTCGCGGCTTTCACTGTTCATCTCTTCAAGACCATCGAGGTTCTTGAGTTGCTCCTCCTGGACATCGATGATCTCATTTTCAACCTCAAGCGGGCTGGCGCCATCCCATCGGGTTTCGATCGATATTTCCGGCAGGTCCACATTGGGGGTCAATTGGATGGGAATTCTGAAAAGAGAGAGAAACCCGAACAACAACACCAGGATGACACCGACGCTGACAGTAACCGGTTTTTTTATGGCGGTGCCGACAAGCTTCATTTTTCTTTGTTTCGGCTTTTCAGATTATTTCGGTCGTTTTAACCAGAAGTTTCAACAACTTGAAGAATTTTTATGAAACATGCGGGTCTAAGGCTTTTGGACAACAACAGCCTGCCCCGGCCGGAGCCTTTCGTTACCGCGGACAACAACCCGGTCGCCGGGCTTCAGGTTTCCTTCTACGGCGACATCGCCGTCGTAATATCCCAGAATCTTCACAACCACAGGCACTGCCTTGTCATCTTCCAGTGAAAAAACGGAACGATTGTCACCGGAGGTGACGATCGCGTCTTTGGGTACCAAAAGGGCCTCTCGAATATCGTCAAGGCTGAAGGTGACCCGGGCCTCCATGCCGCTTCGTATCTTGAAGCTCGGATTGTTGACCCGAACTTTTACGGGGATCGTCCTGGCAGCCGGGTTGCCCTTGGGAAGCACCACATAAGGGTTTCCATTCAACCTTTCTTCCGCCAAGCTCCGTATCTCGACATCGGCAGATCCTTTTGTCTGGAGTTTCACCGCATAGCGCTCCGGCACATCGACGGTGATCAACACCTGACCCAGATCGATCAGTGTGACCACCGCGCCGCCGGTGGCCAACCACTGGCCCACCTGTGTGTGCTCATGGGCCACGTAACCTGAAAACGGTGCAGTAATGGTCGCTTGGGATATTTCATAGTTGAGCTGTTCGATTTCGGCTTCGTTCTGCAGCAGCTCTTGGATAAACCCTCTATGGGTATAAAGGGCTTCATCATATGCTTTTTCGGCGACACTGTTGGTATCTCTGAGTTTTGATACCCTGGCAAGCTCCTTCTCTGCGTTTTTGAGGTTGGCCAACACCCGTTCCCTGGCCGCACGGGCCCCTTTCAGTCGAAGGTGGAGATAGGTGGTGCGAAGTTTTGCCAGCAACTGGCCCTCTTCGACGAAATCGCCCTCTTTGATCGGATATTGTTCCACAATACCGGGAATTTCCGCGGCAACGGTACTCTCGGCAACGGCCGCCGTCGTGCCGATGAGGGAAATCTTTTCGGAAACCTGCCTGTTCTCCACCATTGCCACCTGGACAGGCAATCCTTGCTCGGCGGCGGGAGACTGGGGGCCTGCAGCTGCTGGATCGCTTGGCCGCGCGAGCAGGAGCGATAAGGCAATAAGTCCGCAACAGACCTCGACACGATGGGCATGTCTGTATTGCATGAGTGCGCTCATCCTAAATGAAGTTCAGTATGTTAAGGTGGTTATTGACCAGATTAAATATTCAGAATTGCACGATGCGTCAACCTTATTCATCCCATTATTGAGCGTTTCAGATTTTAACAATGGCCGGTTTCTATCCGGACGACAAAGTTTGGTGTCATTCTGGTGGGCTTCATCAGGGCCTGGGCGGCTTTGCAGCGCCGAGGGTTAATTCTTGACAACCCGGGTGGTTTGTGAGTTAATTAATACATTTACAAACCATCGGGGATGCTTCAAAAAAATCATAGAATTGGAAATTCTTACCGCATACTGATGTCATCGGAGTATCGATTTGGCCAAGCAGGACGAAATTTCATCAACCGAGAAGCTACTTGAACTGATCCGTGACAACAAACGCAGTCAAGAATCAGAGCCTTCCGAACCCGCTGGGGCAGAATCTGAAGAACCGTTACCCTCACGAGTTAAAAAAAGTATTAGCACCGTATCCTTCAGGAAAGCGGCGACTGTCGGTGTTGATATCGGCTATGAAGACCTGAAATTGGTTAAAATTCACAGCGCCGCAAATCATAAGCACGAGTTATTGGATTACCTCCGCGTACCCTTCGATCCCGACATTTCTCCGGGCCATCCTGATTTTTACAAATTTCTAAAGAAGAATCTCAATCGCTTTTGCGGATCATCAAAAAACCTGGAAATCTGGAGTTGCATATCTTCGGCTCGGGTCGAGTTACGTTACCTGCGAATACCCAAAGTTCCCCAGAAACAGCTTTCCAATGCGGTTTACTGGTCTCACAAGAAGGTCGCTCCTTACAAAGATGAGGGCGCAGTCTTTGATTTCGAAATTCTGGGGGACGTCGTCGAAGAAGGCGCAACCAAAACCGCCACCGTGTCTTTCACCGCACCGGAAAAGGAAATCCTGTTCCATAAGAACCTGTTTGTAAAGAGCGGTTATCCCCTCAAGGGCATTACCATTGTCCCATTCTCCTTTCAGAACATTTTACGTCGCCGCTGGATACGGTCAAAGGTCAACACCATCTCCTGCCTGTATGTCGGGCGCGATTGGTCCCGTATCGATATTTACTCAGGAGACGATCTCGTCATTTCCCGCGGGATAAAAGCCGGTATAAAAACAATGAACGAGGCCATGCGCGGTGAGATCATCGAATCAGAACCCGACAGCGTGCTTGAAATAGACCCGGAAATGATCGAATCTCCGGAACTGAAACCGCAAAAACCCCAGCCTGCCCGTCCAAAATTCGATACGGAAAAAGCGCAAAAGATATTCTTCGGTTTGATCCATGACATATCACCTAAAACAGAGGAACACATAAAGCTGCAGCCGGAAGAGGAAGAAATTTTTCGCATGATTCTGCCGGCACTCAAGCGCTTGGTTCAGCAGGTCGAGCGAACTTTCGATCACTACGCCGCCAATTTCGACCGGCGCCGGGTGGAGAAAATTTATATCTCCAGCACGGTTCGTCCCCACCGACGTATCGTCGACTACATCGGTGATGAACTGGGGCTGCCACGCGAAACATTCGATCCCTTCGTCACCGACCCTGATTTCCTCGAAAACGTGACCACGCCGCCATCTGAAGCTGAAAGAGGCTCTTTTGCACCGGCCATAGGAATGGCCCTTTCTTCCAATTCGCATACCCCGAATTTTCTTTTTAACTACAAGGCGAAAGATAAGGCCGCCAGGAATCGGCTGGCCAACAAAGTAACGATGGTTGCCGCCTTGATCCTCTTGGGGCTCTGCATCGGAATTTACGGCTGGCAAAGCCACGTTATTGATCAAAAAATGTTTGAACTCAGCCGGTTGAAAAGCAAGCTGGATTCCTTCAAGACGACGGTCGATCAGAAAACAATTCTCAGTCTGGTTGACAAGAATAAAGAGAAAAATGCAGAGTTCCGGGAGTTCAGCCGCAAGTACCTCGGGATGGTCGTCCTGACGGAAATATCGAACTTGACGCCTTCGAATGTCCGTCTGAACAGCATTTATATTTTGCTCGGAGGTGACGCACCCAAAGATGAAAAGGCGTCCGCCTCGAAGAATGTGATTCTCGAGGGCATCATTCTGGGTGACCGGGCGACAATGGAAGCAACTCTGGCCGGATATCTCATCCAACTCAGTGGATCTCCGCTTTTCAAGCAGCCGGTTATCAATCAGAAGGAACCGGGATTTTTCATGGACAAGGAAATACTGCGGTTTACCGCGCAGTTGAAATTGACCTAAAAGTTATGGCCCAATTAAATCTCACAGCCCTGCCAACCAAAAGTCTTGTGCGCGTTATCATTTTCGGCGGCGGAGTCTTCCTTTTTGTTCTGCTGGCCATTTTGCCGTCGTTTAAAGAATTTAAAGCACTTGACGAACAAATTGTCGATATCAACGCCCGTATCAAAGAGCAGCAAATTCTAACGCCCGTTTTCGACAGTCTACTAAAAAAGTCGGAGATGAAGCCGTCTGAGGGCCTGAATGTTATCCAGCCAATAAAGTTGAAACGCAGTGAAACGGATAAAGTCGCACAGGTTTTCCAGGCTATGGCCCGGCAAAACAACCTGCTCCTGGCGGATTATGCCCCTGACATTCAGACGTTGATCGGCGACACGGAAACCATGAAGGTCAATGTGCTGCTGAAAGGCGAATTTATCAGCCTGCAGCCTTTTTTGCGTCAGCTTTGCCAACTGCCCTACCTGGTAAAGATCGAAGAAATTGCGATACAATCAGTCAGAGACACAAAGGAAATGCGTTTGCGTGTGTGGCTGGCCCGCGAGTAGCCCGCAGCGCAGATGTCATGAAAATATTTCATTTGGAATTAAAATTAACAACACACGGTACACGATCTAGTTGTTTGCTCGGATGAGCCGCCGGCCCCCTGCATTCAAATTGGATGCGAGAGTGGGTGTCTACAGCCGGACGCCGCCGGTTCTGCCGTCGAGGCCTCGGATATGTCGAAGCGTGAAAAAATAATTCTCATTATCATGGCACTGACCGTCGTCTATGGCTTTTACGCTTTATTCCTGGAAAATCCGACGCCCGGGAAAGATAAGCTGACGGCATCGGGCAGTAAACTGGATGAATTCAACAAATTCATAACGAATGTGGCTGCTCTTACCAAAGACGGTCTGTCCGAAGAAAGCGCTTATATTATCGAACGCATTCCGGCCAATTGGACCAAAGATCCCCTGCTGAATACACGTCAGGGTTTCGACTTCAAGCCTGACGAAAAGAAGGAAATTGAATCCGCTGAATCGCTGGGAATCACCTATTCGGGATACTTGAAAATGGGCAACAAGAGCCTCGCGATCATCAATGGAATCGAATATGAAATTGGAGAAGAACTACCCGAAAGCGGCCACATCGTCGAGCAGATAACTGCGAACAATGTGGTCATCGTCACGCGCGGCGGTCGCAAGAAAATAACCGTCCCACTGGAAGAAACGCAATAGAGCAGCAGGTAGCAATGGCACCCAAATTCTATTTCAACCAAAGGTTAACGGGCCTGATCGGCTATTTCGTGACGGCAGCAATGGTCATCGGTTGTGCCAGCACCCCAGAGGAGCCTGAAAAAAGCTTTTTTGACGAGTGGAAAGCCAGGGTGGCAGAATCCCAGGCCTATACACCACCACCCAAAAAGCACCTAAAGGACATCGATGGGAAAGGCAAACAGGACCCTTTGCGATCGGGTACGGTGATATCGCCGGTCGAAAAAGCGCTGCCGACTCAGAAAATCACGATGAAAATGAGCGATATCGATGTTGCGGTACTGCTGCGAGCTCTGGCCAAGGTCGCCAACCAGAATATCGTACTCAGCGATAAAATCGCCGGCAAGGTCAACATCAATATTACGGAAGCACCCTGGGATCAGGTTTTCAAGAGCCTTTTGCGCACCCAGGGTTTGACCTACGCCTGGACCGGAGACATCATCCGCATCCTGACGATCCAGGATATGGAGAATGAACTGCAGCAGGAGAGCCAGCGAATCGAGCTCAGTAAGGTGGAACCCCTGATCACCCGGGTCGTAAAGGTCAGTTACGCTCCGGCGGCCAAGATGCGCGAGAATATGGAGAAATTCCTTTCAGTCGGTCGAGATGGTAACCCGCTGGGAACCGTTCTGGTGGACGAATACACCAACTCGCTGATCATTCAGGCGATTCCCAGGGACCTCAGCCGCATGATCGATGTTGTCGAACAGCTCGACCGGCCGACGTCTCAGATCCTCATCCAGGCATATATCGTAGAGACCACCAATGACACGGCCAGGGCCTTGGGCGTGCAGTGGGGCGGAGCGCTCCTTGCGAGCTCCAACGGCAAAAACACCTGGTTGGGCCCCAACGGCGTCAACTATAACGAAGGCACCTCGCTCAAAGACGAGGACGGCAGCGACATCGAGTACCTGTGGCCTGTGGGCAACGTCTCCAACTTTCCGGTACCTCTTCCGGACGACATCGGCCTGTCATTGGGTTTCATGTATCAAAATATCGGCCGCGGCCTTCTGTCACTTCAACTCCAGGCCCTTCAGGATGATGGCAAGCTAAACATCCTATCGAGCCCATCGATTACCACGCTCGAAAACCAGAGCGCCCTGATTGAAGCCGGCAGCCGGATACCCACCCAGACGGTGGAAAACGGAGAGGTCAATATCGAATATATTCAGGCCGTCCTGCGGCTGGAAGTCACGCCGAATGTCATCGATGCGGATACCCTGAAACTGAAAATCCTCACCAATAAGGACGAGCCCGATTTTACCCGGACCGTGGCCGGGAACCCCACCATTATCACCAAAAAGGCGGAAACCAACGTTATTCTTTTCAACGGACAAACAACGGTTATCGGCGGTTTGAGCAAGGAAACAAAATCGGATTCCAGTGCCGGAATCCCTTACGTAAAAGACGTGCCGGGTCTCGGCTGGCTCTTCGGTAGCAGGTCCCGTATCAGCGGCATGGAAGATGTTCTGATATTCATAACACCCTACATATTGGAAGAAAAACCGCCGGACCAGGCAGCGACCTCTACCGGGAGGACGTACCCAACCGGAAACCCGCCGCAATAAGTATATCTGGCGACCACCCGGTGCGACAGAGAAAAATGGCTGCATTCCACAAGGTCAAAAGAAGTCGAAAAATCGGCGCAAAGCGCTTTTTTCTTTTCAGCCCTTTGCGGGTATAGCCTGCAGCAAACAACAGCTAAAGAACCATCCATAAATGAAAAATGGAATACTTCAACGTCGTCAACCTTGATAGAGAACCGTTCTCGAACTCCCCGGATCCGGAATTTTTCTTCGGCTCCACCCAGCATCTTGAATGCCTTCAGAAGCTTGAGCTCGCCCTCCGGTTGCGCCGGGGCCTGAATGTCGTCATCGGTGACGTCGGAACCGGCAAGACCACTCTGTGCCGCCAACTTATCCGCCGGTTTTCCGAAACCGAAGAATTTGAAACCCATCTCATTTTGGATCCAGATTTCTCCAGCTCCACGGAATTTTTAATCACCATCATCAAAATGCTGACCGGCAAAAAACCGCCCGAGCGGGCCCGGGACTGGCAGTTGAAGGAAGTGATCAAAAACTACCTGTTCCGCCGCGGAGTGGATGAAAACAAAACCGTCATCCTCATCATTGACGAAGGGCAGAAAATTCCGCTCCATTGCCTAGAGCTGTTGCGCGAGTTTTTAAACTACGAGACCAACGAACACAAACTGCTGCAAATCGTTATATTCGCTCAAGAAGAGTTCGAAAACACGATCAAGAGTTACGCCAATTTCGCTGACCGGATCAATCTTTATCACTATTTAAAACCGATGAATTTCGCCGACACCCGGGCCATGATCCGTTACCGACTCGAAAAATCGAGTAAAAATATCAAGGCATACACCTTCTTCAGTTTTCCGGCGCTCCTGGTCATTTTTTTATCTTCCAAGGGTTATCCGCGTAAAATAATTAACCTGTGTCACCGCTGCATATTGACGATGATCATCCAAAACCGCGCGGTGGTCAGTTTATTTTTGGCCCGGACCTGCAGCCGGAGAGTTTTTCCGCACCGCAGCCAACGCAGCAAACAAATCGCTTTAGCGGTCGGCATTCCTCTTCTGCTTCTTGCCGTCGGTTTGAGCACCATTGACCTCGGGAGTTTGAAATGGCCGTCCAGGATGAGTTATTCATCTGTTGCGCCACGAGTATCCGGGCCTCACGAACCCAGCTTCAAAAAAATAGATACGCAATCGCCCCAAGTCATTTCCGCCGCACTGCCCGAACAAACGGCTTCCGATACAGCCGAAAAACAGCCGGAGGCCCCTCGACCGGCGCATGATCCCGTACTGAATCCGTCACCCGTGAGTGTTGTCGATATTGCCGGCAAAGAGAAGGCCTGGCCGTCTTCCGAAGAGAAGATCACCCAAACCGCGCCGCAAAACCGGCCCGATACGTTGGGTCAGGTCGTCATCATGCGCAACGAAACCCTCTACAACCTGATTGAAAATGTCTACGGCGACTTTACAAGCAAACATTTTAAATCGCTGATTCTAGCCAATCCCCAGATCGAGGATCCGGACATCGTCAATGTGGGTCAGACCATTCAATTGCCGGCGATCCCGGCCGATATCCTTGCGCCGATAGCACCCGCCTGGTGGGTCACTGTCGCTCAAGCCAGGAATCTGAATGAGGCCTATGGTTTCCTGCGTTCACTGCCAAGAGGCGCTCCACCCGTCCGAATTTTGTGCTACTGGACGCCACAAAAAGGAATGCAATTCAATCTCATGCTGAACCAGTATTTCACCAGCCCGGCAGCGGCTCAACGGAGACTGGAGCAGTTACCGGCAAACCTTTTCAAAGAAAGCCGGATCGTGTCTATCTGGTCGCGTGATACTATTTTTTATACCAACCCGTTTTTTGAAGGACGCGATCGTCACCAAAAGGGCTGATAGCGGCCGGTGGGTAGTCAATAAACAGCTCTAAGATCGGCGAATCGCCGTTTGCAAATCTCAAACGCGGTGATTACCCGAGATCCGCCGCCACGATACCGGGATGTGCCGTGCAAGCCCAAGAGTTTAGGCATTATGCATGGGGCCCGACCCGGAAAATAAAACGTATACATACAGGGTGCCCCCTGGAGGAATACCGGCGGCACCTGCAACCAAGCGAGAAAAGAAAATTGAAAATCAAAAAACGATTGGGTGAGATTCTGATAGAAGGCGGACTGCTGACACGCGGTCAGTTGGAGGAAGCGCTGCCGTATCAAAAAAAGTCCGGTCTCAAGTTGGGTCAGTTTCTGGTGCGCGAAGGGATAGTCAGTGAAACCCAAATAGTTGATATGGTATCCAACCAACTGAAAATAAAAAAATATACTGCAACAGCCTATCAGATCGATACGGAGCTTGCCAATGTCATTCCGGCCGAAATGGCCTTTCGATGCCAGGCCGTACCGCTGATAAAAAACGGACTGCTCTTGACGATCGCCATGACCGATCCGATGGATATCAATGCCGTCGATACCATCGAAGTATATACCAACAACGAGGTCGAAACCATTATCTGTACCGAACAGGAATTGAATCAACTGCTGGGCATCCTCTATGGCACTTATTCCGGCATTGACGGCGTGCTGGAAGACATGGAGGACATGCAGTATGACAAAGAATCCGAAAAAATTCCGATCACCGAGGATGTCGAAGTCAGTTCGTTGCAGGGAATGGCCGAAGAAGCGCCGGTTGTTCGCCTGGTAAACTCGATTTTATCTCAGGGCGTTCGCGAAGGCGCCAGCGATATCCATATCAGTCCTGAAAAAGATTATGTTCAGGTCCGTTTCCGGGTCGACGGTAAATTGCACGATGTGCCGGCACCGCCAAAATCAATGTTCCTGCCGATCGTATCACGCTTAAAAATCCTGGCCAACATGGATATATCCATATCGCGTATTCCCCAGGACGGCCGGTTTACGGTAAAAATGAAAAATAAAGAGATCAACATCCGAGCCTCGACCATTCCTTCCATTTACGGCGAAAACATGGTCCTGCGTTTGCTCGATACCAGCAGCGGTGTTTACTCATTGGAGCGCCTCGGTATGTCGAAATTGGACCGCGAAAAAATTGTCTCGGTCATCAATCACCCTTACGGTATGATCCTGAGTACGGGGCCGACGGGCAGCGGCAAGAGTACGAGTCTGTATTCGATCCTAAAGACAATTAACAAACCGGACACCAATATCATTACCGTCGAAGACCCGGTTGAATATCGAATCGAAAAAATATGCCAGGTCCAGCTCAACCGCAAGGCGGGTATGACCTTTGCCGACGGCCTGAGGTCGATACTGCGTCAAGACCCGGACGTCATTATGGTGGGCGAGATTCGCGACACCGAAACCGCCACCATTGCGGTTCAGGCGGCCTTAACCGGTCACAGGGTGCTGAGCACGCTGCATACCAATGACGCCGCCGGCGCAATTACCCGATTTATCGATATGGGCATCGAACCGTTTCTGGTTGCTTCGACCATGATCGTATCCTTTGCTCAGCGCCTGGTTCGCACCATCTGCCCCCAATGCAAGGCCCTGTATGAACCACCCGAGGAGGCTTTAAACTTCTGGGGCCTGGAGGGTAAAGACAGGGCTAAACTGCTGCACGGGACCGGTTGTTTCAATTGCATGCACACGGGTTATAAAGGCCGTTCCGGTATTTTCGAAGTGTTGCTGATAGATGATCTGATCCAGAACATGATCCTCAAAAAACGATCTTCGCATGAAATCAGCAGAGCCGCAAAAGAGGCGGGTAAACTATCGACGCTGAAAGATGACGCTGCTCAGAAAATCCTGCAGGGGATCACGACCATCGAGGAGGCGGCGTCGGCGGTGTTAGTCTAGTTTCCGTTCATAAATGGCCCTTTTCCGCAATTTCGGCGTCATTCTGCGAAATCGCTTGTGCGGCGTACCTGAGTACGCCTCCGCGCAATTCTTTGATTTCCTTGAACTTGCAGAAAATTGCACATTTCTGAATCGGAAACTCCATAGTGCCATTCATGGATTCATAGTGAGCACGGATCAATTTCCGATCCAGAAATAAAATAAACAAAGCACCGATATCACCGCAACTATTGAGGCGAGAATGCCGAAATTTACCTACAAGGTCATCACTGAAACCGGAGATGTCAGCGCCGGCACGATCGAAGCCGATTCGGTGGACGCCGCCAATAACAAGCTAACCGCACAAGGCTATATTCCCACACAGGTCAGGGAAGTCACCATAAACGCCGGTGTCGACCTCCAAGCCCTCAAGGACAAGCTGACGCCAATCAGAGTTCCGGAGATCATCCTGTTTACGAAGCAGTTCCGCACAATGATACGTGCCGGGGTTTCCATGCTGAACCTGCTGTCGATCCTCGAGGACCAGACTGAAAACGTAAAACTGAAAAACGTCATTTCACAAATGCATCACGCCATCAACCAGGGAGCGAGCCTGACGGAGGCTTTTCAGAGGCATCCCCGGGTTTTCTCGCCGCTCTACACCAGCATGGTACAAGCCGGAGAGGCCAGTGGCGCTCTGCCTGAAATCCTTGAGCGTCTCACGTATATTCTGGAGCATGAGCGCAAGGTAAAAACCGACATTAAATCCGCGCTGCAGTATCCGATGATCGTTGTCACTTTTCTGATTATCGCGTTCATCGTGCTGCTGACATTTGTCATTCCAAAATTCGCCAATATTTTCCAAAGCGCCGGACTGAAACTGCCGCTGCCGACGGTCATCTGTATGAAGCTGTATGAATTCATGTCCAGTTACTGGCTTCTGATCATCGGTGCCCTAATCGTCGGCACTATCTTCCTTATATCTTATTTCAAAACTCAACCGGGCCGATTCGTGCGGGATACCGCATTGCTCAAGCTGCCGATTATTGGAATTTTGCTCCAGAAGGCCGCAATTTCACGGTTTGCCAGCATATTCTCGATCCTTCACGCCAGCGGTGTGGACATCCTCGAATCGATGAACATTCTCTCCGGCACAATCGGCAACGAAGCGATCGCCAGAGATCTCGAGTCGTCGAAGGGCTTGCTTGAAGAAGGCCGTGGAATTGCAGGGCCCCTGTCGAGTTCTAAATATTTTACGCCGATGCTGATCAACATGGTCGCCATCGGGGAAGAAACCGGTAACTTGCAGGATATGCTCCAGGAAGTTGCCGAACACTACGATTCTGAGGTCGAATACGCTATGGGAAAGTTATCGGAGGCGATCGGCCCGTTGTTGACCATTGGTCTGGCAGCGGTGGTCGGTTTTTTTGCATTGGCGATTTTTTTGCCGATGTGGGATCTCACCACGATGGTTAAATAATCGCAACCGGAATCCGAATATCCCCGATGATCAAAAATTACCTGAAAGAAATCAGAAACCTTCCCCCTTTCCACATCAGCCTCTATATCATCATTCCCTTTATTATCATGGGATTCACCGTGCTGGCGGCTCTTGTGACTCTGAACCTGACCCGTTACCAGCTCGGTTCCAAAATGGGTGATGGCAGTCCCTTATTTTGGTCCGTAGCGCTGATCGCCTTGTCGGCATTTATCGCCGGCGTGCTCCTCGTACGACTCATCATGAAACCTGTCGAACGTTTTGTCGAAAGGGCCCGGCAGTTCACCCCCCTCACTGAAGAAGATACGGCGGTGCGACCCAAAACATCCGGGGATCAGATCCAACAGTTCACCTACGTGTTTGACCAGGTGACCAGCGTGCTGAGTCGCATGGAATCGCGCCACTTTTTTCCGAAAATCATCGGCGAGAGTCTGCCGATGCGGGGACTCATGAGTCTGATCATGAAAGTGGCTCAAACGGACTCAACCGTGCTCATACTCGGCGAGAGCGGCACCGGCAAGGAACTTGTGGCCACCAGCATCTACGAGCATGGTTTGCGCAAGACCAAACCGTTTATCAAACTCAACTGTGCCGCCATTCCTGAAGAACTTCTGGAAAGTGAGCTTTTCGGTCACGAAAAGGGCGCCTTTACGGGGGCCACGGCCTTAAAACCGGGGAAGTTCGACATGGCCGCCGGCGGCACCATATTTCTGGACGAAATCGGTGACATGCCGTTCAATCTCCAGTCCAAGATCTTGCGAATTATTCAGGAAAGGGAATTCTACCGCGTCGGCGGGAGCAAAACCATAAAGGTCGATGTCCGCTTCATTGCATCGACCAACAAAAACTTGGAACAAATGGTACGGGACGGCAGTTTCCGGGAAGACCTGTATTACCGACTGAACGTATTCACACTTCATCTTCCGCCGCTGCGGGAGCGCAAAGAAGATATACCGGCGCTGGTGGATCACTTTCTGAAAAAAACCTCGCGCAAAGTTGATATATCTTCCATGGCACTCCAATTGCTGATGTCCCATTCCTGGCCCGGTAATGTAAGGGAACTCCAGAATACCATCGAACGCGCCGCGGTCATCTGTGAGGACAGCCATATCGAACCGGCCCATATGCCGGCGAATATAACTCAGATCTTTGAGCGCGGTGAACCGCAAGACATGCCGCCTTTTCCGGCGAACCTTAACTTGGATGATCGCTTGTCCGAAATTGAAAAAAACATGATCCTCGAAGCGCTGCGCAAAACCGGTGGCGTCCAGGTTCGGGCCTCCGAACTGCTGGGCATCAATCAGCGCAGTTTGTGGCATCGACTCAAAAAGCATAATATTGACGCCAGACGCATCAAAAATGGTAAAGAATAGACCTTTACCTACAAATAATGTAGAATATAACCGTATCGGTGGACATGCTAACATGGCGGCCCGAGTCCCCTATTCATCCGATATCTCATTTGAATTATTTAATTTTTTTAAATTATTTTTACCCGGTCCGTTTTTATTGCAAATTGGCATATTACCTGCATATATTTGAAAACATTGACATGCGCTAATAAACGTATTTCTTCGTATTACTTCGGCGCTACACTGTCGAACTCAATGCGGGTTTAAAACAGTCGGCGTCAAAGAACACCATTTAATGTTAAGGAGCCAAATTATGAAACCGATAACCAAACATTTAAAGAACGAAGAAGGTTTCACGCTGGTCGAGATCATCGCGGTCTTGATTATTCTGGGAATCCTGGCGGCCGTAGCCGTGCCGCGTTACATCGACCTGGAAACCAATGCCAAGAAAAGAGCTATCGATGCCGCGGTTTCGGAATTGAACGGGCGCGAGAACCTGACCTGGGCCAATGTCAAGATCAGTCCTACGGCACCTGCCGATCCGGAGAGCGATGTCTGGACCGCCATATCCGGGGATATAGGCCTCGGCGATGACTATGAATGGAGCGGCGCACCGACGTCAGGCGGCGGTCAACTGCGGTTCAAGGGAGGTGACTGGGTGACGCTTAACCGGACCGTTTCTCAAGCCGATCGTCCCGGTAATTGGGTTCTCAGCAATTAAGGCGGATGGGATGATGTGCCACACGGTACAGGAAACGGATACGACAAGGTCTGCCGGGCAGCATGACCCTTTGCCGCCCGGCGGGGCAATTGAAGGATTCGCGTGATCGCTCTTTTCTCACAGTTCCGGACATCAGACGTGGGTGGATTCAACAATACCAAAAGCGCAGCGCTTGTCATGCCAGTCTGTCGCGTCGTAGGCAACCGTAGCGGATTCACACTGATCGAAATCATCACCGTGCTGATCATCCTGAGTGTACTGGCGGCGATTGCGGTTCCCAAATACATCGATCTCGATGCCTTTGCCAAGGAACACGGAATTGACGCCGGCATCGCCGAGATGAACGGCCGGGAGAGTCTGGTGTGGGCCAACATCAAGTTGGCCTCGCCTTCCGGCTGGCAGAACGATGCCCAGGTTTTTAGTTTTATTGACGATGACTTAGGTCGTGATTACGCCTGGATCGTCGGGCCGGACGCGGCCGGCGGCACCTTGTCGTTTCAGACGGATGTTACGGCCGAACTCGAACGCAGTCCGTCTGAAAGTGGAAAACCGGCGCACTGGTCCAGGAAATAATGTGAGACCTGGGACCTTCTTTTTGCAGAGACGAATAGAAATCTTGAATGGGGATGGGCCAGCGGCTGATGCTTAAAATGTCGAAAGAAAGCGGTTTTACGCTGATTGAACTGATGGCCGTGTTGGTAATAATGGGCGTTATCGCCTCTGTTGCCGTTAAAAAGTATACAAATATCACCACGCACGCTGAAAAACGGGCCATTCTTGCCGGAATATCCGAACTGAATTCCAGGGAGACCCTTTTTTGGGCCAACCACCTGATTGCCAGTGGCGGTTACGGCGGCGATGACCCCGTCTGGTCGCAGATGGCGCTGAACACTGACCTCGGTTCGGCCTACCAATGGACGATCGGACCGACCAAATTCGGTGGCGAGTTGTCCTTTGGCAGCCAATCGGAAATCCTCACTCGGTCCACCTCAACACAGTTGTCCGCCGCAAAATGGTCCGGTACTTAACATATCGATTTACTTATCGATATGGCCGTCAGCATCACCGCCAAACTTCCCATCCCGCCGGCTGCAGACATCCCGCTCCTTTGCCATATGCGCGTTTAGCGCCCATCCTGCCCTGCCATCGCAATGATGTCGATCGCACATCGATAGAGGCGGAAATTATTTCTCAAAACGCTAGGCGATTTCTTGATTCGAATATTCAATGACCTCCGGCAAAGCCGGGGTATTGGATAGAGAACGACTCAAAGTTGTCTTTTGAAACCATTTTGCAGGCAAACAACCGGTCATCGAAGATAAAAAATCATCGTCTCAGGTGGTTGTTAACACCTGCTCTGTCCAACTTTGAGAGTCCGCCCAGCAAAACATGGGGGGTCACCGATGATGATTATCAGAATTGTGACTTTTCCCACTTGCGGTTGTATATGAGTTATGATGAACACGATATCCGTGTTATCCGGCAGGTCCTCCGGGGGGACCGGGATGCCTACGCCGATATCGTTGAACGCTACAAAAACCCGATTTACAACCTGGCCGTCAGACTCACCGGCAGTCTGTCCGATGCGGAGGATCTCGCTCAGGATGCGTTCATCCGTATCTATGAAATCCTGGACCGGTTCGATGATTCCAAACGATTTTTCCCTTGGATGTACACGGTAGCGCTGAATGTCATCCGCAATGACGTCAAGAAGAAGAGGTCGTTTGTTTTTCGAATGCAAACAGGCGACGTCTCGGACAAGTGGCTAAAGGATACGGACACGCCCGAAAAAAGCGTCTCTGATAACCAGCAACAGAAAATACTTTCCCGGTGTATTCTGAAGCTGCCGATAACACAGAAAGAAGCGGTCGTTTTGCGCTACTACCAAAACCTGGCATTTGAAGAAATCGCAGAAATTCAGGCCTGCTCGGTCAGCGCTGCAAAGATGCGCGTCTACCGCGGCGTGGAGCAGCTTAACCGTCTTATGCAAAGTCCATAGAAGTGGTCCAAACGTATCGTGGATGGCGACTCATTATGGCTGAATACGAAAAATTACCGCGTCAAAAAAGAAGACCCTTAACGGCCGATCTCACAAAACTGAAATATCGGATGATTTTGAATGTTCGGCAGCCTTCGAAACGATATTAACGCTCGCCGGATCAGCAGCGAACGTCGCACCACCGCCGGACTTCACCCGCAAGGTCATGCACCGCTTGTCGGAAACCGGCTCCGGTGCCCGCCGGACATCCGGCGCCCCTTCCCTCGGCGACCGGCTGAAAATGTCGTTCGGATACCTGACCAGGCCCGCTTCGGTAGTGGAAGTAGCGACGTGTTATTTTCTGACCGGCTTTTTTTACCTGGTTCTGGGCATCTGTTTTCACCTCGGGTTGAAATCATTGGCCGCCGCCCCTTCAGCGGCCGGCTGGCTCTATTATCAACCGCTCATCGCCGTGCTGACCGCCATGGGCTTCACAACGGTGGGCTTTTTATTGTTGAAAAAAAATCGCCTGGCATTTCGAATCGCCAATCTGGCGACAATTTGCTATATTTTATTTTCGATTATCAACGGCATTCAGGTTCAGGCAATCCCGGCGAGTCCCCTCAGCTCTATCGGCGGGCTATGCTTCTCCGCCGGTTCGATAATGATCGGCTCTTTTCTGGCCGTGACAGTAAATAATTTCCAACGTTGGCCATCAACGCCGACCGCCGCTTCTCTGTGAGCCCATAGAGGCACGAGCAGGATCGACTACCGGCAAAATAAACCGTTTATTTCATGAACCATGCAGGGATTGCGGGAAAGAAGCCCCTATGATCAAATCCAAGTCAGGATTTACCATATTGGAGATCTTGGTCGTACTGATCGTCATGAGTATTATCACGGTGTTTGCCATCGGGCGTGGACGGGTTACCAGTGCGGATGTGAAAGTTCAAACCGAGGTTTTGAAGAGTCAGCTGCGGCACGCCCAGGCCCGGGCCATGAACGACAACTCTCCCTGGGGTATTCAAACCGATAACACCGGCGGTACCTCCTACTGGCTTTTTCGATTTGACGGCAGCTTCAACAAATTCCGGCTACCGGGCGAGGATGCCCTAACGGTCAATCTTGCTGCCGAAGGTATCAGCATGACACCGGGGATTTATTCCTTCGACCCACGCGGTATTCCTCATTATGAGGCCGACCCGACTGCGACCGAACCGTCAACGGCCGCCCTGCCGTCACCGGGTCAGCAAATAACCGTCTCCGATGGCACCGACAGTTACATCATCCTGATTACGACAAACACGGGGTTCGTTCAATGAAGCGGTCATCACCGGCAATTTACGCCCCATCCGGATTCACACTGCTCGAGGTCATCATTGCCATGATTGTCGCCGCCATACTGGGGGCCATTTTGCTCGAATTCATGGGGCATACGGTCCAGAAGAGCTATGAACCCATGCAAATGGCGCGTGAAAATATGGAACTCAACGAAATCGTGGAGAAGATGAATGCCGACTACAAAAAACGCCTGCTCCTTTCTCCCGACCCGCTGGTGGGTTTTAAGAGCGACGTCGAAACCGGCAATACGACCTCGCCCCTGCCCTACTACGGGGATTACTCGGTAACAACCGCCTGGATTGCATTCGACGGGGCCGGACAGGAAATTGCGGACACCAACCCGTTGGACCCATTCTATCACAGAACCTTGAAAGTGACCGTGGTTCGTGGTCAGCATGAAATCACGACCCTTTACACCAGGTAGGGATTGACCTCAATCCCATTCCGACTCAAACACCGGGTTTCGTTTTCCAGGAGTGACATCATGAAAACGCCGAATGCCGGATTCACACTGGTCGAAGTTATTGCATCACTGCTAATCGTCGGTATTCTGGGGGCCATCGCCGGGATGGGGATCGTCACCGGCATGCGGGGATACATGCAGACCAAGGAAAATGCCCACCTGGTCCAGAAAGCCCAGGTGTCAATGAGCCGAATCGGCCGTGAACTGATGGAACTGACCGATATCATTGCCCGCGACGACGGTTCCGACCCTTGGGTCATTTTCGATAACCCGATCGGGCGCCAGGCTTTGGCCAAGGTTGGTGACACATTGCAACTTTACAGCCTCCCGGCAGGTGCCGGCGATCTGTCCGGTTTCACCGGAGATGTTATTGTCGACCAAGTCGACAGTCTCACGTTCACATACCACAGCGGCACGGACCCCACCTGGGTCATTTCTGATGGAATCGATATGCTGTCTGCGGTCGAAGTGGATGTCAGCCTGCTTCGTACGGAGGCCGGCGGAGCCACCCAGCCCTTCTCCATCACAGTGAATCCGCGCAATACCAAGAATTTCAGTGGCGCCTCAGCCAACGTCGAACCCTACACGGCTCCCCAATATCAATGTTTTATTGCAACGGCCGCCAGTGCAGGCACTGTGACGATTTATGGGTATCTTATACCGCTGCTTGCATTGGCAGCCATGGCAGGACTTTTCAACATGATCAGATTCTTTCCGCACCGCGGGAGATCCTTTCCCCGGGGGAAACGGTCAGGCACGACGCACCGCTTAGGCCGCGCGGGTGGCATCAAATCATTGACCAACCAAAAAGGCAACGTGCTGGTCGGACTTGTGGTCACCATGCTGCTCTTTGCCGCCTTAGGGGCCGGCATGGTCACCATGACCGGCACCTCCTCCACCAGCCAGGTGATCGGAAATACCGCTGTCCGGGCCTATTATGTCGCCGAGTCCGGCTTCCGCTATGCGGCCAGCCAGTACCTCAACACCAACGACGGCAACAACCGCTACGAATCCAGGGATGAGAAAAACCAGATCCTTCAGACGTTGGACAACCGCACATATACGCTTACCAACGACGACGGCAGTTTCCGCCTGAGAATATTCCCGTATTATTTCAGCGTTCTGGCCGATGCCAACGCCAATGCCACATCTCTTTATACACGGTTTCCAGGCAGCCAACCGACTGGATTCACTTTGCCGCCGGCCGGCATCATCGCCCGCATAAAAATCGGCCAAATGGTGCACACTTACGGCAGCTACAACAGCGGCACCGGCCAGTTCACCTCGATCGCGCCCCCGTTGCCTGAAAACGTCTATCAGAACGCCACCGTCAAGCTGGTCGGCATTCCTTCCGGAAGCGCCGTTGTCGCCCAAGGCGGCGATCTGACGCTCGCCACTGCGAGCTTTTTCCCTCAGCTTCAGGGACGGATCAAGATCAACGGGGTCGCCTACGGTTATACCTCCTGCGACTACAATACGAACACCCTGCAGGACCTCTACCTGGTCGATGATCCGAGCGCGTCTTTCAATATTGCGGTGGACACCACCACGGACGTCGTCCTGGATCCCTATATCCAGGTACGGTCTATCGGCACGGTGAGCAGCGGCGACCTGGCCGCCACGCGCGAAGTGGTCTACAACACCCCGCTGCCGGAGAAGCCGGGGACGCTTGAAGCTGTTGAATTCAGAGATGAATTCACAGATCTGAGCGCCTGGAACACCCCCACCTACGGCTCCTTTGCCATCGAGACGGTCGGGGGCGAAAACGTCCTGGCCGTCACCGGGGTCGAACCCGGCTTCGGCATACCTAAAGCCAGCCTTATCGGTTTCAACTGGACCTCGACGCCCATTAACTTCGCCTCGACCCACCGGACGGCCGGAAATTACCTGAGCTACGACAGCCAGGTTAAAATCGGCTTTGATAACGTTCCCTTTCCTACTCCCACTGGATGGGGTCCGGAAGGTTCCCCCATTCCGCAACATTTTGCTTCAGGCCTCTCCTTCCGGTTGGATGAAAATGAAAATTTTTATGGCCTCTCATTCATGCGTGGTTGTAAAGGCTCTGAAGGGATACCGTGTGAATCTCCGGATAACATTCCCAACGATATTATGCCGGTAGACGATGTCAAGCTGGTCGTTTTGTGGCAGCAGACCGGTGACGGCTCGACCCGGCAGTGGCTGGCTTACAGCGAGGTGGGCCTGCTTTTCTCGGAGGGCGCCGAGCTGGAGCCGCCGCCGGGCAAATGGACCGCCGACGACGATCACCCCGGCGATCCCCTGTGGGCCCGGGCCGACAATTACGCTTACAGCGGAATTTACTCCTGGTCGACCAGCCCGACAGGCACCTACACCGACCCGCCTTCCGGCGAAGTCTGGAACGATTCCCTGACCTCGGCGTCGATCGACCTGTCCAATGCCACAACAGCCGAGCTGACTTTCAGGACCCGTTACCGCATCTATTCCTGCGAAGACAATGGATTTGTTGAAATTTCAGGTGACGGCGGTTCAAGTTGGATTCCATTGAACGATAACATCTCTCAGCACTGCGGCGGATCAGAACCCAACGATTCGAGTGAAGCCCGCTACACCAGCAACAGCGAAGACCTACCCAACGACCTCAATGGCTGGGTGCAAAAAGTCCCTCAACATCAGCAGCTATGCCGGCAACCCCAACGTCCGGATTCGTTTTCGATTCGAAAGAACCCCCTCTAACACCCGCGACGGCTGGTGGCTCGACGATATCCGGGTCATCCAGGACTTCGATATCAATGACGCCACCCTGCTGGTGCGGATCTACGAGGCGGCACTGGTCGAATTCGACAGCGGCGGCCGAACGGTCGGCCCGGACACGATCGATATCGATGCCGGGGATATCGTCTACCAGTCCAGCGGCGCCAGCGGCCGGGTCATCGTGCCGCCCATCCTCGCCTCCGGCAGTTGGGCCGGCGGATCCGCCGCCGGGATGGTATGGCTCAACAATACAACCGGTCCCGCATTTTCGGATGCCCTGCCGTTGAGCGTGCTGAAGCCGAGCGGCTCGAATCTCGCAAACGTCACCAATACCGCTGCACGCAGGAATTTTATTCAGGCCTACTACGGAGCCCAGAATGGTGTCAGCCCGCCAACCACTGCGGACTTGGCCGGTCTCTACCAGTACGACCAACAACGTTTGAGCAACCTGTTCGGTACGGCCAACTGGCCCCCGAATCCGATCTACCTCTCCCCCCCGACCCGCCGTTCAGCGGTACAAACGACTACTTCACCCTGGTTCAATGGAACGATGTCGTGCAGGGGGCCACCCGCATGGCGGACGAAAACGGCGAATATACGATCATCGCTTCGAATCAGGCCGATCTTTTCACGCCGGCTGACACCTATATCCCCTACACGCGTCCCGAACTCGGCCTGCACGCCATCGGGCACGGCGCCGAAAATGTCTACTACAAGGACTTTGCCGTCAGGGCCGGGATGGCCGTGCAGACCGGATTGATCCCGATCCAACAATAATAATTTACATTCCCCCCGCACGCGTGGGGAATGTAAATTATTATATGGATTGCAAAACAGACGGCATGCATTATATTGCCGGTGTTTGAATTGCAGTGCACGAATCCTCGCGTTCCAGGATTATTTAAGCAGTTTCTATAAATGACACTACATAATTTTCCACAGGAAAATTATCTTGAAAGGGAAGACATCATGAAATTGGCGGTCAGCGGTAAAGGCGGGGTCGGAAAAACGACTTTCGCCGCCCTTCTCATCCGAACCTTGAACAAAGAGGGCAAACGGGTTCTGGCTATCGATGCCGACCCGGACGCCAATCTGGCAGCGGCGATCGGCATTGCCGATGCGGATAAGATTACCCCGATATCCGACATGAAAGAACTTGTCTGCGAACGCACCGGCGCGCAGCCCGGGAGCATCGGGGGCTACTTTTCACTCAATCCCAAGGTCGACGACCTGCCGGATTCCCTCTCGGCCAAGTTTGAAAAAATCAAATTGATGCGTCTGGGCGGCGTACAGAAAGGCGGTGCCGGGTGTATCTGTCCCGAAAGCAGCCTGCTTAAAGCGCTGGTGCGGCACGTCGTGCTGCAGCGGGACGAGGTGGTGGTCATGGACATGGAAGCCGGCATCGAACACCTGGGACGCGCCACGGCCAAGGCGGTCGACAAGCTCATTGTGGTTGTCGAACCCGGCCGACGCAGCATCGACACCGCCGGGCATATCAAGCAACTGGCATCCGAAATCCAACTGAACCATATCGTCGTTGTAGGAAACAAAATCCGCAGTGCCAAGGATGAGACGTTTTTGAGAAGCCATCTTTCCGATTACGATTTCCTTGGGTTTCTGCCTTATGACGATGCCCTCATTGAAGCGGACCTGCAGGGAAAATCACCCTTCGACGTTGACTCCTCGGCTAAAAACGTAATGAAGGAAATGATCGGCCGACTCTAATGGCCCGACGCGCAGCATTACCTCATTCCCACCGCCGCTCGAGACGCGGCCCCCCAAAAAACGCCCCTGGGTCGCGGACCCAGCGTCTAAAGGCCGGGGCGGACAAACGACTGAAAACGGTTTTTGCGGGCATCGGTGTGCCGCGTCAAAAACCGTTTAAACCGGATCGGTTTCAAATCGAGGCGGTTGCAGCCATCCGCCATTCGGACTGCCTCGTTACGGCACCGACGGGCGCCGGAAAAACCTGGATCGCCCGCCAGGCGATCGCCCGCCTGATCGAAAAGAACGGCCGGTCTTGGTACGCCTCTCCCCTCAAGGCCCTTTCCAATGCAAAATATGCCGAATTTGTCGACGTCTTCGGGGCCGATCAGGTCGGTATCCTGACCGGGGACAGAAAAGAAAACCCGGAAGCCCCTGTCATCGTCGGTACGACCGAAATCCTGCGGAATCACCTCTACGATGCCATGCACAGCGGCAATAGCCTGAATACCGACCTGGTCATCCTGGATGAGGCGCATTTTCTGGGTGATCCCGAGCGCGGTGTCGTGTGGGAAGAAATCATGATTTATCTTCCTTCCCGCATTCCCCTGTTGCTGCTTTCCGCCACCATCGGCAACGCCCATCAGATAGCGGACTGGCTGTCCGGCATGCGCGCCAGAAAATGTACGGTCGTGGCTGAAACCAAACGGCCGGTTCCGCTCTACCCCCTGTTTCTGGACCCTTCAGGCACGCTTTTGCCCTATCTGGCGCCGGGTGCCGCCGGGAAAAACGCTAAAATTTATAAAAAATTGAATGACTTTATAAACCTCCGCCGGGCGAGGCAGATCGCACCGCCGGGTAAGCTGCCGCCATTCGGCGACATGCTGCGGGTGTTGAAAAAGTTCGATCTGCTGCCGGCCATTTTCTTTTTGAAATCTCGCGCCGACTGTGACAAGGCCCTGCAGCTCTGCCTGGAAAATCAAAAGCAGAGCAGTGAACCGCACGAAAAACTCATTCACCGGATTCATAAACTGGTGTCCGAGAGCCCGCACATTGCCCACCACCGCCAGCGCTGGTATCTGGAACATCTGGCGGTGGGGTCGCATCACAGCGGTCAATTGCCGGCCTGGAAACTCGTTTTGGAAGCATTGATGACCGAGGGGCTTCTCGATGCGGTATTTGCGACCAGTACGGTGGCGGCCGGGGTCAATTTCCCGGCCCGCACGGTGATTTTCTTTAATTCCGATCGCTTCAACGGTGTGGAATTCAAGCCTTTGACCCCGACCGAATTTCATCAAATGACGGGCAGAGCCGGTCGCCGGGGCATGGACAAGATCGGTTTCTGCGTAGCGGTACCGGGGCGGTATATGGATCTGCGCCTGACAGCCCGGCTTCTCAATGCGCCGCCATCCGATGTGGTCAGCCAGATCAAGAACAACTTTTCCATGGTGCTCAACCTGTTACTGTCCCATACCCCGGAGCAGATTGAAAATCTTCTGGACCGCTCTTATGCCACTTATCTTCTACGAAACCCTTCTTCCGGTCGAACCGCCCGATCCAGTCATAATAAACGGCGACCGGCAGAGAACACTCTCTGGCAGGATTTTCTGCGCCACCTGGCATTTCTGAAAGACCATGATTTTGTCACACGGAACGGAGGTCTGACCGAGGACGGAAAGTGGGCATCGCAACTGCGGGTTGACCAACCGTTGTTGATCGCTGAAGCGCTGCGGAAAAACGTATTTCCAGCAAATGATCCGCCTCTGATGGCAGCCGTCACCGCGGCATTCGTCTTTGAAAAGGAATCCGATGACCGGCTGGAAAAAGCGTGGCTGTCTAAGCCCCTGGTGACGGTTTTCACCGACCTGCGCAAGGCCCTGACACCTTTTGCACAGGATATGATGGCCAGGGGGTTTCAAGCGCGGCCCTTATTTTTGCGGCCGGCCGCCGCGGTTCACGCCTGGGCAACGGGTGCGCCCTGGGAAAAGGCCCTGGGAATCGCCGATTCGGAAGAAGGTATCTTCGCCTCTCTGATTCTCCGGACGGCCGATAATCTGAGGCATGTCAGAAACCTGCACGCCATATTTCCCGAAGCGTCTGAGTCGGCTGCGATAGCAATCGACCTTATCCTGCGAGATCCGGTGGTGCTGTATTATTAACCCTAAAATTTCATAAAATTTTAGGGTTAATTCTGATCGAGTATCTCCCGCAGTTTCAGCGAAAGCTCCCTGAGTTTGAAGGGCTTCTGAATAAAGCCGTTGCAGCCGCGATCGAGGATTTCCATGGCCTGACCGCTGAGACTGTAGCCGCTGCAGAGCAGCACGCTGATGCCGGGTTTAATTTTCCTCAGCTGGTCGAAGGTTTCCCCCCCACTGAGACCCGGCATGATCAAATCCAGCATAACGAGATCGATGGCGTTCCATCGCCCCTGGAAAATCTGCAACGCCTCGTGGCCACTGGTGGCGACAAGGACTTTGTATCCGAGGGCACTGAGAACTTCCTGGCCGACTTCGATAATCATCTGTTCGTCATCAACCAGCAGAACAGTTTCATTGCCTTTAAAAAGCTCGGTCAAGTTCTCCCCTTCCTCAAGGACCGCTTTTTCCGAGGCCGGAAGGTAAACGTGAAAAGTGGCACCCTCACCCGGCGCACTGTCGACGTCGATAAATCCGCCATGATTTTTAACGATCCCGTAAGCCGATGCCAGGCCCAGACCGGTACCCCGGCCCATCTCCTTGGTCGTGAAGAAAGGCTCGAAAATGCGCATCTGGGTCGACAGGTCCATGCCGACACCGGTATCGGTTATGGAGATACACACGTACGGACCCGCCTCGACGCGGTAAGGTCGGATGATCTTTTCATCAATAACGACATTGTCAGTCCTCAAAAAAAGATCGCCGCCGCCGGGCATGGCATGCCAGGCATTCACGAAGATGTTCAATAGCACCTGGTCGATCTGGGATTGATCGACCTCCACCCGTTTGATTTCTTTAAGCTCCGTGCTGTGTATCCGAATTTCTTTTTTCGTTCGACCGAACATGCGGGCGGTTTTGAGTATCAGATCATTGAGATCGGTCACTTTGACCTCGTATTTGCCGCCCCTGGCAAACCCCAGCAACTGCTTGGTCAAGGCTGCACCACCCTCAACATAGCGTTCAATCGTTTTGACTTTCTCGAAATGGGGATGATCTTCCTCCATGTTTAAAAGCATGAGGGAAGCATTGCCCTGCATGCCCATTAGGATGTTGTTGAAGTCATGGGCGATACCACCGGCCAAATTGCCGATCGCTTCCATTTTCTGGGCCTGCATCAACTGCTTTTCGAGGATCTTTTTCTCGGCCTCGGCCTTTATTTTTTCAGATATGTCTCGAATCATGCCCCGCAGGCCGATCGGCTGTCCCTCTTTGTCATTCATCAGGTAAAGGGACATCTCGACGGTTATCTTGGCTCCGTCCTTGCGTTTTACCTTAAAATCCGACACTCTGGCTGATTCGTTCGTACGGAGCACACCATCCGTGATGCGCTTCATTAATTCCGCACCGGCCGGATCGGTGCAAATGGTATGGTTCTGCCCGATAATTTCCTCGGGGCGGTAACCCAGAATATTGCAAACGGATGTGTTGACAAAAGTAAAGTTCTTCTCGAGATCCATTTCGAAAAAACCTTCATCGATGTTTTCGATGATCAGGCGATACTTCTCGTCCTGCTCCCGCAGCTTCTCGTATGCCTTGCGGCGTTTGAGGTTATCCTGCTTCACATGCGAAACGAAGATGACGAAAATGCACAGAACCAGCAATCGCGTCCAAACTTCAAACAGGTCCGGGCCCAGGAGGTGATGAAAAAGATTGGCTTCCGGTGCCAGAAAAAAAAACATGAAGGATTCACACGCCCAGTAAAGTGCGGCCAGACCGACACCAGTGACGACAATAGAGTCCTTCCATCTGTTTTGTATTTTTGGCGTTTGAGGCATTGCTGGGTTCCCACCTTCATCTGCATTACATTCATGGTTTGGTACCGGTAATTGTGGTTATTCACCGGGAGCAGATGATGTGAAATTTAATTGATATCGGGTGCGAGAATCGGCTATCGTAATAATGCCGCTTCATCACCGGAATATCACCGTCATCTAAATTTTATCGCAAAATTAGATTTTAGTAAAGAATTAAAGGTGTTAAATTAGGCGAGGTCGGATCGTTCCGATATTTAGGCAACCAGTGGGGGTCTAGCGGCTCAATTCTAACAATAAGAAAGATTTGCGGCACATTTTGGCTGAAATTTGCGGGTTAGCCCGGGTTTGGCAGCCATATGACGAATGGGCCACTCTGATAGCGTATGCTATACCCGGCTGAACTGAAGAAGCGGCAGCATTTTTCCTTCTCGATATCAATCAGGTAGTAAGGGCGCCATTCCGGGAAAAGTGAATCCCATACCACCGCACCGGCCTTGCGCTCGCTGATGGCCTCGTCGACCCGAAACTGCCATAAAGGTATGGTTTTGACGACCAATCGCCCCCATGACCCAAAAACTTTGTGCTGCTTCAAGCCTTCGAATCCCTTATCTTTGAGTGTTTGGATCATCCACATATAGGGTCCGGCCAGTTCTCGATCATCGATAATCTTGATTCGCCGGGCTTCTGCCGCAAGATACTGGGGCGCACTGATGGGAACATCAGGCGCTACATGTTGTTTCAGAAAAGCGGCCGCACTTCTCAGCTCGACTCGAGGAATGTAGCCCCATCCCGATGAGATATATTCCGTCTTAAGGGCGCCGAATGGTATAAAAAGCAAACCCGATCCAACAACGATGACGACCTGCGCCCACCGACCCTCTTTTGCTTTGATGACGGCTCTCAATGCCCCGAGCCCATATCCAGTACCAAGGGCAAGAGGCAGAAGCAGATCGATCATGTTATGGGGCACAACCGATTCACTGATAATGGTGAAAAAAAAGACGAATTCGGCTAAAAGCAGTGCCGCCGCCGAGAGGACGTCGTGTCGATCAAAAAGAGCACCCAACAGCAGTCCGCCCGTTCCGCTGACCAGAATGACACTCAGCGCGGGAATAACATAAGTGGTAAAGATTGAGTAAAGCCCGGGAGTTCCTCCTTTTACAAAATGAAACAGGATATTTTGAAAATATGCTGTCCAGCCGAAATAGGAAAAAATAAAGATCCAGGTTCCACATCCGACGATGACAAAAGCCCCCAAACAAATAGCTGCTTGCCTTAAACTGCGCCGCATCAGGTAAACCAATAACAGCGGCGGCAAATAAAAAAGGGCCGATAGTTTAATCGTTACAGCCAAACCGGCAATGACGCCTGTGAAAAAAGCCGATTTGGTCGCATTCGGCCATGCGGTTTGGGCCCAAAAGGCCGCTGTGGCCAGGAAAACGGTGAACACTTCCCGCTCATAAACGTGATAGCGGAACAACAGGGGGGAGAAACTGAAAATGGCGCAGGCAGCAAGGGCAACCCACCGACCCGTAATCCGCCGGCAGAGGTCATATAATAAGAGAGTACCCAGTGCCACAATGGACGCCGAAAAATATTCAGCAATTCGATAACCGCCGCCGGTCAGGCGATACAATATCGCCAGCACCCCTTCAAAAGTCGGCGGGTGGGCGTAGATGCCATCGATGTAAGGCTGTTGGCCAATCGACAATGCATAGGCATGATACAAGTACTTGGCGTCTTCTATCCAAACTTCCGGATAGACGACTCGAAGGACGCGCGGTAAGGTAGCCAAGGCGATCGCAACCGCCCAAGCGATCCAGCTTCTTTGGATGTGAGACATAAGGCCTATAACGATGTCAGCGTTTCATTTGGATTGCAGTATAGCGCGGATCAAACCAAATGCAATAACCATAGGGCAACGCGCACGAAAAACGGACAAAAATTCACCCGTATATTTCAATCTTGGCATATTCGCTCCGGTAACAATACATCAGAGTTGCGTTTACAGCCTGCCTTTGCCAACTGTTTGAGCCACAGGGGCGTTTTATTTGGCCGGGAGTGGAGGGCGTTTGGATGAAAATGTGGGGGCTATTGGTTATCGGCACTGGAATTGTCATTGGAGGGGCAATTATAGGGATAATCTATACGTATGAGGCCTCTCAGATGGCTGAAGACCATGGTAAAATCGATAGGCCTACAGATGATCTTAGCCGATGGATGGATGAAAGGGGCAAATCGAAACTACAAGAGGATACGGAAGCTGAGAAAGCCAGGGCAAAGGCTTTTCTCCTGGCACTGGATCACTACAGGTACATTATAAGGTCCGATGCTTCTATCGAAGAGGCCACCCAATACGCAAAATCCCACTGGAATGATTACGTAAACAGGTGTGACGAAAAGGAGATTGCTTATAAAATTAAGGTTGAAAAGGATATTCGGAAAAAAGTGGGGGAAAAAAAGTAAAAAAAGAGGCGGCAAACCTGCGGATAATCCCGCCATGGCGGGACCCAGCGTAAAAAAGGCCATTTATGGATGGGCACTAATTAGGAAAAAGCTTATGGTCAGCGGAGGTGAGGGCGAATATATTATTGCCACAAATACAATACCGCCTGGCCCGTAAACGGCGGGATGAAGCTTTTGGAACCACTTGAGACTGTGATCGCGCCAGTTCCCTCAGTTCGGTTGTTTCCGGCGTCAAACCATTCATAGTTGTAGGTCCCGGCCGTGAGGCTGACGTCAAAAGAACCGCTTCCTGGCTGGTAGATCAGATATTCCTGCCCCGGATCCGCCAGTGCGTAACCGGTCGAGGACAGGGTTTCGTTGGGAAGCATAGCCGCCAGATCGCTGAATCGCCTGGCATAGCTCAACAGATTGCCCATAGCATCGCGGATTGGATCAAAGGCATTGTTAATGCCCACCTCAGTGCAGCCGTAAGCAGGGTCGCTTGTCAGCGCAGTATAGCATTCCATAAATATAAAGGGGTTCCCGCGGGTAAACGAACGCCAAGCCATGGATATTCCGTTCTGCAGGCCCGTCTCGGTCGGATAATGCAAGCCGCCGTCATAGTGGTCGCTGTCTACGATCACCACCTTGTCCGAGTAAGCGGCCGGGCCTCCGTCCAGGACATAGTTATAACCGCCCACATCTTCCCAGATCGGCGACCACCAGTCGTTTGGTCCAGCCATAACCAACGATGCCATAGGGCTGGAGTAATCGCCGGTTATTCCCCAGAGATGCTGCTTCGGCTTGGTGCTCTCATAGTTCTTGGCATAGCTTACCATGGCCGCTTGCCAATCATAACTAACGGGGAAGGTAGCTTCATTCATTATTTCAAATATTATATTGTCAAAACCGTTCAATTCATCGATGAATTTCCTAATCAGGGCTTCCTGGGCAGTTCTGAGCGCCTGGTTGCTCAGGTTGAAAAATGAGTTAGCATTGCCCGTATCCAGTCCTAAATTATTAATATTGTTGTCCGGATGCCAGACGATGTTGGCAAAATTCAAGTCAAAGCCGTTATGCGAGCCGAATATCATGACCGATGCGTAAAGTCCCCGGTTTTCCAGTTGAGTCAGCCTTTCTTTCACAATATCGAAATAACTCTGGTCAAACTGGTTAACATTGAATTTCAGACCGCCGTCATTGGCCGTACCCGGTCCGGGTCGTTGCCAGGCAAAAGGCGGGCGGGTCAAATAAGAATATCCTGTCCAGAGGCGGGTAAAGTTATGACCGTACGACTCCATAAAATCCAGGAACTCCCCGAAGGAGGCAGCATCATTGTAAGTGATGCCCCGGTCTGCCCCGGTATGTATGTTGAGCCAGGTGTGCGAGCCGGATAAATAAATCGCACGCCTGGTCCCATCTGTTAAATAGCGGGGGTTTACCGGATGTATTCTCAGCACCCCGCTTGACGAGAAACCATTGAGACATTCGGACTGACCGAAATTGGTAGCGAATAAAGACAAAATAATTTGACTTGAAAAGGGGTTTAAAAGGGAGAGGTCGATTCCGTCCAAATCCCCATCCAGATCGGTATCCCATTCACAGTAATTGATGTATTCGTCAGCACCGATGTCTGGAATGGCAATCGCGTCATTGTTTCCATCAAGGGTTCGAGAGTCCCCTTCAAAGTCTGTCAATGGAAACTCGGGAGGAGTTTCGAACCCCGTATCGATGCATTGAGATATTCCCGCCAGGTGGTAATCGCCATAGACCCAAAAATCGTCCAACGGATCGGTTAAGGTCCCGTTATCATCCCAATAGCCGGTGAGAATGAACTGCGGGTCTACATCGATGTTGTTTCCTGATTCGGTCCATGTGCCGTTGATTTCAGAATAGTTGTTGTTGAATCCGATGCGTGTTCCCTGATCGACAAACCTTAAATCTAAGGTTTTAGATCCGACCGAGTTATCTCGAATGATGTTGTTGTAGAAATGAATTGCTCCAGCATCAGAATTCCCAATATAGACGCCGCCGACCTCAGCAGCGGTATCTTCGGCATGATTCCCAGAGACGGTGTTGTTTACAAAATAGAGCAGCGTATTCGTTCCCATATAAATAGACACGCCACCATTCTCACTCCCTGTGCCAATGTTACCCACGAACAAATTGTTGGCGATGATAATATCGTTTGAACTACCCCACTGTACCTGCATTGCCAGACCACCGGCACCAGAATCGCTTACGTTTCCAGAAACGACATTACTGCTAATCGTAATCGCCCCGGGTGTATGTGACGGATTGTCGCTGGAGTCGATATATATACCGCCTTTTGGTTTGTTATTGGCCATGATATTGTTCTTAACTTTAATGGCTCCCACATTACCGCCAGAATCGTTGTAGAGGTGAATATAGAATCCTCGGTAACCACCATTTCTCATCGTCATTCCTTCTACCTCGACATTGCCATCACCATTTTTGGTGATCGACAAAGGTGTTCCTGAGGCAGCAGCATCGAGAACGGTGTTGATCGGATCGATCACTCTACTGATGCATTGTTGTTCATATCCACCGAGTAATGAAATATTCATGTTTTGATTAGAATTGAAAGAAAAATTACCGCTATAGATCCCCTGCTGAATTTTAATAATGTCAGACTCACCATTCGTTTCGGCCTGATTCAAAGCGTCTGTAAGTTCTATGGCGGTGCCGACACAAAATTCCTCGGCATTCACTGACCAACAAATTAATAAAACGGCAACTATAAATAATACACCGATAATTTTTTGACCACTCAAGTCTCAACTCCTCTATTGACCCTGGTTTGACAATTCTTGTCGCGAAGGATCCAAATACAAAGCAGGACCTGAGAAGACCCTGCTCAATATACCAACCTTTATTTTACTCTCGATCAAATTCTACAGCAATCTATATATAAGCACCCGATTTGTCAACAAAATATATGTAGTATACTGTATCCTTTTTGACATACATCCCATTCGGGGAGTTGCTCGTGGATAGTATTCGCAAGTCGAATACCATTGCTTATTACCATAATTTCTTGATTTGCTTTGTTAATCAAACCCGAACTTTCTATCTTGTCTTTGTCAGGAGTGATGTCTTGGCAGCAGTGCGAAGACACAAGTCGATCTTAGGCAAGCGCGAATTTGAACCTGTTTAAGACAAGCCATTATGTTCATATATTTGGATACTGAAACCACTGGAAGTGGCCCGGACGATAGGCTCTGCAAGCTTGTGTACAAAACAGAAGACGGTCACCAGGGCTCAGAGTTGTTCAACCCTGGCCGTCCAATTTCCATTGATGCCATGTGCGTTCACCACATTACAAACGATAAGGTAAAGGACAAACCCAAATTTAAGGGAAGTGATCCCTGGGCAAAGCTGCGAGAGCTTTTCCGGTCGGGTGAAAATGTGATGGCCACTCACAACGCAGCTTTTGACCTTTAGATGCTCAAAGCCGAGGAAATAGAGCCTGAGAAGATCGGTTGCACCTTGAAACTCGCACGGCACCTCGACACTGAAGGAATCATTCCCAGATGTTGAATTGTATGTAGTGATATTCAAAATATTGGCGATTTGGGTTCACAATATAGAATACTGAAAACTTCAGCCGTGCAAGAACATCTTTACAATCGTCCAATCAACAGAGATTACACAATCTAAACAGTTACGATCTGTCTATATCAATAAAATCGACCGTTTTATAAGTTCGGGGCAATAGCAGAAAGCCTGTCTTTTGATTAAAGTGGACAAATAATTCTCTTTCGGAACTGCATAAAAGTATTCAACTATAAAGGGGGGGCAATCCTCCCCTCACTTTATTAGCGCATCTTTACGGACATAAAAGCACCAAGCTATGGGATGTATGTCCAATTTGCAAGGTCGGTTGTGTAAAAGGTCTTGCCGATACTGTTCACACCGGCCAGATCGTCGAGGCCATCCGCATCGAAGTCACCGGTCGTAATCATGTCAAGCTCACCTGGAACCGTTGTCCAGTTAACCAGATCGGTCGTGTAAAAAATCTTGGATATAACCCCGTTGGGATTGATTCCGGCAATATCGTCATCTTTGTCACCATCAAAATCTCCGGCCACGATTGAAGTGATCAATCCTGGAATCGGGGTCCAGGTGGAAAGATCAGTAGTGTAGAATATCTTCGAAATCACCCCATCGGGATTGATACCTGCGATGTCATCATACCCGTCGCCATCAAAATCGCCGGTGGTGATCGAGGTGATCAACCCCGGTATCGGCGTCCAGGTGGACAGGTTAGTCGTGTAAAAAACCTTGGCGATCACCCCGTTGGGATTGATGCCGGCGATATCGTCATCGCCGTCGCCATCAAAATCGCCGGTGGTGATCGAGGTGATCAACCCCGGTATCGGCGTCCAGGTGGACAGGTTGGGCGTGTAAAAAACCTTGGCGATCACCCCGTTGGGATTGATGCCGGCGATATCGTCATCGCCGTCGCCATCAAAATCCCCGGCAACGATCGTCTCAACCATTCCGGGAATATTGACCCAAGAACTAAGATCTAGAGAATACCAAACACGTCCCACCGAATTGACTCCTGCTAGATCATCGTTGCCGTCGCCATCAAAATCGCCGGTCACGATGGTCTGAAGATCACCAGGAATATTCACCCAGGTGGTCAAGTTTGTTGAATACCAGATTGATCCCGAAGCCATAACGCCTGCCAGGTCGTCGCGTCCATCCCCGTTGAGATCACCGGTCGTCAAAAACTTCAAAAGCGTGGCTACCGGGGTAGAATTATCATTGACATTCACACTGACGATGTCTGCATCGGAAAGGTTGGCGTTATCGATATCACTGATCGTCAGCTGGAATTGCAGAACGGTACCGTTTGCATCGACCTGAGGGGCCGTAAGTGTCGGTGTCAGTGAGTTCGGATTTACTATCTCGACAATGGGTCCGGCGATCTGATCCCACATAACCAGGAAGTTGACGTTAGGGACTTGCGGGACATGTGAAGTCGACCCGTCCAGTTGGACGGGCTCTCCTTCGGTAACATTCAAATCAGAGCTTGCATCTGCCACTGGCAAGATTACTACCAACCCGTCGGCAAACCATTTGGCGGCCATTTTATCGTAACCGACCTGGTTCGGATGAATTAGGTCGACCATGTCAAAATTATAATCAAAGCCTGCGCTGCACTCAATATCGACGATGAAGATGCGATCGGCAATTCTATTCAGGGCCATGGCTTCGACATTATTATTGAATCTCGTTGTCACAGAATCGTTGAGGCAAAGATGCCCCTGTTGATTGATAATTTTGGCTACAATGACAACCACCTTATTATTCCCGGGAACGGATTCCCAGTTGTCGATGGCATTGAGAATTGCCTCGACCTGAGTTGGATCCTCGGTTGAAAAAAGGTCTACATCATTTGTTCCGATATGAAGCAGTATGATATCGGCTGGGTTAATGTCCAAGTAACCCTCAACGTTTAAGGCTATTTCCTGGGTAAGAAATCCGCCATGGCCCTCATGGTCGCGGTCAAAATCCAGCAGAAAACCGTCTGGTCGGTATCCGACAAAGTTTACATCGTAACCGGAATTTATCAAATCCAGGTATAGCAGGCGCCGATACCCAATTTCATCTGGACTACCGACTATCCCCCTGGTTATGGAATCGCCGAGAGGCATTATCCTAATTTGTGCCCAAAGGTAATTTTCCGTGAAGAGGCCTAAAAATAGAAAAAACACCAAGGTAAACGCTTTTATTTGTCTTTTAGCGGAGAATTGCTTGGTCATACCAGTAACTCAATTCAATATTTTTCAAGATGCTATCTATATAATAATGCTAAATTCTAATTATTTCTTCAGTTCTTACTATCATGTAGTAATGTTTTGTCAATGACAAAACATGGTATAAGAATTTGAAATATTTATAATATCCTTCTTTTCCCATAAAATGTATTGCATACAACAGAAAGGCGACTCGCAATTTATGCAAACCGCCTTAGACACACACATTATACCCAATAGAGGTTTGGCATTACCAACTCATATCCGGAAATTTTAAGACCTACGGGCTATCCTGTCAAATTGGGTCAAGTTACCGAGATGGGGTATGTCATAAACAAAAAGAGGCGACCCAGAACGCCTCCATCTTTTATGGAGGAAGCGCTATGAGAAACGCTTTGGTTAAAATACTAACCCTCATCAATGTGCTGCTCAAGTTAGAATTAGGTTAAAACATGACCGACAAAGAAATAAAAGCCAATATCAACTAAAAACTGACCGAAATGCGGCGGCAAGGCTATCTATCGCAAACCAGTAACAGGGTCTTGGCGGTGCTATTATTGCGGTCCGCCTCCGGTGGTAAAGCAGCAGCAGGAGCAATCTCAGCAATGAATTTTATAGATAATCTCTTGGTATTTTATTTCCTAAGACAAATAGTTTAGTAAAGGGGTTAACGACAATGCCAGATAAACGAGGAACTGAAATTATAGCGACCAGCGAAGCAGCGAAAGAGCTTGGCATGCCGGAACGTGTGGCGATGATGATTTCAGGTCACAAAACCCGCTCTGTATTTGACCGTTGCAACATCGTCAGCGAATCAGACCATCGGCTTGCCGCTCAGAAGCAAGCTGCTTACCTCGAAACGCAGACGGGCACAATTTCGGGCACAATCGTCAATTTCGGCACCAAAAAGAAAGAGGCTGCAACGCTGCAACCTCTTGATATTATAATGGTGCCGGAGGACGGAATCGAACCGTCATGACCTTGCGGTCGGAGGATTTTGAGTCCTCTGCGTCTACCAGTTTCACCACTCCGGCCAAACGTATCCCTCAGTTCAAAAAATGGAACCTTGCAGCATTCACCGGTGCCGGGAACCGTTTCGAACCGTTTCGGATTTCATTTACAGAAATCGATTCCATTCGTCAATAGGAAACGGCCAATCGTGCGCCGCAAGACCATTTCAACTCAGAGCGTTCAGAATTTCCTGCCGCGAAACCGCCCCTTCTCTGATGATGACCGCAGAGCGGCCGGTAACATCGACCACGGTCGACCCCCGGCCGCCGGCAAGAGGGCCGGCGTCTAGAATCAGATCCAACTGGCTGACGACCCGCCGGTCAAGGTCTTCGATCCGATGACAGCCCGACCGCCCTGAAATATTGGCGCTGGTGCCGGTCATCGGTTTGGCGAACATGGCAACCAGGGTTTTTGCCACCGGGTGCCCCGGTACGCGGACACCGATCCGCCCTGTTCCGGCAACAAGGTTTTCGGGTAGTTGTGGCAGCGCTTTAAGGACGATCGTGACCCGACCCGGCCAGAACCGGTCCATCAGCCTCAACGCAGCAGGCGGCACCTCTGCGGCCACTCCATACACGGCATCCTGATCGGGTACCAGAACCAGCAGGGGATTGTCGGGAGCCCGCTGTTTGATGACAAAAACTTTGTCTACGGCCACCGAATTCAGGGCATCCGCGCCCAGTCCATAAATGCTTTGAGTGGGGAAACCGATAACCCCGCCGCGCTTGAGAATCTCTACGGCCGTTGCCAACGGCTCGAGCTGGGGGGACCGAGAGTCGATCGATTCGATCTTACTGGTAATTCTCAAGTTTTTTTGCTTTTTCATCGACCTTGGCCGCCATCTCAGCCTTGTAGGTAGCGAGCTTTGCAGCCAGACCCTGGTCGTTTACCGCAAGAATCTGGACGGCGAGTATACCGGCATTGGTGGCACCTGGTTTGCCGACGGCAACGGTGGCCACCGGAATGCCCGGCGGCATCTGAACCGTTGACAGCAAAGCGTCCATACCCTGAAACGCGGAAGAGTCAATCGGAACGCCGATCACCGGCAGAGTGGTCTGGGCCGCCAGGGCCCCGGCAAGATGGGCGGCGTGGCCGGCACCGGCAATAATGACCTTGATCCCTCTATCTCTGGCCTTGCCGGCAAATTCTGCCGCCCGCAGGGGTGTCCGGTGGGCCGAGGCCACGGTAATTTCAAAAGGCACGCCGAACTTGCGCAGGATCGCCGCGGTTTCTTCCATAATGCCCAGATCCGAATCACTGCCCATGACGATTCCGACCTGCGGCTGTCGTGCGTTTTTTTTTAACCCGCTTTCAACAGTACTCAATGCGCCTCCTTATCCGTATTGATTAAAACCCAAGTCGAGCGTGTCAAATGTCAAAAATTTGGGACTGTCAGCCGGGTGGTCCTAAACGAGCCGCCCGTCAATCACACCCGACAATCGTCTGTGCCATTTCTGCGAGCAACTCCTTTTTCATCTTCTCTAACTCCCGGCGATCCACCCGGGCCCCCTTGGTACCCCCGTCGAGAGCGATCTCGGAAAGATAGCAACGTCCGTCTTCGAGCACCAACAGATCCAGGTGGGCATACGGAAAACGTGCGCGCCTGATCACATCCCGGCAGAACGTCAGCTGCTCGTTGTCCGGGGTGTGGGGTCGGCTCGTGCCGCCAGCGGCAAGGTTCATTCGAAAGTTGTCGTTATTTTGCCGAATATAGGCCTCGACATAGGTTCCGACGACGATAACGCGCATGTCGGTAAACCGCTGCCGGTAAGGCTGAAGAACGAATGGGAAAGCGGATTTGTCGAACGCCACCATATTGTAGAGGGTCTCGATGCCGTCCCAGCGCCGAACACCGTGACCGCAATGCATACGGTCCTCTTTGGTGATCACCGAGCCGACGCCCTTTCTTTGATATGCCCCCATGGCCGCGAACAAATCCGCCCGGCGGCGGATCACGCGGGTCAGCGGCAGCATCCATTGCGCCAGCAGCATGGCCTGGGCGGCCTTCGATCCATTGAGGGTTTGTGCCAAAGGCGCTGGTAAGCACTGGACGCCTCTTTGGAGAAGATCGATCAGAAGGGTGTGTTTCAGAATGCCGGCCGGAATCTTGCCGATGAAAACATCACCAGGTCCCAACTGACTGTAAAGCTGCAAGAGCTTCGTGGCGCTCCCTATGATCATGGCGTCAGCGACCGGTTTTGTGGTCTTCCAAGCTCAGTTCGATCAGGCGGTCCATCAGTTGGCCGAAGGGAAGACCGGCGGCGGCGGCCGCCTGGGGGAAAAGGCTGGTGGCGGTCATGCCGGGTATCGTGTTCGTTTCGAGCACAAAAAGATCACGGCCTTTAAGCATCATGTCCGTCCGGCTGTAGCCGCGGCAGCCGAGGGCCTCGTGGGCCATGACGGCATAGCTCTGGGCCTTGGCGGTCAGCTCATCGTCGATGCGGGCGGGACAGATTTCCTGGGTGGCACCAGGGGTATATTTGGCCTCGTAGTCAAAAAATTCATGGCTCTTGTCGGGGATGATCTCGATGAGCGGCAGGGCCTTGGGCGCATCGTTTCCGAGAACGCCGCCGGTAACCTCGATCCCGTCGATGAAAGCTTCGATCATGACCTCACTGTCATAGGCGAAAGCCTTATGGATGGCCCCCGCGAGGGCATCCGCGCTTCGGACGATCGACATGCCGACGCTCGAGCCGCCCTGTACCGGCTTTATGACCACGGGCAGGCCCATGCGCGCGGCAATGTCATCGGATTTGATCGGGTCCGTTGGCTTGACGGCGACATAAGGAGGCACAGGCAACCCGGCCTTCTCATACAACTGCTTCGAAACCAGCTTGTTCATGGCAACCGCACTGCCCATCACACCCGATCCCTGGTAAGGGACGCCCAACAGGTCGAGCATTCCTTGGACGGTACCGTCTTCTCCATAAGGCCCGTGAAGAATAATCAGGGCAACGTCAATTTCCCGAGCGTCGGCAACAAGACGCGGCAAATCAGTTTTCGGATCGTAGCGCCGCACGTCGTATTTTTCTTTATCGAGCGCCTCGTACACCTGTTTGCCGCTGTTCAGGGACACTTCTCTTTCCGATGATATGCCGCCGGACAGCAAGGCCACGGTCAACTTTTTCATGGATTTTTCCTCCCTGCTAATGAACGATACCGGTTGATGCGCTGCGCTCAGCCCGAAGATTCCATCAAGTTTTCGGGGGAGACTGCCGTTTTGTCGCCTCGAGCCGATCGATCAGCCTATCGGCATAATACTGAGGCACATCGAATTCAATCGAACCGGTGCGCATATTGTTCAGTTTCATGATGAGAAAATTGAGCTTTTTAATGGTGTGGTATTTTTCGGCTTCATCGCTCATCCCTCGCAGAAGATCCTCGGTCCGCAGAATTTCTTTTTTAAGTTCGATCTCCGGCGGGATCATATCCGCATTCTTAAGAATTTTGTAAGCGAGTCGAAGATCCTCCGGAATGTTGGCATCATCACTTAGATTCAGCGGTTTGCCGGAACCGGAGAGTTTTTCGAAATCTCCCCGCAGCTGTGCCCTGCGGATCCGTTCTTCTACCAATTTATCAAAACCCGGAAACATGCCGTCCCCCTCCTGTCGGGCCATGCGTTTTCGTCCTAAAAGACATTTTATAGTACACTTCGCTTGTGTTTTTCAAGGATGAATCCGCGCCCGTAAATTTCATCAATTGGAGGCTTTTATGGCCAATCGCACACTTTCAATCAACGGATACGGAAAAATTTATAATTTGACCCCTTCCGCTTCGATCTGATACAGAGCACAACCAAAACCGACCCGAAAGGATTTGGTGCATGAAAAAAATCGCCTTCGCCGGCACAGACGGCCGAACGGTGCTGTCCGCACTGATCGTGGCCACCGCTAAAAGCGATCTGAACCCCGAGATGTATCAAGGCATCGTCGTGCGGGGGACACCGGCAATGCCAAAGTTTGCCGAAATGATGAATTGGCCCATCGGCTTTGTTCCGACAGCCAGCAACACGGTCGATGATTATGCAGACGGTCTGATTCAGGCCATGCAGAACGGTGAGATCGATTATGTGGTTCCAATGCCGGAAGCGCTGCTCTTCGACGGGTTGGTGGACATGGTGGAAACGGCGGGATTCGGTGGCCGCATCATCGGTCTCAGAAAGGCCGGCGCATATATCGAAGGCGACAAGCTCAAATGCAAAAGCTTGTGCCGGGATGCCGGCATACCGGTCGCCCACGAATGGTTCGAGGCCGATGCCCGCGATTACAAAAGTGTGCTCAAGATCTGCCTGAAACTGATGGACGCATACGGTGGTGCGGTTCTCAAATATCCATACAGCGCCGGCGGTAAGGGCGCCCGAATTATCCGCAACTCATGGCTGATCAGGGAAGTTTACGAGACCCTGATCAGTGATTACAAGGCGTCCTATCGGGCCCAGTTCGGCAAAAAAGGTCCCTGGCCGCTTTTAATCGAATCTCTGATGTCCGGGGCGGAAATCAGCTTCACCATGCTCGTGGATGCCAACGGGGATTATCAGATTCTGCCCACCGCCATGGATTACCCGGAGCGCTTCGAAGGGCCGGCGGGCAAGGACAATCCCATCACCGGCGGCGTCGGTGCCATCTCCCCCCACCCCATGGAAACCCCCGAACTGATCGACATGGTCGGTGAAGTCATTGCCAAGCCTTTGATCGAAGCGATGAAAGCGGAAAACATCTTGCGCCCCTGCATTCTCTACCCGGGGTGCTTCGTTTCCATGGACCAAAATATGCAACCGACCCGGATTCGCGTGTCCGAAATCAACATCCGCCCCGGTGAGCCCGAGGCTCAGCCAGTCGCCCGGCGAATCCGCAACCTGGGTGCTTTGATCGAGGCCACGGCCGAAGGCCGTCTCAAAGATGTCCGCCCGGAGGTGCGCGATGACCAGGTGGCCGTCTGCATCGCCCTTGTCACCGGTCCGGGTGGACCTGACGGGCAAAAAGGCTATCCCTGGTCCTGCACCAAAGGCGAACCGCTGGGAATCGATTTCAAATACCTCAAGCGCAAGGCCATACAGGTCATCCCCTCAGCCATGACCGTTGCCGACAACGGCGAGATCTTCAAATCAGACGGCACCCGGGTGGCCTATCTCAACGGTAATGTTACCATTAAGGGAAACGCACGCCGGGGTGAAGTTGCCGGAAGGCTGCGCCAGAAACTGCTGGCCGCTTTCGACAACGGCAAAATCCGGGTCATCCCCCGCGAAAACCCGGACGGCAACCGGCTGGACCTGCGCCGCGACATCGGCCTGCATTACGGGCAAGCGGAAAATATCTTTCCCCGGAAATAAATCAGCCCCTCGAACAGAGGGGCCGAAGTAATATTGAGATTGGTGGCGATGCAGGGATTTGAACCCCGGACACTGCGGATATGAGCCGCATGCTCTAACCGACTGAGCTACATCGCCATTAAGTAATATGTGGGAATATAAGGCATCATCGCTGGTTTTTAAAGAGACGAACAAAAACCAATTCGTGCACGATCAGCCGAGGCCTCTATCTTATCCCCAAATTGAGCGATTTTTAAGTTTGCCGCAGATACAAGGAAAATGTCGTTTCGCTATAGTCTGCTATGCGGGACGGCATTTGACGCCGTAGATGCGGTGATCCGCCAGAGGCGGATAAAAATTGGAAATCCCGTAGGGTTTTATATTTTCGAAAGTCAAATTGGCAGAATTCCTTATACTTATTTTTATATTTTGTCATTTCGAAAATATGAAACGCTCAACTTGGGTTATCGGCACCGGCTCTATTAGCAACTCCCCTGCCCTTAGTCAAGCGGAAAACCGCCGCACATCTCCTTGGCCGGGTGCTCGATCGTCGACACATCAACAAGATGATAAAACAAAAACCGGCACCCAAACAAGATGCCGGTTTTTTTAATCCCCTGTTATATGTCTGCAGCGATCGCTCTATAAACCGCGCTTACTTTTTCGCTTTGATGGAGCCGGCCACCTCGACGGTGTATTCATCCGGATCTTTCGGCAGGTTCGAGAAAACGATCATGAACGGCAGCGTTGCGCCCTTCTTGAGGTTCAGGTTCGACCGATTCCGCCCCGTGCGGTTCCCCAATTTTTTATCGATGCCGGCTTGATCCAATCCGGCCAGATCGGCATCGGACAGCACATTCCCGGCAAAGACGGTTTTTTCGAGCTCCAGCTTGCGCCCCTTGGAGTAAAGCTTTCCGGTAATCTGAATAAAGCTGCGCGACTGATCGTAGTCATTTTTTACCTTGCCGCTGACGACATACAGCAGGCCCAGACCGGCGCTGGAAACGAAATGACCGTCGACATCTTTTTCGATGATGGTGATTTTGAGGTTGCCGGCGTCCGGCTGCTTCGAGTCCAGCAGGTCGCTGAGGTACGGAATGTTGAGGTCCTTGACCTTATCCAGGTAAGGTATCTCGATGCCGAAGTATTGGGCGCCGACAATGGCGCCATAGCCACCGCCGATCAGCAATACCAGAACAAGCAGTGTTTTCATCAGGCCGCCGGCGCGCTTCTTTTTAGTCTTTGCAGGCCTGGCTTCACTGCTTTTCGCAGCCGCGGCCGGCACGGCGTCTTCCGCCTCCCCGACGTCATCATCCATATTGGAAAGCGACCCCATGTCGAATCCGTCGGAATCGGCGGCAGCTGACGTCGCTGCACCGGCAACGGCTGCAACCGCCGCAACCCTGTTATCTGCCGGCTCTTCCTCTTCGACGTCGAATTCAAGATCCGCTTCTCCCGTGTCATCTTCAGCAGTCACATCTTCCAGGTCAAGATCGAGGTCGAACTCGTCATCTTCATCTTCCGCCGCATGCGTTTCGGGACTGTCTTCGATCTCAAGCATGTCGTCTAAATCGGAAAGATCAAAGTCGTCTTCATCAAGATCCTCCCCGGTCGCACCGATTTCGGTCTCGACGGCGCTTTTGAAGTCGTCATCGAGTACCAAATCAGTATCCCCACCCCCCTCTGTCGTTTCATCTGACGGGACCAGTTCTTCCATTTCGAGATCGAGCATGCCGTCAAGCCCGACATCACCCTCACTGCCGCCATCGACGGTCTCCGGCTCGAGTGCCTGGCCTTCTGTTACGGTTTCCGCGCCGACCTGGTCATCTGAAGATGTGGGTTCTTCATCGAGTTCCAGCAGATCATCCAGACCGCTGAGGTCAAAATCATCGGTTATTTCCTTTTCTTCCGCAGCGGTCGCAGCGATCTGGCCTTCTTCGATATCGGCATCTTGATCCATTCCAATATCGAGTTCGTCTCCAAGATCGAGTTCGTCGGCCGTGGAATCGACAGCGGCCGGTGCCTCGCCGTCCTCTTCGCTTTCGATCATGTCATCCAGATCAGCCAGATCCAACTCTTCGGTCGACTCCAGTGCGCCTGTCGTGTCATCGGGTTCTGCTGCCGATTCATCCGGATCCAGATCGAGCTCGAATTCAAGGTCTTCGCCGGCGGAATCCCCCTCGGCATCCTCCCCTTCGCTGTCAACTATAGTAGCGGCTTCCTGTCCGAAATCGAGGTCGATATCCAGACTTTCAGTGGCCTCGTCGGAAACGGATTCTTCCACATCTTCGTGGCCCAAATCGAGCAGACTGTCCACGTCCGAAAGATCGAGTTCCTGGGTTTCGTCGAATTCCACCCCGGAGTCGGCCACGACCGATTTTTCGTCTCGATCGAAGTCCGTACCGACAACCGGCTTCTCCGGGTCGGATAGGTCGATATCCTCGTCATCCAAATCCAGGTCGAGTTGGAAATCGAGCTCATCGGTGGTTTCTTCGCCTTCAGAGAGCGCATCGACACCCCCTGGGGTCTCATCGAGCCCCAGGTCAAGGTCAAAATTGAGATCATCCGCCACGGTGGCGTCTTCGCCGGCAGCCGGCTCTGTCGTCTCGTCATCGAGGTCAAGGTCCAGTTGAAAGTCCATGGTTTCCGTTGCCTCGGCGGACAGATCGGTTCCATTCTTTTCGTCACCGGGGGCGGAATCAAAATCGAGATCGAGATCAAAATCGAGTTCGTCTGTACTTTCAAGTGATGCCTCACCGGCATCGACACCAGAAACGGTATCGTCATCCTCGAAATCGAGATCCAGCCCGGCATCATCAGGCTCGCCGGCCGTAAGTGTCTCTTTTTCAGGCGCCGGTTTTGTTTCCAGATCAAGTGATTTTTCAATCGCGTCTAAATCCAGGTCGTCAAGTCCTGCAGCACCGGTGACCGGTGTTTTCCCGGATGGCGAAAGTTCGGATAGGGCCGTCGGCTCAACCTCCTCGGCGGGTGTCGGCGGAAGGACGACAAAAATGTGTCGACACTTGGAGCATCGTACCTTTGATCCGGTACTGTTGATCATATTTTCGTCAAAGCTGAAACTTGTGTCGCACTTTTCGCATGTAAGGATCATGGTATACCCCACCGAATTAAAATTAATGGCTTCGATATTCGCTTATTTTCAGCGCTGCGTGCTACCCTGTCAGACTGCCCGACGGATCGGGCCGTCCGGCCCCGAACAGGCCCCGCGAACCGTTTCATCCCGTCTTTTTTGTCGACGACACCCTGTCATGGCTACGCGGTACTGTTTGTCCTTTCTATAAGTGGTTTCAAAACCCCATCTCACACCCAACCCGCCAAAGGTTTACCCGCCTCAGGCGGGCGGACAAGTTGCGGTGTTGTGGACCTCCTCAGTCAGTGTCAGGGGCCCTGCCCCTTGCGCTGAAGACATACGCACATGTATGCTACGTTTTTTCATCGGCCCACGCCTTGCACTTGGGCGTGACATAGGGTTTTGAAACCACTTCTGACATCCGTGCATTTTCAATTTGTCAAACTTTTAGATCGTAAATGGCAGGCAGATGCCGGTACTGCTCGGCATAATCCAATCCGTAGCCGACCAGAAAGCCCCGCTCAACAATGCATCCCACGTAATCTACAGTTAAATGGCTGTTGCGTCTCTCGCGCTTGTCGATCAGGGTGCAGATCCGCAAACTTTTAGGTTCCTGTGATTTTAGGTGTTCCAGCAGGAATTCCAGCGACAGTCCGGTATCGATGATATCTTCGATCACGAGAACATCTCTGCCAGCGATATCGATTTCAAGCGCTTTTGTCAGGCAAATGGCACCGCTGGTCTCAGTATGATGTCCGTAACTGGCGAGCCGAACAAAATCAACTTTAACTGGAATGGAGAGATGTCTGATGAGATCGGCGAGAAATATAAATGCGCCTTTCAAAACGCCGACAAGTACAACCTCACGATCCTGATAATCGTTCGATATCTGTTGCGCTAATTCGGCGATCGCCTTCTCGATTTCTTCCTTGCTCAGGACGGGATTCAGATCAGGCATTATAAAAGCAGCTTCCACATCGATTCACGAACAGCACACGAAACGGTGACAATGTAATACGACAATAAGGATGCCATATAATAGCCCTTCTTGTCAATAATTTTAAAGAATTACAGCCCCGTTGCGGCCAATTTTTGAATCAGTTTCTTTTGTTCGCTGTTCAAGTGTTTGGGGATGAGGATATGAATGCGGACAAACAGGTCGCCGCGTTTACCGCCCTGCATGTCGGGAAGACCGTTCCCTGCAAGGCGCATCTTGGTCCCGTGGCGGGTACCGGGGGGAATTTTCAGATTGAGCTCTTTGCCGTTCGGCGTCGGTATGGGAATAGAGGTGCCTAAAAGGGCCTCGCTCAATTTGATCTCTCGATTGGTGACCAGATCGTGATTCTCAACACTGAAATCAGGGTCATCAATAAGTTTGGCCTGAATGAACAGATCTCCTGCCGGTCCACCGTAGGGACTTGCTTCTCCCTTACCGGCGAGCCGCAGCTTCTTGCCTGTAACCATTCCCTTGGGTATTTTGACGGTCATTCTTTCCGACCGGCCTTTGTGGTCGAAGCTGACCGTCTTGCGGGTGCCCGTCAGCACCTCCGCGAGCGTCAGTGGAAGTTCGTAGACCAGATCCGAACCTTTGACCTGCTGCGGCTGACCGCCATAATTCCCGTAGGGCGATCCCGCGCCGAAGGGACTTCCTGAACCGAAAGAGAAGCGCACTCCGCCGCCGCGGCCTCCGAATCCAAATTCTCTCAGGATGTCGTTGAAATCAAAGTTCCTAAAAATGTCTTCCTGGGAAAATCGTTGACTGAATCCTTCCGAACCGAAGGTATCGTATTGTTTGCGTTTCTCCTTGTCGCTCAGCACGGCGTAAGCCTCGCTGATTTTTTTGAATTTTTCTTCCGCGGCTTTGTCATCCTTGGCATGATCGGGATGATATTTCAGCGCGAGCTTGCGATAGGCTTTCTTTATCTCCTCTCCTGACGCTTTTTTATTCACTCCCAACATGTCGTAATAGTCTTTTGCCATAGAGTTCGTCCCTTGTGTCTCATGCGTCCTAAGGCACACATCGTACCAAGTGGTCAAGTGGCCGCTCAATGGTGCTCTGACACATGTAACTTGTTGAAAATATTTAAATCGAGAAGAATAATATAATTTTTTAAGCCGTGTCTGTCAAGGTGTGCTGCTCGCCCGAATCTTTCATGAAATCTTTTCACCGAGCGGCCAAAAAGGCGCCATATCGAGGCAGTGGTCAAACTCATGAACCGTATAACCGAGAGACACTTTGTACCGCCCCAAGATCTAATGAAAGAGCTGAAAAGATTTCACCCTTCGGGTCAACCGGTGGCTTCCATGGTCACGCCATGGCATGATTATTCGAGGATCGCGGTAGACTGACGACAGCATCACCTCGAAATGCGGGGGATCACACATCTGATCATTTGATTGAAGGTGTGCGATGGGCCATAAAAGCCTCCAATTGATGAAATTTCCGGGATAGACGCGAAAACCCCACTGAGTGCCTATCTGAATCCGTTTAGGAAAGTCAGATTTTCACCCGATTCGATGACCTCAGCCAAATCCGGCGAAATGGCCTGTAAACCATTCAAAGTGATCTTTTATAACTAGTGTCCATCCGCGACAAGTGAATGGCATTGTAGAGTGTCCAATTCATAAATGAGAATTTTTTTTCGCTGGGCAAGTTGAGTCCATTTATGCTCTGGGATAGAAACGAAATCCCGCTGCTCTGCAGCGGGACCGCATCCCGCCAAGGGGATTTGCGGCGAGGCGTACTTTAGGTACGCCGCAGCCGGAAACCTGCGGAGAATCCCGCCATGGCGGGACCCAGCGGAAAAAAGGCCATTTATGGATGGATACTAACTAGTATTTCGGGCAAACAACCGGCCATTGAATTTCGAATGCAGATGCTGTCTGATGGAGCCGCCAAGCCTCTCGCCACCAGCGTCGTCAATGTTTTTGGCACACCTTGAGCGCCACCATCATGACTGAAAGGGCCGCCGGGGTAATCCCATCGATACGGGAAGCCTGTCCGAGAGAAACCGGCCTGACCAGGGAAAGTTTTTCCTTCAGTTCATTCGACAAGCCGTGCACCGTGTCATAATCGAATGCTTCCGGGATAGGCATGCGTTCCAGATGCTTGAATTTTTCGATTTCCCGCTGCTGCCGCTCGATGTAGCCCTCGTACTTGACTTCGATTTCCACCTGCCGCGACACTTTTTTCCCAATCGGTATCGGACTCGGTGCCATCGCCTCTATTGCGTCGTAATCGAGCTCGTTTCTCTTCAGCAGCTGATCCAGATGGACCCCGCTGCGGATCGGATTGGTCCCCTTCCCATTCAGATAGGCATTCACATCACGTGTCGGTTTGACAACGGTCCTGCGTATGCGGTGAATCTCTTCGGAAACCTGCCGCCAGCGTTCTTTGACCTCCGTCAGTGTGTCGTGATCGATAAGGCCTAAAGAATGGCCGATTTCCAGCAGCCGTATGTCGGCATTGTCTTCTCGCAGCATCAGCCGGTATTCGGCTCGCGAGGTGAACATTCGATAAGGTTCCCTGGTTCCCCGGGTGACCAGATCATCGACCATCACACCCATGTATGCTTGGGAGCGGTCCAGTGTAAACGGCGGCCGATCCTGGACCCGGCAGGCGGCGTTGATGCCCGCCCACAGCCCCTGGGCGGCGGCTTCCTCATACCCGGAGGTTCCGTTGATCTGGCCCGCCAGGAATAGACCGGAAATTCGTTTGGTTTCCAAGGTTGGCTTCAGTTGGACCGGATTGACGTAGTCGTACTCGATGGCATATGCCGGTCGCATGATTTCTGCCTCTTCCAGACCGTCCACCGCCCGGACGATTTCGTACTGAATCTCCAGCGGTAGACTGTTGCCGAGACCGCTGGCATAGATCTCCTCGGTCTCAAGCCCCTCGGGTTCTAATATCACCTGGTGTCGGTCTCTGTCAGGAAACCGGACGATTTTATCTTCCAAAGAGGGACAGTATCGGGCCGACACCCCCTTGATGACACCGCCGTAAAGGGCCGATCGGCCCAAATTACGCTGCACGGCACGATGGACCCTCACGTTGGTGTGCCCGATGTAGCTGGGGACCTGAGGCATCCGGATATTTTTAGTAAAGTGGGAAAATGGCGCCGGGTTTTCATCATTCTCCTGGATGGCAAAACGGGTGAAATCGATGCTTGCGCGTCGCAACCGCGGAGGGGTGCCCGTTTTCATCCGGCCCAGCTCAAAACCAAGCTGTTTGAGATGGAGTGGAAGGCTGTAAGAGGCGAACTCACCGGCCCGGCCCGCCTTGAACGATTTGAACCCGATGTGCACCAGACCACTCAAGAATGTCCCCGTGGCCAACACCACCGTTCCGGCTTGATAACCGAATCCGGTGGTGTCCTCAACCCCAACGACCTTACCCCCTTCGGTGACAAGCCGTTCGACCATGGCCTGCCGCAGTTCGATGCCGGGCTCGCTTTCGATCACGTGTTTCATCACCGTGTGGTAGCGGTTTTTGTCGTTTTGAGTTCGTGAAGATTGAACGGCCGGTCCTTTCTTGGTATTGAGGGTCTTATACTGAATGGCCGTCTTGTCCGTCGTCTTGGCCATCTCTCCGCCCAGCGCATCGATTTCCTTCACCAGCTGCCCTTTGGCCATACCGCCGATGGAGGGACTACAGGGCATAGCGGCAATTTTATCCAGATCAATGGCCAGCAGCAGCACGCGACAACCCATCCGGGCAGCCACAAGGGCAGCTTCACATCCCGCATGCCCGGCACCGACAACGATGATCTCGTATTTTGGTGGATTAACCGTCATGGATCGAACCCTATCAGATTTATCACATTTTACAATTCAATGACTTCCGGCAAAGTCGGAGGAATGTCTTGTGAACCGCCCAAAGCGGTCATTTGAAACTATTTTTTTTTCGGACGACCAGCCGGTCATTGAATGTTTTATTTTAAAGAATGTGTTATTGACCTTGCCAGCTGTAAGCGTTCTATCGCTAAACTGGAACTGTCTCATGAACACCATCGGTCTATAGCGAAACCGTGACCCGAATCATGATTCCACCCAAGAGATACAACGATTTAAATACCTATTTGCGCAAAATGTTCGGCTGCCGCGTCCAGAAGATCACAATTGACGCAGGATTCTCCTGCCCCAACAGGGACGGGACGGTCGCAACCGGCGGCTGCATTTACTGCAATGACCGCGGGTCGGGAACCGGCGCCCATGCCCAAGGCCTTTCCATAACCGAGCAACTGCTCGAGGGCAAGGCGCGGCTGGCGGCAAGATACAAAGCCAAAAAGTTTATCGCTTATTTTCAATCGTTTTCCAACACCTACGCCCCCGTGGCCACCCTGAAACGATTGTACGACGAAGCCCTGGCCGTCGAAGAAATTGTCGGGCTCTTCATTGGAACCCGTCCGGACTGCGTCGACCCAACCGTGCTCGATCTTTTGGCCGGATACGCCGCCGACCACCTGGTCGTTATCGAATACGGCCTGCAGTCCGCCCATGACAGTACCCTGGCCTTGATCAACCGCGGCCACGATGCCGGCTGCTTCAAAGCCGCCGTTAGGGAAACGCACAAAAAAGGCCTCAAGGTTTGCGCTCACGTCATTCTTGGGCTTCCGGCTGAAACGCGCCAGCATGCCATCGAAACAGCCCGCTTTTTGGGTGATCTGGGTATCGAAGCAGTTAAGATACACCTTTTGTATGTCATCAAGGGGACCAGACTTGAAGCCCTCTATCGGCAAGGGGGCTACCGTTGCTTGTCCCAGGAGGCCTATGCCGGGCTCGTCTGCGATTTTCTGGATCATCTCCCCCCCCGGGTGATTATCCAACGCCTGACCGGTGATCCGCATCCCGCGGAGCTGGTGGCCCCCGGCTGGGCCCTGCGCAAAGCCGAAACCCTGAACCTGATCAAGGAAAAGCTGGAACAGCGGAGAACGTGGCAGGGGAAGGCTGTCGGCAATCACCGGGGGTCACTCGAATAGGCTGTTGAAAAACCAGTACGCTTGGCCATGCAGTGTCAGTGGCTGAAACGGGGGGCCCTGCCCCCGGTTCAGCGAAGCACAATTATCACTCCTAAACGCCGAATTTTCGCCAAATCTTGCCTTGTCTTGCCTGCGCTCAGGACGTTTATCAACACCCTGCACTATCCGTATCCAAATAGTGCCCGACCACCAATGCTGGATACGTTTATCAATGTCCGATCCGTAAAGGTCGATACGTCTGGTTACTGCGGTTTGTAACCCTGGGCAATCGGATATCGCCGGCCGTATCCGAAGGCTTTCGAAGTCACCTTCAAGCCCGGTGCCGCCTGGTGGCGCTTGTATTCGTTTTGAGTGACCCTAAGGACGACATCTTCCACCAATTGACGACTAAAACCCAATTTCACAAGCTCGGACACACTCCGGCCTTCCTCGATGGTGCCCTTTAGGATCGGGTCCAGAACCTCGTAGGGCGGCAGATCGTCATCGTCCCGTTGGTCGGGCTTCAATTCCGCAGACGGCGGCTTTTTCATGATGCGCTCGGGAATGACCTCCGCTTTTCGGTTGATGAAGCGCGCCAACTCATAAACCATTGTTTTCGGAACATCGGATATGACCGACAACCCACCGCTCATATCGCCGTAAAGAGTACAGTAGCCGACCGCCAGTTCGGACTTGTTACCGGTGGAAAGCAACAGGCAGCCGCGTTGGTTGGAAATGGCCATGAGAATTGTCCCCCGGACGCGGGCCTGAACATTTTGTTCGGTGATGCCTGGATCGCGACTGTCAAACGAGGGCGATAGATGCGTGACATATTTCTGAAAGATGCTGTCGATCGGAATCGTTTCCAAGGGAACACCGAGATTGCGGGCCAAATGCTGCGTATCCTCATAATTGTCCCGCGACGTGTAGGCGGACGGCATGAAGACGGTGGTCACATTTTCCGGCCCAAGCGCCCGGACGGCAATAGCGGCCGTCAGGGCTGAATCGATGCCACCGCTCAACCCGATGACGGCTTTTTCAAATCCGCATTTTATCACATAATCCCGGGTACCCATGACAAGTGCCTTTACGACGGTTTCGGCCTCGGAGGTCGCAATCTCACGCATTTCGGCCGCATCTGAGGCAGTGTCGTAAACGATCAGATCCTCCTCGAAATCCTTTGCCCTGGCAACCATGCGGCCCTGCCGGTCGAAGACCGCACTGATGCCATCAAATAGGAGGCTGTCATTGCCACCGACCTGGTTTACGTAAACGAGCGTTACACCGTATTTTCTGGCGGTGGTGCTGTGCATGTTTTTTCTGAAGCCAATTTTGCCTGTATGAAAAGGTGAGGCGGATACATTGATGATCAACTCCGCACCGTCTTTTACCAGAGCATCCAATGGGTCAAGATGGTACATCCGGCGCTGAAAGATATCTTTGTCATTCCAAAGATCCTCGCATACCGTGAGGCCGATGCGTTGCCCCTTGTAGGTGAAGGCGCTGCAATCTGTGCCGGGCTCGAAGTAGCGGCTCTCGTCAAACACATCGTAGGTCGGCAGGAGGCGCTTGCTGACCTGGTGTCGAATCTGTCCGTCTTCAAACAGAACGGCGGAATTCAGCAGACGTTTACCCTCTTGTGCGGGGTTAACGTCGACGATTCCGCAAACGACTCCTATATCACGAATATCGCTGATCATACGATCCAGGCAGTTGAGGTTTGCTTCCACAAAATCGTTCTTCTCGAGCAGATCATGCGGCGGGTAACCGCAGACGACCATTTCAGAAAAAACCACCAGATCGCAGGAACGGGCGATGGCCTGATCGGCACAACGCCTGATCCGCTTGTAGTTGTAGGAGAAATCACCGACAATCGGATTAATTTGGGCCAATGCAATTTTCATCTATAGTACATTTCATATCGTCGTTTGCCCGTGATCACGGGTCGGTAAGACGAGAACGCATCTCGAAATTCGTCTCAGTGGCCATGACGGCGTTATGAAACGACTCAAAATGTTCGCATACGACCTGTATACGCCGCGTTTTCGCATTTTCAAGCCTTGCCCTGAACGCCTGCCCCTTAGTCTTGAGATACGTTCTATGAACACAAACACGTGCCCATCCACGAGCGGAAAACATCGCCCAGGGTGAAAAAGACCATTTATGGATGGACACTAACAAGCAATCGGGGTGTCGTCAACGCCCCGTTGCTATGGCCGCCAGTTGCTTGCGGCACGCTGCGGAATACGGTATGGGTGGGTATAATTCAGCAAAATATTCACCGGATGTGGGTCGTCGGGAAACAGTGATAGCGCACCGGTTGAATCTTAGCTTTTAGACAGGCGCTATTCGACCGAGGTACGGTCATCCGGCGCACAGCGCCAAATTGGGGACCGCAATCGGGGCTTTCAACAGCAATGGGAAGGGGGCGAGCGGTGAGCAGGAGCGAAGATCCAAACCACCAAAACACCATCCGCATAGACGAGTTTGATCTATCCTTCAAGGTCTTTCATGAATTGATGGCCAAGAAGGTCGGCAATATTCTGTTGGTGTCGACGCCGTACGATGCGTTTATCATGGAAGAAGAAGGCCGCTTGGCAGAGCGCATCATTCACGAATACCGCGGGCTGAATCTATCACGGCCGCCACAATTGACTTGGGTGTCGACTGCCCGGGAAGCCATCATGGCCCTGTCACGGAAAAAGTTCGACCTGGTCCTCACCATGCCCCGTTTGGACGATATGGACGCCTTCGGGCTCAGCCGTCACATCAAGGAAATCTACCCGACCCTGCCGGTTTTTCTTTTGGCGCATCGGACCAACCGCTTGCTCATCGATTCTGAAAATCGTGACAATCACCCCATCGACAAAACTTTCATCTGGTCCGGAAACACCGATCTGCTGCTGGCGTTGATCAAAAGTGTCGAAGATCGCATGAACATTGACCATGACACCCAACGCGCCAGAGTCAGAGTACTGATTATGGTAGAAGACTCTCCGCTCTACTATTCATCCATCTTGCCGCTGCTTTACAAGGAGATTGTCCTGCAGACCCAGGCGGTCATGGAAGATTCACTTAACGACGAGCATCGCATTTTGCGCATGCGGGCGCGTCCTAAAATACTGCTGGCGGAAAACTTTGAAGAAGCAGAGGATCTTTACCGCCGGTTTCGGCCCTATCTTCTGTCCATCTTCTCGGATGTTCGCTACCCCCGTAATGGCGTGGTGGACGACGAAGCCGGGTTTTCCCTGCTAAAGATGATCAGGGATGAGACCGAGGATATCCCGCTTCTGATGCTCAGTTCAGAAGAAAAAAACCGCCTCAAAGCCGATCTGATCCCCGCGGTGTTTTTAAACAAGAATTCGCCGAATCTGCATGAAGAAATCCGCTCGTTTTTCAAGAAGCATCTCGGCTTCGGCGAATTTATTTTCCGGCTTCCCGACGGCACGGAAGTCGGCCGGGCCTCGAGTTTAAGGGAAATGCAGAAACTTCTTCCCTCGATTGCGGACGAGTCGATATTCTACCATGCCGCTCACAACCACTTCTCCAGCTGGCTGATGGCGCGCTCTGAAATTATGCTGGCCAGCAAGCTCAAACCGGTTAAAGCGACGGAGTTTTCTTCTGTGGTCGAACTCAAAAAATACCTGGTCCACTGCATCGAAGAACGGCGAAAAGGACGCCAGAAAGGCATCATCGCCCAATTCGATCCCGACCATTACGACCCGGATGCCGAATTCGTCAAGATCGGGACAGGATCTTTGGGTGGTAAAGCCCGCGGCCTCGCCTTCATGTCGATTCGATTGAAGGAAAACCGCGACTTCAGAGCCCGATTCGCTGACATTGACATCCACGTCCCCCAATCCGTGGTCATATCCACGGAAGCTTTCGACGAATTCATCGCCGAAAACGATCTCAAAGAAATTGCCATGGGCGATCTCAGTGATACCCAAATCTCGGAAAAATTCCTCAACGCCCGAATTCCAGAGGAGTTGAATCGTGATTTGAAACTGGCCCTCACCAATCTCAGGTATCCCCTGGCGGTGCGGTCTTCCAGCCTGTTGGAAGACGCCCAGTTCCAGCCTTTTGCCGGCATATACCGCACTTACATGCTCCCCAACCAGCATCCGGACATCAACCTGCGGCTGAAACGCCTCGTGCAGGCCATCAAGATGGTGTATGCCTCGACCTTCATGGAAGCACCGCGGGCCTATGCCAAGAGCACGATGCACCGTACCGAAGATGAAAAGATGGCCGTTATCATTCAACAGCTGACAGGCAACGTCACCGACAGTGTATTTTATCCGGCAATTTCAGGCGTGGCCCAGTCCTATAACTTCTATCCAATCAACCACATGAAACCCGAGGAAGGCATTGCCCATATCGCACTGGGGCTCGGGAAAATAGTTGTCGAGGGGGGGACATCACTGCGGTTCTCACCCCGCTACCCGCAGTTGATGCCACAGTTCTCAACGGTTGATGACATTCTCCGAAACTCCCAACAATACTTATATGCCTTGAACATGAAACATTTTCCGGAAAATTTCAGTACACCGGAGAATTTCGCAGACGATGCCACCCTAATGAAAATAGACATCAACGCCGCCGTCAACCATCCGGCTGTCCGCCAAATGTGCAGCACCTACAGCCCCCAGGAACACCGCATCCGTGATGTCTACAGTCCCCAGGGGCATCCGGTGCTGACTTTTGCCGCTATCCTGAAATACCAGTTGTTTCCATTGGCGGAGATATTGACCGAAATTCTGGAGATCGGCCGGCGAGGGATGGGCAGTCCGGTAGAAATTGAGTTTTCCGTCAACCTGCCGCCCAACGGTCAAGGCAAAAAGGAATTCGCGCTGCTGCAGATCCGGCCGATGGCGGTCAGTCAACACGATCGCATAATCGAAATCACCTCCGAGGATATTACCCAGTCTTTCTGCTATTCCACCATGGCTTTGGGAAACGGCCGATTCCTCGATATCACCGACATTATCTTTGTGGGACCCGAGACGTTTGAACCGGATCGTACGATCGAGATAGCCAGGGAGATCGGTATGCTCAACCGCCAGCTGGTCGCAGCAAACCGCAAATATCTTCTCATCGGACCGGGTCGCTGGGGATCGGCCGACCGCTGGCTGGGAATACCGGTTACCTGGAGCGACATTTCAGGGGTGGGTGCGGTTGTCGAAACATCCGTAGAAAAACTGAAAGCTGATCCATCCCAGGGATCGCACTTTTTTCACAACATTACGTCACTGGGAATCAGCTATCTCAACGTTGTCGAAAACAGGGACAATTTTATCGACTGGCGCTGGCTTGGCAGCCTGAAAGCGGCATCCGTCACACCGCATGTGACGCATGCCCACCTCGATCTTCCGATAACCATTAAAATCGATGGAAAAACCTCGCGGGCCGTATTGCTGAAACCGGATCGGCAGCAGGAAACCGAATCTTAACCCTGCGCTCCTTGCGCCATTGCGGTACATATTATTTTCTGACAATTTGGATACGGTGTCTTAATTATTATTGCCGAATGAGAAACTCCCGGAACTGTCAGGCTTTGGGAATCTTTCCATTCAGGCTGGGAGTATATCGATGGTAATTGGGTAAGGCGCAAGAACGGGCAAAGGCACGCCTATGCAAGCCCCTGAAGGCACTGCTCGATTTTACGCACGAGCTTGCCGGCGGAATTCAGGCGTTTCTGAGGATCTTTGGCCAGAAGTTTTTTGACAATCTGACTGCCGCACACCGGGACATCCGGCAGGACTTTATTCACCGGCGTGTAGGCGCTATGGGTGATGTTGTACATTAGCTGGGCCACGTTATCGCCTTTAAAAGGTCTGTCTCCGGTCAGTAATTCATAAAGAACAACGCCCAGAGAAAACAAGTCCGAGCGTCCGTCTACGTGCAGGCCTTCTACCTGTTCGGGCGACATGTAGTTCGGGGTACCGAGAATGATGCCGGTCTGGGTTTGGGAAGCGCTCACGACCCGGGCGATGCCGAAATCGGCCACTTTGACCTGATTGCCATCGACCAGAATGATATTGTCCGGTTTGATGTCACGGTGCACGACACCGTGGGTGTGGGCATAATCGAGTGCTTCGGCTACGGTAGCGACAAAACCGAGTGCTTTTTTAACCGGCAACAAATTGCCCTTCTGGCAGTATTCCGACAATACCCGCCCCTTGATCAATTCCATGGCCATGTAAGCCATATCGTGCTCTTCTCCAACATCGTAAATCGTCACGATGTTGGGATGAGAAAGCCTTCCGGCAGCCTCAGCCTCGCGCAGGAAACGTTCTTTGATCTCCTCCAGCCTGCCTTCGTCCACATTGGCGTAGCTTAGGGTTTTGATAGCCACCTCACGGTTGATCTTGGGATCACGCCCGAGATAGACTGTTCCCATGGCCCCTTGTCCGAGTTCCTCTATGATCTCGTAGCGGCCGAGCGTCGGGCGGGTGGTGGCATCACCCAGGAGGAGCGCCCCGTTGGAGCTGGCAGTGGCGGGGTTGACCGCCTCGCCCAAACTCTTCAAGGTGTCGATGCGCTGTTGAATATCTCTGAAGCGACCGGCTTTCTGCATGTGGCAATACACCGCCACTGCCTTGTTGAACATTCGTTTGCGCTCGAAATCCTGTCCGAGGTTGTATAGCAGATCTCGCACGGACCCGTTCTCCACCGGGCACTTGCGAAACTTCTCAAAGGCCATATCCAACATTCCCTTGCCCTGAAATGACAGCCCGAGCATCTTGTTCAACTCAATGCTCTCCAGCTGCTTTTCGATGGCAAATCGTCGAAACCCGGCCACGGCAAATCCGACAACCGTGAGAATCAGTGGTGCAAACAGTTTCAGCCAGTACCCAAAGGCCATAAAAAGAACACCTGCGAAACACATCCAGGTCACCAAAAAAATGCTCAAAATCAGGGCCCCATCGCGCGGCTTTACGCGCGGGATGACAAAGACCAAAAAGAGGCCGAAGTAAACGACCACCAGAATTTCCAGCACATTGGCCCAGGCCGGTCGCGACAGATGACGGCGGTTGATGATGTTTTCTATTATAGCGGCCGTAATCTCGACGTTGCTCAGGCCGTCGTAGCCTGCTGAACGGTAGTGCGGTGTGCGCCCCGGTAAAAACTCACCAAGCAAAATGATTTTGCCTTCGAACATATCTGCGGTCACATTTCCGTTGTAGACATCTACAAAAGATACGCCCTGAAGGTGTCGGCCAATACCGCCGCTGTCGATCATCATTTGCAAGGCCCGGTCCGTCGGAATGTCCATGTTCTTGAGCGAAATCCCGGCATCACTTCGCTGAACGTCCTTTAAATCGGCTTTCATATATCGTGCAGCAACCTGCAGAGCAAAAGATGGAAAATACCGATCCCGATACGTGATAAACAAAGGAACTTTTCGAACAATACCATCGCGATCAGCGTCCACATTGATATGCCCCAGGGCGCTGGCTTTACGTGCGAGGTGTTCGTATGTTGGAATAACCGAAAAGACCCGAGCCGATTTATCTCGCGGGCCCAGGTACAGCAAAGAATTGACCGCAGAGGCCGAGACGTGTCGCGGGCGAAATCTCTGATTCGCAAGTGAATGGCGGACCAACCAATCGGGGAGTGCCCCGGATGTTAACGACATGTCTATGGGTTCGTTGGTAAACAGGACCGGCAGAACCGCATTGACCGAAAAATTTATCGCCGAAATCAAATCCGCGTCGTGATCCAACCTTTCGGCAGCCTGTGACAGGAGTTGATCCATTTTTTGGCGGTTCTTTTTTTGCTTGGAGAAGAGTTCCGTCCAGGCCTCCGACCTGAGCGCCTTGATCTCAGCCAATGCCGGATTGATCTCCGGTCCGGGGAACAAGAGCTGGATGGCCATGACCTTGGGATTGAATTCCGAGAGCCGCTTAACGGCTTCTGCGATGATGGATCGCGGCCAGGGCGGCGCACCGATTTCGCGCAGGCTTTTGTCATCGATTTTAACGATCACCACCGCGTCAGACGCGCTGATTCTTCGCAAGCGGGAAAGGGAATCATAGGCCTTGTGCTCAAGGAACTGCAATGGATAGAAATTCACCAGCATCCCGGCGATGATTCCCGCCGTCAACATGGTGCATATCAACCAATTAGAAAGAAGGATTTTCTTCAGCCGATATTTCATCTTGTCACCGCACTGTAGCAAACACGCTCACGTTCAATCGCAAAGGGACGCATCCCGGGCCAGCGAGAGCCGCCGGGAACGCTTCCAGCCCACACCCCTGGCTCCCGACCTAATGTCAATCATTTTATCATACATTGTATTACAATATCACCCAAAAAAATGCCAGCAGGAAGCAAGCCGGCAAATAAATACATAAAGGTGTGAGACCCATTATACGAAAAATTATCCGTTCATGTCAAAAAAAAGCCGATGGGGTCGGTCGAAACCGTCAGTGCGATTGGTAAATGTTCAGTTGCCGGTGCGGTTTTCGGGCCAGGACCGAAATACTTTACATCCAGTTAAATAAGTGGTTTCATTACCTCAAAATTGTTTGGGCCGGTATTCAACCCGTTAGCGAAAGAGACAGGCAATCATGGCTAAAGAAAATGATATCGTTTTGATATATCTCGAAGATCAACCGTTGAGCTTCGCACGGATAGAGGAAATATTGGCAGATTCAAAACCCGACTGGTATCATGTGCGGCTGTTGCTCCTGAACGTTCCCTTACAGGTGGTCACGTGGATATTGAGAGACGTCTATATCAACGGTGAGGAATTTACCATGAACGGTAAGCGGATGCGCCTGGAGGAAGTTGAGGCGCCCAAAGAAGTCGATCTAGCGGTTGAGTCGAACAGCGGTGGTCGAATCGAGAAAGGACCGCATGAAGGAAAAATAATATCCTTCAAGGACCTGAAAAAAAAGTAATCAACAAGCTATTATGAGAATACCCCTAAAGTGTTTGAAACCACAACCAAATTACCCCAGATCGTTCTCTCCGCATCCAGAAGAACGGATATTCCGGCCTTCTATTTGTCCTGGTTCATGCAAGGGATTGACCGGGGCTATTTTGATGTAACCAATCCATACAACCAGAAAGTCAGACGCGTTCCGGCCGATCCGGACGCCGTGCACACAATTGTATTTTGGTCCAAGGATTTCAGCCGTTTTCTGGCAGAAAACGCCGGAGAGACATTGCGGTACAAGGGATATCACCTGTTTTTCAATTATACCGTCAATTCCGAATTGTCGTTGCTCGAACCGCGTGTCCCCCCGCTGGCCAACCGGCTGGATCAATTCGATGAACTCAGCCGCCGGTTCGGATCCCAATCGGTGAACTGGCGATTTGACCCGGTATGCTACTATCGCCTCGAAGGCGGACCGATGAAAACAAATCTCTCCGATTTTTTTCGAATAGCCAAACGTGCCTGCGCGGTCGGCATCCAAAGATGCATTACGAGTTTCATGGATCATTACGCCAAAATTTCGCGCCGCTTGGCCCCCATTCCGGGTCTGGCATTCCTGGATCCGTCACCGAATCGAAAAGTGGAAACCCTTTTATGGATGAGCGCCATTCTCCGCCCAATGGGGATCGCTCTTCACACCTGCTGTGAAAGGGAAATCACCAACCGTCTGACCGAAGGTTCAGGTATCCGGGAAAGCGCGTGCATTCCCAACAGCTTGCTGGTAGAACTCTACGGTGGCCACGTCTCACTGAAGAGGGACCCCGGGCAGAGACGGCGGATGGGATGCCGCTGTCAGGTCTCCGTTGACATCGGTTCTTACCGGGACCACCCCTGCGGCCACAGCTGCCTTTACTGCTATGCCAGCCCGATTCGAAGCGCTGCTGTCATGCAGGAAAATTTTATGAATGGCTGACATCTTTATTTCCGAAGCTCTGCGCGTCGACACAGATCAGGGCATTCAGCGGTGATGTCAATGCGAGAGGTCTGGCAGCGCATTGCGGACACGAATATGACGAAACCTAACGGCCGGAATTAGACTGAAATGCAAATTGGCACACTTAAATGCGACAACACCGCGGTTCTCGCCCCACTGGCAGGAATAACCGATCTGCCATTCCGCCTGCTGGCCAAAGAGGCCGGCTGCGGTCTGGTATATTCGGAAATGATAAGCTCAAACGCTCTGGTGAGAAGATCGGCCAAGACCCTGAAGATGCTCGACAGCTGCGCCGCGGAAAAACCGCTGTGTGTTCAAATCTTCGGGGCAGATCCCTCTATTATGGCGGAAGCCGCCCGAATGGTGGAAGCCTCGGGGGCTGATATGCTGGATATCAATCTGGGATGTGCGGTGAAGAAAATTCTTAAAACCGGTTCCGGAGCAGCCTTAATGAAAGTACCGGAGATTACCGAAAATATTCTACGGACCGTCCGCCGGTCGATCCATATTCCTTTGACGATCAAAATCCGGACCGGATGGGACAATTCCGGTCAGCAGGCCGTGACCATCGCTCGGATTGCCGAAGAGATGCGGCGTCGATGCCATTGCCGTGCACCCCAGGACCGCCACACAGGGTTTTAGGGGGAATGCCGACTGGTCCATCATTACTGCGGTCAAAAAAGCCGTTGCAATGCCGGTCATCGGAAACGGAGATATCAAAACCGCCCGGGACGCGCTGAAAATGGAAGCCGGCACAAGCTGTGACGGGATCATGATCGGCAGGGCTGCCATTGGCAATCCCTGGATCTTCTCCGGCTATCTGGCGCTCAAAAATGGCCGGCCGGCGCCCGAGGTAAAAATTTCACAAAGGCTCGACACCATGATACGGTTTATAGAAGCGATGATAGACTACTGGGGAGAATTTCGAGCGTGTCGAATGATGCGCAGCCGTCTGGGATGGTTTGTCAAGGGACTGCCTCACGCCGCTGCGTTTCGGGAATCGATCAAATCAATCGCATCTGAAACGGAGGCAATAGAAGCGATTGAGGTGTTTCGCGCAATCATGAATAGCCGTCATGCATCTCTGGATACAGATGAATCGGGTATCGATCGCCACGCGCACCTTTTAGCCAGAGGAATTGACTCGTAATCGGCCGTGATTGAGTTCCCTCATTTGCCGGTTGTGGACAGAGCTGCCGGTGACCGAAAGTCAAACCGGTGTTCAAACGCGAACGACTATCGGTGCTTTGCAATGTCCATTATTTTTTTGTTCCGACGGCCTGCCCTGCCTGAAATCCACTACCGGACAGCGGAATGGCCCGGGCACTGTCCTCAAACGTCGCAGTTATCTTTATCTCACCGATTTTATTTCCAAGAATGGCAAACCGGTGCTCGCCGAAGCCCTCGATGGTTCGCCCGTTATCGTAGACATTGAAAATGTTTCCGACCTGAATTCCAGATTGGCTGCCGGAGGCGATCATGATGTCGTCGTCATTGGTTGAAACGATGTAGCTTTTCCAACCCAACGATCGTATCGCATAACAAATGCCACCCCTGAGATCATCAATGATCTCTTTCAGGGCCTTATCGATAGAGGACTGATCGATTCTGTTCTGCGAGCGGATCAATTCGACATCGGCTTCATCCACTTCTATCCGTTTCGATATGGCGCGATCGAAAAGTTTGGCGGCCGTTTCCATGCTGTAGATTTCAACCAGGACTTCGACCTGTGTGTAATAGTCCGTTCTTCTGAGAAACCAGATTCCTTTGTGCTCGGAATCGACATTGATGCTGGTTACCGTTCCGGTCAGTACGCCGAAAAGTCCGGCTTGCCGTCCGCCCACCGCCAAACGGTAATTGTCGATTTCGCCGGAGGGGAGCTTCGGTAACTGCAATAACACTTCGGGATAGCGGCCGTCATCGGGCTCGACAAAAATAATATTGGCACACTCCGCTTCAACAGCCTTGAGCAGGTCATTCTGGAAAACGTTTTTGGTCGCAGGGTCCCCGAATTGGCTCGTCATCTGGAAAGGAACAACACCGATTTTTCTGCGGAATCCGCCATCGGACGCACCCGATCTGAAGGTCTTGGAAAAGAGGCTCGGCTGGCCGGGCATTCTCGGTCCGCCGCCGGACCATTTTGAACAGCCGGCAATGAGCATCAGTATGAAGACAATCCATATCCAACCGGATCCATTCTGAAGTCTCCGCATTCGAAAACGCATCGCATGACCTGTCAACATAAAGATTCTCCAATTAAAAAGGCACAGGCTCTTCGCTTCATTCGGGTCCTCCGCTGTCTGCGACGGAGAAACAAAATTTAACCTCAGTTGAGCGATTTTTGAGGAAGCGATGTGCTGAGATCTTGTTCATCAAGGGCCTGCGCCAACCGCAGGCATACCGATGGCTATGTCGAGGATTGGCACAGGTCCTTGATGGGCAATAGATGGGTGCAGCGCGAGTCAAAAATCGCTCAATTTAGGTTAAATTAATTGATTCGACTATCAAAGTCAATCAGTGGACGGCTGAGGGAATGAGCAATGATTGACAGGCGGCGCTCTTTTTGTTAACAAGCCAAAATAATTATTAATTTTAATATGGAGACATTGATGGCCTCGATCGAAGATCAGATACTCAAGACAACCAAAGAAATCGTTGTAAAATTCATCGAGACCGGCCGGCTTTCCCCCACCGGTTTCGGCGAAACATTCAAGAGCGTTTACCGCACGGTCGAGAAGACCGTCAAGGGGAAAAAACCGCAGACCGTCGATCCGCCGAAACCGGGCAAATAGCCTTTTACGCTTAAGACCGGGCAGCGCTACTCGACCACCCACACTGTGCAATTCTGGGCATGATTGACAATTCGTATATTCTTCTGTTCGTCTACAGAACCTTTCTGTCAAATACCCCCCCAATCCGAACCGATAACGACGCGGTTGCGGGAGTCCGAGCGCGGCAAAGGCGATTGCGCCCAGGGTCGACAAGATGGTCGGAAACGATTGTTTCGGATGAAACCTAATGGACTTCGGCCCAATTCGCCCCCCAGGCCATGTTGACTTTCAGCGGCACTTTGAGTTCCCAAACACCTTCCATGATCGACCGGATCAATTCTTTCACCGGGTCGAGCTCATCAGGCGGCACTTCGAAAACCAGTTCGTCGTGCACCGATAGGAGCATAGCGGTTTTATACGGTTTCTGCCGCAGCGCCGCATCGATCCGAATCATCGCGATTTTGATCAAATCGGCAGCCGAACCTTGAATGGGGGTATTGACGGCCGTCCGCTCTGCAAACTGACGGACGTTGGCGTTCGCACTCCGTATGTCGGGCAGCAGTCGGATTCGGTTCAGCAGGGTACTGGTCTGCATGGCGTCGAACGCTTCTTTTTTGGTCTGCTCCACAAACCGGTGAACGCCTTCGTAGCGCGCGAAATAGTTGTCGATATACACCTTTGCCATTTTCTGGCTGATGTCGAGCTGACGCGCCAATCCGAATGGACTCATACCGTAGATGATCCCAAAGTTAATGGCCTTGGCCTGGCGGCGCAGTTCGGATGTCACCGCATCCGCTGGTACCTGGAACACCTCCGCCGCCGTCCGCGTGTGTATGTCCTCTCCCTCTCTGAAGGCCTGGATGAGGATTTTATCGTCCGAGCAATGGGCCAGGATACGCAATTCCACCTGAGAATAATCGGCCGACAGCAGCTGCCAACCTTTTCTGGCGACAAACGCCCGGCGGATTTCCCGCCCTTCCGCCGTGCGGACAGGAATGTTTTGCAGGTTGGGATCTGAACTGCTCAGGCGTCCGGTGGCCGTGATGGTCTGGTTGAAGGACGTGTGGATTCGCCCGGTCCGCGGATTGATCAGCTGAATCAGCGCTTCGGCGTAGGTCGACTTGAGCTTGGACAGCGTACGATGCTCCAGCACCAGCGCCGGCAGCTCGTGATGGCGGGCGAGAACGGTCAGCACGTTGACATCTGTTGAATAACCGGTCTTCTTTTTGGTTTTTTTCTGTACCGGAAGATTGAGCTTTTCAAACAGGATGCGACCCATCTGCTGGGGTGAATTGATGTTGAACGGCTCCCCGGCAAGTGCATGGATCTCGCTCTCCAGCTGCTCGAGCCGATGCTCGAAACTCTTGGACAACTCTCGCAGCTTATCATCGTCCACCGCCACCCCCCTTTGTTCCATGCGCATCAGTACCGGGACCAACGGCATCTCCACCGTCTGAAACAAATCTGTCAGTCCGATCTTGTCGAGCTCGCTTTCCAACACCGTGTGGGCCATGAGGGTCACATCGGCATCTTCGCAGGCATAGGGAACGGCCTTTTTTAGGGAGACCTGGGCAAAACTGCTCATCCCCCGGTCGAAAACGTCTGCAAAGGTGGTTGTCTTGTGATCTAAAAAATCAAGGGCGATTTGGTCAAGATTGTGCGCTCGCTTGGACGGATTTATGAGGTATGACGCCAGCATCGTGTCGAATACCACACCATCGAGTTCGACCCCGTTCTGGCTGAGCACAATCCAATCGTACTTGACGTTCTGGCCGACTTTTTTGATTTCCGCAGACTCAAGGATCGGCTTGAGCACGCGCAGCACCTCTTCTCGGTCGAGCTGGCCCGATGCATCTGAAGCTGTGTGACCGACGGGAATATAATAGGCCTGGTCAGCCTGCACCGCCACGGAAAGCCCGACCAGATCGGCCAGCATCGGGTCGGTGGAGGTCGTTTCGGTATCCAGGGCCGCGAGGTCGGCCTTCTTGAGGATATCAGCCAGCTTTAGCAGATCGGCCTTCTCCATGACGGCCCGGTAGTCCTTTTTGCGGGGTTTGCGGGTCGTACCGAAAGCCTTCTGGAGCTGGCTGAATTCAAGATCTTTGAACAGGCTCGCGAGCTTGCCTGCGTCGGGCGCCACCAAACGGTAGTCCTCGGCGTTGAATATCACCGGAGCACCCGTATCGATTCTGATCAGATCCCTGCTCAGAAAAGCCTGCTCTTTGTACTGAATCAGATTTTCTTTCTGTTTTTTCTTTGTGATCCGCTCCACATTTTCGTAAAGGGCTTCCATGTCTCCGTAGGTCTTGATCAGCTCCAGAGCGGTTTTCAGGCCGATCCCCGGCACCCCGGGCACATTATCGGACTTATCCCCGCAAAGGCCCATGACCTCTGTCATCTGATCGGGGTTGAGATCAAACCTTTCATGCACGGCAACCGAATCGATGATGTCATCCTTCATGGGATCCCAGATAGTGGTCTTTGGGGTGACCAATTGCACAAAGTCCTTGTCGCCAGTCACCATAACGACCGCAAAACCGGCCCCCTCCGCCAGCCGAGCCACGGTGCCGATAAGGTCGTCGGCCTCATAACCCTGCAGTTCGATAACCGTCAGGTTGAATCCGCGGGTAACATCCTTGATAATCGGAATCTGCAACGCCAGGTCCTCTGGCATTTGAGGACGATTGGCCTTATACTCCCGATACATTTCATGCCTGAAAGTCGGACCTTTGGCATCGAAAAACATGGCCCCAAAAGTCGGCGAACGGTCATCGATCAGTTTGATCAACATGCGGGTGAATCCGAATACGGCATTGGTCGGCAACCCCTTGGAATTCGACAGTCCGCGGATCGCGTGATAGGCGCGGTGGATATAGGCGCTGCCGTCGATCAGATACAGTGTCTTTTGTTCTTCCATCACTTGGCGTGTCCTCAGCGTTCTTTGCCGATGTAAAGCCGGCCGTGACTGGTTAGATTTAGTCTGATTTTTTCACGCGTCGAACGTTTTCATCAGCAAGGCTTTCAGGAGCGCTGCCGTAAGATTTTCATGAAGCGTTCGGGATAGGGCCGAGTGGTATGGAGCCGGTGGTGTCGCCGCGGGCCCACAGCCTGCATACCACCAACGAGGACAAACAACAAGACGGCGGGTGACCATTTCTCCGCGAACGGAATAGAGATCACGGCGCACCATACCCTTGACGGTCGCTGGGGATGTAACGATATTATAACGGTCAATCGAGAGGCCCCTGTTGGGAAACAGCAAAATCTATCATGGCAGATGAAAAGCATACATCACGATATCGACGACGCTGGCGCGAAAAAAAGGCGGTCTGCCACTGCTGTGGCGCAACCGTCCCTTTCTGCTGGCGGTGCCGCTGTGGGTTTAGAATCTGCCAGACCTGTATGGACGAAAACTTCTGGGGACTGTCCTGTAACGGCATCACCTGGCAGTGTCCGGAATGTGGCGATCAGAACGGCTTGGGCAACCAGTGAAGACGGGTTGGCGTATACTCATATTTATGACGGTGAGTTCAGGATATCTTTGACTTGCCTCAAGCGGCTGATGTGATATCGAGCATCCAGCTTGCGATTGGCATAGGCGGCAAACGGCACTCCGGCCGCGTCGGCTGCCGCTGCATCCACTTCTGAGTCTCCGATGTAAACGGCCTGCTTCGGTTTAAGGTTGAAGTGAGTAAGGATTTTGTTCAATTGGTCCGGGTAGGGTTTTGGTTTCGCCACGTCGAGGGCGGTGACCACCAGATCAAAGGCTGCCGTCAGGTCGTTCGATTGCAGCACGCGCTGCATGGTGTCCGTCCGATTGGTCGCAATCGCCGTCCGGAATGCGGGCCGAAGATACGCGAGCAGTGACATCAGATCAGGCTCTATCCGCATGAATCGCAAGAACGGAAGATAACTCATCTGGCTGCGAAACGCGAAAGCGGCGGCGCGCTCGGCCTCATCGCCAAACAGGTGGACCAGCGCCTCGTCGACGGTGTGCATATGCGCGTAGGCAAATTGCTCCGGCGTCATTTCAGGTTTTCCGAAATGATCCAGGATGTGGTTGTAGTAAGCCGTGTTGGCTTTGGTGGTGTCGAACATCACGCCGTCGCAGTCGAAAATGACGGCTTCGAATCTGGAAGAATTCATAACAGTCCCTGATGAATCAATTGGCCTTCGGGGTTTGGGGTTCGCTGATTTTACCGTAGACCCGAATACTTATTCTTGGTTTGAGCCGGCTGTCGGTCATCAGGTAGATCGTATCGTAGAAGCGTCCGGTTGTTCGTTTCAAATTCTCCACCGTCAACAGGTATGAGATGTCGCGGGACTGATTGTCTTGGCTGACATGATACCGGATGTCTTTTCCCACCTGGGCCTTTGTATCGATAATCTTGAACGGATAGTTTTTCTCCGGAACGATCCTGACGGTTTCCTTCAGCGCCGCATCGGCAGTGCCGTAAAGTCTCACATTCTGCGGCGTTATGGTTGCAAACGCCATGACCGACCCGTTAATGGAAATCTGTGTCTCCGGACGCCGGGGATCGTTGGTTAAAACCCGGATGGTTTTGTGAAGCGCTTTCCCGCCGTAACCGTTGGTGTCGACCTTGATCGCAATTTTGCCCTCGCCACCGGGAGGGAGCTGTCTCGGGAAGGAGACCGCGGTGCAGCCTCACCCGGTTTTGACCTCTTTGATCTGAAGCTCCGCCGTCCCTGTATTCCGGACGACATATTCATGGCGAACTTCCATCCCGTCCACGACCGGCTCGAACTGGTACCGGGTAGAGGAGAATTCGGCCACCGGAAAGCCTTCCCGGGTTTTAACGATTTCAATCCGGGTGTTATTGACCGTCCCTTCCTTGGGTCCTTTTTCAACGAGGGGCCTTGTACTGCCGAATCCCACGGGACTGATACGGCCGGCCTCAACCCCCTGGGCAACGAGCCAGTTGAATATGGTCTGAGACCGCTTACGCGTAAGATTCAGGTCCTTGTCCGGTTCACCGGTGGCATCGATATGGCTCTCGACGGAAATCCGCAATGACGGATCCGACTGCAATTCTTGCAGCAGCGGCTGAAGTGAAGGGAGTGCCGCTTTCTTCAGAACGGACGATCCCTGGTCGAAGGTGAGCCCTTCGAGGATGGTCCGATGACCGGTCTGGTCGTCCGCAAAAACACCAGGGGGGACCAGACTGGCGAGGGCAAACAAGATAAAACTCAGCAAGGCGATTCGCATTTAAAAGCTCCTTCATTCGTCCGAATTTCAGATCACATCATAAAATATGGGTCGACGTCGACGGCCACGCTGAGTCCCCGGCGATTGAACAACGTCGGGTTGTCAGCCATCAAATTACGGGTGAACCGGTGCAGCGTCTTCACTTGTTGACCTTTGAGAAGAATCTGCCAGCGATACTTGCCTGCAATACGGGTCAATGCCGCTTCGATCGGCCCCATCACCGCGACGGTATTCTGAAAGCGGCTCTCGTGCCGCCGCAACCGCTGGCAGTGCTGACCGATCGCGTCGGCCAACGCTGCGGTTTGCCGTTTGTCACGACCGGCAATTTTCAACTGTATTATCCTCGAAAATGGCGGATATTTCAAGGATCTGCGAAAAGCGATCTCCTTTTCATAAAAATTTTTGAAATCCTGCTTTTGCGCAGCGAGAATACTGAAATGCTCCGGATTGTACGTCTGCAGTATCACCCGTCCGGGAACATCGCCCCGACCGGCCCGCCCGGAAACTTGGGCCAGAAGCTGAAACGTTCGCTCGCCCGCCCGGAAATCCGGGAAACTCATGGAAAGATCGGCACAAATGATGCCTACCAATGTGATATTTGGAAAATCATGGCCCTTTGCCACCATCTGGGTGCCGACAAGGACATCGATGCTTCCGTTGCGGAGTTCCTTCAAAAGGCGGACGATGGCTCCTTTGCGGGCTGTGGTGTCCCGGTCCATTCTGGACACATTCACCTCGGGAAACAGCTCGCCGACGGCGGACTCGATTTTCTCTGTCCCCAGGCCCAGATGCTTTATGTGGGTCGACCCGCAGGCATCGCAGGCAGCCAGGGCCGGCCGGCTGAAACCGCAGTAGTGGCATCGCAGGGTATTGGCTTTCTGGTGGAAGGTCAGGGAAATATCGCAGTGTTTACATTTGACCGTTTGGCCACAATCCCGACAAACCGGGAAATTGGCAAATCCACGCCGGTTCAGGAAGAGCAGTACCTGTTCGTTCCTTGCTAGAGTCTCGGACATGGCTTGGCGCAACTCTGTCGAGATAAACCGTCCGATTCCCCGCAAATCTCTATTTTTACGCAAATCGACGACAGTGATCGCCGGTAGCTGCCGCTCTTCCACTCGCTTGTCCAAAGTGATCTCGACAAACTTATTCCGAGTGGCATTATAGTAAGACTGTATCGAAGGGGTGGCCGATCCGAGCAAGGCGATGCCCCGGTCGAGCTTGGCCCTGACCACGGCCAGATCGCGCGCATTGTAGCGCAGGCTTCCCTCCTGCTTGTACGACGTATCGTGCTCCTCGTCGACCACAAGCAGCCCCACACGGGGGAAAGGGGCGAATATGGCTGATCGGGCGCCGATGGCAATGGACACCTCGCCGCGCCGGATCCGCAACCACTGGTCGTAACGCTCACCGTAGGATAGACCGCTGTGCAGTATTGCCACCTGTTCTCCGAAGCGCGCACGAAAACGCCTCTCCATTTGGGAAATCAGTGCAATTTCAGGGGTAAGGATAAGAACCGGCAACTTTCTGCGGATAAACTCGGCCGCAAGCTGCATATAAACCTCGGTCTTACCGCTGCCGGTGACGCCGGCAAGCAGAAAGGCGGTAAATTCCTCTCCTATGGAATCGATCACCTGCTGCACGGCCGTGTGCTGATCTGGGTTCAGAACCGGCGGTGTATCGGCCATGACGGTGTCTCCGAAAGGGTCGCGATAAACCGGTTTATGCGTGATGGTCAGGTATCCCGCATCAACCAGAGCCTTGATGGTAGGGGTTGTCGTCCGGACATCGGTTTTCAAAGCTTTGGTCGAAATTTCACCGGTGGCGGTCACCCGCTTCCAGATTTTTTTACGTTGTCCGGTGAGGGCGTCCGGTTCAGGCGGTGTCTGTGAGGGTGACACATGCGGTTCGGTTCGGGGTCCGATCCGGTCACCTTTGAGCTCCCGGGTGATAGTGATCCATCTACGCTCCTGTAAAGAGTTTAAGACCGTGCGTGACACCCTGGGTCCCTGTGCGGCGTGAACATCTTTCAAGCGCCGGTCTCCGCTTTCCAGAAGGGTCAGAATGTGACTTTCGGCTTCGTCCGGCAACGCTGTCTTCAGCGCGTTGCGACCTGTGTCGGTAATGGAAAGCATGACAAAGTCGCTCATATTCAAGCCGCCGGGCAGGGCGCATTTTATGACGTCGCCAATGGGATGGATATAGTAATCGGCGATCCAGCGATAAAACGGAATCATCGACGGCGGGAAGAGGGTCGTGTCGTCCGGAATATCCAGGATCGGTTTAATGCCTTTGGGTGGCGGCGGCCGATGCGCACCAAGCACGTAGCCGGTGACACGCCGCCGGCCGAAAGGAACCAGAACCCGCATACCGGCCTCGGCCAAACCGGCGAATTTTTCCGGTATACTGTAGGTGAACGTCTGGTAGACGGGAAGGGCGACGGCGACTTCTATGAAACGCTGCTCATGGTGCATTGGAAGATTCTTCACCGGCGCTTTGGCGAGAAACCGGCTTCTGGTCAATGTGCTTATCTTAAGATTGAATATTCATGTCTCAGTTAAATGAGTGCACAGGGCGTTTTTAGAACGTGTCTCAAAAATATGGATCAGGGGTTCAGGACAAGGCATGCAACGACGAAAACGCGGAGCATACAGGTCGTATTTAAGCATTTTAATCGTTTCACAACGCCGCCATGGGAACTGAGACTATTTTTGAGATGTGTTCGACATATAGTGTTTGTCAAAAAAATTTTCCGTTATGCGAACGTTTTTTTCTACAACCACTTATACCGCCCTTCCGTATTTCGGAATTTATTATTGAAAAGCGGTATAAAATTAACGTTTCGGCCATACGTTCCGATAATATCGAATCAGAGAGATGAATTTCCCCAGCCCTCAGGGCACTCATGGCATTCTCCGCCACAGGAAGCGATGGGCGGCGATCCGTCTACAAACGTTGGTGGTGGCTGGAAAACATGCAGGGGGAAACGGCACTATTGATTGCTAACCGTCTGACAGTATAGTATAATAGTTGAAAAACCTGGCCGGAATCGAGCGATGGGCCGGCACTTTAAATACGCACAAGGAGGAATATATGCATAAACTTGTCCAACAATCCATGGTTCTTTTGATTGCCCTGTCTGTGGTTCTCGTCCCTCTCGGCAGCCAGGTACTGGCCCAGGCCGAGGTGAAAACCGAGGAAGCCAGTGCCGGTTCCATGACATACGACCTGTTCGTCATGCGTCCCCTGGGTGCTGCGGCCACCATCCTCGGTGCCGGAGTATGGGTGATTGCACTCCCATTTACCGCCATTGGCGACAACGTTCCGGAAGCATCCCAAAAACTGGTAAAAGACCCCTACCATTTCACAGTCACCAGGCCATTGGGGACGTGGTAGGCCCAATTCGGTCCCGTTTGCGTTCTTGACAAATCTTTGCTTTGAGTATAATCCAAGCCCCTAAATTAAGCAGGGAGCAGGAACCTGTATACGTGTATCCTCTCCCTGCCCCTCCGTTTTTCAATTTATTCGATTTAGTCAACTTATTAACGAGTGTCCATCCGCGGTTTCAGGAAGAGCACTGAGAAGTTTCCGATCCAGAAATGTGCCATTTTTGCCAGTTCGAGGAAATCAGCGGCATTGCACGCAGGCGCGTGCGCCGCACAAACGATTCCGCCGCCTTGTCTGCCGTCGGCATGACTTGCCGCCTTCGGTGGGGTTGATGCCGACCTGTCCCGAAGCAGGCGGGGAGTTGCGGAAAAAGGGCCATTTATGCCTGGATACTAACGAGTTTCGACGTTATCGAAACGCACGCGGTTACCGTGGACAATATGAAGGAGGCGCTGTGTCAATTCACGTGGTGGAGCATCCACTGATCAAACACAAATTGGGGCTGATGCGGGAACACAACATTACAACCAAGGATTTTCGAGACCTTGCCTCCGAACTGGGCACTTTGCTCACCTACGAGGCGACCAAAGACCTGGAAACTGAAAAAGAGGTTATTCAGGGTTGGGCCGGACCGGTGAATGTGGAAAAAATCAAGGGCAAAAAAATTACCGTCGTCCCGATCCTGCGGGCCGGTATCGGCATGCTAAACGGGGTTCTTAACCTGATTCCTTCGGCCAGGGTCAGTGTTGTCGGACTCTACCGCAACGAAGACACCCTCGAACCGGTCAAGTATTACGTCAAGCTGACCGGGGCCATTGATGAGCGAATTGCCCTGATTCTCGACCCCATGCTGGCCACCGGTGGAACCGTGGTTGAAACCATTCGCTTGTTAAAGGCGGCCGGGTGCAAGACTATCAAGGGATTATTTCTGGTGGCCGCACCGGAAGGCATCCGACGGGTTGAAGAACATCACCCCGATGTGGATATCTACGTCGCTTCCGTAGACGAGGCACTCAACGATATCGGCTATATATTGCCGGGACTCGGGGATGCCGGCGACAAAATATTCGGCACCAAATAGGGCCCAACCACGGTTACATAGAGAGCACTGATCAGTTTCCGATCCAGAAATGAAAAATTTTTTACAAACTCAAGGAAATCAGAAAACCGAGAGAGGAGAATATGCCATGCCCCATGATTCTGCATCCGCAGAAAACCGCTTCAGCTTAAAGGTTCCCATCGTCGGTGCCCAGATGCTCTTTGTCGCCTTCGGTGCTCTGGTACTGGTACCGCTGCTGACCGGCCTCGATCCCAACGTCGCCCTGTTCACTGCCGGTGCCGGTACCCTGATATTTCAATTCGTGACCAAGCGGATGGTGCCGATATTTCTGGCCTCCTCCTTTGCCTTTATTGCCCCGATCATTCATGGGGTTCAGACCTGGGGCATTCCATCGACGCTTTGTGGCCTGGCCGCCGCCGGTTTGGTTTACGTTCTACTAAGCCTCGGCGTAAAATAATTCGGCAGTGGATTTCTGGAACGTGTTCTGCCGCCTGTGGTCGTTGGGCCCGTCATCATGGTGATCGGGTTGATCCTGGCCCCTGTGGCCGTCCACATGGCCATGGGCCGCACCGGCGATGGTTCGGCGGTCCTGGTGCCGGAGAAAACCGCCTTGATCATTTCCATGGCCACCCTTGCCACCACCATCCTGGTTTCCCTTCTTGGCCGCGGAATGCTGCGCCTGATACCGATCCTTATCGGCATCAGTGTCGGTTACCTCATCAGTATCGCTTTCGGGTTGGTCAACCTGTCGCCGGTTTCCGAGGCCGCCTGGATGGCGGTACCGAATTTCGTCTTTCCCCAGTGGAACCTTGAGGCCGTCATTTTCATCGTCCCGGTCGCGATCGCACCGGCCATCGAGCACTTCGGGGATATCCTGGCCATCGGCAACGTCACCGGCAAGGACTACCTCAAATCCCCGGGTATTCATCGCACCCTGCTCGGTGACGGCTTGGCCACCATGCTCGCTTCGTTTCTGGGCGGGCCGCCGAACACGACCTATTCCGAAGTAACCGGTGCTGTTACCCTAACGAAAATGTACAACCCGGTTGTCATGACCTGGGCCGCTGCGATTGCCATTCTGCTGGCCTTCGTCGGTAAACTCGGAACCCTGCTTCAAACCATCCCCGTGCCGGTCATGGGCGGTATCATGCTCCTGCTCTTCGGGGCGATTACGGTCGTGGGCTTGAACACTCTGGTCAAGGCCGGCGATGACCTGACCGAAGCGCGCAACCTGATAATCGTTGCGGTCATTTTGGTGTTCGGAATCGGCGGTATGTCCATCTTTACTCTGGGTGGTATCGGACTGGCCGGAATCGTCGGAGTACTGTTGAACCTTATACTGCCGAAGAAAAAGCGGGATTGACGGCGAATATGCCCGACTATGCATCCTCGATCGCGTTCATAGCCTATTTTCCGTCCATAAATGGCCCTTTCCCACAATTTCGGCGTCAATCGGCGCAATCGCTTGTGCGGCGTACACGAGTACGCCTCCGCCCAAATCCTTGATTTCCTTGAACTTGCGGAAAATTGCCAATTTCTGGATCGGAAACTCAAAAGTGCACTTAATGAATTCGTGGATGGGCACTAGCCTATATCACCCATAAGCCTCGTGGTTTCTGAAACAAATTCGTGTCCATCCAAGACTTGTAGGATGCAAATAGATTGATCTTATCGCAACTTTTATGCGAGAAAGGCCAACCACAGGATGTTGTGGTCGGCCTTCAATTTCTTCGTGATTTCAAAAGGTTCGCTTAATAGCAGCAGGCAGCCGTTCACTCAAGCGGTTGATACGTTGGATGTATCTGGACTACAATCAAGCGAATTAGAGCAACGTAGTCTTTTGGTATGCGGCCTGACGATCAATCTATTCCCATCCCAATTTCAACCCGCCATTACCATTTGCCGACCATAACTTCCAGACCACTTGTAAAGGGTCATATGTGACCATTGGTTGAATATGATCCTTTTTAGATGGCGATTAAGGGTGGCCCCGGAATGTTAGTTTAAACAATTACGTTTAAATATCAGACTGTTGGGTATCTTTACAGTGAGTGTATGGTACCTGGCACAAATATTGAAGATCCAGTAGCTAGAAGATATTGGCACGACGATTTCCGTTAGCGTTACTTTTCATCTTGCGTTACGCGATGGCGCTTCCCGTAAACCGCTGCCGACCGGAGTATCTCCGCCGCCTGACGTTCACGATGCCTGGATTCTCGGATTCATTTCTTCGTTGACCCAACAATTGCGCCGTCAATCTTTAACCGGTGGAGAATTAAGATAAGTTCCTAAAAAAGCCCCATTGGTCTTTTGCACGGGAACTTCAGTACAACCGTTATTAAACAGGAGGTCTACCATGAAATCAAGCACCCAGGACAAAGCAGAAGGCAAGTGGCACAAAGTAAAGGGTAAGATCAAGCAGGTCGCCGGAAAAGCGGTCGGGAACCGCGACTTGGAAGCCGAAGGCAAAGACGAAGATTTTGACGGGAGCGTTCAGGAAAAGATCGGTGAGATCAAGGATGTCGTCGGGAAGTAAACATAGACAACTTTCAAAAGAATCTGATGGCGTTAAAAAAGGAGGCCACCATGCTTTGGACCATATTTGTAATTCTACTGGTTTTGTGGGGGTTGGGATTGATGACCGGGACCGCGTTGGGCGGCTTCATTCATGCCCTGCTGGTAATCGCCATTATCGTGTTGCTGATCCAGGTTATTCAAGGACGAAGACATGCGTAAGTGTTTCGCGGATGTTTTTTTGTAATTTTTTAATGAACCCATAAAGAAAGATGACCCAAAATGAAAAATACACTCTTCATAGCACCGCTTTCGATCCTGGTAGTGCTGCTGGCGCTGGGCAGCGTGTATGCCCAGTCTTCCAATCAAGGGTACAACACGATGCCGCAGTCGGGTCAGGGCAGTGGTTACGGAATGGGTCCTGGCATGATGGGAGGTCGAGGCAACGGCTACGGCATGGGACCTGGTATGATGGGTTCCGGTCAGGGTTACGGACCCAGCCAACAGAATCCATACGCTCAACAGCAGCCCCAAAAACCGATCGATAAGGATCAGGCCAAGTCTATGGTTGAAAATTATTTGAAATCAACCGGGAATCCGTATCTGAGACTGGGCGACATAAAAGATGAAGGTCAGAATTTCGAAGCCGATGTGGTTACCAAAGACAATTCCCTGGCCGATAAGATTCTGGTCGATAAGAACACGGGATGGATGCGGCCTGCCTATTGATCGCCGGAGTTAACCTGCAGCCTCACACGGACTGACAGCTGAACAGATGATCTACCCTTTTGCGACATCTCAAAAAAAGTTGATTAATCAAAGGAGGTGATAAACGCATGTTCGGGATTTTTGGAATTGTCCTTGTTGTTGTTCTCGCTGTATGGGGCTTGTCCTTCTTGAAAAAAGAAAAGGGTCTTGGTTTTGGAAATACTCAGGAATCGGCCCTGGGTCTACTTAAGCAGCGCTATGCAAAGGGGGAAATCAGCCAGGAAGAGTTTAATGAAAAAAAGCGGGACTTAGACGTGTGACCCTTCTTGCTGCAGCAGCAGGCAAGGATCAGAGAGCACAAGCCAACTGCTTTGCGATTCTCGCAAAGGATTCAAACCTTACCCCCCAGGCGTCCTCAATGTCAAAAGCGAAGTAACACGGCGAAAAACAGTTGATTATCAAATAGGAGGCAATTATGTTCGATACCAATCAAATGCTGAAGCAAATGCTCGACTTCAACAAAACGGCCTTTGACAACAGTTTCAAAGCCATGTTGACAATCGGCGGACAGAATGAAAAAATGGTAAATACGCTCCTGACACAGGCCACCGGTGTTCCCGAAGAAGGCAAAAAACTCATTCAGAATTGGGTCGATGCTTATAATAAAGGGTGCCAGGATTTCAAAAAAACCGCTGACGACAATTACAAGAAGGTGGCGGATTTCTTTGAGGCTACCCAAAAATCGAAATCCAAATAGTGTCCTTTCAGACAATTATTGAGGACACTAATTGGTTTGCGGATTCAGCAGGGGCACACTATTCGTAAGATCGAACAAGTCAAAAAATAGCAGAGGTGCGCAACCTTACCGCATACGAGATGACGCCGACCTGCAGCGCAATAGATATGGCTGCGCCTCTGGCATGATTGACGCCGAAATTGCTGAATGGTATCAATTGGGTACGAAAACCAATTAAAGGCCACGCCGAGGTGGTGGCGTGCGAGACGCGGCAAATTAAAACCGACGGCGAGAAACAAAGCAACCGGTTATCCGGTGACATCGATCCCGCTCTTCTGAAGCTTGCGGGGGACGTTCTGACTGCCTGCCAGTCTTATTGGATCGGTGTGTACCGTTACACCAGCAAATTCATGCTGCCCTAAACACCTAACAGCCGAGGATTCTGTCATGGACCGACAATTCCTGGAATTCTGGGGAAATTATCTTCTCTCTGTCGCCAGAGGCCAGAAACAACTCGAAGACGTCACCCGCTGGATCAACGGGGGATTCAGCGGTGTCGACGAATTGACCGCACTGTTCAAAAAATACTACGGCCTCGAAGAGCAGAGTCAGGACGGCCCGGAAAGCAGTGCTGCATGGGAAAGGGCGGCGGCGGATTTCAAGAAATCCTTTGGTGATTACTTTAGCATCATGGGATGGGTTTCAAAAGATGAATACCGGATCTTAGAGGAAGAAAATCAGGTCCTCAAGCAAAAGATCGAAGCGCAAGAAGAGACCATATCGCGCCTGCGAGACCTCCTCAAAACTCCTGGCATCGATCCAGGTCAGGCACTCGATGTATTGCAAGATCTGATCAATAAGCAAAACGCCGAATTTCAGAAGCTGATGAAAAGATTCTAAGAAACGGACCAATAGTCAGCATCGTCACGAATGCAAAATTCGGCTGCAAGCTCAGCTGAGAAAACCGGCTGCCGACTTTCCAATGGGTCTATCCGCGTATAATAAGCGAATGATTAACTAGTTTCCGTCCATAAATGGCCCTTTTCCGCAATTTCGGCGTCAATCGGCGGAATTGCATGCGCGACGTACACGAGTATGCCTCCGTGCAGCTCTTTGATTTCCTTGAACTTGCAGATAATTGCTCATTTCTGGATCGGAAACTAATCAGTGCCTTTAATGGAACCGAGGATGGGCACTAACTAACGCTCGTGATAGTAAATCCGCGGAAACTTCCCTGTTCCAAGTGTAATAAGAGACATCAACAGGCCAGAATATCCAAGATAACGATATCTCATGATGTGCACTCTCGTCTAAATTGATTGTCAGGCCGCGTACCAGAGCACCACAAAGTAGTGACATGTGGTACCGGCTATAACAAATAGATGCCAGATGAGGTGGCCATACTTTAGCCGCGAATCGGTTGCAAAAAATGCTACACCGGCTGTGTAGGATAAGCCTCCCGCAATCAATAAGAACAAGCCCGCTGTTGGCATCCTGGCATACAACGGTTTAACCGCAATCACGAGCAGCCACCCCATCAGCAGATAAAGGCAAGTGGAAAGTATGGGATGGGCGGTTTTATAGAATGCCTTCAACACTACCCCGGCTATAGCAAGACCCCAAACAACGCCGAAGAGCGTCCAGCCCAAAGCACCGCTAAGTATGCCAAGGGTTAACGGCGTGTACGTGCCGGCAATAAGGATAAAGATCGCGGAATGCTCGATGATACGAAAACAACTCTTGGCTTTGCCTATTGGCCACGCATGGTAAAGCGTGGAGGCAAGATAAAGAAGGATCATGGATGCGGAGAAAACACTCGTACCGACAATGAATCCGGCATCCCCGTGCCTTACGGCATGCATGACGAGAAATGGTGTCCCGATGAGCGCGCCGGCCAGCCCGGCGCCGTGGCTGACGCTGTTGGCGATTTCTTCGCCTTGCGACTGCCCGTGCTTGGGGTTTAAAAGGATTAAGCGCACGTCAGTTCTTTTAGGGGACTCAACATTCATTTTTTATCACATTCCTTGCGATAGCCACTTATCGTTATCATAGCCTCTGAGGGTTCTGCAATTTTCAGGATACAGGTGTCGTGGCATATTCAAGAAGATCGTAATTAATGAGGTCCCTTCGTTTTGCCTGTCGCTTGAAGTTGGCCTTCGAATTCAAAGACCGTAGTTAACTTTATTGTGCAACTTATAATGTGTGGCTTGATAACGTATAAAATTTCGAACAATTTTTGGACGGTGGCGGATAGGTGATTCAACGCAGGTTACTACCGCGAAAATGTACATATCAGCCTGCCCCCAAACGGCAGACAACTTGCCACTCACCAAACTATTTGAAATTATGTCATTTATACAATATTGTTCATTAACGTCATGGCCTGGTCCCTCCGAAAAAATTACAAAAAGAAGAACTACTCCTTAAAATAAAAAACCGGCAATAAAGAGGCGTGTTAAATTTCCAGCCGGACGCCGACTTCAATCGTTTGGTCCGCTGGAAGATTAAAAAACGAGGTGGCATCGGCCGCATTGCGCGACATAAAAATAAAAAGATTCGTACGCCAGCGCATCATGGCGGATGGTTCAGCAATGACCAGGTTTTCACGGCCGATGTAAAAACTCGTTGTTTCCGGATCCAGACCCAAACCCTGGTCGCGCGCCAATGAAACCAATGAGTCTAAACTGGGATCTTCCATGAACCCATAGTGAGCCACAATTCGATGAAATCCGCTGCCTAATTTTTCGGTTTGGATCTTTTTCAGACTTGGAACACGAGGGATGTCTTCCACCTGAAAATTCAGCAATATGGTCCGGCTGTGAATGACTTTGTTGTGCTTGACGTTCTTTGCCAGGGCCACGGGCACGACATTTTTATTTCCCGTTAAATAAACCGCGTCCCCTTCGATTTTGTTTGGCGGGTGGCTGGCCAGATCGACGATAAATTGATGCACCGGCGGCATGACCTTGTGCAGCTTGGCCGCCAGGATCCCACGTCCCTTGGCCCAGGTGAGCATCAATGTGAAAAATGCAGCTCCGATAACCAGCGGGAACCAGGCACCATGAAAGATTTTGCTGATGTTGGCCGCAAAAAATGGCACGTCCACCAGCAAAAAGAGACCTGCCAGCGGTGCGGCCCACATCAACGGCCAATGCCACTGTCTGCGCGTCACAACAAAAAACAATACCGTGTTAATAATCATCGTGGAGGTTACGGCTAACCCGTATGCAGCCGCAAGCTTGCTGGAGGATTGAAAGCCAACCACAAGGGAGATCGTGCTGACCATGAGCATCCAATTGACCGGCCCCACATATATCTGGCCGATTTGCGTTGCGGCGGTATGCCGGATGTTCAAACGCGGTAGGTATCCCAGTTGGATCGCTTGTCGGGTCATGGAAAAAGCGCCGCTGATGACCGCCTGGGAGGCAATGATGGTGGCCAGGGTGGCCAACAACACCGTCGGAATCATGGCCCAGGCGGGTACCATAGCGTAAAAAGGATGACCCGCCGCTTCCGGATTGACCATAAGAAGGGCTCCCTGCCCGAAATAATTCAACACCAGGGCGGGAAATACGATGGCAAACCAGGTCAGACGGATGGGCCCGGGACCGAAATGCCCCATGTCTGCGTATAACGCTTCAGTGCCGGTGACCACCAGGAATACGGCTCCCAACACCACAAACCCGTGTAGTTTATTGAAAACCAGGAAGCGGATCGCATGCCACGGAAAAACCGCCGTCAGCACTTGCGGCGTATGGGCCACTTGCACGGCCCCGGTTACAGCCAGAAAACAGAGCCACACAAGAATTACCGGTCCGAAAAGACCGCCCAACCGCGCCGTGCCCTGGCGCTGGATGAGAAACAGGCCAACGAGAATGGCAATGGTGACGGGGATCACATAGCGGTCGAATAGGGGGGTGATAATGCCGAGCCCTTCTACGGCGCTCAGAACGGAAATCGCCGGGGTGATCATGCCGTCGCCATACAGCAGGCACGCCGCAAAAAGACCCAGGGCGATGACGCCTATCCTTCGCCGGTTTTCGGAAGGCCCATTTTTACCGCGAATCAAGGCGATTAAAGCAATTTCACCGCCTTCCCCATGGTTGTTGGCGCGAAAAACGAAGGTCAAGTATTTCAGGCCCACGATCATTACCAGCGCCCAAAACATCAGGGAAAGGATTCCCAAAACGTTGGCATGACTTACATCGATGCCGTATTCACCGTGGAAACACTCCCGAATGGCGTATATCGGGCTGGTGCTGATATCCCCAAAAACTACCCCCAGGGCGGCAAGTGAAAGCCGCGCCAGTCGGCTTTTCTGTTTGGGTTGAGCGCCCTGACTGTTGGGCTTTTCCGGAGTCGCTTTTTCAACCTCTTCATGGGGGATGGTCATTCCAGGTCCTTTTTCTTCCGGTCAAATTCCTCCGTGTCGATTTCACCATTTGCATAGCGCTTCTTCAACATATCTAAAAGTGTTTCAATGTTCGGCACATCGGAGCCTTTTGATTTTGAAACCTGAAGCAGGAAATAAACACCAACACAGGTCATCTATGCCGGCTCTCCGTTTTCACGTGGCGGAGCAGTGCCGGACGCCCGAACAAGGCGACGAGCACAAGTAGACCGAGAAAAACAAGCGCCAGCGGGTCGGTTGCGATCAAACGAACAATAAGGGCAACTGTAGCAGTTGCTCCGGCCAGCACACCAAATCCTGTAATGACCCGCGCGCCTGCACCTTGATAAAAAGCGAGTCCGCACACGACGGCAAACGTGAACAGGAACGTGAGGCTGGCGGCCTCAACGAGGGTGGTGAGCGTTCCCACAGCTGCCAGAACCGCTGCCGCCGCACCTAGTACGATCACCGCCCGATCTGGTATGCCTGCCGCATTCTTATGATCCATTGCGGCCGGTAACTCCCCATCCTCGGCCACCTTGTTCGCGAGACGTGCTGTGGCAAAGAGCGTGGCGTTGATGGCCGAGCCGGTTGAAAACGCCGCGGCAATCGTGACAATTACGAGACCAACGGTTCCGAGCGCTCGGCGCCCCGCAATGGCCAGCGCGACCTCTTTGTACTGCACGACCTGGTCCGCTCCGATCAGCATGGCCGTTCCAAGGGCAACGACGACGTAGACGACGGTCACAATGACGACCGCTGACAGCACTGCGCGGGGCAATGTCTTCTGCGGGGTCTCGATGTCCTTGTAATCGTAGGTCAACAGTTGAAATCCCTCGTAGGCCATGAACACGGACGCCGCGCCAAACAGCGCTGCGCCGATCCCAGCGTCCGGCACACCCTGCGATAGCATCGGCGGATCCCACTGTGCAAGCCCCCAGCCTGCCAAACCCACAAGCACGACCAGCTTGAACCACACGAGAAAAATTTCGACGCCGCCGGCCTCACCGACTCCCCGCAGGTTTAGCCCAATAAACAAAGCCACGATGGCAATGCCGGCAAGACGTGGAAACCATGGCCCGAGACCCACGACATGTCCGAGGTACTGCCCGAAGGTGAAAGCATACACCGCATTTGTGAGCACGTACCCAACGATGAGTACCCACGAGAGGCTGCCGGCGAACCCATCTGCATTGATCTCCCGGAGAAAAGTGAACGCTCCGCCCCCTTCGTCGTAATGAATGGCGAGTTTCACGTAGCTATATCCCGCGGCCAGCGCGATGAGCCCCGCGGCTGCGAAGCTGAGCCATGCCCATGCACCAGCGATTCCGACAACCACACCGAGTGTCGAGAAGATACCGCCGCCGACCATACCGCCAACGGCCATCGACCAAGTCGCGTTGAAGCCGAGCTTTGATTTGGGCTGAATCACATTCAAGTCTTTTCATCAATTTTTTTTACAGGCTGTCGAAGAGTGCTCCGAAAATGCTTTTTTTTAGCTGATGGCAGGCTTAGTTAAAATACTCCCGGACTTTCGCTGCAATCTGGCGGTCTGTCATCTTATCAACTGTTTCCACAGCTTGGATGAGGTGAGCGAGATGGTCATCTTCTAAACGTTTTTTCAACTCACCTTTTGCCTCTCCAGGACCAAAAAGAAAAATGGATTCGGCGTCACGAAGAACCGAAATGACCTCATCGTAGTAGATGTTGAGTTTGTCGGCGAATTTTATATCCTGTCTGCCATCCGCTTGAACCTTCTGAGCTTCATAGGGGGTAGTCGAACGTACCCCGTCAAACCGTCCGGGCTGTTTTTCTGCCTTTGATTCGATAACGCTTGATTCCTCCCCCTTGCCCGAAACTGCCACAATCACCGCCTTGCGATGATCTATCCACAACCCTATTTTTGTTTTCATATATTTCCCCTTTCTTCTTGTGATGAATATTCCCGACAATTCAAGTTTAAATCCTTTATAATTCCAGGTCCTTTTTTTTCCGGTCAAATTCCTCTTTGTCGATTTCACCTTTTGCATAACGCTGCTTCAAGATATCTGAAGGTGTTTCAATGGTCGAACCATCGGAGCCTTTTGATTTATAAACCTTAAGCAGGAAATAAATTCCAATGCCGACCAACACCAGAACGATTAACCACATAAATCCTCCTCCATAGCCGTATCCCATCATATGGCCCCCATTGCCCATAGGGCTGTTTGGACCTTGTGCACATGCAAAAACGAATAGTGATGGAAAGATTTTAAATATAGCGGATATTCTTTTTGGCACCATCATCTTAATCTCCTTAAATAATTGCATCAAAAACCTTCTTTAGCTTCTTTTCAATTGTTGTGGCAATCTGCTCTAATTCAACATTGCCAATCATTTTCATCGCCACTGTCGGTTTGATCATTGAAACGACGGTTTTTTCCTGTCTCTCGTAAATCACAACATTGCAGGGAAGCATCAACCCAATATTTTCCTCAGCCAGAATAGCTTTGTGGGCACTTGCCGGGTTGCATGCACCCAATATGATGTATTTTTTAAAGTCGATCCCGAGTTTTTCTGCGAATTTTTCTGTTACATCAATTTGTGTCAGAATACCAAAACCTTCTTTTTTCAATTCGTTGGTAGCGTTATCCACTGTTTCATCAAATGAAGTGTCAATTTCTTTGGTAAATCCGTAGTTAATCATTTTTGAGCCTCCTTGTAATCATTGTTTCTTTTGGATGCCCTGAACAAGAGAAAATACAACCAGAATAAAGATAAAAACAGTTGTGTAAGTTAAAAGGATTGGGAAGTTTTGCTCCATGATAGGCATTTCATGGCCGATAAATGTGTAGATAATCGTAGCGGGGAGCATGCCTATAGCTGTGCCTAAGATGAAAGCCCTGGGGCGGATGCCGCTCAATCCTGCCAGGTAGCTAACAATATCAAAGGAAATAAAAGGCAGCAGTCGGGATAGAAGGATAACATAAAAACCTTTTTTCTTCCCAGCACGTCTTATGAATTCAGCGGTTTTCTTATTGCGGACTATTTTCGTTAACGCCACGTTTCCAAAAAGACGTGCAATGTAGAAGGATGTCAACGCTCCCATCAGGGCGCCAATCCAGGAGATAAGTGCTCCCCAGAAGCTACCGAAAACCATACCATTGGCCGCCGTCACTAAAAAAGCCGGAATTGGCGCTACGATCGCTTGGGTAATCATTAACAGGACACTCATCAGAGGAGCGGCAATCCCCCAAGAACGAATCAACTTGATGACATGATCCAAATTTCCAGCAACTAATATGACACATGTTTTTTCAAAATGATGATGGACCGCAAAAAATGTGACCAGAAACAACAAAAGGACTACTGCGAATAGAATGTGATGAGAAATTCTACTGTTGCCTATTTTGGCATAGACTAACCCAATAATTAGAATACCCAGAAATAAAAGAATTAGGCTGTAAATGCCCATGATTCAACCGATGTCATTCTTAAGATCAGACGGTCCCAATGGCTTGGGTCGAACGCGTTATTGCAGCGTTTTGAGGAAAGCGATCAAATCCGCCAGATCGTCGTTACCGATATTCCAGCGGGGCATGTCCGGTTTCAACTGTGTGCCATCGGGATCTTGGCCTTTCACAACCGCCAGCCGAAATTTCTCGGCATCAAATTCGGGCTGCAGGACTGACCAGCGGATATCCTTGGAATCCATCACCTGCATCATACCCATGTTGTGTCTGCCGCCCCGTCCATAGGGGCCGTGACACGAAACGCATGCCAGACGCCCTCCCATCATCATCCAATCACTCGATCCAGGTCCACCGGTGTAGGAAATTTCCGTACCGCGTTCACTGGTAGCAGTGAAATAGATGCGTTCTCCATTGGAGTGAAAGACCCCCGTTCCCCATGCGGTTCCGCTATTTCCCATCATTCCATGACCCATTTGAGCATTTGCCTTGAGTGAAAAACTAACGGTGATGCCCAAAACGACAACCAAAATTACAGCCACTATTACCTTCTTCATTGTGCCCTCCTTTTTTTGGATCTTGTGTTTTTTGCCTCACCACTCATCTGCACGGAATCCAGTGTTGAAGCACCGGAAAACGCATCAAATCTTTACTTTGCGCAACCGTAGCGCATTGCCGATAACCGAAACGGAACTGAAGCTCATGGCCGCCGCCGCGATCATCGGGCTCAACAGCAGGCCGAAAGCCGGGTACAGCACGCCGGCTGCGATCGGCACCCCCACCGAGTTATACACAAAGGCGAAAAAAAGGTTCTGTTTGATGTTGCGCATGGCGGCGCTGCTCAGCAGGCGGGCGCGGACAATGCCCCTGAGGTCGCCCTTGACCAGGGTAACACCCGCACTTTCCATGGCGATATCGGTACCGGTGCCCATGGCAATACCGACGTGCGCCTGAGACAAAGCCGGTGCGTCGTTGATGCCGTCTCCGGCCATGGCCACAATCCGGCCGGCATCTTGGAACTTCTTGACGGCCTCGGCTTTCTGGCCCGGCAGTACTTCGGCCACCACCTCATCCAGCTCGAGTTTGGCGGCCACCGCCTGGGCCGTGGTCTTGCTGTCGCCGGTCAACATGACAATGCGGATATTGTCCTGATGAAGCAGTTTAATAGCCTCGGCGGTGGTTTCCTTGATCGGGTCCGCCACCCCGATCAGGCCTGCGAGTTTCCCGTCAACCCCGACAAACATGACGGTCTGGCCATCCTTACGCATGGTTTCGGCTTTCGGGGCCAGTTCCTGCACATCGATCTTCAATTCCTCAAAAAGTTTGATATTACCGAAGACGATCGGTTGTCCGTCCACGCTGCCTTTGACACCTTTGCCGGTCACCGATTCAAAATCGGCGGCTTCGACCAGGTCGAGCCCTTTTTCTGCGGCGCCGTTAACGATGGCCGCCGCCAAGGGGTGTTCACTGCCTTTCTCGAGACTGGCAGCCAGACGCAGCATCTCCGTTTCATCGCCGCCGGCAACGGTGCTGACGGCAACGACCTTGGGCTTGCCTTCGGTAAGCGTACCGGTTTTGTCCACGACCAAGGTGTCGATTTTCCGCATGACTTCGATGGCCTCGGCATTTCTGAACAGGATCCCCATGGAGGCGCCCTTGCCGGTGGCCACCATGATCGACATGGGAGTGGCCAGACCAAGGGCGCAGGGGCAGGCAATAATGAGTACGGCCACCGCATTGATCAACGCGTGCGCCATTTTCGGGTCAGGACCGAAAATACTCCACACAATAAATGTAATCACGGCGGAACCGACAACTGCCGGCACAAAATAGCCGGCCACCACGTCGGCCACTTTCTGGATGGGGGCGCGGCTGCGCTGGGCTTCGGACACCAGGTGGACGATCTGCGCCAGCAGGGTCTCGGCCCCGACCCGTTTGGCTTCCATGATCAGCGTTCCCGTGCCGTTGACCGTTGCCCCGATCAATTTGTCGCCCTGATTTTTCTCTACCGGTATGGACTCGCCGGTGACCATTGACTCGTCGATCGCACTTTTGCCTTCCACAACGACGCCATCGACCGGCACTTTCTCGCCCGGTCGCACCCGCAGCTTATTGCCGGGCTGCACATGGTCGAGTGGAATATCCTCTTCAGCGCCGTCATCTCGAATGATTCGGGCGGTTTTAGGAGCAAGCCCCAGCAGCGCCTTGATGGCTGAACTGGTCTGGCTGCGGGCCTTCAATTCCAGCACCTGCCCTAGCAAAATCAGGGTGGTGATGACGGCCGCCGCTTCAAAATAGACAGCCACCGTGCCCTCTTTTCCCCTGAAGGAGGCCGGGAATATTTCGGGGAAGATTGCCGCGATCAGGCTGTAGATGTAAGCAACCGACACGCCCAGTCCAATCAAGGTGAACATATTGAGATTCCAGGATACGACAGACTGCCAGCCCCGCACCAGAAATGGCCAGCCGCCCCAGAACACGACCGGTGTGGCCAACAACAGTTCGATCCAGACAAGGACATTTTGCGAGACTATCCCTGCCAGTGGGTTGCCGGGAATCATGTCGCTCATGGCCAAAATAAAAACCGGCAGCGTAAGGACCAGGCTGACCCAGAATCGGCGGCGCATGTCGGCCAGTTCGGGGTTTTCTTCCTGCTGACCCGCCTCACCCTTTGGTTCCAGGGCCATGCCGCATTTCGGGCAACTGCCGGGCCGGTCCTGCAAAATTTCCGGGTGCATGGGACAGGTCCATTGCGTGGCGACAGGCGCCCCCAGGGTTTCAGCCTCCAGGGCCATACCGCATTTCGGGCAGCTGCCCGGCCCGGCCTGCTTCACTTCCGGGTGCATCGGACAGGTGTAAAGATCAGTATTTTTGCGGGTAGCATGGAATTCCGGTTGATCATCCATGGCAGGATGTTTGTGTTTTGCCCGGATCACCGAGGGATTTTCCTTAAATTTTTCCAGGCAAATTTCGCTGCAGAAATAGATTTGCTCTCCCCCCTGTTCGGTATGATGGGGGCTGTCCTTGCCGACGTCCATGCCACAGACCGGATCTTTGAGGACGTTTTCCTCTGCCGCTTTATCCAGATTAGGTGTTTTATCATGGTGATAAAGTTCGTTCTCCTGACTCATATTCTGCTTTCCTTTCACGTGGATTTCATTGATCACTCCTCTGTTTCCCCGAAAAGAATATAATGAGAAATTCTACGGTTTCGCCTTCCATGCTGACCGGTCACTTCTGGCTGCTCTTCTTGCTGACGGCCGAATCCGACGGCTTCTCCTCCTGTTGCTTTGGCTGCCAACGCTTTTCCAATTCGTCCAAGTTCTTGCTGTGTGTCAGAATCACGATCTCGTCGCCTGCGTGCAGCGTGGTCTCCTCATCGGCATGAGCGAACTTGTCTTCCCGATAATAGCAAACGACGCGGGCATCCGCAGGCAGCTTTAGCTCTTTGACGACGACAGCGTCTTCTTTCTTGGCGGTGAACGTGAAAAACCGGGCCTCGTCCTTGATAACCGTGGACAACTCGACGTTTTTACTGCCGCCGACCATGTCCTCCAGGAAACGGCTGATCGTGCGGGACGGGATGATCGTGTCCTTCAACCCCAACTCGTGGCAGATGACCTCGAATTGCGCATCGATAATGCTTGTCACGACTCGCTTGAATCCGAGGGAGCGGCCGACGAGGCTGGCAATGACGTTGGCCTGGTCGCTATCGGTCAGGCAGAACAGGAAGTCGGTCTGTTCGGGATTCACCTCGCCCAGGATGTCGGGCCGGCTGCCATCGCCTTGCAGGAAGCTACAGTCCATCTCTTCAGACAATTCGTCGATCTTGGCCTTGTCGGTCTCGATAATGATGACTTCGTGGCCCTTCTTGACGAGTGCTTTAGCGGTTTCAATGCTGACTTCGCCAGCTCCAATAAAAACAGTTCTCATGTTCCCTCCATTCTCCTGCCAAACCAGGTCCCAGGGTAAAGCATCACAAACCACGCGACGATTTCAAGTCTTCCCATCAGCATGTCAACGCACAAAATTCCCTTAAGCAGTGCGGGCAGCGCTGCACTCGTCAGCCCTGCAGAAAGCCCCGCCGTTCCCGTCGCCGAAACCACTTCAAACAAGGAGTCGAGCGGGCTGTATCCCATTGCAACAAAGGGCAGCCAGGACAGCGCAACGACGGCGACGAACAGCACGATGAGCAGAAGGGCCGCGTGGATCTCGTCATCCATCAGTCGGCGGCCTGCCAGCCGGGGTTCGATGACGGCATGTTTCGGCAGGCAGGTCCGCAGGAGGATTAAGCGAAACACACTCACCGCTATCAACAACCGCAGCAGCTTGAATCCGCCCGCAGTCGATCCCGCGCCGCCTCCCACAAGCATCGAGAAGATCAGAACCAGCTTCGAGCCCGCATCGAGCTGCGCACACGGCATCGAGGAAAAACCCGCGCTGGTCTGGGCGGAAAAGGCAAGCAGGGGCGCGTGGCGGAGTACCTGCGGCCAAGCCATGCCGGCGCTCAGCCGCATGGCGGCGCCTACTGCCAGTGAAACGGCCAGGCAAGCAATGACGACGGCTCGGAGCTGCAGAAAGTCCACGGCCACCCGTTGCTTCTCCTTGAACATTCGGTAATAGAGCGCCAGCGGGATCGCACCGGCGAGGCAGAGCAGGGTAATCCACACCTGTGCCGGCCAACCGAACGCCGCGAGGCTTCCGTCATACGGGGCAAAGCCGCCGGTCGAGACCGCCGCAAATGTATACAGCACCGCGTCGAAAAACCCGACTCCCGCCGACCATGAACCGATGATGCCCAAGGCGGTCAGGACGCCATAGACGATGAGGGTTCGCCGCGCGTATGCCCGCGTGCCGCCGACTAAATCGTCGCTTTCGGCCTCTTTGACAGCCAGACCCTTGGCCACCAGACCCGGCTGCATAACGAGCGCCAGGGAGAGTACGACGACGCCCAGCCCGCCGTACCACTGCATCCAGGCGCGGGCAAACAGAAACGTCTGCGGCGCGCCAACAAGCGTCGCCTTCGTGCTCAGACCCGTCGTCGTCACACCGGAAACGGCTTCGAAGAGGGCGTCCAGAAACCCCAGCCCCGAACCCATCATCGGGTAGGTCATCACGAGCGGAGTGAAGATAAACATCAGCGCGACCAGCACCATGCCTTCGTTGGCCTGTACCCTTTCAGGAGTCTTCAGCCGGGCCAGGCTGCCCCCCAAGGCAGCGAGCCCGCCGATCACCATGCCGTACCGCAGGCTGATGAGCGTGTCGCCAAAGATCACCGACAGCACCAACGGCACCATCGTCAGCGCGGCGAGCACGAGGCACAGCTGACCGAAATACTTGCAGACCACGCGAGACCGGACAGCGTACCTCAGTTCGGTTGCCTGTTTAGCCACAAACGAATCCTCTCTTTTTTGCGCCCGGGAGCGCAAGCGATATTCTACCGACTCCTTGCGATTTGATCACGGGATGGTCAAGAGGTCTCTCTGTTTCAATTTAATTTTTCATGTCTTGAGAACCGCATTCCACCGAGTAGTGAAGGTCCAGAATATCCAGCAGGTCCCTCTCCAGGCTCCTTTGGTCGATGGCCGCTTCGGCACGGCCGATACGCAATAGGGTGTGAACCATTGCTTCGCCGTCTTTTTCCAACACCGCTTGCAACAACCCGATGAGCTGGTGGCGGTCGCGTTCTTCGCAGGCATATCGGATTCTTTCAAAGGTGTTCAGCGGCTGGTCGATGGGACTTTTTTTTCGCATGAACTTGGTCCCCGGAATGTTGAGACGATCGGCCAGATCGTCAAATCCATATCTGAGCAGGACCATGACGATATCTTTGAAACGACCCAAACTCGTTAATGTCTTCCAGTCCATTCAGCTTTCCTTTTTTACTCTTTTGTGCCTTTTTTGTACTCCTTCTCAAACTCGGTCTTTGCCTTGTTGAAGCTCATCTTCAAAATCTCCCATGAATTTTCAAGGCCCTCTTTGAGGTCCTCCCATGCCCCCTCCCCAGCCTGTTGCACAGCCAACAGCTTGTCCCTGACATCATCGCGCTTGGCACGCAAGTCATCCAGCTGATTTTGATATTCGATTTTCGCCTTCGCTTCCGCCTGGGCGGCCTTGGCCGCCAGCTTGTCGATATCGGTGTTCCACTCGTCCAACTGGGCCTTCAATTTACCCACATAAGCATCTCTTTTTGTGCTCATCTTAACCCTCCTTTTGAGTTGATTTTAAGAATTCTCTTCTATTACACGGATTCAACCATAAGGTGTCTATTCCTTGTCGAAACTATCCACGACAACCGCCCCCATCGAGGCGGGGAAAGAAAGCACCACGACACTCCTGACAGCGACCCATGGCTCGCTGAAAATGGGCAGATGATCCAAGGCGGACAACACGACGACCACGACCAGCAGCGTGATGCTGTAATCGATGACGGTTCTCGCGAAAAAGGCGAAAATTCGATGCGTGATTCTGCCCTGAAAAATGTTGTGAAATGAATATAGATTTACGAACAACAGCGACAGCACAACTAGAACGATAATGTTTGCAACCGGCAATGTCCGGCCCATATTCCAGGCCTCTTCGGAAAACGCCACGGGAACGGAAAGAGCGCACGCACCAACCACGACCTGGATGATATCCTCGAAATTTGTCGTGTTCTGTTTGCTCATTTCCATTTCCGCATCCAACCGGCAGATAGCTTTCTTTTCTCGATGCAGCCGGCGTCGCTCGACGCGGCTTGGGATTTGAAAAACGCCTTGAAACGAGACGAACCCAGCATGCAGGTGATGACGGCCAGCAGGATAATCGCGTCTTTGAAGGCCTCATTGATAAAGCCGAATTCAAGTCCGATCGTGGTGGCGACAATGATCAGGCTCAACCGCGAGGTCATCAACAACCCGATATTCAGGGATTTGAGTACGGAAAACCCGCAGTATACGAAAAGCAAATGGTGTCCGAATCACCCTTACAGGCACCGAAACAATGGAACCTGACCTCCTATTTTTTATTGACATACACCATGAAACGGTCTTTGGTGTCGGCGTGGAATGGGCATTGGGCGTTGTACCGTTTCTTTTTAACTTTCGTAAAACCGATACCCAGCAGAGTTTCTGCATAGTGGATCATGGCATCGATGATCGCTGCCGATTTTAAGTCCTGATATTCTCCAAACCCCTGCAACATACCTCCTTGATCGGCTTCGGATGCTATTTGGCTGTCATCTTTTCTTTTTTTAAAAAAACCGTTATCCTGCGATCCTCTTTAATGTACCGTTTTCCAGCAACCCTTGGAGCTGCTTTAGCAGTCGCTGTTCAGGCTGGTACCAAAAAGGGCACGTTTTTATTCAAACAGCGTTTTTGGGGGATCGAGTTAACTATCGTCCAATCGGATTCATTTACCGGACAGGTATGACTCCTGGTGATCTCTACCGGGAATAACCCGAGGAGCCCTGCCTCTGGAAGGGTTATTGGAAAAAATCTATTTACCGACGGATACGATGGCTGCATCTTCTTTTCACAGCCGGACTCATTTTTTCAACAGCTGTTCAATCCCACCGGCACAAGCTCGAGCGACGCCAGAACCCGCCTCTTCCTGCCCGGGCATTTTGTCCCAACCGCCCTTTGAAACCAATTCATGTCTTTTCCAACTGTCGATCTTCTCAAATTCCACAAGATTGTCCGCATTGCCGGAACCCGTCATGAATTGGGCCACGTAAATCGCCGTCCGGCTTTCCAGAATCGCGTTTTCGGTCATCTCTTGGGTAGCCGATGCGGTAGACCAGCCGCCCCACCCGAAACCGATGATCATCGCGATGGCGGCTCCAATCACAAGCCCCCAGCTTCCATACTTCATTTTACTTTGAGTTTCCTGTTTCATGAATAATACCTCCCTTATCTATTTGTTGAATTTTCCCCGGTAACATCCCGTCTCCCCGGGAGTGGAAAAAGTCAACGGATCGGCATTCATCGGCCGCGCCCTTCTCCAGGACTCGCCCGCTTGATGTATTGATAAAAATCGCTGTCCGTTGTGAGGATCATTACGGAATTCTTATTCGTTTTCTCCTTGTAGCTTTCAAGGGTGCGCAAAAAGGCATAGAATTCTGGATTTTTATTGTACGCCTGGCCGTAGATTTGCGTAGCCTCAGCGTCGGCTTTGCCTTGGACCTCCTGCACCCGGCGGTAAGCGGTGGAGCGGATCTGGCGCAGCTCTTTTTCCATTGTACCGAGGATCTCGGCGCTGCGTCCCTCGCCTTCGGAGCGAAACTGCGCGGCGATCCGTTTGCGCTCGGAGATCATGCGTTCATAGACCTTTTCGCGGACACTTTCCACGTAATCCAGGCGCTTGATGCGCACATCCACCAATTCGATGCCGTATTGCGGGATGATCTTTCGTGCTTCAGTCAGTATCGTTCGGGTGATCTCCTCCCTGCCGCGGGCAATCTCTCTTTTAAGCTCCTCTTCGCGCTCCTTCGGGACCTCCTTCAGGGCCTCGCCCTCAGGCACTTCCCACGATGCGCTGCGCACGAGTTCCACAAGTTCACTGCTTGACACCTGGTCGCGCACCACCGAATCGAGAATATCGTTCAAGCGCGACTGGGCCCCTTCTTCGCTGGCTACATTCTCCAGAAATTTTTTCGCGTCGGCAATCCGCCACCGGGCGGTGGTGTCCACCCAGATGAACTCGCGCCCCTTGGTGGGAACCTGGTTCGGATCGCCGTCCCAGACCAGTAGACGCTTTTCGAATCGCCGAACCTCCTGCACAAAGGGCAGTTTCATGTGCAGTCCCGCCTCGGTTACCGGTTCCCCAACAGGCCGACCAAACTGCACGACAATGGCCTGCAGACCCTCTTCCAATGTATATAGACCGCCATAGAGTAAGATAACGATCACCACCGCTATCGCGATGATTACTGCTTTCAAGGTAAACTTCATGGCTGCCTCCCTTGTGCTGATGGTTGCCCACTGGATTCCAATGGGAGCCAGGGCACCATGGCCTTCTGGTCCTTATCCACGATATAGAGCCCTTTCATGTCTGACAGGAAACCGGTCATGGCCTCCAGATACAGCCGCCGGCGCGTGACCTGCGGCGCCTGTTGGTACTGTCCTAAAATGGCCTCAAAACGGGTGGCCTCTCCTTGGGCCCGGTTTACGCGTTCCAGTGCGTAACCTTCGGCCTCGCTGATGCTTTGCGTAGCCACCCCTCGAGCTTTGGGAATTTCCCGGTTGGCCTGTTCCTGGGCTTTATTGATCGTTCGCTCTCTGTCCTGACGCGACTCGTTGACTTCATTAAAGGCAGGTTTTACGGTATCCGGCGGAGTCACATCCTGAAGTTCCACGGTAACCAGACGCACTCCGGACTCATAGGTTGTTAGGATTTTCTGGATTTCGGTTTTGGCTTCACTGGCCACCGCCACCCGTCCGGTGGTCAGTACATCGCTGCCCAGACGGTTGCCGACCGCGCGGCGCATGACCGCCTCGGTAGTGTCGCGGATTGTTTTCGATGTGTCGCGAACCTGAAACAGGTAGCGGATCGGGTCTTCGATGCGGTACTGGACGATCCACTGAACATCGATGACGTTCAAATCCCCGGTGAGCATCAGCGACTCGTCCTTGTAGGTGCCGCGCGTATCATAGCGGGTCTTTTCACCGGGAACGGTGGAAACCGAGACCGTCCGAAACCCGAACTCTTCTTTGAGCACGCGAGCCGTGGGCAGCAGACGGACATTTTCGATACCATAAGGCAATTTGAAATGCAGTCCCGGACCGGCCGTGCGCATGACCTTGCCGAAGCGCTGTACAATCCCCGTCTCCTCCGGTTGGACGGTGAACCATGCGGTCCATAAGACAACCACCACCACCACACCGGCAACAAGAATGAAGACCGGACCACCTTTGAATCTTTTAAACTGTTGTCGAATTTTATTCAGCACGTCATCCAACGTCGGTTTGGATCCCCCCGGGGGTTGATTCCATTCAGGCATAACTTACCTCCTAATTAATGAACCGATCAGCTTCATCGATGCTTGTTTGTTCAGGGTGGACACCATTTAGTCTATATGGATTCTTGCTCCCCTTCCGCCATTTTCTTCTCAAGGCGATTCACGAACATCATGAAAAATAGCTTCCCAAGTTTTTCATGGCCGTTACAATATCGTCGATCGCCTCGTGCATTCCTTCGCTGTATGAGCCGCTCTCTGGTGTTCCCTTCTTATCTATCTTTTCCTGAACCTCAGACCTTAGCCTTCTCAAACTTTGTGCGTGCTTTTCAAACTGGATGCGATGCTCCTCTTGCATGTCTTTGATGGCATCGGCATTGATTTTTTTAATAAGCTCATCAGCCTCAGCCAGCAGCTGGTCAATATCCGTGGGTATGGATGTTTCTTGCATGATACCTCCCGTTAAGGTCGTTTTTCGGGTTTATTCCGTAATTTCAAGCGCCGACCGCTTATTCGTCTTAGCCAAACAGCTTTTATATGGATGATCTTCGTGCTGAAAGTACTCAAAGTTCATGCCGGATTTCTTGCGTTCGGATTTTTAATAACATCATGCTGATTTAATGGATAAATATGATTAAGAAGACGAATATAGGCAGAGTAGAGACGGTTAGACGAATTGGTCATATATAGCCGATGGTTATATATGACCAATATTGTGCAGTAACTGACGCGTGTTTACTGTTGTATGGAGGGGAATATAGTATATGGCAATTTCAATTAAATCTTAGCAGTTACATCTCGCTATGTCGCAGATCACAAATTTTTTGAGTGCGTACCAATATCCTCGCTCTCAGTTTTTAGGATATAAAGGAATGACCAATATTGGCAATTTTTGCGGGCTGAATTTCCTTGCGTGATTCTTGATCGTTGTAAACTCAATCTCATGGGTATTGTCAATGAATGAAGCCCAGAACAGCTTTCGTTAGTAACTCCCTTTGTCGCGCCTGTCGCCCGCTCCGCCCCTATCTAAGGGGGCGATCACTATCGCCATCGGTTGAGATAATTGAATCGAGGTTATACTCACGTGCCCAAGTTTTGGCCAGTTGTATATCTTCCGGTCGAACCGCTTATGTATCGACTGGAATAAATGCATCCGAACGGTTAAGAGGTATTGTATCGGCACCGAGTTTGGATACAATCTCTACGAGCAAATCGCGTCCCACAGCTGAGTGTTGATAAACGCCGATTTTCAATCCTTCCAGACATCCCCTGGGGAAAAAATTGAGATAACGTTTGATGTACATTTCTTGGGCAATTTTAGTAACGTTGCTCTGCCCAATGATTGAGCTTACAAATTTCCCTGATCGGTCGAACAATGAATCATCGACCCCTACGACTTGTTTCCGAATTTCGGCTTCATCATTCTTAAGTATTTCGCCCTCAATTTTGTTGAATTTTATACCGTTTCGGTCATCCGGTATATGGCTACCGGTTACCATGATCGCGGGTATCTGCTTGGTTATCCCGTATATCCATTTCGATTTTTACAGTGCAGTCGCTTTTACCAAAACCGTATTTATCACATCCGGTAGAGTACAATTTGCCGTTCTGAAATATTAGCTCATCATCACCAGGAGCTTTATTACCCAATAACTTATATGCAAATTTTCAATAACCCAAATAGTTTGGACTACGTGCCTTATCCTGAAATCCCGTGAGAATGTATATTTGATTTACCAACCATAATCCCCATAAGTCAGTGCCTATATGCATAAGTCCAATCTTCTTGCCAGCTTTATTGAGCCAGTGCCATTTTTCCTGTGTGATATTCGCCTCGAAACTACTACTCAATTGAAAAATGGCGGACACTATATCTTGTGGCCCACCTTTGTGAACAGGTCTTAATGGTTCTTTCCAATATGCGAATCGAATGGTTAATCCCTTGTTCCCCCATATATTTTGGTCGGCTCAGGGATGCCTGAAGTTGTGATACCATATCACTGCACGACATAAAAAGGTAATTGACTAAAAGGGTCATAGAGGTCATTATCTGCCTGTTTTTTCTGCGATGTGCGCATATGAACGGCTCTGATTTGGATATCTGAAGCCCTTCATCACTGCAATGGCACCCCCGGCTGCAGACGGATTGGTGTAGCATGAAGCTAAAATTTGGGCGTCTGATGGGGTACTGATCACGTCACAATCGGGAACGACTCACCACGATTCAACAAGCCTGCCCAATTCAAACTTCGATAATCTGATGTTTTAATGCCCGTCAATCAATCCTTAAGACTTTCGCACCCCTGATCCGTCGCTCTTTGAGATCGATCAGGGCCCGGTTGGCTTCTTCGAGCGCATACTCCTGCACTTCGGGGCGGAAGGACATCGCTGCGGCCAACTCCAGGAATTCGCCGACATCCCGCCGGGTGACGTTGGCCACGCTTTTGATTTCCTTCTCCATCCAGAGGTGCTTCGGATAATCTATTTTCAGAAGTTCGCCCTTGTCGCTGTCTTCTTTTCGAATGGCATTGATCACCAGCCGCCCCCCGGGAGCCAAATTTTCCAGGGCGGCCACCACCGGTTTCCAAGCCGGGGTCGTGTCGATGATGCTGTGAAGTTTCTCCGGCGACTGCATCCATGCTGTCACCGGCCCAGACCGCTCCGAGCTGCCTGGCAAACGCCCTTTCCTGCGCGCTTCTGGCAAAGACGAAGACCTTGACGTTCGGGTACTGGCTGCGAACGGTTTTCAATACCAGATGACCAGATGCACCGAATCCGGTCAACCCGAGATTCTGCCCGTCCCGCAACCCGGTCAGCCGCAGCGATCGGAGGCCGATGGCGCCGGCGCACAACAGCGGTGCCGCTTCGGCGTCGGTGAAGACATCGGGAATGGGGTGGGCAAAGGCCTCCGGAACCTTGATGAACTGGGCATAGCCGCCGTCCACATCCCGCCCGGTGGCCTTGAATTCAGCGCACAGATTCTCTTCCCCGGCCAGGCAGTGTGGGCATCGTCCGCAGGCCGAGTGAATCCAGGCCACACCGACACGGTCCCCCAAACGAAACCGCTCCGCAAGGGCAGCCGGTCTCCACGACCCGGCCGACGACCTGGTGCCCGGGTATGACCGGAAAAGCCGGCGGTGGTGTGCGGCCTTCGATTTCATCCAGTTCGGTATGGCACACACCGCAAGCGGTCACTCTGATCAATACGTCTTTTACGCCCGGTACCGGCCTGGCGATCTCGGCTGACACCAGGGGTGTCCGGTTCTTCTTCAGGTCGGTTATCTGGTGGCAGATCATTGCTTTCACGGCTGCACCGATGGATTTTTTAGCGTTAATGCATAGTCGTCGCAGACAACGGTTCGTGCCAATAACGTGATACCGTTCACGTTGAAGCGGCGGGTCAGCGTAATCAGTGAGGCTCCTATCGCAGAGCGGGAGGCCTCAGGTAGCCCCCTGAGGGGGGCTTGAAACGCTGTTTAGGTTCTGGTTATTCCCCTTTGTCCCGCGCCGAGCATCGGCGAGGGGGCCGGAAAACAGCGCGCGGACCTGTTTGAGTCCGCCGCAGGCGGGCGAGTTTCCGCGCGCTCCGGCCGCATCGACGACGCGCAGGATCAAGCGGGACACGGGCGGTTTCTTTTGGTTCGTTTTCTTTCACGCGAAAGAAAATGAACACAAAAAAAAAACACAACGTTACGGTAGAACCTTTCCGGGGCCTCCACCAGAGGTGGAGGGCTGAGATCGATAATAAGAAGTATACATCACGGCTTGTCAGCGACCGCCCGCAGTCAAAGGGTTATCCACCAGCGTAAAGCGCCAGGCGCAAAAATAGTCGTCCGGATGAGAATCGGGTGGACAGCTGATACAGGCCGTCGAAATCCGCGGGTCGATCGTTCGGGCAAAGTAGGCATACTCCACCAGACCGCCGGTTTTGCAGGGATAATCCTCGAGCCCCTTGCGCTTGCGTGCCGACTGCACGCGGCAGTCGTTCATCTGAAATACGAGACTGTCCGGACCCTTCTTCGATAAAAGACTGGGTGTTGATGCGGGCATAGAGTCGGTACTGCAAGGCTTTTTTCAGACCACCCAGACCGGGTTGCGACGGAAGGTCGAGGAGTCTTTTGATCGACCAGGCCTCGAATGGCGAAAAATGGGCCCAGCAAGAATCGTTGCAGCGCTTGGCATCGTTCATCCCGTGATCGAATTCGACGGCCTGAAACCAGACCCCGTCGTTGGCCAACCAGTTTACCGACACACTGTCAAGAAGCGCAAGCAGGGAATCCTTCGACATCTTCAGCAACGGTTCGGGGACACCGTTTTGCATTCGAAAACCAAGTTGCCTGGACAACCTTTTAAGCTGAATTTCGACGCTGCGTTCCGAGGCCGCACCCAGGGCTTTCAGGGCCGCGTCAAGCCCCATCTGGTGCCGCACTTCGGTAAACCACAACCCGTAGTGGACGACGATCCGATGGAACATGTCCAATACCAGACGCGAGAGTTCTTCCTGCGAAAGATCTTCGATTTTTCCCTGAGTGAATGTCATCGAAACCTCCTTGCCGGCTGGCGAACTGTCACGGCCGCCGGCCGGTTGATCAGCCTGTCAACGCGTTGACGGGACAACCGGATCGACGACCACAAACCGGAACAGATTCAACGACCTACGGCAATGCCGGAGGAATGGCTTGTGAACCGCTCAAAGCGGTCTTTTAAAACCATCCTTTCTGACAAACAGACAGTCATTGAACTATAGTAATCATCGTCGCATTTATTCGTTAACTCCCGGGACTGTCAAACGTTGGGAAACTCCCCAGCAAAGTTGGGGGTATACCTATGATTATTAAGGCTGAAACCGCTCTGGTAGTACCGCGCTGGGAGACCAATCAGCGGGAACGTTCTGGCGTGGTTGTTCCCCCAGTTTTTCTTTACGCTTGCTGAGGCCGGGCCGTGCAAACTTTGGATGGCCTTCCTTCAGGGTCCGGCCATTGATGACAGCCTCGCTGCGCAGCCTTTTACCCACGGTCCGTTCGATCTGCCTTCCGAGCCAGAGCACCCGATCGACGTCGTAGCCGTGCGCGATGCCCATCTCATCGATCTGAACCAGCATATCCTCCAGACAGGTCAGCCCCACGTAACGGGGATCCTCGTAGTAGTAGTCTCCGGTACCCGGTACCGGGCAATCATCCAGAAAATTAGCCGGCTGGCCGCCCATGCCCCCCAGCGTTGCTTCGAAATGTGTAATTCCGGCCTGCAACGTGGCCAGAACCGATGCCGAAGACACGCGCTTGGTTTCGTGGAAATGGGCAATGTGGACGGATGTATCCGGAATCTGGTCCAAAATCATGGAGAAGTAGCGGTACACTTCCGGGGCCGAGGCACTGCCATCGTGATCGGCGTGCTCGATGTCGGAAGCACCGATAGACAGCCAGCGCTTGGTAAACTCCACCGCATCCTGAAGTTCCGTGGCTCCGGCAATCGGGCTGCCCCAAATGGTGCTGACCGTACCGCACATTTTCAAACCCGCGTCCCGACACTTTTTAATGGCCCGTTCGGCTTCCTTCCAGTATTCGGGCAGGGTGAGGCCGGAATTGGCAAAGTGGTGCTGTTCTTCCGTGGACACCATCATCAAGCAGCGGTCCGGCCCGATCCCTTTCTCCTTCAGGCGAATGGCCTGATCCACAGCCCCCTCCCGGATCGTTACGGCCGTCACACAAATGTCATCCGGATTGATCCCGCGCTTGCTGCACCGCCTTTTGAATAGATCGCTCCGCAATGCCGCCAGCACCTCCTCGGCGTCAGTGAACTGAGGCATTAGATACGGGTTGCCGAGGTTGGTAACCTCGATGTTTCGGCAGCCGGCAAAGATCATTTCCTGGGCATAAAAAATTTTTGCGCGGGTTGAGATGAATTTTTCCAGGTGCTGAAATCCGTCTCTGACCGTGATGTCGCCTATGGTCACTTTTTTGGGCATTCTCGGAAAAATTTTCCAATAATCGTATTCCGTCATTCTTTCACCTCACTTTTAAAAAAGGTTCGTTGTTGCTCAATCAATTAGAATACTCCATTTAATGTCACTCACTCCCCAACCGGCCAACGGGCTAACCGGCTAACGGGCAACCAACCGGCCAACCTTCCCCCCTTACTTCCCCTTGTACACCGGCTTGCGTTTCTCCCGAAAAGCCGTCAAACCCTCCAGACGGTCTTCGGTTGGTATGCAAACCCAGTAGGCATTTGATTCGATGGCCAGTCCGGTGTGCAGATCGGTTTCCAGTCCGTAGTTGATGGCATACTTGGCCTGCTCGACGGCGATGGGACCGGTTTCACAGATCATAGCGGCCATTTTTCGGCATTCATCGAGCAGTTCTCCCGGTGGGCAGACGTTGTTCACCAAACCGATTGCGAGCGCTTCGGCAGCGCCGACCCGGCGTCCGGTGAAAATCAGCTCTTTGGCTTTGCCCTTGCCCACCAGCCGCGGCAGTCGCTGGGTACCACCGGCACCCGGGATAATGGCCAGGCGGGCTTCGGTCAACCCCATGGTGGCTGTGTCAGCGGCGATGCGGATATCGCTGGCCAGGGCGAGTTCCGTGCCGCCGCCGAGCGCCAGGCCGTTCACCGCCGCGATGACCGGTTTGTTTAAAAACTCGATGGTCGTGAAGAGATTGCGGATCGTAAAAATGTACTCCTTGACCTTGTCCGGCTTCAGGCCGGCGCGTTCTTTGAGATCCGCACCGGAACAGAAGGCTTTTTCTCCGCTTCCTGTAATGATCAGCACTCGAATGTCGGACCTGAACCGCACCGATTCCACCTGTTCCCTGAGCTCGTGGAGCAGCGGAAAATTCAGCGCGTTCATGACCTCCGGACGGTTAAGGGTAAGCATCAGTATCCCATCGTTTTCGTCTGTTAAAAGAATCGGTTCAGCCATATCATCCTCCCAGAGCGGCAACGCCGCATTATATAAAATCACCGCACGAATTTATGACGCACCGTCTCGGAATCGACCCTACGATCGACACTCGCTCGTAATTGCGCAGTCATTCCTGCATCAAATACATGCCTTAAACATCTTTTCTGGAGCGGCAACGCCGCGTTATATAAAATCGCTGTGCGATTTTATCTCAGCACCCGATATACCGCGATATAACGATGCGCTGCACTTCGGATGTACCCTCGCCGATTTCAAGAAGCTTGTGGTCCCGGTAAAACCGTTCCACGTGGTAGTCTTTCATCAACCCGTATCCGCCATGGACCTGCACCGCATGATCCACCACCATACCCATGGTCTCGGAACAGTAAAGCTTGGCCATGGCGGCCTCCTTCTCGAACGGCCGGCCTTGGTCTTTAAGCCAGCAGGCCTTGTAGAGCAGGTTGCGGGCGCATTCAATTGCCACCGCGCAGTCGGCCAGTTTAAACGCCACAGCTTGAAATTTTGAAATGGGTTGCCCGAACTGGACCCGTTCCCGGGCATATTTCAGCGCCATCTCGTATGCGCCCTGGGCGCCACCGAGACCCATGGCGGCGATCGAAAGTCGCCCGCCATCGAGAGTTTTCAGCATCTGATGAAATCCGTCACCCGGCTGACCGAGCATGTTTTTTCCCGGGACACGGACGTTGTCGAAGTAAAGTTCGGCCGTGTTTGAAGACCGCCACATCATCTTGCGATGCATCGGAACGGCTTTGAATCCTGGCGTTCCGTGTTCCACCAGGAAGCAGGTATATTCGAGTTTTCCGTTGGGGCGTTTTCCGGTCACGGCTTGAACGGTGACCCCCAGGGACATCTCGCAGGCAGCGTTGGTAATAAAAATCTTCGATCCGTTAAGCACCCACTCATCCCCATCCGGCGCAGCGGTGGTCTGGCTACCCCCGGCATCTGAACCGGCCGTCGGTTCCGTCAGGCCAAAACCCCACAGCGCCTCTCCGCGGCAAAGTTCGGGAAGATATTTTTTCTTCTGTTCCTCGGTGCCGAAGTAGAAAATGGGACCGATCCCGAGGGAATTGCCGGCGGCAATGGTCGCCGCTTGCGAACCGTCGATCCGGGCCACTTCCTCTACGGAAATAATGTAGGAGAGATAATCCATCTCCTGCCCATCGTATGCTTCCGGCACGAACATGCCGAAGAGGCCGATTTCACCCATCTTGCGCGTCAGTTGCGGCGAAAACTCTTCCCTGTCATCCAGTTCGCCGACCACAGGAGCGATTTCACCTTGAGCGAATCGACGCACTTCCCGGCGGATCATCTCCTGCTCCCTGGTCAAATCAAAATCCACGACATCCTCCTTTCGAACATAGCCACGGTCGAACCGAGTGCCGACGCGCGTACAAATTACACATCGGCCGCGCAAACCATGCGCTGCCGAGACCGTCGAATCCGGTGTTATTTCGATGCACTGCCGCGTTAACGGTTTGCATCAACACGCAGGTGCGTGAACACAGAATAACATGCACCTTTTTGCGGGAACCTGTTCTGAGCGAGCGCTCGTTCAGGTAGCTATAAAATAACTGCATGGGGAACGGTTTGTCAACAGGAATTTTAATGGTTCTGGAGGAACATCGTGAAAATAATATAGAAAATATTGTGAATAATAACAAGCATATAAAAATTTTGGGCCCATCGCCCACGACGGTAATACCGGTGACACTGGGGCAATGGAAAAACTTGACAAAAAAACGGGTCGCATGGTAAAGATTCGAATGAGCGCTCGTTCGGTTTTTCTCGGCGTTACAGCGGATAATGCGGTTTTATTTCTTTGCCTTTGTCTAAACCCGACAGACGGAAATATGTCATGCACGAGGTCAGTCGAACCCAAGATATTCCGACCCAGATTAAAAACCCCGAACTCGTCGAACGCCGACGCAACCAGATCGCCAAAGCCGCGGTCAAACTGTTTATCAAAAACGGGTTTCACAAAACCACAACCCGGCAAATCGCCAAAGCGGCCGGTTTTTCCATCGGTTCTCTCTACGAGTATGTGGCCTCCAAAGAGGATGTCCTTTATCTGGTTTGCGACTCTATTCATGCCGAAGTCGAACGTCTCGTAACCGACACGCTGGCAAAATCCACCGGCGGACGGGACGCCCTGGCCCAGATGATCCGCGAATACTTTCTCGTTTGCCACCGCATGAGTGATTTTATCCTGCTCATCTATCAGGAAACGCGCTCATTGCCGGCACAGTGGCAAAAAAGGGTGCTCGAGAACGAGCTGCGGATAACCGGTCTTTTTGTGGCGGTTCTGGCCCGAATTGCATCATCCGGTGACCTGCCGACCCTTAACGAGCGCTCCATCGAAATGGCCGCCCACAACATATCGGTATTAGGGCACATGTGGACTTTCAGACGCTGGTTTTTCGGCCGTCATTATACGATCGATGACTATATCGACATGCAGACCGAGTTTATCTTGCGCATGTGCACCGAACCGGTCCGGTGATTCCGAGCATGCACCAAACCCGTGTGACATCCCAATTCATCAAGTTCTTCAGCACCTGAACAGGAGGGGCTATGAGCGCAGCTACCGAGGTTTACACACCCGAAAACAACATCCGCGTGGTCACGGCGACTTCACTATTCGACGGTCATGATGCCGCCATCAATATTATGCGCCGGCTTCTCCAGGCCACCGGCGCAGAGGTCATCCATCTCGGTCACAACCGTTCGGTGCAGGACATCGTCGATGCCGCCATCGAGGAAGACGTTCAGGGTGTGGCCGTATCCAGCTATCAGGGCGGACACATCGAATTCTTCAAGTACATGATCGACCTGCTCAGAGAGCGAAACGCTTCTCATATCAAAGTCTTCGGCGGTGGCGGCGGCGTCATTGTGCCGGATGAAATCAGAGAACTCGAAACCTACGGGATCACGAAAATCTATTCTCCCGAGGACGGCGCCCGGCTGGGCCTTCAGGGAATGATCAACCACATGGTGCGCCAGCTCGATTTTCCCACCGTCAAGAATTTCGATTTTACCTTCGACACTCTCAACCCCGAAAACAAACAGCTCGTGGCCAACCTGATCACCGCCGTGGAACAGGCCAAAACCCTGGAGAACGGTCACCTGGCGGAACTCAGAGCCCGACTTCACGAAAAACTGCAGAAGCGCAAGGTGCCTGTCATTGGGCTCACCGGTACCGGCGGGGCCGGCAAATCTTCATTGACCGATGAACTGATTGTCCGCATGCTCCATGATCTCGAAGATCTTCACGTGGCCATCATCAGCTGCGACCCTTCGCGGCGCAAGACCGGCGGCGCCCTGCTGGGCGACCGAATCCGAATGAATGCCATCGGCAGCCAAAGGGTCTACATGCGCTCTCTGGCCACCCGCCGTTCACAGACAGAAATCCCTGCCGCTCTTGCCGAAGGTATTTTAGTGGCCAAGGCGGCCGGGTACGACCTGATCATCGCCGAAACCGCCGGCATCGGCCAGGGCGATTCAATGATCACCGATCTGGTGGATGTTTCCATCTACGCCATGACCAGCGAGTTCGGTGCCGCCTCCCAGCTCGAAAAAATCGACATGCTCGATTTTGCGGACATTGTGGTCGTCAACAAGTATGAAAAACGCGGCAGCGAGGATGCCGTTCGCGATGTCCGCAAACAGGTTCAACGTAACCGTAACGCCTGGGATAAAGCTCCGGAAGACATGCCGGTTTTCGGCACCATTGCATCAAAGTTCAACGATGACGGCGTGACGGCCCTCTATCACGCCCTGTTGGACACGATTGCCGCAAAGACCGGGGTCAAATTGACCTCGAGTCTGCCCCGGACGGAAACCAAAACCTCTACCTCCAAAACCATCATCATTCCGCCGGAACGCACCCGCTATTTATCGGAAATCGGCGATACGGTCCGGAGCTATCACCAGCGGACGGCCGCACAGTCGCAAAAACTGCGGGCCGCGTGGCACATAGAGGAAGTCATCGCCATGATCGGCGATGCTCCGGATGAACTTCTCTCGCGCTTGAAAGAACATGATGCCGAAGCCCGCGAAAGCATCCGGGAAGAGACCCGCAAGGTGCTGGACCAATGGCGGGACGTCCGGGAAGCCTATAGTGGGGACGAGTTGGTCTACAAGGTGCGGGGCCACGAAATCCGGCTACCGCTGTTCACCGAATCCCTGTCCCGCAAAAAGATTCCCAAAATTGTACTTCCCAAGTTCGAGGATCCAGGTGAAATCTACCGCTGGATGCGCGAAGAGAACGTGCCCGGACGGTTTCCATTCACAGCCGGCGTGTTCCCGCTCAAGCGGGTCGATGAGGACCCCACGCGCATGTTCGCCGGCGAAGGCGATCCGGCCCGCACCAACCGGCGTTTCAAACTCCTCTCCGCCGATTACGAGGCCAAGCGCCTGTCCACCGCTTTCGACTCGGTGACGCTTTATGGCTATGACCCGGACCGGCGACCGGATATCTATGGCAAAGTCGGCACATCGGGCGTGAGCATCTGCACCCTGGACGACGTCAAGGTTCTCTACAGCGGCTTTGAGCTGTGCGCCCCCGGCACATCGGTATCGATGACCATCAACGGCCCGGCGCCGATCATTTTAGCCATGTTTCTCAATGCCGCCATCGACCAGCAGGTGGAGCGATATACTTCCGAAAATGGCAAGCCCCCCGCACCGGAGAACTATCGTCATATTCGTGCCGACGTGCTCGCAAACGTGCGCGGCACCGTTCAGGCCGACATCCTCAAGGAAGACCAGGGACAGAATACCTGTATTTTCTCCATCGATTTCGCCTTGAAAATGATGGGTGACATCCAGGCGTACTTCATCGAAAACAATGTGCGCAACTTCTACTCGGTATCCATTTCCGGCTACCACATCGCCGAAGCCGGCGCCAATCCGATCTCCCAGCTGGCCTTCACCCTGGCCAACGGTTTCACCTATGTCGAGTACTACCTCTCACGCAACATGCCGATCGACAGCTTTGCGCCGAATCTCTCTTTCTTTTTCTCCAACGGCATGGATCCGGAATACACCGTCATCGGCCGCGTGGCCCGCCGTATCTGGGCCGTGGCCATGCGCGACAAATACGCCGGCTCCGAGCGTTCCCAGATGTTGAAATATCACATTCAGACCTCGGGCCGATCTCTGCACAGTCAGGACATACAGTTCAATGACATTCGGACGACGCTGCAGGCACTTATCGCCATCTACGACAACTGCAACAGCCTGCACACCAACGCCTTCGACGAGGCCATCACCACCCCCAGCACGGAATCCGTCCGCCGCGCCCTGGCCATCCAGATGATCATAAACCGGGAGTGGGGACTGACCAGGATCGAAAATTTCAACCAGGGGAGTTTTATCGTGGAGGAACTCACGCGTCTGGTTGAGGAGGCCGTCCTGATGGAGTTCGACCGCATCACCGCGCGCGGCGGCGTCCTGGGAGCCATGGAAACCGGCTACCAGCGCAGTAAAATCCAGGAGGAATCAATTTACTACGAGACGCTCAAACACACGGGGCAAATGCCCATCATCGGGGTCAACACCTTCCGCGACCCCAACGCCGAACACAACCAGTTGATAGATACGGTTGAACTGGCACGGGCCACCGAGACAGAAAAAGAATCGCAGCTCAATCGATTGGATGAATTTAAGCAACGTCATGAAAGTGAGGCGCCCGCTGCGCTGAAACAACTGCAGGAAACGGCCCTCCGAAACGAGAACATTTTCGCCGCCCTGATGGACGCCGTGCGGTTCTGCTCGCTGGGCCAGATTACCCAGGCACTTTATAAAGTCGGCGGACAGTATCGCCGAAACATGTAACCTTCGATTCAGAAGCGCAGAACGCCATCCATTTGGAAAAGCGCCGGTTAAGCAAGGAGGATGACTATGAGAGAAGCCGTTATCGTCAGTGCGGTGCGAACAGCGTTGGGAAGCTTTAACGGATCATTGGGCAGCGTTGGCGCTACCCAGCTTGGAGCCACTGTCATCGATGCAGCCGTCAGTCGGGCCGGCATATCCAAGGATAAGGTCAATGAAGTCATCATGGGGCAGGTCCTTCCCTGCGGATACGGTCAGAACCCGGCCAAGCAGGCCGCCGTCAAGGCCGACATGCCGTGGGATACGGCATGCATCACGGTCAACAAGGTCTGCGGCTCGTCGCTCAAAGCGGTCATGCTCGCGGCCCAGGCCATCCAGCTGGGGGATGCGGACGTCGTGGTGGCCGGCGGGATGGAGAACATGTCCCTGGCTCCCTACTTCCTGGAAAAGGCCCGCTTCGGGTATCGCATGGGGCCGGGAAAGCTGCAGGACCACATGATGCACGATGGATTGTGGGATATCGTCAATGATTTTCATATGGGACTGTCCAACGAACTGTGTGCGGAAAAATACGCCATCAGCCGGGAGGACCAGGACCGTTACGCAGCGGAATCCTACCGCCGCGCATTAGATGTCATTGCCGCCGGACGCTTCAAGGAAGAAATCGTTCCGGTCGAGGTTCGCGGACGAAAAGGCCAAACCGCCGTATTCGACACGGATGAATGCCCCCGGGAAACCTCTTACGATTATCTGGCCAAAATGAAACCGGCCTTCAAGGATGGCGGTACGGGAACAGCCGGCAATGCGTCGATCATCAGCGACGGTGCTGCTGCCGTAACCGTTATGGCCCGGGAAACAGCCGAAGCGCTGGGCTGCCGCATCCTTGCATCCATCGGCGCCCAGGCCTCTTTTGGTATCGACATGAAATACGTCCTGGTCGCACCGATCTGGGCTATTCCCCGCTGTCTCGCAAAAGAGGGCCTTGGTGTCAAAGATGTCGACCTGTATGAGATCAACGAGGCTTTCAGCGGCTCCACCGTGGCCGTCTTGCGCGAACTCCAGCTCGATCCGGCAGTGGTCAACGTCAACGGCGGCAGTGTCGCCCTGGGGCATCCGATCGGTGCCAGCGGATGCCGTGTACTGGTGACGCTGCTGCACGAAATGATCCGGCGGGACAGCAAAACCGGACTCGCCTCCCTCTGCCTGGGAGGCGGTGAGGCAGTGGCGATGGTTGTTAAAAGATAGGAACCGGGTTGCGAGTTGCGGGGTGCGGGGTGCGGGTTGCGGGTTGGTAGACAGGGATTTTAGGCATTTTATCAAAAAACTACAGTAATTAGATGGGTCGATAGACATAATTCTTAGAAGTGGTTTCGTAATAAGGCCAAGGTCAAGGCGTGGAAGCTTTCGCGGCGCGAGGCGTACTGCCCGTACTCCGCAGCGCCTGCGAAGCGCAGCACAACGCAGAGATTGGATTTATTACGAAATCACCCCTTGAAGGAGGAAGAATGGGCATCAACACCTTCGGCGTCATCGGAGCCGGACAAATGGGCAGCGGCATCGCGCAGGTCGCGGCTGCCAGCGGGCTGAACGTCATCATGAACGACATCAAATCGGAGTTTGCCGAGCGGGGCTTGGCCGCTATCGATAAGATTCTGGCGCGAAGCGTCGAGAAGGGCAAATTGAGCAGCGAGGAAAAGTCGACCCTCTTGGGCAGGATTCAGACCAGTGCCGACCTGAAGGACATGGCCAAGGCCGATTTTATCGTCGAAGCAGCGACGGAGAACGAGCCTCTCAAGTTCCAGATCTTCAAAGACCTGGACCGGATGTGCAGCCCGTCGGTCATATTGGCAACCAACACGTCCTCTATTCCCATCGGACGTATCGCCGCCCAAACCGAGCGTCCCGACAAGGTCATCGGCATGCACTTCATGAACCCTGTCCCGCTCATGAAACTGGTGGAAATCATACGAGGCATCGCCACATCGGCGGAAACGTTTAAGCTGACCTGGAACCTGGCGGAAAAATTCGGCAAGACACCGGCCGAGGCCAACGACTACCCCGGTTTCATCGCCAACCGAATCTTGATGCCGATGATCAACGAAGCGATTTACTGCCTCTATCATGGGGTGGGAAAGCGCGAAGACATCGACACGGTGATGAAGCTGGGCATGAATCATCCCATGGGTCCCCTGGCACTGGCCGATCTGATCGGCCTGGACACCTGCCTGGCGATCATGGAAACCATCTACAACGGTTTCAATGACTCCAAGTACCGTCCCTGTCCCCTACTGCGAAAATACGTCGAAGCCGGCTGGCTGGGTCGCAAAACCAAACGCGGATTCTACGAATACGGCACTTAACGGTTTTCCCGTTGGCCGGTTGGCCCGTTAGGCCGGTTGGATTCAACCGTCGCCGTGAATATCATTGGACGCCCATCACCCCGGAGCGGCATCGCCGCGTTACATAAAATCGCTGCGCGATTTTATTTGAATATGCGGGCGGCCAGCTCGACATCTTCAGGGCAGAACACGAACAGGCATTTTTCTTCCGCCGAAGAAACAGAGCCGTAAACATAGTTGATGTTGATGCCCTCTTCACCGAATTTGCCGGCGATTCTGGCCAATTCACCCGGGCGGTTGTCAAGCTCGAGCGCGATGACCGGCATGATGTCGAACAGATAATCGTTTTTCGACAACAGATCGACGGCCTTGTCGGTGTCCCCGACCAGCAGACGGATCAAGGCAAATTTGGCCGAATCCATGCGCATCGAATTGTAGCTGGCCGCCGATGCAATCCGCTTGAGCGCCTTTCCCCTGGCGTGAAAGAGCTCCTGTACATAGGCCGAAGCGTCCTGAATGGTCAGGGCGTCGATGTTGATGCCTGCTTCGGAAAACAGCAAGGCCAGCTTGCCAAGTTCGCCGGGTGCGTTCTTTAGAAAAAGGGAAATCTCTGTTCTGACCATGATAAACTCCTGATCGGAAGCGTCATTGGAGATGGTTTTGTTATCGATTCCAGTAAGGACTCGCGACGGCGAATCAACAGTCCCCCGACGCTATCCGCGGGGTTCTGCGAACATTTCCTTGATTTTGGCACGGTCGGGAGAACCGTCCTCCAACAACGGCAGATCCGTCGTAAATTCGACATGGCGGGGTTTTTTGAACCGCGCGATGCGTTCGCCTACAAACTGGATCAGTTCATCGGCATTAAGGCGAGCATCCTTTTTCAACTGGCAGACCGCTTTGATCGCCTCTTTCCACTTCGGGTCCGGAACCCCGAAGACGACGGTTTTATCGACAGCCGGATGCTGCAGAATTACCTTTTCCACTTCTGCCGGATAGACGTTTTCTCCCCCGGGCTTGATCAGCTCTTTTTCGGCCTTGCGACCGGCGTACCATAAATACCCATCCGCATCGAACCGCCCCAGATCGCCGGTGTGATGCCATCCCTCCCTGAAGGTGCGGGCATTGTCTTCGGGCAGGTTCCAATACCCTTTGAAGATCATGGGGCCTTTCATGACGATCTCGCCCACCTGCCCCGTTTCAACGAATCGATCGTGATCATCCACCAACCGAACTTCGGCCAACTGGATGACCGTGCCGGCCGAACCCGGTTTCTCGTCGTATTTTCCGAGGGTCGTCAGGCAAGTGGTTTCCGTCTGGCCATACATGTTGTAAAAAGTGCCACCGGTCGCTTTCTGGTATTTTTCGATCGTCTCGGGCGTGTCGAGTCCTAAAACGCCCCGGAGCGCACGAATATCCCGACCGGTTTTTTCGGCTTCCTCCACGATGGACCCCAGGATGGGTGAAAAATCAAACATGATGCTGGCTTTGCGGTGTTCAATCAGGTCGACCGCCCGGGTGGCATCGAATTTGCTCATGTTCGCACTGGAAGCACCGCTGTGAAACGTGCTGGTGATCATCACCAATCCGGCAATGTGAAACATCGGCAGCAGGTTCAGGTGGACGTCGCGGGTGGTGATGTTGAATAGTTGCATGAGGTGCATGTTGGCGCAGAGAACATTGTTGTGGCTCAGCAGGGCACCCCTGGGTCTTCCGGCAACGGCGGCCGTATGGATGATCACCAACCCGTCGTCGGGCGAAACGTTCGCGGCCGCCGCGTCAAATCTTTCCGCATGATTTGACAGGGAAGTGAAAGGTGCAAATTCGCCCGCGTCGGCCTTCAAGTTGTAAAATAACCTCACGCTAGGCAGTTGGCTTTTATTATCATTGATCAGTTCCTGATATTCTTGGTCAACGAAGAGCACGGCCGGTGTGCCGTCGTTCAAATTGAAGCAGACTTCCTCGGCCGACAGACGCCAGTTAACCGGCAAAACGATGGCGCCCAGGGCGGTGGCAGCGCCGTAAACCAGGAAATATTCGAGGCTGTTTTTGCCGAGTATGCCCAATCGATCGCCTTTGGTGACACCGGCGTTTCTAAGGCTCTGGGCTATACGGTCAACGGCGACCTTGTAATCTCCAAAGGAAAGTGTACGGTCATCGTCAATTTCATACCAGGCGCAAAGCCCCGCAAATATCCGCGCATTGCGATTAATGAGATCATAAAAAGTAAAGTCGTAAAGACCCAATGTGGTCACCCTGATAATAGAATTTTTGGGGTTTACTTTGCCGTCGTCACCGGGCACGGCGCCTTGAGAATAATGTATTGGGCGGTGGATCCCAGGAGCATCTTCCGGGTTTTGGATTTTTTCTCGATGCCGACGAAAACATGATCGATGTCATTCTCCTCGGCGAATCTGACGATGTCTTCCCCCGGCGACAATCCCCTTGCGAAGTGCTTGGTTTCGCACGCGATTCCTGCCTCTTCGATGAACTTGCAGGCCGTTTTGAGTTCATACTCGACTTTGCCGATCTCGTCGAGCGACTCTCCCTTGCCCCCTTCCATCGATGTCATCACGATGACATTTGCACCGTGAATCTTTGCAAAATCCCTGGCAAGCGCCAGTGCGGCTTTGGATTCCTTGGAACCGGTATAACCGACCAGAAATTTCATTCCGTTCTCCTTTTCGCGTCTGCGGCCGAACCCGTTTCGTTCATCGCACAGATCATACTACATCCACCGCTTGCGTCTTTTGTAGGATTTGACATTCTTGAAAGATTTGCGCCGCCCGCCCTGGGTGATGCCCATGTAAAATTCTTTGACATCCGGATTGTTTTTCAGTTCCTTTGACGGTCCCTCCATCACAATTTTACCGGATTCCATGATGTAGGCATAGGTCGATACCTCTAGCGCCACTTTGGCATTCTGTTCGACGACCAGGATGGTTGTCTCCATCTCCTGATTGATAAGCTGGACGTTTTCGAATATCTCCTTGACCAGCAACGGCGCCAGGCCCAATGACGGCTCATCGAGCATCAGCATTCGGGGAGATGCCATCAGTGCCCGTGCAATCGCGATCATTTGCTGCTCGCCACCCGAGCAGTAGCCGGCGAGTCGGTTGGTCACCCGCGCCAGCCGCGGAAAATGCTCGTACATCAGCTTCAGGTCTTTTCGAACCGATGCCGCACCGTCTTTGCGGGTGATCGATCCGGCCCGGATATTTTCATCCACCGTCAGATGCTTGAACACCCGGCGCCCCTCCGGCACCATAACCGCCCCGTGCTTGACCACTTCGGTGCCAAGCCGGTTGGTGAGGTCCACACCCCGGAAATGAATGTAGCCTTCCTTGATGAACCCGTTCTCCGGCTTGAGCAGTCCACTGATCGCCCTCAGGGTGGTGGTCTTACCGGCACCATTTGTCCCGAGCAGCGCGACGATGCCCCCTTCCGGCACGTTAATGCTGACGCCGCGCAGGACCTGTATGATGTCGTGATACACGACCTCGATGTTGTTTACTTCGAGAAGATAACCGTTTTTCTCCGCCGCATCCATGCTTACCGTACCTTCCGACCGGATCCACCCGCCATCTGGGCAGAAAAGGTTTCAAAACCCCATCTAACACCCAAGCCGCCAAAGGTTTACCCGCCTCAGGCGGGCAGACAAGTCACGGCGTTGTGACCCACCTGAGTCAGTATCAGGGAACCCTGTCCCGGACACTGAATACATACGCCCGCGTATGCTTCGTTTTTCGTCGTCCCACGCCTTTTACTTAGGCGTGATCGGGAGTTTTTAAACCACTTCTAGTCAAGTCATCGAACTGCTGAACCGGGAGGTTGGCAGTTTAAAAAAACCGCCAACCTCCATATGTACGGCCAGGCAATAAAAATCCGCCTGGCGGTCGTTTACCGCATCCGTAGCCTATTTAAGCTTTTTGTAATACTCGGGGGCATACGGCTTGCCAACCGCTCGAAACACGCCGTCTTTAACCGCGTAGAGCTGCAGCACGTCGACGCCTTCCTTGTCGGTTTTGGAATAGGTGATCGGGCCCACGGTGGTAAACGGCGTGTACGCGTTAGCGCCGTTCATGGCCAGAAGTTCCTCGTAGAGCGCGGCACGGTCGATTTTCTTACCTTTTTCCTTGGCGCGTTTCATCGTTTCAACAGCAATCTGGGTCACCATGACGCCGTTGGTGTAGTTGTGAGAATTGGCCGTCTTATCGTCGCGGCCATAACGCTTTGCCAGGGCCAGCTGCTGATCCGTCCAGGGCCCCGGTTCTGAGGTCAGTTTGTAGGATGTCGTCCAGTAAAAGTCTTCCGCCGCCGATCCGGCCAGATCGACCAGGTCGGTGCCGCCGGTGTAGTGTGCGCCCAGAAAGGTCAGTTTTCCCGGCTCACCGAAGGATTTGGCGGTCACGCCCAGGCGCTGGGCGTCGTTGAGCAGCGTCGCCACCGGGGACTGCACGGTGTGGCTGATGACATACTGGACGCCCTTGTTTTTCAGGCGTTGCAGGGTGGCGGTGTTGTCCAGATCCTTGCCGTGCTCGACCACCTCGACGATCTCGATGTTCAAACCGGCCGCAACAGCTTTTTGGAGGTCTTCCACAGGCCCGCGCCCGAAAGCCGACGGGTGAATGAACAGGGCCACTTTGGCTTTACCGTCCTTGTGGTTGTTGGCCACATACTCTCCCAATCCGATGACCTGGGCGGAGTAAGAGGCGATGGGCAGGAAGATGTAGTTGGAATCATCCAGGTTGCCGCGATGAAATGAAGCCGGAATTACCGCAATCTTCTCTTCTTCGAAATCCCGTTTCAAACCCAGCGTGCTGCCGGTGGAATAATTCAGGTAGAGCACGATGCCCTCACCGAGAAATTCTTCGAAATTACGTTTGGTGACGTCGGTCTTGTATTGATCATCCCGAATGTCGATTTCGACCTTGTCATCGCCCAACAGTTTTTCATCGTTGGCGTAGCGGATGTAGTCTTCCATGCCCTTCGAATACGGGTTTCCGGCATCGGATGTCGGGCCGGTAATCGCCAGGGACGAAGCGAGTTTGTGGGTATCTGCGGCCTGAACGTTCATGGCGCAGATCACAAGAAACAGCGCGGTCAATACCACAGAGAAGCATGTCCATTTTTTGGTGCTCATTTTTTCCTCCCATTCATTTTGGTTGTGGTTGGCTGAAAAATACGATCTATTTTCAATGCCCAATCAACCGCCGGTCCTTATCAGCGGTCGGTGGTGGTGCAGCCATCCTAATATCGGAACGGCCACAGCTTGAAATACGATCGCGCGATTCGCCACCAATTGGCGATGCCGCGCGGTTCGAACATCAGAAACAAAACGATAACCAAGCCGAAAGTCAGCGGGCGAAGGCCCGTAGAGAGGTTCATCGTTTCTGAAAATACTTTGCTCGCGAGCTCGGCCACCTGCTCGACCTGCAGGTCGAGCAGGTAGATGGCCGCCGGACCGAAAAAAGACCCGACCAGGGTTCCCAGGCCGCCGACGATGGCCATGGCCAGATACGTGATGGAGTGGTGCAGCGTGAAAGATTCAAAGCCGGCACCTCGAAAGAGGTAGGTATGCAGCGCTCCGGCCACTCCGGCAAAAAATCCGGCCAGGGCAAAGGCATACACTTTGGTCAATCCGGGATGCATCCCCATCGCATCGGCAGCGCGATCATTGTCGCGCACCGCAACCAGGCAGCGGCCGTAGCGGGTGCGCATAAGATTGCGTACGCCGAAACCGAACACGACAACAATCACCAGCATGACGTAGTACCAGAAAACATAGTGGTCACCCCGCGACACTTCCCCGGTAACCCAATAGGCCCGTCCGACGAATATGGTCTGACCCTGGTTGAAGAAGGTCGAGAAGTTGATGATCCACAGGAAAATCATCTGGAAAGAAAGCGTGGCGATCGCCAGGTAGAGGTGTTTGAGCCTCAGTGCGGGCAATCCGACGAAAGCCCCGACCACGGCCCCGACACCCCCGGAAACCAGCAGCATTAACGGCCAGGCGTGCGTGATGAGCACATGCGAGTCGCCGAGTACCCGCGAGAAAGACGCCAGGGTATACGCACCGACGCCGACGAAGGCGGCATGCCCGATGGAAATCAAGCCGGCAAACCCGGTCAGCAGGTTCAAACCCAGCACCGCGATGATGGCGATCAGAATGTTGTCGATAACCAGCATGTACTTGTTGCTGACTTCGAAGAGCAAGGGCCAGATAAACAAGACAATCAGGAAGGCAATGAATACCATACGGTCGAGACTGGTCTGGAATATGCGCTGCTCTTCCTGGTATGTCGTGAAGTAGTTGCCGGTTGCCAGCCATCGGTTTACAGCCATGATCTACACCCGCTCAATTTCGTGGATTCCAAACAATCCGTGTGGTTTGAATAACAAAATAATCAGCAGAATGATATAGGGCAGCAGGTTTGCCGTGCCGTTCAACCCCCAGAGGCCGTCCAGGTAGCCGGCGGCGAACTGCTGGATGAGGCCCATGATGATCCCGGCCACCACGGCGCCGATAATCGAATCGAGTCCACCGAGAATGACGACCGGAAACACGGTGATGCCGAACGCGTGCAGGGTTTCGAAATTGAGCCCGGTAATGTTTCCGATAATGGCCCCGGCTGCCGCCGCGCTGAGACCGGCCGCCGCCCAGGCCAGGCCGAACACCCGCGGAATGGAGATGCCGATGGACATGGACGCCAGTTGGTCATCGGACACCGCTCGCATGGAGATCCCCAGGGTTGATTTTCTGAAAAACCAGGAGAAACCGCCGATGAGAATGGCCGTTATAATCACCCCGACCAGTTGGGTCCAGCTGATGGAAACGCCGCCCATCCTGGATGGGGGTGGTCGGCAGAAATTCGGGAAACGAAAGGTTGTATGTCCCAAAAGGCGTCAGGTAGATCAGGCCGTCCAGGATGGACATCAGTCCAATGGTCACCATGATGACCGAGATGATCGGCTCACCGATGAGGCGGCGCAGGAACACGCGCTCCACGCTCATGGCAATGAAAAAAGTGATCACCAGGCTCAGGAAGAAGGCCAGTGCAATGTGGATTCCGACCCACACGGCGAGCGCGTAGGTGATGAATGCACCCGTGGCGATCAGTTGCCCGTGGGCAATGTTCAAAACGCGGCTCGACTTGTAAATCAGCACGAATCCCAATGCAGACAGCGCGTAGATCGACCCGACCACGATGCCGCTGACGACCAGTTGCAAAAAGTAGCTCATGTCACCTCATTCCATGGTGTAAAACTTAATCGTTGTTTGGACATTTGTTGTCTGTCCGTCCTGATACTGGAAAAAGGCCTCGACCTGCTTCTCACTGACACTGTTATCGTAGAAGGCCGTGTAAAGGTCTTCGTATTTTTCCCGGATGAACTTGCGACGGATCTTGCCGGTCTTGGTTAGCTCGCCGTCATCGACGTCCAGCAACTTATAGAGAATGGCAAAGCGGTGAATTTTGAAATGCTCTTTTTCTACCGTCCGGTTGAATTCGACCACCTGCTTTATCATCAGATCGGCGACCTCCGATTTGGCGGAAAGATCCATGAAGGTCGTGAAGGATATCCCGCGATCCTCGGCCCATTTGCCGACCACGATCGGATCGATATTGATCAGGGCGGCCACATACGCCTTTTGATCGCCGAAGATGACCGCCTCTTTGACGTATGGGCTGAATTTGAGCTTGTTTTCCAGAAACATCGGGCTGAACATGTCTCCGGTGTTGTTGTGCATGACATCCGACAGCCGGTCGATGACCACCAGATGACCGTCATGGTCGATGAAACCGGCGTCACCGGAATGCAGCCACCCGCCTTCGAGCAGTTCTTCGGTCTTGTCGTCCAATTTGTAATACCCGGCCGTTACAGACGGAGAACGGGACAAGATTTCACCCTCTTCGGATATTTTGCATTCGGTTTCCGGCAGGGGAACCCCGACCGTATCCGGACGCACGTCGCCGTCGCGATGCATGTAGGCGATGCCGGTAATTTCCGTCTGACCGTAGATCTGCTTCAGGTTGACGCCAATGGCCTGATAGAATGTGAACAGATCCGGGCCGAGGGCCGCACCGCCGGTGTAAGCCCTGCGCAGACGCAACATGCCGATCTGGTTGATCAGCGGCACAAAGACCATTGCTTTACCCAGCCAGGACGTGATGCGAAGCGCGAAAGGCATCTTCTGCCCGGACATGCGGTAGACGGCCGCTCGTTCGCCGACTTTCATGAAATATTCGTAAAATCGACGATTCAGCCAGTACGAATCGTCGATCTTCAACCAGATCTGAGACCGAAGCGTCTCATAGATTCGGGGGGCACCGAACATGAAATGCGGACCGATTTCCTTTAAGTCTTCCATGGCCGTTTCGACCGACTCGGGAAAATTGACCGTAATACCGGAGGCCATGGCCACGCCGAAAGAATTCATCTGCTCGCCGATCCACGCAAATGGCAGAAACGATACATATTCGTCGCCTTCATCGAGATTGTCGACCTTGGTGATCTGCACCCCCATATTGATGTAGTTGCGGTGCGTCATCATGGAACCCTTGGGCAGCCCGGTCGTCCCTGACGTCTGGCAAAGATGGCACACATCGTCCGGTCGCCCCCGTTCGATCATTTCCTCGAAACGTTGCGGGTTTTCTTTGAGGACTTCTTCACCCAACGCATACAGGTCGTCGATCAAGATGAACCATTCATCCGCGCGGTATCCACGCATACCGCGCGGATCTTCGTAAATCACCTTCTTGACCTTCGGAATCCGGTCGCGCACCTCGATGAGTTTATCGACCTGTTCCTGGTCGTCACAGAAAACGATAGCGACGTCCATGTAGTTGAGGATGTCGGCGATTTCATTGGGCAGGCTCGATTGGTAAATCCCGGCAGATATGCCGCCGGCGGCCTGGGCCCCGATGGCCACCATGAGCACCTCGGGTATGTTGTCGGCAATAAGCGCCAGTTTATCGTCCTTTTTCAGTCCGATTTTCTCGAGCCCGACAGCTGTCTTGCGGACATATTCGTAATATTCTTTCCACGTGTAGCTGATCCAGCGACCGAAGTCTTTCTCCCGCAGGGCGACTTTGTCGCCCGAATGACGGACCCGCCAGCGCAGCAACTGAGGAATCGTGTAGTCAAGAATATCTTTGTTCTCTTCCATAAATTGTTACCTGGTGTCCGATATTAATCTTCCCCGATATAGGCTTCAATGACCTTTGGATCTTTGGCGACTTCTTCCGGTTTTCCGGCCCCGATCAACTCGCCGAAATCGAGAACATAGACATAGTCCGAAATGTCCATCACGACCCCGAGATCATGTTCAACCAGCACGACGGTCGCATTGCGCTCCTTCTGAATATCAATGATGAAGCGCACCACGTCTTCTTTTTCTTCGACGTTCATGCCGGCCATGGGTTCATCCAGCAACAGCAACTTCGGCCCGAGTGTCAGGGCCCGCGCAACCTCCACCCGCTTTTGAATACCATAGGCAAGACTGCCGACCGTTCTTTTGCGGTAGGGCTCGAGTTCCATGAAGTCGATCACATCTTCGACAAAATGCCGGTTTTCGGCTTCCTGCCGCGACGCCTTGCCGAAGAAAACGACGGCTTGAAAAAAATTGTATTTGAGATTCTGATGCCGCGCGAGCATCAGGTTGTCAAGCACGGTCATGCCGCGAAAGAGTTCGATATTTTGGAACGCTCGGGCAATACCGAGGTTGGACACCTGATGCGGCGACGACCGGGTCAGGCGGTGTTCACCGTAGAAGATATCCCCCGCATTGGGGTGATAAAAACCGGAGATGCAGTTCAGTATACTGGTCTTTCCAGCCCCATTCGGTCCGATGATGGAGGTGATGAGGCCCGGTTCGATGTCCAGATTTACATTGGTCAGAGCGTTCAGGCCACCGAAAGAGAGTGTCACATCCGCTATTTTCAAAGTGTCCATGGGATTCCGTTGGGCTTCAGGTCGTGTCGAGTGAGGCGTCATGGCCTCGGCTCAAACAAAAAAAGGCCTTTGCTCCAGACCTTGTTTTTCTCATCCAGATAAGCAGCATCAGTGAACGCGTACCTGCCGGTTTCAGGCTGAATTTGATCGCACACCATCGCATGGTGTTATGGAAGTGTTTCGCAAATGCGTTCATGCTGTTCGAATCGAAACCATCTGAATTCCAAAGCGGCCGCTCCTGTGCATGAATAACATTCATTCCGTAAAGGGCGTTCTATATTATGCCTATTCTTTAGTCAAGCGTAAAAGTATCTTCGAAAACAACCGACATTACACCGGAAATGTTCGTCTCCCTCGCGTAAGTGTTCGGGCAATGATGGAACCGGATTCGTGTATCGGGCGAACAGCGGCGGCCTATCCAAGCTACAAAGTAGCTACTTTATTTTTTCCTATAAATACAGAATATTCCGGCGATGTCAAGTTTATAATATAGTGGTATAATAGTGGGTAATAACCACTATTATTCGGCGGACATCAGGTGAGCCTGGAGATTTATTTTCTTGTTTTTGATACCAAGTTTCTTGCGGATGTTGTAGCGGTGAAACAGGATGGTGTTTTTGGAAAGGCACAGCAGGGCGGCAATCTCCTTGTTGGTTTTACCTTCTTTGACCAGGTTGGCCACCCGTATTTCAGTGGGGGTCAGATTGATGTTCCGCGCTGCAAACTGGCTGATAAAAGGCGTGATAATGTTGTTCAGGTTCGATTCGAGAATGCTGACGAGCGTCACCTGATCGGTGCTCAGGCGGCTCTTCTTGAGTCGTTCGAGGTAGGGGCCGATCAGTTCCTTAACGTTGGCCAGAACATTGTCGGACAATTCTTTTTTGTCGTCTTCACGCTGTTTCAACAAGACCCTGAGTGCCGTGTTGACCTCTACCAGATGATGGGACTGGGCTTTGAGCTCCACTTCGCGCTTGCGCAGTTTTTTCTCGACCCGTTTGCGATCCTCGACTTCCCGGGCCAGACGGGCATTTGTTTGCGCCAGTTCGGCGGTACGTTCGGCGACCAGTTCCTCCAACTGGTCGCGATACTGCCGCAACTCCTCCTCGACCTTCTTGGCGGCACTGATATCCCGGAGGATGACGATATTCCCGCCCGGCTTTCCGTCACGGTCGTTATAGAGTCTTGAGCTTATCTGGACATCCAGTATGCGACCGTCCTTGGTCGACCGCTTGGTTTCAAACAACTGGATGGTGTGGCCGCTGAGCATGCTCTCAATAGCGGCCCTTGTTTCCGGTAAATGCTCCTCGGGCACGAATTCGATCGGCTTTCCCAGAAGCTCTTCGCGCACAAAGCCGAAGGTGCGCTCGAAAGCGGGGTTGACGTGGGTGGCCCGGCCTTCGATGTCGTAGACCACCACCGGATCCGGAGAAGACTCCAACAGGGATCGGTACAACTTTTCGCTGTCTCGCAGGATGGCCTCGGTCTTGATTCTCTCTTCCAACTCGCGGCGGGCATCGGTGATCAACTGAGCCTTCTCGAGCGCTAAAAGGGCCAGTTCGGCAAAACGGCTCAGTATCGTGACATCTTCTTCCTGGAAGCGCTTGTCATCTTCCACCCGTGCCAGCCCGATAACACCCAGTACACCTTTTTCCGATCTTAACGGAATCCCCACAATGGGACCCAATGGGTCGAGGCTTCTATCCGGCAGCCGCCCGGACCAGGATTGGTAGTCCTCGACCACCACCGGCTTTTCCGTCTGCCAGACCCTGCCGCCCATGCCTTCACCGGTTCTCACGCGCCGGCCGAGCTGACCTTTAAAGAACCCCATACCGACCTGCATCTGCATCCGGGTTTGGCACGGTTCCAACAGGTAGATGTAACCGTGCCCCGATCCAGTCAGCAAGGCTGCACGATAAAGAATGGTCTCGAGCAGTTCTTCCTTGTCGAGAAGGTCGAGCAAACCGATGGCGGTTTCGTGCAGTGCGGTAAGGTATTGGTTGCGTCGCCGCAGGTCTGCATTGTTCTCCTTCGGTCGAACGGCCGCTGCCGCCAATTCGCGGGATCTTGTTTCGAGCTGACGGCCGTGCTTTTTATGCTTCAAATTTTTAGACACGCGGTTCTCTCATAGGGGACATCAATCAGAATATTTTTTAAGAAACAGAGGGTTAGAGGAACATCGGCACCGGTTTGAAAATAACCGGCCAAACAAACTATCGACGCATGGACACAACGCCCAACCGACCGGGGTCGGTCTCGGTCCGTTCCCGTGCGGCAACCTGCCGCCCGATCAGACACCTCAGGAATTACCCTCCCAACCGACGGTTACTTTGCCCGCAGCGACGATGACCGGCACCTTGCGCACGCCCTTGGAATACTTCAGCATGGTATCGAGCTTCCCGGTTGATGAATAGATGTCGATGTACTCGAAGTCTTTGCCCGCTTTCGTGTGAGCTGCCCGAGCTTCCTTGGTGAAGGGTCATGTGTTCTTCCCGAAAATCAATATGTTGTCCGTCATCTCGCATCTCCTCCACACGACAGTTGTTGGAAAACACAACCGGCAGCCAAAAACCACTTATCGACGATCTCAGGCCCAGATTTTCCGGTCTTCCGGCTCCGGCCGCAACTGGTGATGTGGTAGCAACATTTCCCATAGGTGTCAACGATTTGGAATTGACAAGCCATAATGGTGCTGCTAAGAATACCTGTTTTTGTTACGGCGATACAGACTGTGCTCCCCGCCCCTTGCCCTGCTCAGCCGGCCATCAGGAACCATGGGTTCCAGCATCACATCACGCATGTTTTCATTAATGGGAGGCATCGGTAACGGCCGTAACGGCTGAATTTGCAGCCAAACCGGAGCGCGGTAGACAGAACCGCACCGGTGCGACAACCGGCAGCTCAGCAAGGCGGATGTCGTTTCAGGAAAAAATGCCGGCCGACGGAAACGTGCAGCAGGCTATGGTTGACAGTCAGAAAAAGATATCCAGAGAAACCGTGATTATCAATGCGCTTGGCCTGCACGCGCGATCGGCCGCTCAGATTGCCAATTTGGCTGCCAGGGCCAGCGCTAAGGTATGGCTGGTAAAAGGCGGGGAATCGGCAGAGGCGACGAGTATCATGGACCTGCTGGCGCTCGAATGCCCCCGGGGAACAAAGGTCGCCATCATCATCGAGGACCCCTCGGATCTGGAAGTTCTGAATGCTATCTCGCAGTTGATCGAAAACGGATTTGGAGAATAACGTTTCATGCAGCAAACCAGCGAAAAGGAATTCATGCTCACCGGAATCGGCGCCTCACCCGGTATTTGCATCGGCAAGGCATACCTGGTCGACAAGGAAGGTGTCGACGTCGTCACCCGATATCCGATCCAGAAGGAAAAAATACAGGATGAAGTCAAGCGTTTCAAGGCCGCTGTCAAGAAATCGCGGGACGAATTGAGGACCATCATAGAGGACACCCCCGAGGAATTCCGCCAGCAGACCAGCATTTTGGAAACGCAGGAAGTGCTCCTGAAGGACAAATTGCTTTACGGCAAAACCATCGCTGCCATCGAACAGGATCAGGTTAACGCCGAGTGGGCCCTGAGACAGGTTGTGACCCATCTCAAAACGATTTTTCAGGGCATGTCGGATCCCTATCTAAAAGAACGCGCAATGGATGTCGTCCACCTGTCCGAGCGCATCATGGGCAATCTTGTAGGAGCCAAACAGGTCAATATCGGCATGATCGACAAACGGGTCATTCTCGTGGCCAAAGATCTGTCGCCGGCGGAAACCAGCCAGATTCGACTGGAGCGAATCAAAGGATTCATCACCGACAAGGGCGGCAAGGCCTCTCACACCGGCATTATTGCCCGCACCCTTGAAATCCCCGCCGTGCTTGCCCTGGGTAACGCCACCGCGACCATAAACAATGACAATATTGTCATCCTGGACGGCAATAACGGTGCGGTCATCGTACACCCGACCGAGGAAACCCTGCTCGAATATGAAGAACGACGTATGCGATACGAGCGCCGCAAAGCGGCCATCAGCCGCAGCAGCCGCCTCCCGGCCAAGACACTTGACGGCCAGAACATGAAGGTGCTGGGAAACATCGAACTGCCCGAGGAGGTGGTTTCGGTCGTCACATACGGTGGCGACGGCATCGGCCTTTACCGCACCGAGTTTCAGTATATGGGTCGTCCCCGCTTTCCCAGCGAAGAAGAACTTTACGACAAATACTCCGATGTCGTTCAGGTAATGGCACCCAAACCGGTGACGATCCGAACCCTCGATGTGAACGGCGACAAATCGCTTTCAGCCGAGAACGGATTTCAGGAACTCAATCCGGCCCTCGGCCTGCGGGGCATTCGATACTGCCTGCAGCGACCCGAAGTGTTCCGTACCCAGTTGCGGGCAATCCTGCGGGCCGCGGTTCACGGAACTGTACGGATCATGTTACCGATGGTGGCCACTGTGGACGAGGTTTTCCAGGCCAAAAGAGCCATCCAGGAGGCGGCGGCTTCTCTCGAGAAAGAGGGGATCCTTTACAACGCCGATTTGCAGATCGGCGCACTGATCGAAGTTCCCTCAGCCGTCATCATGGCGGATGTCATCGCAAAAGAGGTCGATTTTTTCAGCATCGGCACCAACGACCTGATCCAGTACACTCTTGCCATCGATCGTAATAACAAGAATGTCGCCCATCTCTTTCAGCCGCTCGACCCGGCCATCCTGCGCATGCTGAAACGGCTGGCAGAGGTCACCAGAGAAAACGGCATCCGGATGTTCATCTGTGGTGAAATGGCGGGTTATCCGATTCACACGCCCCTTCTTTTGGGCCTCGGGCTAGACGAATTGAGCATGAATCCTCAGTCGATACCGACCATAAAGCAAATGATCCGCTCCATTAATGTCGGTGAAACGGAAGCCCTGGTGGACGAGGCGCTCAAACTGATGTCGGCGGAGAAGGTATTCGCGCTCCTGCGCGACACATACGGAAACATTCTCTCCGAATTCAACCAGACGGAATAATCCGTCAGCGAAGTCATCATTTTAAAAACGCTGCAGCGACCCGGCGCTGGTCCACCCACCGGTGAACCACTGGCTGGCTGAAACCGAATCGTTTTAACTGTCGATAGCAACCTGCAGCAAGGAAGTGCTCGTGGAAAAAGGGCAGAAAAAAAATATTGCCGAAAACCGCAAAGCCCGGTTCAACTACCACATCGAAGATGTTTTCGAGGCCGGCATCGTTCTCAAGGGGACCGAGGTGAAGTCGTTGCGCCAGGGACGGGCAAACATCAAGGATGCCTATGCCAGGATAAAAAATGGCGAGGTGTTTGTCTACCAGATGCACATCAGCCCCTACCCTTTTGCCTATTATGACAATCACGATCCGCTGCGTCCACGCAAGCTGCTGCTGCACAAGCGCGAAATCAAACGCCTCTATGGAAAGACAAACGAACAGGGGGCGGCCCTCATACCCCTGAGACTCTATTTCAAAGACGGCAAGGTGAAAATTTCTCTGGCCCTGGCCAGGGGCAAAAGAAAATATGACAAGCGAGAATCGATACGACGCCGCGACGAGCAACGGGTGTTGGAGCGCGCGCGCAAGAAGTATACCAGCCGTTATTAGAACCTAAATTGAGCGTTTCAAATTTCCAAAAAGCATTATTTTGTGTTTATCAAGAGGAGTTAGAACGGTTTTAATTTTGAAAATTTGAAACCCTCTGGGATTGCCGATCTTTATCCGCCTCTGGAGGATTACCACATCTACTGCGTCAGAAGCCGTCCCGCATAGTCCCTATAGCGGAACGGCTTCTTCCTTGTACCTGCGGCAACCTCGACAATCGCTCAAATTAGGTAGAACCTGAATTGAGCCACCACTTGACAAACCTACTGAAATCTCTTAAATTTTAGTTGAAACTTGTTCTTTGAAAAAGCTGTAAAAGCTTTTTATCCCAGCACCATTTCCCTCACCTCTCATTGCTTTGAGCCTTGAGCTTTGAGCTCTTCATTGGGGGCGAAACGGCTTCGACGGGGACAAAGAAGCTCAGGCTGCATACCGAGCATCCTGCCAGCTCGTAAAACCGGTGGGGCATAAACATAATCGCAGACGATTATGCCTACGCTGTAGCTGCATAGCTACCGTCCTGCCAGGCTACTCCCGCGGGCCTGGTAAGGGCGTCGACTAGTGGGATAGCCGATCCTGGGTACCTGTAACGGGTAAGGCGAAATTATAGCAGGTTGGTCTTGCGGACATCCCGCCTGGAGGAGTTCCGCAAGACGAGATTCAAAGTTCAGGATAAGTATGTAGAGGTCTGGGTGGAATGTTTTCGGACGCGGGTTCGACTCCCGCCGCCTCCACCAATACTTTATATTTAAAATCAGTGGGTTATAGATTTTTGCATGGGATTTAAAATCCCGCACACAATTCCTTCCTAAATTTTTATCTTAAACTGAAATAGTTACAAACCTTTAAAGTCCGAGGCCTCTTAATCCAAGGTGGGTTAATCAGGTCCACGGACCAGGCGAAATCCATTTCACTGGACTTGGTTTGTTGGTGGAAAGGGCTGAAACGATAGGCGATAAAAATCGATCTACGGAAATCACGATTTCGCCAAAAGAAGAGGGAACGTGATCTTGCTGGAGTCTTTTGCAAAATGCCGTCCACTGAGTTTGCTTTTCCTCAATGAAAGGCTCAGCGAATGCCTCAATTTCCAGGGGCAGTTTCGTACCCCGTCGTTCAAAGGTCAGCCGAATAGCCTCGGTCAGCTTAACACCATCAAAATCGAACTGTCGGGATAGCAACCAGATATCGTAGAAATCCTTCATTCGGCTGTTGAGCGCGCCCAGCTTTACCATGGCTTCAAACTTTTCCGAGATAGAACTCTCGCGGCTGTAGCAGAGCAAGCGGGGTGGTGGGAAATTCAGTAAAGTCGGGAGATCCGACTCTTCAGGATCCGGATACACGACATCACCAAAGCCGATGTCAATCCGCATATGGATCTTTGCGGAACCCAATGTGGCCAAGAACCGAATCCTGATCCCCTCGTAATCCGCATCTTCGACAATTCGCTCAGCTTGAATAGAGTCAGTATCAAAGGCGAGCCCATCAGCGACCACATTCGCTGCCAGGATATCTCTGATCTGCAGAACGATGTCAGCCTCCTCGTTGCTTGCTATTCCCAACATGTCAATATCCATGGTCGGTCGATGCTCCGGCGAACGCCAGACTCTCAGCATCATGGCGCCTTTGAGAACAAATCGTTCAACGTGAGCGGATTGAGAGAGCCTGTAAAGAAACCGCTCCATTGCATAGTATTGGAGCAGTTCGTTGAATGGTCTCCGGTCACGTTTTGCGCGGTTGAGGAGGCGCTGGCGCACAGACGCGGACATGTATTTGGGCGGCGTCATACCGTTGCCTCAAGGTATGGCCTCATTACCATTGCGACCCGGCATATTTTTGCATAATCCAAGAGTTCGATGGGTTTGAACTTCTTTCGTTCTCTATAAAGTTTTAGCGCTTCGAGTACCACATCCATTCCAATCTTATTTCGAAACTTGAAGCAGTCGGCCAGGGTTTTTTCTGGGCAATAGATTTTGACAGACACACCATCAATCAGATGCTCTTCGATACCGGAGTCGTATGCTCTATCCGAAAACCGATGCGCCTGGAGGGGGGGATAGTCGAGTGAAGGGATCCTTGACTTTCTTTGCACCGCTACAGAAACAGCATGGGGAATCTGTGTTGTGATGTCGTGGTAAGCGAGTGCAGAAATGAGGCAGATAACTGCATTCGGGAAGCGAAGGCTCACCGTAACCAGATCAGGATCGGATACCGGCGGCAGCTCCACCAGTCGGTAAATGCCTCTGCTCACCTGTTCGATGACGCCCTTATCCCTGAGCGAATAAAGCATGTATCTTGTGATGCCATACTCGATGGCCTTGCTCATTCGAAGCTGGCCACCGTGCCTGCGGAATATGTCTATAGGGTCCTTTTTCATTAATACACAGACAAAATGTTACCATTTATTGATAAGTGAATACATTTTGTCTGATAATAGTTTAGAAATCAAGTGAAATATTTGAAATACATTCTTTTGCTAAGTGGAAAAACCATCTGGCTATGGGGCGTTACAGGATTGCCCGCTGCCTGCAGATAAACGGTTTCTACCAGAGTAGATATTCGGTAAACATTCGGTAACAACCCGTGAAGCCTCTTATTTGCTGGACAGGACGCGAATTCGACTCCCGCCGCCTCCACCATTAAAATTAGATAACAAGATCTAGTTATAAATTATATATTCCTTCGATAAAATATTCATTAAAACCCAAATTGACGACCCTATCAATTTGGGTTTTTATTTTAAGAAATGGATTATTGAATGCTTTCATTCGGCACCTCCTAAATCCATCAAATTATGGTTTAGACCCACTGGTTCCATAGCATTCTTGCTATGGATGACATCCGAATGGGACTTGCAGAAGCTGCTGGATTAAATCGTGTGAGTGACCTAACTTGTTTCCATGTGCCTTATTTTAGAAAGAAGGGTCAAGCTAAAACAATCGAGGTTGCTATTTTAGTCAACTCGCTTGATTCCTGCTCTGTTTTTTGTTATTTTAGTATCGGCATTATATTAAAATAAAGAGAACTATTATTTTAGGACAGTTTCAATCAATGAAACGAGAGCTCCAGGGACAATACGTTACGATTTCAACAGTGGGAGAGGAGGCCCGGGCCTTTATCCCTGCCCCGCTGCCGCCGAATCCTTCCATTGAGTGGACGCCGGAGTTGCGCAGCAAATTCGACCATGCGCTATTCGCGCTTGGTAGGCTGGACAGCATCTCGACCTTTTTACCAGACATTTCCCTATTTCTTTACATGTATGTTCGTAAAGAGGCGGTTCTCTCCTCCATGATCGAGGGGACGCAGTCGACGCTTTCTGATCTCTTGCTTTTTGAACTGGATATGGAGCCCGGAGTACCGCTGAACGATGTACGTGAGGTCAGCAATTATGTGGCTGCCCTGGATTTCGGACTAAAGCGACTTGCCGAAGGATTTCCCTTGTCCCTCCGTCTGATCAAAGAAATGCATTCTGTGTTGCTTTCCAAAGGGCGGGGCTCCAACCAGACACCTGGTCAATTTCGCAGAACCCAGAATTGGATCGGAGGTACCCGACCCGGCAATGCTGCCTTTGTTCCACCGCCGGCTGAACAGGTGTTGGATTGTTTGGGTAAATTGGAGTTGTTTCTGTATGACCAGCCGAAACCCACCCCTGCCTTGCTCAAGGCCGCATTGGCCCATGTGCAGTTTGAAACAATCCATCCGTTTTTAGATGGCAACGGTCGTTTAGGCCGCATTTTAATCACATTGCTATTGTGCGAACAAAAAATGCTTCGGGAGCCAATGCTTTATCTTAGCCTATATTTTAAAACACACCGGCAATATTACTACGAGCTGCTCAATGAAATTCGTTTAAACGGAAACTGGGAAGCCTGGCTCGATTTCTTCGCCGAAGCGGTCATCGTCACTGCTATCCAGGCGGTGGACACCGCCAGGCAGCTCGTAAATCTTGCCAATGAAGACCGAGACAAAATCAGTGGACTTGGCCGGGCTGCAGCGTCATCCCTGCGGGTGCATCAAACCCTGATGGGTCGTCCAATCACGGTTTCCAAGTGGCTGGTGGAAAAAACAGGTATCACGCCGGCCACGGTCAACAAATCCCTGGAACATCTGCAACGGTTGGGGATTGTCCGTGAACTGACCTCCCGCAAGCGCAATCGGATTTTTAGTTACTCAGGATATCTGGAAATCATGAATCAAGGGACGGAGTTGCCCGACTGACAGGACAATAAGAGCCAGTCCTCCTTATTTTGGAAGGAAGGGTGCGTCTTTATGTATAAAGTTCGGTTGAGTGTGTGACAAAATCGGTCCACTTGGGCATATTCGGTAAACATTCGGTAAACCGCTGAAAACCCTTGTGGCTGTGAGGATCAACGTAAGTTCGACTCACGCCGCCTCCACCATAATATTTAAAGTTAATTTTAAGTTAACGAACAATGAACGGTCTTATGCCAAGGGAATTTCATGGAAGAACAAGAAAAATACATTAAAGCGCTTATTGAACTACATCGAGGTCTTGAGAGACAAGGCCCGGGCGACACAGATTTTTTGGACTATATTATTTCACAAATTCCAGAGCTACCAACAAATCCACGTATAGCGGATATCGGTTGCGGTACTGGTGCAGGGACACTATTTCTGGCGGATAAATTTAGATCTAAGGTTCGGGCTGTAGACTTCTCGCGAGAATTTTTAGATGAACTCGAAAAACGGGCTGAACAGCGAGGGCTTGAACATTTGGTAGAAACTATCGAATGCGACATGAGGAGTCTCGATTGGAATCCAGAAACCATTGATCTGCTTTGGTCCGAGGGAGCTGCTTATAACTTGACATTTGAAGGTGCGTTGACAGCTTGGAGACCATTGATGGCCGCTAATGGAATTGCTGCCATCTCTTGTTGATCTTCCTTAAAACCACCTTTTTGCTATCAAAAAGGTAATTTAAGACTCAATACTTCCCTTCAGTTAGCAATTATATCAATGATTTTAAAAAAGTTAAATCGGTCCGACAAATATTCACTATGGCATTCTCCCTTGCTAGTAAAAAAGTACGAATAGGTTAAAGTATCGGAGATAACAAGCTCGCAAACCGAACCGCGAGCCGGAAGTAAAACGGTCTCTCGGTGTAATCCTCCAAAGCCGCCTTCCGGCTGCGGGCAAAATCATTCTGAAGCATATCATCGATTTGATCGATGAAGAATCGATCATAATTGAGAAAGGTCAGCTCAAAATTCAGGCGGAAAGACCGATTGTCCAGGTTAGCGGTTCCAACAGCGGCGCAGGTCGAATCAACCAAAAATACTTTCTGGTGCATGAACCCGGCTGTATAACGGTAAAGCTGAATCCCGAGGGGAATGGTATTTTGGTAAAAGGCAAAGGACGCCAGATACACCACGCGGTGGTCCGGCTTTTCGGGAAGAAGGATTCGCACATCCACCCCCCTGAGCGCGGCCAGCTTCAATGCCCCGATGATCTGGCTGTCGGGGACGAAATGGGGCTAGCTATCCATATCCGTTCCCGGGCAGAGTTGATGGCATGCGTGAACATGAGTGCACACGTATCAAAAGGGTCGGCAGGGCCGGACGGAATGATCAGCGTTTCTTCAGAGCCACCAGCCGGTTTTGTTAGATGCCAATTGAGATCGGGCATGCTGGAGGTGGCCCAGAGCCAATCCTGGATGAAACAAAATTGCACCTCCTGCACCACCGGTCCTGTCAACTCGACATGGGTGTCTCTCCAGGGCCCCAGTTTGGGATGGCCCGACACGTATTCATCGCCGACATTGTGTCCTCCCACATAGGCCGTTTTTCCATCGACGATGACAATCTTCCGATGATTACGGAAGTTGAGCTGGAATTGGTTGGTTTTCCCCTGGGTGGTGTGAAACGCCGAGGTGAAGATTCCCGCTGCCTTCATTTCCCGGATGTAACTCGATGGCAGTTTGTGACTGCCGATTTCATCATACAGAAAATAGACCCTGACATTTTCCCTGGCCTTGCTGGTGAGCTTGGATTTCAGTTCCCGGCCCAGATGGTCATCCTTGATGATGAAGAATTCAACCAGAATATACTCTTGAGCGGTTGCCATGCCACCGAAAATGCTTCGGAAGGTCACCTCACCGTCAACAAGCAAACGGCTTTTGTTAAAACGCGTTACCGGCAAATCCACTAGTTTGCTGAGGGCGCCTTCCAATTTTGACCGTTCCTCTGGGACCAAGCCATTTTCGACCGCCTCCTTATAGCACTCTTCTATCACCTGCCGGGCCTTCTCATCCCTGAAGTGGCGTATCGATGCATATCCTTTGAATTTGCTGCGTCCGAAAACGCCATATAGCGGAAGGGCCAACCAGGGAAAAGTCACCAACGATATGCCCCAGGCAATGGCCCCCTGGGACGTCCGGGTATTCATCACCGCATGGACAGCCGTAAGGATGCCGGCGATCTCTACCAAGGCCGCGACGATGGCAATGATAGTGATAATCAATTCTGAACTCACGAGTGTGATGCCTTTCGAAGAATGCCTGCATAATTCGAAGGTTCGCAGATGTTAGGGTGCATTATCGGATTCAGTCTGGTATTGACACTATGGTACTATTTTCTGAAGTGGGAGCTCGCTTTGTCAAAGGCCTCGTTCAGTGCATTCCAGGTTTTCTCCGCACCATCCTTCAGATCTTCCCAGGCGTTTTCACTGGCAACTTCAAGAGCGCTGATCTTTTCTTTCATGTCGTTGCGAATCTTTGTAAACTCCTTCTGTTTATCGTCAAATTTCTTGCGTGCCTCAGCACCGGCATGCTGGGCATTGGCTTCATACTTGTTGCGCTCGATGTTCCAGCGGTAGTTCAGGTCGTCAAACTTTTTTTTCAGCTGTTCCAGAAGCTCTTTCCTATTTTGAGGCATTTTCATCTCCTAACACTAGTGCTGCTTATAGGAAGTGTTCGAGAAAAGAATTTTAACTCATCGTCTCCGGATAAGTTGAATTTTACCGAACGGTTTAATAAGGCGAGTTCCTGTTGTCATTCTCCACAAATGATATTCACGAGATTGCGCTCCCGATCTAAACCACGAGGCGCGGTCGGCCCGTTACCGAATGGTCAAAGAAAGTAAGGTATACCCTGTCCTGTTATTTGACAAGTACCGCGTGAGGAAGTGATAATTCAAAAAGAACTTGCCACTCCAATTTTGTGCAGTATATTTGGTAATTATTTTGCAATCACAATCAGGATTTTTTGTAAAGACACGTATAAGGACGGAATATCATAAACTGATCGGTTCAAGTTCAGGGTTAAAAGGTGATAAAATTCACATGTCTTTAACTTTTCACTCCATTTCTTGGATTGACCGCTTTCACCCATCGGGGGAACATAGATGCAACCCAATAAATGCGTAACACGATTGTTAGAGACCAGTTATGGCACTTTAACTGGGAACCGTGAATCCCGCCTGGGCTGGAAACCGCTCAACCTAACAATAAACAATCTACGGAGGGCATTCCATGCGAAAAAAGGTTCTTGTTTCTGCAGATGACTCGCGGCATTCAAAAAATGCGGTCCAATACGCCGTCCAGGCGTCAGCATTCATTCCCGATTTACACTATGTGCTTTTTCATGTCCAGCCAATGATTTCATTGTTTTTAAGCGATGAAGCCCAAAAGAATATCGCAACGAAAACAGAACTTGAAAAACTTCAGAGGAGGAACAAGGAATCCGCTCACAGGTTACTTGACGAACTGCGTAATGAAATGGTGCGCCAGGGTATCAATGAAGAGCGAATCGAAATCGCCACGCGTCAAAGGAAATTGGGTCTGGCCAAAGACATTCTTGAATACAGTCAGGAGAATCGTTATGACGCCATCGTAATTGGCCGTAGAGGGTTATCACGCCTGCAGGAAATAGTCTTGGAGAGTGCCTCAGCCAATATTATCGAACATTCGCAGGTCACGCCGGTATGGCTGGTCGATGGCAAGGTCACCGGCAGCAGATTTGCCGTTGCCGTCGATGGATCCGAGGCTTCACTTCGTGCTATCGATCACCTCAGCTTCATGCTCACCGGCATGCCGGACGCTCGCCTAACTCTTCTTCATGTCACCAGCAAGGCCCGCGATTATTGCGAGGTTGATTTCGGCGATGAACCCGGTGACGCGTTGGAGGAAATCGTCGCCAGGGGGGATAAAGCCTGCATCGATCTGTTTTACGCCCATGCATTGCAAAAATTCAAAGACAGCGGCATTTCAGACGAACAGATCGAAACGGTCACCATAAAAGGTGGCAATACCGGAAAAGCCGTGCTGAAATATGCAGAAAAAGGAAACTACGGTACGCTGGTGATCGGCCGGAGAGGTATTGAAAAAGCCTTCTTCATGGGTCGGGTATCGCGCTACATTATCAGCCGAGCTTCCGACTGCGCGATCTGGCTCGTTCCATAATATAATCCATATCTGAAGCGTGGGTATTTCGTATCAGCATTGGGAAGGGATTACCTTAGAATTTCGATGTTGTCGGACCAAACTATATATGTGTATTTTATTAAGAAATCCGCCAATAGTGGTCGTTTATCAGCCTTAGAGAACACTTTTCAGGGGCATAAACATGGGTGTAAGGACTTTGGGATTCTCTAAGTTCATAATCTTTATCATTCTCCAATGCTCTACGGCCCCTTGCCTTGGCACCCAGTTTGGCTTTGGCCTCCATTATAAAATCTTTATCACCAACAGCTATGCTTTCCGTCCATTTCGCATCGCGTTGGTTTGAACCAATTTTCAAAATTTCCTCTACCCAATTGCGATGATAATCCGCTAGCTGATTGCTGTCTTTGATACCAAGCAAAGCGGTTAATTTTTGCCTGTCTATCAGTGAATAACGCTGCTTTGGATTTTGGATTTCATTATATCCACCAAACTTCCATTCACAAGGATGGCGCACAACACCGGCTCTCACCATATTTAGATCAATATACGCCAAGCATCGGATTAAATGGTTGCCGGTTTTGACAGCGGTCGCATGATAGCGGTCTTGCCAGAATGCTCCCGTTCGGTTCTTTCTTTGATTATATTCTCTTGCCGTTCTGCCGGCTATGAGTTGGATTGATTTCGGAATGATATTCACTTTGCCGTCGTAGACTAGTAAATGAATGTGATTGGATGTAGCGGTATAGTTTAGAATTTTTAGTCCAAATCTTTTTTTGGCTTCAAACGCCCAATGTATCCACCGGTATTTATCTTTATCAAATTTTAACAGGAATTCTCTCTTGTGACATCGATGGGTAATATGCCAGACATAGCCAGGTAGATGATGTCTATTTGCGCGAGCCATTGATCATTAAAATCGTTTTAGAGGATAAATACAGATTCTACTGTTGATCTTCCTTAAAACCACCTTTTTGACATCAAAAAGGTAAGTCTAAGACCCCATACAGTCCCTCAGTTAGCACTTATATCATTGATTTTCAATAAGTTAATTCGGTCCGACAAGTATTCAAGTATTCAATATTCAAGTATTCAGGTATTCATTTATTCATCTTTGCGGGTGTTATTTTATACCGTAAATGGTAGGAAGCAACCAGGAAAGCGTAACCCACATTATTAGAAGCAGCGGCACCCCAATTCGGAGGAAATCGTTGAAGGTGTAATTCCCCGCGTTCATGACCAGCAGGTTGGTCTTGTAGGCCATCGGTGTAGCATAGCTCATATTGGCCCCGAAGAGTACGGCCAAGACAAACGGTTCGGCCGGCTGTCCCATCTGGGCGGCAATTGAAACAGCGATGGGGGTGCCGATGACCGCTGCTGCGTTGTTGGAAACGATGTTGGTGAGGATGCCCATCAGAAGCATCAGCCCGCTGATCACGAAGGCGGGCGAAGTGTTCCCTACCAGGGCAACAAAAAGCTGTGCCAGGTAATCCGCACCGCCCGTGTTGAGCAGTGCAACCCCGATGGCCAGACTTGCGGCCACGATAAGGATGACCTGTGCATTCAGTGCACTCGTGGCATCACGCCATCCCAGGCATCCGGTTAAGATCATCAACAGCGCCCCGAGCGACGCGCTGATGGCGATGGGTAGAAACCCCACGGCGGCCGAAACAATGATGCCCAGCATAATGAGCAGGGCCACCGGTGCCTTACGAGCAAAAGGCAGATCCGCCGTGGCATCGAGTACGAGAAAATCCTTTTCTTTTTTGAGACCGGCGATCTGTTCTCGGGGCCCCTGAACCAGGAGGATATCCCCGGCCTTCAGACGGATATCCCCGATTTCATTGTATAACTTTTCCGGGTGCTTGCCCGCCCTGTGCAGGGCCAGCGTAATCATCCCGTAACGATCCGCGAATCGGATTCCGCTGAGAGTTCTTCCCACGAGGTGGGAGCCTTCTATGAGGACAACCTCCGCGATCTGCTGATCTTCATCCTCTAACGGGTGCTCCTCGTCAACGGGAGCGATCATGGCATCATCCGCATAGAGCGTTCCCTCCAGTATCTTTTCAAACTCCTTCAGGCGATCGGGCGTGTCACGGATAACCAGATGGTCGCCGGCTTTCAGCACCAGGGAGGGAAAGGGTATCATGAAGTTGTCAAGCCCGCGCTCCACGCTCGTGACTTTCATGGCCCCATCAACTTTTTTTCTGGCTTCGGCCAGCGTCTTTCCTTCAACCGGGCTTCCTTCAAGAATGGCAAGATGGGCGGAGAAAACCCTGGGAGACGTGTCTGCCAGGGTTGGTTCACGCTCCGGTATGATCCGAGGCGCCACGAGCCAGAGATACGCGATACCGATGCTTCCGGCAATGGCTGCCGGCACCAGGAAATCGAACATATCCATCCGTTTCAAGCCCATCTCTGCTGCCACGGAGACCACCAGCAGATTTGTGGAGGTTCCGATGGTGGTGCACGCGCCCCCCAGCAGGGTGCTGAATCCCATGGGCATCAACACGGAAGAGGCTTTCATGCCCGTACGCAGCGAAACGTTGATCAAAATGGGGAGAAACAGTACGACAACGGGAACATTGTTTATGAACGCGCTGATAAAGGCCCCGACCACAAGGGTCAGCAGCAGGGAGATGCTCGGGCTCACCTTCCAGAGCCGCGTCAGCACCCTTCCCACAGGTTCCAGAGCCCCCGTGCGGACTATACCCTGCCCGGCGATCATCAGGGCGCAGACGGCAACCAGCGCCTCATGTCCGAAACCACGGAAAAAGTCCACGGCGTGTAAAACGCCTCCGTCCGACTGGAACGGAAAGACTTCGAACCCAACGGCCAGAGCGATGAGCACCAGGAAACTGGAGGACTCGAGGGGTATCTTTTCACGGGTGAACAGGATCAGGGAAACAGCGGTAAGGATCAGCACGGCCAGGGCATGGGCATTGGGTGGCAGGGGAAGGGGCAAGCGTGTAACTCCATTGTTGTGTGAAACGGCGTCAGTAATTGATCAGGACAGATATGCTTTGGTCATCCCCAGCGTACCACGGGGGTGAAAATCTTTGCATGATATGGTGTGTTATGATTATTTTCAAACACATTGGTATTTCTGGAGGTTGATATCTGCGGGATCACTGCGTTATGTAGACTTTACTCCTTGAATTTAATGATCAGACACTTCAGCAGTAATCACCATTTAAAATCAAAAATTTAAGCACTACTGCAGTTCAACAATCGTTTTCTGACGGCTTCAAAAACATCACCAAACCGCAAAACGCCTGTAACTTTACCGTCCTCATTGTTCACGATAAGTGGCTGATGGATGCCCATAACATATAAATGCAAAGCTTCTTCAAGCGTGGCTGTTTCTTTGATATATTCCATTTTTTCTGGGGTATGCATTACCTCTGAAACCTTTAAGCGGCTGCCTCGCTCGCAAATGGTTTGCGTGGGTTCAATCCACAAATTAAAATCTTTGGCAGCCTTCATGACAAAATCGGCAGTAAGGAAACCCTTTTCCTGTTGTTGTTCGACCTTTGTATAATTAGGCTCCAAGGCCCGAAAAACATCGACCATGGTTAATTTTCCTATAAAAACACCGTTTGTATCGACCACAATTGCGTCTCGATGGGCATGTTCGTTCTCTGATTTCCGGGCCTGCTCCAAAGACTGTAAAACCTCAACCAGGCTATTTTCTTTTTGAACTGTCACGTAATTTAAAATCGGGATCATTATTTCTTTCACTTTAATTTTATCCATATAGGCTCCTATCTTAAACATGATTTGGGTGAAGGAGTAAAAGTACATTTGTATACATTGATTCTACTTAGCACAATCGAATTAAAAGGGCAAAGCATCTAAAATAAACATCTCCCCAAGGATATTCGAAGACACAATATGGAAAACCTAAAATATCAATGGGTGAAGAGGGGGGCGGTGGATCCTATCTGAACCTGGACTGCATGATCAGCGAAGGCAACCCAGCCGATACCGATGCTGGACCGGCAAAAAAAGACACCCTAACACTCTAAACACTCTATTGTCGGACCAAATTTTGTATGTGTATTTTATCAAGAAATCTGCCAATAGCGGTCGTTTATCAGACTTAGAGAACACTTTTCAGGGGCAAAAACATGGGTGTAAGGACTTTGGGGTTAGAGGATAAATACAGACTCTACTGTTTATCTTCCTTAAACCACCTTTTTCCGTCAAGAAGGTAATTCTAAGACGCGATCAACCGTGATCAAAATGCACACCGATTTATGGATGAAAGCGAGTCCTTTTACCATAACCACCATGATAAATAGTCATGCGGGATATGACAACTATTAATTTGCATAATTTTTAATTTGTCATATCGTAAGAGCAAGTTGGAAACAAATCTGATTGATAATGATTTTTTCTAATTAAATGGAGGAACACATGAAAGCAATAGTTGCAAAAAGTGGTAGCGAAGCACAAGACGCTGGAGCCTTTATTTTGGAAGAACAGCCAATACCTGAACCGGGAACAAAGGATCTCCTGGTACGCGTCATTGCCATCGGTATGAATCCTGTAGATACAAAGGTTCGCCAACGGTCAGAGAAAGATAGCGTGCTTGGCTGGGATGCCTATGGGATTGTCGAGAAAACCGGCGACGGCGTGACCGGATTTAAATCAGGAGATAAGGTTTTTTATGCGGGTGATATAACCCGACCAGGGAGCAATAGTGAATATCATCTGGTAGATCAGCGAATAGCTGCGTTAGCTCCGAAAAACCTCTCACCTGAAGATGCCGCGGCCATGCCTTTGACGTCAATAACTGCGTGGGAGGGGCTGTTTGAGCGGTTGGGTTTTGTCCCGGAAGCAGGTGCCAACTCCGGTAAAAGCATTCTGATAATAGGTGGTGCGGGAGGCGTTGGTTCCATAGCAACACAGTTGGCTCATTGGGCTGGATTGAAAGTGTTTGCAACAGCATCGAGGGCGGAAACAGTTGAATGGTGCAAGAATTTAGGTGCTGACACTATCCTGAACCACAGAAACAGTCTTTATGAAGAGCTAAAGGCAACCGGAACCGATTCAGTTGACGCCATCTTTTGTACGACTCAAATGGAAAGGCATTGGAAGGTGATGGCTGAATGCATCCGTCCTCAAGGCCATATTGTTTTCATCGATGACCCGCTGGATTCATTGGACATCACCGTGTTTAAACTAAAGAGCGTCACCCTTTCCTGGGAATTTATGTATACCAGATCAATGTTCGAGACCGATGATATGTCCGAGCAGGGGAAATTACTTTCAACTGTAGCTGGGCTATTAGATGAAGGTACCCTTGTTACAACAAGACAGAAGACCTTGAATGGTCTAACGCCTGAGAATATTCAGGCAATGCACATTAAACAAGAAAGTGGAACAATGATGGGTAAACAGGTTCTTGTTCTTTAATATGTAACGCAGCGATAATTTCTCCTATATTTTGGTCAAATGGGTAGTGTCCAGAGTTTTTCGCACTTTTCATTTTCGCTACCCATCAATATGATGGTTTGGAAATGATTCTCACCCTAATGATTGCCCCGGGGTGAGGTGGCAATGCTATTGATCGTTCAAGCTCTTTTAATCGATCCATGTTCGTATAGGCGTCGTGTGCCCCATTTGGTACCGGCAACGTACCTAAACGGACGTCATTTTGTGCACGCTTCCTCTTGACCTCCGGGTATCTTAGCCCAATGTTTTGTTGTCAAACACTTCATTTGAGAGGCAGGAGGATTCTATGACGCCCAGCAGCGGACAAAACCACCCGGACGCCGGGTGGAAATTCGAGAACAGCTACGCACGGTTGCCGGAGGCTTTCTATGTCCGGCTGAATCCAGTACCGGTGCGCACGCCGAAACTCGTGGTTTTCAACGCAGCGCTGGCGCAGTTTTTGGGGCTAAACCCCGATGCCCTAAAGGGCGACGAGGGCGCCGCCGTTTTCTCGGGCAACAGAATCCCCGAGGGGGCCGAGCCTCTCGCTCAGGCCTACGCGGGGCATCAGTTCGGTTATTTCACCATGCTGGGCGATGGGCGGGCAATACTGCTGGGCGAGCAAGTGACACCGAAAGGTGAGCGCTTCGACATCCAGTACAAAGGGTCCGGCAGGACCCCGTTTTCGCGGCAGGGGGACGGGCGGGCGGCCCTGGGGCCGATGCTTCGGGAGTATATCATCAGCGAGGCCTTATACGCCTTGGACATACCGACGACCCGCAGCCTTGCGGTGGTGACCACTGGTGAACAGGTGTTCCGTGAAACCGCCCTGCAGGGGGCGATTCTCACCCGCACGGCGGCCAGCCACATCCGCGTGGGCACCTTCGAGTATGCGGCGGCGAGGGGCAACCCCAACGAGGTCCGGACGCTGGCGGATTACACCATCCGTCGCCACTTTCCTGATCTGGCCACGGACGGGAATCCGTATCTTGCCCTGCTTGGTGCCGTCAATAAGCGACAGGCGTCCCTGGTGGCCCGCTGGCTGCTGGTTGGCTTCATCCACGGCGTCATGAACACGGACAACATGGCCCTTTGCGGTGAAACCATTGACTACGGCCCCTGCGCGTTCATGGATGCCTACGATCCGAATACCGTCTTCAGTTCCATCGATCACAAGGGCCGATACGCTTACGGCCGTCAGCCGCTGATCGCCCAATGGAATCTTGCCCGGTTTGCCGAGACGCTTTTGCCGCTAATTCACGAGGATCCGCAAGAGGCCGTATCGATGGCAAAAGAGGCAATCTCTGGATTTTCAGACACCTTCCGTCATTACTGGCTGGCGGGCATGCGAGCCAAACTGGGACTGCTGAACCAGGAATCGGATGACGGCGCCCTGGTGGAGGACCTGCTCGATTGCATGCACCGACACGGGGCGGATTTTACCAACACCTTCCGCGACCTGGCATCCGGTTCCTTGCCGGAGGCCTCCGTGTTCCGGGCCCCGGATTTTAAGCAGTGGTTCGAGCGCTGGCAGGCCCGGTTAAAACGGCAACCTGATTCCTGGAAGGCAGCCCGCCGGCTCATGAACACCCAGAACCCGGCGATCATCCCTCGCAACCATCGGGTGGAAGAGGCCTTGGAGGCGGCCGTGGAGCGGGCCGATTTTACGGTCATGGAAAAACTGCTGGGTTTCTTGTCCCAACCCTACCAGGATCCGCCGGAACAGGCCGGCTATCACCTGCCACCGCCCCCTTCGGTGCAGCCCTACCGAACCTTTTGCGGGACGTGAGCCCATCGACGGTTGCCCCTCTCTGCAGCCCGCCCGGCAAGAGATGTTTCCGCTAAAAATCCTAAATTGGCATTCAGTAAACATTCGGTAAACCACTGTGGCTGTATGGACAAAAGTAGGTTCGACTCCCGCCGCCTCCACCATTTTTTTATCTTTTCAATAAGTTCTAAATCAAACCCATCTGACTCTGGTATAATCCTGTAAGAATTCCAAGATTTTTCCAGGCGGGAGCCGTCGTCTGGATCCGGGGTATACCGGTAAGAATGATCCACAATCATCCGTGTTGTCGCATGACCTACCCGTTTCTGAATGAAGCTCATCCGTTCGTTTTTATCCAGTGCATTAGTGATAAATGATGCCCGTGTATCTTTGATGCTAATGGGCGTGGTAATGCCCGTCCAACGTCCAAGGCTGAACGAAATGCAAAAAACCGAACGGCCAACCTGCAACGCCCAACGGAGAACGGGAAAAAGCTGAACGTCCAACACTCAACTTCCAACTTCGATCGAAATTGTTAAAAAGAGACGGACAAAAATACGACCTTGAAAATAGGCTGCTTGAAAATTTGAAAGTCGAACGTTGGATCCGCCACAGTGGACAAGAGCGCGCTCGCCTCAGTCGAGTTGGACGTTAATGTTTTCAGTATCCTGGAAAATGTTCTGAAAAACCGCTTGCAATATAATTTAGATATAATTATTTAATAATTATGAAAAAATAGCCTTTGTTGGGATGAAAAAAAAGCTGAGAAAAACCTTCAAAAGCACAAAATTACTTTTGACGAAGCCCTAACCGTTTTTTCTGAATTACCGTGAGGTCAGTGGTGCCCGGAACTACAAGAAAAAAGAAAAAGAAGGGTGTTCGTTCCGGCAAGCTGCGAATCGCAGATCATTGGAACGCCATCAGCATCATCGCCAATACTCAAGCCAATCCATTAAAGGCCGTTGCCGAGTTTGTGGAAAACAGCATTGATGCTCGGGCTAAACAAATCGTCATTGTTCGGGGTAAAAAAAGGGGAGCGTTCTATCTCAAGATTAGCGACGATGGCGAGGGCATTCCAAGGAATGCAAAGGGTTTGCCGGATTTTCGTCGCGTGGCGACCCACATCTGCGATTCCATCAAGAGGCAGTTCAAGTCAGAGGGAGCCAAAGGGATTCAAGGAGAATTCGGTATTGGTCTTCTAAGTTTCTGGACGGTCGGCCAGAATCTCAGCATGACCTGTTGCAGTGCGGAGGGGGAATCATACCAGATGACCATGGCCAAAGATTCGCCGGATTTTGCGGTCTCGAAGAAACGGATATTGCTCCCCTTTAAGGGAACAGACATGATGGTCTATCCCCTGCTGCCGGGGTTACGGTCGTTAACGGGCGACAAAATTCAACGCTATCTTGCATCTGAACTCAGGGACCGGATCAAAGAAACAGGGGTAACGGTCAAAGTCATTGATCGAACCGGCCGCAAAGAGTTCGTCGTGGTCCCGCGGCAATTCACAGGGCGTCTGCTCCATAATCTCAAACCGGCTGAAACCGCACAGGGTGATATTTATCTTGAGATTTATCTCAACGATCCGGGTTCCGTAAACCGCGTTGGTTTATATCGACGGGGTACGCGCGTCTTGCCTTCGATCACCGAACTGGACCCCTTTGATAAAGAGCCATGGACTGCGGGGTATCTCCAAGGCCTCGTGGATGCACCTTTTTTGTCTCTCACCCCGGGCACGCGCCAAGGCATTATTCATGATGATCATTTTGACGCTTTATGCCGGGCGATGCTTCCGGTTGAAAAACACCTTAAAGAAATAATCGAAGAACAGCGCAAGGCTGAAGAGGAACGGTCCAGCCGCCAGGTTCTTCGCAGGGTCCAGCGCGCCCTCAAAGAAGCATTTTTGCGGCTACCGAAAGAAGAATATGACTGGTTTGATTTTTATGGCGGAAAAACTCAAAATAAATCGAAGTCACTTTTTACCAGTGGACTCATGCGTGGAAATTCCCGTGAAAAAAAAGACCGTGAAAATGGAAATCATGAAGATGTGCCGGAGCTGCTTGACAATGACAGCAGTCAAAAACAGTTTTTTGAATATGCGGGCCCCTTGTTCAGCGCTCTGATTTCTCCGAAAGCAAGTGTTGTTTCGGTTGACAAGCCCAAAAAATATCGTGCTATCTGCCGGGACCGCTCCCGAAGGGTCGTTTTGGAAAACCTGGTATATCAATGGAGTATTATCGACGGAGAAGGCCATTTAAAGGAGGATACCCGTGAATCGATCACTTTCATTGCACCGGCAGAACCGTGCCTGACAACGCTGGAGGTCATTGTTCGCCAGGGTGACAATACCTGCAGGGATGAGGCCTTGATAACCGTCACCGATTCTCTTGTAGACCAATCATCCAATACCGGTAAAGCGAATAAAGGGCTTCCCGGGTATACCTATCGTCGGGCGCCGGGTGAAATTTGGCGTTCACGATACGATGAGGAAAAAAACGTCATTGTCATTAACAACGGGCACAGGGACTTTGTATATGCCGGCAAACACAAGAGTCGCAAGCTGCGCTATATTTGCCGCCTGTTTTGTAAGGAACTTGTGCGCCACAATTTCCCAGGGCTGCAGACGGATGAACTTCTTGAACGGATGATCGAGCTGTCCCTTTACACGGAAGAGCACTTAAAATAATCGAGGGGTAGGCTGACACATACCAAGGCAAACAGGTGCTTTGAACAATTGAAAAATTGGAGGTCGATTTTGACTCTAAAAAAATGACGATATATAAACCGTGTAACCTGATCTGAAGATGATAGTGTCTGTGTGGGTCTTTGCGCTGAGTTTCCAAGCGTAAGTTGGCTGACTCATTCTCCTGAGACTGCTATACCGGGCGTTCGAAACTATGCATTAGCTCTTCAGGTGAAGACAAAAGAAGGAAACAAGAAAATACAATAACCGGCCATAATTGAATAAATAATCGAGGTAAAGCAGTTTCTATGTGCCACGATAGATCGTGAGGAGTAATCAAAAACACAATAAAGTAACCAGCCAGCATATATATCGAAACGATAAAACAAGTCTTGACACTCACCATATTAATCTTTCCCATAGACCGCCTAAAAAATATTAAACCAAGCGGAAGTAAAATTAGCCATATTTTTGCAACTTTATCATAAAAGAAAGAAAAGTATGCCTTTCCTATTGCTGAATATCTTGACAAATTACTTAATTTTTCCATTATTGATTTAACACTCTGGCCAGTAAATAAATCATTATTCGGTGCATATTTTATCTTAAAAATAATTAGAATCAATAAAATAGGCAACAATCCTAAAATAAAAAAACACATTTCTTTGAGGAACACTTTCAATCCCTTCTCGGGCAAAATAACAATCAAGCGTGTTATAATTATCGCAGTTACAAATAAAAGGCCTTCGTTTTTTGTCCATGCTGCAAATCCTGCCATAACTCCGGAAATAAAAATAAGTTTGAAGTTAGTGCCAATACAATCCTGAAGACAGAATAACACGATAGTTGATAATATAAAGAAACCAAGAGGTATGTCTGCGATCTGCCAGGCGCCAGTTTTTGTAGAATAGGGTGTTCCCAGCAACACCATTCCAGCAAATAATCCTATGCTTTTGCTATGAATCATTGAAAGAGAAGCTAACGACCACTGTAACCGTACCAAAGGTAAAAAACATCGCTACAACTACAGGAGCGATTTGTGATTCATTACCCAAATAGCGCCAGATTCTTGCAACGCTTCCAGGTATCAAAAGGGGATAATCGGGATGCGACCAACCATAAAGATTAGAAAATGCATTTGTCAAATAATCCACCGTATTTGAATAAAAACCTTGCGCGCATGTTCCAAATGGCCCAAGCATCCTAAAAACCATGCGGCTCATTTGCAGATCTTAAGGAGAAAACAACAATTGAGCAAATAAACAAGACAGAAAAGATCGTAGCTAAAATATTAATGTACAATTTCTCTTGTCGTTCAAAAGAGTGGCAAGAGTTATTGGTGCCCAAAATAGATCTTGATGCGTATAAAACGGTTAATGTAGAGATGAGCAGAAACACTAGATCAAATATTATATAATTATTTACTGCTGTACCGAATAACTGCAACCAAATAAAAAAAGTACAGGACGTTAATCCAAATGCTACGCCAATGGAAAGAGAAAATTTAAGAAAATTGCTGGATAGGCTGTTATATTTTTTAGGCCAGATAGCGCTTAAAAAAAGGTAAGCCAAGAGAAAAGGAAAAAACAAGGATGGAAAGAGCATCACTATTAATGACCCTTTAGCACGAATAACATAACGCCATTGTTAAAATCTTTATAAAGGCTTAGACCATTTTTTTCATATTCCTCGGTTCTAATTTCACTATTTTCAAAGTTGCCCACTACCATTGGACGAATTTTCTCCCTAACAACTATAGTTGGGGCAAGAGCATATTGGGTTAAAAAGAACGCTTTCGCATCAAGGTTCGGATCATCAAATTTATCTGAAATGTAACCGACGACACCTTGTTTGGGCAATAACTCCAAAAGCCCAGAAAATCTTTCCTCATATATTGTAATCTCATCTGTACCTTTCGATTTTACGAAATTTTTTATTTCCTTCTTAATATCTCTGAAATTATAGTATAACGAAAATATGATTATTAATCCAAAAAACGTTAGTGACTTAACTAACTGTTTTGATATTATTTTTTTGTTCTCATTCAAGTGTTTCATGACACATCTGGCAGTACTTTGCCTTTTGGTGGCGAAAGTTTTTTTAATTCAAAATTCACTGCAACCTGTATTCAATAATATTAGAAAGTAAAGTGCTGGCCATCGATATATACATAAAAAAAGTCGGGATAGATATGATTAAATCGCTTTTGGAAATATGATTATATTTGTTGAGAGAAAATTTCTCGTATCAAATTTTTTGTTGTAATGTCAATCATTTATTGTTTTCCTGAAATATTTTGGCATTTCATCGAAACTGAAAAATTTCCCATTCTACTGATTAAGTACATCCCCGGCAACCTTTTTGACATCTTATGGTTTTTGAGGCCGAATTGAAAGTCTCATACCTTGAATTTCTTGCCATTGTTGTAGATGTGAGAATTAAACCGAAATATCTGATACTCTCCAATTATTTGGTCCTAACCATTTAACATTAGAATTGGATCGGTCGATAAAAAATTGAAATCCGAGTATAGAGATAAATTCAATCGCCGAGAAGGCAAATTCCTATTTTTCAAAGAGGGGAAAGAACTGATGGTATCGACTCCTTATCATACTCCCAGCGCCAACTTCGGCATCCTGTTTTTCTTTATGGTCGGGCTACTCTTCGGCTGTGGGTCGGGCGATTCAGGGTTTGTTCCGGAGATCACCGAGACCAACACGATTCACTTTTCAGACGACTGGCCGGAAGCCGGCACGGCTGAAGCCCTATGCAGCCTTCCGGCGGCGGCGCAAGCCATGGACAGTAGTATTTCAGACCAGATAATAGGCAACGGAACCCCGGAGAGTTGCTCCATCGCAGCTCTGGTCGCGGCGGTGGCCGGCGGCGGTGTGATTGTCTTTGATTGCGGTCCAGACCCGGTCACCATGACCCTCACGGAAACCGCCAAAGTATTCAACGATACCGGCCCAGAGATCGTTATCGATGGCGGCGGCTTGGTGACACTCGGCGGCGGCGGCCAGCGACGGATTCTATGCATGAACCCCCTTGATCCGGACCTGGTCTGGACGACCTCCCACTGCCAGGACTAGGACCACCCCCGGCTAACGGTGCGAACCTGACCTTCGTAAACGGTTATACCTCCGGTGAAGATCCCGGTGGTGGAGGGGCTATATTTGTGCGCGGGGGTCGTTTCAAGATCGTGAACTGCCGCTTTTTCAATAACCGCTGCGATATCGAGGGCCCGGACGTCGGTGGCGCGGCTGTCCGCGTACTCAGCCAGTATGACAACCAGCCGGTCTATGTGGTTGGATCAACTTTCGGCGGTCGCAACGCTCTGGGTAATATCGGGGTCAACGACGGCGCTCTGAGCAGCATCGGGGGCTCATTCACCATAATCAACAGCGTCATGAGCACAACCAAGGCATCGGATTTGGCGCCAATCCGGTCCGCCCCGGAACCCCCGGAGGCAGCTGCGGCGGGGGCATTTACAACGATGGCAACACCTTTACCCTTGAGGTGTGCGGCAGCACCCTGACGGAAAACACGGCCAATGAAGGCGGCGGGTCGATATTTTTCGTGAGCAACGATCTCAGCGGTACCCTGCGCATCGATCGATCCTTTCTGAGCAACAACCCCAACTTCAGTTTTGAAAACGTCCCAGTCATTTTTGTCCTGGCCGGCGAGATCGAATACACCGATTCGGTGATCGAATAACGGCGAGGCGATCTTCAGGGTCTTGCCGTTGACTCGATGATCAACAAGCGGAAAAAAGGCCATTTATGGATGGACAATTGCTGATTGCATGGCGTTGCCATCAGTACCTGTAGTGATGACGGGGGTGGGCAAAAATTATGACCGCAGGGTGGCGGTCAGCCGCAGCGGGTGCAGCAACAGCTCCAGGGCCGGAACGATACCAACGCAAACCACGTCGGCCGCGACGACCGTCTCCGCTGCCGCACCTTCCGCGAGGATGACGGCGATTCCCAAGGCCGCCTCTTTCAGCATGAGGCAATCGTTGCGGCCATTGCCAATACAGGCCGTGCGCTGACTGCCGAGTTTTTGGACGAACGCCAATTTACCCTGGTCCTGGTTGCCGGGGGGAAGTACCGTAAGCTCGCAGGGCACGCCTTCCAACTGCGCCCGGGCTTTACCGAAAGTGTCGGCCGTAACCACATGGATTTTCAGCTTGCCGGACAACTCCGCGAGACACACCTTCACCCCTGCAATCAGGATGCCGTCAACCGCAAGGGTTCCGTTGTGGTCCAGAACCAAATGCTCGATCCGAATCGATTTGTACCCCGGAACGTTAACTTCGATCATTGCATGCCTTCCGCTATCGTGTTGATGAATGCCATCAGAGATGACACCCTATGTCACAGCTGTTCGAGAGCACTATTCATCCGCTCTAACCCACGCTGCAGCAGCGCATGTGGACAACCGAAATTGAGGCGGACGTATCCCGGCCCGCCAAATTCCCGGCCGTCTGACAGTCCCACCCCTGCCGCTTCGAAAAAGGCGACCGGATCCTCAATACCGGTTTCGCGCGTGTCGATCCAGGTGAGATAGGTGGCTTCGACGTGGGTCGCGGAAACCGCCGGCATCTGCTCGATGGCCGTGGCCACTATATCACGGCTTCTGCGCAGATATGAAAGCAGAGCGCTGAGCCATTCACCCCCATCGCGGTAAGCGGCCTGCGCGGCGGTAAATCCCATGGCGTTGACCATCGGCACGATACCGCGCATCGCCACTTTGAAGCGCTGGCGCAACCGGGGATGGGGTATGACGGCAAACGAGCAGCCCAAGCCGGGGATGTTGTAAGTCTTGCTGGGAGCCATCAGGGTGATCGTTCGGTCGGCGACTTCCGGGGACAGCATCGCAAAGGGTATGTGCCGCTTGTCCGCGTCCAGAATAAGATCGCAGTGAATTTCGTCGGCACAGACAATGAGATCGTGTTTTTCGCAAAGACCGGCCAAAGCGGTCAGTTCATCACGGTTATACACGCGCCCCACAGGGTTGTGAGGGTTACACAGAATAAAAAGACGCGTTGACGGCCCGATGGCGCTATCGATGCGATCCAAATCGAACTCCCAACGCCCGCCGGTTAATGCCAGCGGCACGGTTACCAGATGGCGACCCGAATATTCCGGGGCCTTTAGAAAAGGTGGATAAACAGGAACGGTGGTCATCACATCGTCATGATCATCTCCCGCTGCCCGGCAGGCGATGTTGAGGCCAGCGACGAGTCCCGGTATCCAGACGAGCCACTGCTCGTTGACTTTCCAGCCATAATTTTCATCCAACCGCGACTGGATGACGTCAACCAGTGCCGGCGGCACAGTGGGATATCCGAATACGCCATGGGCGGCATGGCGGGAGAGCGCATCGATGACGGACGGTGGCGATCGGAAATCCATGTCGGCCACCCACAGGGGAATGACATCCCGGCCCCTGTACTTGTCCCATTTCATACTGTTCGTCTGCCGGCGGTCGATCGGAGAGTCGAAATCCATAACCAATTCGTTTCCTGAAGAGTTATTCATCTCTCTGGTTGGTTTAATTATCGCATGTCAATCCTGACACAATCTCTCCCCGCTTTTTTGCAGTAGTACATGAGGTCATCCGCGCGTTTAATCAGGGAAAGTGAGCTGTCTTCTATGCGACACAAGGTGGCACCGATCGACACGGTGACCCGAATGAGGCCAACCGACCGGTTCAGCGTCGACTTGCGCACGAACACCCGGTAACGTTCGGCGATCTCTTTCAGCTCATCGAGATCAACGTTGGCAATAATGGCGAGGAATTCTTCTCCGCCCCAACGGCCGACGATATCGAACGGACGATTGTTGCGGGAGAGAGTATTGGCCACCATTTTCAATATATCATCGCCCATCACGTGTCCATAGCGGTCGTTGATAGTTTTAAAATGATCGATGTCTATAAACAGCACACCGAAAGGCCATTGAAACCGACGGTACTCCTCGCGGCGTGATTCTAAATATATCTCCATGGCGCGCCGGTTCGCCAGCTTGGTGAGAGGGTCGAGCAGTGATTGCTTCTGGAGTTCTTCGATGCGCTGTTTCAGTTTTACTTTCGAAAGGTTATCCGAGAAAATCTGGACGGCACCGACCACCTGCCCATTCGAGTTGGTAATGGGAGAAACGCGCACCAGAACAGGTACCCGGTATCCTTCCTTATGACGCAAGAGAGCCTCGATTTCTCCACCGCATCCGCCTTTAATTGACTGCTCTACCGGACAAGCGAGGTCACACAGACCATGGCCACCGTCGTTCATATGAACAAGGATGTCATCGGAGCATTTGCGCCCGAGGACTTCGGCTTTGGAGTAACCGGTCAGCCGTTCGGCACCCTTGTTCCAAAAAACAATCGTCCGTTGGCGATCGAGGCAGTAGACGCCATCGTACAGATTGTCAAGCAGATTTCTGTAAAAACCTATTGTTTCTTCCACAGGCCGACAATTCCTTTGGGCCCCGAGTCGCCAAAATCGGCATTTTCCATCACTGGCTTTGCGGGACAAGGGACGGGGCGTTTATCCTCTGACGGACATGACAGTGTCACACATGATCCGGATTGAAACCGTATGCGGTTAGACGTGAAGATCTTCTGCGAATCAATCCACCAAGGGCCTGTTTGCGAGGCCGCTCAGATCTGCCGCTCCGGTCAAAAATTATGGTACCGGGTATTTGTTAACTCCTGTATCCGTCAATATTTGGGTGTCTCCCCAGAAAAGCGGGGGGGTTACCGAAAATTATTATCTGAACTCGAAATACCGATCGAAGATGTCCGGATCCGTGAAATGGGCCCGACCGACGATATGGATGGCATGATGACCGCGCTGACGCATATAGCCGATGCGGGGAATTCCCATGGAAAAGAGAATATAGGGCTCGATTCGCCGGGAGTATTTCATGATTCCATCAGAATCGAATACGCTTTCCACGCGGCCGTCTGAATGCGGCAATGATTCCAGAAAATCATAAGGTACCAACCGGTACGTCACGGCCCCGGCCGGCACCTCTCCGGAATAGAGTTGCTCTATTTGATGCCACCCCGAATTGATCCGGATGGCCAATGGGCTTTCGGGATATTTTTCCGGCAGCCAGGTAACTACAAACGGATACAGCGCTTGGTTCGTCGGTTTTTTAATTGTCACCACGCCTTTGCGGGGCGCGTAAAAATGATAGCAACCGCAACTGTTCATCACATCAGCCATGACCGGATGACCGGCCTGATCCAGGCTGACCCGAACCGTGATGCCATCGAGGGGACCTTTTTCGTATGCGGGTGCTTTTTTGCCACTTCTCTCTGAGTACCAGAAAGCATAGTTAATCTGCAGCACGGGAACCTGATTTATGAATGAATACGTAATGTAATAGTAAACAGTGGCCCGGAACGGATTAATAACCACCCGGTTGTCTTGCCACTCGACTTCCCCGAAACGGTCATAAACGGCGACGACATCCTGGGCGATAACCGGTGCAAAAGCACGGGCCAGCGAGTAAATATCCTTGTCATCCAGATCCGGCAGACCGATTGCATTGCGCTTGAAGGGACCGAATATCTGCGCCAGATCTTCGTCCGTAAAGCCGTTGCCGCCCTCAGGTACCGAAACGATCAACTGACCTTCTACCGGTAGGCCTTCCAGCGATGTCTGGTGCCACTTCCTGAACTTTTTATTGGCGTTCTGAGCGGCGATGGTGACCGGTATCGCGGCAAGAGGGTAAAGGCCGAAGATGCGCATGGCGGTTGAATATTCATCCGGAACGTGAACGGCGTTTCTAACCCTTTCGAAAAACGCTGGGTCACTCCGGTCATGGGCTTCCAACCGCGCCGCAGAATCGATCATTTCTTCCGTCAAAGCGGCCCGATCAGGGTGCCCGCCGATTCTCACGGCCAGTTCATGCACGGACGTCTCCGGAAGATTATTGATTTCTCTTTTCTTTGCCTCGCGTCCCAAACGGCGCATCTCCGCCACCCATAATTCGGCCTGGCTGTCTTTGCTGACCCGATTTTTCATCGCCGCCAGGAAACGCGTCGTGCGCAAATATGGGAACCCGTCAACCGAAAAACTCGAGACCTCCTTCACGCCGCCGGCAGCCACGGCAGCGTCGAGCTCTTTGAAAAAGCGTTCGTCCCGGGAAGGTTTTCCCCGATAGACGTTCGAATCGGGCGATTTGAAACCGGCGCATCCCTGCCAGAGGAATGCACACAGCAGCAGTAGACGAAGGACGCGATCGAAGCCCCCTCCAGTCTTATGTAAACGCTGCAGAGAAGTGTCCGTATGCATACAAGTCACCACATATCATCGAGGATTGACATACCGGATTCAGGACCCCGGGACAAACATAAGTTGCATATCCGCGAAAGCTGTCCCGATCTGCTGGCAATCCCTTAATTTCATCCGTCCGTTATCCGGTTTTGTCCTGTGCAGAAATCGACGGAGTACCCTGCGATAGAAATCGCCGCAGCACATATAGTCCGTCCGGCGTATACGGCTCGCGACGACTGTGTTCGATGATATCCCGGATGCGGTAGAACGCCCCACTTTCCACTTCTTCCGCCTGCAGCACAACCGCGCCGTCATGAACACAGGTGAAAACTCGTCCCCACACCCGGTTTCCGGCATCTTGGTGGTAAAAATCGAAATGCTCAGTCAGCGGCACACCGTGAATTCCAAGCTCCTCGCCAAGTTCCCGCACGGCCGCCGTCGCGTAAGATTCACCGGACAGAACCACCCCGCCCGTCGCGACATCGAAAAACCCCGGGTATATATCCTTGATCATGGTCCGTTTTTGGACGAACAGGTGGCCTCTGGAATTAAAGACCAGGATGTATGTCGCCCGATGAGGCAAGCCGTCGGTCCGCATGTGTGAACGCGGCGCTGAACCGACCAGATTGTTTTGCTCATCGACGATGGCAACCACTTCTTCCCTGCTCATATTGATAACCGCTGTAGTCGTTCTGGTCCTGAGTTGAAATTGACGACAGGTCAAGTTCCATGAAGGTGGCGCCATCGATCGGATTGTAACGGTACGGTTCAATTTCTTCGAAGCCAACGGAAGCATAGAGGCACCGGGCGGTATTCATTGACGGTACCGTATCCAGCCGCATCTTCTCGTAGCCGATCTGACGGGCGGAATCTATAATGGTTTCTACAAGCAACCGGCCGACACCGGTCCCCCTGCGAGTTGGTGTGATGTATAACCGCTTCATTTCACAGATGCGACCGCTAATTCGGCGCAGCGCTACGCAACCGACCGGCTCCGCATCCAACATGGCAAGGATCAGGCATCCTCCGGGCTGCACATAATCTCCGGGAAGCCGCCGCAGTTCATCGTCGAAGTCTTGAAAATTCAAGTCGAAATCAAGAGATGCGGCATACTCCCTGAAAAGCTGTCGGGCCATATCGAGATCCTGTGCGGTTTCCGGCCGTAACAGTCTCGGCCTGACATCAGCCATTCTACTTCTCTTCCCGCATTTCAAAACAATTCAACCCTCTGTTTTTTCTCACTTGGTCCGGATCGAAGATTTTGCCGTTCATTGCGATGTAGACACCCGCGGGCAGCAACTGGACGGCAGTGAATGCACTGGCTATGTTGAACACCGCATCGGTAAATCGAAACTTGGCCGGCTGCATGGCACCGGTCAAAACAATCGTCTTGCCGGTTATCTGCCTGAGCACTTTTGCCGTGGTTATCATGGTATCGGTACCGTGGGTGACGATAATCCGGTTCAAAGGACACGATTTCACGGCCTGATAGATCACGTTACGATCGGCGTCTGTCAGATCCAAACTGTCTTTGCGCAGCAGCGAGTTGATTTCAAAACTGTGGGTGACATTGGCCTCCGTCAGTACGTTACCGATTTGGGGCTCACCCACCTGATATTCGCTGCGGTCATCAAAATAGAGTTTATCGATCGTCCCACCGGTCGTGAAGATCTTGATTGCCTCGTTTAACATAATTCCGTTCCGTTCATAATCAAACCCCGGCAGCAAGCCGGAGTGCTTGGGTGTCGTCAAGGCCAGCCCCTAAGCGCTATCATAGGCTGGGCCGGGCTTCCGGTTCAGAAAATCGGCACCGGACTTTGCCTGGCCGGCGTTCATGACATTTTTCAACAGCTTTACCCATCCCGATCCGTGTTCAAGCACCCAGAATCCTGGACATGGTGGGGCCGTCGATGTTTCCGCCACTGAGGATCACCCCGACATTGCCCCGCGGTGTCACGCGACCACTGAGAAGTGCCGCCACCCCGAGAGCGCCGGAGGGTTCCACCACCAATTTCAGACGGTAAAAAAGAAACCTGACGGCATCTATGATATCTGTTTCCGAAACCGTCTGCATATCGTCCACATACTCCCGAATCAGCGGGAAGGTCAGTTGGCCCAGTGAAGGCGTTCGGGTGCCGTCTGCGATGGTCGGCGGGTTGTGCACGGTATGCAGAGTGCCGGTCTTGAATGATCGGGTCGCATCATCGGCTAACTCCGGCTCGATTCCGATCACCCGGCAATCGGGAGCCAGCCCCTTGGCGGCTGCCGCCGATCCGCTCAGCAGGCCGCCGCCGCCGCAAGGAACCAAGAGCATCTCGATGTTTCTTTCCTCCTCCATCAGTTCGAGAGCGGCAGTACCCTGGCCGGCAATGACATCGTAATGATCATAGGGCGGAATCAAAATCGAGCCTTGTTCTAATTGTATCCGGCGCGCTATCTCCTCGCGGGACGTTGACCGGGGATCATAATCGATCACCTTGGCACCGTAGGCTTCGGTGGCTTCACGCTTAATCCGCGGCGCGTCGGCCGGCATAACCACTGTGGTGTCCACACCGGTGAGACGGCCCACCAGGGCCACTGCCTGGGCGTGGTTACCGGAAGAAAATGTGATCACCCCCCTGGTTTTCTGTGTATCCGACAAACGAGAGATGGCGTTGAAGGCTCCGCGGAACTTGAAAGCACCAATACGCTGAAAGTTCTCACATTTCAAAAAGATCTGCGCCCCGACCATTCGGTTGAGTGTTCTGGAAGTCATCACCGGGGTAACGTTCGCTATTCCGCGAAGTCGTTCACGGGCAGCCTTGATCCGGTCGAAAATGTCGGTATCGGTGCGAGCGTCCATGAGTCAGTCTCCTTTCGGGGCAGATTTATATTGAATTTGCTCCAAAAATCAAACTATAAAATATATCCGCCAATGGCGGGACTTGCATCGGTGCGGAAGTGTGTACATTTTATTTGCAGCCGTATCGGGCTATGATACCGGCACTGCCATTGTCGATCATACCGCCCGAATTGGTAACGGTATGGCGGCGCGGCATTGGACGTTCAATTGTGACAGGTAAGTGCCTTCATCGCGCCGGCTTAACGTTTAGTGCTCGGCCGGAGTGTATCTGTTGCTAAGAAATGGAGACGTATGACCATAGCCAAAAAAATAGCCTTATTGTTGGCAATTATTTTCATTGGAGGATGTTCCGCCGTTCGAGTCAGCCAGGATTTCGACACGACGACGGATTTCCAACGCTATCGGACGTTTGATTGGGCTCCCGGACCTGCACCCAAGAGCAAAGATATACTGATGGACAGTCAGTTCATGGACCGCCGCGTCCGCAGAGCGGTGGAACAAACATTGACCACCAAAGGACTCTCCCAAACGCCCGGCGAACAACCGGATTTATATGTTACCTACCACATCGTCGTACGACCGCGCATTGAAATCGATTCTTTCAACACGGGATTCGGTGGTTATGGCTACCGTTACCCTTACTGGGGTTATCCGTATCCTTTCTGGGGCGGTATCGACTATCGTACTTACGTAACACAGTACGATGAGGGAACCCTGATTATCGATTTCACGGATGCAGGCTCCAGTCTATTAATCTGGCGCGGAATCGGAACCCGCCGTGTCAACCAGCAATCGAATCCGGAAAAGACCACGGCGGCTGTCAACGAAACCGTTGCGGAAATCCTGGCCCAATATCCGCCGCTGACGGAAACCGAGATGAAGTAGCCGGGAGCTGTTCGATGTGGAGACCAATTAAAAGATCCGGAATCGTTTGGAGGAACCCATGCATTTTTTAGGCCTGATTGTTTACCTGTGGATCGCAACGGTGTTGAGCGGATGCGCAAGTGTCCGTGTCAGTCAAGACTATGATGTCGCCTCCGATTTTTCGCAGTTCCAAACCTTTGGGTGGGCGTCCGAGGCTCAACCGAAGACCGGTGACATCCGGACGGACAACCCGCTGCTCGACGCCAGGATCCGCAAAGCTGTTGAACAGGCACTGGTCGGCAAAGGCTTGCGACAGGTCGACAAGGAAATCCCCGATTTTACAGCGGCTTATCGGCTGGTGGTCCAATCCAAGATCGAATCGTCACCGGTCAGTATTGGCGTCGGTACCGGATTCGGTATCGGCAGTGGATCTTACGGTGGTATTGGCGTCGGTACATCAAACGTCGAGAGTTACGATGAAGGTCTGTTGATCATCGATTTTACGGATACAAAGAATGGCGATCTCATTTGGCGCGGAACGGGTTCAAAGCGCCTGCCCCGGCAATCTGATCCGCAGAAAACGACGGAAGAAGTAAATTCCCTGGTCGATAAAATTCTGGCACAGTACCCGCCCTCGCCCAAAAAATAGATTTGGATAAAAAAATGCGGACAGAAGGTCAATCTTTCACATCCGGCACCAATTTCTGGCAATTTCGGTGTAGGCATCTGTTGCCACGTTGATTTTTGAAACGAGGCAGAATTCATCTGTCTTGTGAGCCAGATCTGGTTCTCCCGGTCCAAGTATGATCGTGGGTATATTACCGAAAGCGCCTGTTAGCGCCGATGCATCCGTAAAGTAGGTCACACCGCGGGGCACGGGCTGCTCTCCGATATAGGATGCCATCAACTCGAACACACTGCGGATCCATGGATTCTGCGGATCGGAGGCCACAGCCGGAGCGGTACTTTTTTTCTTCAAGACGATCTCTTTGCCTATACAGGCTTGCAGGGCCTCATAAATTTGATCGCAGCCCTGCGTCGGCACCGTGCGCATGTCGATGCTGAATACCGCTCGGTCGGGTACGGAATTGACATTGATGCCGCCGGTAATGGTCCCGATATTGAGCGTCGGAGCACCGAGAACCGGATGGGGCGTCGTGCCGAAGTCAAAAGATTCCAATTGCAAAATCGCTCGGGCGGCCTTGTAGATGGCGTTAACGCCCTGTTCCGGCATGGAACCGTGTGCGGTAACGCCGGTGGCTTCCGCCTCCAACCAAAAGGCACCCTTGTGCCCTACCATGGGATAGTTGGCGGTTGGTTCACCAACCACAAGAGCCCCGGCACTGCCAAGAACGCCGTCCTGTGCCGCCAGAAATCCGGCCCCTTCACAGCCATTCTCTTCACCGGCCGTCAATACCAGAACAATCCCGGAAGAACCGCGGGACAGGGATGCTATCCGCAGGGCGGCCAGAATGATAGCCGCCACCCCGCCTTTCATATCGGATGCGCCCCGGCCGTAAAGCCTGTCTCCGTCCAACTCTCCCCCGAAGGGATCGGCTTGCCATGCGGCCATCCCTAACGGAACCGTGTCAAGATGTCCGGTGAAACACAACGGTGGATGGTCATCGTTAAAAATTTTCCTGGCAATCAGGCTGGTCCTGCCATCGGCAAAATCATGGAAACTGACGTTAAAACCACCATTTTCCAAAAGTCCGCCAACAAAAAGGGCACATTGCCGCTCGTTGCCCGGCGGGTTAACGGTATTGAACGCAATCAACTTGCGCGTCAGGGCTAAGGGCGAGAAAGCTTGAGTCATGGCAACCTTCATTATTCAGTTTCCTGAAGCCACCTTGCGATCATCTTGATCAGGCATTGATTGATCGTCTATTTTGGCAAGCGTTTCACGGAGAGTCAAGCAATTGTGATGACGTCGCTTTAATGGGCTTCGAAGCATTGGCATTCATTTTATTTAGTGCCCATCCGCAAAAAGCGGATGGCACGATTGAGTGTCCATCCATAAATGGTCTTTTTTATGAATTGGACACTATTTAGCAACGGCTAAAAGCCTTTGGTAGCGTATGTTTTTTCAGCCACTCAAACTGGTTGAAATCAAGATCAATATGTATAGCGATCAATAACCCGTGGTCAAAGTGAAGGTTTTTTCATTCAATCTTCATTTATTTGAATCTACGAACATCCTTATTGTTTAATATTTTCAATACAATATCAAGTTATCAATGATTTGGCATTTTTCTTGCGAAAGTATCTTCAGTCAATTCAACATTCAAAGCGAATGACCCCTCAATATGGATATTCAAATGACCAGATCACAGCTCACGGCCTCCCGTAACTATTTAACTACACGAATTTCTTTAATTTTTTTTCTCATCAGCATTCTATTTCTCTTATTCGGCCAAGCGAATGCAGCTGAATTGACGCTGGCATGGGATGCGAGCACGAATACCGATGTTTCGGTTTACCGTGTATACTACGGAACTCAAAGTAATTCTTACACGACAACGGCCTGTGAAGGGCCGGAATTGACGTGTACGATATCTGGCCTGACAGCCGGTCAGCGGTATTACTTCGCAGCTACCGCCATAAACTCCTATGGTGAGAGCACTTATTCAGAAGAGATCACCTATACCATCCCCGCGCCTCCAACGACTTACACGATAAACGCTTCGGCCGGCAGCAACGGCAGTATCTCTCCCTCGGGTACCGTCAGCGTAACCGCCGGCACCAGCCGGAGTTTCGCCATCACGCCCAACAGCGGCTATGTGGTGGCCGACGTCAGGGTCAACAACACATCGGTCGGGGCGGTCCCCAGCTACACCTTCAGCAATGTCAGATCGAACCAGACCATCGCGGCCTCCTTTACCGCCGTGACTCCGACAACATACACCATCAACGCTTCGGCCGGCAGCAACGGCAGTATCTCTCCCTCGGGTACCGTCAGCGTGACCGCCGGCACCAGCCGGAGTTTCGCCATCACGCCCAACAGCGGCTATGTGGTGGCCGACGTCAGGGTCAACAACACATCGGTCGGGGCGGTCCCCAGCTACACCTTCAGCAATGTCAGATCGAACCAGACCATCGCGGCCTCCTTTACCGCCGTGACTCCGACAACATACACCATCAACGCTTCGGCCGGCAGCAACGGCAGTATCTCTCCCTCGGGTACCGTCAGCGTGACCGCCGGCACCAGCCGGAGTTTCGCCATCACGCCCAACAGCGGCTATGTGGTGGCCGACGTCAGGGTCAACAACACATCGGTCGGGGCGGTCCCCAGCTACACCTTCAGCAATGTCAGATCGAACCAAACCATCGCGGCCTCCTTTACCGCCGTGACTCCGACAACATACACCATCAACGCTTCGGCCGGCAGCAACGGCAGTATCTCTCCCTCGGGTACCGTCAGCGTGACCGCCGGCACCAGCCGGAGTTTCGCCATCACGCCCAACAGCGGCTATGTGGTGGCCGACGTCAGGGTCAACAACACATCGGTCGGGGCGGTCCCCAGCTACACCTTCAGCAATGTCAGATCGAACCAGGCCATCGCGGCCTCCTTTACCGCCGTGACTCCGACAACATACACCATCAACGCTTCGACCGGCAGCAACGGCAGTATCTCTCCCTCGGGCACCGTCAGCGTGACCGCCGGCACCAGCCGGAGTTTCGCCATCACGCCCAACAGCGGCTATGTGGTGGCCGACGTCAGGGTCAACAACACATCGGTCGGGGCGGTCCCCAGCTACACCTTCAGCAATGTCAGATCGAACCAGGCCATCACGGCCTCCTTTGTCATACCCGCCGACAACCTGGCGCCTGACCAACCAACGCTCATGTATCCGGCAGACAGAGAAACAGGCGTCGACCTGACACCACTGCTTGAAATCGTCGGTTTCTCGGATCCCGACGTCGACGATGGCCACGCCGCTACTCGTTGGCAGATTGCAACCGACAGCGGTTTCGACAATCTTGTGCTGGACATCAACTGCGACGCGGACAGTACCAACAACTATCTGGTCAACCTTCTCGTGCCCCAGGGGACACTGTCCAGCCAGACGCTGTATTTCTGGCGGGCCATGGTACTGGACAACCGCAACCCAAATGCCCTGTGGTCGGTGTGGTCGCCAATTTACAGGTTTACCACAACCGATCCGGTCCAGCCCGATATCAACGCTAACGGTGTACCGGATGATGTGGAACCAGAGACCTCGGATCTGGATGCAGATGGCCGGAATGACAACGACCAACCCTTGATGCGGGTATTCGCGGTAGAAAACGAAGGATACCAGATCGGAATAAAAGCCGTCGACGGAGTTGATACCATCAATTATTTTGCTCATATCGATCCGGCAAATATGCCGGATGCCCCCGAGCCGCCTGTTTTGCCGTATGGACTTATGAATCTGAACCTGCAGCTGACGGAAATCGGCGGCACGGCACGAATCGAGATTTACACTCCTGAAGCCCCTGATAACCAGTCCCGCTGGTTTAAATACGACCCGGTAAACGGATGGTATGAGTACCCGGTGGTAATTGAAGGCGACAAATATATTCTGGAGCTATTCGATGGCGGCTCTGGTGATGCAGACGGTATCGCCAATGGAATCATTGTCGACCCCATCGGTATGTCTCCGGATGTTGCCGGTATCAGTGTCGACGGTCCGGCAAGTCAGGTTTCAGGCGGTGGCGGTGGTGGTGGCGGCGGCTGCTTCATTCTCGCTGCCGCTCATGGTCGTTTCTCGGTTCACCTTCTGGCCGTCCTTCTGATGGGGACACTTCTGGGTGGTTGCATGGCTTTGATGAGAAAACATTAAAACCAAAAAAAACGCTAAAATCCATGGCGAGTAACAGCAATAAGACGCTCAACTGCTGCCATGGCTGCAGTTTTAATCATAAGAAGGCCGCGTGCAAATTTATGTACGCGGCCTTCACCTTTTTGGGATCAATCGCGTCAACCGAAGAAAATCCGACAGGCGATCACCGCAAAAATCAACCCGCACAGATCGGCCGTCAGCGCCGCTGCCAGGGTGTGCCGGATGCGCCGTATTTGCACAGCCCCGAAATACACGGCCATGACGTAAAAAGTCGTCTCCGTCGATCCTTGCAGCGTGCTGACCAGGTAACCGGTGTAGCTGTCCGGCCCGATGGCGGGATCATTGACTATCGAGGCCAGTATACCATAGGCTCCCGAACCGGAAAGGGGCCGCATGATCGCCATTGGCAGCGCTTCGGCGGGCAACCCCAGCCTGGCAGTCCAGCCCCCCAGCCATTGAACCATAGCTCCCAGAGCACCGCTGGCCCGGAACATTCCGACCGCCACGAGAATGGCCACCAGATACGGGATGATGCGCAGGGCCACCTGGAAACCCTCTTTGGCCCCGTCCACGAACACTTCATACACTCTGACACGACGAAAATATCCGAACAGCAGAAAGAAAACCATTAGGCCCGGAAGTATCCAGGGAGATATCGAACGTCCGTAAACGATGGCCAGCGGTATGAGGGCCATAATCCCGCACAACGCCGCCAGGCTGACCCACAATGGATATCCGATAATCGGCATGTCCGATGTTTCGAGGCTCGATTCTTCGGCAACAGGCGTTTTTTTCGACGAACCGTCCGTCGCTTCGGTGATTGGAAAAAATCGTCGATATAATTTGGCGGCGGTGATCGCCGCCGCCGTCGAACCAATGGTGGCAAATAGCGTTGTGGGTAGGATGCCGGCCGGGTCGCCGGATCCGGCGGCGGCTCTCAGGGCGATAACACCGGTTGGCAGCAGCGTTACGCTGGACGTATTGATGGCCAGGAACAGGGCCATGGCGTCTGTAGCCGTGCCATGTCGGGAGTTGAGCTTGTCGAGTTCCTGCATGGCCCGAATACCGAAAGGCGTAGCGGCATTGCCCAACCCGAGGGCATTGGCGGACATGTTGAGAATCATGGCCCCCATGGCGGGGTGATCCGGCGGCACATCCGGAAACAACCGCACCATCAACGGCCGAATCAACCGGGCCAGGATTGTCAGCATTCCCCCGGCTTCGGCCACTTTGACCAAACCCAGAAACAGCGTCATCACCCCCACCAGCCCGATGGCAAGTTCCACTGCTCCGCCGGCAGATTCCACCATCGCAGCGGATAGAGCCTCCATGGGTGAGACGGCGCCATCGATTGCCACATAGAAGAGCTGATGCCATCCGGCATAAGTAAAAGCGATCAGGACAATGGCCAGGAAAACAATATTCATTCAATCACCGGTTGACGGCAGCGCATTTCGTTTCAGCCGACGATGTAAGTCCCCGTACCGACGGCGATCAGCAGGTCTTCTTCGTTGTGCAGTTCCATACGCGTCACGGCAACCTTTTTACCGGTCCGCATAATCGCACTGGTGGCGAGAAACGCTTGTCCTCGGCCCGGTCTCAGGTAATCGACCCGCAGGTCAATGGTACCGATCCTGGCCACCCGTTTTTCGACATCCTCCACCGACTCTCCCTGAAGTTTTTCCACCAGGCTAATCGAAACGTTCAGGCCCCCGGTGGCATCCAGGACGGATGATATGACCCCGCCGTGCAGCGTTTCCATGACATAGTTGCCGATGAGTTCAGGCTTCATCGCGAATCTCACGGCGACGTTGCCGGCTTGATAGGTCTCGACCTCAAACCCCAAAATTCTATTGAACGGGATCTTCTGTTCGTACATGAGTTTGAGGTATTGCAGTTGTGTGTCCAGATCGGCACGTTTCGAACCCATCTTTTGAGTCTCCGGCAATGGTCAGTTGCGTGATTGGGGTCGAAAACCGGTTCCACCGCCCCTTTTCCTTTGATACGCCCGTGTGATTTTCATTCACCCCTCGACATTTGTCAACGGGCTTTTACCGATGCCCGGCCAGATGCGCAACATTCCAAACAGCGCCCGTATAAAAATCCATCCCCCGGTTATGAGCCACACAGCAGTGAGAGCATCTGGCCTTTGAGTGTCAGTAAATGCCAGAGCAATGCCACCGCAAAATGTTGCCAGAGCAACGACATTTCGCAGGTATCGAAAGTCGCCTGTCCCCCAGTGAATGCCATCAGAGGCGAACGATAGCGCACTGACAGGCTGAATCAACGCTGCTATGAACCAGGCAGGGAAAAAAAGAGAAGCCGCTGTTGGCGGCACTAACGCCGTTGCGGCCAGATTGCGCCCGGCCCACATGATGATTGTCAGCGCGCAACCGGCAACAAGGCTCCACAAGCATACAACGAAAGCAGCCTTACGCGCTCGGGTAACGAGCCCGCCCCCAATAAAAAAGCCGACCAGACTCTGGCCGGTGATGGCAAAGGCATCGAGAAAAAGGTTGGCGAATACCCAGACTTGCCGAACAGCCTGGTGCGCCGCCCCAGCTTCCGGTCCGATGAGGGTGGCTGTCCGTGTGCCCAGCAGCAAAAATAAGGTCAGCAAACCGGTACGGAGGAACAAATCCCTGCCCACTCGCAGCATTTTTGTGGTGGCTTCGGTTGGAATTCGATCCGGAAGTCCCAACCGGCCCCAAACGATGCTGAGGGCCCAAATGGCACCCATCCACCAACTGATCGAACTGGCAATGGCGGCACCATTGATTCCCAGGGCAGGGACCGGACCCCAACCGTATATTAAAACAGCATCCAAAATGATGTTGAGAGCATTGATCCCAACGGCCACGAGAAGTGGCGTCCGCATGTCCTGCAGTCCCCGCAGGGCGCCGAATGCGGCGATGGTGGCAAGGACTGCCGGGGCGCCGAGCAGTCGCAGGCGGATGTAGCTTTGCGCCTGATCCGCTACATTCCCGGTGGCGCCCATTAATTTCGCCGCCGGTGCGGCGGCAGGATAACCGGCGACGGCTAAAAGAATTCCCAGTCCCAGCCCTAACAGTAACGCCAGAGAACTCACGCGGGCAGCATCCGACATCGACGCTTTGCCAAGCGATTGCGCTACTTCCGTCTGCGTACCGATGCCGAGGAAGTTGAAGATCCAGAACACGCTCGACAGGCTCATCGTCCCGACACCGAGTGCCGTGAGCGATTCAGATCCGAGCCGCGCGATAAAGGCCGTATCGACCAAACCGGTGACCGGTTCGGCTATTAAGGACAGCAGTAGCGGAAATGTAAGGGATATCATCGTCCGGTGAGGCGATCTGACAAAGGCGTGTTCGTGGGCACTCGGCGTGTTCATTTAGTGAAGTTTCAAACCGTGTGGTATGGCGGCAAGCGTCAGGCGATTCCGGCATGGATTCCACCAACTGTGGGCGACAATCCGGCACCCTGTTCTTTTGGTTGTCGGCCACTGGTTGTCTCTGCCGCAGTTAATCGAACAGCACCGTCCACCTGTCGTGTCTGACGATTCCGGACCGTTCCTCGAAATGGGTGATCATGCCCTTTTCGAACCAGCTGGGGACAGTGTATAGGTTCCGGCCATCAGGACCCCTGAAGCGGTGAACCTGATGAAAGTGTCCGACAAAAATAATCCGGTCGCCTGAATCGAACCGGTTGAGAGCGAAGTGCTCCAGTTCCTCCAGCGGGAGTCGGTATCGAAATTCAAAGTTGGTGAGCTTCAACCGTGCTTTTAACTGCTCGACGAATTCAGGACCAAAAGGCAGCAGGCGTAATCCTGTTTTCGTTAGTCCGGTTTTCGCCATTTTCCTGAAGCAAAGATATTTCCTGTCTCGTCGATTGATCTGATCACCGTGGCAAAAAAGGTTCCCCTTGCCGTCCCTTTGGTAAGGTCCGTCCGAACACCACGTAAAAAAATCGCGCCTCTCTGCGGCCAGGAAATATTCGTGATTGCCCTCGATAAAGCCGATGCGGCGATACTTTTTCTGGGCACCGCACCAGGAGAGAAAACGTTGGTGAACCCTAAGCTCATAGCGGGGTAGCGCAATCCACAGGTCGAAAATATCGCCCAGAAAGACGAGATCCTCGTCGCTTTTTTCCAATGCCCGAAGCATCCGGAAAAACTCGGTCTGGTTGTCAAGGGACTCATCGATGTGGGCATCACTGACGATGATCATCTCTAAAGCTCTGTGCAGATAGGATTCGCTTGATAGAATGACCCGCAATCTGCCGGATTGTCAGAGGCAATTAACAGAAAAAATGGGGCCGTTCAACCGGCATGTCGGATAGGCCGGAAACTATTTTTTAAAAAACAGATACATGGCCAACCCGACGAGAACGCAGGCGAAAATCCTCTTGAAATTCGCGGTCGATACGTGCTCCACCAGGCGGGCACCGATCTGGGCGCCGAAGATACCGCCGATACCGAGGAGAATCCCGGCTCGATAGTCGACATTGGCCAGCTTATTGTGGGCGAGCAATGCGGAAACAGATAGAATTAATATGGCCAGAAATGAGGTGCCGACGGATTTTTGGGCTGAATACCCCATAAACAAGAGCAACGGCACCATCAGGAACCCGCCGCCAAGACCCGTAAATGCCCCCCCGATACCCACACCAACACCGATGACAAGCATTAATAGCACGTTCCAGTTCAAGTAAGCCATTGAAATTCCTCCATCCATTCTCCAAGGGTGTTTGTGTTTCCCTCGCGATGACAAACCGCCATGATGATGCTGCGGCCGGTCTGTGCTTGGAAGTGGTTTCAAAACCCCACCTAACACTCAACTTGGGCGTTGTGGACCTCCTCGGTCAGAGTCAGGGGGCCCTACGCCCCTGACTCATACATACGTCCGTCCGTGTATGCTGCGTTTGTTCGTCGTCCCACGCCTTGTACTTGAGCGCAATCTGAAGTCTTGAAACCACTTCCTGTTGTCTGCGTGTCGAATAAATTGGAATTTTTGGACAATATTTGTCGGAATGTCAAACCAAAAACACTCGGAACACATCATTTGACAATTCGTCGTTTTTGGATAAATATTGGTCGAAAGTCACCATAATAAAGCTATTCTTTTAAGGAGAGGGGATATGGAGCTGCGACCCTTGGGTTCGTCGAAAATCAAAATCTCTCCCATCGTCATGGGCACTTGGCAGGCCGGAAAGGAAATGTGGGTCGGCATCGATGACCGGGAGAGCATCGCGGCCATCCGCGCCGCATACGATGCCGGCATCACCACCTTCGACACGGCCGAGGCCTATGGAAACGGACATTCTGAGAGGATCGTCGCCAGGGCCCTCTCCGATGTTCGGGACCGGGTCGTCTACGCCACTAAAGTGTTTGCCAATCATCTGCGGCACGAACAGGTGATCGAGGCCTGCGAACGATCGCTGAAGAACCTCGCCACCGACATGATCGACCTCTACCAGATTCATTGGCCTTCCGGCTCGTTTAACACCCCGAAAGTGCCCATTGAAGAGACCATGCGCGCATTGACTGAACTGAAGATGCAGGGAAAAATCCGCGCCATTGGCGTGTCCAACTTCTCGCGTACCCAGCTGGATGAAGCGGCGAAATACGGGGATATCGTCAGTCTTCAGCCCCCCTATTCCCTCTTTTGGCGTTATGTCGAAACCGATGCCATGCCCTACTGCGCTGATAATGATATGACGATTCTGGCGTATTCTCCCATGGCACAGGGACTTCTTACCGGTAAATTTGGAGCCAATCACAATTTGGCCAAGGGCGACCATCGGATCAAGAACCGCCTGTTTCAACCCGAAATCTACCGAAGCGTTTTGACCGCCTTGGACAAATTGAAATTCATCGCTGAGAAATATTCCTGCACCCTGGGTCAACTCGCCCTGGCTTGGGTCATTTCACAACCGAAAACCTGTGCCATCGCCGGCGCCCGCAATGACAGGCAAGCCGCGGAGAACGCGGCCGCGGCACGTATAACACTCTCCAGCGACGATCTGTCAAAATTGGATGCCATTGGCCGAACGGTGACCGACCAGCTTGACAATAACCCTATGATGTGGACGTTCTGAGGACTGACCAAATGGCATTGACAGAAAACAAATCCAATCTGCTGTTGCTGATTCTCTGTTTCATCGGATCAGCTTGGGGTATGGCCAGTTTGACCGGCTGCGGCGGAACAGGCAATATTCAGACCGCCAGCGTGGCTGAAAGCGGTAGAGTAGAACTGTCTTGGGAAGAAGTTCCCGGCGCGCGCGCTTATAACCTTTACATGTCCACCGCACCGGGAGTCAACAAACTCAATGGTTACCGGATATCCCGGGCCGCAAGTCCGTTAACGGTCACCGGCCTCGAGACCGGCACGACCTACTTCTTTGTCTTGACGGTCATCGACGCTTCCGGCGAAGGCTTGGAATCAAAGGAGGTATCATACACAGCCGTGCAGGATGAATCCGGATCTATCAAGTTGGTTCCCGCTCTGAAGGAACCGATGCCGGAGAACCGGAAGGGAAACCCTGTGAAAGCGTCTGGGCCGGCCGATGGCGCCGACAACGGCCGAAAGCCAAGCGGATCCCGTAAACCCGACACTGTCGCTCCCAATTCGTCCGCCGCCAAATCGGCGCCGAATAATCAAAATAACGCCCCGGAGAAAGCGTCCGAAAAAATGACGGTGGCTTGGGACAGTATACCGAATGCGGCCTCATATAACATTTACTGGCGCACCACACCCGGTGTCACGAAGCAAAACGGTAAAAAGATACCAGGTGTCAAAAGCCCCTATACGTTCACCGGCCTCAAGCGCGGGGTCACATACTATTTTGTGGTGACATCCGTCAGCCAAGCCGGAGAAAGCCAGGAATCGGAAGAGCTGTCAATCTCTGTACCCAAATGATCCTTCGGGTTTGCTGATGTCCGGCGCGAAGAACAACGGATTCATCGACTTCCGGCAAATCCTGGGGGGTTACCGATGATTGTTCTGGGGCGATATAAATTTATACCGGACATCCCTTTGAGTTACTGCAGCGGTAAAAGCGGACATCGGCCTTTTCTATCGTTGCCAGCCCCCCTTCGATAAACCCTTCAACGGTATTCAGATAACGTTCGATCTTTTCCCGGCTGTCGACAATTTCAATCACTATGGGGAGGTCCTCTGAGAGCCTCAGGATTTTTGCCGTATGAATGCGGCTGTTGGCCCCAAAGCCCATGACACCCCGGGTTACGGTCGCACCGGCCAGTCCGAGTTCACGCGCTCTGAGTACAAGCCATTCGAATAGCGGTTTGCCCTTGTGCTTGCTGCCTTCGCCGATCAAGATCCGCAGCAAGCATCCATCCCTGCCGAGTTCCATAATTACCTCCACACCAATAGAACGATGCTTCTGCCGATCCATACGGCCCCGATGCCCAGAAACAGGTGCAGCCCGACGTTTGCAAATGCATACAGCCACTCATTGTCCCGCAACAGGTTCAGAGTTTCATATCCGAAGGTCGAATAGGTTGTGAAAGACCCTAAAAAGCCAATCGTCAGAAACAACCGGGTTTCAATGGAAAATAGGCCCAAATCTTCGGCCAGCTTCGAAACCGCCCCGATAATGAAGCATCCGATGAGATTGACCGCCAGTGTTCCCACCGGAAAACTGTAACTGCCTGATATGCTTTGGGCGTAGCCGCTCGCATAATAACGCAGGATGGCTCCTAGAAAACCCCCGGAACCGATGATGAGGATTTTAATCACGCTCAGGCTCCCTTGACCGGTTGATCGGTGTCATCGTTTACGAGAATCCTTCTCAAAATGAGGATTTTGTTTCAAGATCAAAGCGGATCCGAGTGTCGCCGCCGTGCGGGAACTCCCGCCTGATCGACTCTTATCTGGGGTTACAGCCCGCAGTCATACTGACGTATGTCGGGGACTTGAAACAAGTGTCCAACCCAGAGATTTATCCGCCGCCTGGGCGGTAAACCTCTGGATGACTTCTAACAGCACGTCCGTCCGATTGACGCCTTGCGGCTGCCGCGCGGGACTCACGTGACACTGGAAAACGGTTTGGTCTTGGCCCTTTTTTGACGCAACCAGGTTTTAAACTGCTCGAACATCTCATAATTGGCCGGGGTGATCAAGAGCGTCAGAACGGTTGCGCTGGACAGGCCGGCCACGAAGGCCGTGGCCATGGGCGCCCATGAAATGGACCGATTGGGGATACCGATGGCCATGGGCAACAATCCAAGGGTCGTGGTGACAGTGGTAATTAGAACTGGCCGCATCCTGGCCCCGCAGGCCTCGATCACGGCTTGGCGCAACGCTTTTCCCTCCCTGAGTCGCACGTTCATAAAATCAATCAGCAGTAAGGCGTCATTGACCGAAATACCGGCCAGTCCGACAATAGCCAAAAAACTGCCTACGGTAAATTCGGTCCGCGTCACGAATAAGCCGATCACCACCCCGATAAGTGCGAAAGGCACAGCCGAGATGATGATCAGTGGCTGAATGTAATCCTTAAACTGAGAGGACAAAACGAGATAAATTCCCAACAAGGCGATGAAAAAAGCAAAAGTAAGCGATCGGTAGGATTTGCTCGTCGACTCGAATTCGCCGCCAAAAGAGAGCGATATTCCGGTAAATCGGCCGTCGCTCTCAGTAAAATACCTCTTGACCAGGTTTTGCACCCTCACAGGCGACAACGGCGAACCGCTGCGTATATCGGCCGTAATCGTCACGCTCGGTTTCCCGTTGTACCGGGTCCGCACATTGGGGTCGAGACCGACCGTCACATCCACGAGATCCCGCAGAAGGATCGGGCCGGTGCTGTTTTCAATCACCGGCAAATCGAGCACATCGGTGGGAACTCCGAGCCCGGAAGAATTCTTTTCTCCCGAGCTGTCCCTTCGTGCCACGCGAACCAGAAGATCGACCTCCTCATCTGAGATGCGGTAGTCACCGACGTATACACCGTAAAGCGCTCCGGCAACCAGAGCGGTAATGTCTCCGGGGCGCAAGTTATATTCGTAGACTGCCTCCTGTCGCGGTGTGAACTGAAACGTCCGGTGGTCGTCGGAGCGGTTGTTGGTCAAGCCAGTCAAGTCGGCCAGTTCCTCTTCGGTACGCATAAACTGCACAATGGCCTCACTGGCCGCCAAGGCACTTTCAAGATCGGTGCCCGTCACCCGAATATTGACGGCCTTGCCGGTTGGCGGACCGTCGCTTTCCTCGAATACGGCGATCGAAGGCGTAAAGCGCATGTTCCGGTCACGGTCGGTGATATGTTGCTCGATCTTCTGCCGCATGTACTCGAGATGCACCAGAGGGTCGTTTTGAGGATTTTCCGGAAAGCGCTGGTGTTTTTGCTCTGGAAGGGTCACCACGATTTGACCGAAATTACTTCCCGTGTGTCGAACGTAGTCCTGGTCTTCGTAGAACCCGGCGCTGCCGGACGCCGATTGGGCCTGCCCCTCACCCAGACTCATGATAAGCCGCGACAGGTCTCGTACGACGGCGTCCGTCTGCTCGATCGGAGTGCCCACCGGATTGACGACGGTGACATGGTAGCGAAAGTAATTCCCCGGAAAAAACTTTACCTTAATCAGAGGGACAATGCCGGTTGCGGAGAGAACCAGTACGGCCAGGGAAGATAGGAAAACGACCGTCAGTACGGTAAAAGTGATCAACTTGTGATCGAGCAAGGTTTCCAGGAAACGCTGATACAACCGCCAAAGCAAACCGAAGGGCCCGCTGCGCAGATGGTGAAAGGGGTCATCGGCAGTAGCGACGGGCTTGCCGGACGGCGGCTTTTTAGGACCCCAGTCCAAAAAATGAATCGGCAGGATGAACAGGGCCTCGATCAGTGAAGCAATCAGGGCGAAAGTGACTGTCTTGGGAATGTACGCAAAGAACTCCCCTGTCGTGCCGGTCATAAGGAGCATGGGCAGGAAAGCCAGAATCGTGGTCAGGGCCGCGCTTATCACCGGCAGCATGACCTCGGCGGTGCCGTCAATGACCGCCAGTTTTACCGGTTTGCCCATTTCGAAGTGGCGGTAAATATTTTCCACGATGATGACCGCATCGTCCACCATGATCCCTGTAACCAGTACGAAGGCAAACAGGCTGATGGTGTTTAGAGAGACGCCGGTGGCCTTCATGATGATGATGGTGCAGAGAAATGAAAAGGGTATCCCGATGGCCGTCAGCATCGCGTTGCGGAAACCCAAGCTCATCCAGAGGATGCCGAGCACGAGGGACATTCCCAGGATCAGATTGCCCCCCAAAGTGTTGAGCGAGTCGTTGATTTCAATGGTGGAATCGTTCGTAAAAACGATCTTGAGCCCGTCCCGGGAATGCAGGGCCTCAAACTCACGGGCCATCTGCTTGACCTCCCGTGAGATGGTCACGGAGTTGCCGGACTGCTCCTTGGTGATCACCACCCGGATGGTATTCTCGCCGTTGACTGACGGAATCAGGGTGGGATCCCGGTGGCTGAGTCGGGTACTGCTTACAAGATCTCCGACCCGGATGAAATTACCATCACCGTCGCGCCGGACGATGACGCTCAATACCGCCTGCTGGGAGTCAAGCCGTCGACCGGCATCGAGCATATATTCGGTATCATTCTGGCGGAAACGGCCCGTGGGGATCTTGGTATTGGCGGAACGGATGGCATCGGCCAATTGCTGAAAAGTGACGCCGTACCGGCGGAGTTTTAACGGATCGGCGGCGACGTGAAATTCCTCTTCGTATTCGCCTTCGATTTGGGCATTGCGGACATCCGGGATGGTTACCAGCCGCGCACGGAGTTCCTCGGCATAGAGCTTCAGGCTGCGCTGGGGCATTTGGCCGGAGATGTTCACCACCACTACCGGCATCCATGCGTGGGTGTCGATATAAAGGAACCCGGGTTCGTCCGCCCCGGCCGGCAGCTCGTCTTTTATGTTGAGTACCCTGAATCGCAAATCATCGTAAAGCGTCTCGTAGTCGGAATCATCGATGAACTTGACCTTGACGGAGGAAAAATTGCGGTAGGAATAGGACTGCACATATTCGATGTTTTCCAACCCGTCCAGGGCGTCCTCGACCTTGGTGGTGACCAGCTTTTCGACATCGTCGGCCGACGCCCCGAAATAGACCGTCTGGACGAAAACCTCCCCCATGTCCACCAGCGGCATGTTTTCGAGCGGCGTCGTGAAAACGCTGAAACCGCCGGCCACGACCAGAATGACAAAGGCCACGTTGAAGAAAACCGCTTGTCTGATGGCTAATTTAACAACCGCTTTCATCGACGTACCGTTTCTTTGCGGAATTCGAGTATCATCTTTAATCAGGGAGAGGCGAGCTCTACACCCGGCGCGAGCTGCCGGTCATCGCCGATCATCAGGTGAGCGTTGGTTTCACCCAGGACGATGACCGCGATCTCCTCTCCCGTGGACTTGATTTTTACCCTTGGATTTTCGTAGCGATTGATCACGGCGGCTTTGGGCACCTGCAGCCCACCGGAAAATACGTTCAGGGGCAGGCTCAACCGCAGCCCCCCCCGATGGTTACCCCCGTATCCGTGAACGTCAAGCTCCAAATTGATTTTGCGCGTTTTTTCATCGAATTGCGGATCGACTCGCTGAACGGTGGTTTTAACCGAAACCCCCTCCAGGACGGCATCTAACGGCTCGTGCAGGATTTTCAGGGCCGCAAATTCATCGCTGCTCAACGCCAGCGGAACGACCAGAGTTCGATACTCGCCGACACTGGCAAGCGGCGTGTTAACCTGAACGACTTCACCGACTTCGACATGTCTCCCGGTAACGCTCCAACCTTTGGGCGCATAAATCCAATGACGTCGGCGACGCTCTTCCATTTCTGCGAGTGAGGTTCGCGTTTGAGCGATCTGAACCGTGGTGGAATCCATCTCGAGCCGGGACTGGGTGTATTCCTCTTCGGCCGAGTCCCGCTTGGATCCGGCTGTGCTGTTACGTTGATACAGCGCCCGGATGCGCTCGAATTCTTTTTTGAGGAACGCCGCCCGGGAACGCTTCATTTGCATGGTGACTTGAAGCTGTTTGAGTGTGTGGCGGATGGATTCAATTTGAAAATCAATGAAGGTGGTGTCGAGCACGAAAAAGGGGGCGTCTCCGACAATCTGACCGACATCGTAATTGCGTGATATGATTTTACCGGAAACTTCGGCCGATAAACTCACTGTTGTTTTGGCCCGGGTATATCCGTTCAGAATTACTTCCCTTTGACCTCTTTCGACCACAAATGTCTCTTGACCAAAAACCCCCGAAGAGGAAGACACTAGTAATACAAAGAATATCCACACCAACTTGGGATTCATCGGTTATCTCCCTTGGTCATGCTATAGCGTTACTCCGCTAACCTTTGTATCTATATGACCCCTGCATACTGACCGATCAGCACCAAAGAGACGACGAAGAGTACTTTCCTCATCCAGCCACGATAGGTGTCGGCAGCAATTTTTTTGCGAATGAGCATGCCGGCGCATAAAGCAGCGGCAGCTATTCCGGCGATGGGTAAGGTGGCCAGCAGAACCTCGCCCGTCAATACACCGGAACAGCCCAGAATTAGTGCCTGGGATAGTTTGCCGACCAAGAAGCATAAATTGAATACCAGCACGCTCACCGTCGGTGACAGTCCGGCTTCCAGGGCGAATACGATCAGAACCGGTACCATGACATTGACGGTCCCGGCCAGAAAACCGCCGCTCAATCCGAAAATCGCAAAGGCCACAGCCGGTCGTTCAGGGACCCATCGCATTCGGATACCGATACGATTCACATTGAGGTAAAACAATATCGCGACCGCCAGCAAAATCTTATATGGCGCCGGATCTGTAAAAAGCAACAGTTTCGTGCCGACCACGCTGCCGACGCCGCCGTAAATGGCCAGAGGCCAATACCGACGCAAACTATTCCACCCGCTCCTGGAACTAAAAATGGTGATCAGGTTGACCGTCAAGGTCGGCAACAAAACGATCAGTATCGCGCTGAGAACATCGGCCTGCAAGGCCAACAAAGGCGTGGCGACCATCGGAAATCCGAGGCCGAGTGTCCCATGCACCAGACCGGCGAATAAAACAATGCCCGAAATCAGTAGAAGCGTTTGGAGAGTGAGTTCTGTAAAACCCGGCATAGCCATCTCATGAATGTCATCGCACCGTTTTAGCGCAAGAAACCGGCAGATTACGTTGCGCTAAAATTCAAGTAGTGGCAACCGTTTCGGCGTCTTGCCCCGCTCGATCGGCAAAAACTTAATCTTGTTCTCCCGGAATTTCTCATCTTGATCCTCATTTACCTGACCGGAAAGCGGGATATAATAAAATGCCGCCTTCATTTTACGCCCGGAGGTATCGACTTTCAGCTTGATTTTGATTTTCCCGCTTTTCCATCGGTATATTGCTGGCCGTCCCTGGTCATCGTAAACGACTTTCGGTATGCCATAGCGTGCCTGCAGACTCCTCTTTCATCCGGGCGAATGCTTCGAGGTTTTCCATGTGCGCATAGGCGGCAATCAGGCGCCGGGCATGAAACCCGTAGATGACCTGGGATATGTTGACATCACCGATGGTGTGCACGACTTTAGGATCAATGTAATATTCGACATTCGCATTCGATCCCACCCGTAAGAGGTTTTTAGTCTCGGCAATATCGGTTCCCCATCTTATCCCGGCAAAACCCTCTGTCAGATCTGCTGCCCAGACAGAGGTCTGGAGCAAAAGAAGTATAGCGGCTATTGACGTAAATCGTTTTAGGCTCATTGTATTCACCTCCTTGTGGTAGGCATCGCAACCGGAAACTGGAGTTGCTTGGCTCCGGGACCGCAACCGGTTCAACCAGAATTACCCTTTTTCCCTAAGATCCTCCCCATCGTCAACCCAAATTTTAATCTTAAGCATAGACACGCGGGTATCAATTGAACCCCGGTCCGCGCCGGGCACACTTTAACAAATTGTGTTCGGATCCACAACCGGGCTCGAAATTCGGCCAGTGCTTGGCCTGCGGTCCAATGCCCTTCGCAGTAAATCACCTCTCCGGCGCTATCCAATCTGACACCCGATTGGCATTGACATGAGCACAGTGACCACCTATAAAATAAAGCCGAATCGCATCGAATCATCGCGTTTGTCGGCCGAGCAGGCAGCGCTTTTTCGTGAAATCCGGATCCGAACGTGCAAGACTCAAAGCACGCGACCCTTGAGAAGGAGAGAATATGGACTTTACACTGTCGCCTGAACAGGAAATCTTGAGAGACTCCGTGCGCAGCTTTGCCGAAAAAGAGATCAAACCATTGGCCCAGGAGCTGGATAGGAAAGAAGAATTCTCCTATGAAACCATGCAGAAGATGGCCGAGCTGGGCCTTTTTGGAATTGTCGTACCGGAAAAGTACGGCGGTCAGGGAATGGACTACCTGTCCTATATCATCGCCACTGAAGAAATTGCCCGGATCGACGGATCTCACGCGGCCACTGTCGCCGCCGAAAATTCTCTCGGGATCGGTCCGCTTTACTATTTCGGGAGTGAAGAACAGAAGCAGGCCCTTCTTCCAAAACTGTGCCGCGGTGAAACCCTCTGGGGATTCGGACTGACTGAAGCCAATGCCGGATCAGACGCCGTGGCATCACGAACAACGGCTGTCCTGGACGGCAACCAATGGATCATTAATGGAAGCAAAATATTCATCACAAATGCTTCCGCAAAAATCAGCGCGGGGGTCACGGTTATGTGCCGTACCGGAACACGACCGGACGGCAAGCCGGAGCTCTCCTGTATTTTGGTCGAGTCCGGCACACCCGGTTACACCTCCAAAGAAATGCACGGCAAGATGATGTGGCGGGCATCCAACACCAGCGAGTTATACTTCGAGGACTGCCGGGTACCCCAGGAAAATCTCCTTGGCCCCCGGGGCCAAGGCTTCAAACAAATGATGAAAACCCTTGACGGCGGCCGGCTGTCCATCGGCGCAATGGGGTTGGGCGGCGCCCAGGGGTGTTTGGATATGGCCCTGAAATATGGCCGCCAGCGCGAGCAGTTCGGCATGCCCATTTCAAAGTTTCAGGCCAACGCCTTCAAGCTGGCCGATATGGCCGTAGAGATCGACGCCGCCCGGCTTATGCTTTACAGGGCCTGTTGGCTGAGAGATAACGGCAAGCCGTTTTCAAAAGAGGCTGCCATGGCCAAGCTTTACTGCTCCGAGGTAATGTACCGCTGCGCCAACCACGCGGTTCAGATGCATGGCGGCTACGGTCTCATGCAGGAGTACGATATCGAACGCTTTTACCGCGATCAGAAGCTCTTGGAGATCGGGGAAGGAACCTCGGAAATACAGCGCATCGTGATTGCGCGCCATATCGGTGCCTTGTAGCAGGGAGTTGAAAAACGTCATGAGCGCCGGCAAGACAAGGCAAAATCCAACGAAAAGCGGATTTTATGTGTGATAAATGAGCATTTTCGCTAAAACGGGGGCAGGGGCCCCCGGTTCAGCCATAAGCGCAGTATTGTCAAGCGCAATAGTTTATCAACAGCCTGGCAGGCGGATATCCGGAATCACCAAATTGCCAACCGAAGGAGAAGAACATGCCAAACGAGCCCAAAAAACCTTACATCAATGTCGATTTTTTTGAGGACCTGACCGGTTCGATTCCGGAAACGACCAAGGAGGGCGTGGAGGAGATCGGTCGCCGGATCAAATCTTTGCGAAATGAAAAGGGAATGAGCCTCGATGAGTTATCCAAAATGACCGGCTTCGAGGTGGAAATGCTGCAAAAAATCGAGAATGATAAAATTCAACCCCAACTCGGAACGGTAATAAAGCTCTCAAAGGCCCTCGACGCCGCTTTCGGGCGCATCGTATCCGGCGTGGGCGATCGCCTCTTTTCGATAACGCGTAATAATGAGCGTAAGGTCGTTGCACGCTCAACCTCCCACAAAGGCCAGCGCAGGGCTTACACTTACATGAGCTTGGCACCGGAGGTCAAGGGGCGTCACATGGAAGCCCTGTTTGTCCAACTCGAAGAGGACCCGGAAGAAGAAATTTCTGTTCACGAAGGAGAAGAATTTATTTTTGTTCTGGATGGTACAGTGAAAATGAAAATCGGGCATGACGAATTCGAGTTGGAAACCGGTGACAGCGTCTATTATCTTTCCACCACCCCGCACCACATTTCGGCAAAAACCGGTAAAGCCACGATCCTGGCTGTGCTTTACGAAGGCTGACGTGCCCTTCGGAGGACGGCGGGGTCACCGGAGTTCTTTAAAAGATTGGGCATACCCGGTCAGCTCGACGTACCCCTTACCGCTTACCCGGTCACCGGACGACTGTCCGGTGACAGATACGCTGCCCTCCCAGTAGGTCACTCCGGTGCTGCCCGGCGTGCGCATTTCCTGATCGGCCAGATTCGGAACGATGGACAGTGATGTCTCTGCTGCGGGGACGCTCAGCTGCCAGCGGGCCGGATATACGCCATTGGAATGCGGACTTCGCCAGTGCGCCAAAACGGCCACATGAAAGTCGGCAACGGACAGGTGGCGCGCTAACCCATCGGCTCCGACAAGCGTCCCGCTGGAAGCCGGGTGGGGCCTGCCATCGCTTTGACGCAGGATGTAAATCATCAGTTCTTTGTTTTTGTCCAGTTGAAGGCTGAACCAGTCCCAACCCTCTATCCCTGCCTGAAGGGGTGCCGTGCTGAATTCATGATCCATCCAGCCCGTTCCCCTGACAGCGTACTCGCGTTCATTCATCATCAAGCGGCCTTTGGCTTTCAGGCGGGTAAAAGAATAGTAACAGCTGGCCCGATCTGCCAAATCGCCCTTGCGACTGTAACCCCGATCTCCGTGCAGGACAATCGGCTTTGACGGTTCCAGGTCGAGGTCCAGTTGGAAGTCGCTTGAAACCGCCGATAGTTTATGCCCTTGCGGACCGATGCGAATCCGCCAGCGTTTGAGGAAAACGGTCGTGGCATCAGGCGTTTGCCTGACCCCGGCCAATTGCAAAGCGCCGCGGGCGATTTCTTCAGCGCTGTAGTGCCGGCCGCCGGAGATATCGGTCAAAGCGGCGTGCCCCAGGTAAACTTGCTGGGTCCGCCATCCGGATGGAGGATCGGGCCACTCCTTCCGGGCCTCAGGCGGGCTGATCTGACGTCGGAAGATCGTCAATTGAAACCCGAACGGCCGGCCATCTTCCGTCTCGAGGTTGCCGGTGTAATACCACCATTCGGTACGAAAATCCGGGTGGGCACCGTGATCAGCCGGAAATTCCAACCGGCAAGGACCGGTCACCCTGGTATAGCCGTCACCCTCATCGGAAAACGCGCCAGGAAAGCCGATCAGGTACACACACGCCGAAACCACCCCGAGAAGCAGCATCTTTGCAGCCCGTCGAACCATACCGGTATTTCTCATCATTACAAGGTGTCGCATTATCTGTTGCCATCTCCAAATACCATCACAACCTTAAGTGGATGGACACTATTTATCGTTCTCTAAGCAGTGTCGCCGGCGGTTCCCTGAAGACCAATTTAATTGCCGGCAATGCCGCCAGGAGCGCTGTGACAACAATCAGCGGCAGTGACATCCCCAGAGCCCGCCAATCGACCCGATAAATGAAAGACCAGCCGAAAGACTGGACGTTGATCACGTATACCAGTACATAAGATAGGATGAAGCCGCAGATCAGACCAGCGACTTCTCCGGCCAATACAAGCAGCCCTGCTTCCCAGAATATCAAGGCCCGAATCTGTCCACGGTCGGCACCCACCGCAAAAAGAGTGTTCAACTGGCGGGAGCGTTCCAGTACCTGTACGGCCAGGGTTGTGGTAATTCCGAGAGCAGCGATGATCAGGGCAATAAGCAAGAGTACCGTGGTGACGGCGAAAGTTTCGTCGAAAATGCGCAATACCGCTCCGCGCAGGTCTTCTCCATCGATCATATCTACGTGACTGCCGCAGCGGTTTATGATTTCCGCCCGTAGGCGCGAAAGGGCTTTTTTCGTATCGACCGGCTTGCGCTTGAAATAAAGCCGGACGCCGCTCCAACCCGGATCGAAAAACCGCGCCCGAAAAGCCGGTAAATGGTAGAAAACAACGCCTCCGCTCGTACGATAATCCCGGACAATACCCAGAATCGGCAGTTTGACAAGGGTATTCAAGACCTGGGATTGGTAGAGATCTCCTCTTTTCAAGCCGGTTCGATTGGCAAACACTTCCGATACGATCACACCTTCACCGGCAATCAGTTTGGGTACGACCTGGTCCGGATCACCCTCGACCCAGACAAACCGGCCGTGACGTAAAAAAACGTCCACTGCCATGGCATCCAGCTCGTATTCGAAACGATTGCCATACGTCAAAACGAAGCGGCGATTTGGCACGAGGTCAACGGGCGCTGAAAGTTCCTTCAAACCATCGACAACGGCCGGAGACAGCGGATCGCGGAAACGGTTGATCGACCCCAGCCTGGTGGTCACGAAAAGGTCTCCGCTAACGGTCTGTTGCACCCACGTTTCGACCGTGCTGCGAAAACTGCTGATCATGATCACAAGTGCTGCGAACAAGGCCACCGCCGTAATGAGAGCCCCGACGGATACGGCTGTGCGCGTCCCGCTGTCACGCACATAACGGCCAGCCAGGTAAGCCGATATCCCACCAAAACGGCTCAACACAGGTGAAAGAACCTTACCGGCCTGCTGTAGTCCATATGGGGAAAGGAGCGCGAAACCGACGAAGAGGCATAGGATGGATATGTAACCGGCTATCGGTGCGCCCCCGATAGCCGGTATTCTGGAAATCGGCCAGGCCGCCAGAATCGATAACACCGCAAAACCGGACAGCCGTCGGGCAGACATGCGGCGCGCGACCGGCTGTCGGGCTGTTGCAAGCGCTTCCTTTGGGGCCACCTGCATGGCCTCCCAGGCGGGTTGAAACGCCGCCAGAAACGAAATTACAACCGTCACCCCGAACGAAAGCAGAATTTCCCACGCATCGAGTTGTAACGTTTCCACGTGTACCCGCACAAAAAGCGTGCTGACGGTGCGGCTGATGCCCTTTAGCAGGTATTTGACCAGGATACTGCTGACCGGGAATGCTGCGATCCATCCCACCAATCCCAGGAAAAATCCCTCGCTTATGAAAAGGAAAAAGAGCAGCCGCGGTGACGCACCGGTAGAACGCAGTACTGCCAGTTCATGTCGGCGGGTTGCAGCATTCAGCGCTACCAGGCTGTACACCAGAAACATCCCCACAAACAAAGAGGCGAAACTCAATATCGACAGGTTAAGGTGGTATGACCGCATCATGGCCTTGCCGGTCTCCCTGGTTTCAGACGGCACTGAAATGCGAACGTATTCCGGCAGGGTTGCAGCCAACCGCCGTTGAACGGTCTCATGCGGCAATTTTGCACTGGTGGCACTGAGCATCAAATCCATGCGATCCACGACGCCGTGCAGCCCGGTAAATTCCTGAAAACTGGCAATATCGGTTACGGCCAGACGCCCGCCCTCGGCCAACGCCATTCCCCTGGGGCTCAGAACACCCACAATTTTGAATTCAGCGCTGCTTTGGGAGTGCTCGAGGATGAGGCGATCTCCCGAAGACAGGCCGTATCTATGCGCCAACGCTTCGCTGATTAATATAGTGTACGGCTCTGCTATCAGTGACAACCAGTTTCCGGCGGCGGGTTTTCCCGGCGAGAGGACTTCCCAGGGTCTGAACGTGCGGTCGAGGATTGGGTCTAAACCAAGCAGCAGGAACGGTTCCGCATCGTCGCTTACCGGATTGACGTAAGTCGTCATCAGAACGGTGGCTGCAGCCACATCCGGGTGAACGGTTAACGCGGAGATGAGGTGCTCCGGAATCCTTCCGCCAGGTCGGCTCAGGACCAGTTCCGAGCGTCCGGTAATACGGTCAATGCTCTGTGCAAAAGAATCCATGGTCGCCTTGACAGACAACCGGACGCTGGAGAACACCGCTGCCCCCAGCGCGATCCCCAGCACCACGATCAACGTCCGCGTGCGGTGCCGCTGCATGTTGCGTAGACTGAACCAGGCGAAGAGCTTGAAAAACAGAAAGATGGGCCTCATGGCTGACCGGTTATTCTGCCGTCCTTGAGGTAAATCTGTCGCGTGGCATGGGGATCGGCAAGGCCGCTGTGGGTGGCAACGATGACGGTTTGTTCGAATTTGCGGTTCAGTTCGGCCAATAGATCCATAACGTTTGCGCCGTTGCGACTGTCCAAGTTACCGGTGGGCTCATCGGCCAGGATAATGGCCGGATCGTTGATCAGCGCCCGAGCTATGGCTGCTCGCTGCATTTCGCCGCCGGAAAGCTGGGCCGGCCGATGGGTTAAGCGGTGATCGAGACCCATCCAGTTCAAATACTCCCGCGCTTTAGGGACGATTTCCATGTCGGGCCGGCCGGCCAGCATTGCCGGCAGGCAGACATTTTCCAATACATTCAGCGTCGGCAACAAGTTAAACGTCTGAAAAACCATGCCGATCACCTTGCGGCGAAAAAGAGTCAGTTCCCTGTCGGAGGTACCGGCAAGATCGTGTTCGGCAACGACCAGTTGGCCGGATGTCGGCCGATCGAGCCCGGCCAGCAGAGACAACAGGGTGCTTTTTCCACAGCCGCTGTTTCCCTTGATGACCACCATCTCTCCAGCGGCGATCTCGAGGTCGATCCGATTGAGTCCGACAACCTCGGCGGTTCCGTGGGCATAAGTACGGGTCAATTTTTTAGCGCTGATAACGATCGTTTGCGTCTCCTGCGTGGAGTCATTTTTGTTTTCTGATCCGGGATTGCAGGTTGTACCATTCGTTGATGTCAGCAATCGACTGTGACATCTGGTAGCGGCCGCCGGCAAAAACGCCGTAATCGCCGCCACCGGCCATGGCTGATGAGAAACGGATGGAATTGGCGTAAAACAGCCAGGTCAGTTGCCACTTCTTTTCAATCGCCTCGTCGAAGGGATTCATGCCGCGCTCGAGCCCTTCGGCCAGCCCGCTTTTCCAAATATCGCGCATTAAAGTCGTTGCGGTGAGAGTTTCGGCGTTGGTCGTTTTTACGGTGTTTTCAAATTTTTCCCAGTGCCCGCTCACCCACGCGCTGCTGTGACAACCCAGGCAGACTTTCTGCATCGTGGCCGTTCGTTTCTGCATTTCTTTCTCATCGATTAGGAACTTTCGGGCAATCCCCCCGTTAAGGTCGGTCGGAAGGGGCTGTCCGTCCTTGTTGCGAATCATCGCGGTATCGGGCTCCTGCGGATGTGGGTGGGCATAAATCAACCCGTAGATACGCCACGGCAGGCGATTGTTCATCTGGTGTGAACGTTCCGCGACAACCTCTCCGTCCGTGTTGACCAGAAGGCTGACGTGGCAGGTTCCACAGGTTGGGGCCGAAAAATCTTTCCCCACGGTCCAGGGTACGGACTGATAATCCCAATTGCTGTCCATGGCCGCCTGGATGTTGCCGTGTTTGCTGGCGGAATAGACCGGAAAGGCAGGAACATCCGGCCCCACGTGACACTCCTTGCAGGTATATGGTTTGCGGGCCATTTGGATCGAAAACTGATGCCGGGTATGACAGGCTGCGCAGGATCCGCGGCTGCCGTCCAGGTTAATGCGCCCGACGCCCTGGTTCGGCCAGCCTTTGATAACGGGAAACTCGAGCTCGCCGGCAATTTCAGTATCCCGAACTTCTTTTCCGGCAACTTCGAGCCGGGTGCCATGACAATAATAACAGGCGTCTGCCGCCGTCAAAGGATCGACGGGCATATGTTCCACGTTTTTATTCCGCCGCACCGTCGCGCCGATGACACTGGTTTCCAGCTGCCGGTAAAGCGCATTGTCCGCCAAATTCGTGTGCGCATGTGACATGATATTTTGGGTATACTGTTCGGCCTCGGTTTTGTGGCAAACGGCGCAATCTTCAGGACTCACGACGACGTGAACCTCGTAACCGTTGTGGTCAAAAGTATCGGCGTGGCGGTCGGGGCGAAGGGTGTGACATTCAGCGCAGCCGACCGTCGTATTCAGCAACGCCTCCGGAACGCTTGCGCTTGAAACTTTGCGCGCCAATCCTTTGACCGCCATGGCCTTTGCCGGCGTCACCATTGCGTGGCGGCTGTTGCGCCAGTCTTGCACGATACCGGGATGCACCGACTCGTGGCATGCCAGGCACTCGGCGGAGACTTCACTGACCGGGGTCTCCATGCAGGATCCCGCACCGACTGTAAAACCCAACACAACCATGCCGATAAATCCCAAAACCGCAGCTGTCTTCATTTGCAACTCCTTGTCTAACAGGTTTTCTGTCACATGATCCGACGGAGGGTCTAGAAAAATGATTCCATATAATTATTTTTGATTTTGTCATTTCGAAAATATGCAGCACTCAACTTGGGTAAAAATAAAACCGTTGCCAGGCAATAGTGCGAACCGATCATCCAATGTACCCCAATGTTATTAATGGATATCCGATGCCGCATCAAGCCTAAAAAGGTTTCTGTCGGATTATCCGTATCTTTGAGTCCACGCCTTCGAGAATCGACCTTGGAAGCATTCCAAATTAAATCCGCTGCAACGTTTCGGCCTGCCGAATGAACGCCAAGTCGTCTGCAGCCGGCTGAGCCCAAAAAAAGCAAGTTCGGATCCTTGCGAATGGATAGGCAAGGCCGAAGTTTAATCCGGGTTGCCGTTCTTACGCAGAATTTATGAGTGACCGGCCGTAAATATCTATGATCTCTGGGAGCTTCTATTAACCGGGACCGGAGAGAATGATCAGCATATGCATATCACCCCAAACCCTTAACTAATGTCCATCCGCGACATGTGGATGGCATTATAGAGTGTCCAATTCATAGATGAGAATTTTTTTTCGCTGGGCAAGGCCGCATCCCGCCCATGGCGGGATTTGCGGCGAGGCGTACTGTACGTATGCCGCAGCCGGAAACCTGCGGATAATCCCGCCATGGCGGGACCCAGCGGAAAAAAGGCCATTTATGGATGGGCACTAACTATCTCTTCGCTTTTTGCTGAACTCGGCCGGCACGCTTGTTTGTGAGAAATACTCCGGTGACGACCAGAAGCGTTCCGATGAATAGAGATCCCGTGAGCGGCTCACCGAGAAGAAAAAATGCCATTACGATCGCGCTGATGGGAACAAAGTTGATGAACAGACCGGCTTTGGTAGGACCGATGGCCTTGATTCCGTCATAGTACCAGACAAAGCCGGCTGCCGTTCCGAAAAAACCGAGGTAAAAAATACTGAGCCAGTCCATGGGCCTATATCGACTGATATCGGCCAGCAAACCCTCGGCAACGGCCGGGCCAAGAAGCATCGCCGAACCGACGACTGCGGAGAAGAATATGGCGGTTAACGGCGGGAGCGTGACCAGAACCGACTTGCCCACAAGCGAAAACGTCACCCAGCTGAGCACACAACCGAAAATAAAAAGCTCTCCTTGCCCGAAACCACCCGCCCATAGATGCGCCACGTTACCCTTCAAAACGACCACTACCGCTCCGGTAACCGATAGAAGAATGCCGCACAACTGCAGCCGGCTCAATCGCTCTTTGAACAGCAGGGCGGAAAAAAGAGCGATAAAAACGGGGTTGTTGGCGATAATTACTGCCGCCCGACCGGCCTCTATGCGCTCCAGACCTTTGAAGAAGAAAAAATTGTAGGCACATACCCCTGTCAAACCAAGTACAAAAATCGGCAGCAACTGTTTTTTTTGAATAGCAGGTATCCGGCCGTCGGCTTTCAGCAGGAACACGAGAAGAAAAGCTGAGGCAACGGCAAACCGCAGAAAAGCCGCTGAAAAAGGCGACACCTGACCAGCCAGCGCACGGCCGGCAATGAAAGTACCGCCCCAGAAAACGGCAGTGAGTAGAAGTTTAATATAAACGACCATACTGTAAAGATGCTCCTGCTGTCTCGATCGGGCCAATTGCAATGGTGCCTTTTAGCCGGAGAATTCAGCTTGGGTAGATCTTGGGGAGGTAAAAAGTGTCCCTCGGTTATAGGGTTCATGAAATTGATCAACGCCCCGATATGGCTTCTTTCTGGCCGCCCGGTGATAAGATTACATGAAATGTTCTGGGTAGCATGCCGGTTGGCAGAAGTCCATGAATTCTCGAACGGCCCGTTTGGCCCTACCCTCCTTCGCTTGCAACGCCGATGGGCGGCCGCCGGCATCGATTTAGGGTTGAGATTTCATCATTCAGGTCATATGATAGTGGGTGTTTGCAGTGCTTGACCTTGCAAACGAACGGTTTCAATTCTTGTCGTTGCTTCGATGGCATCGGCAGCGCGAGTCAACCGCAACCCTGATAAACCGATAGATAGTGGTTGTCAAAAAAACGTTTCGTAATTCGAACGTTTTTTCCGACAACCACCTATACCGCCCTTCCGTATTTCGGAATTCTTGAAAAGCGGTACAAATCAAAACCTGCTGCGTGGACATGAAATCTGCCGCCCGACATAACCGTATTGCTGATAGCCGGAGCAGTGTTGCCGGGTGCCTCTCCTGCGGTTCGAAGAAAAATCTGGGGTCGAAAAGGTATTGCTCCATCCAGTGCCGTCAAAGATTGCGTCGAACCTTGAATGTGAGAACCGGTCTACTCAAAGCCCTCAACGTCCGATTCGCCACGTTTTACTTCACCGCCGATACGATAATGCTGGATGTTATGGCCTACGGCGCCAGAGATATATTCAGCTTCATGTATCCCCGTTCATCCCGTAGAAAGCCCGCCGAAGACTTTAGCCGTATGGCCGACGTTCTCGGCAATGCCTGGTGGGCCGAAAAGCGCAGGACAAATCGTAAATATCTGGCTTCGCGTCAGGTTTTCAACCAGGCGCAACGCAGCGAACCGAATTGTGACGCTGTGAAACCCCTTGAGATAAAAATTCCAAATGTAAAAGACAAGGCATTGATAAGATTGAAGCTCGGCAAGTCCGTATTGAACTCTCCCGAACTGTACCGGATGATCAAAACGGCCTATCGCAAACAGGCAATGACACACCACCCGGACCGCGGCGGAGATGCCGTCTCATTCAGGCGAATTCACCAGGCTTACGAGGAACTCCTCAACTGGGCGGAAAACCCCTCTTTTGTCAGGCGTCGTGGCTTCCCGGACAAATGGTTTTACGATGGGATCGCAAATCGGTGGGTCCAACCGACACCGCGGCGGGATGTTCGTATCCGGCAGAATTAATAGAAGCCATCTCTAAAAAGTGTTTTCGCCCGATCCGCCAGAGGCGGATAAATCTCGGTGTCGAGCCCTCGTCTCAATTCCTCAGAATTCTTGAGTATGCCGGCGGGTTGCGACCCACAAAGAAGAATCGATCAGACGGGAAGTCCCGCACAGCAGGGATCCTCGGCCTCGCCTTGATCTCGACCGAAAATCCTCATTTTGAGATCGCTTCTAGGCTGTAAAAAATGTCAACCTGATTGGGAACCGCAGCAGACAACAGCGGCGGGCCCGGTATTCACGGGGTTTCGATAGCCTCGTTTCTGTCGAGCGTTCGGATGATCCGGGGGAGGTACTCATCGGCTTTGCTGACGTGAAAGCGGCAGGCACCGGCACCGGGATGCCCTCCCCCTTCGTAGCGCGACAGGAGTAACCCGACATTGACCTTGCAGCCGGGATTAAAAATGCTGTGGCCCACGTTAACCGCTATCCAGTCGGGTTGGCGCGGGTCGCGGCTTATCCGTATGTGCACGTAGGCTTCGGGAAATAATGAATATACCAGGAACCGGTTGCCGGCCGGTGCTTTTTCGAGCGGCCTGAAATCGGTGACGGCCACCTGCCCCTGTAATTGGGTATATCGGTTTAACCGTTCGCGATAGACACGGTTTTCGGCAATGACCCTGTCGCAGTTTTGACGCACTTCGGTGTCAGCCAGGACGGCATCGACGGTCTTTTCCCGCAGAAGCGCTACCAACCGGTTCCAGTAGGTTTCATCCGGCTTCTCATGGTTTGAGATCGTCATGGCGAGCAACACGAAATCGTATTTTTCAGGGTGCAGCACCTCTTCCATGGTCAGGTCGGCCGAGTCGATTTTATCGGTGGCGGCGACAAGAACACCACGGCTCTCAGGAAACCTGCCCGGATAGTAGGCATAGATGATGCCGGCCGCTGACGGCGCTTCTCTGTAATCACCGCTGAAAGGCTTATCGATTCGGTTGGTGTAATGATGATCGAACCACAACGCACACCGATCATCATAGGGTAAATTGGCAATAATGTCGTCGTCTCTAATTTCAACGAGCCCTAGCTGGACGTCACCCGGTTCAACCCATTTAACCGGGGCGGTAATTTCTTCGACATCATAGAGCAATACCGCGCAGGCAACGCCGTCAAAATCGGGTCGGGTGACGATCCGCATAGCAACTTCTCCAGAAATGGTGATATAGCCGGTTGATCCAACTGTAAAACTGTGTTTATATAATGACAACCTGCAATTGGCAACCCTTTTCAAATGGGAGATGCCCCATGGCGCTCTATCTTGTCCAGCACGGTAAGAGCCTATCCAAAGAGGTCGACCCCCAACAGGGAATATCGGAAGAAGGCCGCGCGGATGTCGACCGGATTGCCGCAGTGGCTCGTAACTACGGCATTCGGGTGGCGGAAATTTCCCACAGCGGGAAGCAGAGGGCCTTGCAGACGGCTGAAATTTTTGCTTCTGCCTTCGACATTCCGGAAAAGGTGACCACACGCAGTGGACTGAAACCTTTGGACGACGTGGTGGCCTTCGCTGCGACCTTGAATACCCGAGACGACCTGATGCTGGTGGGCCACCTGCCGTTCATGGAAAAAATGACGTCCTATCTTATCACCGGAGACGCAAATAAAACCGTCTTCAAGTTTCAAAACGGCGGCATCGTTTGCCTGGAACAAAGCATCGATGACCGGTCATGGTATATAAAGTGGACGCTGATGCCAACCATTGGATAAGATTGGCTTTTTCGACCGCCACCGAACCGTTCTTACTATCCAGACCTTCGACACCTGACCTCCACGCGGTTCTGAACGATGCCATAAGCGACCCACCAAATCTGGTTGAACAAGCAACCCGGCGAAGACCACTTCGCGCACTCCGGAGGTACTGAGATATGTTGGAGTTGGAAGGACTCCGAAAATCGGGAACAGACAGGCGTTCCGGTGTGGACCGAAGGGATCGCCCATCGACCACCTATCGTGGGGCGGAAAGACGGGGCGATCCTGAAAGACGCCACTTTGGGGATCGACGCGAACGCGCATTCATGACCGCAAGCACTTCACGGAAAAAATCAAGCCTGTTCGATTTCTTTTTCGGGAAAAAAGTCAGGGATAAAAACACCGCGGCGAACCGTGAACACCGCCCCGGATCATCTCAAATCGTATCGTACGTCGAAGATGGCGTAGTCATACCAAGAGCGTATGAAAGAGTGCCCTGTGACGTTCCCGTGCAGATTCTCGACAGGGATACGCACGCGTATTACCCGGCCATAGCCCACAATTACTGCAAACCAGGCATGTATCTGGAATCGAAGCACGCCCCCAGGATCGGCTCAGGAATCGTAATCGACATGGTCAACCACGCAGTCGATTCCAGCGGCCCCGATGATGTGGCCCGGTATTATTCGAAAGTGGTCTGGCTGAAAAAATTGTCCGGCAATGTCGTTTTCATTCAATACGGCTTGGGCGTCAAACATTGCCAGGACCTTGATGAATTTCTGAGCATATTCGGCCTGTAATGGCAATGGCGTTTACACTTTTTGAGCCCGGAATCACATGGGGCGACCAATGGCCCGGACCTCGATCAATGGCGGGGCAGACGTCCGCGGGTGGAACAGACCTCCCCGACAATTTCACCGTCGGAATCGCCTTGTGTCAGGATTTACACCGCTTTTCAAAAATAAATTCCGAAATACGGGAGGGCAGTATAAGTGATTGTAGGAAAAAACGTTCGCATAATGGAACGTCTTTTCGACAACCACTATAGAATGGAGGAAATATGAAGGTTAAAATCAAAAATATCCTGTGCCCGACAGATTTCTCTGCATGCGCCGAGCATGCGCTGGCCTATGCCCAGTTGTTATCGGAATTCAGCGGGGCTAAGCTTCAATTACTGGCCGTATTTGAACCTTTCACCTATTCTCAGGGCTCGGAACTCTTCGGATCCCAATACGACATGGCCGGGGCTGCAATGGAAATCGAATCGGCCTTTAAGCGCAAGCTCGAAGATCGGGTGGCCTCCTTGAAGTCAAAAAGCGAAACCGTCTCAGGCATTTTCGCCGTAGGGCTTCCCTTCATGGAAATCATCAAGGCCGCCAAGGAGCAGAAAGCGGACATGATCGTCATGGGAACTCACGGCCGGACAGGGCTGGAACACGTTCTGATGGGAAGCGTTGCCGAGAAAGTGGTTCGAAAGGCCCCGTGCCCGGTGCTCACCGTCAAACATCCCGACCATAAATTTAAAATGCCCTGAGTATCGCTAAGCCGTCGAAACGGGCGAAAGGGGGCAATTATTCTTTTTTCGGCGTGCCGGAGAATTCAGAATTAATCGATCAGTCGCCCGCGAGAGGCAGCCTCAGAGGTGACAGGGCCACCGGATTGACGGTTGGATTGAAGCCGGTATTGAAATCTATCCCGCTGCGGATGGAAAAAACAACCAGGGGTGTCGGTTGATCCAACGACAGATAGGCGCCGCATGCTTCTCCGGCATCACAGACGTCATCGTCATTGTCGAAGTTCGTTCCCGCATAAATCAGATACTCCCCGGCCGGCACATCGCTTATTTCGTACGCATAAACCCCATTGACGGCATCAGCTGTCGCCGTCGCGACGATCTCCGATGTCTTCGCGTCCACGGCCAGTATGTAGTGAAACCCCGCGTCATCGCTGAGAGTAGCCGCAAATTTCTGCATCAGCACGGGCACGCTGAGCGGTCCTGCGGATGTGTTGAAGACGACCGTGGCGCTGTAAGTGCCGTCGGCCACCGCACTGCGGTCAACAGAGACGCGATAAATGCCCAGTCCATTGGCGTCGACCGTTTCCGCCGATACCGACAGCCAGTTTTGCGCGCTGCCGGGGTTGACGGTCGGGGCGTTCACAGAAAGGTTTCCCGCGCCGGAATTGGCGATCGTCACCAGTGCAACTGTGGTTACGGATCCCAGATTGAGGGATGACGGCGTCGCCACGGGAAACGGGTCGGTCGAGACGGTGCCTTCAACCGCCAAGACCGCCCTGGCGGCGTCGATCAGGCCGAATCCGAAAAAATCATCACGGCCCGTCGCGCCACGGTCTTCGGTAAGTTCACCACCGGCAAGCAGGGTATCAAACTCATCCGGGCTGACGTCGTCACCGATCGAGCCCGCGACCGCTTCCATCAAGGCAATCACGCCCGACACATGGGAAGCGGCCATGGACGTTCCGGCGGCAAAGGTGTAAACAAAATCGATCATTCCACCTGAATCGTTGCCGCCTGTGCTCAGTACAAAATCCGGATACCCGTCACCGTTCGCGTCGCCGATGTCACCGCCGGGAGCGGAGACGTCGATCGTGGGACCGAAATTTGAATACGAAGCGAGCTGTTTGTTGATATCGACGGCACTGACCGAGACGGCACCCGGGCAGGCAGCCGGGTAGAAAAGGGCAGTCGAGCCGCTGTTACCGGCCGACGCGACGACAATTGTCCCGGCAGCACGCACCGCAGCGACGGCATCACAGAGGGTGTTTGAAAATGCCGCAGCGCCCAAACTCATGTTGATCACCGCTGCAGGCTGAAGCGGAGATGTACCGGAATCGTTCGTGAGCCCGGCCGCAAAGCGGATGGCCTGGGCGATATCGACGTCTGACCCCCCAAGAGCCCCCAAAGCGCGGAGCGGCATAATTGACGTGTCCCATCCGATGCCTGCCACACCCGAGAAATTGTCGGTGGCTGCGGCCACGGTCCCGGCGATATGCGTCCCGTGAAATGAACTGGACCCGTCTGCGTTGCGGCGGTCACCGGGATCATCCGGATCTGGATCCAGACCATCACCGTCCAGTGCGTTTGCGGGATCACTGATAAAATCGTAGCCCGCAACAAACCGGCCCTGGAGATCCGGATGACTCAGCAATACACCGGTATCGATCACGGCCACGGTCACATCCGCGCTTCCGGTGGTTCGATCCCAGGCCTGGGGCAGATTTATCAGCGGGTAGTGCCATTGAAAACTGTAGAATTGGTCATTAGGCGCAAGTGACGCGGTACGAATGTAGTTCGGCTCGGCATAGAAAATCTCACCGCGTTTGCGAAGGTATTTGACAACCTGCAGCGTCTCCCATTTGAGCCGTTGCGTCGCATTATGCCGGTACATGTCTTTCAAACGGTGTTCCCGTAACCACCTCAAATTGAGCCTGTCGAATATCTGGGCCCGCTGACCTGAATCCGCTAAGGTCATAAGACGTATATCGCCTGCCGGCCCCGACTGAAGCCGACGCCCCATGCCCCTCAGCGAATCCCGCATACCCTGCGGTCCGGCCGCGAATATGCCCTTGAAACGGGTGATGATCTCGCCGGGCACGAAGTTTTGCTGCATGGCCAGCGTCGGGCTGACGGCAATCAGCGCCTGTCCGACGGTCAATGTATAGTTTGAGGCTCCGGATTCTGCGAAAACTTCCACAAAATAGATTCCATCAGCCGGTATTGTCACGGATTCACTGGAATTTGCTCCTACCGAAGCAAAATCAGGCGCATTCAGGTCCACACTGCCGTCATCGGCATAGACGAAAAGGTCCAGATCGATGGCCGGGGTGCTGCCTGCATCGGCAACATTAAGGACGATGGTCTGGTCGGCAAGCAGTGAGACACGATAAAAGTCAGCCGGATCTCCGGCTGCAAAAGACCGCCCCGCCGCGCCCGATCCCGGTTGGTTGACGTATCCGCCAGCCAATCCGGGATTGGGCAGGTTTTGGGCCTGCTGCGGACTATCGTTGGGTGCGTAAGGTGCCTGTGGATCATTGACGTCGCCATCCGCTATAGAACCCGGGGCGGCTCTCAATTGACCCTGGATCGAGAACCCCCTGACCTCGATAGACGTGGATGCACCAACGCCTGCCGAATAGTTTGCAGAAATCACGGCAACACCGACGTCATCTCCGGTAACCAATCCCGTTGCATTCACGGATGCGATATTTGGGTTCAGGGACCGCCAGGTAACGGCTCCGGTCAGGTCCGCGGTGCCTCCGTCACTGAATATACCTGTGGCGGCAAATTGAAGCGTGTCACCGGAGTCGATGGACGGATCAACCGGCGAAATGTTCAAGGCAATGGGAGTGTCGCTGGTGGTGGACGATCCGTCATCTCCGGTTGTAAGAGTCGCACTACCGCCGCCTCCCCCGCCGCCGCAAGCGGCCAACATCAAGCAAAGAGAGATGGAGGAAAGTATTATATTGCAGAGTTTAACCGGCATGGAGAAATACCTGCATTTCGGATAGCTACATGAGCTTGTGTTGTAGGTCCGGTAATTGCCGAGCCCCCGGTCTTTCCGAACGGTACGGCGATGAATCAAAGGCTCTATGATATGTAGTACCAGAATTTCGAATTGCAACCTTCGACTCGGTGATACCACCATCCGCTACAGCGCTAAATTCAGCTATGAAAAAGGGGATTTCTTCTTCACAAACGAAAAAATTTAGGCGGTCAACCAGAAACAAACTTGGGTCAAGGCCGTTGCATTGGGATGAGAGCTGTCCTACCGGATGTGCTTGAGGGGATTAAAGAGTTCGGACTCACCCTTATCATGAACATGGAAGTATCGATTTTTCTATTACCGCAAGGGTGTTACATCACGAAACAATCAGATTTCTGGTACTCTCCAACCAATCCAAGTAAACAGAACTGCTCGAAAAATTACAATAATTAGGATACTGTAGCACTTGGCATGGCCCTTAATACTGGTATGTAATCACAAACTCGTAGCATTTTTGGCATCCACAATATATTGGGGGTGCTTAGGATCAAACTTTCAATCCAGGTAGTTGAAGTTTGGCCGCTCATATTGATTGATCTTCATACCGAGGAAGAAATCATGAGCCGGAGATAGCTTGAACTCTTATGTAACATCATGGTTATCTGGTTTGCCTGATCACAATACTCAGTGTCCTCTGCGGGGGAAGCAGGTTATACCAGTTGAGTTTTTCGAGACGGCTCGTAAATCCCTCCACTTCGTTGGTTATGAAGGTCTTTCTATGATAGCCGCTGCTGGTATGGACATGGCTGCCTGGGATGCCCTTGCAAAGACGGCTAACATGCCACTCTGTCGTCTGTTGGGCGGCTCTGTCGGCCCGGTCAAAGCATATAACAGTAATGGTTTATGGCTGCGCCAACCCGATGAAGTTGCGGCGGAAGCAATCGAATTACGGGAAGAAGGTGGTTTTTTAGGACTGAAACTTCGTATGGGTCGGGACCGTCCGGAGGAAGACATCGCAACCGTTGAAGCTGTGCGCAAATCCGTTGGAGGTGACATACACCTGATGATTGATTTCAATCAGGGTTTGGATATGGCCGAAGCTTTGAAACGCTGCCACATGATCGACGACCTTGGTCTCGACTGGATTGAGGAACCCATCATCTACGACAATCTTGACGGCTATGCGCAACTGACCGCAGAGTTGAAAACGCCCATCCAAATCGGTGAGAACTTCTATGGCCCGAGGGAACTTCACAAGGCATTGATGAAGAATGCCTGTGATCTGGTTATGCCGGATTTCATGCGCATCGGTGGTGTCACCGGTTGGCTCAGGGCTGCGGCTATTGCGGGAGCGAGGGGTGTTCCTGTGTCCACCCACCTTTACCCGGAAGTGGCGGCTCATGTAATGCGGGTTACCGAAACTGCGCACTGGCTGGAATGAGAAAAGGCAGGTCCCATGAACCTAAGCACTATTAACATTAGAGTCAGACTACTACGATTTCCTGATGGCCCGTTGGTTTGGAGTGGAACGAGGATGCCGTTGCCGCCAACCGGTTCGATCTCTGACATAATCCCAAACTGGTTTGAGCAGTGAAAATCAGGTATTCTTCTTTTAGCCACCTTGCCAATGCTTCGGTGTCCATCTTTCGGATGTCACTGGTGCTTATTTTTACTGCTCAGCATCGTTGAATGAACGATTGCAGATCAGGACGTTAGCGGTCTTGTGCCGCACCAGAAACATCCGTTTGCGTGCCAGGTCCCGCACTGGGCGATGTTGCCTTGGGTAAATGTAGCCTTCAGGCAAAATGCCCAGTATGAGAAGTTTGGCCAGAAAGAAGGCGTCGTGCTGATCGTCACTGAACTTTAACCCTTCGTATTGCTTGATGGCCGCCGGGTTGGCCAGGTGCGCAGAGCCATATCCGGCATCCATGAGACCATCTACGAGCCAGTACCGGTTATAAGTGGATTCAACAACAAATCCCTTTAATCGTTTTTTGAAGGGCTTTAATGTATGAAAAATATGGTCAAGATCGACACGTTTTTTGAAGACACGGTTCAATGCATCGTCCATGATTCCGCTGAAGTACTTCTGAATGAAATTCGACAGACATTCAGATCCAAAGAGTTTCTGCCCACATCACGAGCAGAGTTAGAAGATGGAACGGTGGTAGCTTTAGGATTCTCTATGGAGATATGGTATTTCCGTTAGCGAACCAAAAGGGGGACAAACATGCAAAAAAAAACAAATGCTGCCTTAAAAGTCATTTCTTTCATTAGTGTGTGGTTTCTATTTTTAATTATCTGCGCCACTTACGCTCATGCAGATTTTTATGTGATAGCGGGAAGCAGGGGGGTCGGAACAAAAATCAGTTCTCTACCGTACACGATATCGTCCCCCGGCTATTATTATATCGCAAAAAATTTATCATGCACGACGGGCACGGGAATCAAAATAACAGCCAACAATGTGACGGTGGACCTAATGGGGTTTACTATAGATGGCTCTGGTGGTCCAGCAGGCTCCGATGGGATTAACATGAATGGAACAGCTAATGTTGAAATCAGAAATGGGACTGTAAGGAATTTTAGCAGATTAGGTATTACTAATGAATTGAATGGGGGCCATGGTCACAGGATAATAAATGTCCGTCTATTTAATAATGGTACTCAAGGCATTTACTTTTTTAATAATGGCAATTTAATACAGGGGTGTACAGCAATAGGCAATGGCAGCCATGGGATTAATACTGGTTACAACTCAACAGCTATTGGCAACGTTTGCAAGTCTAACGGTGGAAACGGCATTACTGCTGGTACTGGCACAACGCTTATAGGAAATACCTGCAGTAATAGCGGTAAATATGGAATAGCTTTTTGGGGGGGGTACAACATGGTTGACCAAAATACCTTATATGATAATGCAGATGGCGACTTCGCTGATTGCCCGACTTGTGTATTTGGTATAAATGTACCCGCATCACCTTAGTACAGAATTTCGGCAGCGGTCTGAAAGCAAAATATAAATATCTTAAATACAGAGTGTCGTATAACGGGCCAGACGACCATTGTCAGTGTAAGCTCTGATGGTGAACAGGGAAATGATGGGAGTAATAGAACCTCAATATCCGCTCATGGCAGCTTTGTAGCTTTTTGGTCCTGGGCTGACAACCTTATGCCGTGAGATACCAATGATACGGACGACGTTTTCGTGCATGATCGCTATGTAATTGTCGTAATCGACATCAAACCTGGCAGCTATCCCAATAGCATCAACCTCAAATCAAAAAGAAAAGTTCCTTTTGCGATTCTAACAACCGATGAATTTGATGCCTATGATGTCGATCCTGTTTCATGTGAATTTGCTGGTGCCTCCCCCTTGCGTTGGAAGATGGAAGATGTGGACTACGATGGCGACGACGATCTGTTGTTTCATTTCATGACACATGACTTAGACCTGAATCAAAACAGCACAGAAGCTTTTCTTGAATGCGAAACCTTTGAAGGCGCTCCGATCATTGGAACCGACACGGTGAACACCGTTCCCAGGGGTAATGCTTATGGGAATAAAAACAAGTGAAGCATCTTTCAAGAGAAGGATGAAGGCAGTGTCAGCAATGGCTCTGCCTTTTTGTATCTGCTGTGTATATAAATAAAATCGTTCCACTGAAAAATTCACATACTGTAAAAGGGTCTAAACTCGCACTTTCTGCTATTTAGCGAAAGTAATAGAGTCATTGAAAACATTATGATAGCCGGATCGTATCCTTATAAAATCATCGGAATTTGAAAATCCAGATTTTAGCAAAAAACATTTAAATTTTGGAAGAACGATATTTTTAAGCTTTCATCTTACGTATCTGTGAACAAACATTTACCAGGATATAAATTTCAGTTATTTTTTGAGCTTTTTAGTTCTATCAGATTAATCATCCAGCAAAATATTAAGCCATGGCGTGTTCATTATTTTGGATTCCACACACTGCCCTTCGCGCACGGCACGGACAAAAACGTAGTCAAAGGACTTCGCGTAACTATAAATATATCCGCTATTGAATTCCAGGAGATACACATTCTCGGTAATAGCAGCATTGGTAGTAGACGAAAAGTAGAATTTCGCCGGAATGGGAAAATAAGTTGTATCTATTGAAGGACTTACCTTACTGAGGTCTACAATCGATGCCAGTTCCTTGATATTCGGGAGCCTCCAATTGGAACAACCCCCAAGAGTAAGTCTTTCACAATATTTGAGGGCTGATTTCAAGTCCATTGGTCCGGCCGTTGCCTGCTGCCATACCAGTCCTGTGGATACATCCGTAACTGTCCCGTCACCATTATCAACATAGGTTTTTTCAGACTGTCCTCCGCGTACAGCACGAACATATCTGCTAATCCTTTTATAGTCCCAATAATCCTGGCCATCCTCGAAACTGACACGCCACGCCCTATCTACAAAGCGCACTTTTGTATTGGATGACCAATAATACCACAACTTAGTATTGGGGAAATAGGTTGTATCTATAGAGGGGTCATATCTTCCATAATCAACAATGGAAAGCAGTTCCTCTGTGGTTGGTAGGCGCCAGTCTGAAAACCCTCCGAAATTGTCAGAATTTAAAGCATGAATAAAATCCTCTGTATCCCTCCCATCTCCAGGATTGCCGGCATCGCCACCATTGGTATCTGGATTACTGTCATACCAGGTGTACGAATTGTCTGCATCATGGGTATTAGAATAACTGTATATAATCCCATCCATGTCTTTTTTATTTTCCCATATCAACCCGGTTACATTGTCTCGAACCATTACCCAGGAGGTGGCTGTACCAGGCAAGTCATTACCTTGGGCATCAAGTTTGGTAAAAGAGGGTGGATTTATTTGGTACTGGGCATCTTGACCATAAAAGTCTTCTCCCGGTTCAGGACATGTGATCTCAACAGAGTCATTGTAACATTTGGTTTGGCCTGTATCTGGGACTGGTCCTGCCATAGCACAAAAACAGGGGGACAGGATAATAATGGTAAATATAGCAGATCTGACTATTCTTATTGTTTTATACATTCGCATCACCTGCTAATAAAAAAAGTAAGGTCCAGTAATAACATGAGTGTAAGATTTGCTTGCCACTCTACATAACAAAATGAGAATTGACAGTTTTTGAGAAAGAGGTCAATCTCTGCCTGATATTTAAGTTAAAATTAAATAGGAGGCAGATATGATCCAAGAAAGAATAACATTTAACAGTCAAAATTGGCCAATCCATTATCAGCAAATTGGCTCTCTTTCCCTTTACAATAAGTCAGACCCACCAAATCAATCCCTGAAAGGAACAATAAAAGGATAATCTACTAAAGAAAATATAAAATGGGAATATAATCAAAGTGGTCGACAGGAGCTCGATATCATTGTTTATAAGAATTACCTTTTTTAATAATGGAGCATATGGAGTTGCGTGTTGTTTGTCAATGAATTACCCCGTACGCTTGCGGCGGGGTAATTCATTGACAGCACTTGAAGGCTCGTTGCGGGCGCCTTTCATCATCCGCTGGACATGAAAGGTTCCGGCCGGAAAAGTGACCAATGAAATGGTGCACATCACCGATCTATTGCCGACACTCGTCGGCGTTGGCGGCTATCAAGTGCCGGCGACCGACTGATCGATGGTATCGATCAGTCCGATCTTTTCTTCAATAGGAACGGGCACAGCAAGCGTAAAGGATTTCCCGTTTATAACGACGATGATCTTTTTGCGTACAAGTGGCGCAACTGGAAGGTCCATTTTATCGTTTTAAACAGTATGTTCGGGATTCCGCAGAAACGCAACCTTCCGTTGGTTTACAACCTTACCAAAGACCCGAAAGAGAGTATGGATATCGCCCCTGACTCGACATGGATACTACCGATCGTGATGTCACGGGTCGTGGAATTTCAAAAAACCTTGAAAGCGGAGCCACTTATTCTTCTCGGCACACCGGGTCCTTATGTACCGCCGAAAAAAGCGAAGTGAGCGTGGTCGGTAAGGTAATTACCATGGTGAGGCTGAATAGTCCACGCCACCAACACACTTTGGGGAAAAGATGGGAGGGACGGTGATTGATTTATATGAACCGTCTACGGTGATGCACAACACGCCAATGCGAACACCGATGAATTATAAGGCTTTCACATGCGATAGACTCGACCTACCTGTAAGACCTGCTAACTAAAGATAGCTGCTGATATGTTTGAAAGTGTCAATTAGAAAATACTGGTCCATCCCTATTTTGACATGGGGCAATTTATCCTCCCGGCTCCTTGAAGAGGCGCGACTTTTTAGCGACGGATGATCATGCTGATATACGCGGGTTGGTTACCGAATGACTTAGGTTCGTCGCGGAGCTGCCTCTCTCTATTAGCGGGAGTTTTAAATTCCCTTAGCAGGAACGAGGATTCTCCTTTCCGTAGTCATACCTCTTCAGGGAAGCGGGAAAAAAGTATTTTATGCAATGGTCAGTTGCATTTGTTTATCGATGGCCCACATAAAAGCACCCAATTCACGAGCAATGGCGGTCACCGTGGCCTGTCTGGATTTGCCCCTGGCGATAAGTCGTCGGTAACGGGCGCATAAGCGTGTTTGGGCTTTCCAGGATATATCGCAAACGCTTTTGGGCAGTCCCTGTTGACGTTTGAGAAGTATTAACGATTTTCGTGCCGGCATTCTATAGGACCAACCCGCTTCTACCAAAACTCTTCGTACATGACCGTTGCCCGTTTTGGTAATTGAGCCACGGCGGACTTTTTTACCACTGGAATGCTCTGAAGGAATGAGTCCCAGATAGGCCATTAGCTGCTTGGGGTTCGGGAAACGGTTCATATCGCCAATCTCGGCCACAACGGTGACCGAAACAATTAACGATACGCCTCGCAGGGCTTGATAGGCTTTAACAAACGGTACCCGGCTCCACTGTTCAACATGCGCTTGTATTTGTTGGGTGATTCGTTTAACTCTTTGGCTACATTCATTTGCCGCGTCGATATACTCCTGAAGAGCAATTTGTTGAGCTGGATGGGAAAACTTGATTTGTTGCCAGCCAATTATAAAAGGCCTTGGTCCAGTGTCTCTTACCACTGTATTGATAGCCATGCCAAAGTAAAAAGGCTAACAATAGTTGGCGAGCTTTTCTCTCGAAGCGTCTAATGTCATCCCTGCAGCGGATGAGGTCTCTGATGGCTCCATCTTCAATGGTCGATACATAAATGCTGGTCAACTCCCCGGCACGAAACAACCTTACCAGATTGATGGAATAGCGACGGTCGGTTTTGATCCGATCGCCACTTCGTTTGGGAATCATCGAAGGAGCAACCACAGCGCAGCTTATGTTTTTGGAAACAAGGTGCCGGTAGAATTAGTATCCACAGGGCCCGGCTTCGTATACGAATCGAAGCTCGACATCTCTACCTTTCATCTTTTTGATTAGCTTGTTTAGGGCGTCAAGAGTGCTGTCAATTTTGCCATGAGATCGAACTGTGCCGTTGGAACGACTGGTTGCCACCGCAACGTCGATCGTATTTTTGTGGACATCCAAACCAACGTATACTATTTTCTTTTTCATGGTCTGCCACCTTGGTTATGGCTCTGAGCCGTTTTGACCTTATTAGGTCGCACAGCTTAACCCACGCCGCAAGGGGCAGACCAAGGCTCTTTCAAACATTATGTCTACTAAGCGAATCTTTTAAAAACTTCGAAACCATGAAGGCCAACTACTACATCTGGTAGTCGGCCTTTTTCAATTTTTCTCAAGCTAAGATCAATGTATATTTATCGAAAGATTTCGAGCCAGAAGTCGACTTGCATCTTTCCCTGTAGTGCTTACTCTACCAGTGATTCACCCGCAAAAAATTGTCTTCGGTACACACTTTATTAATATTTCGCTTAGCATATTGAGGTAGATAAATGTTCACTATCATGGGAGCCACCGGAAACATCGGCAGCAAACTGACCGATTTGCTCTTAACTAAAAACCAGAACGTAAAAGTCATCGGCCGATCCGCAGACCGTCTGCAACAATTTGTGGATAAAGGAGCAACCGCTGATGTGGGGGATGCGAAAGATACGGATTTCCTTGCACAAGCATTTACCGGTTCTGAGGCGGTCTTTACGATGATTCCACCGGACTATACGGCCGTGGACTTCAGGAAATATCAAAACGAGTTCGGCGAGCGCATTGCCACAGCAATTGAAAAGTCGGGTGTCAGCCATGTGGTCAATCTGAGCAGTCACGGCGCACACCTGCCAGACAGAACCGGGCCCATCAAGGGGTTGCGTGACCAGGAGCAGCGTTTGAATCAGCTAGAGACGGTCCATTTCCTGCACCTACGTCCTACGTTTTTTATGGAAAACATGTTGATGAGTATCGATATGATTAAAAACATGGGTATCAATGGCGGTCACATTCGCGGGGATTTGCCCTTTGCCATGATCGCCACACAGGATATAGCCCAGGTCGCCGCGCATCACATGCTCGACAGAGACTTTTCCGGCAAAACCGCCAAAGAACTTCTTGGCCCTCGGGACATCTCCATGAACGAGGTCACGCGGATCATTGGAGAGAAAATAGGCAAGCCGGACCTGTCCTATATGCATTTTTCCCGAGAAGATTCCATCAAAGGCATGATGCAGGCGGGCTTGTCACAGGACATGGCGGAGCAACTGGCTGAGCTGGAGGCCGGCATCAATGACCGGCTTTTTGCAAGCGGTGGACCGCGCACGAGAGAAAACCGGACGCCAACGGATTTCAAAGAATTCGCCGATTTCTTCGACCAGGTTTACAAGGCGTAAAACTTATTCAGGGATGAGAACAATCCGCAGGTTCATGAGGGTGGTATTGGTGGGACCAGCGATCAGCAGATCATCGAGTGCCTGGAAAAATGATGCGAATCATTAATGGCAAGGTGTTCGGCTAGACTGACCATTGCATCTATTGTACGAGCCAAAGTGGTCTTGTCGACGATCGCGCCGACGCCATCAGCCGGGCCGTCATTGACATCGGTCTGAACGAAAACCGCATCACCTTCTTGCGTATGGGAGCCGCGGAATGGCAAGCGGGTACAATGCCCTTGACAATCTGTAAAATTTAGAGCAGATAAACTATATATAACCAATCAATATTAATAGAAAAATAAGATTCTGTTACGTATTACTGCTATATGTTCCGCCTCTACAATTCAAAAAAAGACGCCTCTGCTCATACACACGACAAAGGCCATGACGATCATGGTCACACTCACGGTGCCATTGACCCGTCTATCATCACGACCGAACGGGGAATTTGGGCCATCAAGTGGTCGTTTTTAGGGTTAATGGCCACGGCCCTTTTTCAGGTGGTCATCGTCATCCTTTCGGGAAGCGTGGCCCTCTTTGCAGACACCATTCATAACTTCGGCGATGCCGCCACGGCGATACCGCTGTGGATTGCCTTTAAACTCGCTCAGCGTAAACCGAGTGCCACGTTCACCTATGGCTACGGGCGGGTCGAAGACTTGGCCGGTGTCGCCATCGTATTGACGATCCTGCTCAGCGCCCTCGTCGCCGGCTATGAGTCCGTAAATCGATTCTTTCATCCACAGCCCGTCACCTATCTCTGGGCCGTCATCACCGCATCTGTCGTTGGTTTCCTGGGCAACGAAGCCGTGGCATTGTTTCGCATCCGGGTCGGCAAGGAGATCGGCAGCGCCGCGCTCGTCGCCGACGGTTATCACGCACGCGTTGACGGGTTGACCAGTCTGGCGGTACTTTTCGGTGCTGTCGGCGTTTGGCTCGGCTTTCCTCTGGCCGATCCGATTGTCGGCCTGCTCATTACGGTGGCTATCTTCCGCATCGTATGGGAATCCGGAAAGTCTATATTCACACGCCTGCTCGATGGTGTCGATCCTGAGGTCATCGATGAAATCAAACACGCGGTGAATCATACACCCGGGGTGGAGGACGTCTCTGAAGTGCGGGTAAGATGGCTGGGCCACAGGCTGCATGCCGAACTCAATATCGCCGTCGATCCGGATATCTCTGTGGAAAAGGGTCACGACATCGCCAAAGACGTGAGGCACCAACTCCTGCATCATCTGCGATACCTTTCCAATGCCACCATCCACATCGACCCGTTGAACGCATCCGGGGAAAAACATCATCGGATCGCTGGGCATACGCATGAAGATTTATCGGAGCATTCCCATTGACGAATGCCCTCCTCGATTCTCTTCACCCTTACCAGCGATGGCCGGAAAGTCTTCCCGCCCTTCACCATTCTTGATTTCGGTTTTCCGATGATTCCTTTTTGCACTGTCAGAAGTGGTATCAAAACCTCAGATCAGGATTGAGGGCAATGCGCTGGCCCATAATAAAGCGTAGCATATTCAATGATATGTCCGCAGGGGCGCAGGCAAGGGCCCTGCGACCCTGCCAGTGCAGGTCTGCAACACAGCCCGGGCCTTTAAGATGGGGCTTTGAATCCACTTCTGCGCATGTATATGAAAACGCTTTAATATTGTTTGATGAGTTCTTCAATCTTGGCCCGGCCTTTTCTTATTTCGATTTCCGCCCACTCGCGCTCGACAATTTGGGCTATGATCTCAGCAATAGCGATAATTAACTTTTTTGACTCCCCAAGGAATTGCCTGTCTTCCAGTTCGGGTTTTACTTCGAGATAACACACTTCCAGAGCGCCAATTCGTTCGTTATACACCTTGATTTCTTGCGATAGTTTCCATTTTGTGTTTTTAAAATTTTTTGTTTTAAATTCATAACGATCAAGCAAAATACGAGCGCAAGTAATTTCAGGGAATTGAATTGCCGGAGGAATGAAATCGACAACTGCTTGGAGGATATGATCCAAGGAAAAGTTCGTGCCAGCCTTGAGACTTGAAATGTCATAGAGACAATTTAGTTCTTTAATACGTTCTCTATTCTTATTTGAAACAAGCTCTAGTTCTTCTTTACCAGCACGTTTCAAATCTTTAATCTCTCTGTTCAGTTCATCGTTAATCCTCATCAGGCTTATTGTGCGTCTCATGTGGCTGTGTTCAACCAATTTTTGTTTTGCGCTGAACTCCTTTTCCTTAGACACATATTCCAGGACCTCACGCTCTAACTGATTGACTTTGTGTTCAAATTCCTCATAGGTCGGTTTTTTGGTCATTTAGATATTCCTCTTAACAGTTCCATTAGCATGATAACATCCTCCTTTCCTGATACTTTCATGGTCGCAAACTGGAGGATGCCACTTTGACCAATGGATTGTTCCTTCAGAAAAAACCGTCCTGTGAATTAAGCAGGACTTTGTCGTTAGCTATACTAATCCATATCCAGAATAAAGCAAGCTAATCTACTGTTATTTTTTAATAATTTCGAAAATACGTATTGAATCATGAAATGTGCGGGATAGTTGACTTTTAAGCGCATCGGCTTACCTTTTTTCTCATGGAATTAATAGTTACGGAGCTGTCGCAATCCGGCGAGCAGCGATAAGTTCAATTCAATCTGCGAGGAGAAGAATATGAAGAACGAACCCGGAAGGATTGCTCTGATCACCGGCGCAAACAAAGGCATCGGATTCGAGATTGCAAGCCAGCTGGCGAAGAGAGGAATAACTGTTCTCATCGGTGCACGCGATGAAAACAAGGGTATCGAGGCGCAAGATAAAATCAGAGCCAGTGGCAGCAAAGCGCATTATATCAAGGTCGATGTAGCGGATACCGAGACGATACAAACTGCGACAGCGCATATTGCTGAAAAATTCGAGCGATTGGACATTCTGGTCAATAACGCCGGCATCCTCGTCGATCCCCAGACAAACATCCTCGACCTCGATTTAACCACGCTGAAAAACACTCTGATAACCAACGCTTTCGGACCCTTGTTGATATCACAGGCGTGTGTCCCTCTGATGAAAAGCAACAGCTATGGCCGCATCGTCAATATGGCCAGCACATTGGGCTCACTGACAGAAATGGCCGATCCCAAGTCGGATTATGCCGGCATTTTATCACCGGCATACCGGTTGTCTAAGACGGTACTGAACGGCCTGACAGCTTTGCTCGCAAAAGAATTGCACGGGACCAATATCCTGGTCAATTCAGCATGCCCCGGATGGGTTCGAACTGATATGGGCGGCGATCAGGCGCCGATATCTCCGGCGCAAGGCGCGGAAACCCCTGTTTGGCTGGCCACGCTTCCGGATGACGGCCCAACCGGCCGCTTTTTCCGCGAAAAACAGCCGATCGCCTGGTAGGTGAACAAAAGCAATTAGAACCCAATTTGAGCGTTTCATATTTTCGAAATGTCAAATTGGAAGAATTCCTTAGAGTTCTGTCAATTTTACTTTCGAAAATATGAAACGCTCAAATTGGGTAGAAAGAAACGCCACTTGGCTTGAATCATTCGATACGGGTGAGGAATAAAATGCCGAACACGTCACACGCGGTCAGTCGTCAGATCGAACACAGAGGACTCTCGATACCCACGTTTATTTACGGAACGGCGTGGAAAGAACAGCGCACCGAATCCCTGGTTCAAATGGCAGTTACGTCCGGCTTCAGGGGAATCGATACGGCGAATCAGCGCCGCCACTATCACGAAGCCGGTGCGGGTGAGGCGGTCAAAAAAGTTCTCGGCGAAGGGAAACTGATGCGCAGCGACCTATTCCTGCAGTCGAAATTTACCTATGCCGCCGGCCAGGACCACCGGTTGCCCTACGACCCGAATGCGGACTTTGGGTCCCAGGTTCGGCAATCATTCGAAAGTTCCCTGTGTCATTTCGATACATCCTATCTGGATTCCTACATTCTTCACGGCCCGGCTTCCGGCCGTGGCCTCACGCGATCGGATTGGGAAGTGTGGCGGGCCATGGAGGATTTGCATAAAGCCGACTCCGTAAAGCTGATCGGTGTTTCCAATATCGGCGCGGACCAATTACGGCTCCTGATCGAAAAGTCGGAAGTCAAACCGGCATTTGTTCAAAACCGTTGCTTTGCAAGGACCGGATGGGATGCCGAGATTCGACGGTTGTGCCGCGCAAACGACATTATCTACCAGGGCTTTTCACTTCTCACGGCGAACTCGGCGGTCTTGAATCAACGCGAGATCCATGCGGTTGCAAGGCGCGTGGGATATTCTATTGCACCCGTCGTGTTTCGATTTGCACAGCAGATCGGAATGATTCCTTTGACGGGAACCACGAGCCAAGATCATATGAAAGAGGATCTGGCGGTGTACGATTTTGATCTGACGGATGCGGAAATCGAAAAGATCGAAAGTATCGCCATGTAAATTCATAGACCGGGGTATTCTCGCGGTTTACGAACGCATGACAAAGCTCCGAGGGCTCGAATATCTTCCCGGATACGATTACTTTTTAAAACCTTTAGAATGATGTCAGGAAGTTTCGGACTATGGCAATTCGGCAACGATTCTCTGATATTCTTCCTCAGTGAACGCCGGAGATGTTTCGGTCGTGAAGGCGCCTTTAGAGGTGGTTTCGAGTAATACTTTGGCGACCGTTTCCCTGTCCGGTGCATCGATAATCAATACGACATCATAGCGCCCCATGGTCAGGTAAAACGATTCCAATTTGGCCCCGATCAAATCACAAACCTGCCTGAAGGCATTTAATCGATTGGGACTTTCCTTAATTTCTTCGATCCCTTTTGCGGTGTATTTCACCAGAGAAATATACTTTGCCATTTTGGTCCACCCCTTTGGTCTTGTTTGGAAGTTAAAATCCAGCTCTCATCTTATAAAACGATCCGTTTATGTCCACATTTTCAAGGGTGACACCGCCGATAACGATGCCGTCTGATTATATCAAAGAAATTTGACCGATGATTTTTTTATGATAATCAGTATACTCAACGACAGCTCAGTCACTTTCCTCATTCTTTAAATGGAACAAGATTACAGTAAATGATAGCGTTTTTTCGATAATGGATTGATCGTTTGACCTATTTTGAATAAAATCATGAAAAAACAAACAAACTATAGGCCCCGCCGGAAGCATGCCTCAAGATGGTACACCAAGGTTGACCAATGGGTGATTTTTAATCCAGCCTGCTGGCCCCAACGGGAGCTGATCAGCAGATTGACAGCGCTGACCATCATCGCTGCCATTCTTGGGTTGCGCTTCTATCATTTCGACCGTTTTCCCCAACGCTTCCCGGATGCTTACCACTTCTACAGCGCTATTATGACCACTGCCGGCACACCATTATATAGTATGGGTGATGTTCGACTTCTCTGGGGTGTCAAACTAACAGTCTGGATCATTGAAACCGCCATTTATTTTGGTTACATCGCTTCTTACGCCAGCCGGGCCAGAGTTGTCAGCATTGCAAGAGGCTTTCTTGAGGTCGGTTTTCCACTGCTGGTGGCGGGAATCCCTGTCCTAATTTTTTTAAAGCCGTACAGCTTGCCGAACTGGCTCCCTTTTTCATCAACCCAACACTTGTCGTTCTACTTGATCATAATGAGCTTACTCATCTTCGGAGGAATGATCAATCTCATAAGTCTGATTACCCTGCGTCGAGCGTTTACCATTATGAGCGAAGCCCGCACGTTGATCACACACGGAGTCTATCGCTTTGTGCGCCACCCGCTATACAGTGGTCATATAATTATGTTTTTCGGAAGCATGCTATTGCGCCTGAACGTTGCAACGGTTCTGCTCTACCTGCTTTTTCTGGCAGGGCAGGTATTCAGGGCGCGTATTGAAGAACGCAAATTGGACCTGGCATTTGCCGAATTTGCCGGCTACAGAGAGCGAACCGGTATGTTCATGCCTCGATTCGGTAGAATCAAAAGATGAATATTTTTTATAGTTTAGACAAACGTTACGATAAATGTCGTTAGCCTGTTCTGTCGTATTTTTTAGACAACGGTGCGCCAATTATCATATCGAGAATCGTACGCTACAGGAGGATATCGATGAGTGATGTAACTCTCCCTTGGGAAGCGCTCAGTGGTCTGATCGCGGCGGAAAACGGCGTTGAGTTGACAAAATTCATAGATACTCTCAGCCCGTCGGAGACGGCGAGGGCCATCTCTCGACTGACAGAGGAAGAACAGCACCGTCTGCTCAGCATTCTCGGCCCCGAAGAGGCCGCCGACGTGATCGAGGATATCCCCGAAGCCCAAGCCGCGGATCTGGTGGAGGATATGCCATCGGCACAGGCGGCGGCGATTATGGGGGAGCTGACCAGCGATCATCTTGCCGATGTGCTGGGCGAAATGGATGAGGAGGCTAGTCAGGCAATACTGGCGGAAATGGACCGTAAAGACGCCGAAGAAGCGAGAATGTTGTTGGCGTACGACCCGGGCTGCGCCGGGGGACTCATGATTTCCGAGTTCCTTGTCTATAAAATCGACAATACGATCCAGGACGTACTCGATGACCTGCAGGCCCATCGCACTCAATACGTTGATTACCATGTTCAGTATTTTTATGTTGTTGACCGCGAAGAGAAGCTGGCCGGCGTGCTGAGGATGCACCACCTGCTATTTCCGGCACGGGACACCCGGCTCTCCCAGGTCATGCTCCCTTCGCCTCTCAGTGTTTCGGACAAGGCTTCGCTTCGAGAGCTTCAGGAGTTTTTCGAGGAACACCATCTGTTCGGCGTGCCGGTGGTGGACGATGGGCGGCGACTGGTCGGTGTCGTGCTGCCGAGCGCTATCGAAGAGGCGGTCAACAAGCGCAAGACAAAAACGTTTCTGCGGCTGAGCGGTATCATTGGCGGTGAGGAGTTCCGGACCATGCCCTTGCTCTCCCGCTCCGGACGCCGCCTGTCCTGGCTGAGCATGAATATTGTTCTCAATATCATCGCCGCAAGCGTCATTGCCCTGTATCAGGATACCCTCGCCGCAGTCATTACCCTGGCGGTTTTTCTGCCCATGGTCAGCGACATGAGCGGCTGCTCGGGCAACCAGGCCGTGGCGGTTTCCATGCGTGAGCTCTCCCTTGGCCTCGTCCGGCCGGGCGAACTGCTCTGGGTGCTGGCAAAGGAAACCAGGGTCGGCATCATCAACGGTCTGGTGCTTGGTTTGCTGCTTGGCGGCGTCGCCTATACCTGGAAGGGAAACCCGTGGCTTGGAGCTGTCGTCGGCGGTGCCTTGGCGGCCAACACGCTGGTTTCCGTAGCCCTCGGCGGTATGCTGCCCCTGGTGCTCAAGCGGTTGAAACTGGATCCGGCCCTGGTTTCCAGCCCGCTGCTGACAACGGTCACCGACATGTGCGGCTTCTTTTTTGTTTTGAGTTTCGCCGCAGCGGTTCTGCCAAAACTCGGAGGCATGTAGAAACCATCTCAAAAAAGTATTTCCGCCCGATCCTCCGAAGGCCGATAAATCCGCCAGAGGTTTACCCGCCTCAGGCGGGTGGACAAGCCCTCCAAAGGCGGATTGGGATGTTAGGTGGGGTTTTGAAATTACGTCTTGGCAAACCAGAAGAGTAAGGGCAGACAACCTGCGAAACCGATTTATACGGGTTACCGGAAATTTGCTTGCCTAAGGGGGATTGACCTGATACCGCTGGTCAGGTAAACAATAGTGTCAACAAATCAACGAAGGGAAAAGCGACATGTTTCGCCATATTCTATGCCCGACGGACCTGAAGGAGCGCGCTCACATCTCTCTCAAGAAAGCCGTTCAGATTGCCCATCAGTTCAATTCCCGGATTACGATGCTCAACGTCCATAAGGAGTTCATGGATGAACACGAGCGCGAAATGCTGAGGGTCAGCGTCGCGAAGGTGAAAGAAAAATATCGACAGATTGCCGTTGATTCGAGGGCGGAAATGAAAGCCGTCATTCACGACCTACATGCGGACGACATCGAGCTGATGTATTTGCTGCGCAAGGGCACGCCGGCGGAGACCATTATCGAGGTCACTACTGAAGAGGATGTGGATCTCATCGTGATGTGTACGGACGGCAGAGATAATATTAGGGATTTTGTCACCGGCACCATAACCGAACACGTCATTAACAACTCTCCTTGCCCGGTGCTGGTGATTCCCTATCGAAAGTAACCTGCGCGGCTATTGATCCCTCTGGGAGCTGTTATCTTCTCTGGTGAATGACTACCAGAGCCCGATACCATAGATATTGTACTCTGTTGTGGCACCCAGATGTTTCTCCATGTTGTCATTCAGCTCCAGCCGCCGCGGATCTTTTTCCCATTTCTGCCAATGTTCTATCTTGGTCCACTTGCTGATGACAATGCACTCTTCCGGGCGGTCCAGATTAAAGAATGTTTCGCCCGAAAGGTATCCGGGCTGTCTCACTGCAAGGGCTCTTATTTCGACAATATGCGGCAGAAAGACCTTCGCGTTCGTTCCCTGCTTTGCAATCCGTTTTATTACGACTCCGATGGCCATGTTGCGCTCCAATCTGTAACCTCGATTAGGTGCAAATGAGAATCGATTCCCTTATCCCGCTGAATCACGGGTGCTCATCAGGGCAAAAGAGCGGATTCAAACCGGCATTCTCCGTTTTGAGGGTTTGAATTCCATAAGGATAGCGTTTCCTGTAGATCTCGGTGCTGCGTCAACCCGGGGCTCTGGAAGCGTTAGGATGCCTGGAAGGAGGAACGGGGTTAGTATCTTTTTCTGCGAAATGACTGTTTGGAGCGTTTTCCGCCCGGGTTTGCCGGATTAACCTTGATGTTACGACCGTCTATCAGTTTGCCGTTTAAATCTTTTATTGCGAGGTCCGCTTCCGAATTGTTCGGCATTTCAACAAAGCCGAACCCCTTTGGCTTGTTGGTAAATCGATCCATGATTACTTTAGCGCTCTCAATTTCACCAAACGCGGCAAACATTTCCCGCAGACTATCGTCCGTGATACTGTATGGTAAGTTACCGACATAAATGTTCATAAATTGTCCTTTCGACCGGTTATTCCGAATGTTGCATGATCGTATTCAAAATAGATTAAATTTATAATATTATCAGATTAATAAATTGTATATTGCTGTTAGAATGCAGGCGTCGCTTTGGCCTTTCCTATATCAGGAAGAATTCCGAAAAAAATTCAAGCGTGGGTCGGATGTGACTTATGAAATAAGCGGGTTAGCGACCTTAATAAAAAAGGCATTTCCTCATTTTGAGAAGAAATGCCTTTTTCGATTCAAAATTAGAAACCTACACGACCGTCACATTGACAGCGGCAGGACCTTTTTGTCCCTGCTCTATGTCGAACGTAACCTGGTCGCCTTCATTGAGGGATTTGAAACCGGAAGAATTTATTCCTGAATGATGAACAAAAACATCCGGTCCGTCTTCCTGCTCAATGAACCCGAAACCTTTGCGATCATTAAACCACTTAACGACTCCACTGGCCATGACAACCTCCTCCTTTCATAGATATTCTCAACGTCACTATCTGGAGGATGCCACATTGACGAATGGATTTTTCCTACAGAATGAACGGTCCTGCCCTTATACGGCAGGGCTTAATTGATTGAACAAACGATAAATCTTATTGGAACTGAATGCAAGTGAATTATCGTTTTTTTTTCATCAGTTGACTTATCCATCGGATCGTGGTTATAGCCCGAAATTATGTTGCCCCGTACTCTGACCCGAAAATGACGTGAAAAATAATTCATTTTTTTCATTATATTAGAGGGTTGGATAGAAAAATCCTTTACATTCCATCGCTCAGAAAGGAGTAAGTGTGATGATGAAAAAATTTGCTGTTATCATGGTCCTGGGTTTGGTTCTGTCCGTCATTTCAGGGGCCGGTCCGGCGGCAGCCGCCGACAAGGTGTACATTAATGGTTTCGATGCCGCTTATCCGCCTTTCTCTTTTATCGACAAAGCCGGTAATCCGACGGGTTTCGATATCGATGCGGTGAATTGGATCTCCAAAGAAATGGGCTTCAAGGTCAAACACCAGCCAACGGACTGGGCGGCGATCGTTCCTTCACTGAAGGCCGGCAAAATCGATTTCATCGCCTCGGGCATGAGTATTACACCAGAGCGTCAGGCACAGGTAAATTTTACCGAACCTTACTGGCAGGTCATCCAAATGATGGTGGTAAAAAAGGACGCCGATTATACGGTCGAGCAATGCCTGGAGCCGGGGCGCAAAATCGGACTGCTGCGCGGCAGCGCGGAATACAAATGGGTCACTGAGAATCTTCTGAAAAAGGGCTATAAATTCGAGCTCAGGCCGTACGACACGACACCGCTGGCCATCGAAGATGTGGCCAACGGCCGCATCGACGGAGCGACGGTGTCCGACACCGCACTCAAGGAAGCCACCGACCGCGGTCTGCCGGTGAAAAGTATCGGCCGATACGGTCAGCCAGATGTCAACTACGGTTATGCCGTCCGCAAGGAGGACAAAGAATTTCTGGCCACTTTGAATGAGGGACTCAAGCGCTTGAAAGCCACCCCGACCTGGCAGGAACTGGTCAAGAAGTGGGAAATGAAGTAAACCCGTTTTGCGATGTCTCGGAAGTCGGCCTTGCCTGGCTTTCTGGAAACCAGATGTGATCATCGACACTGGCAACAATTGCGACACATGGGAAGGCCGCTTGTTCCATTGCGCGGCCTTCCCGTTTTTATCCCTTTGAACCCTGAACCTGGAAACGATCAGTTTAAATAAACCTTTCATCTTTACACAAATCAGGGGTTGGAAAATACGAGGCTAACCGTGAGTAAGGAACGTCGTTAGTGACACATGGATGGCAAGCGGCTCTGGAAGGCCTGCCGTATATTCTGAAAGGCGTCTGGGTGACCCTGACCGTTGTGGCCGGGGCCCTGTCGATGGGCCTGGCCATCGGGCTGGTCCTTTCGGTGGTGCAGGTCTATGGAAAGCGGCCGCTCCGCAAACTGGTGGGGATTTACGTCTGGTTTTTTCGGGGTATTCCCCTGCTGGTGCTTCTGTTTCTTTTTTACTTCGGTGTCCTGGGCTTCCTGCGGATCGAGCTGTCACCTTTCGTGGTGGCGGTTGTCGTTTTGGGACTGATCAGCTCCGCCTACCAGTCCCAGATTCTGCGCGGGGCGATCCTGTCCCTGGCCGAAGGCCAGCTCAAAGCCGCGCGCGCCATTGGGATGAGTGATGCCCAGGCCATCATTTTCATCATCCTTCCGCAGGCGATGCGCCTCGCCCTGCCGGCCTGGTCCAACGAATACACAATTCTACTGAAAGATTCCGCCGTAACCTATGCCCTCGGCGTAACCGAAATTATGACCCGTGCAAACCACGTGGCGGCAAGGACCTACCAGCACTTTTGGATTTACATAATGGCCGGATTTATCTTCATGGCACTGACCTATGCCGGAACCAAGGCGCTGCAAATGTTGGAGAAAAAAGTGGCTATAGCAGGATATACCTCACGTTAGGAATAAAAGGGCATGGTCGCAACGGACATTATCCTCGATCTCGAAAACCTCACCAAACACTACGGTGACCAAAAGGTCCTGAAGGGTGTATCCCTGTCCCTGCGCAAGGGCGACATCAAAGTGATCATCGGCCCTTCCGGGGCCGGGAAGAGCACCCTGCTGCACTGCATCAATTTTCTGACCACAGTGGATGGCGGCCACATTCGATTGAGAGATCAAGAGATAAACTTCCACCGCAAAAGGGAACTCTACGCTTACCGACAGAAAATCGGTATGATATTTCAGGACTTCAACCTGTTTGACCACCTGACCGCTCTGGAAAATGTTCAGATCGGCCTGGTACGGGTTAAAAAACTCCCCAAGACCAAGGCCCGCACGATTGCTACCAGTGAGTTGGAGCGGGTGGGTTTATTAGACCACCGACACAAATATCCGGCAGAGCTTTCGGGCGGCCAGAAACAGCGGGTGTCCATTGCCCGGGCCTTGGCCATGGAACCGGAGATTATGCTACTGGATGAGCCCACGTCGTCACTTGACCCGGAGCTCACCGGAGAGGTGCTGGCAGTCATTCGTAAATTGGCAGCCGGTGGTATGACCATGCTCATGGCCACGCACCAGATCGAGTTCGCCGCGTCTCTGGCTGACGAAATCATTTTCATGGAAAACGGCACCGTGGTGGAGCAGGGACCGGCCAGGAAAGTCCTCTTCGATGCCGACGGCGACCGAACCCGGGAATTTTGCGCCCGCATCCGCGGTCTTGAAAAGGGAATATCATCGTGATCGAAGAACTGCTCTTCATCCGACAGGAAGTTGCGCCGGCGATGCTGCAGGGGCTCTGGATGAGCATACTTCTCATCATACCCTCGGCTGTGAGCGGCCTCTTGATCGGTATCGCGACGGGACTCATACGGGTATACGGCCGGCGCTTCTTCAGAACCATCGCCGACGGATACGTCCTTTTCTTCCGTGGATTCCCGCTTCTGGTGCAACTCTACCTCTGGTATTTCGGCTTGCCCCACGTCGGTATCTACCTCAGCCCCTACACTGCGGCTGTCATCGGATTTGCACTATGCAGCGGCGCGTACCATTCCGAGTACGTGCGCGGCGCGCTCCTCTCCATAAAAAGCGGCCAGATGCTGGCAGCCAAGTCGCTGGGATTCAGCCGGACAGGAGCCATATTTACCATCATCCTGCCCCAGGCTGTTCGGAGGGCCCTGCCCGGCAGCGGCAACGAACTGATTTACCTGATCAAGTACTCTTCCCTGGCGTACATGGTCACGTGCATCGAATTGACCGGTGAAGCCAAAATCCTGGCATCGTCCTACTTCAAGTACATGGAAATGTTCATGATTGCCGGGGCGGTTTATCTGGTGCTGGTATCCCTGACCACCTGGGTCCTCAACCGCTTGGAGGACGCCGTTGCCGTGCCGGGATTCGAGCGCATCCGCAGTTGACAGAGGCCATTAGAGATGCTTCCTGAATACAAACCCATAATCGACACCGTCGCGGCAGACATTCGCGCGGCAGTGGGCCCCGACTGCGTCCTCTGCGATGCCGAAAACCTGGAGATCTGCGCCACAGACACATCGGACCTGGTGCGCTTACCCGAAATGGTCGTACAACCCGATACCGCCTCTAAGGTTGCCCGCCTGCTGCAGTTGGCCAATCGATACCGATTTCCGGTCACTCCCCGCGGAGCCGGCACCGGCTTGGCGGGCGGTGCAATCGCGGCCCATGGCGGCGTTGTTCTTTCCCTGGCGGCGATGAACCGGATACGACGAGTGGATACCCGCAATCTGATCGCCGAAGTGGAGCCGGGAGTTATCACCCGCGATCTGCGTCGGGCCGTTCGAAAAGAGGGGCTTTATTATCCACCTGACCCCGCCAGCCTGGATACGAGCACCATCGGCGGAAACGCCGCCACCAATGCCGGCGGCCCGGCCTGCGTCAAGTATGGCACGACCCGCGACTATATCCTTGGACTGGAGGCGGTTCTCCCCAGCGGCGACCTGGTCCGCACCGGTGTTAAAACCCGCAAAGGGGTGGTCGGCTACGACATGACCCATCTGATCGTCGGCTCGGAAGGCACTCTCGGGGTGATCACCGGCCTCATTCTCAAGCTGATTCCTCACCCGCCGGCAACGAACTCCATGGTCGCAATCTTTGCCGACCTCCACACGGCCATACGGACCGTAACCGAGATCATGGTCCGGGGCCACCAGCCCTCGGCGGTGGAGTTTATGGATTACCGCTGCCTGGAACTGGTCAGGGAAATGCTGCCGTTTCAGGTACCGTCAAAAAAGGCATCGCTGTTGCTGATCGAAACCGACGGTCCCGAAGGCCAGACCCGGGACGAAATCGGCCACCTCGCGGAAATCTGCACCCAGATGGGCGCAACGGATGTACTGCCGGCCAAAACGCCGCTGGAGCGGGAGCGCATGTGGGAGATTCGCCGTCAGATATCTCTCCGGATTCACGATGCCGCCGGTATGTGCCTGTCGGAAGACGTAGTGGTACCCATCGGCAGTATCGCCGATCTTGTGGACACCCTGCCCGCTGTCGAGAACCAGTTCGATTTGAAGATTTACGCCTTCGGCCACGCCGGCGACGGCAACATTCACCTTAATTTCACGGCTTCAGACCGGACTCGGGCCTCGGTCTTGGAACAGGGCATCCGCCGAATCCTGTCAAAAGTGCTGTCACTGGAGGGCACGATCTCGGGCGAACATGGTATCGGCCTGGCCAAAATGCCGTTTATTGGCATGGAACTGTCACAGAAATCGATCCGCCTGCAGATGGACATCAAACGGCTCTTTGATCCGAATTTAATCCTTAACCCCGGAAAAATCTTCGATTGGTCCGGAGTCCCTAAAATCGAGTAAAGAATCCCCATCCAAAGGACGGGGCTTTCAGAAAGCACTTTGTAGGGGTGTTTAGGAAGTTACGGCTTTAATATTAAAACTTCGAAGCACGAAATCCGAAACTCGAACCAATACCGAATGACCAAAATCCAAATGAGCCTGACCGCGCAGCCCTTCTTTCCTTTCCTCAAGCACCATAGGCGCGGGTTGTTTCTGTCATTGGCACATTCGTGCTTCGGTTTTGTTTCGGATTTCGATATTCGATTTTCGGAATTAACAGACCGCCCTATAAGGGATAGCCACTGAGTCATGACCACGCCCATAAGACGCGGTTTCCTACTTCTAAATAAAACCACCGGCAGCGACCGGTCGAAAATGGAAGACATATGACGCCTATCAAGCCAACCCATCGCCAACCGAAGCCGGCTCCGATCAGCCGTCGGGTCGAACGGATCCCGGCCTCAGACACCAAACAAATGCCGGTTCTGGCTGCCCGCATCGGCGGCTGTGTTTCGCTGGGACAGGGCGTGCCTTCTTTTGAAACCCCGGGCCACATTACCGAAGCCGTCTGCCGTGCTTTGCGAGACGAGCCCGCCAGCGGGAAGTATTCTCTACAGCCCGGTATGCGGCCGCTGCGTCAGGCCATCGCTGATACCCTTCAAAAAGAAAAGGGCATCCTTGCCGATCCCGACAGCGAAATCACGGTCACCGTGGGTGCCATGGAAGGTCTTTTGGCAGCTGTTCTCGCCTTGGTCGAACGGGGCGACGAGGTCATACTGCCGGCACCGACCTATGCCTCCTACATCGAACAGGTACTGCTGGCCGAAGGCCAACCGGTGTTCGTGCCTTTACGTACCGCGGACTGGAGCCTGGATGTGGACGCCGTGGAAAAGGCGATCACAAGCAGAACCCGGCTGGTGATCGTGTGCAACCCCTCCAACCCCACCGGTGCCGTTTTTGCCGACGACGACATCCGGCGCCTGGCCGAATGTGTCAATCATCACGGGATCTATCTCATATCGGATGAAACCTACGACTATCTGACATACGAGAGCCCCGTCCCGATGAGTCCGGCCTCGCTGCCGGGCATGTCCGAGCATGTGATATCGGTTTTCTCCTTTTCGAAGAAGTATGCCATGACCGGTTGGCGGGTCGGGTATGTCACGGCCCCCCGATCGGTGATGGCCGGCATGATGAAAGTGCACGATGTAGTGGCCATCTGCGCACCGGCGCCCTCCCAATACGCCGCCCTGGCCGCCCTTACCGGACCGACGGACCCGATCCGGCAGATGCGGGATGCACTCGACGCCCGCCGCACGCTTTGCTGCCGTCGGCTCGATGCCCTGGCAGATGCCTTCGACTATGTCGCTCCCCGCGGCGCTTTCTACATCATGGCCCGCTACCGCTTTACCGATACCCCCAGCCGGGAAACGGCCGTTCGCCTGCTGAATGAGGCCCGGGTCATCACCATTCCCGGCGGCGCATTCGGCCCGGGCGGAGAAGGCCACCTGCGCCTGTCCTACGGCGGCACGGAAGAAGAGATCGGTACGGCCTTCGACCGCATTGACGCCTGGCTCAATAAACACTGAGCTCGTAAACCGGTGAGGCCCGAATTCTCTCAAATTGTTGCTTGACAGTCCACCGGGTGCTCAATAGTTTTGTTTATGTCGGCTGCGCCTCTCCGGCTCACTTCCCGGTTGGGAAGACTTTGATACGGTGTCACCGTACTATATCGCTTCTGAATTTCTTCCACCCGAGAGCGCCCACACCAAGCCTAAGATGCCCATAAACCGATTACCGGGCCGTCTGAAGACACCCGGAACCAATGCACACCATCATCCGAGAATTTATCTTGTGGATGCAGCCGTCGGGGATGAGAGAATAAAGCGCTTGACCTTCTGCTCCACTGCCCGGTCCGGGTCACGCGCGCGACCACAAACAGCAAAGCCGATCGAACCGGGGCAATGGTGAGGAGTGCAGCGGATGACCAACCGATACTCTAAAAATCACCACTCAACCGACACCCGGACGAATGCGACCCGGGTGGAGGCCGTCGGCCCTTCCGCGAATCGAAGAAATAATATCGACTGGCAGCGCTATCGCATCCTGCGCCGGTTCTTCCGCCATCTCCTGGCGCAGGTGTTTCTGTGGGACGTGCTCTTCAACCTGCCGCTGCTGCGGTGGTTTCGGCCGGATCCTCTTCCCCGGTGGCAGGCGGCGGCGCGCCGCTATACGGCGCTGGCTACGCGTATGGGCGGTATCCTCATCAAGCTGGGCCAATTTCTCAGCACGCGGGTGGATATCTTGCCGCCCGAAATAACCGGCGAACTTTCCGGCCTTCAGGACAAGGTCCCGCCGGACCCCGTCGCTGACATCACCCGGGTGATCGAAGATGATTTCAAATGTCCGATTGTCGAGCTCTTCCCCTATTTTTCGAGCGTGCCGGTGGGCGCGGCATCATTGGCTCAAGCCCACCTGGCCACCCTGCCCAGCGGCGAAAGTGTGGCCGTCAAAGTGCTGCGTCCCAAAATACATGTATACGTTCAAACGGACCTGGATGCCCTCCGGCTCGTGTGCCGCTGGTTGAAGCGTTTCAGAAAAGTACGCGCGCGGGTGGACCTGGATCACCTGATAGACGAATTCTCCCGAACCACGTTGGAAGAATTGGATATGATCCTGGAAAAAGGCAATATCCTGCGGTTCGCAAAAGATTTTGCCGATTTTCAGGATGTGGTCGTCCCCAAGATTTATGAATCAGCCTGCTCCGCCAGGGTCCTGACGCTTGAAAATGTAGCCTATATCCGCATCACCGACACCGAAACCGCCAAGGCCTGCGGCATCGACTGTTCACAGGTGGCCGACCGTCTCTACGATATCTACATGCATCAGATCTTTGTCACCAATTTCGTGCATGTCGACCCCCACCCCGGTAATCTCTTCATAAAACCACTGCCCCATCCCGATGAAATCACATCTGAAAAAAACGGGTTTGCACCGGGGGAAACAGTGCCGTATACAGAGAATCGTCCCTTTCAGCTGGTATTCATCGATTTCGGCATGACCGCGGTGGTCTCCGAACGATTGAAGGCCGCCATGCGGGCCGGGGCTATGGGGCTGGGTACCCAGGATGCGCAGAAAATTATCCAGGCGTATGTCATGGCCGGTTCCCTGCGTCCGGGCGCCGACCTGCGTCGGCTGGAGCAAGCCCATCAGGAATGGCTGCAGAAAATCTGGGGGCTGCGACTGGGTGCGTTGCGTGACACTGCCCAGCGGGAGCTGGCCTACTTCATGCGCGAATACCGCGACCTGATCCGGGAAACACCCTTTCAGTTTCAGGCGGACATGCTCTTCATTGCCCGTGCCGTCGGTATCTTGGCCGGCCTGGCGACAGCCATCGACCCAGAGTTCGATCCCTGGAGCAAGGCCCTGGTCTACGCCAAACGGTTTGTGCGCGAGGAGTTGACCGAAGATTGGCAGGGCTTTTGGGAAGAACTCTTCATGTTAAGCAAACATGTCTGGCGCATCCCTTCACACCTCGACCAAGTGCTTACCCGCACCAAACAGGGCGCCCTGACCGTTCAAGTAACGCTGTCGCCTGAAATGCGCCGGGCCATACACCGTATCGATCTTTCGGTTAAACGCTTCGCCTGGATGGTGATCACGGCCGCCTTGCTGGTGGCTGCGGTGAATCTGCACATCGCCGGTAAGGATGCCCCTTACAGCGTGGCGCTTTTCGTTTTATCGATCATTGCCTTTTTATGGGGACTGCGCAAGGGATGACGTGAAATTAACAATCGGGCTGGAATGAGTTTGAAAACCGCAGAGATGCATGTATATTGGTAACGCGCTTACTCAGGAACAGTGGGGATTCTCCCGCAGAGCGGAAGGCCTCAGGTAGCCCCCCAGCAGGCGGGCTTGAAACGCTGTTTAGGTTCTGGTTTTTTATATCCCTTTGTCCCGTGCCGAGCATCGGCGAGGTGAACGGAAAAGAGCGCGCGGACCTGTTTGAGTCCACCGACGGCGGGCGAGTTTCCGCGGGCTCCGGCCGCATCGACGACGCGCAGGATCAAGCGGGACACGGGCGTTTTCTTTGGGTTCGTTTTCTTTCACGTGAAAGAAAATGAACAAACCGTGAAGAACTACGTGCCGGAACGGTAAAACCTTTCCGGGTCCTCCACCAGATGTGGTGGGCTTAGATCGATACTAAATGACCCGGCTGACTTCGATGGATTTCAACTCCATTTTCTAAATGTTTTCGTTCCAAATCAGTTGGAAAAGAAAGAGGTAACCTATGAGCAGTGACTTTAGATCGGTGCTGAGCCGGGCGGAATTCTACAAACCGGCCATTTCCAGGTTCCTACGCGACATGATTGCCATCCCCAGCGAAAGTTGCCAGGAGAAAGAGGTCATCCGTCGCATCGAAAAAGAGATGAATTCTGTCGGATTCGACAAAGTGGAAATCGACCCCATGGGCAACATTATCGGCACGATAGGAAGCGGTAAGCATTTGATCGCCATTGACGCTCACATCGACACGGTGGGTGTCGGCAAAATCGAAAACTGGGAACACGACCCCTACCAGGGGTTCGAAGACGACGAGGTCATTGTCGGCCGTGGCGCCAGTGATCAGGAAGGCGGAATGGCGGCCATGGTCTATGCCGGAAAGATCATCAAGGATCTCAAACTGGAGAAAGATTACACCCTCCTGATGACCGGTACCGTCCAGGAAGAAGATTGCGACGGCTTGTGTTGGCAGTATCTTATCGAAGAGAGAAATATCCGGCCGGAGTTCGTGGTATCCACCGAACCGACATCTTGCCGAATACACCGGGGCCAACGAGGCCGGATGGAAATCGCGGTCTCGGTTTCCGGAATAAGTGCGCACGGGTCCGCACCGGAAAGAGGCGACAACGCCATCTTCAAAATGGCGCCGATTCTCGCCGAACTTCAGGCGCTGCATGGAAAGCTGAAAGACGATCCCTTCCTGGGGAAGGGATCTCTGACCGTATCGGAAATATTTTTCACCTCGCCGTCCCGCTGTGCCGTGGCCGACAGCTGCACCATTTCCGTTGACCGCCGACTGACCACCGGCGAGACGTGGGAATCCGCCCTGGAAGAAATTCGCGATCTCCCGTCCGTGAGGAATTTCAAAGCCGAGGTCTCAATGTACGATTACAACCGCCCGGCATACACAGGCCTGGTGTATCCGACCCAATGCTACTTTCCCTCCTGGACCCTGGCAGAAGAGCATGCGGTCTGCCAAACACTGGTCAGTGCCTATACCGCCCTGTTTGCGGAACAGCCGGTCGTCGACAAATGGACTTTTTCCACAAACGGCGTCTCCATTATGGGGCGCTACGGCATACCTTGTGTTGGTTTCGGGCCGGGGCACGAAGACCAGGCCCACGCACCCAACGAACGCACCTGGAAAACCGAACTGGTCAAAGCGGCGGCCATGTATGCTGTAATTCCGCTGATCTACTCGGAAAATCATCCTGAAAAAGAATAGGCGCGATAGCCACATGGAAAAACTCGCTGTGATCGCCATCGGTGGCAATTCCCTCATCAAGGATGCATCCCGCCAGGATGTGGATGCCCAGCTGGAAGCCGTCCGCGAAACCGTCGACATCATCGCAGACGTGATCGCTGAAGGCTGGAGAGTGGTGATCACTCATGGTAACGGTCCCCAAGTCGGTTTCATTCTCAGGCGGTCTGAGATCGCTCATGACAGCGGCGAACTGCATTTCGTTCCGCTGAAGAATTGCGTGGCCGACACCCAGGGCGCCATCGGATACCAGATTCAGGAATCCCTGGCCAACGCTTTCAGCAGAAAAGGCATCGAAAAAACCGCCGTCACAGTGGTCACACTCGTGGAGGTGGACGCCGAAGATCCTTCCTTTGCTCATCCGACCAAACCGATCGGTGCTTATTATACCGGTGAAAAAGCGGCAGCGTTGACCGCACAGCACCATGACTGGATATTCTTGGAAGATCGGCGAAAAGGGTTTCGCCGAGTGGTTCCTTCGCCCCATCCAAAGCGCATCGTGGAACTGGACGCCATCAAGGCCCTCTCCGAAAGCGGCTTCTGCGTGATTGCCGCCGGAGGGGGTGGCATTCCCGCTGTTATGGATACTGCCGGTAACATGGTCGGTGTGGACGCCGTTATCGACAAAGACCTTACCTCGAGCCTTCTGGCCACTGGTCTGGAAGCAGAGTTGCTGGTCATCTCGACCTCCGTGGACCACGTTTACATTCATTATGATACTCCCGAACAGAAAGCCATCGACCGGATTTCAGCGGCTGAAGCCCGCCGCCTGACACAGACGGGCCAATTCAGTGCCGGCAATATGCAACCCAAAATCACGGCCGCTGCAGCCTTTGTTGAAAACGGCGGCATCAGGTCCATCATCACCCGTCCTGAAAAATTAAGAGAAGCCATCCACAACAGGGCGGGAACACACATCGTTCGATCATTATAGCTGCGGCAGGGGAATCTTTTAAAATATTTTGCCAAATGAATCGGCTTTTTTTCAAACAAAGTGGCATGGAGGCCTCACAGTTCGATGAGCATTCACGCATTTAACCGTTTTTCCGATCAGTTGAATTGGCTTGCTGAACGGGTCTGTGCCTTGCTGGTAGGGGCAATGGTCGTCGTCATCTGGTTTGGGGTGATCGAACGCTATGTCCTGGAGCTGGGTGTGACCTGGACAGAAGAGTTTTCGAGATACGTCATGATTTGGGCCGCCCTTCTGGCGGTTTCATGCGGCGCGTATTACCGGGAGCACATCGGTCTCGAACTGCTCCTCCAGCGTCTGCCCCGAAAAGCCGGCCGCAAGCTTGTCTTCATGCTCGATATCGTCAGCCTTATGTTCTTTATTTTTCTCACCTACTACGGCATCGGAATGACCGTATCCGGTGCCAGCCAGTACGCCACCATTTTCGGAATGACCATGGTGGTGCCGTTTGCGGCGGTTCCGGTGTCTGCGGCCCTGACGTCCGTCCAGATCTTTGCGGCAATGATTCGAAACCTGACCGGGCCGCCGGAACCGACATCACAATAGAGGGATATTCCATGGCCGTTGTCATCGTTTTGTTCTTCTTTTTTATCCTGATCGGGCTGCCTATCGGCGTCACCCTCGGTGTGGCCGGTGTGGCCGGTCTTCTGCAGATCGGTGGAGAAAACTTTCTCACCATGGCTCCCAAACGCTTTTTCGAAGGCCTGGACCTTTTCACTTTCATGGCCATGCCATTTTTCATCCTGGCCGGTGAAATCATGAACCGCTCAGGCATTACCGAAAAGCTCGCAGCCTTCGCCGATGCCCTTGTCGGCTACACCCGCGGCGGCCTGGCCCATTCGAACATGATCGCCTCGGTCCTGTTCGCCGGCATGACCGGCGCAGCCGTGGCCGATTCGGCCGCTTTCGGAAACACGCTGGTGCCGGCCATGGTTAAGGAAGGTTACACGCGCCCCTTCGCTTGCGCCGTGACCGTGGCCGGCTCCATAATCGGGCCCACCATCCCGCCGTCCAACCTGATGGTGATCTACGGTTCGCTGATGGGGGTATCCATCGCCGGCCTGTTTGCAGCAGGAATACTTCCCGGGCTGCTCATCTGCCTGCTGTGCATGGCGGTTATCGCCGCCTTGGGGCGGCGGTTGAACCTGCCCAAGAGCAAGGAACGCTTCAGCCTGCTGCGCATCCTGTGGGCCTTCAAGTCGAGTTTCCTGGCCCTGTTGATGCCCGGAATCATCCTCGGCGGCATCCTTGGCGGCATTGTCACCCCGACCGAAGCGGCGGCAATTGCCGTATTCTACGCTCTTCTGATCGGCACGGTTGTTTACCGGGCGCTGACATTCAAGGACATTCTGGAGATGCTCATCCGAACTGCCCGCATTACCGGAATTGTGTTTTTGATTATCGCCAGCGCTTCGATTTTAAGCTGGTGGATGACGTTCATGCAGATCCCCCAAAAAATTGCGGCCTTTTTCCTGTTTCTCTCCAGCGACCCCCGAGTAATCATCGGCCTGATTCTTGCCCTGCTGCTGGCTATCGGCATGTTCATGGACATCAACGCCGCCCTGATCATCCTGGCGCCCGTGCTGGCCCCCCTGACCGCCACCATCGGAATGGATCCGGTCCACGCCGGGATCATGATCGTACTGGCCCTCAACATCTCTCTTATGACACCGCCGGTGGGAGCCTGTCTGTTCGTCCTTTCCTCGGTCACCGGCGAACGAATTGAACGGATCAGCGTTGCCCTTCTCCCCTTTCTGGTCGTTGAAATCCTGGTCCTCGTGGTGGTGGCATACTGGGACAAAATGACATTGTTTATTCCCCGTATATTACTGGGAATGTAAACGGTTTTTCATCCATGAACGGCAACGCGGTTGCCGGTACAAACAAGGAGGATAAAATGAGAAAGATTTTTAATTCGGTATTGGTGCTCACCCTGGTGCTGCTCATGGTTTTGAGTCTATCCGGCACGGCTGCGGCCGCTAAAACGATCAAACTGCACCATCTCAACAAGGACGATCCTTTCGACAACCCCACCGGTGCCATGGCGACCGTGTTTAAAAGCCTGGTGGAAGCCGGAACCAACGGGTCGGTTACCGTGGAGATTTTTCCCTCCGGGCAGTTGGGAAAAGATGCGGAGGTCCTGCAACAGGTAAAGGCCGGCGTCATCCAGTCCGGCATTCATTCGGTGGGCGGATTCGCCTCGGCCTATCCCCTCATCGGCGTTTTGGATGTGCCCTTCGCCTTTCCCAATATCAGCACGACCTACGCGGTGTTTGACGGACCATTCGGCCAAAAACTGGCCACCGACATCGAGAAGAAAACCGGCATGCATGTGCTGGGATTCGGTGATTCCGGCGGGTTCTTTCAGATTACAAATTCCAAGCGGCCGATTCAGAGTCCCGATGACATGAAGGGACTCAAAATCCGAACCATGGGACTTGACACGCACAAGGCCATCATCAGCTCCCTCGGTGGTCAACCGGCCGCAATTGCCTGGTCCGAAGTCTATACCGCCCTGCAGACCGGCGTGGCTGACGGCCAGATGAACCCGGTCCCCATCATCGCCTTTGCCAAGTTCGATGAAGTGCAGGGGTATCTGACCCTCAGCGGACATCTATTCGCCCCTTACATCTGGGTGATCAACAATGATTTCTGGAATAGCTTGAGTGCCAGCGAGAAGGATGTCGTCAACTATTCAGCCAAATCGGCCATCGTTGCCGGCCGCGGGATGGGGCGCATTATCGAAGCTTCAGATCGGGGTCTCCCGGCTCTGTCCAAGAAGATGAAGGTCAACGCCCTGACCGCGGAGCAAAAAGCCAAATTTAAGGAATTGGCCGCACCCAAGGTCGAAGCGTTGATCGTGGAAAAATTCGGTCCCGAGGGTCAGGATATGCTGAATGCCTTCCTGGAAGCCATCCAGCAGGCTCAAAAGTAAAAAAATAGATCCCTCGAGGCGTTTTCAATATCCGGGAGCATTTGCAGGAAAAACGCCCCGACCCTTGAAATAATTACCGGGATGATCCCGCAGCCGACAGAGGTGCTTGGCGGCTGCGGGAATGTCAACCGAAAAGCAATCGGCCGAAACGGGACGAGAAGTGATAACGTTCAACTATACCTGCAGCGAATGTGGACAGCGGTACAGTATCGATCCCCATCAATATGTTTGCGCGCTCTGTTCCGAACGACAGGCGGACGATCAACCCCTATCCGGTGTCCTGGAGGTCGAACTCCAGGGAAGTACTGTCGGGAAGGCTATCGACATTGGGGAATTGCTCCCGGTGGACGAGCGTTTTTTTCCGCCTATTCCGGTGGGCAACACACCGCTGTGGGAACCGGGTATCCTGCGTGAAGAACTCGGGTTCGAGGCCTTTTACATCAAAGACGACGGCGCCAATCCCACCAGCTCGTTCAAGGACAGAGCGTCCTACTTGGTTTCCGCCTTTGCAAAACAATACGGCATCGATACGATTGTGGTGGCATCCACCGGCAATGCCGGCTCGTCAATGGCCGGCATCGGGGCGGCCGCCCGCCAAAAAGTGATCCTTTTTCTGCCCAAAACAGCTCCACCTGCCAAATTGATCCAGGCCTTACAGTACGGAGCAGTCGTTCACCGGGTGGACGGTAACTACGACCATGCGTATGATCTGTCCCTGGCGTATACCCAAGCGGTCGGCGGTATGAACCGCAACTCGGGTTACAATCCCATGACGATCGAGGGTAAAAAGACCGTCGCTTTGGAATTGTTCCGGCAGCTTAAGAGAGCACCGGACGTCTTGTTCGTGGGTACCGGAGACGGGTGTATCGTGGCCGGTGTCTACAAGGGTTTCCGGGACCTGAAACAGTTGGGATACATTGAAGACATCCCGCAGATCTTCTCGGTTCAGTCCGATACCTCGGATGCCCTTTACCGGGCCTTCAATACCGGCCGTTTCGAAAACCTCCCGAGCCGCACGATCGCTGATTCCATATGCGTGGATGTTCCGCGCAACGGTATTCACGCACTGAGCCAGTTGAGAACCTACGGCGGAAAGGTGATCACCGTATCCGACGAGATGATCCTTGCCTCCCAGGCCCGGCTGTCGCGATCTACGGGCCTTTTCACGGAACCGGCGAGCGCGGCGGCGTTCGCTGGATTCTTGCAGGTTAAGAGCGAAATTCCCCGCGACGCCGTCATCGTGATCCTGGCGACCGGAAACGGCCTCAAGGACAGCGCGGCTGCCGCTCGCGGAATCGCCGTGCCGGAACGGCTCGTCCGCTCGCTGGACGACATTCTCTAACTCAACGTATGCGCCCGTCGATCAGTAATCGGCAACCGGTACATAGCGGGAGTGCTAAACAAAAGGAAAAAACTGTGATCGATTTAAGCGTAAACTCTGAAATTCGTGATAAAAACGTCGCGTACTGCCGGGCGAAAAACATCACGCTGCCCACCTTTGACATGATGAATAATCCGCACAAGGTGCCCGGAAAGATAAAAAACCAGCTATCGCAGATCGGACTGTGGGACGTCCATCCGGCCAACCTGTACCGCATATGCTGGAAAAACGAACCGCAGGAGGCCGGAGGCTTGTTCGGCGGGGTCAACCACAGGGTGCTGCCGACGGAGCTCACCGGTTGCCGGGCAACCATTATTGTGCTCATCGGTCGTTGGTTTCCCACCGGTGCGCACAAAGTGGGCGCGACCTTCGGTTGCCTGGTTCCCCGTTTGGTAACCGGCCAGTTCGACCCACAGGAAACAAAGGCCGTCTGGCCCTCAACAGGAAATTACTGCCGTGGCGGTGCCTATATTTCGGCTCTTCTGGCCTGCCGCGCCGTTGCGATCCTGCCCGCGGGAATGTCAAAGGAGCGTTTCGAGTGGCTGCAGCGTATCGCCGGAGAGGTCATAGCCACACCGGGTTGCGAATCCAACGTCAAAGAAATCTTCGACAAGTGTTGGGAATTGCGCAAATCCGGGGAGAATCTGCAGATCTTCAACCAGTTTGATGAGCTCGGCAATCCTCTGTGGCACTTTGCCGTGACCGGCCGGGCCGTCGAAGAGATCCTCCAACCGCACATTGAGCAGGGAAAACGGTTGGCCGGGTACGTTGCTTCTTCCGGTTCCGGAGGCACTCTTGGTGCCGGTTACTACCTCAAACAGCGGTTTCCGCGGGCCAAGCTGGTGGTCGGTGAAGCTCTTCAGTGCCCAACGCTGCTGCGCAACGGTTTTGGAGACCACCGCATCGAAGGCATCGGGGACAAACACGTCCCCTGGGTCCATGATTGTAAGGAAACCGACTTCGTGATCGCTGTCGACGACGAGGTCCCCATGCGGCTGCTGCGTCTGTTCAATGAAGAAAAGGGCCGCAGGGCGCTGGTGGCTGAAGGTGTCCCGGCAGAGTTGGCTTCAGAACTCGACTTTCTGGGAATATCGGGAATCGGTAATTTGATCGCCGCAATCAAGTTTGCCAAGTACAGTGAACTGACGGAAGAGGACACTGTCGTCACTATCGCCACCGATTCCATGCAACTCTATGGATCGCGGCTGGAAGAACTCTCGCGGGAGCGCGGACCATACACCGAAGCGGATGCCCAGCGGGATATCGAATGTGCAAAATCGATCACGGTCGACCATGTCAAAGAACTCTCCTATTATGATCGCAAAACGATTCACAATCTCAAATACTTCACTTGGGTCGAACAGCAGGGTCGCGATGTCGATGAACTCAATGAGCAGTGGTACGGTCATGACCGCTATTGGAACGGTACGTTCGCACAGGTCGCTCAAATCGACGCGCTGATCGAGGAATTCAACGACAGCGTCGGCCTGCTTTAAAACCGGAAGCGATTCACGGTGGATCGTCGAGATATTTTTTGGTAAAATTGACGGGTTAAGACCCTGGGATAAAAAAACAGCACGCAAAGACTTAGGGGATTAAAAAAATGGAGCGTAAACAAATCAAGGAAAAGATCGAAAAGCTCGGGCGACTGTTCACCCAGGGAATGCGTCATACAGACTTTCTGCTCACCTGGGAAAGGTCCGATGAAGAAATCGCGGCGGTGTTTACTGCAGCGGAAATTTTGCGCGGCCTGCGGCGCAACAACATTTCTGCGCGGTTTTTCGACAGCGGTTTGGCCATTTCCATCTTCCGTGACAATTCGACCCGAACGCGGTTCAGCTTTGCCAGCGCCGCCAATCTTCTCGGGCTGGCGCTGCAGGACCTGGATGAAGGCAAATCACAGATCGCCCATGGAGAAACCGTTCGGGAAACCGCCAATATGGTATCATTCATGGCCGATGTGATCGGCATCCGCGACGATATGTATATCGGCCGGGGTAACGCCTACATGCGCGAGGTGGCTGCAGCGGTCCAACAGGGCCATGAGTCCGGAATATTGGAGCAGAGGCCCACCGTGGTCAACCTGCAATGCGACATCGACCATCCGACCCAATCCATGTCCGATATGCTTCATTTGATCCACCGATTCGGCGGGGTCGAAAACCTGCGGAACAAAAAGATCGTTATGTCATGGGCCTATTCCCCCTCATACGGAAAACCGTTGTCCGTCCCCCAGGGTGTCGTCGGCTTGATGAGCCGCTTCGGAATGGAAGTGGTGCTGGCCCATCCGCCCGGCTATGACATCATGCCCGAAGTCGAAGCCGTGGCCGTGAAAAATGCGCAAGCTTCCGGCGGAATTTACCGCAAGACCAACAGCATGGAAAAAGCGTTTAAAGATGCCGATATCGTCTACCCCAAGAGCTGGGCACCCTTTGCCGCCATGGAAAAACGGACCGCTCTATACGGCAAGGGCCACATGGAGGGAATCAAGACTCTTGAAAAAGAGCTGCTGGCTCAGAATTCTGAATTCAAACATTGGGAGTGCACGGAGGATCTGATGAAGCAAACCCGAAACGGCGATGCCCTCTATATGCACTGCCTGCCGGCAGACATCACCGGAGTGAGCTGCCGCGCGGGAGAAGTGGCCGCCACCGTCTTCGACCGATACAGGGACCCGCTTTATGCCCAGGCCGGTTACAAGCCTTACATCATTGCCGCCATGATCCTTTTGGCTCGTTTCGAAAACCCGGCAGCAAAACTCTTTCACCGCTTGCAAGAAGGGCGAATGCGCGTATGGTAGGCCCTCAGGGTGTGGATTACCGCTGAAGCACATTGTAAAAAATCAAGAATGATAATCGCCTGACAAACCCGGCGATGGAGCCGAGGACTTCCCTTCAAAAAAACAGCGTCTTCCGGAATATCAGGCTAAACTTTCAACCATTCATCGTTTGACATGGATGTCTCCACCGTGATTGAAGGCGGCGGCAGAGGTCATCCCGGGTCTTGATACCGGCAACAGCGCTTCGGATGTCGTCACGTTCATCATTGGGATAAGGGACCCGAATCCATCAGGCCGTGACGAAAAACGATACAGTCAACAGTGAAACGATGATTCCTGAAGGAAACCGGCGATGGGGCATAATGATCGTCTTCTTTGATTGCCTAACCAAGAAATCGCGAAAGAAAAAATACGGTCGGTCGCCTGCGCCGTTCAACCGAATGTCCTTTCATGGCGGAGGGTAATGTCGCCCGAATTCCTGTCAAGATCTGAAGCGATTGACATAAAAATATTGTTTCGATGTGACACCGAACTCGAATGGGATTCGCTTGCTTTCCTGTGTACCTCCTCTTAGGCTGACTATTGACAGAATAGGTCTTTTGCTTGTATCGCTTGACAGGAACGGTAACGATTTTCGGAAACATAAATACCCGGCTGTCATTGGGGGATCCATGAGAGATGCACTGTACGCCCTTGGGGCGGTATTTGGTTGTGGAAACATGCCATGAGAGGATTCGTCCAAGTATATACCGGCAACGGAAAGGGGAAGACGACCGCGGCACTGGGCTTGGCCATCCGAGCGGCCGGCGCCGGATTGAAAACCTTTATCGGCCAGTTTATCAAGATGGGGGAGTACAGTGAGATAAAGGCTCTCGCGCGCTTCTCCGATCTGATCACCGTTGAGCAGTTCGGACAGGGAAGGTTCGTGAACAACAAACCATCTCCTGAGGACATCTTCCTCTGTCGCCAGGGCCTCGTAAGGGTGAGAGAGGTCATCTCATCCGGGGAGTATAGTATCATTATACTCGAAGAGGCCAACGTGGCCGTCAAGTACGGTCTGATCCAGGTCAGCGAACTGGTTGAGCTGATCATCAATAAACCCGAGGGAATAGAGCTTGTCATCACTGGCCGCAACGCCAGCGACCGCGTCATCGCACTGGCCGACCTGGTCACGGAAATGAAAGCCATCAAGCACTACTATCAGAAAGGCGTAAAATCGCGGATCGGCATCGAAAAGTGAACGGATCACTTCTGATACACAGCATGACGAGGGATGATACATGCCGACGTACACCTGTAAGCTGAATCAGCGTAAATGGCTGTCTGATATCACCTTCGAGGTTGAGTTGACCCGCCCGGCCGGTTTCGAATTTCTTGCCGGCCAGAACCTCTGTTTTTATTACCAGAACGTAGAAAGGTATTTCGCTCCCTTGTCTGCGCCCGCCGAGCCTTCTCTGAAACTATGCGTCTACCTGATGGAGAGCGGCATCTTCACGCCGGCCCTGGCGACGGCCGACATCGGAACACGGTTTACCTTCAGCGGACCGCATGGCCACTTTCTTTTCAGACCATCCGACCGCAGGCCGATATTCGTGGCCACCGGAACGGGGATCGTTCCATTTCTGTCCATGGCGCGATCGGGAATCAGAGGCTTTACTCTCCTTCACATCGTGCCCCAGAATGAAGAGTTATACTACAGGGAATATTTCGAAAAAATCGCAGATGCGTATGTGCCCTGCATTCCGGATTCGATCCAACCGGAAGGAGATATGCTGTCGCTGCCGGCCGATAAAGCCCTCGATTACCTGGCGCAGCACCTGCCGGTCAACGCATACGACTTCTACCTGTGCGGCAACCAGTCAATGATCCGGGATGTGACCCTGTTTGTCGACAGACGATACCCGGACTCAATGGTGTATACTGAAGTTTTCTATCGCTCCAGGCGGTCATAATACGCTGTTAATCGTCATGTTTGTGCCGACAAGCCCTGCAAGCATCGGGCCGTATGTTGCGCCTTTTCCGGCGGCAACAGCTACGCTGCTCCAGACAATACCGTCGGGTGTTCTTCGGTCGCTTCAGCTTGAAAAATTAAATGACCTCCACCATGCTAAGGTTACAGCGATGATTATGACGAGACGACATCCGCAGCACCCCGGTGAGGACATTTTGCCCTGTCGATGATGTCAAGCCATGGCCGACAGAAAAATGACCGTTATCGGCCGCGTAACCGGGTCGGCCTAAAACCGACGGCAGACCTCTAAACATTCTTTACCGGGCACCATAATGCCAACCAGAATCGGGACCGGCGAGGTGATGGAGTGTTGATCAAGGACGCTTTTCCGGCCCTGATCGGACCACCGGCCAGAAGACGTCAAAGACAGTCCCCTGCCCTATCCGGCTGGTTACAGTAATCTCTCCCCCGTACCCTTTTACGATGCCGTGAATGATGGCCAAACCCATTCCGGTACCGCCTTCGCGCTTGCGGGTGGTGAAAAATGGCTCGAATATCCGCTCGAGGTGTTCGCCCGAAATACCGTGACCGGTATCGGCCACGGTCAATTTTACATAGCCATTGGGGTCCACCGATCTATCTTTTTCTACGATTTTCGGAGTCTCTGCAATATCGGCCAACTGCACCTTTAACGTTCCGCCGCCGGATCGCATGGCGTTGATGGCATTCAGGCACAGATTCGACACCACCTGGCTGACGGGGATTTCATCCGCCATGATCCAGGCATCCGAGTCGGTCGAAAGCTGAATCTCAATGTCTTCCGAGGTCGTCAGCGCTATTGTTTCAACAGCCCTTTCTACAACCTTCTTCAAATGTATCGGTTTCGGTTTCAACAGCTTCTGGCGGCTGAAGACCTTTATCTGCAGAACCAACTCCCTGGCCCGGCCGGCTGTTTTACGAATCCCCTCCAGGTGGGCCCGAACAGGAGAATCGGGCGAAATTTCATCCAGAGCAGTATCGCTGTAAATCATAATCGCCTGCAAAAAATTGGTGAAATCATGGGCGATGGCCCCCGACAGACGGCCCATGGCTTCCATTCTTTGGGCCTGGACGAGTTGCTTCTCCAAGCCCTTACGTTCGGTGAGGTCCTGCCAGGTCTCAATTGTCCCCAGGGAATGGCCGTCTTCGTCTTTGAACTGAACGATAGCCGCCAGCAACCAGCGCCCATGATCCCCCAGTTTCGGAACAAATACCTCTACTTCCGACACTCCCGGAGAAATATCGCGGCGATTCGATCGGAAGTGTGTCTGTTTGTCCGGAGAGTCACCTGCAGGCGGATCGGTTATTAATTGAAGAAGATACGGGTCATCTTTTTTCCCCGAACCCGTATTGCCAACTTCGCGGCCAAGGGCATCCATCGACAAAATGCCTGTCAGGTCCTCGCAGGCCCGATTCCAGAAGAGTATTTTGCCGTTTCGATCCCCCACCAGGGTCGGAAAAGGCGTTCCCTGAAGGATACGGTTCAAAAGCACCTGGTTCTCCCGCAGAGATTTGGTCCGTTTCGCTACCAGGCGATTCAGAGACCTTATCCACACCCCCCCGAAAACAAGAAGGGTGAATAGGGGCAATCCGATCCATTTGGCCCAACTTACCAGCCTGTTTCTGAGCTTATTTTGTTCGTATACGGAAAACCATTTCAGGTATATGCGATCATATTCCCCACTGTTCTGGACCAGATAGAGACCTTCATTGAGTAGCGCCAGAAGATCCGCATCCCCGGCCTTGACTGCAAACCCCATTTTCTGGGTCAACACTGGCGGGCCGACGGTCTTGAGGTTGTCGATCTTCAGGGACCGCATCAGGTCGAGCCCATTCAGCCTGATGAGAACGGCACAGTCATGACGCCCCTGGGAGAGTCTTTTCAGTGCCTCTTCGGGACGATCAACGGTAATGATATGGGGGGTAAAATCATTGCGAAGCAGCCAATCGTGGGCATAAACACCGTTGACCACCAGGACCTCTTTACCCTTGAGGTCCATGGGGTTCACGATATCGGAATCCTTGCGAACGAACACGGCATAGGAAATGACAAGGTGGGGGATTGAGAAGTCAAAGACGATGTCCCGTTCCTTCGAATAGAGCACACCGGTCAACGCGTTGATCCGGCCGGACTCGAGTTCATGCCTTATGGTGGCGAACGGGCCGAGATCGATCCGTATCTTCAGTCCAACCTGACGGGCCACGGCGTTTATCAGATCGATGTTGTAACCGTCCGGCTCATTTCTGTCGTTTATAAATTCATAGGGAGAAAAGTCATTGTTGCCCCGAATCAGCAGCGTATCTTTATCGACAGCATATCCCTCCGCCGCCAATCCGGTGCGACAGATTAATAGCAGAAAAATAAGGGCCGGAATGGTAAGTGCTTCACGAAACATTTTATGTGTAGATCTGAGTCGTCTGAGATTCATTGATCAGTTCTGCCCGTTGCCGAATGAACGCGTGAATAGGTTTTAGATCGGCGGCAATGGCCGACTCCGGGCAAAGGCGAACGCAGTTGAAGCAGTGGATGCAAAGATTGCTGATCCGGGGCGCATCCGCCAGGGTTATTGCCCCTACGGGGCAATTATCTCCGCAGTATACCGCAGGCGGTGCAGCGTTCCTGATAGATCTTTTTGGCGGGAAACCCCGCCTTGGCCGCCTCGAAACTCCTTTGGAACATTTGTTGGCGCAAATGGGGGTCCTGGTAGTCAAGGTCGGCGAGAGGTATATCGAGCGGGGTTGAAGATTTAAGTTTTGCGGTTACGTGCGCCACGAGTTCTTCAATCACCCGACCATCTTCATCATTCGGGCGATCGGCACCCAGGGGTGTATCCTCGGCCCACATCATCGAATGCCTGGCCGTCACTTTGGCCGCCCCCAGCAACGGATAACCCCTTTCCGCTAAAGCTGCCCCCATCTCATACAGGGCAACGCCGCTGGTGACAGCTCCCCAGGTGACAAACGGCACCGAAAAACCGTTTTGAATTTTCGGTAAGCGCGCAATAAAAGCCATCACCGGAGGAACCGGGTGGGAGGCATACACGGGCGAGCCGATATACAGGCAGACCCTGACATCGTCATCGATGAGTTGTGAAAAAATTGAATCGATGTCCGGGGTGTCAGCCAGGTCGAGCATGGTGACAGACGTCGCCATAGATTCAATCTTCTGTGTCATGTTTCGGGCGACCCGCTCGGTACTACCGGCTGGAGAACAGAAAACAACCAAGGCTTTGCAGTTTATTAACGACATCGGTTTTTCTCTTTCAGTGTTGGGGCTTTACAGAGGAATATCAGATTCATAATCCAAACGGCTCTAAAATGGAATCGATCGTGGCCTTTGATATGGCCACGACAACTCACAGCCGGTTGAAAGCCTGCCCGCACCGCGGCCGGCCGCGAAATTACGGGACGCTAACTTAAAGGTAAGCATCAATAATCTGCTTGGTCTGCAGCAAACCCTCAACGTCCCTGATTTCAAGGGTCCACCAGGGGCAACCGATCCGCAGAAGGATGTCCAGACGGCTCTTGATATCAGCGAGCTGCCTGGGGGGAAGATGGCCGACGCCCGGGATCTCGGAGTCATAAACGTGAGCGTTGAACACCCGCGCGGGGTGGGGCGTTACGAAATCCTCGACTTCGAATTGCTGACTGCGGACCGCTTCACAAACATGGGCGTGGCCGACATCGAAAGTCACACCGGCACCGGAGCGCCGAACCAGCTTTTCGAAAAGGTTCGGCTTGCTGGTCCACCCCCAGGCGAGATTTTCCAGGCAGACCCTAACTCCCTTTTCCGCACCATACTGCACCATGTCCCTCAGGTTCCTGACCGTGTCACTCCAGGAGAGTATTCTGGTGGTATCACGCCCGAGGCCGATGTGCAATGTAAGGAACTTGCCGTTCGCTTTAGCGACGAGCTTTGTAACGCGCCGGAACACATCCACCGCAGCCTTGCCTCTGTCGGGATTTTCGTGCCCGATATCGACCTTCGAGAAAGGGCAATGGAATCTGACTTCAAGGGGGTCTAAGGCGGTCAAAAAATCGACCCACCGGGATTCGTCCGCCGGCCGGGTCGGGAGATTCTCCAGGTCGAAAGACCAGTCGATTCCGCCAAAACCCTGTTCCAAAGCAATTCGTTTCAGCCGATGCGTGTCAGTGATAAAATTGCACATAGCCAGTGTGGGTTTTTTTATATAACTTCTTTGAACCGTGTCCATGGCGTTCCGGGTTGCATTATCGCAAGAAATTTCGTACTGCTGGGCCCCTTATCCATCGGCGAGTGATATTGAGTTGCATCCGTCGCGCTTCAGCATTAATTTTAATGGCACTTCGGCGTCGGGATCTATTATGAATTCCCCGGGCAAGTCCAGTTTGAAATTATCGACTGTGAGCGACATCGTGCGGCTCAAATGCTGTACAGAAGCAATTTGGAGTTCTACAAATGATGAAGCCTATATACTTGGACTACAATGGTACCACACCGCATGCACCAGAGGTAATTGAAGCCATGCGGCCTTATCTCGAAACCGAATTCGGAAATCCCTCCAGTTCGCACTGGTACGGTATCGGCCCGAGGCGGGCAGTGGATAGGGCCCGCAAGCAAGTGGCCCGGATCCTCAATTGCCGACCGCAGGAAGTCATCTTCACCAGCGGTGGCACGGAGTCGAACAACCATGCCATCAGAGGAACGAGCACCATTTTGCGTTCAAAAGGCAATCACATCGTCACCAGTGCTGTCGAGCACCCGGCAGTACTGGAAGTCTGCCGCCATCTGGAAAGCGATGGATTCGAAACAACCTATTTGCCGGTAAACGTCGAAGGTATCGTAAATCCGGCTGCCGTAGAAAAAGCCATCCGCCCTGAAACCATCTTAATAAGCATCATGCATGCCAACAATGAGGTCGGCACGATCCAGCCCTTATCGGAAATTTCAGCGATCGCACACGCCCACGGTATCGTCGTACATACGGATGCCGCCCAGTCTGTGGGCAAAATTCCGACGGATGTCCAAAGGCTTGGCGTCGACCTTTTATCTTTAGCCGGTCACAAACTCTATGCGCCCAAGGGCATTGGCGCCCTCTATGTTCGCCCCCCTCTGCAGCCTGAAAAGTTCTGCCATGGTGCCGGACAGGAAAGGGGCCGGCGGGCCGGCACTGAAAATGTGCTCGAAATTGTCGGACTGGGAAAAGCCTGTGACATTGCGGCCCGGGATCTGCAAACGAATATGGACCACATGCAGAAGTTGCGGGATCGCCTGCACGAGGGCCTGACCCGTTCGGTGAACCGCGTGCGCGTCAACGGCCACCCAATAAAATGTTTGCCGAACACCCTGAGCCTATCCATTGAAGGACTCGAGGCCAACCGCATCCTGGAAGCCATCGGAACTGATGTAGCGGCCTCGGCCGGTGCGGCCTGTCATTCTGACACGGTGTCGGTCTCCCACGTGCTCCAAGCCATGGATGTCCCGCTTGAATGGGCCAAAGGATGTTTGCGTTTCAGCGTCGGACGAATGACAACGGTTGCAGAAATCGATAAAACCATTGAAGTGGTGGCTGCAGCCGTGCGTAAGATGCGGTGTTTGTAAATACGGTTTGGCCAAGCGCATTCGTTTCTCAACAGTCTGTTAAAAACTGCGCCCGAACTCTGTCGATCAGGCCTCGCTTCTGGTGATGTTTCGCAGCCTATCGGGAATCGCCCATGCCTTCAAGAGCACAGCCACGCTGCTTGGAACCGCATCCTCCCAGCATTGACCCTGCGCCATTTTTACCCGGATCGCGCTGCCGCTAAGCCCTTTATCTTTGTGTTCAACCTCCCAGAGCACATGCACATCGAGGCCGAGCGACTCGAAGTATTGCTTTTTTCGCCGGCCCCAGTCGTCATATATGGAAAGAAAGAAGACGGCATCCAGAGGGACATAATGCCGATATCGATCCGGCATGCTGATGGGCAGGGGTACGATGGTAAACGCGTCCAGCGCCACACCGGATTCAACCAGCGCTGCGCGAATGAGTTGAAGTCTTTCATAATAGGTCAGCGGATTGGCATGCGGAGTGCTGCGGTTCTTATCAGACGGCTCTTCTTCAATCAGGGCGGGATCTGGATTGGTAATACCAATAACCAGGTGGTTGCACAATTTTATCCCGGCCAGCAAATACCTGAGATGATCGTTGTGCAGTACCTGGAATCTTCCATGGATGACACCGGTATCGTATTTAAAGCGTCTATCAGGTCGTGTTTCCATTACCCCTCTCTTACCGTTTAACGCCGACCGGGCCGCGAATGGATTGCCAAATACCGAATGAGGTAGTTGAGCTGATTTTAGGCCCTGTTGAATCATTTTCATGAAAAATGCAGGGCCAGTGGGGAAAGGCCATACAGGATCCGGCCCCGTCAATCTCGGGCAAGGGCGGCAACGCTGCACTGCAGCGCCATCTCAATATCTTTCGGAGTCATCTTCAGCATCACTCCTCGTTGCCCGCCGTTAACGACCAGAGTGTCATACGAGCACACCTTTTCATCCAGTATCGTTGGGAGTTTATGTTTTGTCCCAAATGGGCTGATTCCACCCACCAGATATCCGGTCAAACGCTCGGCGGTAACCGTATCGGTCAAGGTCGCCCGTTTAACACCAAACAGCGCTGCCAGTCGTTTGAAGTCCAACCGGCGGTCGCCCGGTACCAACGCCAGGCAATATTTCCGATGGCCCAGGTCGACAACCAGGGTTTTAACGGTCTGTTCGAGCGGAAACCCGATCGCGCGGGCCGCAAAATCTGCTCCTTTCTCTTCGTGAGCGTATCTAACCACTTCGAAGGGAATCCTTTTTCGTTTAAGGAATTGAACGGCGCGGGTAGTCACATGCGACTCCAGAGTTACTCCCCCGATATTTCTCTCCGTAGGAAAAGTATTTTTGATAAAGGGTTGCACATGAGATGTCAACATGGAAAACAAAAATCTCGGAATGCTATGGATAGAAAATATCTATCAATGTACCGGGTTGGGTGCGGAAATTCAATGGTTTTGGTACCTTTGCAGTCACATGTGCATTTTGATTTGAACCGAATTCGAAAGCCGAAGCGTCCATGTCCATTCTCTATGGGTATTTTCGATCGGTATTTCCCTACAGAGCCTTATTTTATAGGCATTTAGATGTTGACTTTCCGGGACGAATATATTAAATTCGCATGAACATTGGGTTTGTGAAGTATATACCTAAAATCAAAAAAAGGGGGAAATCAGATGACTAAGGCAGATTTGATCGAAAAGATGGCTAAGGATGCAGACATTTCCAAAGTGGGTGCGGGCAAAGCGCTCGACTCATTCATGGACAGCATCGGCAAGGCCCTGAAGAAAAAAGACGGCAAGGTAACGCTGGTTGGCTTCGGCACTTTCATGAAAACGCGCCGCAAAGCCCGAAAAGGCCGCAATCCGCAAACCGGTGCCATGATCAAAATCAAAGCCAAAAACGTCGTAAAGTTCAAGCCCGGCAAAAAACTGAGAGACGCGGTGTAACCCGGACCAGGAACACTTACCCCATGCATAAAAGGCAGTCAATTCCGCTCGACGGGATTCGCTGCCTTTTACATTTCTGAGCGAACAAGCCCCCCGGTGGGTCACTGTGATCGAATCAGGCTATTCGTCGGCATCCTTTTCATAGGGTTTGCCACACTCCTTACAATGGCCGTTCGGTCCGATCACCCCAATACAATTGCCGTCGCTGCATAAAACCCGGTTTTCCCAATCCGAACCACCCGCCTCATCTGCCGCTTCCGTTGGGGACTCTTCTTGTGCGAGGGATTCTTCGGTATCCTGGCTTGGCTGCAGCGGGTCTTGTTGCTGGGGAGTTTGACGCGTGGGAACCGGTCGCTCACCCTTGTAGGGCTTACCGCACTCCTTGCAACGGCCGTCCGATCCAATCACCCCTATGCAGTTGCCGTCGCTGCACAGCACCCGGTTTTCCCAATCATCATCATGGCCGGGTTGGCCCTCTTCGAACTCCTCTGGTCTTTCGTCGCTCATCACTAAATCTCCGAATTCAGGTTCCCAATATTATTTTTTCCAGGTTCGCAGTTTACCATTTAGAACGCTCAAGCTCAACAGCATTATCAACCCGACAATCAGGCGCATTGTCTATTCAAGGACCACAGATGTTAAAGGCCCATGGCGGGGGAACAAAACCTCATCTAAGCCCCATTTGCGGTGTTGTGGTTCACCGCGGTCAGTGTCCGGTAGCCCTGTCCCGGGCACTGAGTACATATGCCCATGTATGCTGCTTTTTTCAGCGGCCCACCCTTGTATCTGGACGTGATATAAGGTTTTGAAACCACTTCATGTGAGCGATGAGTTGAATAAAGTAAAAAAGCCCTTACTTTCAATGTCGGAAACAACCCCTCAGCATCATGTAACACATCGGCGCTCGGGTGGACTCGGGGGAACGAACCATGCCGCGGAAAATTATCGTACTGCAAGATCGGCAAGATCCGCTGAAAGGAATGCTTCAAAGGATTATGCGATTGATCCCGGACCGTGAAAAACGGGACAAAAAACTCCAGCATTTACTGGCCTTTCGCTTAAAGAATGACGGAGAAACCGTAACCAGAGAATACCTTATTCGCAATATCAAAGAAATCATCCAGTGCTCATATACCGGAAGTTTTTATGATTTTATCAAGGATGACGCCATAAAAAAAGAATGCGAGCCGCCGGACCACACAAGGTAGCCGAAGGGATCCGGTTGAATCCGTTCATCGATTCTGAATTTTCGTGCCTTATCCATTGCTTTAGATCAGGACGTTCACCCGCATATTTCATGAAAATTTTCCAGCAGATCTGAACGATCAAAGGAGTATCCCCGATGCATTACGAAGGAAACATTATTCGACCACCGAGCGAGGCCAACAGCATTCTGCTGCAGGTTACCGTCGGATGCTCACGCAACAAGTGCACCTTCTGCGGGACCTATCGCGGGGAGCGCTTTCGAATAAAGCCCGACGAAGTCATTTGGGAGGATATCGACTTTGCCGCCCGGTATTGTAAAAATCAACGCCGCGTGTTTCTTTGCGACGGCGATGCACTGATCATCCCCCATCGCCGACTGTTGAGAATTCTGGAAGCCATAAAGGAGAAGCTCCCTTGGGTAACCCGCGTGGGACTTTATGCCAATGCAAAAAGTCTGAAAATGAAGCGTGTCGAGGAGCTGAAGGAACTGCAGGCTCATGGCCTGGGTATTGCGTACATGGGTCTTGAAACCGGTGATGATGTGACACTGAAATCAATAAACAAAGGATCGACGGCCTCGGAAATGATTGACATGGGCCGCAAAGCCGGAGAAGCCGGTTTAAAATTGTCGATTACGGTCCTGCTCGGCATTGCCGGTCGACACCGTTCCGCGATCCATGCGCGTGAAACCGGACGGGTCCTTTCAGCCATCGATCCGGCGTACGTCGGTGCCCTGAGCCTCATGCTCATTCCCGGAACTCCCTTATGTCAAGATTTCGATGCCGGCCGATTCGAAATGATCGAACCGATCGAAATGCTACAGGAGTTGCGGACAATGCTCGAACACACCCACCTGACCAGGGGCTTGTTCCACGCCAACCATGCTTCCAATTATTTGCCGATAAAGGCCAGAATGCCCAAAGAAAAGGAAGCGACCCTTGAACTGATTGATGCCGCGCTAATGGGTAAGGTAAAGTTGAAACCGGAATTTATGCGCGCCCTATAGCCGCAATTCTCCATCGTATCGTCTATCCCCGCTTTCTGACTATTCTGGCCCAAAGCGTGAGCCCAGCCAAGTATGGTTGATGGCTCCCTTGAAGGTGACCCCTCCAAATGTGCGGTTTACCAGGGCTGGGCAACGCTGCCACAACGCTGGTGCCGCTCAACCCTGTAGTTTATTCGTAAGCCTCAACCGCCCCCCTGCGGAGACTTCCGTCATGGCAGGACCCGGCGAAAAAAGGCAATTTATCGATCGACTCTGGCGATTAAATCTCTTGCCTCACTTGGGCTGGGATGCTAATAGCCAGAGCGGATTAACGCATTCAGTGACCTCCGGCAAAGCCGGAGGAATGGCTTGTGAACCGCTCAAAGCGGTCTTTCAAAACCGCTATTTCAGGCAATCGGCCGGTCATTGAATTTTACAATCATCACCATCTCAGGTGTTTGTTAACTCCAGCAATTGTCATAAATTAGCAGTCATCCCAGCAAAGCTGGGGGTTTACCGAGGATTATTAAAGGAGGATTCCATCGCGATGAATGATGTTCTACAGAATCGTCAGCTCGACATCCACACACTCTGCGCCAACACAATACGAACACTATCGATCGATGCCATCCAAAAAGCCAATTCCGGCCATCCCGGCGCCCCAATGGGCCTTGCTCCGGCCGTTTATGTTCTTCTAACCCGTATCATGAGACATAATCCCAAAAATCCGGATTGGCTCGATCGTGATCGTTTCGTCCTCTCCGGTGGCCATGCGTCGATGCTGCTATACAGCATTCTCTATCTGACCGGGTACGACCTGGAACTCGACGACTTAAAAGCATTCCGCCAGATGGACAGCAGAACGCCCGGCCATCCGGAATTTGGTCATACACCAGGCGTAGAAACAACCACCGGTCCCCTGGGCCAGGGTTTTGCCAATGCGGTGGGAATGGCCATGGCCGAGCGACACCTGGCGTCTGTTTACAACCGCGAAGGTAATGACATTATCGACCATTATACGTATATGATGTGTGGCGACGGGGACATGATGGAAGGCATTTCCTCTGAAGCCGCCTCATTGGCCGGCCACATGGGGCTATATAGATTGATCTGCATCTACGATGACAACAAAATCTCAATTGAAGGCAGCACCGAGATTACATTCACCGAAGATGTCGCCCAGCGATTCACGGCCTACAATTGGCATGTCCTTACCATCAGCGACGGCAACGACCTGACGGCTATCGAAGAGGCGCTTCGGAAGGCAAAGGCGGAAACAAAGCGGCCGTCTCTGATCATCATGCGCACGGAGATTGCCTATGGAAGCCCGAACAAACAGGGCTCGGCCGACGCGCACGGTGCCCCCCTGGGCGCCGAAGAAGTCTGCTTGACCAAAGAATGCCTGGGATGCCCACCGGATGTCGAATTCTGCATCCCCGATGAAGTACTCGCGCAATGTCGTCAAGTCGTAGCAAAGGGTAAACGGGATGAAGCTGAATGGCAGAAGAAATTCAAAACATATAAAGAAACCTATCCCGACCTGGCTGAGGGCTGGGTAAATGCCATCAGCGGCTTTCTGCCTGAGGGCTGGGACGCCGAGATACCGGATTTCACGCCGGCTGATGGCCCCTTGGCCACGCGGGCGGCATCCGGTCGGGTCCTGAACGCCCTGGCGCCCACACTGCCAACACTCGTCGGCGGCTCCGCCGATTTGGCGCCTTCAAATAAAACGTTTATCGAAGGTGTTCCTGTATTTCAACGCGATTCCTGGACGGGACGTAACGTGCGTTTTGGCGTCCGCGAGCACGCCATGGGTGGGATCATGAACGGCATGTTTCTCCACAACGGCATACGGCCGTACGGCGGGACATTTCTGGTGTTTGCCGATTACATGCGGCCGGCAATTCGTCTGGCCTGTTTGATGAACCTCTCGGTAATCTATGTCTTCACACACGACAGCGTGGCCGTGGGCGAAGATGGCCCGACCCACCAGCCGATCGAACATCTGGCTTCCTTGAGGATTATCCCGCGATTGACGATCATCCGGCCGGCTGATGCCACTGAAACGGCCGAAGCTTGGCGTCAGGCGGTTCGCAACACCGGTCCGGTCGCGTTAATTTTGAGCCGTCAAAAGCTCCCCATTTTGGATCGTACGCATTACGCTCAGGCCACGGGTGTGAAGAATGGCGCTTACATCCTGTCTGATTCGGACGGTAGACCGGATCTGATTCTGATCGCATCAGGATCAGAAGTTCACCTGGCTCTGTCGGCCCAGCAGAAACTGGCGGACGAGAAGATCAAAGCTCGAGTCGTCAGCATGCCCAGCTGGGAACTGTTTGAAAAAATGCCGACCAGTTACAGAAACAAGGTCTTACCCCCGGATGTTTCCCGACGCATCGCCATCGAGGCCGGCCAAACATTCGGCTGGGAAAGGTATGTGGGCTGTGCCGGCGCGGTGATCGGCATCCGGGATTTCGGTACGTCGGCTCCGGGAGCGGCTGTAATGGAAAAATTCGGCATGACTGCCGATAACGTATATCAGAAAGCCCGACAGTTGATGACAGACTGATACAATTTGGCTTCATGTTTTCATATTTGTGACAGCGTGAGAAGTCAGCACCCACAAACGCACGTCGGCGTTATTATGGCGCCGACCGGTCAAACATCGATTTGACGGGGTGTTGGCAAACATCAGAGATACGATCGGAGGCATTCGATGGATTATAAGATAATGTGGATGACTTTTGGCATGGTATTTCTGGCTGAGCTGGGAGATAAGACCCAACTGGCCACCTTCTGCTTATCCGCCGATTGCGATCCCAAGTTTTCGGTTTTCATCGGCTCGGCTGCCGCCCTTGTTCTCAGCGCGCTGATTGCCGTTTTTCTTGGAGGAACGATCAGCAGGTTCATACCCCCGCATTACATCAAATTCGGTGCCGGCATTTTTTTCCTGGCGGCTGGCGTCTGGACACTGGTGTCGGCATTTCGCGTCACAACCACCTGAGACAGTCTTCGAAAATTTTGGCATGCTCCCCTGTGCGTTGCCAATGGTCAACGCTGGCAGCGAAATCTCCGGTATGTGATAAATTATGAAAAAGATTCGGAAAACCATTCTGACCGTTGGACTCCTTTTTTTGGCAGGTGTCACTCAAGCCAATGAAATCGAGAGACCACCAGATCGGGAAGTCACCCCCTCTCTGATTTCGAGTATCCGGATTCAACCGCCACTCGATTTTTGCGGCGAGCCAATACCGCTCGACAATCCGGATGTACGCGAACGGTTGGAGAAAGAACTGCTTCTCACTCTGGCAGATCGGCCCCAGGTCATCCTCTGGCTCAAACGTTCTCCACGATATCTGCCGTTCATCGAAAAAGAGCTCGCTGCAAACGGTATGCCGGATGATCTGAAGTATGTGGCTTTTGCAGAGAGTGCCCTGCGACCGCACGCCGGCTCTCCGGCAGGCGCCATCGGATTTTGGCAGTTTATTCAAACCACCGGCCGAAAATACGGGCTGTCTGTTAACGCCGATCTCGACGAGCGACGCAGCATCTACAAGTCAACCCGGGCCGCGATCAATTATTTTAAAGTTCTATACAACGAATTTCACTCCTGGAGCCTGGCCGCCGCTGGATACAACATGGGAGAGGAGGGGCTCAAATCAGAAATCTTGCTCCAGGAAGTCAATGATTATTACCGTTTGTACCTGCCGCTGGAAACCCAGCGATACCTATTTCGCATCATATCGGCCAAGCTGATTCTGAAAAACCCTGAGAAATACGGGTTCTACCTGAACGACAACGATCTCTACAAGCCGTTTGAATTCGACGAAATATCGGTGCAATGCCATCGCAGAACGCCGATCAGAGTCCTCGCTCAAGCTGCTGGAATCGACTTTAAGAAGATGAAAGACTTGAACCCGGATATCCGGGGGCATTACATGGCACCCGGGATACACAAGATTCTCGTCCCGAAAGGTGCAGGCGCAGGATTCGAAGCGCGTTATCAAGAGGCTCTCGCTGCCTGGCGAAAAAAACCCGATGACCATGTCTACATTGTCAAGTCCGGTGACAACCTCTCCAGCATTGCCGAAATGTTTCAGGTGCCGTTGCCGGCGCTGCTGATTTGGAACAATCTCAATCCTCGACACCACATACACCCTGGAGACCGCCTGATCATATACAAGCGGGTAGACGCCGGTGCAGAAGCATATCAAGAGTAATCCTATGCCTGACGAATCCGGCAGAATACTTTGGTTTAGAAGCGATCTCAAAATGAGGATTTTCGGTCGAGATAAAGGCGGGACTGAGGGTCCCCGCTGCGCGGGATTTCCCGTCCGATCCAACACAGCATGTGGGTCACATTCCGCAGATATACTCAAGTATGTCCGCAGAGGCGCGGGAAGGGACCCTGCGCCTCTGCCAAAGCGAGAGCCAAACGCCGAGACTTTCCCGCCCGCCTGAGGCGGGTAAACCTCTGGAGAATTTATCCGCCCTTGGAGGACTCTGGCGGATCGGGCGATAAGACTTTCTCGAGATGGCTTCTTTAAACCATTCGTGGAAGGGAAGCGTTGGTTCTACTCGGACACTGATTTGCTTGGAAGTGAGATCAGGCGTTTCGCGGGATCAGGGTGCGGTTTGAAAAAAATGGCCATATGACCGATCAGACCGACCAGATCGGATTGGGTCTGCTGCCCGAGGGCCTCAACGACGCCCTTTTTTTGTTCTTTTTCCTTGTGGTCAATAAATTTTACTTTGATCAATTCATGTTTTTTCAAAGCCTCAATCGCACTGCGGACCACCGTATCAGTAAGTCCATTCTGGCCGATTAAAACCACCGGTTTCAAGTGATGAGCCAACCCTTTGAGATACTTTTTTTGATATCCTTTCAACATTATTCTGCTCAATCTTTAAGAATTTTTCAAATTTCGATGACTTTTTCAAAATAAGATCTTCGAATATTTCGTCAAGCCGGGTCGAGGTTTGTCATTCGCACTATTATAGCGCTTTTCATCATTAAATTCCGAATTACGATTAGGTGGTCTGAGGGATCGTAGAAAAAAACTTCGAAAAACGGAACATTTTTTTAGCAACCCCTATATAACCACCCGGCACAGACAAATGCTCAGGTATTCGGCGTGTCGGATTGCGGGCGGATGGGATGGCCCGTTCGGTTTGACCGGAAAATTTTAGGATGCACGGTTCGCCGCTTGCTTCCTCTGGGATGAAAAGGTTGGTCAGCGACATCCGCTGAACGCGTTCGCTCTCGTAATGCTGAAGGGAATTAATCAAAAAAAAACAGCCCGGATGGTGCCTTATTAATTTGCTGTCACCGGCGTTATCCGAACTGTTTATGGGGTATGGAAAATAGGGCTTCCGGAATGCCGTTATTCTCGCACGGTGCACAGCTGGGTTTGCTTTGGATGCCCGTCAGGAAGATGCACGCACACTCGAGAAGCCAAAATTGTCTTTGTTTCAAAGAACGCTTAACCGTGTGTCATTTTTCCTGGTTTCGTCAGTATTATATACAACAAGTATGCCAAGTAATACATAAATATAAATGTATATAATTTACTTATAGTTATAGATAGTACCCCCTGGGACCCTAAAGGTATTCAGGAAAAAAACTGACAAAATTCGTCAACGAGTTTGCCCTAAAGCGTCATAATCGCTAATTATTTCAACATCTGGCAGTCCAAAAGCGTCTCCAAGCCAACAAAGAAAAGGGAATTAACCTTACAACATTCTGTAATATAACGATAATTATATTATTTTACTTTTTGGCCAAACGCGGTCGATTCCGATCGGCGGACCGTCGATTCAACCAAATCAGAATCTAATCAAAGCATCGGTTTGATGTTCACCCCTTACTAAAATGACGAAATACTTGCATATGGTACAAGAATAAAAAAACCTTTTATCATTAATTTAGTAAATATTACAGTATGATATAATTGATATAAGGCTTTCACGAGAATCAGCCGACAGGAGCCAAAAATGAAGTGACAATTTTTGTCAGTATATACAAAAGAGGGCATTTATTTCAGGATCGACATTAACAGGGTGTTGAAAAACGTTATGAGCGCCGTCAAGACAAGGCAAAATCCGACGAAAAAGCGGAGTTTATGGGTATAAATTATCTTTATGAGGAGGATTTTAACGCCGTATTGTCGAGTGTAACAGTTTTTCAACAGCCTGTTAAGGTTGGCTGGGAGATGGGCGAGAGGGGTTTCTCGGGTCGGCGGATGTTGGTTATTTCTTTTTACGTTTGTATGACCAGTAACGGATCGGTCCGACGTCTATATGGACAAAATTTTCATAAGGATTGTATCCAACGCCGCCGCCCTTAATCTCGAGGGCTGCCGTTCGCAAAGCGGATAATCGACAGTCAGGCAGGCGGATGTCAACCGCCTCGCCGGTCAGATGAAAGCTGTTGCGGGCAGCCTTCCTGCCTCTGCGTCGCAGAAGTTCGTTTGTTTTGCGGCAGCGATACCCCGAAATGACATGAAATGGTTTATCGCAATCCAGTTTTCTTTTAAGGGTATGCATCATATTCAGCAACCCCCTATCAATCGGTTTGACCTCATTTGTCCGATGGTCGCGCATGATATGGTTGATATCTGCCAACGCATCCGGTACATAATGGCCATTAATCCAGTAAATCGTGGAGACAGTTTCGCGGGTTGTCGGGTTATAGAGCGATAGAGACTTCTCCCGGGCGCTAAAATCCGGAATAGATGAGAAGACATTAATCGGAGACAGAAAAGTAATTCCAGCACAGATGGACAACTTGAGAAAACGTCTGCGAACCGGATCGGTCGGTTGCGGCCTTGGCACTACATATTGGTTGGTCATTATCTCTTCCCCACTTTTTCCTGCGACAGCTTATCGATAGATAAAGGAATCAACCTGATTATTTAATCAGAGCAGGAATTGCGGCTGAATGTGCAACAGACTCGGTGCTTTTGCAGCCACGGGCCGTATTTATCCAAAAACGTGAGAATACACCTGCGAATGATTCGATACTCCTGTAACATCGGCTTGATATCCGGCGGGATGTACAATTTGCTGTAAACTACAGGGAGGCCGGGCATGTCAAGTAATAATTTGCCCGAGGATTTGGGCCTTGCCGCCAGTTTTGTACAGACCGGTATGATAATAACCTGTCCGACCAAAACATTATCGCTTCAGAAAATGAAGGTGGCCGAAGCATCGCGGCAAATGGAAATTCATCTCATCAACCGGAGCCCAGGCCGCCCAATGGGGATGGGAAGACTCATCAGCGCATTTATAGAAATTTGCCCGCCAGGTTTGCCCGACAACTGGTGCAGTGGGGCCCACATATTTTTCAAACAGGGTATATGGGATGCAGAACTCGACAAACCATAGGGTTTCGTCAGGTATTTCCGGGTCTATCACCTCGGGTAAGGAATGAAAAATTTGTACCTGCCTTGCATCTTCCAGGCTTAAAGGCGTAAAATCTTTAAACCCGGATTTAACGCGCGTTGGATTAACAATGTAGGTGGCCAGCATTGTTCCACCGCAGTTGAACTCAAAATTGAAATATCCTCGTCCGGGTTTGGGTTGTGCGAAAAATTCTACACAGCTGTCTTTATAGACTTGGTCCTGGAATCGGTTGCGGATACAGCGGATATATCTGTCTCGAACCATGAACAATCCGTGTAGCCCGTCGGACGAGTGAAGCAATTTGACAGTGGTCCAGGGCCGATGGCTACTGCTTTCGACCCGGAAATTTGCGATCCTCAAAGTCGGCACCCTGTGCCAAGCGGCCCCATCCCAGCGCCCCATCACCTCAGGTCGGTGGCGGGCCGGAAAGATATCGTAGACATGGTTTTTCTTCATTCGTCTATCTTACAGGTAAACGCGATGTGATCGCAGAGGATTTTAAATTCTGCCCTCACAACATAGCCCTTGACATTCTTTATGACCGCCTCTTTGGTAAAAAAAGATCTTTGGAAATCGTTGAATTGAATTCTGACCACAATGCCGTCATCGACCCTGAAAGGTGCCGGCTCTTGAGTGGCAAACCTTATGCCTGACCGCGAAAGATCTTTAATAATAATTTTGTGTTGTTCTGGTTTGCCTGTTTTTTTGTCGTATATGACTGTTCCATCGATATCAAGGTAGTTTCTTTTATATCTGCGCGTTTCTAAAACGACACCGAACATATTCCCGCACTTACAATTGTATACGAATTTTCGTATATTGGATTTATTGAAATATTTTGATATATTGATTATCTTTTGGTAGCCACAATATGGACATTCTACCAAGGCTCGGTTATTTTTGGTCAACGATGCGACGATCAGATTCGATTCTATCATTTTAAATATGCGGAATGCTGAGAACTGGCTTCAAAACCTCTTTTAACCAATGCTGAAGACCATTGTCAAAATGCGTTCGGCAAATCGAAGCGCGAAATCTTTAACTATTTGAGTGCCCTCGCCCGCGTTTTCGTGCTTTAGCGCAGCGATCTTGGCGCTTTTCAAAGGTTAAAACCGCTGATAAAGAGGTTATGAAGCGACTTCTATCGTTTTTGATTAAACCCAAACATCTCCTTAAGCACTATTAGAATAATTTTCGAGAATAACCAACGATAAAATTCTGATACAAGAAAAAAGATTTATCTTTCGATAAATTTCAATTTAGATGCAGAGATTGAACAATGGCTAATTCCGTAATTACGGCAACCGGCAGTTACTTGCCGACGGTCACTATAACCAACGAGCATTTTCTGCGTAATGAGTTCTATGGGGCGGACGGCAAGAAACTCACCCGCCCCAACCCCGAAATTATTAAAAAACTTTATGAAATCACCGGGATTAGAGAACGGTTATATGTAACCGACGAGCATACGACCTCAGACATCGCTTACTTGGCAGCAGAAAAGGCCCTCGAAGGTTTTGACAGAGAAAGCCTTGATTACATTATCGTTGCCCAAAATTTTGGCGACGTTGACGCGAAAAATATCCGAGTGGACATGGTTCCGACCATAGCCGCCCGTGTGAAACACAAACTGGAAATACAGAACCCTTACACCGTCGCTTTTGATCTGCCTTTCGGGTGTCCAGGCTGGTTGCAGGCCATCATTACGGCCGACTATTTCATTCGATCAGGAGATGCCAAACGCATCCTCGTCATTGGGGCCGAAATCCTTTCAAGGGTATCTGATCCTCATGATATCGACAGCATGATATATGGCGATGGCGCCGGTGCAACCCTGCTCGAAGCAACCGATAAAGAAGTGGGAGTCCTGTCGCATATCACCCGCTCGGACACAATTGATGAAGCGTATCTCCTGTGGGCCGGTAAATCCCATAATAGAAATCACCATGGCAATGAACTGTTCATTAAAATGCACGGCCATGAGATATACAAATATGCGGTACGAAAGGTTCCTGAAGTCGTTAAGAATAATCTCGTGAAATCCGGAGTAGACATCGACGATGTCAAAAAGGTGCTTATTCACCAGGCAAATGAAAAAATGGATGAGGCCATATTGAAAAGGCTGTTCAAGTTGTACAACAAGTCGGATATTCCCCCCGATATCATGCCGATGATGATTTCATGGGCTGGAAACAGCTCTGTGGCCACCTTGCCGACACTGTTTGACCTGGTCAAAAGAGGTCATTTGGACAACCACCGGCTGAATACCGGCGATATCGTCGTTTTCGCATCGGTAGGGGCCGGGATGAATATAAACTCCATGGTCTACCGTATGCCGTGAATAAGATAAGAAACGTTTTCGGCGCTGGAGTTAGTCGTCGGCCAGGGTGGTAGAATGGTTTACAGCGATTCAGCCGGTGCATAAAATCCTATCGGAAAGATTCTTCGTGTTTACCCCGCCGTCACCTTTGCCAGAGATCGTGCCGGCAAAACCTAACGACTCCGCTAGATGACCCAACGAAGCCCGCTCCCCAAAGTAAATCGAATTACTGGTTTTCTAGCGCTTCAGCGCAGTACGGTCGGTGTCCTCGTTATGGTGGTCCTGGTCGGTATGGGCGAACGAATGGCTGAACGCTTTCTGCCCATCTACCTGATGGCCCTTGGCGGGGGCATACTTTCCATCGGTGTGCTCAACGCGATGGACAACCTGTTGTCGGCACTCTACTCCTTCCCCGGCGGTTATCTTTCAGACCGGGTCGGCACCAAACGATCACTCATCATCTTCAATCTGGTCGCCATGGCCGGTTTCGGGGTCGTCATACTGGTCCCTGCCTGGCAGGCGGTACTTGCCGGGGCCGTGCTCTTTATCTCCTGGTCGGCCATATCGCTGCCGGCCACCATGAGTTTGATCTTCAAAGTGCTGCCCCAAAACAAACGCACCATGGGAGTCAGCATGCACTCCCTGGTGCGGCGCATCCCCATGGCCTTGGGGCCGCTATTGGGCGGAATATTCATCAGTATCTGGGGCGAACGCGATGGAGTCCGATTCGCATTTGTGGCGGCAACCGCAATGGCGGCCGTCGCACTGGTGCTGCAGCAGCGGCTGATCGAGGATGAGCCTCGCCGCGAGGATGGATCTTCCAGTGATCATTGCCGTCTGACACCGGAAAAAAACCCTTTCAAACTTCTACGACAAATGCGTCCGGCCATGAAAAACCTGTTGGTCTCTGACATACTCATACGGTTCTGCGAACAGATTCCATACGCTTTTGTCGTCATCTGGTGTATGAAGGCAATTACCTATCCGGTTTCCGCTATCCAGTTTGGACTGCTCACGAGCATCGAGATGCTCACGGCGGTGCTGGTCTACATACCGGTGGCGTACCTGGCCGATCGATCGGCCAAAAAACCGTTCGTAACGATCACTTTCATCTTCTTCACCCTCTTTCCGCTGGTTCTCATGTACTGCCAGTCTTTTGAATGGCTGGTACCGGCATTTATCCTGAGAGGATTAAAGGAATTCGGCGAGCCAACCCGCAAGGCACTGATTATGGACCTGGCACCGGACAGCTGCAGAGCGGGAATGTTCGGCCTGTATTACCTGATCAGAGATGTATTCGTGTCTGTGGCCGCCTTCGGCGGCGCATTTCTATGGCAAATCAGCCCCGAAGTCAATTTAACAGTGGCATTTGTCTTCGGTGTGATCGGGACCCTTGGGTTCGTGATCTTCGGTCGCGATATTCAGACTCCCGCAAAGTAAAACAAGAATCAATTAGATAAGGAATATAAAGGAAAAACAAAATGACAGACTCGATCGATATCACAAGCCTGAAGAAACTACTGAAGAGCCCTTTTGCGCCGGTCCTCCTCGACGTTCGACGTAAATCAGATTATGTCATATCGCCGAAAAAAATCAGTGGTGCTGTGTGGCGTGATCCGGAAATGATAAATGAATGGAGCACGGAACTCTCCGTCGGGCGACAAATCATTGCTTATTGCGTCAAGGGCGGCTCAGTAAGCCAATCCGTCGCCGAGCGCCTCGGACAGGAAGGTCACAACGTCGCGTTTCTTGAAGGCGGCATCAAGGCCTGGGTGGCGTCCGGAGAGCCGGTCGAATAAGAGGATTGTATCCGGGACTATGCGACGCGCTCTGATACCATTTTTTTCGGAGCAAAGAAGATCGCCGCCGGTGTCGACCGCAGCCGCCGGACCATTCAACCGTTTGAGAACCCTTGAACCACCGTCATTGCGATCTGCATCGTTGCACTCTTTCAGCCCCCAAAAAGAGGCCGATTAAACGTTTACACTTTCACCGGACAAGCCGCCCTACTCGACGTGAAATGAATCAAAGTCGTTTCAGTGCGTTGGCGACTCCCATTTTTCCCTATCCGATGTGCCAAAACCTATTGACGGGCCAGAGTTAAAATTCTCGGACTCTTTATCTTTTAGACAGTCCAGTGTGTCGGCGAGGCTGTAAGCGAGATAGAATTTATTGACATTGCTGACGTACCGCACGGTCTCCTGCCCGATCAATTTTAGCGCGCCAATCTCGCCGTGGAGAAACCACCGGTTGGGGTCATAACCCATTTCCGCCGCCAGTGCACGCGCGCGAATGACATTGGCCGGCCCGGCATTATAAGCCGCCAGCGCATAGCGGAGGCGGACGATCGGTTCCATTTCAGAATCGTTGAAGTAGGTGTCGCGCAGCAGGGCGAGGTATTTCGCCCCTGCGTGAATGTTCTTTTCTATCAGGTGAAAATCGGCAATGTTTACGCGTGGGTCCATTGCCGTAGACGGCATAATCTGCATGATGCCGACGGCCCCCTTGGGGGACCGGCGGTTATGTTCCAAGAGCGACTCTTGGTAACCCAGCGCCGAAAGAAGCATCCAGTCGATGTTGTATTCGGCGCCGTACTTCTTGAACAGCGGGGCATAGCGAAAGGATTTCTCTCGGCTGTCTGTATCGAGAGGGTTGGTAATCCATTTCGTATCCTTGAAGTAGCGGTTGAAATAAATATTGCCCAAGAGCGTTCCTTTCTTGTGATCCTTGACAAACTCATTCAAGCTTTCTTTGAGCAACGGGTTGCTCTTGCGAACTATCCACGCCAACGCCGCCCCCTGGCGAAGCGGCAACTGATCATGGACTCTCAAGTTGGGCAAAACAACCGACCACAACTCAGCCAGATGGCTTTCAATGACACTGAGGCTGATGATCCCGGCGTTGAGCATCTCCAGAATATCTTCACTGGTCACATAATCCTCTGCCTTTATGATTGAGACCGGTGCCAAACCCTGGGATTTCAATTGTTCATTCAATCGCCCAAGACTTTCATAGTGGCTTCTGACCCGCCGCACGTAAATTTGTTTGCCGGCAATATCATGCAGATTTTGAATCGGCGCGACGTCTGCGCTGCTCACTAGCACCTCGCTGACACCGCTGAGGTAAGGATCGGAAAATTCGAAATTCGGGTTACTTCCTTCCGTGACGACCAAACCGGCCGCCACAATGTCTCCCAACCCTTTGACGAGGCTGGGGATGAGCAGCTCTTCCCATACCGGAATAAACTCGACAACCGTTTTCAGATCGCTTGGGGTTTTATTTCGGCTCAAAAACCGTTCGTATTCTTTGAGCAAACTGTATTCGAAGCCGTATATCCGGCCCCCCGATACAAAAAAGTTCGTTGGGGAACTTGTTATCAACACCCGAATTGTTTTACGCTCCAGTAAACTGGGCAGGTCATCGGTATAGGTGTCTGAAAACCGGGAAAGACTGGAGAGCAACTCTTCAATCGCACTTCTATTGTTTGTCGATTTTAATCGGCAGTAAATTTCGCTAATCGATGAAACGAAATCCTCGGGTATTTTTCCATCAGTCCGTATCGCTTCCTGGTGGGCGGCTGACTCCGGTGACGTGCTTGTCCCGGAACCGCTAAGTCCTGATTCCTCTTCCAGTATCCTCACGGGGCCCGGGGCTGATAATTCCTGGCCAAATACTTGACCGCCCGCCATCACCATGCCAAACACTACCAATTTCATGAATCCCGCTCTCGGTAAACAGGTCACCGAACGCACGAAAGCCAGGCGGCACGCATTGTGGCAAATCTTTAGTTGACCGATGCGGCAGCGGTGCCTCTGGACAGCCGTTAACAATACGGCTTGAAGCTTTCGAATGACGCTAAAGGCGCGCATGTTGGGACTCCGGCAATAGGGTGATAACTGAACATTCAAGCAGACGTTGCATCGGAAGGTCGGCCGGTTCCCATCGACAGATGCACACCGGTCCAGTTAAAATCATGCAACGGACTGATATCTCGAAAATGGGATCATATGACGAGATTCGGTGCAAGGTCAAAGGGAAATTGCGGGGAGGACTGCCAGGTTGGCTTTTAGCGTTCCCGGATGCGATAATCTAAGCCAAACAGAGGAAGGACCACCGGCAGCCGGGCCACATAGCGCATATCGAAGAACATGCCGAATGTACTCTGTGAATTGATGCTCAGACTATGTTGATTCATTCTCAAAACGACAATTCAACATATACACGATAAAATCGATTGAAATAATGGGAAGATAAAGACGCCTTGCCCTCGATGGAAGTGAGCCGTCGGCGGGGCGCGTTAAGTGGAATTTTTCCCGGCATCCGGAAGTTGGGCGCCGGACGCTTCGGCTTCCCGCGCCGCGTCTTCGGCCTTCGCCGCCGCCTTGGCTGCCTTGCGGGCAGCTTTTTGGGCCTGTTTTGCGGCTGCATCGGCTTCGGCTTTGAGCGCCTCGAGATCCTTCTGATCCTTATCGAACTTCTCGGCCGCTTCCACCTTCCGAATCTTCTTGTCCGCCTCGTCGGCCGCTTTCTCGGCCGCTTTCTCTTTATCAAGGGCTTTTTTGCGGGAATCGGCGGCGGCGTCCACGGCGGCGGCCATTTCTGAGGCTTTGCCCTGCTCCGGTTCGGCGTCCAGGTCGATGTCTTCACCCGCGAGGACCAACACGACAGCGGGCAGGTGGGGAAGCAGGTCTTCAAATGAACCGTCGAAGGGGTCTGAGATCCGACTCCCCTTGAAGCGGAACGGAAGAAACACGAGCGACGCGTCGCCCGAGTAGGAAATTACGACCGCGGCACTCGGTTGGACGACCACTTCCGGTTCCGCGTCGATCCGGACATCAGCGAGCACATTGCGAATGTCCTGAACGGTTTCATCGGATTCCGGTGTCGGGCAGACCGCCAGCAGCCGGATCGTGGCGCCTTCCCATTCTTTGCTCCGGGTCATCAGATACGCAAAGAGGAGCATCAGCTGGCTGGTGGCATCCCCCCACCACCAGACATCGATTCTGCGGCCTTCCGGGGGAACCTCTTTCAAGGTCTCCCAAGCGTTCTGCTTGGCATCCAGGATCACGATGTTGCGCCCGAGGGAATAGGCGATGCGCAGGTTTCGGCCAAACCGGTTTTCGCGCCCTTCAAGGTCTTCCGAAGGGGTCTGTTCCATCCAATTCAACAGGGTGGTGTTGGCTTTGAGGGGTCCGACACCGAAAGCCTGGATGAGGGAATAAACGCCCAGCGAGATATCCGGTGCCACGATCACCAGAGGAAATGCGGAGATCCCGTGTTCCTGAATGTCTTTCCGCAGTTCGGCTTCCGCCTCATTTCTTTCTTTGAGTGTTTTGACGCCTTGTCCTTCAAGGATTCGGACCGCCGTCGTGAATCCGCTTTGTCCCTGAACCCAGGAAGCAAAGTCGAGGAGTTTTTTACGGCGGTGAGAATCGTCGGAAAACAACAATACATGCGGCCGCCAGCTGCGGGGGTGCTCGGGAACGGCATCGGCTGCCAGAAGATGTTCTCGAACCCGCTGGAGATGATAAGCGCGCTGGCTGTCCGCCCAGCGGGCGGGTCCCGAGGTTCGTTTGAGGTATTGATAGATGGCAAAGAGTAAGGCCGTCGAAACGGCCGCCGACGTGACATCGATGGTCATCATGACGCCGAGACAGGCCAACCCGCCGATAAGACTGACATTTCTGTGGTACCATCGAAACCGGGGTCGGAAGGAGGGGCTGGCCGAACGGGCCTCATAATAGGTCGCGTAATTGAGCAGACCATAGGAGATCAGGAAGAACATCGATACCACCGGAGCGATGATGTTGAGCTGACCCAGCCCGATCGTCGCCGCAGCGATGACCAGCGAAAGGAGAACCGCTCTGCGCGGGTTGTTGGTGGGACCGGCGCCTTTGGAGAAGGGTACCAGAAACGGGAAGATGCGATCGGCGGCAAGGGATTGAAGAATCCGTGGTGCCCCCAGAAATGAGGCCATGGCCGACGACAAGGTGGCGGCGATGACGCCCGCGTCGATCAGGAAACTCACCAGGGACACCCGTTTCATGGCCGTGTAATCGCTTGTCAGAACGGTGTTGGGTATCGATCCGGCCAGAAGCACGGACGCACCGAAATACACGGCGATCGAGATGCCTACGGCCAACAAAGTGCCCAGAGGCAGGCTTTTTCCCGGATCTTTCAGATCGCCGGACATGCTGGATCCCTGGGTAAATCCAGTTACCGCAGGGAAAAAAATGGCAAAGATCACCCAAAACGGGGGATGCTTTTCGGGAGCGCTCCAGTTTTCAAGGAACAGCGGGGTATTCCAGTTCAGCAGCCCGCCCACGAAAAATGACATCAGGGCCGCACCGAGAATGACCATTACCACATATTGAAACCGGGTGGCCCAATCGGCTCCCAGCCAGGCAAAGACGAACAGCGCCAGAACGGAAACCCCCGCAACGATTTGAGAGAAGACCTTGACGTTATCGGCGGACAGGAGGACCGCCAGAACTTCTCCGAAACCGATGCAGTAAAAGGCAATGGATATCGATTGGGCCAAGAACATGACGATGCCGATGGCGCCTCCGAATTCCAGCCCCAGGGTCCTGGAAATCAGGTAATAGACCCCGCCGACTTTGACCCGGATGTTGGTCGCAATGGCCGACAATGACAGGGAAGTTAAAACGGAAATGCCGTTGGCGAGCAAAAGGATAAACAACGCCCGTTTCAGACCGGCGCTGCCCACCACGAAACCGAGGCGCATAAATAGAATGATGCCGAGGATCGTCAGCACGCTGGGGGTGAACACCCCCGCAAAGGTTCCCAGAGTGCCTGGAGCCGGTTCCGGCGGAGACTTCCCAGACTGGTCAGTGTTGATTTTCATTGGATGATTTATACCTGCTTTCCTATTCGCCTGTTATTGATTTGACGTTCCAATCGTACAGCGCCAGAACCCGTTTGAAACCGCCGGGACCTCCCCGGTTTCCATGCCCCCCTAAAGCGCTTGATGGTCTTGGCGAAATTTTTTGTCGGATCATTTTGCTGGGCCAATCTAACCGAAAGTTCGGTGGTTTGTCCACAGTAATGCTGGCCGGTAGGTTGGCTTTTACTGAACTCTCAATATCCTGATACCCCCTGGCCCACTTTCCCCCTTTTAAGCAAAAAGTAGGATATCATAGACAGGTCCAGATCGATGGGGTTAAATTTTCATAGTGAATGTCGCATAATATTCAGGCATGAGCTGACGGCAAGGAAGCCGAGGTATGATATGGCTTTCACTATCTTATTCTGGAGGGCAAAACTTTTGGGTAGCATAAGGTACAGGTTTGTGCAGCTTTAAAATTTTTATAGTATATCAACCTAATCACAATAATAATGAAATTGGCCAACCATTATATGCTGTGGTTGACCTTCGTAGTTTCGGAATTTTAAAAAGTTTCGCTTGATAGCAATAGTTTGAGTTTGCGTTTTGAAAGCACTATTCGAGAGAATACCAAGTAAAAAGGCAGAGCCATTAATGGTCACTGCCTTTTTTCACCTATTCAGCGCAATTAGCAATTACCCGCAGCATGATCTGTTTGCTGCCTGATTGCATGGAAACTCATGGGTTTTATCCAATCCTATAAGTTCATTAATGCTGTTTGTTAATGCAATATGAGCACCCTTTTTCACTCTACCGGCTATGTCAGTAGCCCGATTAATCTCTTCCAATGTGATACCTGAAGTGATGGCTTTTTCATAGAGATGCTCAAAACACGGAATACAATTCGCCGCTGTAGCAGCACCAATGGCAATAAGATTCTCGGTTTTTTCATCTAAAATGTTTTCTTCCATTCTATTTTTTAGCGGTTTCATAAATTATTCCTCCTTCTTACGCATTATTTGGAAAAATAGATGATCAGATTGCATTTGACCATTGTATTTTACGCTTTGGTTTGCCGAAATCTTGCATTACATCTACTTGGGTGTGTAATCAAATTAACATTCTTACGGCTCTGCGGCTAAACACATGACAACTATTTTCGTTCTAATCGATTTCGTGCCGGATCATAAGCTGCTCCACGGCACTGACTGTTTAGCCTGATGAACAAGCGGCGTGACATTGTTTAGTTCAAGAGACATGTTACACGGCATCTGAAAAAGCGGTTTAATACTCATGATACCTTCGGTTCGCATACCTTGGAATACCTTACATGAAGTCGATTTGACAGCATCATGGATCGTATCCGCCGCAGCTTCACATCCCAGTACTACCAGAGCCTCATAGTTGCGTGCACGCTTCAAAAGTTTTTTTCTCCTCCTTGAAGTCCACATACAAACGACAAATTGGTGGAGCCATCTACTCCTGAAAACATCTGTTTTGACGCCCATTTGTTCCAAATTGAATTTAATGGTTTCTATGAGTTCTTCATAAGAAGCTGTCTTTAAAAACCTCCGCAGGACCTCAAAATAAGGTCGATTTGTTCTCACGGCCATACTGGCCGCTGGGCAGAATCGGCAAGGGATAATCAAAGCAGATTTGAAGCTCTCAAGTTCAGGAAACTCATTGATGTCTTTTAAATATACTGGCATTTTCCCTCTCCTATCGTTCTTCTCTCAAAATCTGTAAGAATTGTTTTTGGAAACGATATTGGCCGTACGCCGGGCAATTTCTTTTCTAATACAGGCCCCCTCACAGGACTGAACCGGAATCTTCGATTGGCTTATATTCTTTTTAACGGTCATCTTTTCTATGGGGCGACTACCCGTTGTCAGATTAATTATTGCTGCTTTTTTAGGTTCTACGCTTCTCATGTGAAACCTACTTAGAGCATTTACGATCATTCTCTTATAGAATCCATTGAATCTGTTAATGTCCTTTTTTTCTCTTCGTATTCCTCCTTGTCGATCTCACCTGAAGCATAGCGCTTGCCGAGAATCTCTATTGCGGATTCCGATTCCCTGGTCTGATATTTATCAATGTCGCGGGGGCCAAAACAGCACATCCTGAACCCCCGTCGTCCCCTCATCACGAAAAAACACAGAACCATCATAACTATCGGAAATATCCACCAAAAAGAATTCCAAGTAATCTCTGAACCATACATACGAATTACCTCCTTTACATCCGTTATTTTATTAAGACTTACGGCCGGCAAACACGGTATTGCTCTCGCTTTGAACGATGAGCGATAAAGCTTGGCTGGGATGATATCCTTCTAGGTTCAGCGCGCTATTCTCTTGCCAGAATTGTACATCAACCTCACCATCCCATCATCCCTTCCAACCCTATAGACGGAGTGACTAAATGAAAGGATACGTATACAATCCATTATTTTTGAGGAAATGATAAATTGGCGGTCGTAAAGTGTATTCAATACGAGAGGGTTAATTATTGAGACAGGAAATTAGATACATTTATTTGGGAGCTTTACGCAATATTTGGACTTGTTTCCGATCGCAGGCAAGGGTGTTTTGCTCGTTATAATATAAATCACATCCTTCGTTAAGTGCTGTTTTGAGTTCGGCTCTGGCACGGTGAAGCCTGATCTTTACATTATCAATTGATATTTCAAGAATATCGGCTATTTCTTGGTTTGATAGGCCTTTAATTTCACTTAGAACCAGCACTAGCCGGTAGTTCAAGGGAAGCTTGTCGATATATTCAGTGACACACTCGCTCATTTCTTTCCGGATGACAACCTGATCTACAGCTGATGGCCCGGAAGTTCTACCGGCGTTTTCGATACCGAATCCGGAGGTGTCTTCAAGAGGTATGTTTACCGATGCCTGTTTGTATGAAGCAGATCTCGATCTGTCGATCGCGACATTAGTTGCTATTCGATATATCCATGTTGAAAGTTTGGATTTCCCCTTAAACCCGCCTAAGTTCCGACATAATTTATTAAAAACATCCTGTGCTAAATCCTCAGCGTCATTGGGTCCTACGATTCTAGAAAGATATTGAATGATTTTGATATAATACTCATTGTAAGTATGTAGCTCGTTACACTCTGAAATTGCCGTCGCCATTGCCCAATAATATCGAAACAGAATATCCATTTGTAGCAACGGCTATGTCCAAGTCCCCATCGCCATTTAAATGCCCCATAACTATCGAGCGAGGTTCGCTACCAACACCGTAATATACATCACCCGAAGTGTACCATCGCCATTCCCAATAACACTTGGACGCTGTCGCCACCGAAGTCGGCAGCGGCTAAATCCAAGTTGCCATTCATCAAAATCACCCATAACTACAGAATTAAGAGAGTTACCGACATGGTAGTCTATCTTGAATCGATAGAAATATGTTTATAAACTCGCATTCGGTGGCCATCATTCATTTCCCTGTTATCAACTCGTTTATAGAATTGATTTTAAGATCTTTCTGGTTTGATTTTAATATTATGCCAATAGCATCGTAATTTTGCTGGCCTCAACCATAAAATGGCTTTTCATCCATTTCGGCCTGCAATCAGGCCATTGATTTATTAAGCCCGCTGACAAGCCTTTTGTTATTATCGATGAGATATCAGAGCGCAGATGTTAAATCAGAAAGAAGGTTGTAACGACAACAGAGGGAGCACTTTAGCCCAACCAAAGCTACAAATATCATTAAATCTATACATTGCAAGTTGTCAAGTGAGTTGGGCTGCCAATGGTAGATTAGCTATATTTCAGGTGGGTTATGAATACCGATATTGAGAAACTGCGGAGAGCTTGCCAGTATGTGGATCGAATGGCTGATCCTTGGCTTCACTGCATATTGTGTTCGGCCAAGAGACGCCTGAGGTTGTGATTTGTAATACCGTTATCTGCCCCCGGCTTTTGGTTTCTTGCCATAGGATTAGTATCAAAAATCGAATTAAATCTGTCGATACAATCCGGCTATATCAATAGATTCCCATAGAACAGCAGCATTTGGCGAATGATTATAATGTTGGTATTTTCAATATGCAAGATTTTCAAATCTTGTATAGGCCTTCAAAAAAGCCAATTTTACCCTATCAATAGGACCGTTTCGGTGCTTGGCGACAATGATTTCTGCTTTGCCTTCATCAGCGAAAGCGTCTCCTTTCTTTTTGAAAATCTCCGCTCGATGAATAAACGCAACGACGTCTGCATCCTGCTCAATGGCCCCGGATTCCCTGAGATCCGATAACCGCGGACGCTTATCATCCCTCTTTTCGAGCTGTCGATTCAGCTGTGAAAGGGCAACAACCGGGATATTCAACTCTTTTGCAAGCCCCTTCAAAGACCTGGATATTTCCGAAATATCCAGATCCCGCCGCTCCGTTTGCCGGTGAACATTCATCAACTGAAGATAATCGATGATAATAAGACTCAGTCCTTTATCCATTTTTAAGCGCCGTGCCTTGGTTCTCAAATTCAAAACCGTGGTGCCGGCCGTATCATCGATGTATAAAGGGGCTGTTCTCAGCCTGTTTCCCGCCTCTTCAATTCTTTTCCAGGCATCATCTGTGATAAAACCATCTCTGAAGCGATTCGAGTTCACTCTGGATTCAGCAGCAAGAAGGCGTAATGCCAGTTGTTCTTTGGACATTTCCAACGAAAATACGGCTACAGGAATATTGTTGTCGACCGCTACGTTACGGGCGATATTCAAAGCGAAAGCCGTTTTCCCCATGCTTGGTCTTGCAGCGATAATAATCAGGTCCGCGTTCTGGAACCCGGAGGTCAGAGTGTCGAGATCTTTGAAGCCAGTGGGCACCCCTGAAACGCACCCTTTGTTTTTACGACGTTTATCAATCGCGTCGAAACTGCCATCGATTAAATCCCTCACCTGATAAAAAGAGGGGTTGATCTTTCTTTCGGAAATTTCGAAGATACCTCTTTCGGCCGTATCGATCATCTCCTCAACATCACATCGATCTTCTAAGCAACTGCGGACAATATCATTACTTTTTTCAAGCAAGGCTCTCAGGGTGCCATTGTCGTGTACGATCTTCGCATAATGACGGACATTGATTGCAAGGGGGGCACTCTCCATTATCTTTGATAAGTAAACCGGCCCGCCGACCATATCCAAATCACCCCTGACTTTTAATCTGTTGTTAAGGGTCACGAGGTCAACCGGCTCGTTACTCGTGTACAAGTCGATTATGGCAGCGAATATTTTCTGGTGAGCCGATCGATAGAAGTCATCCGGCGACAATATTTCCAGGATGTCGTTCAATGTGCGGTTATCTATCAGAATGGAACTCAATAAAGACTTTTCGGCTTCGATGTTATGCGGTGGCAGTTTGTTGAGCAATGGATCTTTGCAGTACGGCATTTGTTTTCCCTGATAATTTATCGATAATCCCTATACTGTTCGATGCAAACGAACAGTATAGTCAAAAATTTTTGGTACTTATCAATTGTTAAGGCGCATATTGCCTGCTCTCCCAATCTACTTTAGCGGGGGTTTCGTTTATAATCAGGCCAAGTTCTTGAAGTCGTATGATCACCGCATGTTTGGACACGTTCGAAAAGCCGCCGGTTTTCTGAACAGCTTGAGCAATGAAAGGCCAATTACTCACACAGGGCTCGATATAAACAGTGCTGTCGAGCGTCCTATTTTCATTATAAAATTTGAGGGGTTGATTTCCAATCGACTCCTTGAAAGCCAACCGCACCCATTTCTCAGGCAGAACCAGGCAAGCGGCGAAATAATCAGCCTGCCACTCAATGGGCTTTTTCGCATCTTTTTTGCGGCACAGAATTGCCGGTTTTTCTGCGTTTGAGTCTCCATCATCGATGACCAGTTTCCGGTGAAGCACCCAGTGACCAACTTCATGGGCAAAGGTGAATACGAGCCGGCCCTCGTTATAGCCGTTTAGCAGCTTGGCGTTGGCGCATATCAGGCCCTTTTTTACGTATGTGGCTCCGAGGATGCCATTGATGCCGAATTTCTTTTCAAAATCCATGAATCCGATTTTTAGATTGAAATACCTCTCGATAATGTCCTCCACCGGAATCGGTGGTGCGACCTCACACCCAATCTTTGATTCGTATCCCGCGATAACATCGTCAACGATGAGTTGAATACCGCTTTTGGGAATCCAGGGAACCTTCAATTTTCTTTATCCTCGACCTTTCCAAGTTTTGACAATTTGGCCAATTGGGTCAGGCGGTCCCAGTCATCATCGCTGAATTTCTGGTCTTTTGCCATCCTGAGAAAATCCGCAGCCTGAGGTTGATCGGCGACATACTCACTGAGTTCCGGGTCAACTTTTCTCGCCTTGCTCAGCAACACCTTTTTATCGACGCTCAGAGCATTGGAAATATTGACAATGGTCTCTTCAGAGGGCGGGGGCACATTATCCAGTTCCACATCGCTGATGTACCCGGGAGATTTTCCGATGAGACGAGCCAATTCTCTTAGACCGACGCCGGCCTCATTTCTGAGGGATCGAAGGAGTTGTCCAAATGAGTCTTTACTTTTTTGCATAGATGTTCTATTAAACCGAACACTGATGTGCTGTCAAGTCGTTTTTATTAATAAGCATCGCCGGTGTTCGGGCATCATGGATTGAGTATTTGACCTTATCGCGGTTGCCGGCGCTGACAACCTTGGCAGCAATAAAGAGCAGTTTCAAACGCGCGATGCGAACCGTGTGGGTCATCATGCCCTTTAGCATGCCCCCACCGGTTTGGCGGTGGGACCCGGCGCTTTTTTCGGCCATCATTTTCATATAGCGCCAGATGTTGTAGGCCAGCATCACGATCTGGAAGAAAGCCGCGTTATTTTTGAACTTGGCCGAGGGGAGCATATCCAGACCTTCGCGCTTGGCTTCACCGACCAGGTTCTCGACATCGGCGCGCTTGTCGTATTCGGCAATCACCTGATGGGCCGGGCCGGCCAGACTAGTGCAGAAGATCCGGTAGGTGTATTTGTCGTCTTCAAACAACAGGCACTGTTCGGGTTGATTCGAAGCACGCTTTTGTTCTTTGGCAATGCGCATGGCCACGAAGCGACACGGCCGATCCCAACCGCCGGGTTGATAGATGCAGCTGTTATATTCAAGCAACTTGCGTCTCCAGGGCTGGTACCATTCGTCGGCATCAAATACCGGTGTGCAACCCCGGTTGCCGATAATAAAGTCAAAGCCGGCGGTCATAGCGGCTTGCACGCTTTGCCAGCACAAGAACTCTCCATCGGCACGGATCAGCACCTCCTGCACGCAGCCGGGAAGATGGTTTTCAATATCGGCGATAAACCCCGCGGTCTCTTCGGCCGAGACCGTGGTGCCCCGACGCAGTTTACCGAGAAGATATTCATGGGTTTCCTCGACAAACGCCAACAGCGGCCGCAGTCCCGGTTTGCCGCGATGCTTTGGATTGTGGCCCTTGCGAGCACCTTGAGCCTGTCCGTAGACGGTTTTTACCGTGGTGTCGATGTTGACCCGGATCCGGGCATATCTCAGACCGCACAGCTGCCAGACCCTCTCGCGCAGGATGCTCATCACCTTGACCAGGGATCTGGCCTGATTGATCCCCAGGCTGTCCAGGTAACGCTCGAGGACCTCGGTCCTGCCACGGCGGGCTCTTCGAGGTCTTGGGAACATTCCAGGCGCTATGGGGGAAAGATAGTCAGCCATGAATTATTTTAGAAAGTTAAAGAATGTACTTGAAATAGCGGTTTTTCCTCATTTTACAAAAAGAAAGGGCGGTTCGACCAGATTCACTCCCTGACCAAAACCGCCCTTCCAAAAAAACTTTACAACTAAACGGCCGCGCTGAGTTTCTTCCCGGCCTTGAACTTCACAGCGTTTCTGGCCTTGATCTTGATGGCTTCGCCGGTCTGCGGGTTGCGGCCCTTGCGCGCCTTGCGGCGAGTTTTCTGAAACGTGCCGAAGCCCACCAGCGTCACCTTGCCATCTTTCTTTTTCAGTGCCTTCGTGACCCCGTCCGTAAAGGATGCAAGGGCTTTTCCCGCCGCAACCTTGGAAATCCCCGCGTCCTTTGCCATCTGATCGATCAATTCTGCCTTTGTCATCTAATTTCCTCCCTTTGAGTTTGTATTATACAGCCCTTTTGAAACAGATAATTTACAGTAATTCCGCTTGAAAATCAACGAGAAAATCCACAGCACACATGGTTTTGCGAGCGATGGTGAAACTGGAAGGGCTTGAGGAACTGTTTCGGCCCTTTCTTCCTTTTATTTTCTCTTTCTTATATTTGAGCCGCTCGTTTTCTGGCATCGCCAAATGATAGGAATTTCTCAGAGTGAACGAATGCGGTCGGGGGATCTAATGTGGCGGCGCGACAGGCACAACTTAAAAAATGGTCTATGCAACGCTGCGCCGGATTTTTTCCTGCACCTGGATAAAGTTTCCCAAGAACGTAATCGCAGAGGGCAGAACCATGCGGACATATGCTATGCCTCTGAGAATGGCTCCCCCTGGTCTACACACTTCGCAACCAGTTTACCGGGCCGTCAAAGGAGATTTTGACCACCATCCTCGGACTACAAGGCCAGATAAAAGATGGATTTCTTGCATAGGTCAGGGGTATCCGTTGAATATTTTAGCGTGCATGAAGTTTGGGGATTGCAGATCGGGACATGTAGATGGCCGCCTACTCATGACCTTCCAATTCCTCTGCGGTAATGTTTACCCAATGAAGAAGACGCTCGCGCAGTTGTTCTTCAATATTTAACTTATTTATTCTTACAACAAGGACGTTATGTTCGATCATTTTCTCAATCAGTAGTAGGCGTACAAATTCTTTGTCTTTTTGCCTGTAGGCCGCAAGCTTACTGGCGGCAAGATCGGACACCTCGATGCATAGACCTGTCTTACCCCTTGTTGATATCGGGTCGCTGACGGATACGGTTCTTTGTTCCCAACCATCAGGCAGCATTGCAGACTCAATCGATATCCCGTGGACATAGAAGCCATGGGTTTGATGGAACATTGACAATTCACCCAAAGCGCCATCGATAACGTCAACGGTTTCAGGCCGATTTTTGGGCTGAACATCGACTTCTATGGATGCCCGAAGGCTTGCCGGTGCATTTGGGTATTCCCCTAATATAGCTTGAGAGCCGAATATCCATAACTCGGTATCGTCAGAGACTTCACAGGCTGCCCGGATCGCGTGTTCAAGTTGATCGCGTGTCATTCATGTTCTCCAAGTTTATCAGACATCTGTGCCCGTTCTTCGCCATTTAAGATTGCATAAAAGGGGTTGCTCTGGCGCAAGCGATTGGCGCGTTCGCTGGAAGAAGTGAAAAAACTTGCCAGGCGTTGAATGGAATATGTATCAAGAATATTACGCCACTCCATTAAATCCCCGGCCGCCATTCCCTGATCTTCCTTCAGCAAACGATCGATATGATCTTTGGCACGCCTCACAAAGGAAGCATCCTGTTTGAGGACGTCAGCTAGCTTTTGAGATATCAATTTTAGCTGGCGATCCTTTTCCCTGTGCGTCAGGGTTTTCTTTTCCCGCTGCTGAGCAGGGCCGTTCGATGAGGCCGGCAAGACACCATACAAAATGATAATGCCCTCAAATTCGAGGTCTTGAGTGTCCGCCTTAGTATAGCCCTCTAATTCAATGGCCAGATCGAAATTCTTCTCGATCTGATTGAGTGCGGCTCGCAACTGACGCATGCATTTCGTCAGATGAAGGGAATCGTGGAGTAATCCTAATGTCAAAGGCTCTTCCATTTCCCTTGGCACTGCTTGGATCCAGACTGCATGTGGCGGCGGCGTCAGGTTCTTGGTTTCATTTTTAATTTCAGTGAGCAGGCTTTCATAACGGTTCTTTTCGGCCAGAAACAACTCTAATATGATCTGCATGAGCCGGTCGGAACGCTGGATTTCATACTGTTGCTTTCGACCGCCACCCACCCGTGAAATAAACCCCGATTTCAATAACCGCCCAAGCGCTTTTTTAGCGCCAGGTACAGTCAGCCCCGCACGTTTGGCTACATCCGTAGCTGTGAGAGGTCCTTCTACCTCATTGGCCATGACCCTTAGTAATCTAATATGGGCTTGGGTGCCAAGAATCTCATTCAATGGGTAACGCAGAGGGTCCTGTTCGGAGGCAATTGGGCGCATTGTGGTATCTCCGTCATCCGGTATTATTTGGATACCCAATTATAAACTATAGTTTCTATATGTCAACTATTGTACTTATTTATTAACTATAGTTTTATAATACCGCCGCATTATGTAGCCTCTCCGGAGGTTTTCAAAAAACGACGGTCTGGGAATCAAAGAAATGGAATTGAAATGGTGAATGGCGTAAGATTTCTTGATTACTATAATAAAAACGGCGAAAACCCGAGGGGTTTATCCATCAAGACTTTGTGTTAACTTTTAAGTATCTGATATAATATGCCAATTCGCTGTTTCACCGGGTTGTACTCGAATCACGCCTTTGGCGTAACAGGGTAAAATCCCCCATGGGAGGCTGTCCGACAACTTGGTTCTGTCCGGTGTTTCGGAGGGGGATTATTCACTCATTAAAACGAGCCATATTTATATATAACTACTTGTAATTATGTATAAATTATGCTATTTTGCCGATAAATTTCACCGCGAGGTTACGGCTGAATGAACGTTAAAGAATACAATCAAAACCAACGGCTTTTATTTCCCCCTCATCTTCGCGATTTTCTGCCCGATGAGCATCAGGCTGTGATTATTAACGACGTCGTCGAGACGCTGGATTTAAGCCTTCTTTACCAGAAGCTCTCCGAGCAGGGCAATCCGGCCTACCATCCGAAGATGATGCTCAAGATTTTAGTGTATGCCTACGCCAACGGCATCTTCAGTTCCCGTAAGATCCAAGCCGCACTAACTGAGTCGATTGCCTTTATCTTTCTATCCGGCTGGCAGAAGCCGGACTTTCGTACCATCAGTGATTTTCGCAAAAACAACCTGGCCAATTTCAAGGCCCTGTTCGGCCAGGTCGTGGATATCTGCAAGCGGCTGGGGATGATATCTCTGGGCCACATTGCCATCGACGGCTCCAAATTCAAGGCCAATGCTTCCGACCAGCGCAGATATGACAAAAAGCGCATCAGCACCGCCATCGACAAGCTGCTGGAGCAAGCCGAGCGAATCGACCACTGTGAGGACCAGCTCTTTGGTGCCGACAATGCCGGTGAGCAGCTGCCGAAGCAACTGCGGCAGCGAAAACAGCGCCTTGAGAAATTGCAACAAATCAAAGAACACTTAGAAAAATCCGCTCACTCCCAAATCAATGCAACCGATCCGGATGCGGTGTTTATGAAGACCGGCGACGGAATAAAGACCTGCTATAACGCACAGATGGCCGTTGATGAAACCCGGCAAATCATCCTGGCTGCCGATGTAACCAATGAGCCCAGCGACACCGAGCAGCTTGTGCCGATGGTCGAGCAGGTACAACAGCGCACTGGCTCCATTGACAAGCTCACAGCCGACAGTGGTTACAGCAGCGGAGAAAACCTACAGGCGATGGCCGATAAGTGCATCGATGCCCACATTCCCGATGCCAACTACCAGGGCCGGCAGCGCGGCAAACAGGATGCTCCCGGAAAGGGCCTTTTCCCCCGAACCAGCTTCCAGCGCGATGAACTGCACGATTGCTTCATTTGTCCGGCCGGAGAGACGCTGGCGTTTTCTCACCTGCAAAAAGTAAAAGGCAAGCCTGCCTTGCGGCTATATCGCTGCTGCGCTTTTAAGAGTTGCCGCCTGCGAGATCGCTGCACCAAAGGCCGCGGGGCTCGGAGCATTACACTCAGCGTCTACGACGATCAATTGCGGCTAATGCGCACCAAGCTCGACAGCGCCTTTGGAAAACGTATCTATGCCAAGCGTCAGGACATTGTCGAACCGGTCTTTGGCCACATCAAACAGACCATTGGTTTTGCCAAATTCCAACTTCGAGGCCTGGAGAAAGTGTGTGGTGAATTTGCCCTGGTCTGCATCACTCACAATTTGAGAAAGATCGTTAATGCTCTTAAAGAGCTGCCGGCTGTAAATGCACGGCAAGCGGTGGCATTTTAAGCAGGATAATACGATGGTGTGCCGGCTGAGGTTGTTTTAGAAAGCAAGTAAGTACCTCCGCTGACGGATCGGCCGCTGGGTAGAGTAGATAGCCTCTATCGACATGGTCGATAAATTAGTTGCATAAAAAAATTTCGAATTGTCGGACAGCCTCATGGGGCGGTAATAATCCCGCTTTCAGCGGGATCTCGGCTTCGCCTCGACTACCGATCCTGATCTTGCTGGAATCGATTAATGCCGCGCTTTTTGATTCTGCGCTCAAGTATCGTCGCTTCAGAGCCGGTAGAAACCTGCTGAGACCAAACCAGAATCCAGGGGCCTTTAAAGCGTTTGGTGGTTTTGGCCAGATTGTTGTTGGGGTCGTTGTGCTGGCAGATTCTGACCGGCAGATCGGTGGTTTGCCCGCAATAATGGCGGCCGGTGGATTGGCTTTGGAGGATGTAGACCCAGTGCTCCATCTCTAAAGAAAGGCCGGTGAATACCGGCCTGATAATATCTGGCTCCCCGAGGGCTACGAATGTAAGAACTTAATAACTGAAATCATTTTAGATGGTTACGAAGGCAAGGCTGATTTAAGGCCGCCAAGTCCTTACTTGAACGCTTCCAACACGGTTTAAAACTGACCGGACATCTGTGACAGAAACCCCGAGTGGGGCACAGCCAGACAATTCAGTCCCCTACCCTACAACAAGCATCCAAGCAGGTTTAGTTATGTGTAGGGCCACCCTCCTAACCTTTACGGGTCCTCCGGAACATAAAAACAACCACGGGTCGGCAACGCCCAAAACTTTCACACTAAAAAATTATTCCAAATGGTGAAAATTCGAAGCTCCCTGGGACCTAATTCCGTCATTTGTTAAGTAGGATCGAGGCTATAATACAATTATATTTGTCGGAAATTAGGTTATGTTGTGGCTATCATTTGCCAATGCCCGAGGGCAGAACTTTTTCTAGATAGCAGTAAGAGCAAGGTCATCCAAGCAGTTGATACGTTGGAGTAAGCGCAAACTCTAATCCGTAAACCTGATGTTGCCCCGAAAAAGTGGACACATAGTTAAGCCGCAAGAGGCAAAGCCACATAATCTTGCGGGGTTGTGTAATCAATCGACGAATGGCGTCGGTTTCGGTTGTAGAAGATTTCGATGTAATAGAACAGGCTTCCAATTGCTTCCGCCCGGCTATGGTACCGATAATGGTTGACCCACTCGGCCTTCAGTCGTCCAAAGAAACTTTCGGCAACGGCGTTGTCGTAGCAGTTGCCCTTTCGGCTCATACTGCAGATCATATCATTCTCTTTGAGGATTTTTTGATAATCGTTCGAAGCATACTGGCTGCCCCGATCTGAGTGATGCAGCAGGCATTTGCCCGGATTTCGGCGACCAAGAGCCATCTGCAACGCATCTATGGCTAACTGACGGGTCATCCTGGAGGAGGCCGACCAGCCGACCACTTGGCGATTGAACAAATCCAAGACCACAGCCATATACAACCACCCTTCGTCGGTATGGATGTAGGTAATATCGCCGACCCAGACCCGTTCTGGGGCCTCGACCGCGAAGTCCTGGTTGAGCAGATTCGGTGCTACCGGCAGATTGTGTTTGGAGTTGGTTGTTGCCTTGAACTTCTTTTTGGTTCGAGATCGGATGCCGGCCTCGCGCATAATGCGTGCAACACGGTTTTTCCCACACCGAATACCGGTATCGACCAGATCCCGGTGTATTTTCGGTGCCCCATAGATGCCGTGGCTTGCAACATGCAAGACCCGGATCTTGTCCTGCAGGGCCCGGTTCTCACGGCTTCGGCGGCTCTCCGGACGCTTGAGCCACCAATAATATCCAGATCGGGAGACGTTGAGCAGCCTACACATGCGGCCTACTTTGAAAGTCTCCCGGTGATCAGAGATGAATCGATATTTCATTTCTGATCCTCCGCAAAGTAGGCCAGCGCTTTTTTTAATATGTCGCGCTCCTCTTTGACACGTTCCAATTCACGCTGGAGCTGGCGCAGCTTCTCATCCTTGGCTTTGAGCCTTCCCTTGCCGGGAAAGGCGTTTTGAGGGTCGTCTGAGAACTGTTTTTTCCATCGCCGCAGAACGCTGTACTCAATGCCAAGGTTCCGTGAAGCCTCGGCGATGGTATAGCCCTTTTCAATAATCAGACGCACGGCCTCCATTTTGAATTCTTGGGAGTAGCTCTTTCTTTTTTTCTCTGACATCGGATCACCTCCTGTTGCCCATATACCTTGGGCTTTTCGAGGTGTCCACTAAATTGGGGTAAGTTCAACCTTCGTTAAAGATATCACCAATAACCGAAACAAAATCAGGCGTTTCTATATTCACAATATCTGATACCCAGCCAATTTTACATCTAACCGTTAATTACATACCAGCATTTAGGGTCATGCCAAGCCAACATCTACTTGCTATTACAGTTAACTCGGAAAAATGTCCTCGCTATATTGAACCAATTTTTCAGAATCACCCTTGTTTAAACAATGGTGGGCCAGTTATTTCCATCCTATGTGCGTGAAATAGGCGTTTTAATTCTGCTTTATTAGGCTCCCCTTTAATTTTTGCCAATTCTTGAAAAAAGGATTCCATTAGACCAGCTGGCTGGAATGCGATTAGGAGTCTTCCGTGATCCTTTCCCTTAAATGCCCAGGCATGGGGTACATTTCTCGGAGCTAGGATGGAATCGCCTGGACCCAAATCGAATCGCTCTTCACCAATCTCCAAAAGATACTCACCTTCGATGGCATAAAACCACTCTTCCTGCTCATAGTGGAGGTGACGCGGAGGACCGCCCTTTTTTTCATTAAGATTCTCTATGATGAAAAGACCACCGTCGGTGTCTTGCGTTGCAACCTTTGAATCAATTGGAAAACCCCCGAGCACAATCTTTCTGCGCATAAATCGATCTTGGTCAGCCTTGACAAGAATTCCCGTTTTCATTCTTTTTGAATCGGATGTCTGTCCGTTGGTAAAAGTTGGTGTAACTGCTGCTGCAGCGGCCATTATGAATGTTCTACGATTAATAGGTATCATTTCAGTAATCCTCAATGGGTTCCAGAGCCGGAAAAAATAGACGGTCGATCTATTTTAACAAAAATAGAGCAATTCACTAAAATGCAGAATGATAGCTCGGCACCATCTATCCCCCGAACAGTATGCATGATTGCAATTTCAGCAACATGCAGCGAATAAATTTACATCTATAGAGTTGTGCACGAAAGGCCAGGTAGTCATTAAAATACCTGCTGAGAAGCGGGTAAAGGCGGGTTTGATTTGATATGAAATGGAACCGCAACATTCGAAACGGCGATCCAATATGTTATGTCCAACCGATTTTGGTCCGGGATGAAGATTACATACCCGTTTTTGTGGTTATCAAATTACTTTTGCATGTTGAGATATTGAGAGTATCCCGCAAGAACCAAGCGCTTCGAAACGTGTGCCTGCTTGCCAAAAGCGTAACTGTCTAAAATTTCTATTTTATGATGATACGGTCTGGCTATATTTTGGAAATCCATCGAATGATGGGTCAGGGTATATTAAAAGTGTTTTATCCATCGTCCCGCAGCAGTGTAGCAGAGACTATTGATATTTCCGTATGGCCGCAAGCAAAATTTAAAATGAAGGTCTAAAGGGCGGGATGATTGATAAAACAGATGTGTACGAAGCCGCCGTGAGGGTGTTTTGGCACAATATTTCCATATGGGTATAGTAAGCGATTCTTTTGACCATTTGCCTGAGAGTTGGCACTTTTCGGCTCGGGTAAAAGGCAGGTCGGATAACTATTGGTGGGACAAAGTATCATCAAGACACCCTTTGAGTTGCATTTTTTTACCATGCAAAGATATGTCAACAGCGGCAAGGCGCACTTCAGCTGTGGTTTCTTCAAGAACCGATTCAACTTCCAGCTAAACCAATTAAGCTGCCGCAAAAGCAAGCGGATTGGGCGGCCGCGCCCGGCCCTTGGGTATCTGCCTGAACAACTGCATCATTCCCTTTTTGCAACAGGGACATTCGGTAATGTCGATGCCGGTGAGCTTGTGCATCATCTCTTCAACGGTAGAGATGAGGTTATCTGATGGATCGGACAGTCCCATCAATTGACGGATGGCCGAGAGGTTTTGGGACCGGTTTCGGTTGGCCAAAAAGCCGTAATGGCGGATTCTAACAAAACCCTTAGGCAGGCTGTGGAGCAAAAAGCGCCGGATGAACGCCACGGCGGTGATCGTCAGCAACTCGATCCGGTTTTTCTTTCGGTTTTTAACGGTGAAGGACACCATGCCGTCTTTGAGCGCTTTGATGCGGCTGTTGGCAATCGCCACGCGGTGAGTATAGCGGGCCAGGTATTCCAGCACGTGTTCCGGGTTTTTGACCGGATCGCGTACATCGACAATCCATGGTTTTTCATACAGTCGCGTTTTCAGATGGTTGTATTGCTCCTTTGCAAGCTTGACATCCTGGCGCTGGCAGGCTTTTTTCATCAGTTCCATGAACTTACCCCTAAACACCAGCGACAAGGCCCGCGTGTTAAACAAATAATTGCCTTTGCATGGCGTCCAGCGTGAACCGTCGTTCGAGACCGCGCCACCGGCAACCAGGCAGTGCAGATGGAAGTGGGCGTTGAGCTTCTGGTCCCAGGTGTGCAGCGTAGCAATAAATCCCAGTTTCCCGCCAAGGGTGTTTTCACCAAAGGTTAGCAGAGTTTGCGATGCGGCTTTAAACAGGATGGCGAGCATCACCTTCTTGTTTTTCAGCACAATAGGATTGAGCGTATGCGGCAGGGTAAAGACGACATGGAAGTAGTCGGTCGGCAGGATCTCGCCTTTTCTTTGTTCCAACCAGCGTTCACGCGGCATATGCTGGCATGTGGGGCAGTGGCGATTGCGGCATGAATGGTAGGCGATGCGCATCGCTCCGCAATGGTCGCAGCGATCGATGTGCCCGCCCAGATAGGCCGTGCGGCAGTTCAACAGGTCATAGACGATTTTGCGGTGCTGTGACCACAGCTGGTACTTGTCTTGATAATCGTTAATATGATTTTTAAGAATATGGGCGACTCCCAGACGATTGGCTTCAGGTGTGATAATCGGTGCCATGGCTGCTGTCCTTTTCCGCTGCAGGGTCCGTGTCAATCAGATCCAATGGACTGGGAACCTTGGATAGGGTTTCGCGGCTCACATGCAGGTAGATCATGGTGGTGGACAGTTTCGTATGGCCCAGCAGAACCTGGATTTTGCGGATGTCGAATCCGGCCTCCAATAGATGCGTAGCGAAGCTGTGGCGCAGCGTGTGAATGCCTTCTCCGTTTTTTACGCCGATCTTTTTACGGGCTTTTTCGTAGATGGATCGCACCGACGCGTAGGATAATGGCTGGTCTTTGTTTTTCTTGTAATTGGATGGGAACAGGTAGGTTTTTGGACGGCAGCTTTGATAGTAGCGGCGCAGTTCGGTAAGCAGCTTTTTCGACAGCATCGTGTAGCGATCCTTGCGTCCCTTGCCTCCCACCACTTTGATCAGCATCCGCTGGCTGTCGATTTGCTCGGTCTTTAATCGTCTGACTTCCCCGGCCCTGAGTCCCGCCGCGTAGGTGGTCATCAAGATCAACCGATGTTTCAGGTTGCCCGGGGCGCAGATGATCTTCCAAACTTGCTGTTTGCTCAGCACGGTGGGAAGTTTGCGCGGCTTTTTCGGCAGGCTGAAGCCGACCGATATTTGCTGCTCCAGAATGTGAGAATAGAAAAACCGCAGACCGGTTAAAACCAGACAGCAACTTTCAGGCGCGTTGCCCTTCTCGTTTTTCAGATACAACAGATAATCCTCGATCATCGCTTCGGTGATGGTTTCCGGAGACTGCCGATAGTGTTTGGCCAGCCCGGTAACGGCGTTAAGATAGGCGCGTCGCGTGTGGCGGGAAAGATTCCTTAGATCCATTGCCCTGATCATCCGTTGACGCAGTGGTGTCATGGTCTACCTCCTTGGTTTGGGGTTAAACAAACTCAAAAAGGTAGTTTACATGATCAGGTAATGGGCAATGAAAGCGTGTATGGTATGGCGGGAAAACTACTGAAGAAGTTCAGGAGGGGAAGCTACCGCGAAGCGGTTTCGTACACATAGCAGCAGGCGTGAGTCGGGCACACTTTACGTTTTGTTTACAGTATCAGTACTTTTGAAATGACAAATTTTTTAAGATATCATCATAGATTTCTGCAATTTGGGCTCGTCTGCAATTAGTTGGAAATCTGCAGTATGGTTAATCAAATATTGTCAAAAGCACTGAGTTTTACTTTAAAAACTGCTTCAACGATTGGCCGACAAACTTTCTGACCATTTTGTCCGTTGGTAAACACAACAACAGCGAGTTCACGTGACCGCGAGCCTGCAGCAAAATGTTTAATCCCTGGATTGTCACCCCACTGCCAAAAAAACCAATCTTTCTCATGTTCCTCCAATCCCCAACCTAATGACCACGCCAATTGATTGTCTCTTTCAATCTGGGGCTGAAGCATTTTTTCTATATATTTGGGCGATAGCTTTTGAGTAGGGTAGGCCATATGTTTATAACTATCTACCGTTGAGAGCATTGCAGATAAAAATCTTGCATAGTCCTCTATTGTTGTAAAAAGCGTGCCAGCTCCCATGGGTTTCTCTGGTTGCCAATACCACTTGTCCACCGATCGACCCCATCTGTTATGTGGTATTGCAATCTTATATTTGAAGATTTCATTCCAGACAAACCAGCTATCATGCATGCCCAAGGGATTAAGCACAGCATCTCTCATATAAATATCAAGTTGCTTGCCCGTGATATTCTCCACGACCAGTTGAAGATAATTGAATCCTTCCCCTGAATAACGAAAATTAGTGCCAGGCTCAAATTGAATCTTAAGTGGTTTCGGGGAACCAGTCCAGAATCCCGGCCGCCAATTAGGAAAACCCGTAGTGTGTGATAGCACCATGCGTGCTGTTATCTTTTGTAATCGATCATCTCCTTGAATATATGGCTCTTTAAGATAATCAGAGAGAGAACGGTCCAAATCGAGCATCCCATCACGAACGAGCATTAAAGCACCGTAAGCGAAAACCGGCTTTGTTAAAGATGCCGCTGGGAAAACGGTTTGCTCATTAATTGAGTAGCTTTCACCTGTACGCTGCACCCCCCAACCCTTTGAATAGACTAATTCACCATCTCTGATTATAGCCAAAGCGGCGCCTGGGACCCTGTATTTATGGAGAAGGCAAGGGACTGTTGAATCGAGCCAGGATTCTATATCTTGTTTTTCCGCTGGCGTCTCACAACGTGTAAATGTCGTACAAGCCGACAGGAGAGAAATGAAGTATAGGATAATGAATAGACTAAGAAAACGACGTGAATGAAGTTTTCTAAAAGAGGGCATTTTTATAATAGCTAAAAATATGCTTCTAGTAGTGATATATGGAGAAAGTACTATGATAATAGAGCCTTTCCAAACTACTGGTATATCGACATATCACAAATTGAGTCAAAGTGCAGATTTGTAAGATGAAAACACAACAATTTAAGCGTTATCCAAAATCAGACTTTCTTGCCAATACCTGGATTTTCAGTTTCCGATGATTTAATAAAGATACGATCCGGCTATTACAAGGCTTTTATGGGTACTCAGAGTCGCGTCAGATAGCAGCAGGCGGGAGTCGGTCTGACCTTATGTTTTGTTTACTGTACTTAAAGTTTTCAGGAGTTCGAACTAATACAGGTAGCCGGTAGATATTGTATGTACGTGTTTAAGTGGTGAACACTAAAAACAATCTATTCTTCCGAACTCCGCAGCAAAATCATTCAAACTTATACCTGCAGAATCCAATATATAGTCGGCAAGGTCTGCGCCATCTACATCGCCATCAAAGGGTGAAAAATCACATTCACATGCCGGATAATATTCAAACGCACCGATATCATAGTAGGGGTCCGTACCAGCCCCGGTGTTTGGCGTGTTCGGGTCGTCCCAGCGGGAGGTTCCTTCGTAATCCAATGTCGGGGCGTTGTCACTCGTCGCAGCATCGATGCACCCTGATCCCGCCAGCAAGTGAAAATCGTTATTGGCTGCGTCCTTGAACAAGGGATTGCTGTCGATGTTGCCGATACCTGTATATCCCCCTTGAATGTTGCAGTATTCGAAAAGAATCGCACCGGACACCACCCATATTTCGTCCGGTGCCTGGGGAGGGCCTATCCGGTTGTTTGCCCAAAAAATCGTGTTGATAAACTCCGGTCTTCTGGTCGTAGAATAATAACGCAACCCGCCGCCTTCGATGTTCGCGGTATTCATGGTTACGGTGTTATTCACGAATATAGGAGAGGAATGTAGAATGTCGATTCCGGCACCGTAGTCGGCCGTGTTGTTGACGATGATGCTGTTTGCCACGGATATTGTACCTGTGACCAATTCACCACTGATGCGGATGCCGCCGCCAAACTCGGCATCGTTCCCTTCGATGATGCAAGTGGCAATTGATGCGTAGGATAGGTTGCCGTATATTCCCCCACCATATCGATCAGCGGTGTTTCCGGATATCCTTGTGGTATAAACATTTGGAGATGATGATTCACAGTGCATCCCGCCACCGTCATAAGCGCTGTTGTTACTGATGGTACTGCCACTTATCGTCGGCTCGTTGAAAAAGAAATAGATGCCCCCTCCATTACTATTGGTGGCAGTATTCATATCGACGATACAATTGGTTAAGGTCAAAGCAGAATCGTCGCCGTAAACCCCGCCGCCGCTGTTTGCCGCAGTATTGTTGTTTATGTTGCTATTGGTGATGCTGGGCGAGGAGTCAGTGCTGTATACCCCTCCGCCACCACCGAATATGGTGCTGGTGGCTGCATTATTGCTGATGGTGCAATCGGAAATATTCGGAGAAGATGATCCTTCGCAGTAAAGGCCGCCGCCGTAACGCTCAGCCGAATTACCGTTTAGGGTGCATTCCGTGATTTCAGGTGATGCAGAATCACAGTAAATTCCGCCGCCATAGTAATCGGCGGTATTGGTATCCAGGTCACAGTTTGAAATGGTTGGAGCGGAAGAAGATACGCAGGCTATCCCCCCTCCAAAATTGGCTGAATTGTTATTGAATGTGCATCCTGTGATCTCCGGCGAAGAAATATTATCACAGCAAATTCCACCACCATAAAAATCGGCAGTGTTCCCGATCAAGTGACAGTTGGTAATCGTTGGAGAGGCGGAGTCACAAAATATTCCCCCACCTCTACCGGACTGACCGTTGGTGATGGTGAATCCGACCAGCACTGAGCCTGTACCTTCATTGTTGTGGAAATAAAACCCCCGGCCTAACCCCTGGCAGTCGATAGTGGTACTGGCAGGGCCGTTTACCGATTGCACCGTGATGGCCTTGCCTTTAAAATCGATATCTCTATTGCCCGGACCCGTGTAAGTGCCATCCTCGACCAATACGGTATCGCCGGTCCCGGCAGCATCGATGCCGGCCTGGATCGTCGGGTAAACACTGGGCACATTTCGAATAACGGCAAACGTCGGGGTATCCCACAGGCATAAAAATACCACCATGAGTCCAATTGAACAGATTTTGAAATACCTTATTAATACCATAAAAAGGCTGAACTTGATGCTTAACCGATTCATAGCTGCCTCCTTCATCAAATAAAAAAGGCCGAACCATCTCCAACAGGGCGGTTCAGCCTTCTATTTTTGTAACAGACTTCATACCCCATTCTCCCCTTAGATGGGACTGTCTGTTATCAAGATCTCAGCTTTTTGAGTATAGATTATATCTCCTTATCACACATTTGTCAGGTGTCAATTGCCACAGTGTGGCACGCGACACACGTATTTTTTTAGTTTCTGCACAATCACAAAACTATATATCAGATGGTATCATAAAAATTTTACCACTCGAAAAATTTTCACCTGCTTGCCAGTATGCCAACTTTTGAAAATTGTAATAATGGTGATGGTATGAAATGGCTATCACAAGGTTATACGGAAAACCAGCAGTTGCGTTAGTGTGAGGGGCTGAGGAGGGAAGTTCCTTCGGTCTACTCGACTACCTGGAAAGCAAATCGGATGATAGAGACGGACCTAAAACAGGGGTAACTGTAGTAAAATAAAATTAAGATCAATTTGCCCACGCTCTCCACACAGCCCAAGCTAAGCAAACCCAGCCCGCCAAAAACGCCAAACCACCTATTGGCGTGATTGCTCCAAACCACTTTATCCCGCTCACACTCAGAAGGTAAAGACTGCCTGAAAAAAGGATCGTCCCAATTACAAATAACCACCCGCTGGTTTTGACAAGCAAGGAAGGCCATTTCGCTTGAGCCAAAGCTGCGAATATCAACGCGAAGGCGTGATACATTTGATAACGTACCCCTACCTCGAAGGTCGTAAGCATCTCGGCGCTAATTCGACTCTTCAGTCCGTGCGCGCCGAACGCGCCTGCCGCTACCCCTATAGACGCGGACATAGCACCAAGAACAAAAAAGATCCGTTGCATTGTCTACTCAATCATTTGATATTGACAGTTGGACCCGAAAAGTTGAATCAAAAAATGTTTATATTGATAAGTAGAATGATTATTTGCGGTGGTCAATGGCTAAAAAATACGTTTTCTGTATTTAAATGCCTGAGTGGTGTCAGTCAAAGTGTTCTTGCGTATATCTCACATGTAGCGGGACGATGAAAGCGCCAGCTTGCTTGCCATTCTCGTAACTATCAGGAATAATCCTAATTATAAAGATACCAAATGGCTATTTTCAGGGAATCCGCCGAACGATAGATGTTGGACTATAACAGGTACCAGCAGTATTGCTATCTGTTTTAAAGATGGAGCTTACCAGCGCCTACCAGAAAACCCTTTTATCTATTTTAAGAATTTGTGAGAATTCAATACTTCATGGGCAGTCGTTTCGACCAAAATCGGTGGATAGAATTTCGAGAGGAATACTTACTTGCTCTCCTATGAATAAGGCAAGGTCTGAGCCGTCCACATCATAGTCGCCAGGCTCGAAATCACATTCACATAAACCAATAATCACTTCTTCTGGTCCTTTGATATTGTCAGCATCGTTTTCTTCATTAACATTTTGGTCTGTGTCTACCTGGGCATAAACATTATAATAGCCGTAAGAGTCGTAGGTAAATTGACCTGTCAAGGCTATACCTTCGTGGGGAGCCAGCTCTGGAACAAAAAATCTAAGGTCACCTGTTTGATATGGTTCCGGTGGTAATGATAAGTCCTTGTATATATCTACATAAAAATTTTGTAATGAAGAATCTCCGGCGTTTCGGACAACAACCTTGACTGAGACCGGAACCCCACGCTCGGCTTGATTCTTTATCTGTATTAAATGTACAGTGAGGTCTTTAGCATCATCCCAGTAATAAATCTCCTCATCATAATATTCGCTTTCACCGCCAGACCAAACTATCTTACCTTCATGAATTTGAGGATGTTGGCCACCCCAGTTTGATATTTGCTTCTCGCTTGACCCACCCCAATAAAAGATCTGACTATTTTTTCCACGCCAAACAATTTGGCTATTGTGAATCTTAGGGTTTTGTACGGACAAATGGTCATTGGTTAACTGTCGAATACTTGACCCGTCCCAGTAAAAAAGTTCGAGGTTGCCGGGATTACCACCGACCCATACCACCTGCCCGTTGTGAATATCCTGCATATAGTCTGAATAGCTATTACTGGTAAACTGATGTATGCTTGAGCCGTCCCAGAAAAATATTTCAGCGTCATTATTGCCTTCATTTCCATACCATACTATCTGTCCGTTATGTATCTGAGGCTCAAAGTCAAAATAAACATTATAAGTAAGCTGATTCACAGTTAGACCGTCCCAGTAATGAATTTCAGAATTATTGCTGCCTATGCTGCTACTCCAAGTTATTATCCCGTTGTGAATTTTCGGCCATGAGTGCATGCTTGAGTCAGCGATTTTTTTTGTGACATGACCATCCCAATGATGAATTTCGTAAGCACCGTTGAAATGTTCCCACACTACCTGGCCCTTGTGAATCTGAGGGCCGTTGTCAGAATAATTGTTATTGGTGAGTTGCTGAGTACTTGAACCGTTCCAAAGAAATATTTCCATTCCATCGGGGTTACTGAGGTCGCCACCTTGCCACACCATCTGGCCATTGTGAATTTGAGGCGCTCCGTCATAATAATCGTTATTGGTTAGCCTTTTCACAATCGTGCCATCCCAAAGATAAATTTCAGCATCAGGACCTGGGGTAGAGCGAGTCCATACTACCTGGCCGTCGTGAATTTGAGGGGCTATATCGTGAGAATTGTTATTGGAGAGCTTTAATTCTTCTCCTGATACCAAGGCTTGAAACGTTAAAATTACCACCAAGGCCAATATACCGACGGGCATTATTTTTCGCATTGTTGCCCTCATTTTTATATATAAAAAGGCCAAACCACCCCCTCGGGCAATCTGGCCTCTTTGATTTTCGGCAAACACATTCACCCTGTCCTCCCCTCGATGGGTTGGGTTGCCGTGTTTAATTAATTAACCTCCTGTTATTATGTGCAAAAAATGTGCAAAGATTTTTGATTAATTACAATATAATGAATTCAGGATCTTAGTTACAATAAAAATTTTGGATTGCTGGTATTTGTATATTTGGTTACCGAATAATGTGGTAAATATTTCACAATTTGAAAATTTTAAAAATCATAAAAAGCCAAGTGAAAACAGCTTGCCAAAAGCCTGACTATCAGGAATTAAGCTCGGAGTGACGATACGATCTGGCTATCACAGGCATTTCGACCAGATGATAGCTCAAAGGTCATAGCAGATATTTTAACGCCCGGCGTCAGGGGCGGCGAGCCTTTCGCCGTCCCTTGCACGCCGATGTTAAGTGCTGTTTAAGATTTTAAGTCACTTTTCCGGCTTTGAATTTTTCGACAATGTCATTATATATTTCTTGTTCAAGCTCGAAAAAGTCAAACAGCATAAAAACAGGTTTTAACAAACCCTGAACCAACGAGGAAATCGAATCATCTAAGCTTGATAGATCTATGGTTATATCTGTTTCAATATCGTTTTCTTTACTAGGGCCATATGTTTCAAAAAGTTCACGGTTTCCAATTGATGACAAGTAGCGGCTATTAAGTCCGGCGTGGCGGAGGCTAAATGAAATTGTATTCTCCATTGGCACGTTAATATTTCTATAAAGCCGTGATAAAAACATCAGCATCTCAGCAGTTCGAACTATACGAGTGTTAAAGAAAATTTGGTTTTCAGAACGATTATCTTCAAATAGGCTTTTTAATAAGTAAAAGGTACCGTCTTTTTTTAACGCCCAGAAATCGTAAGTTTTTTCAGTCTGACCATATATTAAAGTAACGATTCCATCTTTTAATGGTTTTGGACTCATTTCCTCGGAACCAAATCCCATAACACCAATAGGCCAACCGAAAGTACTGATTTTTGATGCCCTTACAGCTTTAACTAGCTCATTTTGGGAGGTGTCAGTCCGTGGTAGAGATATTGTTGAAAAAGCTTCAACATAAGCGGTCAATCCGGATTTTGAATATCCTTCCATAGCCAATTGTCGCATTTTATTTCGCCAGACATAGTCATCCCCAGTTGGTATAGAGATAGTTTGTGGATCAGCTTCTTTTGATTCGGGTATATGACGGAAAATTTCCTTTAATGCTTTGACTATTCTAGATTTTAATTTTTTTCTGTCACCTGCTCGATTTTCGTCTTTCTTCTTGGCCGAATAAGGAATTACACGTTTCATCCTAAGATCAAAAGGCAGATCTTCTACATCACCGAATTCAGTATTTTGTATCATTAGAATACGACTCCACCCTATACGTTTAAGAGCATATCCGAGTTCAATTAAAACATTAGGGTTCGGAGTTAGACGTGTTTTTGCACCTTGGTTAATAATTGAAACGTCACATGCAAAAATATCGCATTTGTCTATTTTTTCTAAAATAGTTGCAGCTATGTCAGGTGAGCCAGGCACCCCAGCAGTATCACGATCTATGACAGGTTCTACTGCGATTGAATCATCCCCTCTTATTTCTTTTGCTGATTGTTCCAGTACTCGCTGAATAAAACCTCGATTGGTTGAATTAGGAAGATCTGACTGCCATGAATAAAATATTATTGAGGCCATAGTTTTATCATTTGGTGCATTTTTAAAGTAGCTAAAACGGCAATGTGATCATAGGGCACTTAACGTTTGAACTGTGCTGCGCGGCACTTTGCGTCCGCACCAGTGATTTGTTCTGCATTCTATCAAGTGCTACTGATAAGAAATTTTACTCTTTCAATACAAACGTTCCATATATCTGATTGGATTTCATTAGCATTCAGTTCTCTTTGATAGTTGCATAATATATTTTTTAGCTCATTCATAAATTCTACAGCATTAATTTTTTTCGTTTGCGAATCATAGAGATTGCCTTTTCTGACAACTTTCCATCCGTTTCTCGTCTCTCCATTATGTAATATGCCACATCGAACATTTACATAAAAATCTCGGGGGACACCTCTATTATTTATTCTTACATTGCTTAAATAATCTGCAACAGCAAGTCCTCTTTTAGAAAATTGATGAAATTTATCCTCGGTTAGAAAGAACCATCCGAAACATTTTTCTGATTTCCCTTTTGTATCCTTAAATATGTCAACCCGGAAGGAAGCGAACGTTTCAATTAGCAAACAACAGTTTGCCATTATTGTGAAACCATTCTTATAGGATTTTATGTAACTGGGATCATTGAATTCAAAAGGTCTGATATATCTTCCATAAAGTCTTTCAAATATGAAGTTAGATAGCTTATTTTTATTGTTTCCTGCATCATTTATCCAATTGCGAAGTGAAGCCTCAGTAATATCATTCCCACTTTTATCAACAGCCATTACTGTGTTTGTATCTGTCATTATTCATCCTTATAGAAAATCTGATGCAGAACGTCCACGTTGAGCATTTCCATGAGCCGCGCGTGAAACGCGCGGGTTACGGAATATGCTCCGACGTGTTGTTCTGTGTCTCCTTGTCAGTCAGTTGATGAGCAATTTCTCGCAAGAGTTCCTCGTTGGTTCCGTCCTCAACATGGATGGAGACGCCAAGGAAGTGCTCTGAGTGCAGGACAACGGTAATGCCGTTGACATTGAAATCCCAATACCGTTGGTCCAGACCGAAGACTTTGTCCACGGGTTTCCCGTGGAGTACGGTCATTCGGTCGGCGAACACCTCGAAGTCGTCGGCCTCGCCACTGAGGTCGATCGACAGTCGATTGGATGCATCTCGATACTCTTTCATCTTATCCACAGAACATTATATATTATGCGGCTAGCCGTTTTGTGCACCGCCAACGTTAAATCTCTGAATTTCGGCTAAATTCAGATGTGAAACAACCTTTCCCTCACAAATACCCTAAACATCAGGAAATACACTGAATCTCAGGAGATTTAGCCTGTTTATAAAAAATAACATCTTTGTAACTATGGTGCATATGAGACGTTTTACGCACTAATTATGACAATTATACGGAAAATACGCATAATTCGCAAAAATAATTATCTGGGGGGCAATTCAAGTGAAATGGAAAGCAACTGGGGAATACAAACAATTGAGGTTAAACACCTGACTTCCAACATCTTGCCATAAACGTAAATATCCGAAATTGAGGCAATTATCACGATACCGTCTGGATATTTTCAGGAAATTCGCCAGTTGATAATTGCCGGAAAATAGTAGGCACGCCAATATGTTAACTACATGGTTATCTTTATTTGGTTAAGTTTATGGATTGAGATGTTTTTTTAAAAATTCATTAACCACACTAATTGCATTACTGGCAGCCTCTGGATTATATAAATATTTAAAACCATGTCTTGATCCCCAGGAAAACTCAGCGTCTGCGTTTTCAATATCAAACGCATGATGAGCATTTTGAAGAACCTTGAAAGTCAATTCGTTAGATGCCCTTTCAAGTGGGAGCATAGACTTACATAGATATGCATGGGTAACGTTATCTTTTTCTCCAACCATTACCAGCAATGGCGTGTAGATGTCATCAATCATTGTGTTGCAAAGGGGATAAAAAGAAACTGCAGCTTTAAATCCGCTGCTGAGAGACGTTGATCCCACAAGATAATTAACCACCGCTCCTCCCTGTGACCATCCTATAATAGCGATTTTTTTTATATCAACAATCCTAAGAGATCTGAGATATCTTTCAGCGTCCAGTGCATCTTGAGACCGAGTTCTAATGAGTTGGGAATATGGGGTACCTCCATATCTATTCTTCATTGAAAATCCCCGGCAATTAAAACTGTCTACCTGCAGAACAATGTAGCCCCATGATTTAAGCCTATCAACCCAAGGTTGATAGCTATCAGTTATTAATCCTGACCCTCCATGCAGTAAAATAACAGAAGGATGGGGGCCCATCTCATCGGGGACTGTCAACAAACCATCAATTAGAAGGGTTTTTTCCGTGTCCTCTTCACTGGTACTCTGGAACGTGATTGATTCGGCAGAATTTCCATTCGCTGAAATTAAGAGCACGATGACAAAGAAAATCCTACTGATTGGGATTTTACGAAAGTATCGCACAACAACACCGTTCAAAAGGATTATTTCCGCTACCACTTAATGGTTGCTATATTCTGCGACTTTTTTTTATTTTGGGATGTTGGAAGGGATTTTGTGTACTCAAAAGTGTCCGCAACGAAATACGACAGGGCTGCTTCATGCCCAATGTGGGCTACCATTTATTATTTCGATTTGGCGAGAATTGTCAAGTTTTTGCGTGTTGATCAAGTAGCAGATTTATTAAAAGAAGTTACCAGATAGGTGGGCTTAAAACTACAAACATCTTGCCACAAGCAAAACATGCTTAAATCAAATGAAATATCAAGATAGGGTTCGGTAATCATCAATTAGCCAATTAACTAACAGAAGGCCAAGGCCGTTGGCTTTCCGCTTTAATCCACGCATTAATCCAGGAGGGAACCTCTGGGCGCCAATCATCCATACCCATAGCTTTTGCAACCTCTATGACTGGGACCAAGCCGTCTATCGACGTAATTCCAACCTTTATGAGTGCAGATGAGCATATTTGGTTTTTCCGATACATTTCATGTAAAAAGTATAACCATCTACCATCGTGACAGACGAGTTTGGTAGACAACGAGAATTTACTAAAGAATGGAATCCTCCGTCGATATCTTACGCTTGCTCCACCTACCGCTATTCCCCACTTCTGTCTTTTCATTAAACTTAAAAAACCAACTCGATAAGAATAATCCCACCTTCCTAATTCCATATAATTAAAATAGCGTGCATGGTTTAATTCCATGAAAATGTCAATGTCCGTGAGACCAGATCTAAAATGTAAAATGCTTTCGTCATCAAAGTTCAGTTTCGATCGGAATCTTGCGCTTATTAGTATGGTAATGAGTTTTATGAAAGGAAACATATTTTTCTCCAAAATCCGGAATATGTGAATATCCGATCATATAGCTCACTGAAAAAAGGTGAGTTTTTGGGGTTCTGCTTGGTTGCCAGTCTAGTAACTATCTAAATTTATATCAATTATAAATATGCCATCTGGATATATTCAGGGAATCCGCCGTTTGATAGATTCGGAACCCATAGCAAATAGATCAACTGAGTCCTTGGGCAGGATACGCTATCAATACCCATGGGTTTCTTATAGCCGAGTTTTTTGTGATATTTTTGCGGACGCTCCGGTTCAGCATCGGCGCAGAGCGCCGTCCGCTGCGACCGATAGTTAGGCGGTTCGACTTGTTCTCAAGCTATGGGGTGAACTCGACCAACATTCGCATTGTCTCGACCTTCAGGCCGTCCTCCCGCATCGCCTTCTGGCCTTCGTCGGACTGCAGCAACTCCTGGAATTTCGCCATATCGGGTATCTCAGCCATAAGGCCTGTCGCATTCGGGTTGTCGGGGTCGCGAAAATTGCGGCATTTGATGCCAAGCTTCCCGAACATTTCGTGTCGGCTTCCTGGTCCCTTCTTCCAGGCTTTGGCCCAGACTGCGCCATCCTTAACTTCGTGAAATATGATTGCCGTTGTCATTGTGGTTTCCTCCCGTTTTGTGATGGTGGTTAGCTTCCTTAAAGTAGCTGCGTTGCGACGTCTATAGCCTCCAATTTAGTTTAGAGGATAATCACAGCTTTAATATTAACAATATCGTTCCCGAATTTAATCTTTGAAGACGCTTGAAAAATTTAGCGAATGGAACATGCAGTTTGGGTAGATTGCAGAAATGTGCCTGAGCCGGAGGGTCCTTTAGGTTCACCGAACCTTAAGGTTACTTGCCAGTAGTCCGACTATCCAAAATCGTACCGATTGTAAGGCTACGGTGCGGCTATCTTAAGCAAATCGAGCAGATGATAGCTCAGAGATCATAGCAGCAAGCGTGAGTCGGGCAGAACTTATGCCTTGTTTACAGTATCTGCACTTTTAAGATGACAAATTTGGTACAGATATCAATAAGAGATATCTGCAATTCAGGCGTATTTGCGATTCGTTGGAGGTACCGGCAAAATTGAATGACCCCGCTGAATATGGCGGGGTCTTCTTTGAATTGGCGGTATTAAAGGTTTTGAGGATCACAAAGATTCTCAGAGCTGTGTGCAACCCTTCCACAACCGCCACAAACATGTTGACCATTGGAAACCAATTTTTTCCACGCTTCAAAATTATCCTTTAACAATCCACCTTCGTGCAGGGCACACAGATGTTTATCATGTCCTTCATGAGGCATTTCATTATTGCTCATAATTACCTCCAGTGTATTATAATATACTAATATTTATTATAATTATTTAAATTAATCAATAATATGGTTTACTATTAAGGTCACTGAAAAGGTAGGTTGCTGATGGCAACTTGTCAAATACTTAAATTAAGCAAGTTACCGCTGATACCACAAAAGCACAGCCTGTCTAAAATTAGCCTTCGATGGTGATATACTGAATAATCGGTGAACATCTCGAAATGGACATATGGGTAAGTGGCGCAGGGGGATTTCACCCCAACGCTCTCCAAGAACCGCACGTGACAGTCTCCCGTCATACGGCTCCTACTGTCCAGCCGACGGCCGATAGCCAAATTCCCAGGAAGCAATTAATCTGGGGTCTCGGCGTGCAATGCAACCCAACCAGTGGGTCGCTTTGAGCCAATGGCCTCTCAACCTTTTGTATTTCCGCATCGCCCAACGAACCAAGGCATACTGAAGCTGGCGAAGGATGGGACGCATTGCTGATTTGTAGTATCTGCCATAGTAATTCAACCAACCCCTTATAACAGGATTGATTCGCCTGGCAACATCCTCTAATGACGAGGAACTCCACAATTGCAGTTTCCAGCTCCTTATCGTAGCACTCATCGCCTTTAGCGCTGATTTGCTCACCGCTGGGTTAAAACCCACAAAATAGTTGCGCCCTCTACAGTCACGGGGCCGAAAGCTATAGCCGAGAAAATTAAAACTCTCATGCTCATGGCTTCCAGGGCGTTTTGCATCCTTACAATATACAATCTTCGTCTTCTCCGGATGCAATTGCAGCTTGCAGCGTGCCAGACGTCTCTCAATGACTCTCAGCATAACCCGCGCCTGAGCTTCCGTGTGACAGTGGACAATAATATCATCCGCATATCTTGCAAATGGTGTACTCGGATGATTTACTCTCATCCACTCATCAAATGCGTGGTGAAGAAAAATGTTGGCCAGCAGAGGGCTGATAACACCCCCTTGCGGCGTGCCCTTTTCTCTCTCGATTAGACTGCCGTCCTCCAATTGTGCAGGAGCTTGCAGCCATCTCTCGATGTAGAGCAGCATCCATTTGCTGTCCGTATGCTTCTTCACTGCATGCATCATCAGCTCATGGTCAATGTTATCAAAGAACCCCTTGATGTCTAAATCAATCACCCAGTTGTACCACCAGCACCTTTTGCGAACCACGCCAACTGCATCCAGTGCCGATCTCCCTGATATGTAACCATAGGAATCCGGATGAAAGATCGGATCTACCTCGGGCTCCAGATACATCTTGACCACCATCTGCGCCACGCGATCCGATACGGCTGGTATACCCAGCCTTCTGGATCTCCCATCGCTTTTGGGAATATCTACCGTGCGTACCGGCGACGGAAAATAACTCCCCGAGGACATCCGATTCCAGATCTTATAAAGATTGTCCTTAAGACCAACCTCAAAATCTTTGACCGACTGACCATCGACTCCCGCAGCCCCTCGGTTCGCCTTTACCCGACGATAGGCTTGCCAAACAACTTGCTTGGAAATACTAAACGGCTTTGTTTCAGTAATAGGCTCCTCCCATCTCTGGTTGACCGTATCGCTAAAACCAGACAGCACAACCCCTTGGCTCCATCTGCATTATACAGACTTCAACACTACTACGGGTTGTTCCGCCCCCGTGTCCCGCATTGGTACTCTCACGCTTGTGGGGCCGCCACTTGCGTTTCTCCCTTAGCATCGGGACGACAGGTTCCCACGTTCCGCACAAAAGCCTGGATCAAGTTCATGCCATCTCTATGCCGGACGCCGCCCAGACAATAAACAGGCTCTCTCTGGGCTTATCCTGCAGGCCTCCAAGTACCCACAGTTTTGACGCCATCTCAGATATTTCGACACCTCATCAATGGTTCGCTTGCACTCATCTCCTTGATCCGTACCGGACACGGTCTTTGCCATGCCTTTCCCTTAACGCTCACCACAACGGCTCTTTACCGATGCAGCTTAAGGTGGTTTGAAGCCTGCTCCTGCAAGCCGACTCCGAGGGACCCTCCCTCATCTTCTGTGCAGTTACGCACACTTTATATTAAAAGTGCGCTCGTGGCGCACTTGGAGGTATCACAACACCTTGTCCGTCCCATACCTGCAAAATATTAGGCTACCATAAAGTTGGTTTTTGTTCGAGTCAGATAGATATCGGGGATTTGTTTCCCGATTCAAATTGATCGACTTGATCTTTAATTTTGGCTTTACGATAGTTAGCCTTTTCCTTATCTTACTTTTCCCGGCCCCCATAATGCTCTTCCTGGTTTCGCCCCAGTGTGAATTCCATCCTTGAGGACCTGGACGCCATTGACAAAGACATGCTTCATTCCAACAGCGTACTTGTGAGGGTCTTCATAACTTGCCTGGTCCTGGATAGTTTTCGGATCAAACACAACGATATCTGCAAACATGCCCTCTTTTAGAAAACCGCGATGATCAAGACCTAAATTGGTAGCGGGTAAACCAGTCATACGACGCACTGCTTCCTGAAGGGATATCACTTTTTCCTCTCGCACATACTTGCCGAGAAGGCGTGCGAAGTTTCCGTAAGCGCGTGGATGCGTTGACGATAGCAAGAAAATGCCTTCAGGGGCCATTGAAGCACCATCAGAGCAAATCGATACCCAGGGCAGGCGAAGCTGCTTCTTGATATTCTCTTCACTCATATTAAAAAAGACCGCCGAAACAGGCGATTGGTCTTCCAACACCAGATTCAAAATTGTTTCGACCTTGTCTTCGCCACGCATCGCGGCGGCTTCATCCAGTGTTTTACCGATGAGCGGTCTAAGCGATTTCGATTTGAAACCGACAAGCAGGGTGCGAGGCATATTGCCCTGCGCACGTATTGTTTTGGCAATGCGTTTACGGGTATCAGGAGCCTCCAGTCTTCTATAAAGTTCGGACTCTCCTCCACTGTGTGCCCACTTGGGGAAAAGCGAGCTCAGTCCGGTCGAACTCGCCGTGTAAAGATACATGTTCGCTGTAATCTTCAACCCTTTTCGCCTGGCCTTATTAATCAGGTCTATCACACGGTCCATCTGGTTCCAGTTCCCCTCACCGGCCGCCTTCAGATGATAAATTTCAGCCGGTAGTTCTGCTTTCTCGCTGATGCGGATAAGCTCCTTAACCGCCTTTAACAGCCCGCGCCCCTCATCGCGGATGTGCGAGATGTATTTTCCCTTGTACGCTGCTGCAACCTTGCATATTTCGATCAGTTCCTCGGTGGTGGCGTAAGCGCCGGGAGCGTACAACAGCGCCGAGCCGATGCCCAGCGCACCAGCCGCCATCTCTCTGCGCACCAGTTCACGCATCTGTTCGAGCTGAGCTGGTGTGGAGTTTGTGTCTTCCCAACCCAGCACATGGATGCGAATTGTTGCTGCTCCAATAAAAGAAGCAATATTTGGAGAAACGCCGCGCTTTTCAATGTACGTGAGGTATTCGGCAAGCGTTGTCCAGGGGATATCGAATTTGAAATCGGTCTGACCGTCGATGATACGATGCTTCATGTCATCGTTCAGGGGGCCCATCGAGAATCCCTCTCCGAAAATTTCGGTTGTCACGCCCTGGCGAATTTCACTTTGCGAGCGGCCATCCGCAATTAGCGACACCACCGACCATGATAACATGTTGATGAAGCCAGGCGCGACGGCCAACTCATGTGCATCAACTACCTTTCGTGCGTTATCCAGCCCAAACTTGCTGACAGCAACGATACGGTCATTTTTGATACCTATATCAGCCTTTATCGGCGCACCACCGGTACCATCATAAATGATTCCGTTTATAATGATGACGTCATAGTCATGTTGCTTTGCTTGGGAATGCGCCAAAAACGGAAACAGCAGAAACAACATAATAAAGGCTGGAACTCTTTTTCTATGACGTTTTTGCATTTGGCAAACTCTGCGATAGGGCCACTCAAATCGAGACAATAATGAACAACCAGCAATAGATACAGGTTTAAGGAGCCATCGAAGTACTTTTCAATAAGTTGTGGCTCGCTAAAATTTTATATTTTTATGTATAGAGTGAATAAGTTGAGGGATCAAGTGATAAACAATGATGGATCATTTATACTGTCGCGTGCCATATCATTTTGATGATCAACTAAATGATATATTGTTCCTGTTGGTCGATTGCTGATTGGCAATTTCATAATGCGAGTTCGGTATTTAATATAATCCAGGCGCGTTGTGATACATTGAGATAATTTTCTAAAAAAGGCACCTCCGAAAACCTGCGATATCATAAAATATCACAATTTCCCACCAACTGAAGATAGGTAGATGATATATTAAAAATATCGTGCTCCCAAAATTTCAAAGTTTCTTGCCAGTAACATGAGTTAGTCATAACTATGGATATAATGTGGATGTACGAAACCGCTCCGCGGTAGCTGCCCAATTCGTTTCCAACATCATTTTTATTTTTCAGGCTATTTTTCTAATTTTGTTATTTTCGTTAATTTAATGATGCAAGGATATAAAATTTTTACTTTCAATTTTTTCATTCGTATGTGATATTACCCACTGTAATTACGATGAAAAAGAGAAGGTGAATACTTTACCCATACAGCATATTTCATGCCAATTTAAATAACGGCTTCGTACAGCCAAGTTTTATCAATAATCCCGCTGAGAAATATCACAATCTGATTATCTGATAAGGCCAAAACTTGATAGTAAAGTTTTGGCCTTCTTTTTGGCGGGACTATCGATAAAACACTTATAAGCTATCTTCAATTTTTCCCGAAGGCAAGATAGTGGGCAAAATCAGATCTGTCTCTTTCGTTTTGCCTCGTTTGAGGCCCAAAAACCAGTTCATTTAGGTGCAACAGGTTTATTGGCCGAAGGGCGACTTGTGCTTGACCACTTCCATAAAACGGTTCGTGAATCTCGATCCTGGCCTCTTTTGCATGATCACCAACCACAGGATACAAAATGGTCGCCTCACGTTTATCTTGCTGACTCATGGCATAAATTGACAATTGATACAACATCTCCCTTGGCAAACTCTTGTCCCACAGATCTCTATATTTAGAATCCAGCAGGGCTAATATCTGACCGTTTTTTAAGATAGCGAAGTCGGGCCTCGGAACAGGGGCCCTCCTGTTCAGCGGATTGTATTTAGGATGATAACAGTGCAATCGAGCGGTCGGCAGTATTCATGGTATGTTTGTCTACGAAAATTATTCAAAATTATCAATAAACGAAATCAGCATCGCATTGCAGAAAATGATGAAGGCAGGGCCTCTAATAAGACTCTGCCCTTATTGTTTACCTCATCACCCTACCCTCTTAGTTCGGCATCCTCCAGAAATAGAAAGGGCGCTCTACCCGTTAACCGGATAAACCGCCCCTTCTAAAAATTGGTGCAACTATACGGCCGCGCTGAGTTTCTTCCCAACCTTAAACTTTACGACGTTCTTGGCCTTAATCTTGATCGCCTCTCCGGTCTGCGGATTGCGGCCTTTTCGTGCCTTGCGGCGAGTTTTCTGAAACGTGCCGAAGCCGACCAGCCTCACCTTGCCGTCCTTCTTTTTCAGTGCCTTGGTGACGTTACTCATAAATGAGTCCAGTGCGTTGCCTGCCGCAGCCTTTGAAATCCCCGCGTCCTTTGCCATCTGATCAACCAACTCTGCTTTCGTCATTCATTTTCTCCCCATCCAGAACCAAAACCTTTTCCACGGTCGCTTTAATGCCCACTTCAAAAATTGCATCCTGGCTTTCGTGGACGAGGCAGTATGGGCCGGTGAAAAATCCTCCGAGGGCGCCATCAAGGCGCTGATTACAGAGAGAACCATTACCTGCGAGCAAAAATTCAAGGACCCGCTGACCGTTCAAAATCATACAAACTTCATCATCGCCTCAAACAATCAATGGGTGATACCGGCCGGGCCGAAAGAGCGGCGGTTCTTCGTGTTGGACGTGCCCGGCACACGTACCGGTGACAGAGAATACTTCAACGCCTTGTTCAAGCAGATTAGGGACGGTGGTCGTGAAGCCATGCTCTATGATCTTCTGCGGCTGGATTATTCCGAAATAAACTTGCGGGACTTTCCGAGGACAGACGCCCTGCTGGATCAAATCGAGCGGTCCTTCACACCCACCGGAAAATTTTGGATTACCCGCCTTAGAGAAGTAGATTGGACTTGGGGAGATTCAAAACCCATTGAGACAGGAAGCTTTTATATGGAATTTCAGGAATTTTGTAAGAATCTCTCAGAGAAATACCTTCCAGCGATAAATCTGTTCATGAAGGAAATCAAAACAATGTGTCCTGGATTGAAGCGGCTTAGGCCAAGAAAAAAAGGGATAAGGATTCAAGTGATCCAGTTCCCACCGCTTAGGGAATGTCGAAAGCAGTTCGAGGAATATATTGGTTTTAAAATATTATGGTCCAAGGAGATCGACGGGGAAATCGATCACGAAAAACTATACTAATCGTAACGTGGTCAGGGTGACCAGGGTTCTTTCATCCATTTGTTCAACACACACATACAAAACCGGCCAGGGTGGCCAGGGTTATACAAATCCTACCCTGGCCGGTTTGAGGCCCCGACCGACACGGGCTGGTCAGGGTGACCAGGGTGGTCAGGGTCTTACAAACTTTGAAAAACACACACCGGCTACTTCTACAAATAAAAAAACAGTCCTTGTTTTGAAAAAGTTTTCTGAACCCTGACCACCCTGGTCACCCTGACCAAATTAAGAACGACGCGGGTTTTCGCCGTCCAGGGTAACTGAGGACTACCCTGGACAACCCTGGCCGGTTTTGTATTTTTTGGTTTGTAGAAGCGGCCATTATCGTTGCAAATGTTGACGTTAGCCTTCACGCTGTGTTTTTTATGAGAGACAATCATATTACATTACAGATAGTTAGCCAACTACCGGACCTCACCGATGTGGTTCTGGAGGAGGAGCTCGTGCTGCTGTCGGCACTGTTGAAAGGAGCATTCAATGAAATCTTCACAAAGGAAACTACGGGTTGCCCTATATGCCCGGGTGAGCACCGGTCGGCAGGCGGAGAAGGATCTGTCCATCCCGGACCAGATCCTCCAGATGCAAAAGTGGTGCAAAGACAAAGGGTACCGGGTGGTGAGTGAGTTTGTAGAGCCAGGTGCCTCGGGCCGTGACGAGAACCGCCCAGTGTTCCAAGAGATGGTGGCCCAAGCGCGGGGTCAGGACCGACCCTTTGACGTGATTGTCACACTTCACACCAGCCGGTTCTTTCGCGATTCTACTGGCGCCAAATTCTGGAAGCGCAAACTCGGTAACGCCGGGGTGAAGGTAGTCGCTATTAACCAGGAATTTAATAATGACCCCATGGGGATTTTTGTAGAGGGGGTCTTCGAGCTGATCGATGAATATGAGAGCAACATCAACGGATTTCATACCCTGCGGGCTCTGAAGGAGAACGCCCGCCAGGGCTATTATAATGGCTCCAAACCAAAGTTCGGGTTTCGTGTTGTAAAGGAGAATGGGTAATAAGCGAACCAAATCACGGCTTGCCGTCGATCCGGTGGAAGCCGGGATCGTCCGGAGGATCTATACCAATTATGTAACCGGGGCCGGTGCCAAAGCCATTGCCAACGAGTTTAACCAGGAAGGCCTCCTTCGTCGTGGCCACATGTGGACTAAAAACAATGTCCTTGCCATCATAGGCGACGAGTCGTATGTGGGCCGGTACTATTTCAACAAAACCACCGGTCGCCAAAAGAAGCCGAACCCGAGGTCCGAATGGATCCTGATCCCGGTCGATCCCATCGTGGATGAACCCACCTGGAAGCGGGCTAAGACCTTGAAGGAAAGCCGCAACCCGATCACGGCCCGGGTCAACCCCTCAGCCACAACCTCCAAGACCCTTCTCACCGGCATCGCCAAGTGTGGCCTGTGCGGGGCCAGTTTCGCCCTGGAAACCGCAAAGGGCGGCAGGTATACCTATTACAACTGCGCCAATTATTTCCGCAAGGGAAAGGCCGCCTGCCTGGGCCAGCGCATTGCCGCCGACAAACTGGAAACGGCCGTCCTGGACCACCTGACCCGCAGATTGTTTACAAGGGACAGGCTTAAAAAGCTCCTCGCTGGTATTTACAGACAGCTCGGGCGTGCAAGCAAGAGAGCTGATGTTAATCGTGATCGGTTGACCACTCAGCTCAACGATGTAAAACACCGGTTAACCCGGCAATACGAGGTTATCGAATCGGGCGTATTGGAACTCGATCTTGTGGCCGAACGAATTCGGGAGTTGAAGGACAAAAAGGAGCTTCTTGAGAATGCCATTGAACGGCTGAACCGGCCGAAGTCCCCTCCCCCACATCTATTTCAAGACGAAACAATCGATCATTTTCAGAATGTCATAAACGAAGCCTTCCGCAACGGGTCCAACCGAAGGACGGTAAAGCGCTATCTGCGACTTTTTATTGACAGGATTACGATCCGGCTTCCGGTGGTGGAAATCGAAGCGAGCACGCGAGGCATTCTGGCGACCATACAAAATAAAAGCGCTGTAAGAGCCGAAGTTCTTACAGCAAGTGATTCTTGGCTCCTCGGGTAGGACTCGAACCTACAACCTAGTGGTTAACAGCCACCCGCTCTGCCTATTGAGCTACCGAGGAACAAGAAGTTTGATTTCCAGAAAGTATGCCTACTTAGTCGACTCGTGTTCGATTGTCAACCCCAAAATGGACCGCTGGGTCTTCCCCGAATCGCCTATTCTACCAGCCGCAGCCTGATCGAGAGTTCGTCCAATTGGGCTTTGGCCGTCGCTGATGGCGCTCCTGTCAGCAGGCACGAAGCCTTCTGCGTCTTGGGGAAAGCAATGACGTCCCGGATGGAGCTCTGGCCGCACAGCAGCATCACCAAGCGATCGAGTCCAAAAGCGATGCCGCCGTGGGGCGGGGCGCCGGAGTCGAGGGCCGAGAGGAGGAAGCCGAACTTTTCCCGATATTCCTCCGGTGCCATGCCCAAGGCGTTGAATACCTTTTCTTGTAGATCAATCTGATGAATACGGATGCTGCCACCCCCGATTTCGGAACCATTCAGAACCAGGTCGTAGGCCCGCGAGCGGACGGACAGCGGATCTTTGGAAAGAAGATCGTAATCTTCCTCCAACGGTGCCGTGAAGGGGTGATGCAAGGCCTGGTACCTTTTTTCATTTTCATCGTATTCCATCAACGGGAACTGGGTCACCCAGACGAAGTTGAAAGCGCTCTCATCGATCAATTCGAGCTTCCTGCCCAAGTGATTGCGCAAGTGCCCGAGGGCCTCGTTGGTCACTTTGGGCTGATCGGCAACGAAAAAAACAAGGTCCCCGGGTCGCATGTCGATGCAACGCGACAGATCGTTCTTTTCTGAATCGCTGAAAAACTTGGCAATCGGCGATTGCCACTCATTGTCCCTGACCTTGATCCATGCGAGTCCCTTGGCCCGATAGACGGAGACAAAAGCGGTCAGATCGTCGATATCTTTGCGCGACATGTCGATGCAACCCTTGGCGTTCAGGGCCTTTACGACGCCGCCCTTTTTTACGACGTTCGAAAAGACCTTGAAATCGGTGTTAACCACAATATCTGAAACATCGGTCAACTCCAGGCCGAACCGGGTGTCGGGTTTGTCGAGTCCAAAACGACCCACAGCCTCGGCATAAGACAGGCGCGCAAAAGGTGTGGCAAGTTTTACGCCGAGAACATCCTGGAAAAGTTTGGCTGTCATTCCCTCGGCAATATCCATCACGTCCTCTTCACCGACAAAGGACATTTCAAGGTCGATCTGGGTAAACTCCGGCTGGCGGTCCGCCCGGAGGTCTTCGTCCCTGAAGCAGCGCACGATCTGATAATAGCGGTCAAAACCTGAAATCATCAGCAGTTGCTTAAACAGCTGGGGGGACTGGGGCAACGCGTAAAACTGCCCCGGGTTGACCCGGCTCGGTACGAGGTAGTCGCGCGCACCTTCCGGCGTGCTGCGTGTCAGAAATGGGGTTTCGATATCGAGGAACCCGTTGTCGTTCAAATAAGAGCGCACGGAAACGGCTGCCCGATGACGCGCAAGGATATTCCGTTGCATCAGCGGACGCCTCAAATCGAGGTGTCGGCTGCTCAGACGCACGGTTTCGGTGACTTCAATGTCGTCTTCGATCATAAATGGCGGGGTCTGGGCATTGTTGAGAATTTTCAGTTCCGTAACCAACACTTCGATGGCACCGGTCTTCAGTTTGGGGTTCACCATTCCTTCCGGGCGATTATCCACCGTCCCGCGGACCGCCAGAACGAACTCGCTCCTGATGGCGTGCGCCTTTGCATGCACCGCATCAGCCACATCGGGGTTGAAAACCACCTGGGTGATCCCATTCCTGTCCCTCAGGTCGATAAAAATTACGCCACCGTGGTCCCGTCGGCGTTGCACCCAACCCATCAGGATAACCTCTTTCCCGACGTCGTCTAATCCCAGTTCGCAGCATGAATGGGTTCTGCGCATGTTTCCGAGTTTATCAGCCAACGATTGCCACTCCTTTCAACTGTCATTCTCCTTAAAACATTCGGCTCGATTCTATATCAGTGCCTCTGCACGTTCTCTGGCACCTTTTCCAGGATTTCATCAAGTTCGATCCGCACCTGTTTCTTGGTCTTCATATTTCTCAGGACAGCGGCCCCTTCCTTGATTTCATTGTCGCCGATAATCATCACGAAATCCGCACCTAATTTGTCGGCCCGCTTCATCTGACTCTTGAGGCTTCGATCGCCGTAATCCATCTCGACCCAGAGGCCCTGATCACACCAGCGACAGATCCACAAAAACGCCTGTCTCTGCCCTGCCCTGCCCAAAGCGGCCACGTATAAATCCGGTGTTTTTAGGTGTCCTCGCTCTTGCTGCGCCACAATTTCCGCCAGTCGATCCAGACCGATGGCAAACCCGGTGGCCGGCATGTCCGGACCGCCGAGGACTTTTACCAGCCCGTCATAACGGCCGCCTCCGGCAACCGCACTTTGGGCGCCCAGTGCCCCGGTTTGGATCTCAAAGGTGGTCCGCGTGTAATAGTCGAGTCCCCTGACCAGTCGCTTGTCGGTCACATATGCCACACCGAGTCGCTCGAGTGATTCCCGAACCAAGTCAAAATCATGGCGGCAGTCGTCACACAAATGGTCGAGGATGGACGGGGCATCGGTCATCGCCTGCCGGCAGGAAGGCACCTTGCAGTCAAGCACCCGCAGTGGATTACGCTCCCGCCTTCTGCGGCAATCCTTACAAAGACTGTCGCTGACACTCGCAAGGTAATCGGCGAGGGCCAGACGGTAGTTCGGACGGCAGTCAGGGCAGCCAAGAGAGTTGATGTGGGCCTGTACATTGGCCACCCCGAGCCGGTTCAGCAATGTCATCAACAAAAAAATCAATTGCACATCGATCAGGGGCGAAGCAATACCGAAGACTTCGGCGTTAATCTGATAAAACTGGCGATAGCGCCCTTTCTGGGGACGTTCGCGGCGAAACATGGGTCCGATGGTATAGAATTTCTGGACCGGATCCGCTGCATACAGGCGGTGCTGAATATACGCACGCACGATCGAGGCCGTTGCCTCCGGCCGCAAGGTGATTAAATCACCCTTGCGATCCGGGAAAGTGTACATTTCTTTCTCGACGATATCGGTATCTTCCCCGATGCTGCGGGCAAATAACTCCGTGCGTTCCATGACCGGGATCCGGATTTCCTTGAATCCAAAATCTCCGAACAGCGCGGCGACCGTTCGTTCGATCCACTGCCAGGTCTCTATTTCCCCCGGCAAAATGTCCTTGAACCCTCGTATTAGTTGTATCATGGCGTATGAATATGCGACCTGTTTTAAAGGCCGGCGGTTGCGGGGTTGCTGTTACGTCCTCGTTTTTGCACGAGTATAACCCAAGTTGAGCGTTTCATATTTTCGAAAGGACGAAATTAAAAATAAGTATAAGGAATTCTATCAATTCGATTTTCGAAAATATAAAACCCTAAGGGATTTCCAATTTTTATCCGCCCCTGGCGGATTACCGCATCTTCCCGTAAGCGGGACCCGCATAGCAGACTATGGCGGAACGACCTTTTCCTTGTATCTGCGGCAAAATCGCCAGAGGCAAGCAAGCCTTGAAAATCGCTTTATTTGAGTATAAATAAACCTTTTTAATAGCTCAAGGGCTATCAATTCGTCAAGCCTTTAAATCCAATTTCCCGGACAACGCCAAAAGTCTAACCGGGTAGCCACCAGCCTGTCATGATCGACCGGCCATCGACGCGCTGCCGAAACGTGACCGGCCGGAATGGACCGGATCGACATCGATGTGGACATGTTCGACCGTATTTCCCTGCCCCCCCTTGCGCTGTTATCCCGGCCGGACCTTACGAAATGGAAGATGTCGATGCCGCCGGCGATATTCCGGCCGTGCTCAACCGGTTGAAAGGCCCGATAAAGGACAGCGCAACAGTCGGCGTCCTTAGCATTGCAGATTTGGCAGCCGGCGGTGACATCCGGAATCATGAAGTTATCAGAAGCCGGGAGGATGCCTATCATGCTGAGGGTGGGATCACCGCGCTAAAAGGCAACATTGCCCACAGCGCAATAATCAAACAGACGGTTGTCGACAGCGACATGCTGGCACATACAGGCCCGGCAAAGGTGTATCATTCTGGAAAGGCATTGCTGGATGCCGCCGAGGCGAAACGCATCACTGAAGGCGATGTATTGGTGGTGCCATACCAGGAGCCGGCGGGAGCACCGGCATGCCGGAAATGCTGATGCCGACCGACGCCATCAAAGGCGCCGGTTACAAGCGGGTTGCCCTGATTACCGACGGCCGTTTTTCGGGAGCCACCGCAGATCCCTGTATCGGGCATGTCGAGAGGCAGGCATATAACGGCGGCCCGATCGGTGCCATTCGAAATGGGGTTATCATCGACATCGACGTGCCCGGTCGCCAACTGAATGTCAGGCGCGATCCGGGTGAAATCCGGCGACGGCTTGTCTAAACAAAACCGCCAGACAGAACGATGACGTCACTGCTGGAGCGATTCCGGGCGGCTTTCACCGGGGTCAACTGTTACGGCAGGTGGTCATAAATTTAAGACTTGGAAACCTGACTCGACCCCATCGGTGGGCGTTGCACCGGGCGCCGGTATCCGTTCCTTGGCTATATTCTGTGCAGCACCAGCGGAGGATCGATTTTCTCGTTGGCCATCTGCAGCTGGTTCTCCCCGGAGATGACAGCCACGGCGTGATCGCCTTGGTCCGGATTAAAATATTTGATTGCCGCTTCCTTCACTCGGCGGCGGTTAAGATCCAGGAGTCGTTCCTTGAATTGCTGCCGGGCCTCATCGGTAAGGTGAATTATCTCGCGGTAAAATGCCTTGCGGGCAGCCGGCCCCGGTGGATCAGGTTTGTCGATTTCGGAACAGACCTGTAGTACAGCTTCGTCAACATCCGTGTCGCTGTATGAATCCGAAAGTACGAAGGCGGCAGCGTTGTTGAATACGTCGAGCGTAGAAACGATGTGTGGATCCCTGTACGATGCCAGGCAAAAAAGTCCATCCTCCGGGTTGTATAACGAAAAGCCGCCGTAAGCCCCGCCTTTCTCTCGAATCTCGCGATGCAGGTAGAGTGATCGCAGGAATTTTCCGATAACCGCCAATGCCGGGGCATCAGGATGCTCCATTCTGACGGTTTCAAATGCCTGGGAGACAAAGGACACTGCCGATGAAGTGCTCCAACCCTCCCTGACCATGCTGTCAGGGGTGAAATCAATCGGTGGCCGGAAGGCCCCACCGGTACCTACATCCTCCGCTGGTTTTTGCATCCGACGGCAAATGTCCAATACCGGCGTTGTGGCCGCTGCAATGACGCCTTTTTCGCCGATTAAAGCAACCTTCATGTTGTCTCTGAAAAATACCGATCGCCGAATGGTCGACATGTCATCGGCCAATTTCGTAAGCGTGGCATCCGTTGGCGCCTTTGTAAGTTCCTTAATTGCTTTTAGTTGTAATACGCCCGACCAGAGTTCACTCAGGTTCCTTGTTGTGGAGAAATTCCGTGCCGCGAGCGAGATGGCCAAACGATGGCCGTTGTGGAGGACCATCGATTCGAGGGATGCCCGGTACTCCATCATGAGGTTTTTCAACCGGCTCAAGTCGGAGAAATCGGTATCGAATATCAGCTCTGCGACAATCGCTAACATCGGTTCCTGGTTGCGGTCCAGGCACTTGGAGTTGAAAGAAACAAAGGGAATACAGTTCCCGTCGTTGTCGAATCCGGTCCTGGAATGCGCAGACAAGCTGATACCGCCGGTGTAAAGGTCTATGCGGTTGGCCATCGTGGTGTAATCGTATTTTGTTGTTCCAATCCTGGGAAAGATGTAGCAAAAGAATGGAACAAGAGGAACCAGTGCCGGGGGTATTTGCCCAGCGCCGGCGGCGGTTGCAAAGTAAAAGATCCCCGATGTTCTCTGTTCATAGGCGGTAATCGGGGCATCTGCCGCTGTTACACGGCCAGCAATACGCGGAATGTCAGCCGGGACATCAGCCCTTGACAGTGTTGGCAAGCAAGACAAGTCTTCTTCGGTCTCCTGTAATTTCTCCAGGGCATCTGCGTCAGAGGCGATTTTACTGAAATCGGATTTCTTTAATTTCGCACTTATTTGTTCTAGCTCCCGGGCGACCCTGATTTCTTCCTTTTTGGTCATCTGTTGATCGGGCAGTAATCTGAATAGAAGGCGGTGGTCGTTGCCGAGAAGATGATTCCGGATGCACTCCTCGAAGAATTTCCCACCGGCCACCTTGCGGCGGATCCACATGAGGTCGTCATCCAACCGCAGCCTTTTCAATGGATCTCCGCCGTGAATCCAGATAGCGGCAATGATGAGCAACTGTTTGATGCCGTATGGATACGGTGTGTTGGTAACCTCCTTGCGGTGGAACTCGATCTGATGTAAGGCCGACGCGACCAAAGATTCGTCGATACCGCCGGTTGCCAGTGTATCGAGCACGTCGAAAACGACTGTCTCAAGTTGCTCTACCGCCGACGCCTGCATTTCTTTGAGACCGGCGACAAACATAGTGTCACGGTTGTCGGCATCGAATCCGGCTGCATCGCAAAGGGCCGCTCCCAGTTGGGAGTCGATCAGTGCTTTTCTCAGCGGAGACCCGGGATTTCCAAGTAGTATCTGCTCCAGAAGGGCCAAGGCCAGCACCTCGGAACTGTCGCGAATATCGGCAGTGAGCCAAGCCACACAGGCCTGGCATTTACTTGCCGGATCCTCATTCTCCGACAAAGGATAGTAAAAGGTGGCCTGGCGCGGTTGACGCCAGCGTGGTTGCTGTGGGACTTCTGTGTCCGGTTGGATACGCGTGAATTTTTTCAGGATCTTTTCTTCGATGAACGCCAGGTGATCCTGCAGGGGCTGGTTTCCGTAGGTATAAAAATAAGCATTGCTGGGGTGATAGTGATGTTGGTGAAAGGCTTTCAACTGCGCGTAGGTCAACTGTGGAATCACTGACGGGTCACCGCCGGAATTGTAACTGTAAGTAGTAGACGGGTAAAGAGACTTGAGAAGAGAGCGCGCCATTACCTGGTCGGCTGACGACATGGCACCTTTCATCTCGTTGTACACAACGCCCTTGTATACCAGCTGCGAGGAAACGCCACCACCAGCCGACTCCCCGTTGATCTCCAGGCGATGTCCTTCCTGTTTGAAGCTAAGTTCTGTAAGCTTGGGGAAAAAAATCGCATCGAGATAGACATCCATCAGGTTGCGGTAGTCTTTGGAGTTCTGGGTCGAAAACGGGTACATTGTCCAATCCGATGCGGTAAAGGCATTCATGAAAGTGCTCAGGCTGCGTTTGAGCATGGAGAAGAAGGGATCCCGCACCGGGTATTTTTCTGAACCGCACAGAACCGTGTGCTCCAGTATATGCGCGACACCGGTTGAATCTTTCGGGACGGTTTTGAATGCAACCGCAAATGTGTTTTCGCGGTCGTCATTGCTGAGATGGATGTGCCGGGCACCGCTGGCGGCGTGCTCGAGTTCGTAGAAGAAAATTCCAGCTTCGGCAATCTCCTCAATTCTTTTTACGGTATACCCGCCGAAAGACCATTGCAGGTCAATGCCAGGGTTGTTATAGTCTTTTTTTTGATCCATGATGAAATTCCTTATATCCTCCCAATGTTTTGCCTGGTTGCCGACCGAAGCCAAACACGGAGAAATCCATGTTAACCCGACGGGTTCTCTCGAGAATACCACCCGGACCGCTGACCATGGTGCGGACTCTGATAAAGCACGCCCGAAAAAAGCGCAGCGATTATTTTGAGCTTCCCGCAACACCGCCGGGGATCATATTAGAAGGTGTTTATTGCAGATAACAAATACCGTTTTCTTACTTGGCAATGTATATTCCCCGGCTCAGGCGTGCGATTGAACCGTTTTTGTTCAAGCGAAAAATGATGTTTCGAACCTTTTTGTCGTCAAAACCTGTTTTGGCCTTGATTTCCGGCAATCCGGCACCCTGCTTCAAACCTCGAATCACCGCCAGAACCTGTTCAACAGCAGTAGACCCACCGCCGGAGCGTGGTTTTCTGCCTCCTGCGATAGTCGTAGTGGCTCGGCGGCCTCTTCTTGCCGTGCCCGTAGATTTGATCAACTTTTCGATCTGATCTAATCGTGCCATCAGTTTATCGACGTCTTTCGTTGTGGGTATGTGGTAATTGTGCAAGAAAAATTTCACCATTGCATCAAAACTGATGTTCTTGGTCTTGCGCTTCGCCATGGAGGTCCTCCTCTATAAAAAGGGTAATGACAAGTGGATTTTACTTTGACCTAAAGTGAGCGTTTCAAATTTCAAAATTAGGGGAGACTTTTTTTATAAGGAATTCTATCATATTTGAATTTTAAATTTGAAACCCTTTGGGATTGCCGACCTTGCCGCATCTTCCTGTAAGCGGGACCCGCATAGCCGATCCCGCCGGCGGCGGGACGGAACGACAGGATCTGCGGCAAACTCGCCAAAGGCGAGCAAGCCTCGACAACTGCTCAAATTAGGTTAGAGAGAAAAACCCAAATTGGAACACACTAAAAATATTGAACATCTTCATAAAAGTCAAGTCGCTGGAGTTTTTGACTGCATAAAAAAACGTCATTGCGGTTCCGGTTGTCGCCGCTTGATCTTAATAGGATAAACTGATTTAATGTCTTTGTAACCGTAACGCCGATCACCAGCAAGCCGAGAGCGAAAGGCGCCTATAATGACCTCACCGAATATCACTTCTGAAGGCCTGGAACATCAGCGCGGACAAACGTCTGGGCCAGAATTTTCTGACTGATCCATCCACAGCTGCAATGATTGTCTCCCACGCAGGAATTACGAATAAAGATGTCGTTCTCGAAATTGGCGCGGGTTTAGGGGCGTTGACCATACCGGCGGCCCGTCAGGCGGCCAAAGTATGGGCCGTGGAAAAAGATTCCCGGCTCGTGGATCTACTGAAGGCCGAACTCCTGGCAAACAATACTGCCAATACCACCCTACTGAATAAGAGTATCTTTCAGGTCGATATACCAGCCGTTGCAGCCGATTCCGGCAGAAGACTGATCGTTCTGGGCAACCTTCCCTACAACATTTCTTCGCAGGTCTTGGTCCAGTTGATCTCGGTTCGAGCCGCCGTAAAACGTGCGGTGCTGATGTTTCAGTTGGAACTGGCTCAACGCCTGACTGCCGCTCCGGGGGGCAGGGAATACGGTCGTCTTTCGGTGATGATTCAGTATTGTGCGACAATTCGTTCCATCGCCCGTGTGTCTGCAAACCTTTTCACACCGCGCCCCAAGGTGGATTCGACGGTTCTGAAAATAGAATTCAACAAGTCAGGTTATCTCGCTGCCGATGACGAGCTTTTTTTCTTCAGGGTTATACGGGCGGCATTTGGACAGCGCCGGAAAATGTTGAAGAATTCTCTGGCGGGAAGTGAATTGGGAATCGACACCGATGTTGCCCGGCAGGCCCTCGAAAGCGCTCGGATCGAGTCGTCACGAAGAGCCGAGACTCTGGATGTGGCGGAATTTTTAGCTCTCAGCGCCAGCCTGAAAAAAATGCTCCAAGGGATAACCTCCGCCGGTGAAATCGGCCATTAGCGCGGGGCAGGTCTTGATAGCATGACCGCAAGAAGACCGAAATGATAGTGTTGGGTGTTAGATGGGGTTTTGAAACCACTTCCAATAAGACCCCTGATAAATAAAGGGTCGGAAAGTCTTCACCAGGTTCGGACATCGCACATTTTTTCCGCCGTCACGTTCACCCTATATGTGCTCGGCAACACTGATCGTCCGGTCAGCGAGCATGTTCACGTAACTGCCCATCTCGTTGTCGTACCAACCGTAAATAACCGCTTGGGTGACTGGAATGCTGATCATGGTATTGGTTAGCTGCTCGATAACTTTCTTATCAAGGCCGGGAACATTCGCCAAGTCGATGGTAACCTCCGCCGTACGGGTATGGGTCTCATACCCTTCAATGATGGCGGCCGCACGCGGAACCCCGACGATATCCCCTGAGACATTCTGTTTTTCCGAATAGTGTAAATATTTATTTGGATCGAGAGCGGCCGCCTGGCGGTAGACATCGTTGATGATTCCACGCCGGATCGGATCATGGTCCGGCTCTTCCTGGAGGTATACAACCAGGATAATCAATGACCCCGTGGCGATGGGGACGCGCACGGATTCGGCGATGAAACCGATCTGCTGCATTTCGGGGATCACCAGCCGCAGGGCTTTGGCCGCGCCGGTTGTTGTCAAAATGATGTTGTTCATGATGCTGCGATTTTTCCGTAAATCTTTCTTCCCTGCCTGGGGGAGGCGGTCCAGAACAGACTGCGATCCAGTGGCGGCATGGACAGTCGCCATGGAGGCGGTCAGGATTTTCTGGGGCCCGAAGTGGTCAATAAGGGGTTTGACCATATGTGCCAGACATGTGGTCGTGCAGGATGCGCTGGAGATGATGCGGTGGCGACGGGGATCATAATCGTTGGTATTAATCCCCATAACCGTGGTGACGGAATCTTCGGGTGTCGAACCGCGCACGTCCGATTTTTTGTCTTTCATCTTAAAAGGCGCTGATACGATGACCTTTTCAGCACCGGCCTCGAGATGGCCGCGGACACTGCCGCCCGGGTGTTCCGGTGCCAGGGATGGATCTAGAAACCGTCCGGTCGTGTCAACGACCAACCGAACCCCATGCTCCCGCCAGGCGATCTCAGCCGGGTTTCGGTCGGATCGCAGGATTCTGATCCGAACGCCGTCCACCACAATGGTACCGTCCGATTCATCGATATCGCCAATCACCGGTTCTGCCGCGTGACCGTGAAGAAATGCCCACAGCAATCCATACGAGGAATCCCGCTCAAGGTAATGGGCGATGTCTGCCAGGGATGTGCCGGCGTTCCGGCCGATGTTCACGACAATTTCCTTGAAATACTTCCGCCCGACGTGGTGCCAAACAGTCAATTTACCGATTCGTCCCAGTCCGTTGACTCCAAGGGTTAACCCTTTATTGCCGTTCGCCGCATTCATGTTGATCGTCCCCCTTTTGGATCATCGAAGTTAAACAAACCGTCCGCGGTCCACTAATTCTCGTTAACAGCCAGCTTCCCCAAATAAACCGAACCCTCGCGCCCATCAATACTGATGAAATCGCCGGATTTGATTCGCCTGTCTTTCAACATGCAGCTTTTCTCTTTCTCGTTGCAGAACAGGTCTCCGACACAAACCACGCAGGTTTTGCCGAGGCGGTGAGCGACAACAGAGGCGTGGGACGTGACCCCGCCGCGGGCGGTCAACAGTCCGTCGGCCGCATAAATTTCCCTGATGTCGTCCGGTACGGTGTCACTGCGGGCCAGGATCAGGTTTGTCTGCGGTTCCGCTGCACGCCATTTGTCGATTTCCTCCAAGGAAAATACGACACGGCCGGTCAGTGCGCCGCCGCCGATGCCGATGCCGTGTCCCAGATACCGGTCCGTGGTAATTCCCAGCGAATCGAAGGTGCTCACCTTCTTGCGTTCTCTCATCGACATGTCCCGGCACTGAAGCAGATAGAGGTCCTTGACCGCCGGTGACTCGAAGGTAAACTCCATTTCCTGGGGGGTCCACCCTTTTTCATAAACGAGGTAGCCGGCCCAATTTTTCATGGCGGTGTAGATGTCAGGGTAATGGGTCTCCAAAGTCGTGTCCGTTGGCCGCATTTCGATTTCCTGCTGATATATGGAAATCGGCAGGGTGATGACCAGACCGGAAACGACATCCTCGCCTTGATTGCTCAGGGTAAAATCACCCCATAGTTTTAGGGTTTCCCCGGGCCAACGGGGATTGTGCGTAAAAAAAACGCCGGAGCCGGAATTCTCCGACAGATTGCCGTACACCATCGATTGAACCGTGATGGCCGTACCCCAGTCGTCCGATATTCCCATAATGCGGCGGTAGGTATTGGCTTTGGCGGAATCCCATGAATCGAGAACGCTTTGGATGGTCATGTATAGCTGTTCAAAGGGATCCTCCAAGATTTCTATCCGGTAATCCTGTATCATTTTCTTATAGGCCAGAGCCACATTTTTCATCTGGTTACCGGTAAATTCTTTCTTGTAGGCAATCCCGGCACGGTTTTTCATATCCCTGATGACGGCGTCAAATTCATCCCGCTCGAGTCCGAAGGCCATACCGTAACACTGTAAAAATCGCCTGTAGTTGTCCCACGCGAACCAAGGGTTTCCCGTCCTGGCTGCAAGCCCGCCGGCGACTTTCTCGTTGATGCCGACATTCAGGAATGTATCCATCATTCCGGGCTGGGAAATGGAGGAGCCGCTGCGAACTGAAAATAGGAGCGGATTTTCAGGATTGCCGAAAATCTTGCCGGTCATTTTTTCGAGCAAGATGATGTGCCTGGCAATCTGGTCCTTGAAGTTCTTCTCTGCCGGCCGGTAGCTGTCAATGACTTGGCGGCAGCGAAACACTTCGGTGGTAATGATAAAACCGGGCGGGACAGGCAACCCCAAACTCTGCAGCACAACGAGGTTGAATCCCTTATTGCCCAGGTAGATGAGCCCCGTGACCCGGTTGTCCGGCTTGGAGATGGAGGTCATTGCGTTATCGGGATCGTAGATCAACAGTTGGTGTAGTTTGTCTTTCGGGAGTTTGTCCGCCTGCAGGAACAGAATATTGAGAATACGGCTGACGAAGCGGTCGAGTTGCTGGAGTCCCAGCGAAAAGGCGATGCGGTCCCTGGAAAAAATCTCTGAAATCCGGTGCTTGTTTTTTTCGCGATCAATACTGGCTCCGGAACCATCGGGAATATACTTGCACAGAATTTGGTCACTGGAAATCTGTGCCAAAATGCGATCGAGGTTTTCTTCGTGAACATTTTGGAAGTAGTCGTTGATGATATTTTTAACGGCGGCGGCGAATCCTTTGAAGATGTCCAGGTACTGGGTGAAGGTGAACGCTTTTACTTCCAGTGAGTGAGCCAACAGGTCAAGTTGACGTTCGATTTCAACCGATGAAATCCCATCGAGACGCAGGGCCTTGTCAAAGAGGCGCAGGCGGGCATAGATCTGGTAAAAGGTTGCCTTGGTGATCAGGCTCAGATCGATGCTTTCGATCAATTCTTCAAAGAGAACGTTGACCAAAGACTCCATGCGATACGTCAATCCAAGGGCATCGAATTTCAGCTCGTGATAACTGCCATACATGGATGGGATATCGATCGTAATATGTCTTTTCCTGTAAATATCCTCCCGAATTTCAAACTTCTCGGTTGAAAGAATAATGCCCTTGAGCTGCCCCAGATATTCCAACAACAGGAACAGCTTCTTTTTCAGATCCTGCTCCGCAAGAGCGTTTCGCAGCCGCTTGAGATCCGGAAAGGCCTCGGTGGATAACTGCGATATATAACTCTTTAATTCGACGTAATCGACACTGTATTTTTGGTGAAGCAATTTGTAAAAAGCGACCAGCAGAACCACCCGCTGACGATCTTCCCCGGTCATCTCGCCATTCATATCGTCAATCAGTCGACGGAGCTGATCTTCCTTAAGCGTCAGCAGAGTCTGGAGATCGATTTCTTTGCGCTTCAATTGGACCATGATGGCGTGGACCCCGTCGATATAAGGTCCGTGGGTGTCGATCCGTTCGTAGATATCGGACGGGACGACCTGTTTCAACATCTTCTTGTCGCGCGTCGCCCAGAAATAAATCGTCGCTTCCATGAAGGCGATAATCTGGTTGCTGCTCTCAACATGACTTTGCTTGCGCAGAAAGTGGATCAGGGGGTCTCGGCGTCGCATTATTTCATCGATACGGGTCGATATGTCGCGAAGTCGTCCTTCGGCGCCGATATCATTGAAGTAGGTCGGGAACAGTCGTGTCAGTTGTTTGACCAGATTGTAAACCGGACCGATGTCCCTGTTCAACAAACGTGTGATGTCCCGGGGGAAGAGATCGGTGTCCTTTAAAAACACGCCACCCAGTGCCAGATGGATGATGAGAACCGAGATAAGCCGGGTCGACCATTTGGGGTTCAATTCGATCAACGCCAGCCAGGTCCGAATATTTTGGATGTGGGCCTTGTTAACCTTGATCTGCCAGTCTTCGCCAACACCACTGATGCGCGGTGTTTGAAACGGCAACTCAATGACCTGGTCGATAAAATAATTAACCAGTTCGCTGTCATCGGTTCGGTAGACCCCCTTGCCCATATTCAGGACACCGTTCAGAGCCGTGGCCGGGTAACTGAGCGCCTGTTTCTTAAGGATGGTGAAGGTCTTGCGGATCAGTCTGCGGATGTTCAGATCCGATTCGTTTTCAATAAGCCAACTGACCGTTCGGTTAATGTCACGCAAAACCTCCTCGTGAATGATAGTGAGCCCGGGAGTGGCCATCATGTGAAACAGGAAAATTATTTTCCATTGATTTCCGTGGGCTTTTCCTCCTGCGGCCAGAAGGTTCTGAGGTGTCTGACGGTATATCTCAACGATTTGGCCGTATCCCGCCAGTGTGAGCAGTTCCTGCAGTAATTCGGGAGAATCGACCGGCCACTTGGTGCCAATGTCGCTTCGTCGGGCTTCGAGGTTCCTTATCCGGTTTTGGGTAATTTCGGCAAAGATAGGGGTAACATGCTTGAGACTGCCCAACTCGTCCGTTTCCCTGGCCTCGGCTTCAAACCAGTCGAGTGGATCCCTGACGGCAAGCCAGTAGGCGTAATTGCTCTGCAAATACCGCAGCAGCAGTGTGTTGATCGCCTCGAAGCCGCCATCGATCCGATCTGCTTTGTGCAACAGCATCTCCCCCAGCCGCTTGAGCTGATAAAAGCTTTTAACGAAGAGGAAAAAGGATTCATCGTTAAGATGCCGGATGCCGGCGAAAGCCTCGTTGAGAACCGGTACAAAACGATCGAGCCCGGAACGAGAGTCGTTGATTATCTTTTGAAGAAACAGCACGAGATTGTCGACAGCTTCGACCTTGACGACGTCCTCCCTGGCCGCATTGATGGCGTCGATGAAAATCTCGACAAAAAGCCGGGCGCCTTCCGGGCCGTCGGTGTGGTCGTCCATGAGGTGGAAGTATTCGAGGGTGTATCGTCTGGCTTCAGAAATGATGAAATTCCAGTTGCGGTAAGGATGGGACAGTTCCTTCAAGAAGGTGTTGAATCCTTCCGTCAAGCCATAGTACCGGGACATAATATCCTGCAGCGTTGCGTACTTATCATCGATGCTGACATCGACCCGATAGCTGGCCAGATTGACTTCGAGCGCTTTGGACTTGATCATATACGCCAGTCTCCACAAATCAGGGGCGGAATTCTTCCGAACTGTTTGACCTATTGAGGATGGACTCAATAGGTGGTTTTAAAACCCCATCTAACGCCCCATCCGCCAAAGGTTTACCCGCCTCAGGCGGGCGGACAAGTCACGGCGTTGCGGTCCTGCTCGGTCAGCGTCAGGGGGCCCCCCCTGACGCTGAGTACATACGCTCGTGTATGCTGCGTTTTTTCGTCGTCCCATGCCTTGCACTTGGGCGTGATCTGAGGTTTTAATACCACTTTTAGGCTAACAAAGGTTCTCATCGTTTTCAAGGCTTCCCGCAATCCCAAAAGGAAGCTGCAGGTTGTTTTCGCAGATCCAAGCGAAGAACCGGGGGATTGCGTTCTGGTTTAGAAACGATTAAAAGGCCCTGCCGCGCTCATTTCACGCTTCCCGCAAGGCAAATATTCTATCATTATTATTCTATAACCGCCAATCGCCGTCGTGAACGCTCAAAATTTGCCTGTAAAGGACAGGATAGCGCCTGGATATCATGCTTTTTCAAATGACCAGATACCCATGAATTATGCGTGGTGCTGAGAATTCCAATGCGGTGAGTCCTATATGTGCCAATGGCCCTGCGGGAAATTTGAGCGATATTTTTCTGCCGCCGCTAAAGAACCGCTGCCAAAATCCCGATATACATCCTATTAGGTATTTTACACAAAGATCATCTTTGCTCCCATTTCACAACCCAGGTTTTCATACCGGACGGCATCCGTCTCCTGCAATAATTTTATTGTGCCGGATGGATATTGCGAATCCAGAACCGGCACCTCCTGAACCGGAAGGACGGTGGATCTTGAAACAACGCATCGATATCGATGTCCTCATCGACATTGTGAGTAACGGCGGAATAATCAAAACCGGCGTTGACATACTCAATTCAAATGGCGTCCTGCTATTGGAAAAACATGTCCCGGTCAGCAAGGTCCGCACGCTCCTGACCATCAAAACATTTGGAATCACTCATCTCGAAATCGATCCCGGGACAACCGGCGGCATGTGGGACGGCAATGGAAATCCCCTCTCCGTCTCCGGGGCAAAACGCGATGGCTCCACCACCACCGATCGTCATTCGGAGCTGTCGGATGTCGAATTCAAGATCAGGGAAATCAACCGGCAAAAATCCGAAGCCGTCTCGAAATACCACAAGGCCAAGGAAAGCATTAAGCAGGTCATTTCAGATATTCGCAGGACAGGAGGTGAGTTCGATTTCACCCTGGTCGAACACACCGTATCCGACATCTTCAATTTTCTCACACGCAACAGTTCGGCTTTCATATATTTGACCAAGGAGATCTTCTCATACGATGATTACCTTTATAACCACTCCGTGAACGTCTGCACTATCGGCACGGCTGTGTTGAACCGCTTCAACGACCACTTCTCGGAAATCGTCAACAACTTTCTCAACGATTTTTTTGCCGGCAATTCAAACCACTCCCAGGATCCTAACAGGGAGTCATTTATCAACTACCTGCCAACAGATCTTCAGGACATTTCCATCGGTTATTTTCTGCATGATATCGGCAAGGTCCTCATACCGGGCGAGATTCTAAACAAACCCGGGCGTCTGTCAGCAGAGGAATTTGAGCTCGTCAAGACCCATTCGTACGAAAAAGGGGTCGACATCCTTAACCGCAACCAACTCAAAAACCTGACCGTCGAGACCGTCGTGAAGTATCATCACAGTGCCCTGCACCGCGGTGAGACCAACTGCTATCCGACCGACAAACTGCCGATAGAGCTGCCGCCTTTTGTTAAGGTAGCGAAACTGGTCGACATCTATGATGCAATGACTTCGAAAAGGTGTTACAAAGAGGCCCTCAATCCGGTAAGCGTTGTAACGGAAATATACCGCAAATACGCCGAAAAGGACCGGATGCTGCAGTTCATACTGCACTCGTTTGTAAAAACCCTGGGGATTTGTCCGCCCGGAAGTATCATCTCGCTGCGGAACGGACAGATGTGCTATGTATTGACCGGAGAGGGGCCGATCGTTCTGCCGGTTACCGATACCAGCGGTCACCCGCTGCGAACCAAACCGGACCCCATAGATCTGGGGAAACCGGAAGCCGAGGCCAACGGCATGCGGATTGACCGCCGCAAACCGCTGCGAAATCCAATCGAAATCTACGACCAACTGCCGGCATATGTGCAACAAGCCATCCGGCAGGATTTGTGACCGGTCTATCCGTTTTTCAGCAGCATAAGCTGCAGAAACCCGGACGGCCATCTATCTTTGCCGGGTTTTAAGAGAAGAACCATGTCACTCAAAAAACTTCTGCGGAAAGGGTTCCGGGAATCGCTGGGAATCCTTATCCTTGCGGGATGCCTGGCATTCGGAATCAACTTGACCAGGCAAAAATCCCTCGACATCCTGGGGCCCACGCCTCTCCCCGTCGAACCACCCACCATTTTAGATAAACCGGAAACGGTTGCAGGCGTCCGGGAAATTTCTTTGGACGAGGCGATCGACCGCTTCCGAAAAGGGTCTGCCCTTTTTGTGGATGCCCGCTCGCCTGAGGATTATCGGAACGGCCATATTGACGGTGCGATAAACATCCCCGATCAAAGTTTCGAAGACTACATCGGCCCCTTTCTGGCGGCGACCGCCCCGGATACCGTGCTGATCACCTATTGTGAGGGAAAGGCCTGCACCCTGTCGCAAAACCTGGCTGAAAAACTCATCCTGGCCGGTTTTGACAAAGTGTATCATCTCAGAGACGGTTGGGGTGAGTGGGAGCGGAACGAACTTCCGGCAGGTCGGGGAACTTTTTGACATTGCCGATCAGATAGTGTTTCAAAACCTTAGATCACGTCCACGGACAAATCGTGGAACGAGGAAATAACGCGGCGTACACGAGCGTATGTTTCCAGTGCCCGGGGACAGGGCCCTCTGACGCTGTTCGAGAAGGACCGCAACACCGAGATTTATCCGCCCGCCTGAGGCGGGTAAACCTTTGGCGGGAGGGTGTTAGATGGGGTTTGGAAACCTCTTATAAGGACATCGATACAAATCGATGGCACCTGTTCAATAATTGAAAAGCCTCACATGCGACGCGCGCAGCGAGGCTTCCCCCTGGTTCATTTCCTTTGTCGGTGATAGAGCTTGCGTCTATCCTCCGAGTCGCCGTCACCACATTGACTTAAAAATCGCAACCCGCAACCTGCAGCCCCATTGGAATGACTTACAGCTCCAGCCAGGAATCAGAATAGAGTGATTTGCCAAGAATGACATTCACGGTTTTGGCATAATCCTGCAGCTCTTTCGGCAGGCTCGCAATATCCGGCTCTTTGCCGTCCATCATACCGTAGATGAGGTCGACAATATCTTGACGTTTGCCTTTGGCGATGTCGATCAACTGGTCGTCCAGCGGATCCGCGATCACCGAAATCATGCCGCATTTTTCGAGCATGACCATGTAAGTCTGGTTCAGAATCGGCCGCAAGTGGTCCGGCGGCCCGTTGGAAATATTGGACAGGCCGCAGGTGCTCTTGGCACCGGGAGAAATATCCTGCAGCATCTTCTGGAATTCCATCAGGCTTATGGCTTGCGGCTGTTGAATGTTGACCGGAGTGACGATACCATCGACCCAGATTTTCTCGTTTGGAATACCGGCTTCATTGGCGAAGTAGAGAAGTTCGACGCACAGGGCCGCACGCTCGTTTTCGTCCCGCGGCAATCCCTCGGGACCCCACATCAGGGCGATGAAATCCACGCCATGCTCAGCGGCGATCGGCACCATCCGCTCGTAACGCTCAGGACGCACCATGATCGAATTGACCATATGCGACGCCCCATTCGTGGAGGGTTTGATCACCTTGAGTGCGGCCTCAATGGCGTCAATGTTGGACGTGTCCAGCGCCAGGGGAAGATCATCGACAACTTCCTGTACGTTTTGAACGACCCACGGCATCAATTCGGGCCCGTCTTTCTTTGCCGGTCCCAGGTTGATGTCGATGAAGTCCATTTCCTTTTTACGCTGGAAAAGGGCTTCCTCTCGAATTGGTTTGGGATCACGTTCTTTGAACGCTTTTCCGATTTTTTTCGAAATAACGTTTAAACTTTCGCCTATCAGCAGCATTGGCACTCCCTCCTATCTGGCTTGTCGATAATGTTATCCGGCTGCCGGTTGAAGAATAACTGATGGCCGTCCTTCAACCGGCACGCTGTTGTCACTTGCTCTTGAGAAACCCGGCGATGTGGGCCGCTTCGCGCGGTCCCACGGTGATGGTCCAGCCGGGCAGCTCCTCCTCCACGTCGCCGGCTATGGCAGCGGCATAGCCCGGAATGATGACTTCCTGGTGTTTGACTTTATCGGCAATACCACTCTTTTTTATGAACATCCCGACATCGTCACCGGAAAATTTTCCGGCGGCCCAGGCGGTCATAACCGAAAGGCCTTCGGCGTCCTTAATCAGGAGCCAGGAAGGAACGCGGCTGCCTTCGATTTCACCGGATACGATAAAGTAGGTCAGGGCGAAGTTGGTCGTGACCATTACCGGTGAATTTTCATTTGGGTTGCCGATTTCGTAGATACCCTCTGTCACGGTCATCGGGCGCTGTGGATCGGTGTAAATGTTCAGCCGTTCGAGCAGCAGCGGGAAAAGGCTTTCGCTGTTGAAATCCGAAAAGACGACGATCCCACCGTACTTGGCCACGTACATGGCCCCGATCATGGTTTCGACGTCAAGATTGGAAGCCATCTCGCACGGGAAGACGATGGTCGGGAACCCGACCGCCCGGTTGCCGTCCTTCAACGCGGCGCGCCGCAGAGCCACCTGGTCGGAAAAGGATTGCCTGATTTCTCTGGAACCCGGATCGATCACCAAATCCTTCAATCCCATTTCCGTCAATTTCTCGGTCAAGGGCACAAGGCCCTCAACGGAATCAGCCTTGACGGCAAGCGGCAGGTCGTTTGCCTTTGCCAGGGCACCAAAAGCATCGGCATTGCCCGCCGTAGCGGCATACATCAAGGGCCGCTTGAATTTGCTGGCTTCAATGCCGGCTTTCATGACCTCGGGATCCTCTGTCATAAGAATCAGGTTGAACTCCGAACTTTCAGCAATCATCTTCGCTTTTTCGGCAAAAGCGGCCGCGTCTCCACCGACATCTTTCAGGGCCACCAGTTCGGGACGAAGGTTTAAACCGACCCGCTCAAACTGGAAGGCATTCCACACCTTCAGCTTCTTCTCGAGGTCTGCCGGCGATATATCCGAAGCGACACAGGCGGCCAGGCCCGTGGGATTGTAAAATGTTTTTTCGTGGCGGTACTGAACGGTTTCACCACCGACGGTCAACTTGCGCACACCCTTGCCGATCACCACCGGTCGAATGGGCGGTGCAGAGGCTTCAGCCAGCTGCTCGCGGGCTTCATCAGACACGTAAGGACAGCTGTCGAGTTCAGCCTTGCCCGAAGCCAGGTTCATGGCAAATGCCAGACAAGTCGGAACCCCGCATTCCTTGCAGTTGGTCTTCGGCAGGAGTTTGAAAATCTGTATACCGGTTAATGCCATTTTTATCTCCTTCAGTCGAGTTTCGAGTTACCGGTTCCAGGTCGTACACTGAGCCGGGCGGGTCGTACCTTATCGACCCGCCGTGCCCAGCGTGCAACATGCGACATGTCTTTAAATACCTATTTGATAATCGAGTCCATGGACAGCGCCGGATGACCCTTTTCCTTGAGGAAGGGCATAATTTCTTCCTCGGTAATCCCTACGGTCTCATCGGCAATCTTGTCGATGAGATCGGGTACACCCATTTCCTTGCCTCTCTTGATGATCCGCTCCTTGATCTCCTCCTTCAGGCTCTTGGGCATCCATACCATGCGCAGGAGTCCCCCGTCGCCAAGGATGAACTTGCCTTGGGTGATGTTGAACTTCGAGTGTCCGACAAAACCCGGTGAGGAGGCCCCGCCACCCATGACACCGGCAAGGGTCGTAAACTTCATACCGCAGGGGGTTTCTCCGGCATAATCCCGGTGCACGGTCATAACGCCATTACATGACGGCAGCATGGCCGCGATGCACTCGCAGCAGCCGCAGGTGGTCATGGGGTCGATGACCATGGAGTAGAAGTTGTAGTGGTCGATGGCACCCCGGGACGCCTTGTTGATAAACTCGTTGACACCTTTCCACTGGCCCAGTTTCGGATCGATGCATTCGCCCTTTTGGATCGGCTGGTTCGGTCCGGTGGGATTGATCTCGAAGGAAGCCTTGCAGTCCATCCAGTTGTAAGCGCCGCAGAGCCCCGTTCGTTCCGGGCTGACGGTGCAGACGTGGGTGGGGGCGAAAGACTGGCACAGGGTGCAGGAGTAATAGGTCTCCACGTCTTCGTCGGTCATCTTCTCGACCCGTTCGTCCCGCAGCTTGTATTCACCCCGGGCTCTCTTGGTCAGCTCGTCGACCTTCTTCTTGTCGGTGATCAGGGTTATCTGGACCTTGTCGAGGATGTTGCCGAAATCCTGGTGGAATTTGGCGTGCAGTACGACACCGATGTCTTTGATGGTAAATCCCTTCTCGATGGCGCCCTTGCCGACACGGACCCAGGCGATATCGCGCTGGCCGATGTGCATCACACCCTGGATGTAGTTGATCAGGTGATGAATCTGGCGCTCGATGATCGGCTCGAAATCGGTCTGGAACTCGCGTCCGGCCACCTGGACATAAATACCCAGCGGTAAGGTGTCCCCTTCTTTCAGATCACCGATGTCGGGACCGTCGACAATCACCTTGCCGTCATCGATCTCGTTCATTTCGGCCATCTTGACCAGCTCGGTGGCCTGGGTTTTGCCGCCGCCCATCTGGCAGAACAGATCGGCGCCGCGGACGCGCTCGCCCTCGTAGGCCGGTCCGAAGGCACACGGAATATCGATCTGGGAGACCGTGGTCTTCAGGCCGCGGACCTCCACCGATTTTTCAACCATTTTATCGTGGGCCACGTTGGCCACGACGTGCTCGTAGGTGCAAACGCCGGTGGGCAGGATCTCGGGGATGTCGGTATCGGCCAGGGTCGGAAAACCCCAGTTGACCGCGCCGGCCGCCGCGGCCGCCCATTCGGCATTGACGTCACCCAGGGCGTTCACGAAGGCAAAGATCCGGTCCTTGTTGTAAAGCAGCATCTTTTTGTAGTCACCCGGCTTGACACCACCGAAGGCCATGGCGGCCCGGTTGGCGAACCCGAGGGCGAAGATGGCCGATGAGATGTCCGGACCGAAGGGGACGATTCGGGTGTTCCAACCGACCTGAACCCCGGCCTGGATGAGTTGCTCGATCACGGTGGTACCGTTCTGATTGGCCGCGCAGAATATGTACAAGCTGCGGCGTTGGTATTCTTCCACGATCATCTTGGCGGTTTCGGGATCGGGTGCCGAACCGACGATGGCCGCAAAACCGGGGGCCGAACCGTCGACGAACTCAACGCCTCTCTTCCGGAATACCGTGTCGTCGGCCGCGCCGAGCCAGATCTTGCCGGCTTCGATGTCGGGTTCTTCGGAGTGAAGGTAAAAATCCGGTTCTTCGAGATATCGCAGGGCTTCGTCGAGCTCGAATGCCAGCAGGGCAGCCATTCCGGCGTCCAGCAGTGGCCCGAGGTAGGGTATGTGGTTGTGGCCCTTTACATGGGGCGGCAGCAGCCCGCGGGCGAAATCCAGGGGCTTTTTCATGTCCTCCAATGTTTCGACCTTCAGGCCGAGCAGGGAGTAAATGACCGGCAGGAAGTAGGCGGTGTTGGGAAATCCGACTTTGGTGTCCGCGTTGTAGGTCTGCAATGCTTTCTTGTATCTTCCTTCAACCTTGGAAACGATGTTGTAACCACCCTGAATGGCGGCGAATGCAACAAGTCTTGACATGCTTTCCTCCTCCTTTGTTGTTGAGGATATTTAAAATTATTGAAAAGTTCGAGTCCCTCAGTCGATGCGTTTGTGGATGCGGTCGACTTTGTAGAGCATTTTGTCCAGTTGACTCAACTGATCACTCGCCGGTGTCAGCACGGCTTTCTTTTCCTTGGCCTCTTTCTTACGCTTCGCAGCCAGCGCCTCGCGCTCGGCAACACGCTTGGCACGGATTTTGGCTTCCTCAGCCTCGGTTTTGGCCCTGGCATCCGCGTCAGCCTTGGCCTTGGCTTCGGCCTCATCCTTGGCTTTGGCTTCGGCTTCGGCCTCGGCCTTGGCTTCCGCTTCCGCCTTGGCCCTGGCTTCCGCCTCTAGTTTGGCTTTGGCTTCCGCTTCGGCCTTGGCCTTGGCTTCGGCCTCTACCTTGGCGGCATCCACCGCCGGTGCCGCCGGTTTGGCTTCCGCCACAGGTGGGGGGGCTGCCGCCGGTTTGGGCGCAGCGGCCGGTTTGGCTGCGACGGCCGGTTTAGCCGGGGCTGCCGCCTTGGGCGCCTCCGCCGGTTTGGCCGGGGCTGCCTTGGCCGCCGGAGCGGCTTTCTTTTCCTCTTCGATGGTCAGGTCCGGCTTCGGAGCAAGGGCCGCGTAATCGATGTCGACCGCGCCAAGAGACTTGTTGGCGGGTGCAATATCGGCAGCTGATCCGCCGTCGGTGATTAGATCGATGTAGGCTTTGGTCAGACGGATGGCCTCCGGGTGACGCATGATCAGAATGTCTGATCCCGCCATGAGGTAGGACACCGCACCGACGGCTTCCATGAGGATCGCGCGCCGCTCGGGATCACCCAATAACGGCGCACTGTCTACTGATTCCTTGGCTTCCTTGCACTTCCAGACCTCGTTGGCCAGGTTGTTGACAATCGGCAGCTGCAGTTTGTCGTCTCCCTGGTTGAGGGCGGCCATGCGAAGACGCTCCATAACGGAGTAGCTGTATTCCAGTCCATAGCCCAGCCCGCCGGTGGTGGGGTCGATAAGGATCCGATCGGTGGGCATTCCGAGGTTCTCCAGCAGGATATTGATCTGTTTGGCGAGGTTGACGTCGATCGGAGAAGACGAAATGATCGTGTGACCATAACCCATGGCCGCGGCACCGATACCCTTGTGGTTCTTGTCCTCAACCGGTCCGAGGACAAGCGGTTTGTCCTGGCAGGCTTCGGCGACTTTTTTCAGGACTTCCTCGTCCTTCTGAACATTCGCGCACCCCCAGACGATCAACGGCACATCGATGGCATCGGCAACTTTTTTGACGGTTGCGGCCGCAGTGTCGGCACTCGTATTCTGGCCGTTCGGATCGATGCTCTTCAATTGGAGGACGATCAGCTCGGCACCGTAACTTTCAACGCATTTCTTTGCCCAGGCAGCCGGATCGGAAAGCACGTCCTTGAATGGAACCAAGGCGGCTTCCGCCCAGTCTTCCGGTTCCATGTCCCAGACCTCCATGGCTATTCTGGGCTTATGGGGCACTTCACCTTCAAACTGGTAGAACGGATAGCTGGTCTCACCACCCACGGTCACCGCTTTGGCGCCCGTCCCCAGGGTGATCTCCTTGATCTTTCCCGTGTACGATTCCTTGTAAAATTCGAAGCCCAATGTTACCTCCTTCAGCTCAATAAATTTAATAAATTTTTGAGGTTACACGTTGCGCAAGATATGCGCACCAACCGGGCGCAAACAGAGCCGCCCGGAAAATCAAAGTGTCTTATCCCCCCTTTCAATTTTTGAATTTTCCAGAATATATACTGATCTAAAATGCAGATAATTTAACAGATTGTATGTGTAACGGTCTGAAGACTGTCGTCGCAACGTTGTCAGTGATGAGGATATGGGCAAAAGAATGTATCTGTCCATCGCTTTGATTGGGTTCATGCCAAGAAATATCCCTTATATTGAGACAATATTTTTGTCAATAGAGGAGTCCATAAATACGGTTCAAATTCGGCATTGCCGCCGCTATTTTTTTGTCATGGCTTTGCGCATATCCAGGCGACCTTTGAGCTCGGGGAACTGGCTCAGATCCGTATGGGGCAGAAACAGGGCCGCCACGTAATTGTCCATATAGGAGGCCGTTTCCGACAGTTCGAAGTTGGTCATTTTGCGGGTAACTTCGACCACGTCCCGCCGGATGCGGTTGGTCAGGGCACTCATTTTGGCGCCCATCAACGAGCCGTTGCCGACAAAAGTGACCCGATCCGGGTCGATTTCCGGCAGGAGCCCGATGGTCATCGCTTTGGCCAGATCGACATAGCTGCCGAATCCGCCGGCCAGAATAATGCGTTCGATATCCTGGATCCCCATGCCCACTTCCGCCAGCAGCGTCATACAGGCACTGTATATGGCAGCTTTGGCCCGGATAAAATTCTCAATGTCGATCTCCGAAATGACAATGTCCCGATCGATCTGGGTTTCATCTCTCCATGCCAGAACATATTCCCAAATCCCTTCGGAATCTCGAATACGGGGCGTGTCGAGGTCACGGTTGAATTTGCCCTGATGGTCGATGATACCCATTTCGAACATCGCGGCCACAATGATGATCATTCCGGAACCGCAAATACCCTTGGGGCGTATATTGCCGATGGTGATGATCATCGGTTCCTGGCTCAGCGGGTCGATGGAAAAATCCTCGATGGCTCCTTTGGTCGCCCGCATCCCGAAGGTGATCCCTCCGCCTTCAAAAGCCGGCCCGGCCGATGCCGCCGCACACGCCAGCCAGTCTTTGTTGCCGATCACGATCTCGGCATTGGTACCGATGTCGATAAATAGGGTCAACGTTTCGGTGCGGTAAACCCCTGAACCCATGACACCGGCCACGATGTCTCCTCCCACGTAGCTGGACACGGAGGGGAAGACCAGCGCTGACACGTGCTCTGCCAGCTCCAATCCCAGGTCGGTGGCCTTGATCGGCGGATACAGGGTAGAGGCGGGCACGTAAGGTGAACGCCTGATGTAACGGGGGTTCACCTCGAGCAGAAGCTGGGTCATGGTGGTGTTGCCGGCCAGGGTGATAGACGAAATCTCTTCCGCTTGGAGTTTCGCCCGCCGAAGGATCTTGCCGATAACCGTATTGATGGTCTGGATCACCACCGTATGCAGACGCTCCAAACCGCCGGGTTTCTCGGCGTAAACGATCCGGCTTATCACGTCCTCTCCGTAGCTGATTTGGCCGTTGAAATCACCATACTGGGCCAGCACCGCGCCGCTGATCAAATCGATCAGTTGGGCATAAACGGTGGTGGTTCCGATGTCGACGGCAATGGCATAATTCCGGTCGGTCGTGTCGCCGGGTTGTACATCGATGATTCGGGTTTTGCGGCCTTTATGAACCGGTCTGGCCAGAGTGGCGGTTATCCTGAAATTGTCTTGCCGCAGAACGTCGGGAAGCTTTCGAATCACCGGCAGTTCCATTACCAGACGGTGTTCGCCGTGCTGCAATTTTAAAAAACTGACCAAACGGGTCGCATCGGCCAGATTATCCTGGGCGGTGGGCGGGGGCAGCTCCAGGTATTTTTTTTCCACCGGCGGCATGAACAGTCCCTGGTCTTTCAACTCCTCCAGGTTCATCTCCTGGATTCGCGCTGTCCGCCGCGGGGTGGCCTGCATGTTCAGCACCGCCGCATCCACCTCCGATTCCACGGGAATGCGCACCACGATATCTTCGGTGACGGTACTCCGGCAGGCCAGTCGGAAACCATTATCGATGTCCTGTTGGCTGAGCTTCTCGCTGAGGCCGCCTTCGACCGCACCGTCTTCGATAATGACGCGGCATTTTCCGCAAACCCCTTCGCCGCCGCAGGAGGCATTCACATGCACGCCGGCTTCCATGGCCGCCCGAATGAGAACGTCGCCTTTGGCTACCTGAATGTCTTTTTTATGGGGCAGAAATGTGACTTTCGGCATCTGGTATCACGTCCTTAACTCGTCGAACCGGCAGCTGAGCTTCAGCATTTCGCCGTCGTAAAAGGTTTTGACTTGAAACGGCAGGCTGCTGAACAGCTTGATCATGCCCTCGTTTTGGGGAATTGTATACGCTGTAAAGCCGACAATGCCGTTTTCCCTTGCCGCTGCACTGAGTTTGTTGAGCAGGATTTTACCCAATCCTCTCCCCTGATAGTCTTTACTGACGGAAAAGGCCACTTCGGCCATGTTTTTGGCCGGATCGAGCAAGTATTCGCCAATACCGACCACCCGTCGAAATCCGAACTCACCGACCACCGCCAGTATCGTCAGGTCATTGATATAATCAATCAGGGAGACGCCTTCAATTTCGGCGCGATCGAAGTAGGTTTTTTCGTGGAAAAATCGTGCCACGACGTCTTTTTCATCGAGGTTGTAGAAGTGTTCCTGGATGCGGCGCGCGTCGACCGGCTTGGCCGGTCGGATAATCACCTCCTGATCAGCGATTTTGATGGTTTCTTCCAGGTGGACCGGATAAACCCCTTGAATCGATTCGGTCAGGGTGCGTTCCCGACTCAAGAGTCCCCTTTCCTTGGCCGCCTGGAAGAGCTGATCCCGAAAATCGGGGTGGGCAATGCTGATCATGGCCAGCGCCCTTTCCTGCAGGCTTTTGCCGAAAAGGTTGACCGACCCGTATTCCGTGACCACGTAGGAGGTATCGCTGCGCGGAATGACTGTGGCCGTATCGGACAGCATCGGCACGACACGGCTGACCCTGCCGTTATGGGTCGTGGACATGAGCATCAAAATCGACTTCCCGTTTTCCGCCTGGGATGCTCCCCTGACGAAATCAAGCATGCCGGTGATGCCGGAAAACAGGTTGGACGGCAGGGCGTCGGCGGCAACCTGGCCGGTCAGATCGATGGTCATGGCCACGTTCATGGATACCATTTTTTTGTGGCGCGCGATCACGGCCGGATTGCTGACATAATCGGACGGGTGGAGCTCGATACCGGGATTATCGTGTATGTATTCATAAAGGCTCTTGCTTCCGATAGCGGTGCTGGCGATAATCTTCCCGTCGTTGAATCCCTTTTTACGATTGGTCACCACCCCCCGGGCGACCAGATGCATGATGTCATCGGTGAGAAACTGGGTATGGATGCCCAAGTCGTTCTTTTCAGATAACGCCAACATCACCGCCTGAGGCGTCGTGCCCAAACCGATCTGAATGGTAGACCCATCGTCGATGAGCCGTGTAATCTGCCCGGCGAGAAGGTTGGCCTGCTGAGATTCCACCGCCGTGTCGACGGTCAGCAGTTCTTCGTCATATTCGACGATCACATCGACATCGTTGACGTGGACGAAACCGCGCCCCAGCGTTCGGGGCATATTGGCGTTGACCTGGGCGATAACAATGTCGGCCGATTGAGCCGCCGCCAGCGTAATATCGACGGAAACCCCCAGACTCAACCAGCCGAAGTCGTCCGGCGGCGAAACCTGAATCAAAGCGGCGTGAATCGGCATCCGGCGTGTTTTAAATAAACGTGGTACCGCCGAAAGGTTGAGAGGTGTGATGAAACGCTGATTCTGTGCGAGACCGCGCGGCTTGGCCGAACCGGCGTAAAATGAACGTATGTTTAGCGCCTCGCTCTTCGATTTCTTGGCGATGAGGGTCAGCGGTGCACTCTCGAGAGCCATCAGGCGAACGATTTCGATGTCCTGCAGTCGCTCGACTTCTTCCGACAGGGTCTGGACCAGGTGCTGCGGTTCCCCGGATGCCGCACCGATGAATACCCGCTGGCCCGACCGTAACAGCTTCATGGCTTCCCGGGCTGTTCGCTGACGCTGAATATACTGGTCCGCCCAGTAGCCCGGTCTTTTTCTCATGGACGCCGCCGTTCCCTTCTAATGAATGTGTCGGTATTATGAAGTAGTCGATGCGAACGCCGAAAAATACCGGCAACCACACTTTAACGCGTCAATATTATGTCTTTTTTTACAGTCCCGCTGAGAAACATGCAGGTTAACGAAGTGAACAAAAACAGATTTCTAACGTAAAAGGTCAAACGAATCAAGGGAAACCTATACCCCACCCGTTGATTCCTATTCCGCAATGGATCCGGCCATACCACATTGACGGCTGTCGCGATCCAGGTTAGGAAAACACCGCGGCAGGCGGGTGGCAGCCGGAAGATTGCTTGACTCCAAACGGTCTTTTCCCTACAGTCGGGTACTCAACGCGCTATGTCATTATCTTGAATAATTTCAATTCAATACGATAGTACTTGTTGACATGAAATAACTCATGACATTGGCTCGTTGAATCGACAACCTGAACCGATGGGTGGGAGACGGTATGGCATGAATCGACTCCTGGCCTTGTTCGACGAGTCCTCATTGATAAAGTTAGGCGCCATTTATTTCAGACCAGTTTCGTGTTTACCCAGAAGCTGGAAGGGCATCTGTTTGCCTTCATCTATATCGATCGGCACCAGCTATAACCTGCTGTATGGCGGTCATGTGCGCATTAATACCATACACCAGTAGCTGAGCTTAAGGGGCTGGCCATGGATCAATTTAAACATTAAACCTATTTCTAAAGGGATGCATTAGGATCTATGGTTTCTAAATGTAACGTCCACTAAATTATAACTGTATTTTGCTTCATGACTTGACTTTTTTCAGCTCGTAAATTAAGTAACTTATCACGTTTTGGCACGAGATCACACAGATAATCAGCGACAAGGTCGAACCCATCTGCAGGTCTGTGGTTATTGGAATATTAAAGTGCTACTTTGAGATGCTGTCAGATTAGTAACTCAATATTCATCTGACAAATTGGAGTTTTGCAGTAAATCTGTTGCTCTATCAACCCAACATTAGGAGGAATGCCATGAAAAGACGGGAATTTATCAAGAAAGCTGGGGCTGGGGCTGTTGCTGCCGGAGCCGTAATTGCAGGAGCTCCTTTTGTACATGCACAAAAGACGATCGAAATTACCATGGTGACCACGTGGCCGCGTGATTTTCCCGGTCTTGGTACTGGCGCGCAACGTTTTGCAAAGCGATTGTCCGATATGACCGACGGTCGTATGAAAGTGAACTATTTTGCCGCTGGTGAACGGGTCAAGGCATTTGATTCCTTCGATGAGGTTGCCTCGGGCAATGCACAGATGTATCATGCCGCCGAGTACTATTGGAAAGGCAAGCACCCGGGTTGGCCTTATTTCTGCTCTGTTCCTTTTGGGTTAACCGTCAACGAATTCAACGCCTGGATCCGCTTCGGCGGCGGCCAGGAATTATGGGATGAATTGGGTGCCGGTTTCGGGATCAAGGGACTCATGTGCGGCAACACCGGCTCACAGATGGGCGGCTGGTTTCGCAAGGAAATTAACTCTCCCGATGATCTGAAGGGGCTCAAAATGCGTATCCCCGGCCTCGGCGGCGATGTCATGGCCAAGCTGGGCGCTTCCCCTGTTTCCCTTCCCGGCGGCCAGATTTATGAAAACCTGATTGCCGGATCAATTGATGCGACGGAGTGGGTCGGCCCCTGGAATGATGCCTTCATGAAGTTCTATGAAGCCGCCAAGTATTACTACTACCCGGGCATGCATGAGCCAGGCTCGATGCTCTGTATTGGCATGAATAAGAAATGGTGGGATGGCCTTTCAAAATCTGACCAGGTGACGATAGAAGCTGCCGCATCCATGGAAAATGATGTCATGATGGCTGAATTCAATGCAAAGAATGGTGAAGCCCTTAAAAAACTGGTCACTGAGCAAGGCGTAAAACTGCGTGAATTTAACGACGATATCTACGATGCTTTTGGTAAAGCAGCTGCGGAAGTATTCGAAGAGACGAGAAAACATGATAAATTGGCAGAAAAAATCCATGACAGTTTCATCAAAGCCCGCACAGAGCTTGGCGGCTGGATGAAGATCTCCGATCAGGCCTACCTTAACCAGCGCAACCGTGTGCTTGGCCTCTAATCGATAGGTAAAAGCCTCCCATAGAAATATGGTACCCCTCGGGGTGCCATATTTCTGTATGGGCTATTTCAACTAACTAATATGGCTGCCGGGGTTCGCGCTGCCGTACAATCACAATACACCTGTAAAGTCATTAATATAAAGTCCACAGCTTATGAGTCCATCAGACACCATCGATACAAATGATTTGTCAAACACAGCTTTAGAGAAGGATGCGTCAGGCCATAAAGCCATCATTCTACTGATACGAACATTTGCAATATCGATTGTCGCGATCATGCTGCTTTTTCTGATTAACAACTATCTGATTGTCTGGCGGCAGTGGCCTGGATTGCCGTCTCTTTTTTCACACTATGGCTGGTTTAGCCTGGAAGCATTGCGCACCCCTCTCGTGGATGAGCAGATTACAAAGGGGTGGCTTCAGCTTCTGAGTTACTTGGGAGCGGTTGCTTTTGCAGGCCTTTATGTTTTTTGGAATCGCAAACGGCCTTTGCGTGCAGATGCTGCTTTGCTGTCCAGGTTTACTGCCTATATCATTCGTGCTGCCTTCTGGATCGTTCTGATTATAGGCCTCGTCGATATCATCATCTCTTTTCTCAGGGTCGAGAACCTGTTAGCACAATTAGTTGGTGATCATATAACCCAAGAGCTTGGGCACCCCCAATTTCGCGGCATGTATGTGCACTTTCCATTGATCCTGCTATCGTTTGTCATCGCTTTTTTTAATCGATCGCTGGGATTTACCTGGTTGGCCTTTCTGGTCGTATTGGCTGAGTTCCAGATCGTCATTTCCCGATTTGTTTTTTCCTACGAACAGCCGTTCATGGGGGACCTCGTGCGTTTTTGGTATGCGGCACTGTTTCTATTTGCCAGTGCCTATACGTTGGTTCATGACGGACATGTTCGTGTGGATGTTCTTTATTCGCGGTTCACTAAACGCAGCAAGGCATGGACCAACACCGTCGGCACATTGCTGTTGGGCTTGCCATTGGGGTGGGTTATCCTCGTGACCGGTATGTGGGATAGAACGAGCAGTATTAACAGTCCGCTATACAGTTTCGAAGTCTCACAATCCGGTTATGGGTTGTATGTGAAGTACCTGATGGTTGGATTTTTAGCCGTCTATGCTGTCTCCATGATCATACAATTTTCCAGTTACCTGCTCGACAATGCCGCTGACCTTTGTCAGGAACCAGGTGGTGATGAGTTAAGCGGTGAGTCATAAAACGATCATAAGATAAAAAGGTTTACTGCATGGAAGTAGTCTTTATCGCTATTCTCCTTCTGATGATGATGGTTGCCCTCTCGTCGGGTTTCCCGGTCGCCTTCTCACTGCCGGGAGCTGCCATTTTATCCATTGGATTGGCAGCGCTATGCGGGTATCTGTTTGCAGGCGATTCCAGCGCCTATTTCGTAGAGGGAGGCCCCTTACAGTGGCTCAACGCCGGAGTGACCAATTTTCGAAGTCTCTATTGGGATGTCGAACGGGATACCCTGATCGCGGTTCCGTTGTTTATTTTTATGGGCATTATGCTCCAGCGTTCCAAGATCGCTGAAGATCTTTTGGTTACGATGGCCCAACTGTTTGGGCCGGTACCCGGAGGGTTGGGAATCTCCGTCGTCCTGGTCGGCGCACTGCTGGCGGCGACGACCGGTATCGTTGGGGCAACGGTCATTGCCATGGGGTTGATTTCACTTCCGGCGATGTTGGGAAACAATTATTCCAAACCATTGGCAACAGGCACCATTTGCGCCTCGGGCACGCTGGGCCAGATCATTCCCCCCTCTATCGTTCTGATTATCCTCGCCGACCAGTTAACCGGTGCTTCCGATCAGGCCAGTACGATCCGCAAAGCAGCGTATAAGGCCGCAACCGGCGAATTCAGCATGCCTTCAGTGCTGGATGTTACCTCTACCAGTGCCGGTGAAATGTTTATGGGGGCCCTGGTACCCGGTTTAGTACTTGTGGGGATATATATCACTTATATCCTGATGGTGGCCTTGTTTAAGAAGGGGTCCGCGCCGCCAGTACCTTATGAAGGCAAATTCGATCGAAATTTCGCCAAACGTGTTTTCTTGGCGTTGACACCACCGCTGACCCTTATTCTTCTGGTGCTCGGCTCCATCATTCTGGGCGTGGCCACTGTCAATCAAGCCGGTGCGGTGGGTGCCGTCGGCGCCATGATCATGGGGGGGTATCGCCTTGCCGAAGGTCAACGCAACACCTATTACCCCGCAATTCTGGCAGTCGCCTCGACCGTTGTTATTGCGATTGTACTCGCCTTTTATGACCTGAACATCAAAAGTATCAAGGAGGGGGATGCCATCGGTATCTTCCTGGCCGCGGTTGCTGCCACCGGGCTGTTGATTGCCATAGCCTGGAGTACCTGGCGAATATATAAGATTGAAAATACCCTCAACTGGGTCATGGTTGAAACGGCTAAAACGACTTCCATGGTTTTTATTATTCTTATTGGTGCTGCGATGTTGACCGCTGCCTTTCGCGGTTTTGGCGGAGAAGAACTGGTCAAGCATTTTTTAACCAATCTGGAAGGCGGATTCTGGGTTCAATTTATCGTCGTCATGGCGGTGATGTTTATTCTCGGTTTTTTTATTGACTTTCTCGAAATAGCCGTCGTCGTTGTCCCCATTGTCGCACCCATTCTGCTTGCAGACCCTGGTGCCAATGTGACCGCCGTTTGGTTTGGCGTGATGGTTGGTCTAAATCTTCAAACATCATTTCTGACACCGCCCTTTGGTTTTTCCCTGTTTTACCTGCGTGGCGTTGCACCCCCCATCGTTAAAACACTGCATATCTATCGTGGAGCTATTCCCTTTATTGGATTGCAGGTGGTTGCATTGGTGATTGTTGCGCTTACGCCCGCTATGGTGAACTACCTGCCCACGCGTATTTCTCTGAGTGCTGATACAGCGCCACCGCCGATCAATCCGCGAATGCAGCTTTGTATTGAAGAATATCTCTTTGATTACTATGATGATCAAGGTGAGCAACTGCGCGGCCAAGTCAACGCGTTACGTGCTACGGGACTCAGTATTTTACCAGAAAAACGACGGGAAGCGTTGAACGAAAGCCTGGATCGGACCTTGAATACTTTCGATTTGGTCGCCAAGGTTCGCATGGCTGAAGAAAATCTTGCCGGCTATTCATCTGAATACCGTCCGCAGCATCAGCATGTTCGCAGGTTGCAGTCAGAAATGCGTATTATCCGTTTGAAGGTCACTAAATTGAAGCAGGATTTGACGAGGACATCTCGAAGCGATTCTCCAGACAGGGATGAACTCATCCGAATTGAAGCAGCAATCGAGACGGCAGAGGCGGCGATAACAAACCTTCAAAACCAGATTCCCGAGAGTTGGGCCGGCGTTAACAAACGTTATGCAGAATTGGAAAAGGCCGAAATGCAAGCCCGTCGAAATTACCGCGCCAACGTCGACCAAGCGTATAAAACGATAGTGGAGTTACGAGAGGACATCGACGATGCCGATGAACTGGCCGGCCTTGAACAACAAATGACCGCTCTCGAAACAGCAATTGTCAATGAGCCGGCTGAAGCTGCCATTGAACGGATCGAACAAACAGAAAAGGCTCTGGGTAAGGTTGCCGGCACAAGCGCCATTAAATCCAAGCTTTCAAATGCACGCAGGGCTCTCAAAGGAAATAAACCAGAGCCGGAAAAGGCTATTCAATATCTAAGCGAAGGCTTGACGCTATATGCTGCTGAAGTCGATTGGCGTCGTCGCGCAGCCGTTGAAATTGCCCCTGCGCTTGCTTCCTATGACAATGCCATCAAGGATTCCATCGGTCTTCGATTGCAGCGACGGTTGACGGCTGATCAGGTCAAAGCGGTTGCCAGTTGCCTGGCGGTGCACCGTGATTTTTCATTGCAATTCTAATCTCTCGCGGTCGCAAAAACCGATGGCTAAGTAAGTTGCCGTATCTTTCAAGAATATGCGGAATGTGGGGGCAACTGGAGTACGATCTCGGAACAAGCTTACATGTCGTTATTCAACCGAAATACGCTTTGAAGCTTTAGGACCAAAGGGAATGAACGTCGGTGGAAGGCAACCCGCCACCGGTTTGAGGGTTGAAACGCCAGCCGGTCCGCCGTGACCGGCTGGCGTTTTTGTTCGCCGCCGGCACTGTCGGTGAGACGGAACCGGTATCACCCTTGGTGACGGCCATTCCGTGATAAAGGAGGTGAAATGCTTCCGGATTTAAAAAAAATCCTTTATGCGACTGACATGTCGCCAAACGCCCGATATGCTTTCGGTTATGCCGCGAGCCTGGCAAACCGGTACGATGCTAAAATTACCATCATTCACGTGGTGGAGGATCTTTCTCCAACGGCCCAGTTGCTCATCGGCGATATCATCGGGGAAAAACGCTGGTCGTCGATCCGCGGGGAAAAAGAACAATCGTTCATCACAGCCATCCGCAAACGCTTGGAGAACTTCTGCGAATCGTTCTATCAGGAAATGCCGCAGTGTCGTCTGGCCATCGCACGGGTAATGGTTGAAACCGGTCCGCCGGTGGGTCGGATCATTGAAGCCGCGGAATCGATAAATGCCGACCTCATCGTCATGGGATCCCACGGCCAGGGGGTGCTGCAGGAGGTCATGATTGGCAGCACATCCCGCCGCGTTCTGAGGCGCTGTAAAAAGCCGGTGCTGGTGGTCCGCCTTCCCGAAAACGGCGGAGTAGAAATGTAGACAGGCTCAACCGGTCAACGGGCTAACCGGCAAACTCCTTTCTTCCGTGTCCATCATCGGCTCATCCAGCGGCGTATCCTGAATCTTACTCAACTTGCGGGTAATCACCCGGGTCCGAACCTGGGCACTGTCTATGGTGTTGCTGGCCTCCTGAAGCTTTTTCTTGGTTTTGGCCAGAACCGCTCCAAACTTGCCAAACTCGGTCTTTACCGCTCCCAGTAGCTGCCAGACGTCACTGGACCGCTTTTCAACCGCCAGTGTTCTGAATCCCATCTGCAAGCTGTTGAGCAGGGCAGCCAGGGTCGTCGGGCCGGTCACCACGACCCGGTACTCACGCTGCAGAAAATCACAAAGCCCGGGTCGCCGTAATACCTCGGCATAAAGCCCTTCCACCGGCAGAAACATGATGCCGAAATCAGTGGTGTGCGGCGGATCGATGTACTTCTCCCGGATGTACCTGGCCTCGCCTTTGATCCGCACCTCGAGGCTTCGAACCGATTTTTCGGCCTGCTCCCTATCGGCCATCTCTTGCGCGTCCACCAGGCGCTGGTAATCCTCCTGGGGAAACTTGGCATCTATCGGCAGCCACACCGTTTCAGAAGAATCCGATCCCGGCAGGCGGACAGCGTATTCCACGCGATCAGCACTACCTTTGCGCGTGGCCACGTTGACACCGTACTGATCCGGTGTCAGGATCTGCTCGAGAATGGCGCCGAGACGGATTTCTCCCCACGTGCCGCGGGTTTTGACATTGGTGAGCACTTTTTTCAAATCCCCGACGCCAACAGCCAGGCTTCGCATCTCGCCCAGTCCCTTGTAGACCTGTTCCAGACGTTCACTGACCTGTCGGAAGGATTCCCCCAGCCGTCTTTCCAGTGTGTCGTGCAGTTTTTCGTCGACCGTCGCCCGCATCTGTTCCAGTTTACGGCTGTTGTCCGCCTGCAGATCCTGCAAACGTCTTTCCACGGTTTGACGCAGGGCCTCGAACCTTTCTTCCTGCAGGCGGGTCAGCTCCATTGTCTGCTTTGAAAACGAATCGAGCTGGTCTTTCTGCATACCGGCGTTTTCCGTCACGCGCCGGAGCAACGCATCACCGGAATCCTTGACCGCCGCGCGCAATTCCTCGCGCAATTCCCGGGCACTGGCGGAGGCTTCCTGCCGGTCGCGGGTCAATTCGTCTCTGATTATCCCATCAATATGATGCAGACGCTGTTCGAAACCGGACAGGCGGTTCCCCAGAAACGGAAACGCATCGGCCGGCAGACGACTGAACAAACGAATCACAAGGAAAAAGAGCGTCAGGAGCACAAGCGACATAGCAACCAGCAGGAGTTCAACCCGCCAGGCACGCAGCAGAGCCAGGGTCGATTCAATCACAGGGTCCATTGCGACCACCTCATCTTTTTATTTTTTTTATAATTTTTTCTATCTCAGCTCCATTGTCTGCTTTGAAAACGAATCGAGCTGGTCTTTCTGCATACCGGCGTTTTCCGTCACGCGCCGGAGCAACGCATCACCGGAATCCTTGACCGCCACGCGCAATTCCTCGCGCAATTCCCGGGCACTGGCGGAGGCTTCCTGCCGGTCGCGGGTCAATTCGTCTCTGATTATCCCATCAATATGATGCAGACGCTGTTCGAAACCGGACAGGCGGTTCCCCAGAAACGGAAACGCATCGACCGGCAGACGACTGAACAAACGAATCACAAGGAAAAAGAGCGTCAGGAGCACAAGCGACATAGCAACCAGAAGGAGTTCAACCCGCCAGGCACGCAGCAGAGCCAGGGTCGATTCAATCACAGGGTCCATTGCGACCACCTCATCACCCCAAAAAACGATTGGACAACGCCATAAAATACAACATATTGTATTTTATAGAATTTGATTGTACAAGAAGATGTGGAAAGCGTCAAGACGGGAGTGACCCGACGGTTAAATACCTTCGGGGGAGTTTTCACGTAAACGCAGAACCAGAGCGGAGGGAGTGATCAGCAGCGAAAGCGGGCACTGTCTGAATGCATTAGGCAGCCTTGGGAAAGAACAGCGGCAACCCCGACTGTTAGTGTGACCACAAATGGTGAAATGGGTTTAACATTCTCATATTGTTATGAAATCTGTTCTTTCCTTAGGTTGCCTTATACATGAGTTTGCGCGCTGAAGTCGCTGATCATTCCCTCCGCTCCCAGTCGATGAAAACTCCCCGAGGACTCAAATACCTAATTTATCGCGCCTACTTTACGGAGAGTATCACGAAATGCCCGAACTGCCCGAAGTCCAGACCCTGGTAAACGATCTGAATACGGCCGGTCTGGTCGGTGACATTTTCACCGGCGCCCGGGTATACTGGCCGCGGACAATTGCCATTCCCTCCGTTAATGACTTCCGGCGCGTGATCAGAGGCAAGAGGATCACCGCCATCCGACGGCGGGGGAAATTCATCGTGATGGATCTCGCTCCCAACGGTTGCCTGCTGATGCACCTGCGCATGTCAGGCCGTCTGCACCTGGTGCCGGCCGGGACGAAAAGGTCCCGGCACGAACATGTGATCTTCGGACTCGAGAACGGCGGTGCACTACGATTTCACGACACGCGCAAATTCGGACGTGTATACCTGGTTCCGGATCCGGCTTGCGTTCTGGGACATCTGGGCCTGGAACCTCTGGAGCCTGCCTTCAATGTCGTGGGGCTGAAAGCGGTGTTGACCTCCCGCAAACGGCTGCTCAAACCGCTCCTGTTGGATCAAACCGTCATCGCCGGTCTGGGTAATATCTATGTGGACGAAGCCCTGTGGGAAGCCGGACTCCACCCCTGTCGGCGATCACATACGCTCACCGGCCCCGAAATCAACGCACTGCGCCGAGCGATTCCCCGTGTCCTCAAACGCGGCCTGAAAAACCTGGGCACCACCCTCGGCACCGGCAAGGCCAACTTCTATTCCATTGCCCGCCACCGCGGACGCAATCAGGATCAGCTTCACGTGTTCCGCCGTACCGGATCGCCCTGCCCCCGCTGCCAGCAAACAATCGAACGCATCATCGTCGGGCAAAGATCGACTCACATCTGCCCGAAATGCCAGGTCCGTTAGTCGGTTGAGCCCGTTAGCCGGTTGGGCCCGTTGGCCGGTTAGCCGGTTGGCCCGTTATCCCGTTTGCCGGTTGGCCGGTTAGGTCTTCGGAATTGTTCGTCATCTTGCGAGTCCCTTTTCGATGGTGATTCAAGCATCGAGTAAAACTTGCTTATTTTTACACAAAGGTTGTAAACGTCCCGCAATTTGTCTTTTGTTTTTTCAGCCCTATACCACCGGACCCAACCGGCTCAACCGGCCAACGGGCTAACCGGCCAACCGGCTCAACCGAACTTTACATTAACATTTACATTGACATTTACATTATTGATTGATACCTTTCCGTCAGACCGATACGAAAGAGGAGATCGCACCATGTTGGCGGACATCACGTCGAAGCAACAGCGCTTCCTGGATTACCTGGAACAGGAACTCCGCCGCAGCGGCAAGACACCCAGCCTGCGGCAGGCGGCCCGCAGCCTGGGCGTGAGCCATGCCGCCGTCTCGCAGATGCTCAAATCCCTGGAAGCCAAGGGACTCGTACGACGCGACGGCCGTTACAGCCGCACCGTTCATCTGCTCAACCGCGCCGGGGAACCCACAGCGGCAATACGCTGGCTGGAGGTGCCGGTCATCGGTAGAATTGCCGCCGGTCTGCCCCTGTACGCCCAGCCGGAGTGGGACGGGAGCCTGGTGGTCGACGCCGCCGTGTACCGCAGTCCGCACCTGTTTGCCCTCCGGGTCAAGGGCGACTCGATGAAAGACGCCGCCATCCTGAACGACGACCTGGTCCTCTGCGCGCCGCGCCAGTACGCGGAAAACGGAGAAATCGTCGTGGCGCTGATCCGGCAGGAGGAGGCCACGGTCAAGCGGTTTTTCCGCCGCCGGGACCACATCGAATTGCGTCCCGAAAATCCAGCCTATCCGTCCCAGCGTTACCCGTTCGACGACATCCTGGTCCAGGGCAAGGTGGTTGGCGTTTATCGGGGGCCGGAAGGAATCAAATAGTTTATGTCCACCCAGAAACAGCATCTATTGGCCCAGGCCGGCGTTCTCGCTTTTTACAATCCTCGACGTAGAAAACTACGCCTGCGGTTGCAAAAATGCTGCGGCCTTGGCCTGAACCAACATCTACCATTTCTGAATGGACATAAGTCAGAGCTCGAAGCTGAAACTCAAAGCTGAAAGGGAAAAGAAAAGGATCTCACACCCGCTCCTGCAGGTCGCTCAAGGCACAAAGGTCACAGAGGGTAGGGCAAATATTTTATGCCTTCCGCTGACCCCGGTACCATCTTCCGGAGCTACGGGGCAGGAACGCCGGAAGGCATAAACCCTGCATGCCCTGCGGGCAGTTAATTGTTGTGTTTGTCCCGATATGAGACGCTTACCTCAGGGCAAGAGCGCATATACGGCTTCAGAGTGGTATGAAAAACAAAATATTTTCCCAGGCGAGTTGGTTTTGAGCGGCCGCCTCTCAGGGCCGGTCAAAAAGATATCTTTTACTCTGTGGCCTTTGTGCGCTCTGTGAGAGATAGAAAAAAGCTGCAAGCAATAGAATAGCTGGAGGTTGGAGGCAACTCGTAACCCGTAACCCGAATGACACATGCCAACGGCGTTATCCCATATCTCTCCGCCACCGTGTCGCTTGTACGTCGGCACCAGCGGCTATGCCTACACCGAATGGGCCACCGCCGGGTTCTACCCCGTCGGCACCACGACGGACCGGATGTTGGCCCTGTATGCCCGCCGCTTTTGCGTAACCGAACTCAACGCCACAGCCTATCAGCTTCCCCGGGCCGAGACGGTCGAACGGCGCCGCCGGCAGGTTCCGCCGAATTTCCTGTTTGCCGTCCGGCTGACGCGCACCCTGACGCATGAGATCGACTTCCAGCGCTGGCCCGACCTGGCCCTGGAGTACCGGGACGGCCTCGCGCCCTTGGTTCAGGCCCGCCAGTTGGCGGCTGTTCTGATCCAACTCCCGCCGACTTTCGATCGCACCCCGATTCATCGCAAACACCTGGCCGCCCTTCTCGACGCACTCCGGGGGCTACCCTTGGCGGTTGAGTTCCGCCACCGTTCCTGGGCCAAGGACCGGGTGCTGCACGAACTGGAACAGCGCCAAACAGCGCTGGTGGTCGTCGACGGACCGTCCCTGCCGGACGTGTTTCCGGTCTGGGAAGCCGTCACCAACCCGGAGCTTTTCTGCGTCCGCTTTTACGCCGTATCACAGAGTGTAGGGCAAATATTTTATGCCTTCCGCTGACCCCAGTACCATCTTCCGGAGCTACGGGGCAGGAACGCCGGAAGGCATAAACCCTGCATGCCCTGCGGGCAGTTAATTGTTGTGTTTGTCCCGATATGAGACGCTTACCTCAGGGCAAGAGCGCATATACCGCTTCAGAGTGGTTTGAAAAACAAACCAGCTGTCGCAGGCGAGTTGGTTTTGAGCGGCCGCCTCTCAGGGCCAGTCAAAAAGATATCTTTTACTCTGTGGCCTTTGTGCGCTCTGTGAGAGATAGAAAAAAGCTGCAAGCAATAGAATAGCTGGAGGTTGGAGGCAACTCGTAACCCGTAACCCGTAACCCGAATGACACATGCCAACGGCGTTATCCCATATCTCTCCGCCACCGTGTCGCTTGTACGTCGGCACCAGCGGCTATGCCTACACCGAATGGGCCACCGCCGGGTTCTACCCCGTCGGCACCACAACGGACCGGATGTTGGCCCTGTATGCCCGCCGCTTTTGCGTAACCGAACTCAACACCACAGCCTATCAGCTTCCCCGGGCCGAGACGGTCGAACGGCGCCGCCGGCAGGTTCCGCCGAATTTCCTGTTTGCCGTCCGGCTGACGCGCACCCTGACGCATGAGATCGACTTCCAGCGCTGGCCCGACCTGGCCCTGGAGTACCGGGACGGCCTCGCGCCCTTGGTTCAGGCCCGCCAGTTGGCGGCTGTTCTGATCCAACTCCCGCCGACTTTCGATCGCACCCCGATTCATCGCAAACACCTGGCCGCCCTTCTCGACGCACTCCGGGGGCTACCCTTGGCGGTTGAGTTCCGCCACCGTTCCTGGGCCAAGGACCGGGTGCTGCACGAACTGGAACAGCGCCAAACAGCGCTGGTGGTCGTCGACGGACCGTCCCTGCCGGACGTGTTTCCGGTCTGGGAAGCCGTCACCAACCCGGAGCTTTTCTGCGTCCGCTTTTACGGCCGCAACACCGGGGGCTGGCATTCGGCCAAGCCGTCCCGGCAGTTCGACTACTGCTATGCCGACGATGAGTTGTGCGAATGGATCGAGAACCGGATTGAACCGTTGAGCCGTCACGCCCGCAAGGGGATCCTGCTGTTCGGCAACCACGTGCGGGCCCAGGCGCCGGTCGATGCAAAAAAAATGATTCGGCTGCTGCGGAGAAAAGGGATAAAGTCCGTTGAGCCGGTTTGCCCGTTTGCCGGTTAGCCCGTTGGCCGGTTAGCCGGTTAGCCGGTTTGCCCGTTGAGCCGGTTGGGTCCGGTGGTATAGGGCTGAAAAAACAAAAGACAAATTGCGGGACGTTTACAACCTTTGTGTAAAAATAAGCAAGTCTTACTCGATGCTTGAATCACCATCGAAAAGGGACTCGCAAGATGACGAGTGCTCTCGGCCCAACCGGCTAACCGGCAAACGGGCCAACCGGCTAACGGACTAACCAATATGCCCAACCGATCGATCATTCACCTGAACGTGGCCGACTTTGCCGTGGCGGTGGAGCGCGTGGTGGACAGCCGGTTGCAGGGCCGCCCGCTCATCATCGCGCCCGAAGGCGCTGTCCGCGCCGCCGTATATGACATGAGCGAAGAGGCTTATCAATGCGGCGTCCGCAAGGGAATGGCCCTGCGCCGGGCCCTGCGGTACTGTCGGGAAGCCGCCGTGCTGCCGCCGCATCCCGACCGCTACGAACGGGCTATGGCCGGCTTTCTCAAGCACACCCTGCCCTATTCGCCCCTGATCGAAATGACCGATCACAAAGGCCACCTGTTCATCGACGTCACCGGCACGGGGCGGCTCTTCGGTCCACCACCCGACCTGGCCCTACGCATCCGCCGGGCCGTGCGCAGTGACCTGGGATTTAACCCGATTTGGTCCATCGCGACCAATAAACTGGTGGCCAAGGCCGCCTCGCGCACGGTCAAGCCGGACGGAGAATCCGTCGTCCCACCGGGGAACGAAGCCAGTTTCCTGGCACCGCTGCCGCTCCACCTCATTCCTGGAATCGAACCCGAAGATCTCAGCCGCCTGCGTGAGTTCAATCTGGTCAATGCCGGCCAGGTGGCCCACCTGTCGGCAGTCCAGTTAGCGGTGGCTTTCGGCCGGCACAGCTGGGAACTGTATGACACGGTCCGTGGTGTCGATCCGTCGCCGGTTCTGCCTGCCGGGCAGGAACCGGCGGCCGTCCGGGCCGCACATTCATTCGGCAACGACACCACCGACACGGCCGTTGTCGAAGGGATTCTCTACCGGTTGGTGGAACAGGTCGGCGCCGACCTGCGCCGACGTCGCCTGGCCGCACGACGGATTGGGATCACGCTCGACTACTCCGACGGCGCGCGTCTGGTGCGCCAGGCAACCGCGCGACCGGCAACCGCCAGTGATCCACGCCTGTTCGCTGCGGCCCTATCGGCTCTCTACCGCGCTTGGTCGCGCCGCATCCGAATTCGGAACCTGCGGGTGGTCTGCGACCGCCTGACATATCCCCCGGCCCAACTGTCACTTTTTGCCGAAGAAAACGCCGCACAGCAGCAAAACGACCAGCTGATTGCCGCCCTCGACGCCATCCGCGGCCGTTTCGGCCGCAAGGCCGTGAGCATCGGCCGTACGTTGGTAATTTAGGATTCACCGCCGAGGCGCGGAGAACGCAGAAGTGCGGTTAGCCGGTCTGCCCGTTGGCCGGTTGGCCGGTTGAGCCGGTGAAAGAAAAAGCGAGAAGCCAATCGAGAAGGGAAAACCTAAAATGAGAATCAACCGATTCGAGGACCTTGAGTGCTGGAAAGAAGCAAGAACGTTAACTCAAAAGATTTACTCATTCACAAAGCAGACCGGCTTTTCAAAAGACTATCGTTTGGCTGGACAAATCACCGGAGCAGCCATCTCGATCATGAACAACATCTGCGAAGGGTTTGATTCGAAATCCAACAATGAATTCGTAAGGTTCTTAAACTATTCGAGGCGCTCATGCTCGGAAGCGCAAAATTGTTTGTACGTGGCTTTAGATCAAAATTATATCGCCGGAAACGGATTTCGAAGCGCCTACGATCATTGCACAAAGGTACGTAAAATTATCGATGGTCTCATTCGATACCTAAAACAACATCAGAAAAATCGGCCCCAGATCAAAGCTGTCGGCCAACCCAATGACCAACCGGCTCAACCGGCTAACGGGCTAACGGGCAAACTAAACTAACCGGCTAACGATCCCCATGATTCCCTTGGTCATCCACTCCTATTACTCCCTCATGTGGGGGACGCGGTCCCCGGCCAAGATCTGCGCCGTGGCCCGGAGGCTCGGCTACCGAAAGCTGGCGCTGACCGATACCGACAACCTCTATGGATTGTGGCCGTTTTTAAGCGCCTGCCGGCAGGAGGGTCTCACGCCCATTGTCGGTGCCGAGCTGACCGATCCGGCATCCGACCAACGGGCGGTCTGCCTGGTGAAAAACGACACCGGCTACCGCAACCTTTGCCGTCTGATTACCCGCCGCCGGTTCGCGGGACAAGACCCCTTCGACTTTGAAACCGCAGTGGCCGACCTGGCTGGGGGGCTGGTGGTGTTGACCCGGAATGCCGACCTGATGCAGTCCTGGCATACGGCCGGTGTCACCGTCGTCGGGAACGCGCAGGGACGGCCTGACGGTCCGGCCCTGCGCCTGCGGCAGACGGCCCGTCAACTCGGCCTGACGGTGGCCGCCACCCCGGGCAGCTTCTTTCTCGAACCGGGGGACGCGAAAGTCCACTACCTGCTGAGGGCCATCGACCGCAACACGACCTTCTCCCGCCTGGCGACAGTCGAAACCGCCCCGACCGATGCCTGGCTGGCACCACCCTCAGTCTATGACCGGTTGTTCGCCATGTGGCCGGACACCATCCGCGCAACCCATGAGATTGCCGAACGCCTGACGTTCACCGGTCCCCGCAGCCATATGGTTCTACCGCCCTGGCTCGATGCCCGGGGCGAAACGACCGAGCGCCTCCTGCGGCAAGCGGCCTACACCGGTGCCCGGCGTCGCTACGGTGACGACCTGCCCGAACCGGTGGTTGACCGCCTGGAACACGAACTGCGCATCATCCGGCAGATGGGTTTTCCTTCTTACTTCCTGGTGGTTCAGGACATCGTGGTCCGCAGCCCGCGTATCTGCGGTCGGGGTAGCGGTGCCGCATCGCTGGTTGCTTACTGCATGGGGATCACAAATGTCTGTCCCATCAAACACAATCTCTACTTCGAGCGGTTCCTCAACCCGGGGCGCCAGGACCCGCCCGACATCGACGTCGATTTCGCATGGGATGAACGTGACGGGGTCATCGATTCGGTTCTGAATCAATATGCCGGTCATGCGGCCATGGTCTGCAACCACGTGGCCTTCCGACCCCGCATGGCGATTCGTGAAACGGCCAAGGTTTACGGGTTGACCGACCGCGAGATCGGCCAGGTGTCGCGGCGGCTGCCCTGGTTCTGGAAAGCCGCCGGTGAAGACGACGACCTGCTGACCCGGCTCAGGGAGCTGCCTGAATTGAGCCGGATCGACTTCCCGGAACCCTGGCCCGAGATCATCCGCCTGGCCCAGCGCATCATCGGGCTGCCGCGCCACATCTCGGTTCATCCCGGAGGCGTTGTCATCACGCCCAACCCCGTCGATGAGTACGTGCCCATCGAGCCGGCACCCAAAGGCGTGCCGATCATCCAGTGGGAAAAGGATGCCACGGAAACAGCCGGCCTGGTCAAGATCGATCTTCTCGGTAACCGCAGCCTGGGCGTGATCCGCGATGCCGTTGCCAATGTCCGGAAAAACGGTATCGGTTTTGACGAACACAAATGGGAGCCGGAAGACGACCAGGCCACTCAGCGCACCGTCGCTGCGGGACAGACCATGGGCTGCTTCTACATCGAAAGCCCGGCCACGCGTCTGCTGCAACAAAAATCCAATGTCGGAGATTTCGAGCATATCGTCATCCACAGCAGCATTATCCGGCCGGCGGCCAATACCTTCATCCGCGAATACATCCGCCGCCTTCGCGGCGGCCCGTGGGAACCGATCCATCCGCTGCTGACTGATGTTCTCGACGAGACTTACGGCATCATGGTCTACCAGGAGGATGTCTCCAAAACCGCCATGGCCGTAGCCGGTTTCGATCACGTGGAAGCCGACGGGCTGCGCAAGATCCTGTCCAAAAAAGACAAGGCCCGCCGTCTGGCCGACTACCGGCAGCGGTTTTTTGCCGGCGCCCGCGCCCACGGAGTGAAAGACGCAAAAATCGAAGAGATTTGGGAAATGATGATGAGCTTTGCGGGCTACTCCTTTTGCAAGCCGCACAGCGCCAGCTTTGCCCGGGTCTCGTTCCAGGCCGCCTATTTGAAAACCCACCACCCGGCTGAATTCATGGCGGCAGTGATCAGCAACCAGGGTGGATTTTACAGTACTTTCGCCTACGTCTCCGAAGCACGGCGCATGGGCTTGTCGATTCGGCCGCCGGATGTCAACCGTGCCGACATTCGCTGGCAGGGATGCGGCAGTGCTGTCCGGGTCGGCCTTTTATCGGTGGCTGATGTCGGGACTGCGACGCAGCAGCGGATTGTTGCCTCTCGAAAAGGCGCGCCGTACCGCAGTTTGGCGGATTTTCTGAAGCGGGTGCGACCCGAAGTGCCGGAGGCTCGTCGTCTGATCCACGCCGGTGCTTTCGACGCTCTCCACCCGCAAGCGAGCCGGGCCTCCCTGATGTGGGAGCTGGCCGCCTGGCAGCAACGCCGCCGCGACCGCTCGAAACCGCCCGACTTGTTCGGCGGGCTGACGGCCGCGGCGGCGCAAAGGCCCTCGCTGCCGCCGGACAACGCGCGTGACCGGCGGCGCCGCGAATATGCGGCCCTGGGGTTTCTGTGTGACCACCATCCGATGACACTCTTCAAAGAGCCGCTGCGGAAGTGCGGCGTTGTCAAGGCCGTCGATTTAAAAAAATTTGCCGGCCGCAGGGTGCGGGTGGCCGGCCTGCTGATCACCAGCAAGGTGGTCAGCACCAAGCACGGCGATCCCATGGAGTTCCTGACCTTCGAGGACGAGACCGGTCTGGTGGAGACCACCTTTTTCCCGCAGGCCTACCGCCGGTTCTGCGCCATGCTCGACCGCCACCGGCCCTACATCCTCACCGGCAAGGTGGACGAAGACTTCGGCGCGGTGACCCTGACGGTGGATAGGGTCGCGGCGCTGCGGCAAAATAACCATACTGTCGCCGGTCGGTTACGACACCACGCTTAGATTTATTGAAATTACAGACACATTCGCCTGTCGCCCTTGACTGCCAAAGGTGTTTTAGATCCTGGATTACATCGACTGCGGTGCTGGAGGCCAGGATTTACTTGTCCTTCGAAAAGAGCATCAGATTTGACGCGGTGCACCTGAATGACCGTCGGCCTTAGAGGCCAAGGCATTCTGTTTAGAAGCTGTCTCAAAGAAAACGGCCCGGATTGCGGTCAAATATTTGCGGCCGCAAGCCGTGCGACCGGGCGCTCGCGTATCGGCCAATGGACCACCGCAGCAATGATCCCCAATGCCACACCCAACCACCAAACCCCATCGTAACTGCCGGTTCTATCGTACAGCCAACCCCCGAGCCAGACACCGCTGAAACTACCGACCTGGTGACCCAGAAATACAATGCCGTACAGCATGGCCATGTAACGGGTACCGAACATCACCGCCACCAAACCCGACGTTGCCGGAACAGTGGCCAGCCACAAAAAACCCATGACGGCACTGAACGCATAAACCGACACAAGACTGACCGGGATCAATAGGAACAGGCTGATTGCCACAGCACGGCTCAAGTAGATAAACACCAGCACGTGACGCTTGAGGATCCTGCCGGACAAAATGCCCGAAAGATAGGCCCCGACTACGTTACAGAGGCCAATGAGCGCGATACTCCATGCACCGACCTGGGCGTCGAAACCGATATCGCTCAGAAAGGCCGGCATGTGCGCGGTAATAAAAGCGACGTGAAATCCGCAGACAAAAAATCCCGTTACCAGCAGAAGATAGGATTTGTAACGCAAGGCTTCATGCAAGGCTTCGGGAACGGTCTGACTTCTCTTCTGCGACGAAACCTCATGGCGGCCCGAATAAGGCGCCAGCGGCATGGCAAGCACGGCCATCGATAGCGCTGAACAGGCCAGCAGATTGAGTGCCGTCATCCAGCCGTAGGTGTCGATAAGAACCTGTGCCACCGGGACAACGGCAAACTGGCCCAGCGAGCCGGCGGCAGTTCCCAGCCCGAGCGCCCACTGGCGGCGATCTTCGCCGACCGCGCGGGCCATTGCCGGCAGCACGATGCCGAACGATGTCCCGGCTATCCCGGCGCCGACCAAAAGACCGGCCGATGTGTTCAGCATCCACGGGTTTTCAACGCCTGACATCATTAACATACCGAGGACGTAGAGCAGCGTACCGGAGAGGATAACCTTGACGTTGCCGAAACGGTCAGCCAATCCACCGGCAAAAACAGCCACAAAGCCCCAGACAATATTTTGAAACGCCAGGGCTGTGGAAATCACCTCCCGCCCCCAGCCATTAGCCTCGCTAATTGGTTTGACAAAGAGCCCGAATCCGGAACGGTATCCAAAGGAGAGAAGTAAAAGCATACAGGCCGATAAAACCAGCCATTTGCTGAGGTCCTTGTTATCTGCTATTTTGGATTTCTGCATCGTGGAAGGAACTCCTAATCATATGAGCCTCGGGGGAGTTTTCATTAACCGGGAGGAGAGGAAACAATCAGCGACTTCAGTACGCAAACCTATGGGGCCGTTTTCGCTTCTGATCATTCCCTCCGCTCTGGTTCAGCATTTGCGTGCTCCGTGCCCCCTTGAATGAAATGAAGATTTATATGGCCATTATTTTGTATAGGCTAAACACGCGGAGTGGTTTTTCAAGGCAAGAAGATGCGCTGGGGGGTTGAATACGTGGCGTGGCTATGGACGGAGTTATACCTGGTTTTTTTCCAGCACTTTTATCTTTGGGGTTTTTCTCATACGATATATGGGGCAGGATTTACATTGCTCGACAACCGATGAATCGATGCGCTGTCGAACGTCATAGCAGGGAACCCCGGGGTTCTGGGTAACCGGGCACGTGTCCTTTTGCTTGCAGGCGAAGATATTCCAGCAGGGGGCTGAAATCAGGAGATACTTCAGACAGGCCAGAGTGAACCCGTGATCGTGTATAAGGGATTTGATGCGCTGAATTTGGCGAATGTCGAATTCGCTGTAGCGTCGGTTGTTGGTCGCACGCTCCCGCCGCGGTGCAATGAATCCTTCCTTCTCGTATTCGCGTATCCTTTTCTGCGATAGACCCACTTCACGGGAAACATCACCGATGAGGTGTAGATTTTCTCGTTCGACTGATCTTTTCACCCTTCTCTCCCCAATTATATACTCGCCTTCTCTCCTGATTTTATCCATCCATCAGTTAAAAAATCCCGAAGGACACTTTCCCCCACTACATTCAATATATCTCCAAGTTGAGGGAATCAAGTAATTAATCATTTCATCCAAAAAAATATCACGAACGTACTTGTCTAAGACTAATCTGGGCATAGCCCGTATTCGTTTTTGCTCCATTCCAATTACACCATGGTAACCCGAAATCCGTTGCCCGACGTGGCTTTACCTTCTATCTCTTCCGTCGCGATCCATGCGATCACCTCTCATTCCTGAACTGAAAAATGCCTAAATTCAAAGCGTTAATATCTGGAGTTCTGCAAGTCTTCGCTCCCTGCATGTAGCTAACTCTGGCAATCTGGCACTAATTTTGTATAGACGATGTACTGTTAATGTCATATCATCGCGTGGATTTGCATTTTGTCTGCACCTATTACGACCAAGAAAAAGGAGGATCGAATGCGAAAGAGAATGTTGATTATATTTATGGGACTGACCTTAACGATCGGGTTTTACGGCAATGCATTATGCTTGGAAGGTTATGATCCGAATTCTTGTACAATAGAACAAGAACAAAGCTGCGCCGGCTGTCATCCGAATAAAGGGTACCGCAAACTTTCACCTAACACACCACCGGTGGCCGACGCTGGCGAACCTTATAGCGGTACGGTCAATGAACCGGTGACATTCAATGGTTCCGGCTCTGCAGATCCCGATGGCACCATCGTTTCCTATGACTGGGATTTTGGTGACGGTTACACCGGTATCGGCTCGACGCCTGAACACACCTTTACTGTAGATGGCACATACATCATTACCCTTACAGTGACGGATGATGACGGTGACACCGGAGAGCAAATGACGATGGCCACCATTGGGTTGGGCAACCAAGCACCAATTGCGGACGCCAATGGCCCGTATAACGGGACCGTTAATGAACCGGTGGACTTCAATGGTACTGGCTCCTCGGATTCAGACGGCGACATCGCCGACTATCAATGGACTTTCGGTGACAGCAGCACCGGCACCGGCCCGACACCCACTCACACCTATACCACGGACGGTGAATTTACGGTGACTCTAATTGTGACGGATGATGCCGGTGACACCGGAACTTACGAAACGACGGCCACCATCGGGCTGGGCAATCAGGCGCCAAATGCGAACGCCAATGGCCCATATAACGGGCTGGTCTATGAAGAAGTTTCATTCGATAGTTCCGGCTCCTCTGATCCCGATGGCTCCATCGTTGCCTATAAGTGGAATTTCGGAGACGGTAGCACCAGCGTAAAGCCCACACACATCTATACTGCGGCCGGTACGTATAATGTCACCCTTACCGTGACAGATGATAAGGGTGCGACGGATTCAGCTACGACGAGGGCCACCATCGGACTGGGCAACCAAGCACCAAATGCGAACGCCAACGGTCCATATAACGGGCTGGTCAATGAAGAAGTATCATTCGATGGTTCCGGCTCCTCTGATCCCGATGGCTCCATTGCTGCCTATGACTGGGATTTCGGTGACGGCAGTTCCAGCACCGGCCAGACACCTACACACACTTATACTGCCGAAGGTAATTTCACGGTGACTTTAACTGTGATGGATGATGCCGGTGATACCGCAACTGACACGACGACAGCCACCATCGGGACGGTTTCCAACCAAGGGCCAATTTCGAACGCCGGTGGACCGTATAATGGGACAGCCGGTTTTGCTGTCGAATTTATTGGTTCCCAGTCTTCCGATTCGGACGGAACGATCGTTTCCTATGACTGGGATTTCGGTGACGACAGCAGCGGTACCGGTTCGACGCCCTCACACACCTATGCTGCGGCCGGGACTTATAGCGTCACTCTTACGGTGACAGACGATATGGGTGCAACTGACTCAACGACGACGTCGGTCGCCATTGGGCAGGGCAATCAGGCGCCAATTGCGGACGCCAACAACCCGTATAACGGAACGGTCGGTGTGCCGTTGGATTTCAATGGCTCCCACTCCTCGGATCCTGACGGCGACATCGTTGCCTTTGAATGGAATTTCGGTGATGGTAGCACCGGCACCGGCGTAACGCCCGCACACACCTATACGGCAGCCGGAACGTACAACGTTACCCTTACGGTGACCGATGATATGGGAGCAACTGACTCAACGACGAGGACGGCCACCATCGTCGAACCGGATCCCATCGTTGAACCGGATCCCATCGTCGAGCCGGATCCCGTCGTCGAGCCGAGACCGATCGGACGCGACGACGATGAAGATGAAGACGACGAAATCGATGATGACGACGAGCGCGATGACGACGAAAGAACATATCGTTCAAAACATCGCCGCACATTTCGATATTATTTCAGATATTTCTGGTCGAAGTACCTTTTTTATAGAAGATAGAAATATGGAAGTCTAAATGAAACAAAAAATAGACATTAAATCAGCACCCAACCGATAGGTACACTATAGAAAAACCTGGTCGGTACAAACCGGAAAGCCCTGCCGCAGTGTCGATGCGGCAGGGCTTTTCGTCTCTCTCCGCGATTAAATGAGCTCCCGGTAATTTTTTTAAGTGATAAACTTGAGTGGTCGAAGATGCATGCCCACTCCCTTGCTTCCCTTTATTCAAGAAATAGCGTATTAACGTTGCTAAGGGGGTAAACTGTCCTATATTTAATGAAAAAATGCCCTTGATGGGGATGTTGTCTTATGGTTACTGAATGGTTATCCGACGTCGGTGCGTTTGTCATAGTGTTGCTGTGGTGACAGAGAAGTTCGTCGCGGCAGTTCTTTGAATCGACCACAAAAAAATAGAGGGAATGTTGGTAAAGCAAACCATTACCGGAGTGGTTATTTTTACATTGCTTGTGTGCGCCTGCAGTCCGTTCACGCCGGCCGTTCGGCGATCTCCGGCTGGGGACCTGCCCCGGACCTTCTCTCTTTACACCGGCGAGGCCGAACCGATGCAGCACTGGTGGGAAAGCTTCAACGATCCGCAGCTCAACGAGCTGATATCGACAGCGCTTAGCCGGCAATTTCACACTCAAAGAAGCCTGGGCGCGTTTAAATCAGGCCCGGGCCCTGGCTGTCCAGGCCGGTGCCGACCTATATCCCCAGGTTGATGCTGACGGTGACGCGTTTGTCGGGCGGCAGAATTTTGATGGGGATCCCTCCAGCCCTTTCTCTATCGAAGATTACAGCCTGGGTTTGATTGCCCGCTACGAGGTCGACCTGTGGGGCCGAATTCGTGCACAGCGGGATTCTGCGCTACTGCAAGCATCGGCCACCCGCGAAGATCTTTTCACGGCGGCCATTACCATCGCCGCCGAAGTCGCGAACCGTTGGGTATTGATCATTTCACAGCGGATGCAGAAGCAGCTTCTGCAAGAACAGTTGCGCATCAACGAAACCCTGCTCGAATTGGTGGATCTTCGCTTCCGAATGGCAATGGTTTCGGCCCTGGATGTCTACCAGCAGCAACAGGTGGTGGAAAGCGTCAAGGCCGAAATCCCTTTGGTTGAGAGAGATGAGCTGCTGCTGCGTCACGAGTTGGCGGTACTGCTTGGAAAGCCGCCCTTGACAGACATCGGCATTGAGCGCTCCGAGCTGCCCCAGCCTCCGGCATTGCCGCCCACAGGATTTCCAGTTGACTTATTGGCGGCCCGGCCGGATGTGAAAAGCGCCGGCTTGCAGCTCCGGGCGGCCGACTGGCAGATTGCCGCAGCCAGGGCCGCCCGCCTGCCGGCTCTCAGCCTGAACGCCGGGGCCCGCTATGGGCAGGGCGATTTTGACGTTCTGTTCAGCAACTGGCTGCTGACGCTGTCGGCCAACCTTACTGCCCCCGTGCTGGACGGGGGGCGAAGAGCCGCCGAAGTCGACCGGACGCGGGCTCTGGCCGATGAAAACCTAGCCACTTACTACGATACGGTTCTGACCGCGGTTAAAGAGGTCGAAGACGCGCTGATAAGCGAAGCCAAACAAAGGGAGCACATCGAAGGATTACAAAAAGTCGCCGTCGTCGCCCGCAGAGCGCTTGAAGAAGCCGGCGTACGCTACCGTAACGGCCTAAATGACTACCTGCCGGTTTTGACACAGCTGCTTGCCGTGCAAGGCCTTGAGAGAGACCTGATTCGCCGCCAAACCGACCTGCTGGCCGCGAGAGTCCGGCTTTACCGTGCGTTGGGTGGTACGTGGCCTCAAGAGCTCGACACACTGACCTCACAACAGAATACCAACGGTTGAGGAAATCGCGGACAGGCCGAAATACTATCGGAAATCAAAGCCAATGACCCCATTGCCCCAAGATCGCCCGGACAATTTATCGGAACCGCCGCCGGTGCGGTGGTGGAAACGTCTTTTGCGCATCCTGGCCGCCGTAGCCATCGTCGGTGTGGGTATCGCCGGTGCCACCTATTTGCAGAAGTCCGCTGCCAGACCCCAGAAGCGTGCCCCCGCCAAGTGGGTTCCGGTGGTGGAAACCCAGCCTCTTCAGCACACCTCACACGGTGTAACCGTCAGCGCAATGGGCACCGTCATTCCGGCCCAAACGGTCTTGCTGAAGTCCCGTGTATCCGGTCAGGTCGTGGCCATAAATCCCGAATTTACCGATGGCGGTTTTCTGAAACAGGGGAGCGTGGTCGTTAAATTGGACGATAGCGACTACAAACTGGCTCTGGCCCAGAAAAAGAGTGAGTTGGTCAATGCCCAGTATGCATTGAAACTGGAGCTGGGGCGACAGACGGTGGCCCAACGCGAGTGGCAGCTGCTCTACGGCAATCGCGGCAAAGAAGCGTTCGATTCCGCTCTGGCCCTGCGAAAACCGCATCTCGACAAAGCCAAGGCCGATGTGGATGCCGCAAAGGCAGCGGTCGAGAAGGCAGCCCTCGATTTGGACCGCACCCGGATCATTGCCCCGTTCAATGCCATCGTACGATCAAAATCTGTGGATGTGGGATCCCAAGTTTCCGCCGGTGAGTCCATGGCCGAAATGGTTGGGACAGATGCTTTTTGGATACAGGCCTCCATTCCTGTGGACCGCATAGAGTGGATTCGCATTCCGCAACAGAACAAAGAACCCGGCTCCGCTGCCAAGGTCTATTACGCCGGGGGCCACACCGCCAAAGGCACGGTCAACCGCCTACTGGGGGATTTGGATAGTGAAGGCCGCATGGCCCGTATTCTGATCGAAGTCAAAGATCCCATGCAGCGGCAAGCCAACGCGCGACTTGCCCCCCCACTGCTGATCGGAGAGTACGTCCGGGTTGAAGTGGAGGGCCGGCAACTGGACGACGTATTTGTCATTCCACGTACGGCGCTGCGAGATGGCAGTACGGTCTGGATAATGAACGACGACATGACGCTATCGATTCGGAAGGTAGAGCCCCTCTGGAGAAGCGATCTGGCCGTGGTGATCCAAAACGATCTGCAACTCGGGCAGCAACTCATTGTATCGGACCTGCCGGCACCGGTGGATGGCATGGCGATTCGACACAAACCAAAACCGGAACAGGCTACTGCAGCTAAAACCACAGAAGATCCAAACGATCAGGGCTCAGGCAATGGCAAGTAAGGACACATCCACGACAGACGTCAAAGGCCCGCTCAGCTGGATGGCCGGTCACCCCGTGACCGCAAATCTGCTCATGGTCGTGCTGCTTATCGGCGGACTGTTCTGGGGCACCCGCATCAAGCAGGAGGTCTTTCCCGACTTTGAACTGGACATTGTAACGATCACCGTCCCCTACCCCGGCGCCAGTCCCCAGGAAGTCGAACGCGGAATTCTACTGGCCATCGAAGAGGCCGTGTCCGGTCTGGAAGGCATCGAGAAAGTTTCTTCCGTCGCCCGGGAGGGCTCGGGAACCGTGACGGTTGAGATGATCGAAGGGGAAGATATACAGCGGCTGGCCCAGGACATAAAGGCCGAAGTGGACCGAATCTCTTCTTTCCCGGAGGAAGCGGAAGACCCGCGGGTCAACATTGCTTCCCGCAAACGCTATGTAGTCTCTTTGGCCCTCTACGGTGACCAAAGCGAACACGTCCTGCGAGAGTACGCTGAAATTGTGCGCGAGCGTCTGCTGCAGGATCCCCAGATTACACAGGTGGAATTGAATAATGTTCGAGCCTACGAAATCAGCGTCGACATATCCCAGAATTCCCTGCGCACATATAACCTGACTTTGGGAGAGGTGGCCCAACGTTTGCGGCAGGCCAGTGTCGAATTGCCGGGCGGCGCCATCAAAACCCCCGGCGGTGACATCCTGGTGCGTATGAAGGAGCGCCGGGACTTCGGTCGCGAATTCGGCCGGATTCCCATCATCACCGCTAAAGACGGCACCCAGGTGTTACTGGAAGACATCGCCACCATCAGTGACGGCTTCGAAGAGATCGACCAGCAGGCAACCTATAACGGCCAGCCGACCGTATTCATCGAAATCTATCGCGTAGGTGAACAGACGCCTCTCACCGTGTCCGATGCCGTCAAGCGAGCGGTCGCCGAACTGAAAGAAACCCTTCCTGCAGGACTGTCCATCGACCTGCGCAATGACCGCTCGGAAATTTACCGTCAGCGGTTGGGACTCCTTCTGAAAAACGGATTGTTGGGACTGGTGCTGGTGTTTGTTCTGCTGGCTCTTTTTCTTGAACCACGACTCGCCTTTTGGGTAAGCTTGGGAATTCCCATATCATTCCTGGGATCCCTGCTCTTTCTGCCTACCTTTGGCCTCAGCATCAACATGGTCTCAATGTTCGCGTTCATCGTAACCCTCGGTATCGTTGTGGACGATGCCATCGTGGTCGGGGAGAATGTCTACTCCCACCGTCAGGGGGGAAAATCCTGGTTTGACGCCGCCGTGGCGGGAGCGCGTGAGATTTCCATGCCTGTAAATTTCAGCGTCCTCACCAACATGGTGGCCTTTCTTCCCATGTTGTTCATTCCCGGATTCATGGGAAAAGTTTTCAAGCAGATACCCGTGGTTGTGATCTGTGTCTTCGCCATTTCACTGGTCGAAAGCCTGCTGATTTTGCCGGCCCACTTGGGCCATCAGAAATCCCGCCAGGCCCGCGGGATCCTCGGATGGCTGGAGCGATGGCAGGCACGCTTCAGCCGCGCATTTATGGCAGCGGTCCACCGCTTCTATACGCCCTTTCTGGGACTCATCTTGCGCTGGCGCTACGTGTCTTTCGGCATTGCCATAGCGATTCTCATCGTCACGGTGGGATACATTCGCAGCGGGCGGTTAGGATTCGAACTCTTTCCCAAGATCGAGTCCGACTACGCCAAAGTTACCGCAACCCTGCCTTTCGGTAGCGCCTATTCCAAAACCGAAAAAGTTCAGCAGAAACTGGTCTCCGAAGCCAAAGCCGCAGCGGCCGATAACGGCGGTACGAAATTGGTGGAAGGCATCTACGCTGTCGTGAATAACAACATCGCCGAGGTGATCGTCTACTTGCAACCGCCTGGCATACGAACCATGTCCACCACCGCGTTCACCGACCAGTGGCGCAAGCGGGTCGGGATGTTGCCCGGACTCGAATCGTTGCGGTTCGAGTCGGATGCCGGCGGCCCGGGTCGGGGATCGGCCATCAGCATCGAACTCAGCCACCAGCGGATGGACCTGTTGGAGTTGGCCAGCGGCGAACTCGCCGAGGCGCTGGCATATTATCCCAACGTAGAGGATGTGGATGATGGATTTTCCCCTGGAAAACAGCAAATCGATTTTCAGCTGCGTCCCGACGCCCGCAGCCTGGGATTGACGTCGCGGGAAGTGGCGCAGCAAATGCGGCATGCCTTTTATGGTGCCGAGGTCTTGCGCCAGCAGCGCGGCCGCAACGAAATCAAGGTCATGGTGCGCCTGCCGAAACAGGAGCGTATCTCGGAGTACAACCTGGAAGAGATGATTTTGCGCACACCCGGCGGCGGTGAAACACCCCTGCGTTCTGTCGTTAACGTCAGTCGAGGGAGAGCATATACCGACATTAGCCGACGCAACGGCCGGCGTATCGTTACCGTGACAGCGGACGTCAGCCCCCGCAGCAAGGCCGGGGAAATTCTTTCGGCGGTCAAATCAGACGCCCTTCCCGCTCTGCTGAGCCGGTACCCCGGTTTGGAATTCAGTTTCGAGGGGCGTCAGGCCGATCAACGCGAGAGCATGCAGAGTCTGTTCAAGGGGATGGTCATCGTCTTGATGGTGATCTATGCCATGCTGGCTGTGCCCCTGAACAGTTATATCCAACCCGTCATCATCATGACATCGATCCCCTTCGGAATCGTGGGGGCGGTGATCGGCCATATGATTATGGGCTATAGCCTGAGCGTCATCAGTATGTTCGGTGTTTTGGCTTTGACCGGTGTGGTCATCAACGATTCGCTGGTGCTCATCGACACGGCCAATCGAAGGCGACGCAGTGGATTGCCACCCTATCCGTCCATTGTGCAGGCCGGCCTGCAACGTTTCCGTCCCATTATCTTGACCACTTTGACGACATTCGGTGGACTGACACCCATGATTTTCGAAACATCCCGCCAAGCGCGTTTTCTGATCCCCATGGCCATCTCCCTGGGATTTGGTGTTCTGTTCGCCACCCTGATTACTCTGGCACTGGCTCCCTGCATCTATTTGATTGTGGAGGATTTAAAAAATCTTTACCGCAAAGCGACCGGGGCCGGAAAAACCCGCAGGCAGCCTGCCAAACCTGTCGCCTGATTTCTGAGATCTTGAACCATCAGTAGATGCTTTTTCGCGACTTCCGTCCGGTGGAAGCCCTCCCTGTCCTCGCAGTCGACATATCCTCTTTCTCGATGCAACTTTTTAAATCAATACTGATATTTAAAAAGCTGTCCGTTCTGCCTATTGCCATAGATTACCAGAACAGCTGCCACCCTAATTATCAATTTTACATTCCCAGTTTAATGAGGTATCATTATACATTGAATTACAATTACCATACATCAAACAAGTGTGAAGAAAGCCACGGCAGACTTTATATATCTCCGATAGCGCATGATAAGCGACCGTTGAAACCATTCATGATGCCATTTGGGTAAAACTTACGTCGGAATCCTCCAGCAGGGTTGACATTGAAAATTCGAAAACTTGACCATCCCCGATCTATTGTGCGCATATTTACTATTTTTTCCCTTGTTTTCAGCATTATTTCTTGCAGTTACCCCCCGCAACAGGAAGAGCCGCGGAATTCATCAGATTTTTCCAGGCTGGTAGAACTCATGCAGCTCGAGAACAAATACGAACCGCTTTATGCATTCAACGACTACCAGGAAAATTTTGACCCGGAATGCCACGAGGCCTCTCTCGATTACCTGAAAAATAACCCGGCCTTAATTCAGAAGATCAAATCGGACCTGGACAGCACCAAGCTGAAATGGGAAATGGTGAAGAGCCAAAAGCGTATCGCCTATGTGCCTGAAATTCGGAGCGAATACGCTGATCTCTACCTTAGCTACTGCCGGGCTATCATCGATTTCATTATTGCCGAGACAAAGCTTGAAAACCCGTATATACGCATCCGCAATCCAGCCCGAAGTTTTCCGGACATACCGGAGATCGACCACCGCGTTACGGTCTTTTTAGTGCACAACCTGGCCAAGCAATATGTAGCAACTTACTCGTTTTCCAACGATTCAGATAAAACCAAGGTGAACATCTCCCTGTCCGGAACGGTCTATACCGGTGAAATCGGTTCTTACGCGTCGATGCTGGAAGTACAGGATGACGGCCAGCTTGAATTTGTGCGCAACAACTACACGATTTGGCAAAACAGTGCCAAATCTCCAGTCAACACGCTGATACTCCCGCTCGAAGAAACACTGCATATCGCCCTCAGACCGTACACTGAAGGCGCCATAGTGAATCAATGGAATCACACGGCGTCAAAAACGATCCAAGAAGCACGACGAATTGCCGGTCACTGGATCGCAGTTGAAGAAGCGGTTGCCGGAGGTCTGGCTCATCATTATTTCCCCCAGGTAGCGGATAAATATATTAAAAATTTCAAAAATTCGGATATAGACCAGGCACTTGACCAGCGGGCAGGTAGAGGAAAATACAGGTACCTTAAAAAAGGAATTCGAATCATCGAGAACGAGGGCCCGGAAGCAGTCCTGGATATGTACCGTAAGACACCCCAGAGATTCAGGGACCTGCTTGTGGCTGTCGAAAAGGCTTGAGCAAGAACGTAGATGGTTTTGTGTAAACTGCGGCTAAGAATCTTAAAATACTTAAAAATACAAAAGGGGGGAATTTCCCCCCTTTTGTGATTTAGCTAACGCGATGATCTGGTTTCTGGACGTTTATTCCATCAATTTATAGGAATCAATCATGATGGTTTTTGATCCGTCTGCACCTTCTGCAACGGCACCCATCACTTCAACCTTTTTACCGCTCATCGCAACGACTTCGTCGCCCTTTTCATTCTCACCAATCTGGTAGACAGCCCCGGAATCGTCGGTGATCGTGTTGTCTTCACCAATCGTGCCGACGACTTTCATGTCGCCAGCCATTGCATAGCCGACAATACCAAAAATCATCATGACCATCAATAACCCAAAGCCGGTTTTCCTTAGATTGCGAATCATTTGTGAATCCTCCTTTTTTAGTGTAGATATTGGGTGAACCCTCATAACATAGTGCCTCGAGGATCAGAATTAAAGGGAAGCAAAGAACATGCCACGCTATATTTTATTGATATCATTAAAAATATTATAATTTGACAAAAACAGGGAATTTTCAATTCCGAGAAAAGTCTTGTTTTGAGAGCCTTAATTATGAAGAGATGCGGAAACGGTTGAATCTAATAGACCGAATCTGCGAAGAATTTTTATCGTGACGGCAAATTAGGAATCCGAGGTTCTGATATTTGAATTCCAAGTGAACTCAAATGTCTCCCTTGACAATCAAATCCGTAACCGATTATGGATGCAATCTTGCTTCATATAAGGATGGTTGTGTGGACACTCAAAGAAAATGACCGAACAGAATGCGCCGGCCCAAAAAATCTGCTGGCTGCGTCCAGCAATCATAGACGGGAGTAATCAATGCACTTTGCCGACCGCATCACCCGATTGGGAACTGAAACCGCTTTTGCCGTTTCAGCCGAGGCCGCTGCCTTTGCTGCCAGCGGGAAAAAAATCTACCCCTTTCATATCGGTGATCTGAATTTTAAGACACCCGCCAATATCCGGGAGGCCGCCGTCAAGGCCATGAATGACGGTAAAACCGGATACTGCCCCAATGCCGGGATACCGCAATTGAGAGACATCTTGGCGGAACATATCCGTACCACCCGAGGAATCGTCTGCAGCATGGAGAATGTGGCCATCCAACCGGGAGGCAAACCGACCATTGGCAAATTTCTGATGACCTTGATGAACCCCGGTGACGAAGTCCTCTATCCGAATCCCGGGTTTCCAATCTACGAGTCCCAAATTGAGTTCCACGGGGGTACGGCCGTTCCCTACGGATACCTCGAAGGGGAGGAAAACTTTGTCATAAACCTTGAGCAGTTGCAAAACAGTATTACTTCACGGACAAAACTTCTGATTCTCAACGATCTCCACAACCCTACCGGGGCGGAGTGCACTGCCGATGAACTGGAAAAACTGGCCGAACTGGTAGAAAAGCACAACTTATATGTACTCTGCGACGAAGCCTATTTCGATATCCGCTACACAGGCCAGAGTCGATCCTTTGCCTCGCTACCGGGTATGGCCGAGCGATGCGTGATCCTTTACACGTTTTCAAAACGGTTTGCCATGACCGGTTGGCGGCTTGGGGCAACCATCGGCCCCAAAGAGATTATCGATGTCGTTATCACGCTCAACGTCAATGACGAGTCCTGTTCCAACCACTTCATTCAGTATGCAGCTATCGAAGGGTTGACCGGAGATCAATCCGATACAAGACAGATGCTTGAAAAATTGGAAGAAAGGCGGGATATAGCGTCGGAAATATTGAATTCTATTGATGGAGTTCATTGCTTCAGGTCCCAGGCGACATTTTATCTCTATCCGAATGTCACCGGAGCCATGCGGAGGAAGGGGTTCGGACACTATGATGAATTTCGCCTGGGCCTGCTGCACGCAACCGGTGTGTCCGTGTGCACTCGCACCCACTTCGGCCGCCCTCTCGGAGACGAACAGAATCGATACATCCGCGTGGCATATGCCGGCATCGATACGCCGGAAATTAAGGAGGGTCTTGGAAAGTTCAAGGCCTTTATCGAGGGGTGATCAAGAGATACGTTCAAAGGATAACGTATTTATACCTTCACTAAAAAGAGGAAACGCCCCGTTACTATGAGAAGTGGTTTCAAAACTTCAGGTCACGCCCAAGGTCAAGGCGTGGAATGACGAAAAACGCAGCATACACGGGCGTTTGTATTCAATGTCCGGGGCGGGCCCCCCAGACACTGACTGAGGGGGTCCACAACGCCGAGATTTATCCGCCTCTGGAGGACTTGTCCGCCCGCCTGAGGCGGATAAGCCTTTGGCGGGTTGCGAATGAGATGGTTTTTGACACCACTTTTAGGCTTTTCCCCATTTTCCTTCCAAGACATCTCATGATCAGGCTTTAATCTTGTCTACCGTGACGCCCTGAAAGATAACTGTTTTCCCGCTATATTGTGCAGTAAATTTTTTCGCATCTTCATTTTTATCAAAAGCAAATGCCTCCTTGCCCATCGGTCCTGACTGGTTGGAACCAACGACATAGTAGGCTGTACGACCGCTGATCCAGGCGCCATTTTCGAAATCGATGACCCACAAAAGGAAAGGTGATACATCTTTGCCCGCATATTTGGCCGAATCGGCCAAGAATGAAAACAGGCATTGGGTGGAGCAGAAATGAAAAACTTCTTTATTTTTTGTCTGGATCTGACACTTGTTTTTGGGGTAACGGGCGGGATACATACCGCAAACCGGGCATATGTCCTTGTTATCGACCGGCTCGACAATTTTTCCTTTTTTCAGCCGGCGTTGCACGATCATCTGGTTCTCTTTGTTGATTCCATCTTTCGCTATGCGGAGGGTTTCAGCATATCCCATGACGCTGCCACCACAGTCCTTTGCAAACGTTTCGGCTTCTGATTTGGTGGCAAACGCGGCCTTGCTTTTCATTGTCATTGTGCCGGGGGCTTTCGACCCAACGACATAGAAAGCCTTTTCAGCCGGGAGCATTTTCTGAGGTTCAGTAAACAGGGCGACCATAACCTCTTGAGGATCCTCCCCTGATTTCAAGGCTACGTCAGCCAGGCAATGAAATGAGCACGCCTCGGATTTGCCTTCTGAATTTTCAAAAGTTTTCCATGTCCTGGCCCACATGGGTCTCACCATCCCACAATTGGGGCACTGACCGGACATGCTCATGTCAGGCGGGGAAAACGGATGTTGAACGTTGCAGGGGTTGGCAGCATAAGCATAAAGTGGATAAAAAGACAGCGCGGCGGCGCCTTTCAGAGTAAGGGACAGAAATTTCCGTCTCGATTCTGAATGCATACTCTAAACCCTCCTTTTTCTTGTGTAAAATAAATCATACAAAATGACTATGACTTTACTTCCTCCACACAATGTGGCAGTTTTAACATTTGATATCATGTCGATATTTAATGAAATTTGCTTTATACTGCCAAACTGGAAAAAAAATCAACCCTAAAGTGAAATTCTCTTAACCCGAAACAAAAGCTATCGACGACATAGAGAAGGGCAGGTCTCTTCCAGGGCCTGCCTTTCTCCATCCTCAGCGGAACAACCCCGTCCTTGTAAGTATGGCAACTCTTCAAGCGTTCAGTTCAGACCGTTATCAAAAACGTCATTACTTCTTCGTTTGGTCATCGACTTCGGCCCCCTGCGTGTTCTTTTTGATTGACTCGATCGCACTTATGGCCGATTGTTTTTGTTTGTAGGCTTGACCAGAGAACATTACCTCCTTATTCGGTGCAATGAAACGAAACCTGTACTCTCCGTTTTTGTCTGTGTATACTTCGAATTTGTACGCCATTTTCTCTCCTTTCTCTTAAACAGTTAACGGTAGCAAGTTTTCAATGTAGTCAGTCATTCAATCCCATTAATTTGTGAATATTATTTACTGCATTAGAGTCGAGTCCGAGTCCACTGGCCAGATCCTGCATGTATTGTTTCTCAGCCGGCGTGTCGACCTGGATCGCCAACAAGGAAGCGCCGTAGACCTGAGCCCCGAGTTCATGGCTATGAACATCTCTTGTGATCGCGTCGAGCTCGCTCGGCTTTCCCATTTCCTGAAACACGAAGCTTCTTGCCTCGTCATTGGTGCCAATCTCTGCCAGTTTCCCTGTGATTCGCTCGATTTCCATTTGATCAATCTGACCATCGGCTTTAGCAGCGTTGATCATGGCACGCAAAATTAAGCTGGCGTTTTTTTGCAGCTCTTGTTGTTCCTTTTCATTTTCGGGTTCCCGCAATCCCAATGGCAGGGATTCCGCAGCAGCAGCCGGTCGGCTCATGTTTTTAAATGCAGAAACAGCCAAACTGCCCAGCAATGCCAGCAACCCACCGCCCAACGCCCCTCGCCCGGCACCTCTCCCACCGCCAAGCAACGCACCGGCCAGCGCACCCAGGCCGCCGGTAGCGAGCCGGCCGCCACCCAACATCTGTCCGGCTGCGCGACTGATGCCGCCGAAACCGCCGCCGGAAGCGTCCGATCGAAGCCCGCCCATAAGATCGGACAGTATGCCTCCTGCTCCTCCCAGCCCTTTATCACCCATCGCATGCTTGATACGATCCTGCCCGGTACGACTCATCCCGGACTGCATCACCTGGCCCAGTAAATCTGTAAAATCAATCATCGCAATACTCCTCTTCTGTTATGTTCTATTCTATGACCTCCAGCAAAGCCGGAGGAATGGATTGTGAACCACTCAAGGCGGTCTTTTGAAACCGTTATTTCAGGCATCCAGCCGGTATTGAATGTTAGTATTAACGACGGATATACAGGGTAGAATGTCAGGAAAATTCCGGTCCGAAGCAAGATAGGCAGGCGCAAGTCCGATACGGAGTGTCTCAATAATTAGCCCGAACCGGCGCCCAGTCAAGAGTAATCCTTCAATCAGGAAATCCCAAACGATAAGCAATGCCGCAGATGCATATTCATTTGTAACCCAAGGCACGCATGCGCCCCCACAAACCGCATATTTCATTGACCTGTGGGTACGCCACTGTTATCTTGATTTATATTTCTACTTTCCGAAACCATGCGTGAATCAGGCGGGTTAAGGAAGTAGACCATCGGAAAACTCCTGCAGAGTGATAAAAATTTTCTAACGATCGAGGGCCAAAATTTGAGTCGACGCTTCCACAAGACCTTCAGCTGGGCACTATTGGTTATCGGCATTTGCGCAATCGCCGCCATTATATGGTATGTCACACGGCCGGACCCGGTGGAAGTCATTGTGCAACCGGTGGAGACTGGAAAAGTAGAAAAAATCGTATCCAACACGCGGGCCGGCACGGTCGAAGCCTGTCGCCGTGCCAAGCTGTCACCCAGCATCGGCGGACAGATTGCCCGTTTGCCGGTCAGGGAGGGTGACAGCGTAGCGGCCGGCCAGCTTCTGCTGGAATTGTGGAACAAGGATTTGGTCGCTCAAACCGCATTGGCTGAAAGCGAAGCGGTCACGGCCGCATCGAGGGCCAAAGCGGCCTGCCTCCAAGCCCAGGAGGCCTGGCGGGAGGCCAATCGCCTGGTGAAGCTGCGTAAAACAGGCGCGGCTTCGGAAGAACAGGCCGACAAGGCTGAAACCCGGGCACGCGCCTCGCAGGCGGACTGTGAAGCAACGAAGGCTTCGGTGGAAACCAGACGGGCTCAAATCGGCGTGGCCAAAGCCAATCTGGACCGGACGCGCCTGTCGGCACCGTTCGATGGCATCATCGCTCAAATAAACGGCGAACTCAACGAGTTCGTCACACCGTCACCGATCGGTATTGCGACACCCCCGGCGGTGGACATCGTGGATACCTCCTGCTTTTATCTGACCGCTCCTATCGACGAAGTGGATGCAGCCGCCATTGCGGTGGGACTGCCGGCCAGGATCAGTCTCGATGCATTTGGAGACAAACACTTTTCAGGTCGCATCCGCCGGATCGCTCCCTTCGTCCTCGACCGTGAAAAACAGGCCCGAACCGTGGATGTCGAGGTTGACTTTACGCAGCCGGAGGATTTCAAAAATCTTTTGGCCGGGTACAGCGCCGATGTGGAAATCATCCTGGATTCCCGGCCGAAGACATTGCGGATACCGACCCATGCGATCTTGGACGGCAAACGGGTTTACGTTTACCAGCCCGAGCACCAGCGGATAAAAGAACGGAAGATCCAGGTCGGCATTTCCAACTGGGAATACACCGAAGTGATCTCCGGGCTGACGCCTGGAGAACTGGTCGTGACCAACGTCGATCGCGCCGGAATTGCTGACGATGCACTGGCCATCGAACTGAAGGAAACACCTTGATTGAACTAACGGGCATTGAACGCAACTTCAAGGTTGGCAGCGAAACCGTGCACGCCCTTCGGGATCTCGATCTTACAGTGCAGCCCGGCGAATATCTGTCTGTCATGGGGCCGTCGGGGTCCGGGAAATCGACGCTGTTGAATATTATCGGCTTGCTGGATCGACCGGATAAAGGGGTTTACCTGTTGGATCAAGTGAACACGACCGAACTCGACGACGCGCAGCAGGCCTCTGCCCGACGACACAAGATCGGGTTCGTCTTTCAATTTTTCCATCTGGTGCCGCGTCTGACTGCCGCTGAAAACATCGAACTACCCTTGATTCTGGCCGGAATCGATTCGGGCGAACGCAAAAACCGCCTCAGCCAGTCTCTTCCGGCACTGGGTATCGCCGACCGTGCACGGCACCGGCCGGATCAATTGTCGGGTGGTCAGCGTCAGAGAGTGGCCATCGCGCGGGCCACCATTATGCAACCCGGTATTATTTTGGCGGACGAGCCGACAGGTAACCTGGATCGTGCTTCCGGCAAAGAGGTCATCGACATCCTGGAACAACTGAACAGCGAAGGTAAAATTCTGATTATGGTCACCCACGATCCCGAGATCGGCCGGCGGGCAACCCGCCGAATCCAGATGCTCGACGGCCGGATTGGATCGGATTCAGGAGCATCGACTTGAAAGCCATCGACACTCTCAGATTCAGCTTTCGGGCCGCTTCCGGATACCCGACCCGCACTTTCCTCATTCTGCTTGCCATGGCCATCGGTGTGGGAGCGGTCATTCTACTGACCGCTCTGGGCGAGGGCGCGCGCCGTTACGTCATCCGTGAATTTACCTCTCTCGGCACCAACCTTTTGATCGCCATTCCGGGACGATCGGAAACAACCGGCGGACCGCCGCCCCTGTTGGGCGAAACGCCCCGGGATCTGACACTCGAAGATGCCCTGGTGCTGAAGCGCAACGCCAGTATTCGGCGCGTGGCTCCGATTGCTCTGGGCAGTGCACCGGTGGTCTGGAAGCAGCGCAGCCGTGAAGTGACCATCATGGGCTCCACCGAAGAACTCTATGGTATTCGACAACTATCGATGGCCCAGGGGCGTTTTCTGCTGCCCGGCAATCCAAACCGGGGAACGGCCGTTTGTGTGCTGGGATACAAAATAAAAAACGAACTATTCGGCAATTCTTCACCCCTGGGGGAATGGGTGCGCATCGGCGGCCGGCGGTTCCGTGTTATTGGTGTACTGGCTCCACGAGGCCAGAGCCTGGGATTGGACATGAGCGATATTGCCATCATTCCGGTGGCCTCGGCCCAGGCGCTTTTCAACACCTCTTCCCTGTTTCGAATCATGATTCAGGCCACCGGGAGAGATTCCGTTTACCGGGCAAAAGAGGCCATCCTCAAATCGATCCGTGACCGGCATGAAGGCGAAGACGATATCACGGTCATTACTCAGGATGCCCTGCTGAAAACTTTTGACCGAATCTTCACCGCCCTGACGCTGACTGTCGGCGGTATAGCAGCGATCAGTCTGGCGGTAGCCGGTATTCTGATCATGAACGTCATGATGATTTCCGTATCCCAGCGAAAAACCGAAATCGGCCTGCTGAAAGCCATCGGCTCTCCCCCGAGCCAGATCCTGCGGCTGTTTCTCTCCGAATCGGCTATACTCTCGCTGATCGGTGCTCTATTTGGGGTGCTGTTGGCCCTCTTGGGTACATGGGCCAGCTTACGGCTATACCCCAACTTTCCGATCAGAATACCATGGTGGGCATTGAGCGCCGCCACCGCTGTGGGCGTGTTCACCGGACTTGTTTTTGGGGTTCTACCGGCCCGCAAAGCGGCTGACTCTGGAACCAGTTGAGGCACTGTCAAGACGCTAGAAGCCATCTCAAAAAAGCCTTTTCGCCCGATATCGGCGTTGAGCCCTCGTTTCAAGTCCTCGACATACTTGAGTATGCCTGCGGGTTGATCCTCGGTCTCGCCTTGATCTCGACCAAAAATTCTAATTTTGAGATAGCTTCTAATGTCGTAACCAAAAAATAAATTATTTTTATAGCGATGGATATTTAAACACTTTCGATTCCATGATCGAAAAAACTACAAGCTTCAACAAACAAATAGCAAACAATATCCAAATTCGAATGTCCAATGATTCAAGCCGGTTTGGAATTTGATACATTGTATTTTGAGATTTACTTGGGATTTGTGTTTTGTTATTTGGGGTTTATGGAGTGATAAGACTCAATGAGCTTTAGCGATCTCATCCGCCTGTCACTTGGCGCCGTGTTCAGTCACCGGTTGCGCAGTTTCCTGACCGCTCTGGGAATTGCCGTTGGTATTGCGGCCGTGGTCCTCCTCACTTCCCTGGGTGAAGGCATCCACCGATTCGTGCTGGCAGAGTTCACCCAGTTCGGAACCAACCTGATCGGCATCGCCCCCGGTAAGACCACCACCGCCGGTATATCCGGCGCGATCATCAGCAATGTGAGGCCGATGACCCTGGATGACGCGCAAGCGATGAAGCGCATTCCGGCTGTTGTCGCCGCCGTCCCCGTGGTCCAGGGCAATGCCGCCGTGGAATTTGGGCAACGAAGCCGCCGGACCTTTATCTTCGGGGTCGGACCGGAGGCACCGCAGGTATGGCGTTTCAACGTGGCCAGCGGCCAGTTTCTGCCCGCAGACGACCCCCGGTCCCCACGCGCACTTGCAGTTTTGGGCAGCAAAGTCAACACAGAGCTCTTTGGAAACCGCAACTCCCTGGGTCAACGAGTTCGCATCGGCGGCGAAAGATACCGGGTGGTCGGCGTTATGGAATCCAAAGGACAGATGCTGGGCTTTGACCTGGATGACGCGGTTTACATCCCGGCCACCCGGGCGCTGTCTTTGTTCAACCGTGAAAGTCTGATGGAAATCGATTTGCTCTATGCCGCGGGGGCCGGCGCAAACGAGGTGGCCGAAAGCGCCCGGAATCTTCTCATCGCCCGTCACGGCTCAGAAGATTTTACCATCACCACCCAGGAGCAGATGTTGGAGGTGCTCGGATCGATATTAAATATTTTGACCCTTGCCGTGGGTGCTGTGGGCGGCATTTCCCTTCTGGTTGGCGGGGTCGGCATTCTGACAATCATGATCATCGCCGTCAACGAGCGGACTTCGGAAGTTGGACTTTTAAGGGCCCTGGGGGCCGGGAGGCAGCAGATCCTGGCCCTTTTCATCGGCGAAGCCGTGGTTTTGGCCGGTGTCGGCGGACTGGCAGGCCTGGTGATCGGCGCCGGCGGCGCCTGGTTGCTCCATATCACCGTTCCGGCCCTGCCCACCCACACGCCCTGGTCATACGCGGTGCTGGCCGAACTGTTGGCGACGGTTATCGGACTGGCCGCCGGCGTCCTGCCGGCCATCCGGGCGGCCAACCTGAATCCTATCGATGCCCTTAGGGCCGAATAATTAGTGCCCATCCACCCCGAACAGACGAAAGGCATTATGAAAACAACACCCTTCACCATTACCATCGAGGTAGTGCCCCCGGCAGGGCCCGATGCCAAAGAGCTTCTCTCGGCGCTTAGCAAAACGGCAGATTTACCCATCGATGGTTTCAGCGTTGCCACCAATCCGGTCGCGAAACCACGGATGAATGCCATGGCGCTCTGTGCACTGATTCAACAAACCACCGCGCGACCCGCTATTCTTCACTGCACCATCCGGGACCAGAATCGTTTGAGTTTGCAGGCCATGCTTTGGGGCGCAAAGGCTCTCGGAATCGAAACGGTTCTCGCCGCGACGGGAGATTATGTCTCCCTGGACGCGCGAACCAACACCACAGATGTACGAGATGTGGATGTCTTCGGACTCATCGCTATGGCCCGTGAGACCGGCCTTCGCACCGGTGTTGTATTCGACACACGACCGGAGTCCAATGGCTTGAACAGGGAAATAGATCGCCTGAAACGCAAGCGCGATTCCGGGGCCCAATTTGCCGTCACCCAACCGATTTATGACGCAGCCGGTGCAAACGAGATATCCACGGCTACCCGGGATATCGACATTCCGATGATGATGGGCATTCTGCCGCTGCGCACGCCCCGCCATGCCGAATTCCTGCATCAGAAGGTGGCCGGCATTGCCGTACCGGAACCCGTTCGCAGACGCATGCACCAGGCCGAAGACCCCGTGGCTGAGGGCGCAGCCAACGCCCGCGATATGCTGGCACTGGCGCGCGAAGGATTTGCTGGGGCTTGCATTATGCCGCCTTTCGATCACTATGAAGTGTTAATCGATGTTCTTTCTTAGTATTCTGTTTCGTAATTTCGGTACCGCATACCCGCAGGGAATTTTCACCACAGAGTCACAGAGGTCGCGGAGAAAAATTATCTTTTTGACCGGCCCTGAGAGGTGGCCGCTCAAAAACCATCTCGCCTGCGGTTGCCGGTTTAATCATTAAGGCTTCCCGTCAGCTGATCTATGCGTATATCCCCTGATCCCACCGCAAAATATCAGCGAAGAATCAATACGTCATCGTATTTATGAAAATTTGTACTCAGTGGGACCAATCAGATCGTTTTAGGAGTGAAATAGAATCGAGCAGTATCGGCCAATAAATTATGGCCGCATATGTCATGACATTTACGGTTCAGCGCCCAAGGTGATAACCTTCTACGATACGGTAATACTGGCGTCGGATGACGCGCCCGCTCTTTTGAACCGTGATTTCATGCACGTCGCCGCCACTTTGGATCTTCGCATCGATATGGGGCCCGGTCAGGTCCCCGGGTTTGCGGCCCACCAGGATCATGCTTTTTCCCTTCTGGGCCGCGGGGGGATACCAGAACAAGTACATGTTGCTGTCGCCACCGAATAAATGCCGACCGCCGGTTTCGGCAGCGCCGGAGTTGGACCGCCGACTGTCTTTATGGGGATTGCTCCTGCCCCGGTAGAATGCGAGCCAGCTGTTAATTTGATCCTTATCCATGCCGACAACCAGGGGCCTCTGACCGGTCTGGTTTTCGATTTCATCGGCCAGGCCTTCGATTTGGGCGGAAAGCTCGCGCCACCCGAAACCGACGCGGTTGAGCGGATAGGGGATCCCCGGCAATCCGATGGCCATATAGTGCAGGAGCGCTCCGTAAAGCAGTGCCAATACGACAAGCGAAATTTTCCATGGCCGACGGCCGAATACCGGCAGCCTGGTTCCGACCGATCCGTCAAGGGGGCTCATCAGGCGGGCCATGAAAGGCAGCAGGGCGATCCAAACGGGTCCGGTCCAGATCAATTTTGTCTGGCGGAACAGACTGAAAAAGAGAAAAACGGCAAATGGAAAGCCGGCCAGCAGCATGAGCAGTCTGTATCTGCGTTGCCCGCCGTCTCCGTGGTTGGCGAACAGTGCCGATTCAAACGCCTTCTTGTTCAGCGCAATGGCAAGGATCGCCATCACGCCCGTGGGTGTCACCAACACCAGCAGGCTGCCGAGCAGCTCCGGGAGGCTGAAATTAAAATTACCCGAAACCCGTCGCGGCCCCTGAAAAACAAAAGAGGCCCACCCGTTGCGGGCATTCCAGATGATAACAGGCAGGAACACCAGGGCAGCCAGTAAAACAGCCAAGTAGACTTCCGGCCGTGTCAGCCACCTGCGCGCGCGGCGGTCTGCCAAAAGGAAAATAACGGCTGCGGCCCCTATCAGCAGGATGGTGTATTTACTGAGCAGCCCGGCACCGATAAAGAAACCAACTCCCAGAGCCGCGGCAGGTTTCTCATCAATCACGAAGCGATAGATATAATAAAGACTGCCGGCCCAGCAGGCCGCAAGGGAAGAATCGGGCAGCATGATAAAGCTGACGCTGAAATAATAAGGCAGCAATCCGTAGAGAAGCACGGCATCACGGGCGACATTGCCGTCGAATATCCGTTTGGTCAATCCGTGGCAGTAATACGCTCCGACAAACCAAAGAAGGAATGCCCCCAGTCGCAGGGCAAACTCCGTGTCGCCCAGCAGAACTGTAAACAGCCACACAACCCAACCCACCAGGGGCGGGTGATCCAAATACCCCAGGTCCAAGTGCTGGGCATAATTCCAATAATAGCCTTCTTCGTGTAGAATTTCAGGCAATCCCAGGAAAAAAAGCCTCAGGAGAACTGAATATACGATCAATGACAAACACAGTGTCGGCCACTTCTGTTCGTGGCGTAAATCGCCGGTCCCAGGCGGGAATACGAATGCGGCCACGGCGGCTGAATATACCAGGCCAGACAGGGGCGCCGCGATGATAAAGGCGAACGGGTGCGGTAAGGACAATTGCCGCATCAAGCAGGCCATGAGTCCCCCCCGGAGGAAAAGAACGGCCAGAGCCACCCAGAGTCCCGACAGCAGCCGGCGCCCACCACCGCCGAACCCTTTAGCCGCAGTGTTACTGTAAGCCCTTACGGCAAAAGAAACCACGGCAGCAGCCACAAAGCTGATGAATTGCGCCGTCAGAGGGTCCGTTTTCGGGCGGACGAATAGGCTAAACACCACCAGATCGACGGTGATTCCCACCCAGAAGGCGTTGTCTGCGGAGCGCCGGATTGAATCCCAAATGACCTTTAATTTTTCGACCACGCTCTTGGCGCCAAGATTCATGTAAACGTTTTTTCCCTGATGAGTGCCTTTCCACAAATGCGCGGTGGCACGATCGAGTGTCCAATTCAGCGCGATAATCGCTCAAAAATTTCTTGAAATTAACATGTTAGGCTTAAAAAATCTATGTTGACAAATAGGCCCCTTCATTGTAGTTACCCCGGTACACATAATTCAGGTAATGTTTTCAAATTGTTATAATAAATACCGATGCACGGCCCGTTTTTTTGCCCTATCCGCACCCGAAAAATGACGTTCCCGTTAATATCCCGGTGAAAATTCTGAAACGAATCGTCCCCCGGCACCCGTCTTTCAGACAAGAACCGCCCGAGTCCATATAACCGGCCCACAGGGGTATCGACACTTACCGGCGGCGAATCCAATTTAAGAATGGCAAATACGATCCCAATAATAACAACTGACGCTGCCCAAGGCGGTTCAAACGATCACAAGCTCCCGACGCAGGAACAGACGCTAAAAAAACGTCCGCAGCGCGACATTTTATTCCTCTCGCTCCTGGTCATTCTCTGCCTCATCCTGTTCTTTTCAGCACTGGGCAACCGGCCCTTGTGGGATGTCGACGAAGGCATGCATGCGGCAACCTCCAAAGACATGATCCTCAGCGGTGACTGGATAACCCCCCAGTTCAACGGCGAAAATTTCTATGACAAACCGGTTCTCTTCAACTGGTTGGCGGCGATCTCATTTTTGATATTGGGATTCAGCGAGTTTGCTGCCCGGCTGCCGGCGGCCCTACTCGGTACCGGATGCGTTCTGGCCACCTATTTCCTCGGAAAGCGCATGCACAGCCCTACGGTGGGATTTCTCGGTGGCGTGATACTGGCGACCAGCGTGGAATTTATTATTCTTTCAAGGGTCGTGGTTCACGACATCGCCCTGACATTTTTCATCACTCTCGCGCTGTACTTTTTTTACCGGGCATATACAGATAAATCCCGTCGAAAATCGGTATGGTTCTCTTTTTATGCCTCCCTCGGTTTTGCCGTTTTGTCCAAGGGGCCCATCGGGGTGCTGCTTCCCGGTCTCATCATCTTCCTTTTTCTCATAATCAAGCGCCGGCTGAACATCATCAAGGACATGCAACTCGGATGGGGAACGCTTCTCTTTCTGGTGATCGCCGCCCCCTGGTACGGGCTTATCATATTGAGAAATGAAGACTATGCCGGCTATTTTTTTATCCAGCAGAATCTGGCCTATTTTTTTTCCGGCGAGTCCCGTCACCCCCGTCCCTTCTATTACTATATCCCGATCCTTGCGGGCGGGTTTGCCCCGTGGGTCTTCTTTTTGCCGGCGGCCCTTTTTCGCGCCCTGCGCAAGAAATTCGGCCATACGGAGGACGGAACGCTGCTCCTGGTGCTGTGGTTCGGTGCCACCTTCCTGTTCTTTTCCACTGCCAGCTCGAAGCTTTCCACCTATATTCTACCCCTTTTCCCGGCGGTTTCCCTGCTGGTGGCCTTATTGTGGAATGATCTCCTGGCCGCACCGGGTCAGGAGGGCCCCCGCAGGGGAATCCTGTACCCCCTTGCGTTGCTGCTGGCAATAACCACAGTCGCAATGGTGTATATACTCGCAAACCCACTTGACGCACTTACGGCCAATTACGGAATCGCGCCGGCACGGATCAATATCATCGGTTTGATCATGGTCGCAGGCACTGGGCTCATCTTTTTCCTTTTTCTGAACCGGCGCTATAAAGCCGCCTTTGCCGGCATCACCGCAATGGTGGTGGTCGGGATTTTGATATTTCTCGTGTTTATCGTACCGTATATCAACCCCTATCGTTCGACAAAGGGCCTTGCCGAAAAACTCGACACTTGCTTCCCCAAGGCGAAAAGTTGACCTTCTTTCACAGGGTGCAGGATACGGCCCTATTCTACACGGACAGGAAGGCCTCGATACTCCGGGGACAACAGTCCATTACGGAATATCTCGCCTCGGAAAAAAGGGTTTTTTGTGTCATTGACAAAAAACATTTCGATGTTCTCAAAAGCCACCTTCCGACAGCTCACGTCTGGGCTCAAGAAGGCGACAAGTTGTTGATATCGAATGCTAAGCCGCAATGATTCGATGCGTGGATAATGCGGGTTAGTTTCCGACATGGGCGGAACGCGTGGAAAAAAATCAATCAGAAATGACACCAACTGCCACTGGGGTCCGCGCCGGAAACGGGGACCTTCCGCCTTCACTTTGGGGGTGGCATACCATCCTGAGTCTTGCTATAACCATCGCTATATTCGCCTTTTTGGCCTCAAAGCTCGATTTAGACCGCCTCTGGCACGAAGTCTCGCAATCGAACGCGGCGCTTCTGATCCTCGGAGCGCTGGCCCACTATGCCACATACCCGCTCAGGGGCGCACGCTGGCAACGCTGCCTGAAACACCTGCCGGTGAGATGCGGGAAAGGCAAATTCGGCCTGCTGCTGTTTTTTTACAATGCTGTGGACAATGTGGTTCCGGCGAAACTGGGTGACGTATACGGCGCCCACTTGGCCCGGATTAATTGCGGAATTCGTCGATCAGCCGCCATGGGTTCGCTGGTGTTTTTGCGCATGGTGGATGCCTGGATCGTACTCGTTCTGGCCCTGCCGGCATCCTGGTTGTTGTTTTCAGCCAAACTGCCCACAGCCGTCTTTTGGGCCCTTATCGGTGGCGGCATCATCGCCGTCGCGGCCACGGCGATCATATTGATCTTTTTCTTTTTGAAGAAATCGCTGCCCGGCTGGCTGCCGGAAAAGATTAAAGGTATCATTCGCGCCTTTCAAACAGGCATGTGGCCCCGGCCGAGCGAAGCCTTTCCCATCGCCGGTCTCACACTGGCGATTTGGGCTCTGGAGACGCTCTGGATATTTTTCCTCGTGTTGGGTTTCGGTTTGACACTCAGCGGCACCGAGGCTGTCTTTTTAACCATGATTCCGCTTCTGGCATCCGGGTTTCCGCTGACGCCGTCCGGTGCAGGGGTCGTAGATATTACATTCTTCAGTTGCCTGCGGGTGGTCGGTGTCGCTTCGCCCCTGGCCATGTCAATAACGGTGGTCAATCGCTTCTTCGACTATTGGCTTCACATCGGCTTGGGGCTGCTCATCTGGGCCCTGCGGGAAAGGCTGGGTATCCGCGCTGTGCGCGATGTGGCCGGTGCAGGACCATACACAGACAAAACTCTCGATGATCCAGATTCAAACAGTCGGTAATCGTAACATCTTTTAATGCAAAGGAGCTGCAGATGACCATGGATTTTTTTCAAGCCGTCCCCAGAAGGTGCGTCAACCTTCCACCGGGTAGCCTGAGAACTTTGGTAAAGTGCGCCACGCGCGGTGTCGTGGAAGACGGACCCGACCTTCAGGTATTCCTTCAAGAGTTTGGGAAATGGATCGGCGTTCCGCACGTATTCGGCGCATCTTCGGGGCGCACCGCCTTTCAATTGGCACTTGAAGCGTTGAACCTCGATAAAGGCGCCGAAATCATCTTCCCGGCCTTTACCTTTCCGGTCATGCCGATGGTGGCAAAATTGCTCGGATTTAAACCGGTTTTCTGCAAAGTCGATCCGAATACCTTCAATTCCGGAGCCGAGCATATCGCTGAAAAAGTGACGAGCAGAACCGGCGCCATCCTCGCCACCCACCTTTTCGGTCAGCCCTGCCCCATTCAGGAGGTCGCCGCCCTGGCCAAAGAGGGCAACATCCGCCTGATCGAAGATTGCGCCCATGCGTGCGGCGTCAGGGTCGACGGTCAACAGGTAGGTACTTTTGGAGATATCGGCGTATTCAGCTTCGCCGAAGGTAAAAACATGCCGTGCTTCGGAGGCGGTGTCATCGTCACCGCAAACGACGATATCGCCCGACGGGCAGAGAGGATCCTGTCGCAGACACCCTTGCCTCCAAAAGGCGATTCCGTAAAAAAGGCGTTCAAGATATGGGTCCAGTGGCTGCTCACACGCCCGACCATATTCGGCCTGACGGTTTACCCGATTCTGCGCCTCAAGGGCCTGATGGGCCAGCCGTTAATGGATTCGGTGGTGGGCGATGACCTGCTGGCGACATTTGCTCGTTCAGCACCGCGCATCAGCCGCCTGTCGAACCTGCAGGCCGCGATCGGAAGACAGCAGATCGGTCGGATCGATGCGTTCAATGAGGGCGCCCGCAAAAACGCCGAAGTGCTGACAGATCACATCGGCAATGTTCCGGGTATTCAAACCTGCCACTCCGCCGAAGGGAATCATATCTACGTGTACTACCCGTTGAAAATCGCGGCGGAAAGTCGCGACGATCTGCGGCATTTTCTATTGAAACACCGCATCGATTCGAAAAACACCGATATGGACGATTGCGCCACACTAAATGTTTTCCGCGACCCGGATAAACCACAAGCTGACAGTGAGCGGCCGACGGCCGCCTCAATCCTTGAAATTTGCGTTTATCCGATCATCCCGCAAAATGAAATGCGCCGGATTGGTCGAGTCATCAGGAACTGGGCCGGTTTGCCGCCAATGTAATACCGGCCTCCACCGGCGCCATGGCGTTTGAGGACCTGCACGCATGAACATTCTTGCCGATCGATTGAAGAACATACCCCATTACCTGTTCATGGAACTGCGTGACCGAATCAAGCAGATCGAAGCCTGTGGAACCGATCTTATCTCACTGGCCATTGGAGACCCGGTGGAACCGACGCCGGCTTACATCATCGAAAGCCTGCGGCAGGCAGCGCTCGATCCGAGCAATCACCAGTACCCGACAGATGAACAGAGAGGGATGCACGATTTCAGATCGGCTGTGGCGCGCTGGTACCAGCGGAAATACGGGGTACGACTCGACCCGGAAACCGAAGTCCTGGGCCTGAGCGGCTCCAAGGAGGGCATACACAATCTCCTGATGGCCATCGTCAATCCTGGTGAAGTTGTCATGGTGACAGACCCCGGCTACCCCGGTTATCTGGCCAATATACCGATTGTCGGTGCTGAACCATACAGGTTGCCTCTTTTGGCGCAAAACGGATTTCTGCCCGATCTGGATAACATTCCCGAATCCGTTTGCCGTAATGCTAAAGTCTTCTTTTTCAATTATCCGAACAACCCGACCGGAGCCTGCGCCACGACGGAATTTTTTACCCGTCTGGTGGCCTGGGCAACACGGCATCAGATTTTCCTGGTGCATGACAACCCTTACAGCGAACTTGTCTTGCCCGGTGGCGAAAAATTGAGCCTTCTGCAGATTCCCGGTGCCAAGGACATGTGTGTGGAGTTCAACTCCCTGAGCAAAACATACAATATGACCGGTTGGAGAATCGGCATGGCCGCGGGAAATCCAGCCATCATCCAGGCCATGTCGAAGTTCAAGGAAAACGTGACATCGGGAATTTTCAATGCCATTCAGCTGGCCAGCATCAAGGCGCTGGACGACGGCGATGAAGATATTGAAAAAATGATCCAAATCTATGCCAGGCGCCGGGCAATGGCCCTGGAAGAGATAAGGGAATGGGGCATCGACACCACGGTCGGCAAGGGAACGTTTTACTTGTGGCTGCCGGTTCCGAAGAACATGTCATCGATTGAATTCACGACCCGCCTGCTGGAGCAGGCGCATGTGCTCGTGACGGCGGGAAGTGCATTTGGAGAGCACGGTGAGGGCTTTTTCCGCATGTCCCTTACGGTGACGGACGATCGCCTGGCCTGCGCCCTGGAGCGGATGAAGCGCACGTTAAACTAGATAGTGCCCATCCAGAAACGGCGTCTTTCAGACCGGGCCGGTGTTCTCGCTCTTTGCAATCCTCGATCCCGCTGCAGCGGGGCACTGCTACGCCTGCGGTTGCAAAACCGCTGCGGCCTTGGCCGGGGCCGAAACCTACCATTTCTGGACGGTCACGAGTAGGAAGTTTGAAATGTCTTGACCCGAGAATAATTCATAAAGTTCCAAACTCGAAGAGAGTGGCCAATAGGCCTCATTAGTACCTTATATTCATACAGGAGAATTATGGATATCGGCATCCAGCGAAAAATTGACCGTGTTGTGGGCGCTTTTCTCTGCCGCATTTTTTCGCTGTTTCACATCAATAAAACCGCATCCGATCGGACGCCCAAGGTCGAGAAGATATTGATTATTCTCCTGTCGGAAATGGGCAGCTGGGTGTTGGCGCATTCAATGTTCCGGCAACTCGAACGCAAGTACCCGCAAGCGTCTGTCAGTGTACTTCTATTCAAGAAGAACAAGGAAATCGTGGACATTCTGAATTATGTGCCCGCCGCGAACATCCTCACCATCGATCCCGCCTCCATTCGCACGCTCTTTGCCGACGTCATCAGGGTGTGGTTCGACATGCGGCGGATCCGCTTCGACACCGTCATCGACTGCGAGCTGTTTCACCGGATCAGCAGCATATTGAGCTTTCTCAGTGGTGCGGCCACAAGGGTCGGGTTCCACCCGCACACCCAGGAAGGGCTCTATCGCGGCAGCTTCATCAATCGGCCGGTTCTCTACAACCCCTATCGGCATATCTCCCAGCAGTTCGTTACCCTGGTGGAGGCCATCGAATCGGAGACCGTACCGAAAGCAAAACGAATGGCCGACGTCGAAACGGTGCCGCCGCCGGAAGTCAATGTCAGCCAAACGGAAATCGATGCCATGCGGAAACGACTGGTTGCCTGTTCGCCGGCGAGCGTCAATCATGACCGAAAACTGGTATTGATCTACCCTGGCGGGGGAATTTTGCCGATTCGTGCGTGGCCCCTGGAATCCTTTAGCCGCCTCTCGGCAACACTGGTTCAATCCGGTTACAGTGTGGGAATTATCGGCCTGGAAGAAGATAAACCCCTCGCCGAAAAAATCGTATCCCACTGCAGCAGTTCCGATTGCACGGATTTAACCGGTTTCACAAAATCGGTGCGGGACTTGATGGTCCTGTTTCACCTGGCAGCGCTTCTGATCACCAATGACGGCGGCCCCGGCCAATTTGCAGCGCTGACACCAGTGCCGGTCATCGTCTTTTTCGGTCCTGAAACCCCCGTATTATATGCCCCCTTGAATACCCGCACCACCGTCATGCACGTGCCGCTGTCATGTGCGCCGTGTCTGACCGCCTACAACCACCGCAATTCGCCCTGCGACGGCAACAATGTCTGTTTGAAGTTGATTCGCGTTGAGGATGTACTGGAGAAGGTGCGTGAAGTTCTTGAAACCAAGATATAAATATTCCCACTGTTTCCAACAGTGGGAATATTTAAATGTATCCCTTTATCTCTCAGAGAGCCACTCCACGTAACGGGCGATGCCCTCTTCGAGGGATACCGGGGCATGGGTGTATCCGGTGGCGATCAACTTGTGCATGTCGGCTTCGGTGAAATACTGATAGCTGTTTCTTATCGCCTCCGGCATCTCGAAATACTCTATTTCGCCCGCTATTTTCAAAGCACTGAATATGGCCTTGGCCAGATCGTTGAAGCTTCTGCTGCGACCCGTCCCGGCATTGTACAGTCCGCTGGGTGCCGACGTGTCGAGGAAGTGAACGACCAGATCGACCACGTCCTGAACATAGACAAAATCCCTTTTCTGCTCACCGTCCTTAATTCCCACACGGTATGACTTGAACAGTCGAATTTTGCCATTTTGCCGCGCTTGTGGAATGGCAAAATTCGGCACACTGGCCATGCGGCCCTTGTGATTCTCACAGGGGCCGTAGACATTGAAAAATTTAATCCCGTACCACTGCGGCGGGGTTTTCTTCTGTTTCAGCGCCCACAGGTCAAAAAGATGCTTTGAATACCCGTAGGGATTGATCGGCTTGTAAGCGGTGGTTTTGTCGTGCGCGTCTGAAAACCCATTTCCGCCGTCACCGTAAGTAGCGGCACTGCTGGCGTATACAAATGGAATCTGTCTGTCGGCGCAGAACCGCCACAACCTCCGGGAATACGCCACGTTGTTTTCAGCAAGGTAGTCGAAATCTTTTTCCATGGTGTCCGTGCAGGCGCCGAGATGAATGACGGCCTCGACGTTTTCGTGGGTATGCTTTTCGAGCCACGGCCAGAGAGAATTCTTGTGCACGTAAAGCCGGAAACTCTTCCCGACCAGGTTTTCCCATTTCGAGGAAGCGGCGATATTGTCCACGACCAGTATGTCGGTGCAATCCATCCGGTTCAATGTCGCCAGGGTGTTGCTGCCGATGAAGCCTGCACCGCCAGTTAAAATGTACATGTGCCGCCTTTCTTCTGGTCGATTGCTTGAGTCAGGAATCTTTTCTTCAGGGATTGTCCTTGCCGTTTCCGATTCGAGACATTCTCTCCGTAATACCGGTCGTGCTGTACCCCTCCCTCACGGGCACGAGGTGCACCCGGCCGCCGTTGGATTCGACGATCTCCCGGCCGACAACATCCTCCGCGCGGTAGTCGGCGCCCTTGACGAGAACATCCGGCTTCAGGGCGTCGATGAGCTTGACGGGCGTATCTTCATCGAAAATCACGACCAGGTCGACACAGTCCAGAGCACCGAGAATTGCCGCGCGATCGCTATCCGTCAATATCGGCCGTTGAGGTCCTTTAATCCGCCTTACCGATTCATCCGAGTTCAGCCCGATGATCAACCGGTTGCCACACCTCTTGGCCTCGTTGAGAAGATGAATGTGCCCCGGATGCAACAGGTCGAAGCATCCGTTGGTGAACACGATTCTGTCGTCGACCGCCTTCCAGGCCTGCACCTGAACCACAGCCGCCGCCAATGAGTGCACTTTGGTGTTCACCGTTCCGCAGATCTCGTCTGTGTTCAAGCCCTCTGCGGCTCTCAGTTCCAGAAGGTTGATCGGCTGGGTTCCCAGTTTGCCGACAACGACCCCGGCAGCGATGTTGGCCATACGGGCAGCGTCCGGAAACGTCATTCCGGCGGCCACCCCGGCAGCCAGCGTGGCGATGACCGTATCTCCGGCCCCCGAAACATCATACACTTCCCGTGCGATGGCGGGGATAAACTCCGGTTTCCGCCCCTCGCCCGACAGGCACATTCCAAGCGCCCCCCGGGTCACCAGCAGGTTGGACAGCCTGTATCTTGCCTGCACGTCCTCCATGGCCGTCACCAGGGCGTCGTCATCGCGGCAGTCTTCTCCTGAGACCAGGCTGAATTCAGCGGTGTTGGGCGTAATGCAGGTCGCGCCGGCATAACGCACCCAGTTCTTTCCTTTTGGATCGACCACCACGGGGATATCGTGGCTGCGGGCGATGTCAATGACGGTTTCAGTCAAGCCGGGTGATTGAAAGATGCCTTTTCCGTAGTCGGACAAAATCACGGCATCGGATGCAGCAATGTGCTTGTCGGCTTCAGCGATGATTTTAGCTTTCAAGCCGTCATCGATGACCATGGTGCTTTCATCGTCGATCCGCAGCAACTGCTGGCCCTTGGAAAGGAGACGGGATTTCGTAATGGTCGGCCGGGAGCTGTCCTCGATCAGAATCGAGGCGATTTTCTTATCGTCGACCAGCCGTCTGAGCATGGTTCCGTAATCGTCCCGGCCAATGATGCCGAGCAATGTCGCCGATGCACCGAGACCGATGAGGTTCAGCACCACGCTGCCGGCGCCGCCGGGAACGGCCGAACGCTTCTTGACGTGATAGATCGGAACCGGTGCTTCCGGTGATATGCGCTTGACATCGCCCCAAAGGTAGCGGTCCAGCATCACATCACCGATCACGAGGATCCGGCAGCGTTCGAAATTAACATCAATAGAGTTCATGGGGCGATTTCTGCATCTGGGGGTCCGTTATGCCGACCTCAAATGGATGTTTCAAATTTCACAAGAGGCGCTTGTGTTCTATACAAAACCCAAATTAGCGATTTTCAAGGCTTGCTCGCCTTTGGCGATGTTGCCGCAGATACAACAGTACAAAATCCTCCCGGCCTCCCTTTCCAAAGCAAATAGGGAAAAGTATGCTCTCAGGCATCAGTTAATGTCGCAAAAGATGTATTGAAACCACGCTTAGCCTTCACCAGTTCCCCCTTTTGATAAAGGTGTATTTGGACCGGGCGTTATTTTAAAATGGCACCCTTGGAAAATTGAAACGCTCATCTTGACATTCGCTATACCGGTCGCGATAAGGGTTAAATTTAAACCGATTGAGTTTTGAAGTCTGATTTCAGCCATTTACCGGAGGAAACGGTGATTGTCAACGTCGAAGACCGAAACGGTCGGGTTCGATGTTATCGGGAATTCGAAAATGGTGCTTTTATTTCGGTATCGCAATCCGTTTTTGTGAGTAATCCAACCCGTGTTGAAAAAAGCATACACATAAAAAATATATGATTCCGGATAGATAAACATAGCGTTTAGGAACAAATCAACGTCCTGGATGGAATTCCATACATTCCAGCAGGCAAATCCTAAGCAAAAACAAATTAATAATAACAATATCAATAATATAAACAATAATCCACAATGTGGCACACGCATTGCTAGCAACCACGCTGTGGTAGGAAAACCAGAAAGGGATGGATAAAAATAATGTAAAAAAACGTTAACGATATAAACCCAGTAAAAATCCATCCACCGGCATCACGAAATCGGAAAAAGGTGTCTAACGATCCGTACAAAATTAAATTCAGGAGGAGACATACAGGAATGATTTGACGCGACATTATAAAAAACCATCGCAAAAAGCGTTTTCAAACCTGATGGTCCGGCTTATGGTCTGGCTCGTCTTTACGATTGGGCTTTGCGGGAATGTATATGCCATGATACCTTTGGATGCGACTGCAGTGCATCGACTTGTCACGGCAGTAGTCGGCCGAGTGAATGTGCGCCCCCTCCCAATGATCCGCCGGTGGCCAATGCGGGTTCGGACAAAACAGTCAATGCCAACGCGACGGTGACCCTCGACGGTTCCGCCTCTTATGACCCGGAAGATTCGGCGATTACATACAGCTGGAGCCAAACCGGCGGCACGAAGTGACCCTCTCGAGGCCGCACGGCGGCCAGACCGACGTTCACCGCGCCGCAACCGGCCGGTAGCTCCGTAACCTTGACCTTTACCTTGACGGTCTCGGACGGCGCCAACACGAATACGGACACCTGCAGAGTCACGGTCAATTTCGTCAACGCGCCGCCGGTTGCCGATGCCGGCCCCACGCAAACCGTGCCTCCAATACCCAGGTAACGCTTGACGGCTCCAATTCCCGTGATCCCGATGACGGCATCGCCACGTACGCGTGGACCCAAACCGGTGTTCCGTCCGTTGTTCTGTCGAACACCGGTGCCTCCAAACCGACATTCATTTCTCCGGACGTCGGTGCCGGTTCGGCTTCACTGAATTTCAGCTTGACCGTCACAGACGGGTTCGGGCTCTCGAACACCGACACCTGCATCGTCAATGTCACTGCCGGGAACCTGCCCCCAGCCCCGAATGCCGGAACCGATCAGGATGTCTTCGAAGGCGAAGTGGTTACCCTCGACGGAACAGGTTCCAGCGATCCGGACGGCAGCATTACCGCGTATCAATGGGTTCAGGCCAGCGGAGCAGATGTCACCCTTTCGAATCCGGCCTCTGCAACACCGACGTTTACCGCGCCGGCGCTTGGCGCCGTCGGTGGATCATTGTCTTTCCAACTGACGGTGACCGACGATCAGGGTCTGCAGTCAACCGATACCATGATTGTCAATGTCGCCTGGGTTAACCTACCGCCCACGGCCAGTGCAGGTGATGATCAAATCGGCGCCTTCAGCGTCGAAGAAGGCCAGACGGTTGTGCTCGACGGTAGCGCTTCGAGCGATCCGGATGACGGAATCGCCTCGTACCTGTGGGAGCAGACAGGCACCGGAACCGTGGTCACGCTGTCGGATCCAACCGCTGTCCAGCCGACCTTTGTCACGCCACTGGTTGATACCGGCGAAATCACGCTGACCTTCCGGCTGACCGTAACGGATGCCGGGGGTCTGCAGTCCAGCGGTGAAGTCCTTGTCACCGTGTTCGACAACGGCATAACCACGTTCCCAGACGGAGTGATGTCAACGATGACAGCCTTGGGCACGCCGATCGGTATCACTGAGCCCGTCGGTGGAAACATCACGAAATTGAACGTCTTGGATCCGTCTTCCCTGTCGGCCGATGTCGATGTCCCGGAAGACATGGTTTATGGGCTCATCGACTTTGAAGTCAAAACCGACACCCCCGGTGCCAAGGTGACGGTCGTGATCTACCTGCCGAGTCCGGCTCCGGCAGACTACAAGTGGTATAAATTCAACCCCGTTACCAATGTCTGGACAGACTACGGTGAGGTAACCGACCCGGATGGCGATGTCGGGGCCGTCTTTAATGCCGCCCGTGACCAGGTAACGCTGACCCTGGTGGACGGCGGCATGGGCGACGACGACGATCAGAGCAACGGTGTGATCAAAGACCCATCCGGTCTGGGTGCAGCGACGAACTTTACGACACCAACCTCTTCCTCCGGTTCGCTATCGAACAGCTTCGGCTCGGGCGGCGGCGGGTGTTTTATCTCTGCAGCAGATAACGGTTCGGTTCGAAAGGTTATACCGGCAACGCTGGCATTCCTGGCCGCAGTGTTTGCACTCGGTACGCCGGTGGTGTTGAGGCGGTCGAACAAGAAAAATTAGACCGCCATCCGTCGCGATGCCTAACATTGCTGCGGAGAGATGGCTATCAAAAACGCAAGGGCGGAGATTTTTCTCCGCCCTTGTCGAACAAAAAGTTGACGTCTTTTTGAATTGCTACTTGAAACTTCGTTTGTTTTTTAGTAATTTACCAGTCCATATCACATTCTATGCATTCGATTCTACTTTCACTATACAGTCCGTTCCCAGAATCGAGCGTTGCAAAAAGCACCCCGTTTGGTTGAGCCAAAATTTTCAGTTTCATTTCGGAATTTCTTTTTGATAACGCGCTGTAAAGATTTCATGACGTTTTTAGGGTTAAGACTCTTTTCGTTTCCTGACATTCGCTTTTTCGATAGATGTCCGGCCATTCGAGCCGGACTGGATCATAACGATAAATTTAACTTCCTTGCTTAGAATCTAAAAACGTATCTATCCCGTACGACTTCAATCGAGTGTCCATCCACAAATTACCGAAGGTACTTTACAGTGTCCATTTCATAACTTTGGAGGCGATCGCATGCAGGCCAAATTCTTGATTGTCCTTTGCGCAGCTCTTTCTATCTTTCTTCTATCCGGTACGACCGAGGCATCCGAGGAGGCTCAATTGGTCGGTGATGAGACATGCATGGAATGCCACGAGGAAATATACGAAGGGTTCTGGAAAAATATCCACGGCATCAAGGGAGATCCCCGGACGCCGGCAGCCATGCACGGCGACTTTGTGTGTGAGTCCTGCCACGGGCCCGGTTCCGTCCACGCCGAAGAAGGCGAAAGCGGAAATATTCTTGCCCTGAGTGCCAAATCCCCGGAGCCTCCGACCCAGAAGAACGACGTCTGCCTGAGCTGCCACAGCAAGGGAAAAGTGGCCCGGTGGCAAAACAGCACGCACGATGTCCGGGCGCTCGTCTGTGCGAACTGTCACAATGTCCATGGAAACAACCCCCAATACATGACCCAGCGCACCCAGACCGAAGTCTGTACGCCCTGCCATCGGCAGATTGTCCCCCAGCTGATGCTCCAGTCCCGTCATCCGATCCGGGACGGCAAAATCAAATGTTCCGACTGCCACAACAGCCACGGAACGATTGCCGACAAACTGGTGGACGCTCAACACGTCAACCTGAAATGTTTCGAGTGCCACGCCAAGACAAGAGGACCGTATCTGTGGGAGCACCCGCCGGTGGTCGAGGACTGCCTCAGCTGCCACGTTCCCCACGGCTCCACCCACGCCTCTCTCTTAAACAGCCGGTCACCGTATCTGTGTCAGCGGTGCCACTCGAATGTGGAACACCCCAGTCAATTGCAGGCCAGAAACAGTCAACAAGCAGGCCAGTCGGTTTACAGAACGCTAAACAACCAGGGCTTCTACCGCGGATGCCTGAACTGCCACAGTTCCATACACGGGAGCAACCACCCTTCCGGCAAAAGTTTACTGAGATAGTCGGAAAAATTAAGAGCGGAGGGGTAACGCATGACTCGGAAATGTTTCGAATTTCGTGCTTCAGATTTTGAATATATCGTGACCCATTTACGGCAAAGCCATTGTTTATGAACCTGGCTTAGGACCAGGTTTTTCAAGATCGAATAAATAAAGCCTTGATAACCAATGGACTCAAGTGAGGGCCTGATAATGAAAAAGTATTTCTTGCTGCCTTTTGTTGCCATGCTGCACCTCTGCCTTCTGGCGCCCGATGGCTGGTCGGCATCTTCGACAAGGCTGTTCGACATCCGGTTCGGACAGCACACCGGCTATAGCCGCCTGGTTATCGACTCCGCCGGCGCCCGCCCGCTGAGCATCGGGCCGGCCACGTCCCAAGGGGTTCCGATTGTCTTCGATCAGCTCGTGGTGACCGGTGACAAAAACCGAATTTTCAGAGAAATGCCAGGCGCCGTTGCACGCGTGAGCCTTGATCAGGACAATGGCCAAGCGGTGGTATCGGTTGTTTTTAAACGCCCCAACACCCAGGTCAAATCATTTTTCATGAAAGGCCGCTCTTCCGAACCGGATGCCTACCGTCTCGTTCTCGATTTTTACCCGGAAGGCAGCCGCGCCAGCGGGCCCGGGACAACAGTACCGGCGGCATCCGCGGTGGCTGCGTCGCCGCAGCGGCCGCAGCGCCTGTGTTGTCCACTGCATCGGCCACCCCGACGGTGACTGCTGCATCCGTCGACAGCGCAGGCATCGCCCCCGGCCAAGCAGTCGATCAGTGCACCGGCGCGTGCCGTTGCCGCGGCAAGCAGTGAAACGGCTGCGGCCGGTGAAAACCAAAATGCACCGCCGGCGCCCGCAGATGAAGAACCGGCCGAAAACGACACCGAGACGATGTCCTTTGCAGACAGAATCTCCGGTGAGGCCACCTTGATCACCCGGCCGTACATTCAAGGGGAAGACGAATCTGCAAACTTCACCCAATATGGGGAATATAACAATGTGACCGGTGCGTGGTCGATCAGGTATTCGGATCTGGAGCGCTACTTTTTCAATACCGATGCCGTCAATGTCGGTCAGGACAATCAATATTATTTTCTCGGCGGCGGCCGTTACGGCAAATACAAGATCGACCTGAGCTATGATGAAATACCGCACAGGTTTGCCTTCAACCAGAGGACGCTCTATTCCGGTGTTGGCTCCCAGACGCTGCTGTTACCCGACGCCCTGCAAACCGATCTTCAGGGTCTGACCGGAGACCCTGTCGCCCAGGCCAACAGACTCAACGCGGCCTATGCCACAGCCGACATCGGCGACCCGCAGGTTCAGAGGAAAGACCTGGCCCTTAACATGGACCTCGTGGCCCTCGATCCGTTCAGCCTGAGGGTCGAGTTCGCCGGGGAAAAACAGGAGGGGACCCGGCCGCTGTTCGGCTCGTTCAACCTGAACAACGCCATGGAACTTTTCGAGCCGGTCAACAATGAAACCTTCGATATGAAGTTCATCGCCGAGTACGCCAAGAAGGCCTATTTTCTCAACGCCACCTATTATTTCCAGAACTTCAACAACAAAGTCGACACCCTCACCTTCGACAACCCTTTCCGCGTCGATGACGCCTTTGGGGGACCGTCCAATGGCCGGCTCGACCTGGCCCCGGACAACAATTATCAGAACATTTCGCTGTCGGGGTCTTACATGGATCTGCCGTTCAGGACCCGCCTCTCGGGGACGGCGGCCTGGGGGTGGATGAGCCAGGACGATGCGCTGATCCCGTTCACCACGAACACCGCTCTGGCCCCGCCCCTCCTGCCCGTCGACTACGCCAACCCGGCCAGCCTGCCGGCTCGGAAAGCCGATGTCAAAGTCAACACCGCCCTGTATCAGTTCGCCCTTTCTTCGAACCCCTTGGCATATATGCATGTGAAGGGTAAATTTCGCTACTACAGCTACGATAACCAAACGGACCAGCTGGCGTTGCCGAACGGGTATGTCAACGCGGATTCATTGCCGGTTATCGGCACGCTGCCGAACCCTATATCGACGCTGCCGTCGAGTTACAACACGAGCAAAGCCGACCTGGATGTGGGCTTCGATGTCTGGGACCAAACCCGGCTCAATCTGACGTACACCTATAATTTGACCAAACGGACTAACCGGGAGGTCGATCGGCAGAATGATAACATCTACGGGGCCTCGATCGACTCCAACCCGATCGATTGGCTGGGATTGCGGCTCGCCTATGATCGAACCGAAACCGATATCAATGACTACGTCTATGATATTTATCTGAAGGGCGGGCAAGACCTGCAGCAGCTGCCGGCCTTGAGAAAATACGACCAGGCTGATGTATCGCGGGACCGGCTTCGATTCAGCACAAATCTCTACCCCACCGATCAGCTGACCTTCGGCGGGTCCTTTGTTTACGGACGCGACAAATTCAGCGACTCACCGTATGGGCTGACCAGCAACAAATACTATTCGTTTTCGCTGGACGCGGGCTATGCACTGACCGATCGCCTGGACCTCAATGCCTTTTACGTCTATGAAAAATATAAAAATGAGCAGATCGCCCAAGGGCAGTTCGATGCGAACAATGACGGACTCTTAACGGTCACCGATTGGCTGGCCGAAGGCCAGGACGAGATCAACACCTTCGGCCTGGGCGTCAAATACGCCCTTATCCCCAGCCGGCTCGATTTCGATCTTTCTTATTCCTTCACCAAAACCGACGGCAAGATCGATTTCGCCATTCCCAACGGAGCAGTTGACAATTTCGACACCGTTGATGACTCCAAACTGCATGCCCTGGACACCCGGTTCACATACAATTTTTACAAAGGATATTATTTCATTCTCGGGTATTACTGGGAAAGGTTCGACTACGACGACTATAACAAGCAAGGGTTCACTACCGTCCCGACCGACGCCGCCGGTGCATATAACGGCGCGCTGCTTTCCGATTCACTCTGGGAACCCTACAATGCGTATTTTATCTATGCCAACTTTGCAGTTAAGTTTTGAGGATAGAATCGGTCGGCTGAAACCCGCCCCTGCGAACCCGAACGAGGCGTGATATATTATTTGAACCCCTCATTACTGCACCGGACTGAAGGTCAACGCGCGGGCAGGCGATTTTCTGCAGCGATCTGGAGGTTTTATGCGATTCGGGCGAATCACCTGAGTTGTTGTGCTGTTTCGTTGACGGCTTTCACCAAATCGTCGATGGCATCGTGGATGCCTTCGCTGACAGACTGACGGTCGGATGCTGAAAGCTTCCCGGACTTTTCCCTGACAACCGCTTTCAATTCTTCGAGCCGTTGAACCTTCTGCTCGTAAGCCGTGCGTTGCTCTGCTCCCATCCCTTCTATTTTTTCGGAATAAATCTGCCGGATGAGATCATCAGCCTCAGCCATTACCTGATCTATTTTGCTGGATTTGAATTCCATCTGTCTTTCCTCCTATCCTTGCACCGTGAACCCTTGGCTTCCGGTTGGCCGGTGAAAGTCGTTATGTTTGGGCCCAATGCCTCTCAAGTAACAACATAAGGCCGAATTGCCAAATGAAAAGCATACTCCCAAATGTTCGATGCGCAGATTAAGAATTGACACCACCGGTGTTTTCCCATTTAATCGTACAAATATACAAAGCAATTGTCATAAATGTGAGGTTCCCTCGAGGTTGATATGCATCACCAAGACTTAACCCAAGAACTTGTCCGGAACCCGGCCATCCAGGACTATATCGTTTCTTTCAGAAAGGGTGAGATTTTATGTGTTGAGGGGGCCGATACCAAGGACCTGTTTATTCTCCTCTCTGGCACACTGGAACTGTTCAAAGGAAGCAACAAGATCGCAGAAATATCCGATGAAGGCGCCCCGGTGGGTGAAATCTCATTCCTGCTCGGTTCAGAAAGAACCGCAACGGTTAAAGCGCTCACCGATGTTGAGGCCGTTAGGATCCCTGACGCACAGCTGGAGCAGGTGCTCGAGAAATTCCCCTCGCTGATGTGGCGGATCGCCGAGTTTTTAGCCCGCCGCCTGGATGCACGCACAGAAACCCTGCACGCCCTCAAGGAATTCTGCGATCAGCTGCCGGATGCCGTGGTCGCCGCCAAAAAAGACGGGAATATTGTTGCCTGGAACCGTGCCGCCGAGACCCTGTTCGGATGCGGCTGGGCGGAGATGGAAAAGAACTCGATGGCGGCGCTTTACCTAAATCCGGAACAATTCCAAAAGGCTCTCGACGGATTGAATAAATCCGACAGTGTCAGAGAAGAAATCCTCAAGGTAAAGCACCCCCTCAAGGGTGATCGCTATATTGCCACCAACCTGAGCGTTCTCTCCGACAGCCAGGGCCGCGCCGACGGTGTCCTGGCGATGAGCCGGGATGTCACCGAAATCCAGAAAATTAAAAGAAGATACCAGCGTTTTCGGTTGTGGCTGATCCCGCTGCTGGTTGCCTTAAGCCTCGGTGCGGCCGCATTTTTTTATGCTTCCCCTCAATTTCTTGACGATAAGAAAATCATCAGTATCAAGCAGCAGGCGCTGCGCGACCAGATCGCCAACGACTACCAGTTGTTGAAGTCGATCCTGAAAGATGCATTTACTTACAGGGACCGCGAAAAAGCGAACCAGGCCATGCAGGAGTTCTTGAGGCTTCACAAGGATGCGCTGGCGCCCTACCGGGGGGTTGTCTTGCTGGGTGCGGACAAAAGGGTCTTTGCCGCCTTTGCCATGGATGAAAAAAATAAGCAGGAAAACATCATCGGCAGCAGCTACGCCGGGGTTCCGTTTACCGAAACGGCGAACTCCGGTCACAATGTGCTCTCGCTTTACTGGGCCGATGGGCAGCAGTCCCTGGGGCAAAAAGGCATCGAAGTGGCATTTAAAGTCGTCAACCAGGATCATGAGGCCGGGTGGCTGGTGTTACAAATGGACGCCGAGAGGCTGGCCAGTGAATTCGATGCCGACGAGGAGACGCTGAGGATTTTCAAATTCTAAAAAGAGAAATATCACGACATGAATAGAATTAGAAAATTGCGTCTTGCGACTGAGTATCGTATAGATCGATACTGACTTAACGCTCTGTAAGAATGAGTTGAAATGGCCCGGGGTCGAATGTTGCCACCCGGATAATTCACCAAATCAAAACTCCCCGAAGGTCCAGATATGTACCCCTATACCTTTCCGCGCCCCTATGCCGTTGTCATCGCCCGGATATTTCACAAATTGGAGGTGTTGATGGCCAAGGTTTTTCGATACGAAGCGGCCGTCACTCTAAGGCGAGAATCGAATCACGCGGTTCGCAGCGTCCCGAACAACGGGCGGGGGCGTGGAAGCCCCCGTTTGGCCCAAAGGGTGAGATATTTAACAAATGACATTTTCGGAATGGGACCGATGATCCTATTGTTCTGTTTTTTGAGTTTGGCACAGGTGTTTGCCGGCGACAACCTGCCGGAAAATCAACCGATTACAATCAATGTTCAGAATGAACCATTGGGAAAAGTACTGGAAAAAATTGGCGCGGATACCGGACTGGCATTCAGCATCGATGTGCAGTGGAAGGACGTTCCCGTGAGTGTTTCGCTTCATCAAACGCCGCTCCACAAGGGGCTGAAACGCATCCTGGCCAACTTGAACAACGTGATCATCTATGAGTCAGACAGTAAAGTAAAAATCGTCATCCTCGGTAAGATCGAACCGGCGAAAACCGTCACCGGTCCGGCAGGTTCACCGCGCTACCAGCCGACACCGGCGTACCAGCAACCCGGCCCGGCAGAAACGTCCGAGCCGGAACCTGAGGAGCCGGAAACGCCACCGGAGTCTGAAACCGCTCCGGAAGTCGAAAAAGAAGAAGCGACCGAGGCCGATGCCAGCGCAGCCGACGAAGGTGAAAAAG
>CAWGUE010000012.1:2500-69589 GCA_963825595.1 uncultured delta proteobacterium | reverse complement strand
AAACAACAATCATCGGCAGAAAAATGATGTCCCCGACGCCACGCTCAAACAATGCGCCATCCAAACCCGAAATCCTGGCACCGGCCGGCAACCGGTTGGCGTTTCTGGCGGCTGTGGGGGCCGGTGCAGATGCCGTATATTGCGGGCTGAAAAACTTTTCGGCCCGCATGGAGGCCAAGAATTTCACCCTCAACGAACTCGCGGCACTGACCCGGCTGGCGCACGCAAAGGGGACCAAAGTTTATGTCGCGCTCAACGCCCTCCTAAAACCGCACGATCTGAACCAAGCCGGTGCGTTATTGAAACAACTCCAGCTGTCGGTGGCCCCCGATGCCCTGATTATCCAGGATCTCGGGTTGATTGCACTGGCCCGGCAAACCGGTTATAGCGGTGAAATTCACCTGTCCACTCTGGCAAATTTCAGTTCTGGGTCCGCTCTGAAACAAATTCAAGGCTTTCCACACGTCAGTCGGATCGTTTTGCCCCGCGAGCTTTCCGTCGATGAAATCAAGTCGTTGGCCGCCGCCTGCCCGCAAGGAGTCGGGTTGGAGATCTTCGTCCACGGTGCGCTCTGCTACGGGGTTTCCGGCCGGTGCTACTGGAGCTCCTACATGGGTGGAAAAAGCAGCCTCAGGGGTCGCTGCGTGCAGCCTTGCCGCCGGCAGTACACCCATAACCGACAGTCGCGACGCTATTTTTCCTGCCACGACCTGTCCCTGGATGTCCTGGTCGACATTGTCCTGCACCAGCCGGCGGTGAAAGCTTGGAAAATAGAGGGTCGTAAAAAAGGGCCGCATTACGTTTACTACACGGTTCAAGCGTATCGGATGCTGCGGGACATCGATGATCAGCCCGAAAGCCGGGTACAAATCAAAAAAACAGCGGTGGCCCTGCTGGAGCAAGCCCTGGGCCGACCGGGTACGCACTACCGTTTTTTGCCACAGAAGCCGCAGAATCCGGTCGACATCAAATCTCAGACCGGATCGGGGCTGTTTGTGGGCCGTGTGCAAGGGCCAACCAGAAGACCGTATGTTGTCCCCAGAATCGATCTTTTCCAGGGAGATGTGTTGCGTCTGGGTTACGAGGATGAGAACTGGCATGCCGTTCAGAGGGTGGGCAGGGGGGTACCGAAAAAAGGCCGTTTGACTCTTTCCCCGGCCACAAACCGCCCACCGGTCAGGGGCACCCCCGTTTTTTTGACTGACCGGCGCGAAAAGTTTCTGGATGAACTTCTGAAGGGTCTGGAGCGGGAGCTCAATTTGTCGCAAGAACCGGAGACGGCCCTACCGGTTTTTCGTCTTCAATTGCCCGGAGTCATCAAACAAAAACCAAAGGCTCAAGAGCTTCACGTCTATCGGCATCTCAACAGGCGGTTGGCTTCCGGACGCATCGGCCTGTGGCTGACGAAGGAAGTTCTCGATAAGGTGCCGGCGCACGTGCTGCCCCGGGTATGGTGGTGGCTCCCGCCTGTTGTCTGGCCTGAGGATGAGAATGCCGTGATGGATTCCGTCATGTCCGCACGGCGCCAAGGTGCCCGCCACTTCATACTGAATACACCCTGGCAGACAGGGTTGATAGAGTCCAAAAACAATCTGAACCTCTGGGCCGGCCCGTTCTGTAACCTGAGCAACCCCTTGGCGCTCGGAATTGCCGCCGAACTCGGCTTTTCCGGTGCCATCGTCAGCCCCGAGTTGGGCGGAGACGACTATCTGACGCTGCCGCGCCAAAGCCCGTTGCCGCTGGGCATGGTCATCGGGGGCAATTGGCCACTTTGTGTATCCCGCACCATATCCGATAGCATCGAAGTGGACCAGCCGTTTACCAGCCCGAAGGGGGAGAAGGCATGGGTGCACCGCTATGGACAGAACTATTGGGTGTTTCCGAACTGGAAGCTGGATCTCAAGGATAAGGTGGCTGAGCTGAGGAGGGCGGGTTACCAGGTTTTTGTCCATTTGGTGGAGCCTGTTCCAAGCGGTATCGAACTGAAGAAGAGGCCGGGTTTGTGGAATTGGGACTTGGGGCTTAAGTAACCATGAACAAGACCGTCATTCCCTCCGCCCCCGACGACGCGAGCATCGGCAGAGATTCGGCAGTCGTCTTGTTCCTGGTGGCCTTGTGCTTCAGGATGATCTACATCCTGCAATCCGCTGACAACCCGCTCTTCGGTGTGCCGATTATCGATGCGAAGGTTTACGACGAGTGGGCCGGTCGGATGGCCGAAGGCGTTTGGCTTTGGGACTCCGTCGGGAATTATCTGCCGATTTATCCAGCATTTCTGGCGTTGCAGAAAATGTTTTTCGGCACGGGCCCCCTGGTCAACAAGGTGGTTCAAAGCGTTATGGGTTCGCTGTCGGCTGTGCTTCTGGCACAGGCAACCGCTTTATCATGGAACCGCAAAGCGGGCCTGATTGCCGGCTACCTGATCGCCGCCAATTGGCTGCTGGTGGTTTTTGAAGCCGAAAAGTTTGCCGAGAGCTTCAGCATTTTTTTCATGAGCCTGACGATCTGGTTGCTTCTGAACGCTTCCGTTCGTATATGGGTCGTCACTGCGGCTGGATTCACTTTTGCCTTGTCTGCCGGTGCGCGGGCCAACCTTTTTCTGCTTCTTCCCTTTATCCTCTGGTGGCTGATCCGGTTTAACCGGACGCGTCTCAAGCCCGCGATATTGAGAGCTGTTCTGTTTTGTATCGGAACGGTCGTTGTCATCGGCCCCATCGTATACCGCAATTACCAGTTATCCGGAGCACCCATGCTGCGAGCCCAGGCGACTTGGAGCCTGTATGCCGGTTTGGCACCCGAATTCAAGGGGTTACACCCGCCGGTGGGCATTTTGTTTGACAAATATATGAACCTGCCTGTGCAGGCCGGTTTGCGCGAGGAAAAAGACGTCGAGCGTTTCTGGGGCCGGAAGGTGCTGGACGTTATCCGCGAGGATCCTACCGGCGTTGCCGTCAACCTCATGCGGCGACTGCTCATTTTCCTCAATGCCCGTGAATGGAGCCAGGAGTTCGATGCCTATGCGTATCGGGCCTATTCGGGGGTTCTGTCCTTACCGTGGGTCGGCTTTTGGCTGATCGGTCCACTCGGCTGTCTGGGGTTGATCCTTCTGCGTAGACCGTCTAAAGACCAGTTGCTGATTGCCGGTTGCACGATCATCAGTTTTCTCTCGATCATATTCTTCAAGGCTTCCGACCGTTATCGCTTGCCCACCAGCGTTTTGTTGTCGATATTTGCCGCGGTTGCCGCCTGGCGGATTTGGCAGCAGTGGCGGCTCGGTGATGCGCGTTTTGTGGTTCGAGCCCTAATAATGCTGGCATTTTTTTGTTTGCTATCCTGGCCGGACTGGCCTGACCTGGAAAGCCGCAAGACGGCGCGGCATGATTTTCACCTCGCTATCCACTCGGGTTCGGTTGGTCGCCTTGATGACGCTCTGCGGCATTTCAAAGCGTCGATGGAGACGTTTCCCTGGGATCCCGACTCTCCTTATAACATCGGTCGGATCCTCATATACAAGGGTCAGAAGAAGCAGGGATTGGAATTTCTGCACGAAGCATTGCGGCGCGAACCCCATTTCCCGGAAGCCATCAATGAAATTGCGCGCTATTATGCAAGCGAAGGGGATTTGGATACCGCCGAACGCCAGGCTCAGGTAAGCTTGCAGCTCAATCCGACCGACATGGACACCCTGCTGCTCTTGGCGCAGATATATCGGCGGCAGGGGAAAAGAGCGGAAGAGCTCACCTTTCTTGAAAAGGCCGTCCTCGAGTCTAAAAACGCCGAGGCCGCGATGACTGTAGCTGATCGATTGATCGAACTCGGAAAATACCCCCAAGCCGTTAGCCTTTACGAGTTAGTGATGAATGCCCACGACGCCGATCGGCATCTGCGGGTCAAGGCGGCCATGACGGCCGGCATCACGGCGGTCCGGTTTCTTAAAGACAAAGGCGTTGGTAAGGAATTCTTCGATATTGTCGTAACCGATTTTGGAGAATTTACCTTTTTTGCTTTGCAGGCCGAATTTCTGCAAGGCGGCATCCCGGAAGAAGAATTCAAAAAAAGAATGGCCCGGGGGGCGGATTGGCAGGCAGCGGCCGCTTATGTCGTCGGATTGGCACACTGGTGGCGCGGTGATTTGAAGAACGCCGTGACGGCTTACAAAGAGTGCCTTGCTTCGATCAATACGGAACGCTCAATTCGCCCGGTGGGCCTGCCGCAAAAGTGGGCCTGGGATGACTTGCAGCGTATCCAGGGCGGAGGACGCGCAACGTCAGAGGAAAAAAGCCAAAAGCCGGAATAATCGAGGGAAAAAAATGACCACCAAGGTGTATTGCGATTCAGTTGGCGTGAGCCTCGGGACAGGCCCGGACCTGAGGGACATAACCGCAGAATTGGAAAATATTCGAAGCCGGTCGGGCATTGAAAACGGACTGCTTTCAGCCACAGTCGTCGGTTCAACCGGTTCGATGACCACCATCGAATATGAACCCGGGGTCATCGAAGATTTGAAGCGCGCTGTCGAGCGACTTGCACCTCCCGATGAAGATTATGCCCACGAGTTGGCCTGGCACGACGGCAACGGGCACAGCCATGTTCAAGCGGCCTTGTTGGGACCATCGCTATCGGTGCCGGTGCGCGACGCTCGTCTCAAGCTGGGGACCTGGCAGCAAGTGGTGGTTTTCAACCACGACAACCGGCCACGGCGGCGAACGATCGAGGTGACGGTGGTCGGCGCCTGATCGGCCTATCCATAAACGGCCTTTTTCCCGCGAGGGCCTTTCCGAACCAACTTCGGCCTTGCTAGATTCTAGCTATGTCATAAAGGAGGGCGTGGGGATCTTTCTGACTGAAGCTCCAACGGAATGCTATTATGGACTAAATTGAGCAAATTCTGGTAGCAGTAAACGCATCTGAGAGGTTGTCGAAGCTCCTGGGCCATTTTTCGAAAGAGGCCATGAGCGACATCCCTTCTTGACGCAGGGCCGTGATGGAACCACTTCAGCCGTTCGTTCCTTAAAAAAGTGCTCAATCTATTCTGAATTTCATTATAAGCCGTATAAAGACCGAGGGCCCACACTTCTTAAGCGTGGGCCCTCGGTCTTCACAATAAATGGTTTTAGCGACCAAACCGCAAATTTTAATTCGGTTCCATCATCTCTTGCGGCGCAGGCGCTCCATGGCCAGGCGCAAACTGGTCTGCATCCGCTTGATGGCCTGGGCCAGAAGGCCGATTTCGTCTTTCGAAGGGATATTGATCTGCATGTTCAGGTCGCCTAAACTCATGCGTTCGGCCACCTCGGTCAGCCTCATGATCGGGGTGACGATGGCCCGGGCCGAAAACCAGGCGATCAGTGAGACGACCACAATGGTTGCCGCCAGCAAGATCAACGCAGCCCACTGCACCCGTTTGATGGCGGCGAACACCTCGGCATCTTCCTGCTGCAGGGCGATGGTCCATCCCCGGGTGATTTCTTTTACATGCCCGTAGCTGGGCTTGCCCTTTTCGTTGGTGAAATTGGTTGTAAGGGTGGTCCAGCCGCTTTTCCGATATGCGGCGATCAGGGGATAGCTGTTGAGGTTCTTCTGGGTTTCGACATAAGACTGAACCTGGTGGGCGACCACCTTGCCTTTTTCATCGAGCAGGAAGGCATAGCCCGAATTACCTCTTTTCCAGTTCGCAATATACTTGGACAGATCGTCGATGTTCATTGCGGCGGCCAGGACCCCGACGAGGCGATCACCCGAAGTGATAGGGACGGAAATAACAAGGGCCGGTTTCTTGGATGTTTTACCGATAAGTGTCTGCCAACTCACCGTTTTGCCTTGCACGATGTCTTTGTAATATTGGCGGTCCGAATAGTCCTTCAATGGAACATCGTCGCTGCGAGCGACATTGCGTCCGTCGAGTCCGACGGTAAATACCAGGTACATGTACGGGTATTTTTTTTGAAGGTCCCTCAGAACCCGCTCCTGGTTGGGGCGGGCCATTGATATGATATCCGGCAATTCCGTTGCGGATTTGAGGATCAGTATATTGTTGTCGATCCATCCGTCCACCTGGGTTCCGAGACTCTCTGCCGTCAAGGTGAAAAACTGCTCAGATTCGTTGCGAATGCGGTTGACGGTTTCTTTGTAGGCAATGCCCCAAAAGACGACAAAAGGCAGCAGACTGATGAGCAGCATAACCAGGATGATTTTTGTAAAAAGGCCGAAACGGACCTTCTGCTTGGCCAGCCCGGGGGGCACCTCTGCGTCCATTGACCCTACCGTGGCGTCTCTTTCAGCCGTATCCGTTTCTCCTGCATCCGGCTGTGCCGACGGCTCTTTTTCCATCGCGACGGCGTGGTCAGCCGAGGCCCGTTTCGGTTGGTAATCCACGGCTGCAGCGGATGGTGATTCGGTCCTGTTCGGTGGCTCTGATGCCGGCACTGGAGCGGGTTTGGAGACAACGATAATGTTCTCGCACGCCTTGCACTTCAGGCGGGCCCTTTCCCCTTTAATTTTATTTTCGTCTACCCGGTATTTTTTTCCGCAATTGTCGCAGGTAATCTGCATCATTTCCGTGAGCTCCTTGCTGTATTCTTTCTTCCTTATTTTGAGATCGGTTCTAATTATCAAACACAGAAGCAATCAACACACAGATCTCAGGTTTGTGCTTTGATCAGGGGCAGCATCACCTTTTTGAACTGTATGCGAATGTCTTCGTCGGGAATGTCCACCGCGAGCACACTGATCAATTCGGCGGCCTGGTTCGGGCGGATGCTCTTGCCCGACAGGTTCAGGTCGCTCATGGCGTCTTCCAGTAATATCTGAGCCATGGGGCCTACAGCGCGGGAGAGATGATGCTTTAGCGCCGTTATGAATTGATCGCCGAGACCGGCGCCGTTTTTGCGCACGGGTTCGACAAGCTTTATTTCCAATAGCTTTGTCAGGGTCGCACTCAGCTTGTCCGGACTCATACCGATTTCCTGGGCAATTCGTCCCAATGCCTTGGTTTCGTCAATCGCTATGAGCAGGCGAATCATATCGGTGTCGAGCAAGACTTCCTCGTTGTCCGAGCGGGTGACTTTGCGATAGTGCATTTGGAGTTGACGCTGTCCTGAAGTTCCCATCAGTTTAACCTAATCTCGAAATTTCGCAGTGATCCTGTCAATAAAGATGTCAAAAATTCTTAATAATTTAGGATACTAGGATACTATTTGCGCGCTTTTTAGTCAAGGGAAAAATCCCGGAGCGACATCGAATTCCGATCGCTCCGGCAGGGATATTTTCAGCGAAACACGGTGCCGAAAATTTTTCAGGCGACATTGTTCTTGTCCCTCACTGGTGTTATCGGTATGAAATCGCTACGCTTGAGCGCTATTGTGATTCAACGACAGCGAAGCGCTCCGGAAATATTCATAAAATATTCGGGATGGGAGAGAAATTGAGGCTTTGGTTGAATTGAAACCGGCGCCGTAAGATCTCAATAGGAATGCATTTACGGCAATCGGTGTAGCGAGGATTACGCAGGCTGGGGTTGCGACCGATCCTTGGGTTGACGCGATGGGATAAGATTACTTGGGAGTGTGCTTTTTTTCCATTTGTTCTTTGAGCTTTTTTTCCACATCGGCAAAAAGATTCTTTTTCTTTTCGGCTTGGGCGGCCTTGATCGATTCGATTTTCTGGGCAAACTCTTTTTTACTGTTCTGAAATTTCATTACTTCTTCTTTTAGCCGGCTCCCTTTTTCTTCCCGGGGAATCTCCTCGATTTTAAGATGGTTCTTGATGAAGAGACGGGTGCCGAAGGCGCCTTCGACCATATCGATAACGCCATACTCTACGAGTTTCTTGCAGACATGGTTCCCCTGTTCCAATGAAAAGGACAGCAATCGGCTGACGGAGTCGATGGACGGCGGTGCGGTGTCCCGGTATTCGCACACGCGGATTCCGGCAACAAGCAGGTGCGCACTGGTGTAAAGGTCGTCGGGTTTCATGGTTGACATAAAAACAATTTTCTCTGTCGCCGATGGCGGGTGAGCGGCCGATTTGGAATTCAGTATATCCAAATGCTTGACATTGAAATGGCGTAAGAGTAACATCACCAATTTATTTGTCAAGCAGGAACGGTGGTGGGCGGTTCGGCTCTTAGCAGCGATTTTGACGGTCATTGAAAAGGGGGAGGGCATGACGGAAATCATCGATGTGAACGCCAGAGAAATATTGGATTCGCGTGGCAATCCAACCGTCGAGGTAGATGTTTTTCTGGCCAGTGGTGCCGTGGGGCGGGCGGCCGTGCCATCCGGTGCTTCCACCGGTAAGCGCGAAGCCCTTGAACTCAGGGACAAACGCTCCAAACGCTACGGTGGCATGGGTGTCCGAAAGGCCGTAGACAACGTTATGAAAGAAATTGCACCGACCATTTTGGGTTTGGACGCCGCTGACCAAAGATCCCTCGATTCCCACATGATCGCCTTGGACGGCACGGACAATAAGTCGAAACTCGGCGCCAATGCCATTCTGGGAGTTTCGATGGCTGTCGCCAGAGCCGCAGCCAGTGCCTTCGACCTACCGCTATACCGCTATATCGGCGGAATAAACGCCCGCTACTTGCCGATACCGATGATGAACATAATCAACGGTGGTGCCCACGCGGGTAACAATCTCGATATTCAGGAATTCATGATTCTGCCCAGTGGAGCCAAGAGTTTCGCAGAGGCGGTGCAGATGGGGGCCGAAACCTTCCATGCCCTCAAGACGTTGCTGAAAAAAGAAGGTCTCAATACCGCCGTCGGTGACGAAGGCGGGTTTGCACCGGATCTCAAAGCCAACGAAGAGGCGATCAAACTGATTATGAAAGCCATTGAGGCGGCGGGTTATGCTCCCGGGAAAGATATCGGAATTGCCCTGGACGCGGCGGCGAGCGAGTTCTTCAAAAACGGTAAATACGTCCTGGCTTCGGAAAATAAGAAACTTAACGCCGCTGAAATGATCGATTATTATGAAGCGCTGATCCTCCGCTATCCCATCCTTTCTATCGAGGACGGATTGGCCGAGCAGGACTGGAAGGGATGGCGTTTGATGACCGATCGTTTGGAGGGCGCGATCCAGATCGTCGGTGATGACATATTTGTGACAAATCCTAAAATTTTGAGCAAGGGGATAGAAGAGGGGGTGGCCAATTCCATCCTAATCAAACTGAATCAGATTGGAACCCTGTCAGAAACTCTCGACGCCGTCGCTTTGGCCGATCACGCCGGCTACACGACGGTCATTTCCCACCGGTCGGGCGAAACCGAAGACACGTTTATTGCCGACCTGGCGGTCGGTGTCAACGCCGGCCAAATCAAAACCGGTTCCTTGTCCCGAAGTGATCGTATCGCCAAGTACAACCAACTGCTCAGGATTGAACAGGAACTGGGAGGCGGGGCAAAATTTTCGGATGAAATATTCTAATCGTCAAACGTTGAATTTTATAATCGACCCGAACAGCCGGTCGAACAGAAGACGCCAGTCTACCGGAACGATGTGATGCGACGGATTCTTACCATCATATCTATCGCCCTTTTACTCGCAGTGCCGTCCGTTGCCATTCCTCCTGACGCCAAGGCCTATGTCCTCCACGGATACCACCTCCTGGATTTGATGCTCAAAGAAATCGGCAGCGCTCGAGAACTTCAGGTTGTTCAAAAGTCGACCATTGAGGATGCATTCAATCCGGAAGTGACAGCCGGGATTAATGAAACAGTCAATTACCTGCTGCCGGGCGCGTTTCGCTCGGAATTCACATCGGCCGCGGGCGACCATATTCATGTTTTTTCCGGCGGCCGTTCGTTGACGATTCTCAATAAACGCATCGTATCCGAAAAAGAAAGCGACCTCGATCGGTACAAGGATATATTTCTGTTCAACAAGCGGGAGGCGCTGAAAAACCATCTGGTTAAGCTCGGAATGGCTCCGGATGTTTCCAGTGTCGGTAGATTTCAGGGCACACTCGTGTATGTGCTGGGGGCTCAATACCCGGATGAAACGGTGCCGCAACTGTGGCTGGACAAAAGCACTTTTATGCCTGTGCGCTGGCTGTTGCGGCCCGCTTCGACGGTTAATTTGAGGGAGTCATTCGAGGTCAGGTATCACGGTTGGCGCAAGACGGGGACCACCTGGTATCCGTTTCAGGTCGAGATCTATCAGGGGGATCGTCTTTTGCGCAAGATTCAGGTCGCCAGGGTGCAGGTAAATCCAAAATTATCCCATCGATTATTCGACATTGCCTACCTCAAATCGATTTATCCCCAGGGTGATCCACTCCAACCGGAACAACCCGAGCCTGGCGTAAAAAGTGACGTGCAGAAGACCATCGAACGTTTTCGCAGAATTTTTGAATAGACTGGCACAGGCAATATTTAGACCGCATAAGTCATCGCGCATGACATATGCGGAAAAGTTGTGGAGATGGTGAATATGGCCAAGAAAACGAAATTTATCTTTGTCACAGGCGGTGTTCTGTCATCGCTCGGAAAAGGATTGGCCTCGGCCGCCATTGGGGCATTGCTTGAGAGTCGTGGCCTGAGTGTAACGATCCAAAAACTGGACCCTTATATAAATGTCGATCCAGGCACCATGAATCCTTTCCAGCACGGAGAGGTTTTCGTCACCGACGACGGGGCTGAAACCGATTTGGATCTCGGCCATTATGAACGCTTCACGAGTGCCAGCGTCGGAAAGGACAACAACTTTACCACCGGTAAAATTTACCACTCGGTCATCAATAAAGAGCGCCGGGGGGATTACCTGGGAGGTACGGTCCAGGTCATTCCGCATATTACCGATGAAATCAAGAACAGCATCAAACTGGTTGCCGGCAACGTGGATATTGTCATTGTTGAAATCGGGGGAACCATCGGTGACATCGAAAGTCTTCCCTTTCTGGAGGCGATCAGGCAGTTCCGAACCGATGTCGGCAAAGAAAATGTCCTCTACATTCACCTCACTCTCGTGCCTTACATCGGAACAGCCGGAGAATTGAAGACGAAGCCGACCCAGCACAGTGTCAAGGAACTTCGCGGTATCGGCATTCAACCTGACATCCTTCTATGCCGGACGGACCGATATCTTTCCGAAGACATCAAATCTAAAATCGCTCTGTTCTGCAATGTGAGTAAAGACGCGGTGATCACCGCTAAAGACGTGAAGTGTATTTATGAAGTTCCGCTGGTTTTCCACCATGAAGGGCTCGATGCCAAAATTATCGAACTGCTCAACATCTGGACCCGGGAGCCCCGTCTGGAGGCCTGGGTCGATTTTATTAAAAAATTCAACAGCCTGGATCAGGATGTCTCCATCGCTATTGTCGGCAAGTATGTCGATCTGACCGAGTCCTATAAAAGCCTCAACGAAGCCCTCTATCACGGCGGCATCGCCAACAACTGCCGGGTCAATCTTATCTTCGTCGACTCCGAGCAGGTGGAAGACGGTACCTGCAGCCAATATTTGACGCGAGCGGATGGTGTCCTGGTACCCGGAGGCTTTGGAACGCGAGGCATCGAGGGAAAGATCTGTGCGGCGAATTTTGCACGGGTTAACAAGATCCCCTACTTCGGAATTTGCCTTGGGATGCAGATTGCGGTCATAGAATTTGCCCGCAACGTTGCCGGTCTCAGCGGTGCCAACAGCTCCGAATTCGACATCGCCACCCCTCACCCGGTCATTTACCTGATGACCGAGTGGATCGACGAGAAAACAGGGGCGGTCCACAAACGCGACGTGAATTCTGCCAAGGGCGCCACCATGCGCCTTGGCGCTTATCCCTGCAGGCTTCAAAAGGAAACGTTAGCCAATAAAGCCTATGGCCGGGAGAATATATCCGAGAGGCACCGGCACCGCTACGAATTCAACAACGCATTCAAAGAAAAGTTGATGGAAAGTGGCATGGTATTCAGCGGCATGTCACCATCGGGCGATCTGGTCGAGATCATAGAGCTGAAGGGGCATCCCTGGTATCTCGGTTGCCAGTTCCATCCGGAATTTAAGTCCAGACCCATGAAGCCTCACCCGCTTTTCCGCGAGTTCATACGAGCGGCGGTGGCTTTCAAGCAAAATCGTCAGGGATAGGGGGGATAGACGGGAAGGATTCCCGAACGGAAAAACAGCGCCCCGAGGGCCTATTTAATTGAGCCCTCGGGGCGTTTTCATTTAACGGGAGCGGAGGAAATGACGAGCGACGTCAGCCTATTCATATGGCAACCTGAGGTATTCATAATATGACAAACCTGTTCAACCCAATACAGCAATTTGTAGCCTGCATTTGACAGCCGGGGTTGTCGCTGTTCTTTCCCAAGGCGGCCGAATGCTTTCTGATCAATTCCTCTCCGCTCTGGCCCTCCGCTCTGGTTCAGCATTTACGGTAAAATCTCGCCGCCCCCTGAATTAAATGAAATCCTGGCGCACGGCAGGGATTGCGGCCGTGTTGCCCGGTGGCGTTATGCTTGAAGCGTTTTCTGACCTGATCCCGCCTCTGACACGATATATTCGGCGACTTTTTCCGCAGATCGACCAAAAAGCTCATCCATGGCGATAAGTTCCAGATATTCGTCATCCCAGGGAACGTTGTTTTCCTGTACGATGCTCGCAATGTGCTCGTACTTGCCGCCGAGAGCCTTGATCTTGGCGGGTAGGCTGACCGTTTCCTTGAAATCGATGTTGAGCAACAGTAGGTGTTCGATGATATTGGGTGTTTCCGGATTCGTTGAAATGATCGGTATCACCAATATGCTGCGATCGTCTTTGCGTCCCTTGCCGATGTAAACATTTCCCTGGCGAACGATGATCCTCTTGGTGCCCTTGAGTTGTCTGTCGGTTTCTACCCTTGAAGGGATGGGGGCCAGGACGCCATCTTTTCGTTCCACTTCGATGGTGGTCTCTTCCGTCGGTTCGCCGAGCAGGTTCAGGCGATCGATGCGGTACCGGATGGCGCCTTTGATTGCGGCAACGACATCCTGCATGTTCTTCAAAACGATAATGTTGCTGGTGGTCAATTGGGATACGTTGCAATCGTAACGAGCGAGGGTTTCAAAAAGCAGCCCCTCCAGTTTTTCACTGATCCGGCTGGTGCCGACCGTGACCGTTTTGGCCTGATGCTTGATGGCATCCACGGGCCGGGCCATGGCATTGATGCATTCGCCGATTCGGCCAAAGAGACGGTTGAGCATGTTCAGAGGTGTGCCCTTTGTTCCAAAGTCGATTTCGAAGTCGCTTACCGGCAGCTTTCCGGCCAGGTATTTCAGCAGCAGGGTGAGATCTGAAGCGGCTTCAAGGCCCATACTGTCAGGAAACTTTTTCTGGGATTTCTTGCGCCGGAAGTCACTGTAGAACGAGACGATTTTTTCTTTGAACCGTTTTTCGAGGATAACCTCATAGATATCAAGCCCATCGGTGGTGAAGTCGTTTATCGTCTTTTGCAGATCGGATTGAAAGCCGTAAAGAAACCGCGATCCTTCGTTGATCGCCAGGGCGGCGTAATATCCCCAGATATGACCGACCAAGGTATTGAGAATGGGGGCCAGGTGTTCGCTCACGGCCGGCACGTAGAAGATGTCCTCGGAGTAAGGTTCAAAGCGTGTTTCCCCTTCCGAGGCAATCACCACCGGCGTGGCCTTATGGGCCTTGAATATGGCCGCGTCCTTGATAATATCGCCGATGACCGTCTGGCGGGTTCCGGCGGCACAGATAATAATCAGCGGCTCCGCCGACAGATCGATGTGCTTTTTGTCTTCGACGAAATCGGTGGATATGGTTTTATAACAGAGCTCACTCAGTTTTATGCGGATTTCATCGGCCGAGGCTTTATTGGGGCCACTGCCGACAACCGCCCAATGGGTTTTTTGGGTTGCCCATTTCTGGGCGGACTCGCCGATGGCGGTGTGGTGTGACAGAACCGTGCGCATATGCTCCGGTATTTCAAGCAACCGTTTAATTTCCGCGGTGATGAAATCGGCGTCGCGACGTTTTCTCAGGCCGGCGATATAGAGGCCCAGAATGGCACCGGCCACTATCTGGGAGTAGAAGGCCTTGGTGGAGGCCACCGACATTTCGATGTCGCGTCCGCTGCTGGTGTAGACAACCCCGTCGACTTTGAAGGTGATATCCGAATCGCGCCGGTTGACAATCGCCAAGGTGTGAGCCCCACGCTCGCGAACCATATCCACGGCCCGGTTCGTATCCGTGGTGGTGCCGGACTGGCTGATAGCGATCACCAGAGCGTCCGCCATGCTGCCGGCTGAGTCTTCTTGCTGGATCGTAAATCCACTCAATTCGGATGCTTTCAATGCTCTGATTTGAAGTGCCGGTTCTTTCAGGTAGTAGTTCAATATATCGGCACAGGCCATAGCGGCAACGCCTGCAGTTCCCTGCCCGACGAAATAGACGCGGCGGATGCCGGCGGCGGCCGGATTCGCTGTCAAAGCGCTGCGCAGCTTTTCGGGGATGACCTTTTCCAGTGCCGGAACACATTGCATCCTGCCGTTATCTTCGCGAATCTTCCAGCGGTTCTGCAGGGTCTTCTCCACGGAGTTGGGCGATTCGGAGATCTCCTTCAGGAAATAGTGGCTGAAATCCTGGCGGTCGATATCCCGAGAGGTGATTTCAGTGCGTTTGATATCCGCTTCTTTGAGTTCCAGCGGCGTGCCGTCATAGTACATGGCCCGGATTCCTTCCAGTCCCCCTGAGCTCTCCTGGTCGAGAACGAATATCTGGCCCTGGGTGTCACCTTTTTTGCCTCTAACAACTTTTTCACCGTTCAGTTTTAGGTATTGCTGCGTTTCTTCCACAAATCCATAGACCTCGGAGGTCGGCATGTACAGATCACGGGACAGGCCGATGAATAGAGTCTGGCCACTGCCTTTCTGAGCCAGAAAGAGCTTCCCCGGTGCCAGGTCGGTATGCATGGAAATGGCGTGGGATCCCTGAAAATCGTTTACCGCACGGCGGAAAGCCTCCTCGACGTCACAACCCTGTGCGGTATATTTTTCCACCTGGAGCGGAATGATCTTCGTGTCGGTGGTGACATCCTTATGGAGCTGTTTGCCGCTTTTACGGTGTTTGGCCATCAATTCAAGATAATTGTCGATGTCGCCGTTGAGGCAGACATGTATAATGCTCTTTTGTGGCCCAGAGCCCTCAATCACATGATTATCGACCGGATGACAGTTGGCTTCGGTGATGGCCCCCACGGAGGCCCAGCGGGTGTGGCTGGAAACAGTGTGGTACAGGTGGGGACAGGCAACCAGGTATTGGAACAGTCGATCTTTTTTGATTTGCTGCCGCAGGAAGCGGATATTGTCGCCCAAACGTCCGATTTCCGCGGCGACTTTATAGGTGAACGTGACCGTGATCATCGACCGCTTTTCGGAGGCCTTGGTTTCATTGACTGCGATGCCACCGTTGACCAGGACATCCCGGGAACTGCGGTCTTGTAGTTGTTCGACCAATCCGGAACGGGCCAGTTTGGCTCGGAAATCCTGATAATCCGCTCCCTCAAGGATGAACATCAGGGAAATGCCAGCCGAATCGCGCCCTCTTACTTCGAGGCGGTCCATACTATTGAGAGCGGTGTTGATATTCTTGTAGATCTCCAGCTGGTTCGGCGGCAGGTCGCCGTCGCGGGGCTGACCGTCAAGGAGGTCCCTTATCTTCGATATGTTTTCAACGAGTTCGGTGGCAAGACACCAGGCGGCATCTTTCAGGTCCTCAATACGCCGTGATATGACCTCCACGGTCCCGGCGTCGATATGTCCCAGTTCTTTGTCGAGCAGAGCGGTATCGTCGGCAATGCATGTGCGCAGGCGTTGCGCAATAGATTTGATTGCCGCTTGCTTTTCCTGGTCCGCAAAAATTTCGCAGAACCGTTCGCGCCCTTTCAGTCCGCGGACAGCTTCCAGCAGGTTTTTGATAACGGCATCGCCCCCGACATATTTATCCACCATATCGATTCGCCGCTCCAAACATTGGCGGAAGCCATAGCTTTCGACGGTATCCACGGTTCGGGCAATATCCTGCAAATCGAGCGGACCGGTCGCTTGACGGGATTTCTTTAGCGCAACGATACCGGCCAAACCGCAGGCAAAGAAGTTGGCTCGGTATGGAAACAGCACGATCGACCCGGCCGGGGCTTGCGAGAGGCAACGACCGAAACAAACGTTGATTTTTAGCAGTGCGGCAATAAATATCAAGATTGATCGCAAGAGCGGGGCGACAACCCTGTGAATGCCTTTCAGCAATTTCATACCTATAACCCCCGATTTGTTAACAGTCTTAGATCGATGTAGTGTTCCCCGCGTCTGCTGAAAGGACCCGGCTGACGATATCGATGTCTTCCGGACGATTAACATCCATGCTGCAGCTGGTGGTCACGACAACCTGAATAGGGATGTCGTTTTCCAGCAGGCGGAGCTGTTCGAGTTTTTCAGTTTTTTCCAGTAAACTCGGCCCGAGTGCCACGAATCGCTTTAGAGCTTCTTTGCGGAACGCATACATGCCGATGTGCCGATACACGCGTTCCGGTGGAGTGTCTCTGTGGAAGGGTATGAACGCTCGGGAGAAGTAAAGCGCTTTGCCGCTTCTGGAAAAGACAACCTTGACCGCATCGGAGGAATCGGCATCCGAGGCGGTGGTTTCCTTTACAAGGGTTGCGACCCGGGTCGTCGCTATCGCGAAGGGCGCTAAAAGTTCGCTCAACATCCGCGGCTCAAGGGAGGGTTCATCTCCCTGAATGTTGACCACCACGGCATCGTCCTGGACACCAAGCTGTTCAGCGGCCTCCAAAACCCGGTCCGTGCCGCTGGGGTGATCTTTTCGGGTCATCACCACCGGTACGTCGAGCTCTTCAGCGGCAGAGAAGATCCGTGCGTCGTCCGTAGCCAATACGACCCGTGTCAATTCAGGGCAGCGGCGTGCCCGGTCGTAAACATGCCAGAACATCGGCTTCCCGAGAATATTCACCAGAGGTTTCCCGGGGAAACGTGTCGATCCGTACCGTGCCGGTATGACACCGACGCTTTGGGGTAGTGCACTCATGCCTTATACCCTAAATGATCGTAAACAAAACGGGATAGGTTTTTATATACCTGATTTATAATGCAATATGTAAATAGAGACGCCATTTATTATCTCTTCCCATGGAGAGATGTATATGTCCATTTTTAATCCCGTTTTGTTTACCCTGTGGGAAAGCCGATGATGCCCCGTCTCCTACGTTATCAATGGTTCGCAGTATACGAATACGGGTTCACTCTTGATGCCTTGAATCCGGGGCCTCCTCGACTTTTGCTCAGTTAGGGTTATTTTATCAGGTTTAATTGAATGTGAAAACCAAAACGGTTCAAGCGTGTTTGTATGGCTTCATTTTAACCGAGTCCCCGGTTTCATTTTCCGGTTCGGCCCCACGATGCTTGTTCGCGCATCATCGCTTGCGGCAAGGAGCATTCCGTTAGACAGGATACCCATAATTTTGGCCGGTTTAAGGTTGGCCACGACAACGATCTGCTTGCCCTGCAGTTCCTCGGGCGCGTAGCTGCCGGCAATACCGGCGACGATCGTTCTTCTTTCTCCCATATCGATTTCGAGTTTGATAAGCTTTTTGGCCCTCGGTACGGCTTCGGCTTTAATCACCGTGGCGACCCTTAGGTCGATCTTGGCGAAATCTTCGATCGATATCTGGGGTTTGACGGCAGGGGTTTCCTCCGAATCTTTTGTCGGATGAGCTTCGGCGGCCTTTAGCTTCTCGAGGTCGATCCGTGGGAAAAGGATCACCGTTTTAAAAAGCTTCGTGCCGGGCGGAATCCCGTGCCAGCGTTTTAACCTGTCAAGGGTGTAAAAAGGTGTTTCCGGATCAAGCCCGAGGTGTTTGTGCATGGTTTTGGCGGTTGCAGGCATCACCGGATAGATAAGACCGGAAACCACCCGCAGACCTTCCAGCAAATTGCACATGACGGCGTTGAGCTGGCTGCGGCTGGTATCGTTTTTCGCCAGGTTCCACGGAGCCATCACGTCGATACACTTATTCATGCGGGCGATGAAATCCCAGACCGCCTGCAGCGCGCGGTGAAAGGCAAACTCATCCATCGCCGATGCAAACAGGGTTATCGTTTGGCCGGCATGCGTTTCAAGTTCCAGACCCAATTCGGCTTCGATTTCAGTTTCCACCTCCGGAACGACGCCGTTCAGATATTTGTGGGCCATGGTCAGCGTTCGTGAAAACAGGTTGCCTAAATCGTTGGCCAGGTCGGAGTTGATACGGTGGACCAGCGCGGTTTCTGAGAAGCTCGAATCGAGTCCGAAAGTCATATCGCGGGTCAGAAAAAAACGAAATGCGTCGAGCCCGTATATGTTTTTGAGTTCCAACGGTTCAATGACGTTTCCCAGGCTTTTGGACATTTTGCTCTGTTCAATGTTCCAGTAGCCGTGAACATTCAGGTGCCGGTAAATTTCGATGCCGGCGGCTTTAAGCATGATAGGCCAATAGATGCCGTGGGGTTTCAGAATGTCTTTGGCAACGATGTGCTGCGCAACGGGCCAGAATTTTCGAAAGAGCTCGCCGTCGGGATACCCGAGGGCTGACACGTAATTGATCAGGGCATCGAACCATACGTAGGTGACATAATTGTTGTCAAAAGGGAGCGTGATTCCCCACTTGAGTCTTGACTTGGGTCGCGATATGCACAGATCTTCAAGGGGTTCCCGCAGAAACGCCAGGACCTCGTTTCTGTAGCGTTCCGGGCGGATGAAATCCGGATGGTTATTTATGTGGTCGATCAACCAGTCCTGGTAGCGGCTCATCTTGAAGAAATAGTTGGATTCCTTGATGATTTCCGGTGCGGTTTCATGATCCGGACACTGGCCATCGACGAGTTCGCGTTCGGTGTAGAAGCGTTCACATCCGAAACAGTACAGCCCCTCGTACTCACTGAAATAGATATCCCCGGCATCATAGATTTTCTGGAGAATCCTTTCCACCACGGCCATATGTTCTTTCTCGGTCGTGCGGATGAAACGGTTATAGGCGACATCGAGCTCCGGCCATAATGACCGGAAGAGACCACTGATTCCGTCGACGTATGTTCGGGGACTTTTATTTTCTTGCCTGGCGGCTCGTACAACCTTGTCCCCATGTTCATCCGTTCCGGTGAGAAAGAACGTTTCTTCAGATTTCATCGTATGGAAGCGGGTCGCCACATCCGCTACAATCGTGGTGTAGGCATGGCCCAGATGGGGCCTGGCGTTGACGTAATAAATCGGTGTCGTAATGTAAAACGTGTCGGTCATGGTCGCTCCTGGCAGAGAAAATTATCGCTAAGGATTATTGTCGGTCGGGAGAAAGATATTGATAGCCCGAAGGGGGAATATGTTACAGCTTTTTTATACCCAAGTTGAGCGTTTTATATTTTCGAAATGATAAAATTAAAAATAATTATGCGGGATAGGTTTTTCTAAATGGCCGGGCGTCATCGTTTTTCAACCGCCTTTTGACCGCGCCGGGGAACGGCCGTGCTCGCTCAACGGCTCGAATTTACTGTATTTTGAGCGGTCGCGCCGGTTTCATCGACCGGCGGGTCTCATTGATTCGATTGCACCACATCCTTCAAGCTGACATCCGTTTCGCTGCCGCCGTTCAGTCGCACCGTCACCTGGTTGGCCATAAGGTTGTGCCGGATAACCTTTCCTTCACCGGCGGGCGTCTTGACGATTTCGCCTGTTTTGGGGAAACTTTTTTTTAGCGTTTTATAGGTTTCGAATTCGTAAGTCAGGCAGCACATCAATCGTCCGCATTGCCCCGATATTTTCGTGGGATTGAGCGACAGGTCCTGTTCCTTGGCCATGCGTATTGACACCGGTCCGAATTTGCCCAGAAATAACGAGCAGCAGATTTCCCGGCCGCAGCGACCAACGCCACCGCACATCTTCGTCTGGTTGCGGATACCCACTTGTCGCATTTCAACACGCACCCCGAGGCGTTTCACCATCATTTTAACCAGTTGACGAAAATCGACCCGCCCGTCCGAGGTAAAGAAGAAAGTGTATTTGCTTCCATCGAAGGATTTTTCGACGGCAAACAGGTTCATTGGCAAGCCGAGTTTCTTGATGCATTCAAGGCAATAGAGATGGGCCTTTTTTTCGTCTTCAACATTTGCATCGAGTTGGCGCACATCATTGTCATTTGCCAATCGGTGAACTTTTTTAAGCGGTTTATGCGGCGGATTTTCGTCGATTGGCTGCGGAGCAACGGCCACGGTTCCAAAACTCAGTCCCTGCTCTGTTTCGACAATAACCCGGTCGCCGCATTTCAGCACGAACGCCCCACTGTCGAAGTCGTATACCTTACCGGCCGGTTTAAATCGGATACCCACTTTTTTACTCATTTATATTTTCTTTTCCCGATAGATGTTTTCTAGTGTTTAGAAATTCGGTGCGACCTTATGCGGGGCACGCGCGCGCTCAACGCCTGGGGTAAGCTGTCGTTCCGACTTAAGCCTGTCCCAGCCTTAGCATCATCACTTCCAGTGTCAACCGCAAGTTGGAATTGGCCTCGATGTCCTTTTGGGCCGCAATGATGATTTCCATTTTTTTTATCAAGACCGTCTCGGGTATCTTTTGCGATACTTTCCTCAGCTTGTCAATCAGATCGGTGTTGATCACCCTTTCTGGATCATGGCCGCATACGATAAGGTCCCGCAACCAGGTCAGCATGGTTTCCAATGTAAACGGCACCTGGGCCTTGCGGGTAAACATCTTCTCTGCGAAAGCGAGCAACACCGGGGTGGGACGTGTGCCGATTTCTTCGATCCTCTCGAGTCCTGATGCGGCCAGCAGCCAATCGCGATGACGCAGCCAATCAGAGCGGTGCAGGTCGACAGCCCGGTTCCGGCTGCCTTGTGCCATGGCCGACAGAACTTTCGCTTTTTCAGGCGACACGCCATGATTTACGGACAGGTCAGCGGCTATGGATTCTGCTGAGGCCGGATTGAAGCGCACAATCTGGCAGCGTGACACGATTGTCGGCATCACATCGGACTTGCGCGGTGCGGTCAGGATCAGCAGGGTTCGGTCGGGCGGTTCTTCGAGCGTTTTTAGCAGGGCATTGCCGGCGGAAGGGTTCAAGCTCTGGGCTTCTGCGATGATGACGACACGCAACTGCGCCTCGTAGGGTTTCAACGCCAATGTTTCGATAAGTCCGCGGATTTGGGCGATTTTGATATGCAACCCGGTGGGTTTGACCTGCAGGATATCCGGATGGCTTCCGGCAAGGATTTTTCTGCACGATGAACATGTGCCGCACGATGCAAGCACCACAGATCCATCTGTGCCGAAAGATGGCTCCGCCCTCCCCCGGGGGGGGCTACCCTCAGCGGCAGAAAGCCCGGTGCAGTTGCAGGTCATTGCAAAAGCGCTGGCCACTGCTTGCTTTCCGACCCCTGACAAACCCGTGAACAGGAGTGCGTGGGGGACCGAATTTTTCTGGAAGAGGGTGTTGAGTATCCGAACGGGCTGGTCCTGGTCTATGATTGTTGCTCTACTGGTCACAGGATTAAACAGTGATGTCTACCCGTTCGCGCAGTTCTTTGCCTGACTTGAAAAACGGCAGCTTTTTGGGTTGGATAAGGACCTTTTCGCCGGTCTTGGGATTTCTTCCGGTGTAGGCTTTGTATTCCTTGACAAAGAAGCTGCACAGCCCGCGGATTTCAACCCTTTCGCCTTCGGCCAGTGCATCAGCCATGCTGTCGAAGAAAATCTGAATGACTTTTGCAGCTTCGAATTTTGATATATTCGCTTCGGTCTTCAAAGCCGAAATCAATTCCAGTTTGTTCATATATCCTCCTTCTCACAAAATGAGTGGACGAGGTTCAATATAATGTTTATAAAACAAATCCTGATAAAAAGTCAAGCAGTTATGACAATATGTCGGGCATGCGTTCGACATCTTTTTCTTCGACATCCACCCCGGCGTACTGACTCAGGGCCTTAATGTTGACGACCACGCGCCCTTTCCCGCGATAGCGAACAAAGGTGCCGATGACTCCTGCAAGAGGGCCGTTCAAGACCATGACCCGGTCGCCTTTCCGCAATCGGCTGCCGGTGGTTATCGGTTGATCAACCGATACCATGATTTTGAGCGACGCGATGGTGTCTTCCGGCACCGGCACCGGGCCTTGTTTTGTCCCGATAAGGCGGACCGCACCGACTGTCTTGACAATTTCAAGATGTCGATAGGGATTCAAGTCCGATTTTACGAATACGTAACCGGGAAAGAGAGGGACCCGAATCATCATACGGCGGTCGCGGCGTTTGCTCGGCACTTTTATCTTCGGCAGATACACTTCGATATTTTTTTTGAACAGGCCGTCATGAACCACGTTTTCAAAACGGCTCTTGGTATGGAGAACATACCAGGTCGGCTGAAGTACGGTTGTCATCTTTACGGGCATCCTAACATTTAAAAATTGAAGGGTTCATTCGCTTGGCACTTTGTTAGTAAGCGGTCTTGAACTCGCCCAGGCCGAAAAGGTTAATGGAAAATTCAATTCTGCGGTTGAACGGTTCCTCGAGATAGTTGATCCCGATGCTCCAGCAACCGGCGCGATAGAGCAATCTGGCGCCGGCCTGCAACCGTTCACCCGTACGAAAGTTGCGCTCGTATACGAAACCGGTTGATACGGCATCATTCCACCGGATGAGCAGGTCTGCGAATATGGATTTCGTTTCAAAACGGGTATAACGATACTCCGTCGTCAGCGTATCTCCGCGCAGATCCGATAGCCGCAGTGCGACGTTGCCTTCATCAAGCCGGTTGTCGTAGACATCCCATTGCGCATCCGAGTCCAAGACGACCTGGGGCAGCCAGAAAATATCGAGTTCGGCACCAATGGGTGAAAAGGGTTGCTTTTCGTCGCCGGCCTCCATGCCGATACCCCGCGCTTCATTGATGTCGTAGCTCTGCTCGAGCTTGAAACGGAAGAACTGGTTGTACGTGTATCGGGGGGATGCGCCGTCGTCTTCGGTTTTTCCCGAATGTTTTAGGACCCGGGAGATCAAAAAATTGGTGATGGAGTAGTTGACAAGATTTACAGGCTCGATGCGGTCGATGGCATCGAAGCTGGGCAGATCCGCCTGTCCGATGTCGGGCACGTATTGATAAATGATTTTCGGTTGAATGGCGTGTTTGATCTTCTCGATACTTTTCCCGCCAACGCTGAAGACATTGAATATTTCCGAGGTCATTTCCGCTCTGCCGTCCCAAAGAGAGCGGCTCAGGAAGCGGTCGCCGTCGTTTCCCAGAGCCGAATCTTCATCCGGAGAAACCCACCAGAGGGTTTCCCGCAGGCCGATCGAGGGCTCAAGGGTGAAAAAACGACCAAAACGCAACGGCCTGTAAAGGCGGGGGTAGACATCCAGTCGTTGCCCGCGGTCGCCGTCCTCGCGGTAGAAGAAATTGTAATTGGAGTTGATGTCGAAGAAAAATTGCGAGGAGAATACCTGCTGCTTTACACCGGTGAAAAGGATCAACGGCAGCCGCTGCAGCGTGTCGTCGGTCTCATCGAAGCGCCGTTTGATCACATCGTCCGTCCACCGGAAATCGATGTCGAGGTTGTACTTGTCCCAGGTACGGGCCAGATCGAAGCGGTTCAATCTGGCCGTTTCGGTAAAATCGCCCAACTGCCGGTTGAAAACGTCAAGGAAGTAAGCGCGGGAAATATCATAACCCGAATAGCCGCTTTTGAATTCCGACAGGTAATCCTGGTCGCTGACGATATCTAGCTCGAGCTTGGCTCGCATGCCCATTGGAGCCGAGAAATTGTGCCCGCCTCTGAACCAGTAACGGTCGCGGTTGGGACGCAGGACGAGATCACCCACATAGCCCCATTTTTCGCTGGAATCATCCAGACCGTCATCGACCTTGCGGTCGTTGAGGTAATCGAACATCCAGGCACCTTTGGTGGTTTCGCTTGCAAAGTACCGCAATTCCCCACCCATTTTATTGCCGCGCTCGGTCATGTAGTTCTCGTAAAACGTGGCATCGGTGCTGTCGCTGATGGCCCAGAAAAGAGGCTGGTTGATAAAGTATCCCCACCGATCGGAAACCCCCAGTTGCGGGAACAGCAGACCCGTCTGGCGTTTGTTCTTGGCTGGAAAATAAAGATAGGGTGAGTAAAGCACCGGTACTTTTCTGGCCCGCAACATGGCACCCTTGACCTCGCCGTATCCATCCACTGTCACCCGAACCTTGTTGCCGGTTATGCGCCAATCCGGCAGGTCGCCGTCGCAGGTTGTCACGCTGGCCTTTTCGATTTCGTAGGTATCTTCACCGGTCTTGCGAATCTTTTGACCCCTGATGTGAAAATTGTTCTCCCGCAGATAAAGATATCCATCGTATATGGTACCGGTTTTTTTCAGCAAGTCGAGTTCGACACGGTTGCCGGTTAAAAAGTCACTGCCGGCAGTCGCACGGACATTGCCTTCAGCCATGGCGGTCATATTTTGTTTGTCGAAGTGAATCCGGTCCGCTTTGATAATGCGATCGCCTTTCTGAATGACGACGTGACCTTTGGCGGTGTATTGATTGGTCTTCTCATTGTATTCCAGGATGTCGGCATCTATGACCCACGGCAGTGCCGGGTCGTCGTCACCGCTGAAATTGTCCAGGGCGCCGCCGAATTCCCCGGCGTCGAGTGGGCCGGAAAAAAGTATCAAACACAGACACTGCACCAGCAAGTAGATCACGCCGATGCGCCTTGGCGCAACCTGAAGGACCCCGCCGGGTTCTTTGCCATGCTGCTGCGCGATGGCTGTGGTGCTGAGAGCAGATGGATGCGACATCAGACCTTCTGTGGCGGTAAATTGGGAAACCCAGTTGAACCTGGTGAGAATTTGCAGTATAAAAGCCAACCTGTTGTAAAAAGTCAAGGACGGATACCGGCATGAACATATTGTTGACGAACGACGACGGCATTTACTTTGAGGGTCTGTGGGCACTTTACAGGCAGCTTCAGGGCACTCACGCCGTGACGGTGGTGGCACCCGATCGGGAACGCAGCGCCATCGGTCATGCCATCACCCTCGGTGAGCCGATTCGCGCATCATGGGTCATCGCCAATGGCGGCTGCGGCGGTTACTCCGTAAGCGGTACACCGGCCGACTGCGTAAAATTGGCCTTGATCGAGCTGTTGGGCACCAAGCCGGATATGGTCATTTCCGGGATCAATCCCGGGGCCAATGTGGGCATCAACATCAACTATTCCGGTACGGTCGCCGCCGCCAAGGAAGCCGCGCTTTGCGGTGTCTTGGCACTTGCCGTGTCGATGGAGGGCGACGATGCGGCGCATTACGATGAGGCCGCCGGTTTTGTCGGCCGGCTGACCGAGAAGGTGTGCCGAACCGGCTTGCCGTCTGGAACGTTTTTAAACATCAATATTCCCAACATGGCCATCAAAGATACTGCCGGCGTGCGTGTCAGCCGCCAAGGCCTGACCGATTCAATCGAATTTTTTGACAAACGGATCGACCCCCGTAACCGTACCTATTACTGGCAGGGCTGCGAAACCCAGCGTTTTGAAAAGAGTCCCCGATAGTGACGGTAGGGCTCTTGAAGAAAAATTCATTTCCATTACACCGATCAAATGCGATATGACCGACTACGGCACCTTGGCTGAAATAAAAGGCTGGGAGGCCGACCTGTAAACCCGGCGCTTTCGTATCTGATGACGTGATGGTTTCGAAACACGTCCCATCTTTGTGCTGCGATTTATCCCGCCGCTGCGGAGGCGTTGGCCCAATATAGCCTGTTTAAATTCCGCGCTCCTCACTCGGGGACTTTTCTGAATTACACAGGACAACGATCGATGTTGAAAACATGAAAAAAGAATTCATCCAAGATTTACAAGCCGGCGAATCCGTCGAGGAAATTTTCGTTTTAGCTGAAAAAAACCTCGCCCAAAAACGGAATGGTGAAAAATACCTTACGATCACGCTGTCCGATAGGACCGGGCGCATAAGAGGTGTTGTGTGGGACGATGTCGACCGGATTGCAAGCACCACCAGTACCGGTGAGTTCGTCCGCGTCAATGGCGCCGTCGCCGAATACAAAGGGGCACTTCAGTTGGTTGTCAGGGACATGGCGGTCAGCTCGTCCGAGGCGGTTGATCCAGCGGATTTCGTGCCGGCCACCAACCGGGATGTGGACAAGATGTTTGCCCGACTGGTGGAAATAACCAGCAATATGGTCAACACCCACCTAAAGCGCCTGTTTGAACTTTTTTGGGCGGACGATTTGTTTGCCCAGGCCTTCAAGACGGCGCCGGCGGCAAAAAAAATGCACCATGCCTATCTCGGCGGTTTGCTGGAACATACCTTGTCCATGACGGTCCTGGCGGACCGCATCGTCCCCCATTACAGCGGTATCGACCGGGATATACTGATTGCCGGAGTCATCCTGCACGATATCGGGAAAGTTCGGGAATTTGTATACGATACGAAGATCGATTATTCCGATGAAGGTCGACTGGTAAGCCACATTGTGATTGCCGTCCAGATTCTCGAGGAAAAGCTGCGCTTGATCGAGGATTTCCCGCGGCAGCAGGCTGTATTACTGAAGCACATGATCATCAGCCATCACGGCGCCCGCGAATTCGGATCCCCGGAACCGCCCAAAACAATTGAGGCGGTGCTGCTTCATTACATCGATGAAATCGATGCCAGGGTCAACGGCATTCGTGACTTCATGGCCGCTGAGGACACCAACGAACCCTGGACATCTTATCACCGTCTTTTGGAGCGGCATTTCTTCCGCGGCCGAAGCGGACTGCCGGGACAGGGGTAGCCCATGTTTATCTCCCTGGAGGGTATTGAAGGCTCGGGAAAGTCCACCCAATTGGACAACATCCGCCTGTTTCTGGAAAAGCGGGGACACGACGTGTTGGTTACCCGCGAACCGGGGGGGACAGACATCGGAAAGAATATTCGCGCCATACTGTTGAATCCGGGCAACAGGCAGATCGATCCCCTGACCGAGCTGTTTCTTTACGAGGCGGATCGGGTCGAACATGTGCGCAAAATCATCGCACCGGCCCTGGCTGCCGGGCGCACGGTATTGTGTGACCGTTTCTACGATGCAACGGTTGTCTATCAGGGATACGCACGGGGATTGGATTTGGAATTGATCCGGCGGATACACGGGGTCATCCTCGGACCCCTGAAGCCGAATATGACCATTCTGCTGGACGTGTCTCCCGATATCGGATTGGCCAGAGCCTGGGCTGAGATTGAAAACGGTGGACGGACTGGAGACGAAAGCCGGTTTGAAGAGGAGGCTTTGGCTTTTCACGAAAAGATCCGCGCCGGCTATCAGGATATCGCCCGCAGTGAACCCGAACGGTTCTGTGTCGTCGATGCGTCCCATGATTCCTTAACGGTGCAAAACGCAATTCTGGCCTGCCTTGAGCGGGCGCTTGGAAAAGTCTGATCGATTCGGGTTAAACCGTTTCGGCCTTTCAGGTTCATGACCACGGCCCCCAGGTTTGCCGACGGCAACGGGATAAAAAAGAACCCAATGAAATCATCGGTGGATTAAGATGGGACAAACCATTCTCGATCTGATCGGACATACGCCCCTGGTGGAGATCCACCATCTCAACGCCAATCCGGGGGTCAGGTTGTTGGCTAAGTTGGAATACTTCAATCCCGGCGGATCCATAAAGGATCGGGCTGCCCTGTCAATGATCGAGGCCGGCGAGCGCTCCGGCGAATTGACTTCCGAAAAAATAGTGATCGAGGCCACATCCGGTAACACCGGGATCGGTCTGGCGCTGGTCTGCGCCGTCAAAGGTTACCGGTTACTGTTGGCCATGTCCGAGGCCGTCAGTGTCGAGCGCCAGAAAATCTTGAAGGCCCGTGGGGCTGACATCCTGTTGACTCCCGGGCATCTCGGCACAGACGGGGCCATCGAGGAGGTCTACCGCCTGGTGCGCGAGAATCCCGACACCTATTTTATGACCGATCAATTCAACAATCCGGCCAACTGGCAGGCACACTACAACGGCACGGCCGTTGAAATCTGGGAACAGACCGGCGGCCGGCTCACAGCCGTTGTGGCAACCTTGGGGACTTCCGGCACGCTCATGGGTGTGGCCAGAAAATTGAAAGAACTCGACCCGGCCATCCGGATTATCGGTATCGAGCCCTACCTTGGCCATAAAATCCAGGGCCTGAAGAATATGAAGGAGGCCTACTGCCCTGAGATCTTTGACAAAAGCCGTCTGGACCAAAAGATCAACATCGATGATGAAGAGGCCTTCGAAATGACGCGGCGCATGGCCCGGGACGAGGGACTGCTGGTCGGGATGAGCAGCGGTGCGGCCATGGCGATCGCTGTCAAGGAATCCCAGACTTTGGATTCGGGTACAATTGTGGTGATTCTGCCCGACGGCGGGGAACGCTATTTGAGCACACCGTTGTTCGTGGTCAAGGAAAAAGTCGATTTAAAGCTATTCAACACCATGAGTCGAACGAAGGAACCTTTCGAGCCGGCGGTGCCGGGTAAGGTTTCCATTTACACATGTGGACCGACGGCCCACGCGCCGATCCACCTTGGCGAAATGCGGCGCTTCGTCGTTTCGGACCTGCTCTGCAGATATTTGGCCCACCGGGGATATACGATCAACCACGTCATGAACATTACCGACCTGGATGACAAGACCATTTCCGGATCCGAAGTCGCGGGCGAGGATCTGGCGGTTTATACGCATCGGCATATCGAGCAGTTTAAGCACGACCTGGAATCACTCGGTATTAAACCGGCCGACGTTCTCGCCCGCACCAGCGACCATCTCGACGACATGGTTAAACTGGCTGAGCGGCTGGTTCAGAAAGGATATGCCTATGAAAAGCTCCGGTCGCTTTATTTCGATATTTCTCGGTTAGCCGAATACGGCCAAATCTCCGGTATTGACATCAATAAGGTCAGAATCGGCGCTACGGTTGACTTGGACGAATACGAAAAAGACAATCCAAGGGACTTTACGCTTTTCAAGCGCGCCCGCCTGTCGGAACTGAAAAGAGGCATTTACACCAAAACCACTTGGGGCAATGTGCGCCCGTCATGGCACCTTCAGGCGTCAGCCATCTCCATGAGATTCCTTGGTGAGCGGTTTGATATCCATGCCAGCAGCCGGGAGTTGATGTTTCCCCACCACGAGAACGTCAACGCCATTGCCACGGCTGCCGCCGGAAGGCCCTTGGCAAAATATTGGATCGATTGCGATCTGGTCCTGGCAGACGGTCATAAAGTGGATAACAGAAGTCCTGGATTGACCCTGGCCGATTTGCACGCCTTGGGCTATTCAGACAAGGTGATCCGTTTCTGGCTGATCACCTCTTCCTACCGCAAACCGGTTGCTTTCAAGCGGGGACGGTTGGATGACGCCCAACGTTCACTGAACCGGCTGAACAACTGCCTCCGCAATTTACGGCATCTGCGTTCGGGTCAGCCGTACCCCGAACTCAACCAACTCCTTTATGACCTCAGGCAGGGTTTCACCAGTGGGTTAGACGACGATTTAAATATGCCAGCCGCCTTGGCCGCTGTCTTCGCGGTTGTGAAAAAAGTGAATCAGCTGACGAAAGATCAACGGCTTGATCCAGAAGGCGCCCACAAAATAATTGAAGAGTTCCGCAGCCTGGACAATGTTTTGAACGTTCTCGATGTGAATGAGCAGGACGCCGACCCGGGCATCGAAGCGCTGATGAGGAAAAGAAATAAGGCTCGCGCCGACCGCAACTGGGCCGTCGCCGACAGGCTTCGTGAACAACTCAGAAAAATGGGAGTGAGCGTTCAGGACGAGAAGTTCGGTCAAAAGTGACACCCTCCCAAGTTGAGCGTTTCATATTTTCGAAATGACAAATTCAAAATAATGATAGGAATTCTGCCAATTTGACTTCGAAAATATAAAACCCTCGGGATTTCCAATTTCACCGCATTACGGCGTCAATGCCGTCCCGCTGCAGACTATAGCGGAACGACATTTTCCTTGTCTGCCAAACTTAAAATTCGCTTATGGGACCCTTTAACTGGGGGTTCGCCGGTCAGACCCACTATTCACCAGTGCCCATCCGCGAAAAGTGGATGGACACTAACCAGGCAGGCAGCGGATACGATGATCCCGCCCCGAAGCAGCACAGGAGCAGGCAGAATGATACCCGTTTACTTTCCGCACACTTACATCCCGCAGACGATCATGGCGGCGGTACAAACGTGCTTCAGCCCTGTGGCGGTCTATCAGCCCTCCCGCCGGGGAATTCCTCCCGTCATGCATGAGTGGGAACGGAAAGGAATGATAGAGCTGCTCGCTCCGCCAGAAGGCGCCGGGGACAAGCTGGCGCTCCTGTTAAGGGATTTTCGCCAATGGGCCGCCCTGCACGGCGGCCAACACCGCACGGGTTTCGACTACTTCAGATCACGCATGGGCAAAGTGCCGTTTTTCGACGAGACTTCCGTGGCTCAAATTCGGGCCGACATCAAAGATGTTGAAACTTCCGGACCATCGGCAGCCGAAACCCGGTTTTTCAGCGCCAGAGTTTTTCTCAGTATCGCCCAGGAGATGGACTCCGAAACGGAGTCCCTGGCTATGGATCTGCGACGGCACGATGAAAATCAGAAAAAGCTTTTCAGTGAGCTGACCGGAAAAGCAGCGTCCGCATCACAGCCAACCGGCCCTGTGGCGAATGGCGCCGGGGCACAGCTCGACTATATGATCGAGCAGCGCCTCATGGCCTGGTGGCTTTTGGCGAACGGCGTTGCCGATCAGGCTGCTGCCAATTTATCCGGCATTTTCGTTACCGCCAGCCGTCCGGCTGTTGACTCCCTCATCGACAAGAATGCCGACGCCGTAAAAATATTTTCGACGGATGACCTTCCAGGGGCCGGCAACAGTTCGAAGGCACATAATGCCTGGCGCCGAGCATTTCTGGATCAGCTCCAGTTGTTGGTGCAGGCTGACCAGGCAGTGGATACGACGACCGGCATCGAGTGGCCCACGATTCCGGAAAAAGATGGTGCGGCCCGTCCGGTAACATTGACGGTATTTCTAATTCCCGAAGCGTCTCCGGATGTTTTCTTTCATAAAACGATCGTTCAGGCTGAGTCTGTGGTTACTGATCAGGCGCCGGTCGCGAGACCCAATAATACCATTGTGGCCCTGGTCGAGGCCTGACGGTCCACATCACAACTATTTAAAATTAATAAATTTTATTGATTTCTGTCCACTTCGTTGATAGGGAGCAAAAAAAATGCAACAAGCCTTGACTCGCCTTTTCAATTGGTATAATGACCTTTTCTTGTGTTTGAAAACTACAGGTGACACGGTCACTTATTTCCAAAATCTTAAGAAAGGAGAATTCGGTTATGGCTTTCAACCCCATTGTTGATGAGGAAAAATGTGAAGGTTGCGAAGAATGCGTGGACGTTTGCCCTGTCGAAGTGTTTGAAATTCAGGATGGAAAATCCGTTCCGGTGAATGCTGAAGAATGCCTCGGCTGCGAAAGCTGCATTGAAGTTTGCGAACCAGGTGCCATTACTGTCGAAGAGACCTAAAATGATTTGAATGCCTTTCGGAACGGCTTGCCTGGCAGTTTCGAAAGGCATTGCCCAGAAGCGGCCATCCTGCCAATATCCTGGATAAGACGATCCCCACCGCACTTTTTTCCCTGATCATAATCATCGGTAAAACCCCAACTCTGCTGGGGAGACCGCCAAAGTATGACAGTTGCAGGAGTTAATAAAGAGCTGTTATGATGATTATTATATTCAATGACCGGCGAGTTGCCCGAAACAACGGATTTAATAGATCGCTTTGAGCGGTTCAGCAGCCATTCCTCCGACTTGGCCGGAGGTCATTGAATTCCGGCAGCCATACGCTGCGCCATAACCTCGAACGATAACGAGAGCCATGATGAATGTAACTCCTCGCGCCTTTCCCGATATGGCACGGGTCCGGCAGAAACTGCATCGGGCCGCTATTACCGATATCCCCCGCGCGGTGCAGTCCGCTTTGAATGGTCTGGATCTGAATGGATCGGTTACACCCGGGCAGACGGTGGCGGTCGCTGTCGGAAGTCGCGGTATCAGCGCCCTAGATACGGTCGTCGGTCAGTGCATCGATTTCTTGCGCCAAAAGCAAATGAAACCGTTCATTGTCCCGGCCATGGGCAGTCACGGCGGTGCGACGGCCCAGGGACAGCGTGCCGTGCTTGAAAAGCTGGGTATCCACGAGAATGCCATGAGGATTTCCATCGATGCGGATATGGCCGTGGAGGTCATCGATCGACTCTCCACCGGTACTCAGATCTATTTCTCGCGTTCAGCGTTGGTGGCCGACCATATCGTCGTCATCAACCGTGTGAAACCTCACACGAAGTTTCGGGCGGAGATCGAGAGCGGACTATGCAAGATGCTGACGATCGGACTGGGAAAGGTTGACGGCGCAGCGGAATATCACCGACAAGCCGTCCGGCACACTTTTGCCATTATCGAAAAGGCTGCGCGCGTGGTTCTCCAGCGTTGTCCGATTCTCTGTGGACTGGCGCTGGTGGAGGATGGCCACGGCGATCTATCCCGGATTGAGGCTCTGTTGCCGGAGAACATCGTGGACCACGAAAAGAACCTGCTCAAGGCGGCTGCGGCCATGATGGGGCGTATACCGTTTGACGATATCGACATTCTTGTGGTCGACCGTTTCGGGAAGGACATCAGCGGGATCGGCATGGACTCCAACGTTACCGGCCGCCACCGGGACATCGTCGGAGATTTCAATACGGCGCCCCACATCAAACGCATCTTCGTACGCGAGCTGAGTCCGGGTTCAGACGGCAACGGCAGTGGCATCGGATTGGCGGATGTCACCACCCGTCGTTTGGTGGAGGCCCTTGACCTGAAAAAGACTTACAAAAACGCTGTCACAGCCATTTCTCCGGAAAAAGCGGCCATTCCCCTGCACGTCGACACAGATCGCGAAGCGATCGCTATTTGCGCCGGCACTGCCGGCATGAGTGATCCTGCAGCGGCCCGCCTGGTGCGGATTACCGACACCAAGCATCTGGAGGAGATTCAGGTGTCGAGAGCGATGGCAGAAGATGTGGAGGGTAATCAGGATCTGAAGTTGCTGACCCCTTGGAGATCCATGGCATTTGGCCGGGACGGCAATCTGTTGCCTTTCGATAGGTAAATGCCGCCGAAAGGTCGCAGGCCATGTTGGGCGCAGCGGTTACAATTGCTACCAGCCGGTCTGAAATTTTCAGAACCGGCAAGTTATCCCCGCCGAGAGCGAAAACGAGTCCCAGTTCACGCCATTCAGCCGCGCTTCATAGGAGGAGCCGTCGTAAAAGAAAAACCGGTGGCTCCCGGCGGAGGTCTCCCATTTCTGATATTTTCCGATCAAATTTACACTCCACCGCGGGTTGAACAGGTAATTGAAACCGCCCCGCAGGACCCATCCCGACCCGTCGGCATTCTGCCGGAAACTCACGGGATGGGCCAGATCCGCTCGCAGATTCCAATCGGCCTGGGCTTCGAAATCGGCAAAATGATATTCGATCCCGAAGAAGGCCTCGTAGCCCGGCTTTGGCGCGGATTTGCCGGTGCTGTTGTACAGAAATTCCGCCCCGACCCACGGTCCGTACCAAGTCGGATCATAACTGCTGCGGAGTCCCGGAAAGGGTCCCAGGGGTGGTATTGTCTGGACGCCGCGGGTAATCTGTAGATTCTGGTCGTGGTAGGAGTAGCCGACGGCAGGTGACAGAATGAAACGGTCGCGAAATAGGCGCACATCGTATGCCAGACCAATGGAAATATCCCACAGGTCGCCGTCCTGGGTGCTGTTGTTGGATCGGGAAAATTCGTCGGTGCGATTATTGCCGTCGTAATCCGAATCCTGGTTGTCGCCGTCGAAGAGGAAGGCATAGTCCAGTGAGCCTTTGAGCCGAAAATTGCGCCCCAGACGTCGTTGAAGACCGAATTCAAATTGGATGCTCTCAAGGTTGCGCCACTGGAGTTCCGATCGGATGTTGATGTTCGGTAAGGCAAAACTCCAGTCGATTTCATCATGGCGGTAACCGGCATTAAAATACCATTGCCAAAGACTGAATATCCCCCCCGATAGATCTTCGTCGACCTTGCGCGTCACTATCTCCGGAGGCTGGTACTGCGCCGTCTCCGCAGATGCCAGAAGATGACCGGGGACGTTCTCTTTGCGTTGAACGGCTGTGTCGGTATCTGCATAAAATACAGACGGCGCTTCAGGCACATCGAGCCGGTCATTGACAGAGGCCATTGTCGGGTGGCTTCCGACCGGTTGAGTGGAAAAAAAAATCGCGAGCATGGTGGAGAGCAGAATCATTTTGTTGCGGTTCTTCAAGATGTATTTCCTCTCTGATGCGATACGTATCTCACCGGGCGGCTGCGTGTCCGGCATCCCTATTGGCAGAGTAAAAGTCGTATTCCCCTGCAAGGCTGTCGCAGACCGCACGAATCCAGGAAGTGTCCCTCACATGACGGCTATCCGGCAGGTTGTCGGAATCCCAAAACACAGTTTGATATCATGTATTAATTCAGACATCTTACTAAAATATTCATGAGCTATGCGGGTTAGGTGTTGGTCCACCAAATATGTTCGGGACCGCCCCTGTTGGAATACTTCAACGGTCTATATTGTATCCGAGTTGCTAAATACCGTCAATCGGTCTTGATCACCGCCGGATAACAATCGCCTTGCACACGGTTATTTTCTGTGCTAAATCTTACGGTTATGAAGCAATATGTTATCGATGAATTGCGCTTGGGCGAATACGATACACTCAAGGCCCATTTCGAACAGCGTTTCGGACCAGCGGATCTTGGCGGTGTTTTTTGGATCCCTATCGATTCAGAACACCTTTCCGAAACGCAAGCCTCCCATGCCGACTGCCAACCCTTTTATTTCGCCGTAGAGCTGCGGGACAGTGCCTTGGCATGTGAACTGCTGGTGCGCACCAGAGAAAGGGTGCGTTGCGGATGCATTGCATATGCCACCCATATCCAGCGCAACTGGATCATCGAGATCATCGATGAAATTTTCGAGCAACTCGACATCCACACCTGACCATACGGCCAAAGGCAATGGCATAACAATCATCGCTAAACCCCCAGCTATGCTGGGGAGACTCCCAAAGAGCGACAGTTCCAGGAGTTAACGACTACCTGAGACGATCAATATTATCATATAAATTCAATGACCGTCTGCTTGTCCGAAATATTGGCATTAAAAGACCGCTTTGAGCGGTCTGCAAGCCATTCCGCCGACGTTGCCGGAGGTCATTGAATCTTGAGGTGGCCATTTAATCGGTTTTCAATGTTCAGAACAGTATTCATATATGGCGCCACGGTTCTGTTGACGGCCGTTTTTGCCACTGTGACGATTGTCGTGGCCATCTTCAGCAAAACCGGCGACACGCCCCATAAAGTGGCTCGATTATGGGCCCGGGCCATCCTGACGATCAGCGGCATTGACGTCGCGGTGAAGGGGACCGCCCACATTGACCTCGGCCGATCATTCATCGTGATGGCGAATCATCAGAGCAATTTCGATATTCCCGTTCTTCTGGCGCATTTGCCATTGCAGTTCCGTTGGTTGGCAAAAGCTGAATTATTCAAGATTCCGGTGTTCGGGCGGGCCATGCGCGGTTGCGGCTACATCAGCATCGATCGTTCTGATCGTGAATCCGCTTTTCAAAGCCTGGCAAAAGCCGCCGCCACCATCAAGGACGGAACATCGGTTCTGGTGTTTCCGGAAGGCACCCGCAGTTTGGACGGCATGATTAAACCGTTTAAAAAGGGCTCGTTTGTTTTGGCTGTTGATGCGGGGGTTGCGATCTTGCCAATTGTTATCAATGGAACCTGGTCCATTATGCCCAAAAACAAACTGACGATAAGACCCTGCCAGGTCACACTCGAGGTGCTGCCGCTCCTCGAGACTTCGGGATTTGATCGGGCGACCAAGGATGAATTGATGGAAAAAACCCGGGACCTGCTTTGCCGACGGTTGGGTGAGATGAAGGGAGGCCCGGCGTGCAGTTAAAGATCATTCCCTTGGGCGGTCTCGGGGAGATCGGCCTCAATATGATGGTGTTCGAGTACGGAACAACACTTTTCATCGTCGATGCCGGTCTGATGTTTCCCGAAGACTACATGCTGGGGGTCGATTTCGTCATTCCGGATATGGACTACGTCAAACGGAACCGTACGCTCGTCACCGGCATCGTTCTGACGCATGCTCATGAGGATCACATCGGTGCGCTGCCGTTTCTGCTGAAGGAAGTCAACGCCCCCGTGTTTGGAACCCCTTTTACACTCGGTGTCGTTCGACACAAACTCGAGGAGTTCGACACAATCGTACCGCGCGGTCTGCACGAAATCCATCCGGGCGAGCAGTTGAAGCTGGGGCCTTTTATGCTCGAATTCATCCAAGTTGGTCACAGCGTGGTCGACGGCGTCGGTCTGGCTATCCGCACACCGCTGGGTCTGATCGTTCATACCGGAGATTTCAAAATCAGCCACAGTCTTGGAGACGGCCTGGCAACGGATGTCGGCCGGTTTGCCCAGTGCGGAGAAAAAGGCGTTCTGGCCCTTTTGTCCGATTCAACAAACATCGAAAAAGAAGGATACACCATTTCGGCGCGTGAGATCCGCGACAAGCTGGCCAAGATCGTCGACGAAAGTAAAGGCCGGATTATCATCGCGCTTTTTGCCTCGAACATCAACCGCATCCAGCATATTGTCAATATTGCCTGCGAGCGCGGCAAGAAGATCGTCTTTAACGGCCGCAGCATCGAAGTCGCCGTCAACCTGGCCCGGGATCTCGGTTATATTCATATCCCCGAGGGAATGGAGATCGACATCACTGAGGTCAATCAGTACTCTGATGACGAGATCATCATTACGACCACAGGAAGCCAGGGAGAACCCATGTCTGCCCTGGCTCGAATGGCGGCAGGCAACCACAAGCAACTTAAAGTAAAAAAAGAAGATACGGTCATTCTCTCTTCTAAATTCATCCCCGGCAACGAGAGGGCCATTGGCCATATTATCAACATGCTCTACAAGAGGGGCGCCAACGTCATCTATGAAAAAATTTCCGAGATCCACGTGTCCGGGCACGCCTTTCGGGAAGAGCTCAAATTGATGGTCAATCTGACCCGACCCAAGTATGTTATCCCGATTCACGGCGAGTACCGGCATTTGGTGCTGCATTCGCGGCTGGTCCAACAAATGGGTATTCCGCCCGAGAGAGTCCTGCTTGCCGAAAACGGACACATTATCGAATTTGACGAGACCGGCGGCAGGGTGAAAGACACGGTCATGACCGGCAGGGTGCTCATCGACGGAAAGGGCGTCGGAGATGTCGGCCGCAGTGTGCTGAAAGAAAGGCGGTTGCTGTCGGAGGAAGGTCTCGTTGTGGTCAATCTGGCCTTCGACGACGAAACGGGAATCGTCGTTTACGGGCCGGAGATCGTCTCCCGTGGTTTCGTGTTCGAGACCGAAACCGGCCATCTCGTTCAGGACGCCCAGTGCGTGATTCTCGAAATCGTCGAGGATGTCGGCCCCGAAGTTCCCGACCGTATAAAGGTTATCCGGGCGCGGTTGCAGTCGGCACTGCGACAATACTTTTATTTCACCATCGGAAGGCGACCGGTAATTCTGCCCTTCGTGATGGTCATATGAACCGGTTTGGCCGGTTGGCCCGTTAGCCCGTTAAGCCCGTCTGCGTTGGTTCTCCGGCCAACGGGCTGAACGGGCTCAACGGGCTCAATCCCGCCGCGGCGGGACCCAACGGGCCCAACGGACCTATTCGATCCATGCGTAAAGAAATCATCGGAATTCTGCTTTTTTTTCTGGTCATCTTCACTCTGGTAAGTCTCCTCTCTTACAGTCCCGATGACCCATCCCTGCTCAATGCCGTCGGCGCCAGGAAGATCCACAACCTCTTTGGCGTGTTCGGATCTCATACGGCCGGTTTGCTGATCGGCGTGTTCGGTATCGGCGCCTTCTGGGTCCCGCTCCTTCTGCTTCTGTCCAGCATGCACATTCTTGGCGGACACGCACGCACGGCGATTATCTGCACCGTCATCGGCGGTCTGCTTTTGATCGTAACGACAGGCGGTCTGCTGGCGCTGAGACAGCACACCTACCCTCTCTTCGGAAGCGACTTTTCAGCAGGGGGGTTTGTCGGAATCCCTTTCAAAACGTTTCTCGTTAAATATTCCAACACGACCGGTGCCGTGATCATCCTCAGTCTTGTCTGGCTGATCGGTTTTATCATGACCACGGGGTTTTCTCTTCTGGCGTTTTTTCGGCGCTGCTATGCAATAAGTATTTCTATTTCTGACCATTTGAAGACGTTCTACTTGAAACACAAAGAAAGGCGTCAGAAAGCCAAAAAGCGACGCGCGGTCATCAAGGAGAAAGCCGTAAAGAAAGAGGTCGCGATCGAAATAAAAAATACCGTGAAGGCGCCGATTAAAAGCGCTCCGGTACCCAAGCAGGATGTGTTTGACTTCATGCGGTCCGGCTCGGGTTTTCAGCTTCCTTCCGTAAATTTGCTCGAAGAGCCGGAACACCGGTCCATTTCGGCGGATGACGACAACCTGAGAATGTTGTCGAAACTGCTGGAGAAAAAACTGGAAGATTTCGGTGTCAGGGGTCAGGTGGTTGCCATATCACCCGGACCGGTTATCACCACCTTCGAATACGAACCGGCTTCGGGCGTCAAGATCAACAAGATCGTCAACCTGTCCGACGATCTGGCCCTCGCGCTCCGGGCCACCAGCATACGAATCGTGGCACCGATCCCGGGCAAGGCCGTGATCGGCATCGAAGTCCCCAACGCCGTTCGCGAAACGGTGCGGTTCAAAGAGATCGTGGTGTCGAGTGCGTTCGAGAAAACGAAATCCAAACTGACGATCTGCCTTGGCAAGGACATCATCGGGAATCCTTTCGTGGCCGAGCTCGACCGGATGCCGCACCTGTTGATTGCCGGTGCAACCGGTGCCGGAAAGAGCGTCGCACTGAACACCATGATCTGCAGCCTGCTCTACAAAGCCGGGCCCGATGAGGTCAAACTGATCATGGTTGATCCCAAGCGAATCGAACTGACGAGCTATGACGGGATACCGCATCTGATTACTCCGGTCGTCACCGACGTTAAAAAGGCCACCAACGCACTTTTCTGGGCCGTGCGTGAAATGGAGAGACGCTACGAGCTTCTGTCGGAGAACAGGGCCCGCAACATCGTTCAGTATAATCGTAAGATAAAACCGGTAAAACCGGGTTCAACGGAGGCTGAAGCAGAGGAAAAACTGCCTTTTATCGTTATTATCATCGACGAACTGGCCGATTTGATGATGGTGGCCTCGCGCGACGTGGAATTGGCCCTGACAAGATTGGCACAGATGGCCCGGGCCGCCGGAATCCACCTGATTCTGGCCACCCAACGGCCGTCGGTCGATGTCCTGACCGGCATCATAAAAGCCAATTTTCCGACCCGTCTGTCATTTCAGGTGTCCTCTAAGACCGACTCACGAACGATCATCGACACCAATGGCGCCGAAAGTCTTCTCGGTAACGGCGACATGCTTTTCATGCCGCCCGGTGCGGCGAAACTGCAGCGGATACACGGTGCCTACATTTCAGAAACCGAACTCGTTCGAATTACCGAATACTTGAAGAACCAGGAAAAGCCGGAATACGACGAAGATGTGACAGAAAGGGCGGTTACCGAATCCGCTGAAGCCGATAGCCATGATGCCGATGAAAAATACGATGAGGCGGTCGCCCTGATTACAAAGACCCGGCAGGCGTCCATTTCGATGATTCAGCGGCACCTGAGGATCGGTTACAACCGGGCGGCGCGTATCATCGAAATGATGGAAAAAGAGGGGATCGTAGGGCCCTCGGACGGTGCCAAGCCCAGGGAAGTGCTGGTGAGAAGCTACGAAAATATGAGTTAGTGTCCGTCCATAAATGGCCCTTTTTCCCCTGAGTCCCGCCTATGGCGGGATTATCCGCGGGTTTTGATCCTCAACGGTGCCATGCTACGCCTGCGGTCAAAACCCTTGTGCGGCCTCCGCTATAAAGCAGCGGGATTTCATGTCTATTTGAAAGCTTAAACGAACTCAACTTGCTCAGAGAAAAAATTGCTCATTTATGAATCGGACACTTACACATGTGCCCATCGATTTTTTCAACAATCGTGAATGGACACGAGTTAGTGGCTATCCATAAATGACCTTTTCCCGCTCAGGAAAGCGATTAAATTTCTGCATCGATGCTGCCGAATACCGAACTGCTGAATGATGTCAAAGGATTTCTCGACCACGCGGAAGGACGCCGGCTGTATTCGCTCGCTTTGGATGCCGGCCGTTACGGCCCCTGCCTCGAAATCGGCAGTTATTGCGGGAAATCGGCCCTCTACCTCGGTGCCGCGTGCCGGGAAAACCGTACGGTTCTTTTCTCCATAGATCACCACCGGGGCTCTGAAGAGCAGCAGCCCGGCCAGGCCTACTTTGATCCCGAACTCTGGTCGCCACATCGCGGGGCGATAGACACGTTCGCATTCTTCCGCCGCACAATCGAAAGGGCGGGCCTCGAAGACGTGGTACTGCCGCTGGTGTGCCGGTCGGCCGTCGCCGCCCGTTTCTGGCAGACTCCCTTGAGCCTCGTCTTTATAGACGGTGGCCATGCGTTCGATTCGGTCAGGGCTGATTTCCTGGGGTGGGCCGATCATCTGGTTCCTGGAGGGTATCTGTTATTTCACGATATATTCACTGACGCAGCGGACGGAGGGCAGGCACCGAATGACGTGTATCAAATCGCCCGGTCCGACCACCGCTTCGAGGAACATCCCATGACCCAAACGTTGGGGGTGCTCAGGAAAAAATGAGGCGGGGTAGCCGGCGAATCAAGCGCAGCCGATCATTCCCGTTGGCAGCCGGCGGGAATGCTCAGAGGAGTCAACCATCGCCTGGTTCGGGACATTTTACGAAATAGAGCACGATACTTTTACCGAGAAGCGGATTGAGAAAGCGGTCGATGACACCGGTGATCCGCGGCCGCTGCATAATGTCCCAAGTCAGGAACCGGTGATAGAGGCTGACCAAAGGGTGATCATCGCGATCCGGGCCGATCAGACACTTCAGCCACCAGTAAGGGGTGTGGAGGCTGTGGGCGTTATGGACGGCGCGCAGCGTGAAGCCGGCATCACAAAGAACCTCGACCAGATTGGTTTTACGGTAAATCCGCACGTGGCCCCCTTTTGCGCGTGCATATGCTTTGGAAATCCACCAACAGATCTTTTCAGGCCAGTATCGGGGGACGCTGACAACCAAATGGTGTCCGGGTTTCAGGACTCTTGCCACTTCAGCGACGGCCGTCCGGTGATCGCGAATATGTTCCAGAACCTCGCAACAAACGACAAGGTCGAAGGCCGCGCTATCGAATGGCAGGCGCAGTGTATCGGCGACGCAAAGGCCCCATCTTCCGCCACCGTGAATACCGAGCCGATCGTGCAGTTCCAGGCGGTTTTTGGCTTCCCGTATCTCTCCAAGTTTTAAATCGGCGCCGATGGCAAAGACATCTTCTCTTTGGTAAGCGGCACAGGTGTGGCGCCCGGTGCCGCAGCCGATGTCGAGGACCCGGTCGCCGGGCCGGAGCCCGAGGCGGTCAAAGTCTGCAGTAATCACGAATCGTTCCTCGATAAACGTCTTCGGTCAATCGGGCGGCCCTTTGCCACGTAAAGAGTTTCTCTGCCCGCCGCCGGCCGGCCTCGCCCATCCTGGCGGCCGCTGCTGGATGATCAAGAATGCGGGAGATTGCATCCGCCAGGGCGCGCGTATTGGCGGGCGGAACGAGAATGCCGGCGTCTCCGACAACCTCGGGCAAGGCGCCGCCGGTGGTGCTTACTACCGGAACGCCGCAAGCCATGGCTTCCGCCGCCGGTAGGCCGAACCCCTCGTACAGCGAGGGTATGACCGCCACGGAAGCCCTGGCGTATTCCCTCACAAAGGCCTGCGGGTCTATCCGGCCGGTGAACGAGATCCGGTCGCAAATACCGAGCGACCGGATCAAGTTATTGAGGTCCCCGTTCTTTTTGAGAGTACCGACAACCACAAGACGCACCGCCCGGGTCCTTGAGATTTGCGCCACGGCATTCAACAAGTAGGGCATACCCTTCAATGGCATGTCGGCACTATTGGTAACGATAATTCGTCCTTGTTCCCGGTTGACACCGGGCAGGGGATGAAACTGGTCGGTGCTGACGCCGTTCGGGACAACGGCGACGCTATCGGTTGGTATGCCGAAATCGCGGCTGATATCGGCCTGGGCGCGGTCCGACACGGTGATGAGTCGGGGTAGACTTCGGGCCACTTGCACCTGCATTCCGATGAATGAATACCATCGCAGCTGTTTCATTTTCTGCCACCCCGCTGAAGCATTCCTTACGGCAAGAGCACGATCCACAGTGATCGGATGGTGGATGGTCGCCACGGTCGGCAAGCGGCGACCGATAGCCCAGACGCCGTATGACAAACTTTGATTATCGTGGATAACGTCAAAGTCTGCCCTACGCTGCATCAAGAAGCGGTAGGCACGGATGCCGAAGATGAAGGGCTCGGGATATCCCATAGTGGAGACGCTCAACCACTCCAACAGATTCAGAGGGTGGAGTAGTTCTCTCATCATGGGCATACGGAAAGGATTGGCAGGGTTGTAAAGGTTGAGGCTGGGCAACCGGTGAACATGTATGTCGCCGCCCAATTGAGGATATGGGGGACCCGAGACAACGGCCACACGATGACCGAGATTGCTTAAGGCCCGGCTCAAATTCCTAATGTACACGCCTTGGCCCCCGCTGTGGGGATTGCTGCGATAGCTCAGCAGGCAGATGCGTAACGGCCGGTGGGCGCTGTTTTCAAGATGGTTTCCCATAATATTCGGTTCAGCTGGTATCGTTTCTTCGACCAAATGAGATGATATTGGTGGCATCGACTTAAAAGAGATCGGGCTCTCGCGTCAAGTGCTTTATGGAACGGCGACATGCCGGATTAATGAATTGGGTTTCGCATTGACAATGAACCACGGACATACGATACGTCACTCTATACCACGATCGCCTTTATGATTGAGCCCTCGGGGGGCGTTAATCTTGAGAGGAAGGAATGGTCAGCGGTTTCAGCGTGCAAACTCAAGCATAAGGGCGCGCAGGCAAAGAGCAGAAATAAAAAATTATGACAAGCTCTACACATTCATATCCTGAGAAGGTCACCCTTATCGAGGTGGGGCCGCGGGACGGATTTCAATTCGAATCCCGGATAATCCCCACACCAGTTAAGGTCGACATCATCGGCGGCTTGGTTGCGGCCGGCATCAAACATATCCAGGTAACATCATTTGTTCATCCGCAAAGGGTACCGCAGATGGCCGATGCCGAATCTCTGCTGCAAGCGCTCCCGGTTTGGGAAGGGGTCACCCTTTCCGGCCTTGTGCTCAACCATAGGGGCCTTGAAAGGGCCTATCGCGCCGGACTGAAGCATGTTGAGATTTCCATATCCGCCAGCGACACCCACAGCCGGAAAAATACCGGGTTAGCGTTGGATGACGCAGTTGGCGGCGCGCGTCAAATGGTGAATTTCGCCAAGGAACGCGGCATGAAGGTACGTGCCGGCGTCCAGTGTGCCTTTGGCTGTGTCTATGAAGGGGAAATTCAGTTGAAGCGGGTCATGCAAATGGCTCAGAATTTCGTGGAACAGGGTGTTGATGCCGTGGCTTTCAGCGACACGACCGGCATGGCCACGCCCAGCAGCATCCGCCGCCTTTTGCTTGCCGTTTCGCCGATCATCGGTGACGTACCCGTCATCGCTCACCTGCACGATACGCGTGGCCTGGGGCTGGTCAATTTGATGGCGGCTCTTGAATGCGGCATCACACGGTTCGATACGGCACTGGCCGGTTTGGGCGGCTGCCCCTTTGTTCCCGGCGCCGCCGGTAACATTGCCACCGAAGATACCGTTTACCTGCTGAATTCACTGGGAATCAATACGGGTGTGGACATCGGTAAAGTCGCTGAATGCTCCCTCGGGCTGGAAAAGTTTTTCGGGAAACAGTTTGCAGGAAAAATGTATCGTCTGGCCGCCCCCGGCGCTGGCCGACCGTGGAATTAAAGCCGTCTTGTCGGATCGGAGTGACCGACATTCCGTTTGGTGACGACAATTGGAATGCATTGCGAGGATTTTCCGCATGGGCCAAGTGTTACAGCCACCCCGCATGCACCATTTCCGGAAACGAGCCGGCAAGGTCGGCATTTCTGCGGGGTGACGCGAGTTTGCGAGCCATCCGTAAGAAAATCCGCCATGCGACCCGCCGAAAAACGGCTCAGGAAAAAGAAACGTCACCGCGTGGCCCCGGGTATTTATTACGTATAGTCAGTAACATGCGAACCATTGATATACCGATTCAATAATTTTTACTTCAGAACATCCGAAATCTGCCGATAAATCACTAGGCAGCTGTCTTCGCCATGGCCGTCGCTATCCAGCTGACCGGGGAGTAACCAGAATATTATCTTGTAAATTCAAGGTGCTATTAGATGAGTGACGCCAAATTCGAATCGATTCTCTTTGTGGATGATGAAGAGAGCATCCTGAATGTTTCCCGTGAATATTTCACCCGCAAAGGGTACCAGGTATTGACGGCCGCCAACGGCCATGAAGCCATCAAGATACTCGAAAACGAGGCCGTTGACTGCTGTTTCACCGACATTAACATGCCCGGCATGGATGGCTTGGCACTCGCTGAACACATTAATCACCTGGACAATACCTTGCCGGTCATCATCATGACCGGCTATCCATCGCTTGACAACACCATCCGAACCCTAAAGAACGGTGTCGTCGATTTCCTGATCAAGCCGGTCAATCTCAACCAGATGGAGCTGTGTGTCCAACGGGTTTTTAACCAGAGGCGTGTTTTTACGGAAAATCTGCTTCTCAAAAAAGAGGTGGAAAGTAAGGATCGGCTGGAAAGGCTCAATCGTGAGCTGACCCTCAAGGTGGAGGAAATGCATATCCTCAACCGGATTTTAAGTGATTTTTCCGTCAACTCATCCAGCACAGAGGTGTTTAAGCGCCTGGTCGATATGGCCATCGAAATCACGCGTTCGGACGGGGCCTGCTTTTACATAATTAACGAATCGATGGACAAGCCGTTCACCGTGGCCGCGGTGCCCGAGAGGATGCAGGGTGCGACACATCTCGCTCTAAACAATAAGGTGCCATGTAGCTGGCCGATCAATGAAACCGGTAAGCTGGAGCAGCCAAATCTGGAGCAGCTCATATTGGAGGTGGCGGGCGACGAGATTCCCCTGCTGGTCTCTGCAAACCAGGGCCAGCGGGAAATTCCCCAGGAATATCGGTCGTTGATGCTGGTTCCGCTCAAGATCCGGCAAACCGTTTTTGGCGTGCTGATGGCAGCCCTCGAAAACGATCAAACGAACTACACGGAAAAGGATCTGTATTATCTATCATTCATGGCTCAAAATGCCGCCAAGGCCATTGAAAATCTGGCTCTTTACGAAAACATATACGAAAATCTCTTTGCCACGCTTTACGCCTTCGTCAACGCCATCGAGGCCAGAGATCCGTATACCCAGCAGCATTCCAGCCGGGTGACCACATTCAGCATCGAAATCGGCAAAGCCATGGGATGTGCGCCGGAAGAACTGGATATTCTGAATTTCGCCGGACACCTGCACGATATCGGAAAAATAGGCGTTCGCGACGAAATATTGTTGAAACCGGGCCGACTGACGGAAGAAGAGTTCGCCAAAATAAAAGAGCATCCGGTTATCGGTGCCAACATCGTCAAGCAACTTGGCTTTTGGGATAGGGAGCGCCAAATCATCCGCTGTCACCATGAACGTTACGACGGGAAAGGTTATCCGGACGGGTTGAAAAGAAATGAAATCCCCCTTCTGGGTCGCATCCTTTCAGTGGCCGATGTTTACGATGCCGTCTCTTCCGACCGCGCCTACCGCAAGCGCATGCAAGAAAACCAGGTATTGCAGATTATCAGTGAGGGCTCAGCGACTCAGTTTGATCCGGATGTGGTGGAAACATTTCTGAGGCTTCACCGAGAAGGAAAATTATCCGGTCAGCAGACGACCGGCAGGGTCGCCAACCCTTTTTCACAACTCCGCAATTGAGTTCCATTTTCCTGTTAATCGCTTTTTTATTATGTTATTTCAATTATTTATTGACATGGCCATCGGCTATGGTATCATCAATATCGTCGGCCGCAGGAACTGGACGACGTCAAATCGGTGATCGAAAGGATTGAGGAGCCGGCTGAAAGGGTCGTCGTCAAATGAATGACGGCGAACCGCTGGGAATGCCTCTTTTCCGTGCATGCGATGGTGTGGGATGTGAAGAAATAAGGGATTCGTAGCGATTGATCTGAAGAGCAGTGTTTTCGGTCGAAACCAGAGTTGAGCGGCGGTTGCCTGAGCGGATTGAAAACGGGCATCGGCATGACCGAACCCGTGATCGAACGATTTGATGATAATCGTTATTATTGGTCGGGGCGAGAGGATTTGAACCTCCGACCCCTTGAACCCCATTCAAGTGCGCTACCAGACTGCGCTACGCCCCGACGCAAGGCCAATCTGCTAACATTTAATTATTACCATGTCAAGACGATATACTTACCCTGGATCGAGAAAAGATCTCGATCCGCCGGTCATCCCCCGTCGATTGAAACCCGGCGATACCATTGGGGTGGTGGCTCCGGCCAGCCCTTTTGATATCGAGCAGTTGTACCGCGGGGTCAGTTTGCTGGAATCTGCCGGGTTCAATGTGCGGATGTCGAAAAATGTTTTTCTCAAGAATGGTTATCTCGCCGGGCCCGATACCAAGCGCGCGGCCCTTGTCATGAAGATGTTCGACGATCCGGTCGTAAAGGCGATTTTTTGTGCCAGAGGCGGATTCGGTTCGATGCGCCTCCTGCCGTTGCTCGACTATGGCCGCATCCGCAAACAGCCGAAAATCCTGGTTGGTTTCAGCGACGTGACCGCACTTCTTGCGGCACTCTATGTGCGCTGCGGTTTGGTTACTTTTCACGGACCTGTCGTCGCCAGTTTGCCGGCGAATGACAAGGCGTCGTTGACTGCGCTGGTATCGGCAGTCGCCGGCGAAGCGCCGGTTGAGCTGAGGGCCTCGGGGGGCACAATTATCAAGCCGGGGTTCGGAACAGGACCGGTACTGGCCGGAAACCTCACGACAGTGTGCCACCTGATCGGAACCTCTTTTCAACCGAGTACCAATGGCCACATTCTGCTTTTTGAAGATCGGGGCGAGGCGCCTTATCGTGTGGACCGGATGCTCACCCAGTTGCAAATGGCCGGATTTCTGAATGGTATCGCCGGCGTGGCTTTCGGTTTATTCGAGTCCTGCGGCGAACCGGAGGAAATCTTGAGAATTATCCGCGATCGCTTTAAAAATGCGTCTTATCCGGTTTTAACAGGAATGGAATTCGGTCACGGGGAACGCAATCTGACCATACCGGTGGGTCTACGGGCCACTCTCGACACCGAGCGGGGGCGCCTGACATATCACACTCCGGCGACGACAGACTGATGCTCTCCGATTGTCCACGGATAATAAATGATGGTCACGTTCGACCGTGTTCATGAACTCATGCGGCAGGCAGTGGCGGACGGTGTTTTCCCCGGAGGTGTTCTCCTGGTTTCGCGAAGAGGTGATATCGAATTTTTTCATCCTTACGGTATCAGCAATGTATTCACCCAAAAACCGGTGACCACCCAGACAGTTTTCGACCTTGCCTCCTTGACTAAACCGCTGGCCACCACGCCGGCTGTCATGGCGTTGACCTCGCGCAGCCTTTTGACCCTCGACCAACCATTGGGTGATTTGTTAAAAGACTTTGACGGCACCGATAAAGCACCCATTAACGTGCGGCAGCTTCTCAATCATACTTCCGGTCTTCCCGATTACCATCCCTATTTCACCGATATTTGCAGGCTTCCGGCTGAGAAGCGCCGCGAAGCCATTCGCCTGGCTGTTTGCGAGACCCCACTGGCACACCCTATCGGCCAAAAGGAGGTCTACAGCGATCTGGGGTTCATGATTTTGGGCTGGGTGGTAGAGGCGGTCTCCGGTAAACGTTTGGACCATTTTGTCGCAGAGGAAGTCTATCGTCCGTTGGGGCTTAACGCCGACGGTCATTCCGGGCTTAGTTTCATCGATCTTGCCGCACCGGTGCGGTTTGCTGATGTTGCCGCCACGGAAATTTGCCCTTGGAGGCAGCGTCTCCTGGAAGGTACCGTACACGACGACAATGCTCACGTGATGGGCGGTATTGCCGGGCATGCCGGGCTTTTCGGCAACGCACGGGCGGTACATGACATGGTCGCGGCGTTATGGTCAGCCCACAGCGGTCGAAATCCTGCGGGGTTATTCCCGGCTGATCTGGTACAGGTCTTCCTCCGGCGCGCAAATGACGGCGGCAGACCACTCGGATTCGACGCCCCCTCTCCGCAGGGTTCGAGCAGCGGTTGCTTCTTCTCGTCCGCGACCGTCGGCCACCTCGGGTTCACCGGGACATCATTCTGGCTGGACCTCGAGCGGTCGATCATTGTCGTATTGTTGAGCAACAGGGTTCACCCACACCGTGAAAATGACCGCATAAAAAGTTTCAGACCGAAAATTCATGATGCCGTCATGGTTTCTCTGACAGCGATTAGATCACATGAATGAAGCGGCATGCCGGTACGGTGAGCGTATTTTAAGGCTTGTCTGCTCGCGTCTCGTTGAACTGCCATTCAAAAGTATTGCATTTGCATGGCAGTTTGTGTTTGTTTAGAATGATGCGATTAAGGGGATATTTTGGGTTCGGTACTGGCATGACCGACATTTTTTCTTGTAATAACAGTATAATTTTGGTAGCGAAGCGGGGAAAATTTTTGTATAATAATCTCCAAAATAACGCGCCTGCCCTGAGGGAGCCTGCTGAGGTCGTATGAATTTATTTCTTGACAGTATTTTAGGCATCTTTTCCAATGATCTGGCCATCGATCTGGGTACAGCCAACACCCTGGTGTATGTCAAAGGCAAGGGAATCGTCCTGAACGAGCCGTCCGTTGTTGCCGTCAGCATGGACGGCCGTTCAAAAAACCGTGTTTTGGCTGTCGGCTCCGAAGCCAAGCACATGCTGGGGAGGACTCCCGGCAGCATCGTTGCCATCCGCCCACTGCGGGACGGTGTGATCGCTGATTTCGAGGTGACCGAGGCCATGCTGCGACATTTTATCCAAAAAGTTCACAACCGCAGGTCCTTCGTGCGTCCGCGCATCATTATCGCCGTTCCGTCCGGCATTACCCAAGTCGAAAAACGGGCCGTTAGGGAATCAGCAGAATCTGCGGGCGCACGGGAGGTGTTTCTCATCGAGGAACCGATGGCCGCCGCTATCGGCGCGAACCTTCCCATCACTGAACCGACGTGCAACATGGTGGTCGATATCGGTGGTGGAACGACCGAGGTGGCTGTCATTTCACTCGCCGGAATCGTATACAGTCGATCTGTACGTGTGGCGGGTGATAAAATGGACGAGGCGATCATTCAGTACATCAAACGCAAGTACAACTTGCTTATCGGTGAAAGAACGTCCGAGATCATCAAGACCACCATCGGCAATGCGTATCCCAATCCACAGGAATTGGAGACCATAGAAGTCAAAGGCCGCGACCTGGCTTCGGGCATCCCGAAAATTCTGTCCATCGACTCTGAAGAAATCCGTGTTGCGATATCCGAACAGATAGATGCGATCGTGGAGACGGTTAAAATTGCACTGGAACAGACGCCACCGGAACTGTCAGCGGACATCGTCGACAGTGGAATCGTATTGACAGGAGGTGGAGCATTGCTCAAGAACCTCGACAAATTGCTCCGGGAGGAAACCAGTCTTCCGATAACGGTTACCGAAGATCCTCTTATAACTGTTGCCCTCGGTGCCGGAAGAGCGCTCGATAGTCTTGAAATACTCAAACGTGTCCTGATACCATAAGTTCATGCTTTCAAAAAGAATGTTGGTGATCGTTGGCGTGATGTTTCTGTTTGTCGCCAGCATCGTTGTTCTTTCACTATCCAGCAGCCGCATCCCCTCACATGGCTTCGGGCGCATCGCGCTGATTTTTGTGGCGCCGGTACAAGGCATCGTTACAGATACCCTTCGTGCTTTCAGAGGCACTTGGCATACGTATTTTTCTCACATTTCGGCCATTCAAGAAAACGTCAAGCTCAAGAAAGAGTTGCAACAGGCGCTGGCACGTATCGGTCGGTTCCAAGAAATAGAATTGGCTAATTCTCGCCTCAGGAGACTGCTTGATTTCAAGGTAAATTTTGGATCTCAGTCGATTGCGGCTGAAGTTGTCGGCAAGGATCCGTCGCCCTGGTACCGGACAGTTATTATTAACAAGGGCAGCAGTGAGGGTCTCCGGAAAGGTCTACCGGTGGGCGTTCCCGAGGGTGTTGCCGGTCAGGTCACCGACACTTCCGCACAATATGCCAAAGTAATGCTGATAATCGACCGCAACAGTGCCGTTGATGCTTTTGTGCAACGGACGCGCGCGCGTGGTATCATAAAGGGGGAATCGACCTCGAGCTGTGTGTTCCAATACGCCCTGCGCAAAGACGAGGTGAGGGTCGGTGACAAGATTGTCGCATCGGGACTCGACGGGGTGTTTCCGAAAGGGATGCCAATCGGCGAGGTGTCAGGGGTGGTCAGACGTGCGGCCGGGATTTTTCAGGAGGTCACCGTGACGCCGCATGTCGATTTCGAAAAACTTGAGGAAGTGCTGGTCATCCTTATACCGCCGATAGACCCTTTCACGAGCCAGCCATGACTTACGGTTTCTATATACTTATCTGTCTGATACTGATCGTGCTGCAGACTGTCATCATGCCGGATGTGCCGCTCATATCCAGTTTCTATGATCTGACAGCGATATTCGTGATTTATCTCGGCTTGCTGCGCAGCACCCGGGAAAGTCTGCCGGTCGTCATCCTTCTCGGCGTGGTCATGGACAATCTTTCCGGCACGCCGCTGATGGTTTATACGACGGCCTATTTCTGGCTCTACATCTGCGTGCGTTGGTTGGGTCGGATTCTCCAGGTCGGGATGCGTTTTCGATTGGCCTTTATCGTTGTGGTGGGGATCTCATTAGAAACATTGATTTCGGTCGTATCCTTCGGCGGTTTCGAAGCGCTTTCGGAAATTTCCCCTGCTGACCTCGGTAAAATAACTACCCGCTTGATATGGGCCCTGTTCCTTGGGCCGCTATTGATTCTGATTCTGCAGCGGCTTCACCGGCTCTGGGATCATTCGATCGGCAGGATTTTCGTGCGTCGAACGGAAACAGCCGATGCCCGATCGGCACGCTAAACTTGGTGCATGTTCGGGCGTGGGTTAGCGATTTTTTTGCTGAGTAAAATAAATCAGCTTTCCCGAAAGAGCGCACAACTGATCAAGACGCTGCATTTATTGTGAATGGGCGGAATGATAAACAAAGAAGAACGCCGTTTATCGCGGTGCAGTCGCCTCCGAATATCATTGTCAACGGTATCCGGGCCCAAATGGTAGGCATTTTCGAATCCGACCGGAGAGCGCCGCTTGGCTGCGGAGCGGATCCGGTCAACAGTGAGTTTTCAACTTGGACAAGTATCTGAAAACAGCGGATACCGACTGGTACAAGCAACGGATAATCGGCGTCATTCTGGTCGTTTCCGTTTGCTTGACCGTACTTCTGGTGCGCCTTTTTTTCCTTCAAATAATAAAAGGGGCGGAGTACCGGCGGTTGTCAGAAAATAACAGTATCCGGTTGCAGCGCATCGAGCCATTTCGTGGGCTCGTCTTCGATCGCAACGGAAAAATGCTGGTCGACAACCGGCCTTCTTATGATGTCAGTATCATAACCAAGAATGCCAAACCGGTGGATGAAACACTAAAGAAGTTGGCCGAAAATCTCGGGATGTCGGCCCAGGATCTACATGAAAAGCTTGTCAGCATAAAAAACGGCCGTAGCTATAAACCTATACCGCTGGTTCAAGATATCGACCGCGACAAACTCGCAATGGTCGAGGTCCACCGATATGACCTGCCCGGCATCGAGGTCAACGCCAGGCCTCTTCGGCACTATGTGAACAACCAGAGTGCATCTCATCTGTTGGGGTATCTGGGGGAGATCAGCCCGAAGGAATTGAGCAGCGGCAAATATCCGGATCTCAGACGTGGTGACCTTATCGGCAAATTCGGTATTGAAAGAGTCTTTGACCAATCCCTGCGAGGCAAGATTGGCGGCCGCCAGGTCGAGGTGAACGCCAACGGCCAAGTGGTTAGGGTCATCAAGACCGTTCCGGCCTATCCCGGGTACAATATTTTCCTCACCATCGATTCGGACCTCCAGCAAAAAACCGAAGAACTCATGGATGGAATCACGGGTGCCGCAGTTGCCATCGAGCCGTCAACCGGTCAGATCCTGGCTCTCGTCAGCAGCCCCACATTCGATCAGAACGCTTTTGTTAACGGGTTGTCGCGTGAACAGTGGCAAGCCTTTATCACCGATCCGACGAAGCCGTTAAACAATCGCGCGGTTCAAGGAGAATATCCTCCGGCTTCGACCTACAAGATTCTGACAGCCATCGCCGGACTCGAAGAAGGCGTTATTAACGAGAAGACCGTCTACTGTTGCTACGGACAATATAGATTCGGGGGGCGTTACTACCGCTGCTGGAAAAGAGGAGGGCACGGCTGTGTCAATGTCGTTGAAGCCATCGCCCAATCCTGCGACGTATTCTTTTATCAGGTTGGGCTTGCCGTCGGGGTCGATCGACTGGCGCACTATGCCAAAGCGGCCGGTCTTGGGTCTGCAACCGGTATCGATCTGAACCATGAGGGACAGGGGTTGATACCGACGGCCGCCTGGAAGAAGCGCCGTACCGGTGTCGCGTGGCAGGAAGGCGAGACCCTTTCGGTGGCGATCGGGCAGGGTTTCAACCTGGTTACTCCGCTTCAGATGGCGGTTACGACAGCAACGGTGGCGAATGGTGGAACGCGGTATCAGCCGCAGATTTTGAAACGAATAGAATCGGTGGAAGGCCGTCAGATAAAAGTCAGCGAACCGATTGTCACCGGCAAACTTACAATCAGCCCCAAAACCCTGGCGCTTGTCAAACAGGGTTTGTGGAATGTGGTCAACAGCGAGAGGGGGACGGCTAAAGGTGCCCGATTCCTCGATGTCCCAATCAGCGGCAAAACCGGAACGGCGCAGGTTGTCAGCCGCAAAGAAGATTCGGAGGATGACCCAGATCTGGTTCCGGACCACCTCAAAGCGCACGCGTGGTTTATTGGCATTGCACCGACAGATGCGCCTGAAATCGCAGTGGCGGTTATTGTTGAACACGGTGAACATGGATCCGGGGCCGCCGCACCGATTGCCAGGGAAATGATCAAGACATACCTGTACAAAGAGCAGTTGACATCCGGACCGCAGATGGTCGCCAATCGAAAGACCGCAGAGTTCAATTAAGACGGGTTCATTTTTTCTCGATACGCTCGAACGATAGAATAGCGAAATGCTCGTTTTACGCTGAAAGACAGAAGGCCCCGTGGTGGCGGCCTGCAGCCTACAGGATATGGCATCATGTTTGATCGAAAATTCGTTCAGTATTTTGACTGGGGACTGCTTGGTCTCGCACTCGTTCTGGGCGGGCTGGGGCTTCTCACTCTTTACAGCGTGGTGACTGCCGATGCGACAACGGGGCCGCTGTACTACAAACAGTTGACGTGGCTTTGCGGCGGACTTTTTCTGATGGCCGCCGCGTTTTTGTTCAATTACAAACTTTTGGATCGGCATGCCTTTGCGATTTACATTTTTTCAGTTTTACTCCTTGTGGCCGTTCTGCTGATCGGCAAAGTCGGCGGCGGATCCAAACGATGGCTGGCATTCGGTCCGGTATCCGTGCAACCGTCCGAGTTTGTCAAACTTGCCGTGATCGTCATTCTGGCGAGATATTATTCAAAAAATGCTTACACGCGCGGATTCACCTTGAGGGAACTCATTTCCCCACTCGTGCTGGTGTTGGTCCCAGCCGTGTTGATTGTCAAGCAGCCGGACCTGGGGACAGCTTTGCTCATTTTCATCATCGCCGGTTCCATGACCCTATTCGTTAAGATCGAAAGGCGATCGCTACTGATATTATTCACTACGGGGATTATTGCCGTTCCAATGGTGTGGTTTGTGCTGAAGGATTACCAGAAACAGCGCATTATGACTTTTCTTAACCCCGATCGGGATCCGCTCGGAGCAGGATATCACATTATACAGTCTAAAATCGCCATCGGTTCGGGAATGTTTGCGGGTAAAGGTTACTTGAAAGGCACCCAGAACGCCCTGTCTTTTTTGCCGGAACAGCACACGGATTTCATATTTTCGGTATTTGCCGAGGAGTGGGGATTCGCGGGGTCCGCGATAGTGATTCTCATCTTTTTGCTGCTGATCATCTGGGGCTTAAACGTGGCCTATGGTTGCCGCGATGCCTTCGGGACCATCATGGCTGTGGGGATTTCGGCCATGATTTTCTGGCAGGTGCTCGTGAATATCGGTATGGTCATGGGTCTCCTGCCGGTCGTGGGTGTAACCCTGCCGTTTATCAGTTACGGGGGATCGTCGCTTGTGACCATGATGGTCTCCGCTGGATTGCTCATCAACGTCAGTATGCGGCGATTTACTCTTGAATAACCCTTGCCGTTATCTGAGCAAATCGACTTCATAGATTGCTTACGGAGTTGCCCGCGGTTATCCCTATTTGATAGGGTAAAGGGAGACAATTATCCAGTGCCTCACTGCGAAAAGGTGATGGACACTATCTCAATCTTATGGTCAAGTGGCGCACCAGCGAAATGACTCGCTTGCCGTGCGTGAGAACAGGCGACTTTTGGACAAAAATGTGGAGGTTAATGAATTATGGGAAAAAAGGGACCAAAACCGGACTCGATTTCGACCTTTCTTGGGCCGGATGCCAGTGTTGAGGGCACGCTTACATTTCAGGGAACGATACGGCTCGACGGTAAGGTTAAAGGGAAGATAACCAGCAAAGGCGGTACGGTGATTGTCGGTGAGCAGGCTGCTGTCAGTGCCGATTTGGACGTCGGGATTGCCATCGTAATGGGAGAGGTGAACGGCACCATTGATGCCAGCGAGCGCATTGAGCTTTATCCTCCGGGCCGGATCGCGGGCGATATACAGGCGCCGGTTATCGCCATCGAAGAGGGCGGGTTGTTCAATGGTCACTGCGTCATGGCACAGCAAAGCCAAACCGTCAAAAAGATCGCACCGGTGCCAGAAAAAACGGTACTTAAGACCAACTCGACAACCAGTTAAAAATTTATAAAAAACCTTTGACAACCTTTTGTTGCGGATGTTATAGACCGCCGGAGTCGAAATGGTCGGTCTTTATTTTTTACCAATGTTTAAACCCTGTTAGATCCTAATATTCGCGTCCGTGATGGAGGGTTTCCCAATGCTGTCTGTTTTTATCAGACGAAGACTGCCTCTGACGTCGCCGGTCCCGGTGACGCTTATTCTCCTTCTGTCAGCCCTGCCTGCCGTTGCCGCCGAAGGCGGCGGTGGACTTACCGTAATTCCCGACTGGACTTTTTTACTCCAGATGGCCAACTTTCTCATTCTGATGTGGATTCTGAATGTGATTTTGTACAAACCGATCAGGAATGTCCTCATTCAGCGGAAGAAGAAAGTGTCGGGTCTCGAAGAAAGTATTGTGACTTCCCAGAAAGACGTGAAGGACAAGGAAGAGGCTTTCATGGTCGGAATCAGGGATGCACGGGCTAAGGGGTTGAAGAAAAAGGAATTGCTGATATCCGAAGCAAACGAAGAGGAGAAGAAAATAATTGCAGCAATCAATGCGAAAGCCCAAGCGGATCTTGGTGAAGTTCGCGGGCAGATCTCGCAGGAAGCGCAAGTTGTCAGGGATTCTCTAATGCGGGAGATTGATGGTTTCGCAGAGTCCATTGGGCAAAAAATATTGGGGAGGGCAATCTAATGAAAATTCCTGTCTTCACCTGTATACGCCGGTTTCCCTCGATGTCCAAAACAGCACGTGTGCTTACCGCAGCCTTGATGCTGTTTTGTTTTGCAGGAGCAGCAGTGGGTGCTTCTGGTGGTAGTAACGGCGAAGAACACGCTACTGAAGCCAAAGGTTGGGTGGCCACGGACACATACAAGGTGATGAATTTTGCTGTTCTGGCCATTGCTTTGATATTTCTTATTCGCAAACCGATGAAAAAGGCTCTCAACGACCGCATTCAAAGTATCCGGGATCAACTCAGTGAGCTGGAGGCAAAGAAGAAAGCTGCCGAAGACGAGTTGGCCAATTATAATCGAAAATTTCAGCAATTGGATCAGGAATCTGAAAAGCTTATCGCCCAGTACGTTCAACAAGGGGAAGAAGCCAAAGCCAGAATAATCAAGGAAGCGGAGAGCGCAGCTGAGAAGCTTCAAGAGCAGGCGCGACGGAGCATCGAGCAGGAATTCAAAAAGGCCAGGCTCGACTTGCAGGAAGACGTGCTTGAAAAAGCCCTGGTTCAGGCCGAAGAGCTGATCAGAAACAGGATATCCGACGATGATCAGGAACGATTGGTGGATGAATATTTAGGGAAGGTGGTGGCATAATGAAGAATTTAGCGATCGCACGGCGTTATGCCAAGGCTCTCCTGCTCATCGGGAAAGAAGATGGCCAGGCGGACAGCTACAGAGACGAACTGGCGGCAGTGGCAGACTTGATCGGCAGTGAGAGAACATTGGAGCAAGCGCTGACCAATCCACTCTACGACGCTGCGGGTCGTCGAAAGGTATTGCTGACCGTGATCGAGAAACTGGGACTATCTCAAGTCATGCAGTCTTTTCTGGTTCTTTTGTTCGATAAGCGGCGGATCGGTTTTATCGGTCAGATCAATCAATTTTATCAGAAACTGGCTGATGAGCTCAAAGGTGTCGCTCGGGCCAGTCTCGTTTCGGCAACCGAACTTTCATCCGATGCCGTCGAAAAAATTCGTATTGCCCTGTCCCAGAGGACGGGTAAAGATATTGTATTGGAGGTCGAGCAGGATCCGTCTCTGATCGGGGGCCTTGTGACGCGGATCGGTGACCTTGTGTTGGATGGGAGCATCAAATCACAACTGGTCAATATGAGAGAATCTTTAAAAAGAGGTGAGAGGGCCTAATGGAACTAAGAGCCGAAGAAATAAGTCAAATTATCAAAGAGCAGATTACGGATTATGACAAAAAGGTCGAACTCAGTGAAACCGGTGTGGTCCTTTCGGTTGGCGACGGTATCGCCAGAGTCTACGGTCTTGAGAAGGTGATGGCTCTGGAACTGGTGGAGTTCCCCGGCGGTATCCTCGGGTTGGTTCTCAACCTGGAAGAGGATAACGTGGGTGTTGCTGTTATGGGCGAAGACATCCACATTAAAGAAGGCGACATTGTAAAGCGGACCGGTCGTATCGCCGAAGTCCCGGTCGGTGAGGCTGTACTCGGTCGCGTTGTTTCGGGAGTGGGGGAGCCACTGGACGGCAAAGGGCCCATCGACGCTAAAGAGACCCGCCGGGTTGAGATGGTCGCCCCGGGTGTTATTGCCCGAAAGAGCGTGCACGAGCCGTGCTACACCGGCTTGAAGGCCATTGACGCCATGACGCCGGTGGGCCGCGGTCAACGCGAGCTGATCATTGGTGACCGGCAAATCGGTAAAACCGCCTGCGCCATCGACGCGATTCTGGCCCAGAAGGATTCGGATATCTATTGTATCTATGTCGCCTGTGGACAGAAAAAGTCGACCGTGGCCCAGGTCCACGCTATCCTGGAAAAATACGGTGCCATGGAGTACACCACCATTGTTGCCGCCTGCGCCAGTGACCCGGCCACCCTGCAATTCATCTCGCCATATGTCGGATGCGCCATGGGCGAATATTTTCGCGACAGCAATCGGCACGCCCTGATCATTTATGACGACCTTTCCAAGCAAGCCGCCGCCTATCGCCAAGTGTCCCTTCTGCTCAGACGGCCACCCGGACGCGAAGCCTACCCGGGTGATATTTTCTACAACCACTCGCGATTGCTGGAACGCGCTGCTAAATTGAGCGATGACCTTGGTGCCGGATCCCTGACGGCGCTTCCGATCATCGAAACCCAGGCCGGCGACGTGTCCGCCTATATTCCGACCAACGTTATTTCGATTACCGACGGTCAGATCTACCTGGAACCCAGTCTGTTTTTTGCCGGTGTTCGCCCGGCCATTAACGTCGGGCTCTCGGTGTCTCGCGTCGGTGGTTCCGCCCAGGTAAAAGCCATGAAGCAGGTGGCCGGTACCCTGAGGCTGGACATGGCCCAGTATCGCGAACTCGAGGCCTTTGCCGCTTTCGGTAGTGATCTTGACAAGGCCACCCAAAAGCAGCTTACCCGCGGCGCCCGGCTGGTGACCATTCTCAAACAGCCCCAGTATCAGCCGCTGCCGATGGAAAAGCAGGTGAGCATCCTCTATGCCGGTACACGCGGTTTTTTGGACAAGTATCCGGTGGACGTGATGGCCAAATATGAAGCCGGTCTCTATCCTTTTATCGAAGAGCGGTTCCCGAAGGTCTTCGAGGGGCTGAAAGCAAAACAGGCCATCGACGACGAACTGGATAAATTGATGACCGAAGCGTTGACAGCCTACGACGAGGAGTTCAAGGATACCATAAAGTAAAGTTTACTCTTCGCGATGCGACTTTGAGGCAGCGAGCATACAAAGATCCAAGGGATCGTTGGAATCGCCCTCACAATCATCGGTATCACGAATTCCCATACTTCTTAACGGCACAGGCGGATTCAGATGGCACGATTAAAAGACGTTTTAAACAAGATCCAAGCGGTCAAAAAGACCAAGCAGATCACCAAAGCGATGAACATGGTGGCGGCCTCACGTCTGCGAGGGGCGCAAACCAAAATGGAGGCGTTCCGTCCATACGCCAATAAATTTGGCGAGGTGCTTGGAAGCTTGGCCGCCAAGTCGGGTGACGAAGCCAATCCGCTATTGGTTCCGCGTGATAATGTGAAAAAAATTCATCTCCTACTGTGTACATCCGATCGCGGTCTTTGTGGTGGCTTCAACGCCAACCTCATCCAAAAGGCCGGAAAATTCATTCAGGAAAAAGAAGGCCAAGGGAGTGAAGTGTCATTTACCGCCTTCGGCAAGAAGGGACGCGACTGGCGCCGTTCTGCCAAACAGACCATCGCCGAAGAGCACCTCGGTGTGGTGGGTGGGACTTTCGGTTTCAATGTCGCTACGACTGCCGGTCGCAAACTGGTCGATCGTTTTCTGGACGGTACATATGACGAGGTACACATTATCTACGCCGAATTTCTGGGGATGGCCAAGCAGATTCCGACCTTGAGACAGCTGCTGCCAATTCCTCCCATTACAGCAGCGGACGAAGCCGTGGATGAGAGCACACCCTATATGGCAGAACACATTTGTGAACCGTCGCCCGATGAATTGCTGGGCGATATGTTGCCGCGCAACGTTTATGTCCAGATATTCAGCGCGTTGCTGGAAACCTCGACCAGCGAACATGCCGCCCGTATGATGGCAATGGACAATGCCACCAAGGCATGCAATGACATGATTGAGAACTTGACACTGGCCTACAACAAGGCCCGGCAGACGGCCATTACGGCGGAACTGATGGACATCGTCGGCGGAGCCGAGGCTCTCAAGGGATAAAGAAAACCCGTTTGTATATATTTCGTTAACAGGAGGTCGCATCGATGGGAGAAAACTTAGGTAAAGTAATGCAGGTCATGGGACCGGTCGTTGACGTGGAGTTCGAGCAGGGCAAACTGCCGACGATTTACACCGCTTTGACGATTACGAACCCGGCAATCGACGACGTAGAGGACAACTTGGTCATTGAGGTGGCTCAGCACCTCGGTGACAATGTTGTGCGTTGCATCGCCATGGACGTTACCGACGGTCTCGTTCGCGGTATGCCGGTGAAAGATACCGGAAATCAGATCATGATGCCGGTGGGTGAGGCTGGACTGGGACGCATATTGAACGTTGTGGGACGCCCCGTCGACGGTTTGGGCCCGATTAGCCAGGAAAAGATGCGGCCGATTCACCGTGCGGCACCCAAATTTACGGAACAGGACGTCACAGTTCGCGTCCTGGAGACCGGTGTCAAAGTCATCGACCTGCTGGTACCGTTTCCACGCGGTGGCAAGATGGGAATGTTCGGAGGCGCCGGCGTGGGTAAAACCGTTATCATGATGGAAATGGTCCATAACATCGCCATGCAGCACGGTGGTATTTCCGTGTTCGCAGGCGTCGGAGAGCGGACACGTGAAGGCAACGACTTGTACCACGAAATGAAAGATTCCGGTGTTCTTCCCAAGGCCGCCCTCATTTACGGTCAGATGACGGAACCGCCGGGAGCCCGCGCGCGTGTGGCCCTGTCGGCCCTGACCGCTGCCGAATATTTCCGTGATGAAGAAGGCCAGGACGTTCTGATCTTCATCGATAACATCTTTCGATTCACCCAGGCCGGCTCCGAGGTTTCCGCCCTCCTGGGACGTATGCCTTCCGCTGTCGGTTACCAGCCGACTCTGGCCGTTGACCTCGGAGAGCTTCAGGAGCGCATTACCTCAACTGACAAGGGATCCATTACAGCCGTGCAGTGCGTATACGTTCCGGCGGACGACCTCACCGACCCGGCCCCGGCGACGACCTTCGCCCACTTGGACGGCACCGTGGTTCTTTCGCGGCAGATTGCCGAGCTGGGCATTTACCCCGCAGTGGACCCGCTCGACTCGACGTCACGAATTCTGGATGCAAACTACATCGGTGAGGAGCATTATCAAACCGCCCGGCAGGTGCAGCAGATTCTTCAGAAATACAAGGAATTGCAGGACATCATCGCTATTCTCGGAATTGAAGAACTTTCGGATGAAGACAAGGTCACCGTCTCCAGGGCGCGAAAGATGCAACGATTTCTATCACAGCCGTTCCACGTGGCCGAAGCGTTTACAGGTAAACCGGGCAAATATGTCAAGATCGAGGATACCGTGCGCAGCTTCAAGGAAATCTGTGAAGGCAAATATGACCACATTCCGGAGCAGGCTTTCTACATGAAGGGCGGAATTGAAGAAGTCGTCGAGGATGCCAAGAAGAGAGAAGAAGCTGCATAACGAAGAGGGCTTAGCATGGCTGAAAATATTAAATTGGAAGTTGTTACCCCTGAAAAGATCGTTGTCAGCGAAGAAGCCAAGATTGTGGCTGCGCCAGGAACACTGGGTGAATTCGGCGTGTTAAGCGGACATACACCCTTCATGACAACCCTCAAAACAGGCACAATCCGCTTTGTGGACGCCGGTGGCACCGAGCACCTCATATTTGTCAGCGGTGGTTTCGCCGAAGCCCTGCCGGACAAAGTGACCATCTTGGCAGAGTCTGCTGAACGAAAACGCGATATTGATCTCGAACGCGCCATGGCATCTCTGGAGCGTGCGCAAAAACGCATGGCCTCTGACCGGCAGAAAGAGAAAATCGATTTCACACGGGCTAGAGCCGCACTTGAAAGAGCGTTGAACCGGGTCAAATTGGCCGAAAGCGGTAAGTGATAACATAACACCGCTTGCGGTCAGTCAAATCGGAACAGGTGAGCATTTTGCAAAGGGTGAACCGGTCGTCAGGGTTTACCCTTTTTCTTTGAATAGGGGGACGGGTGGCATACCTTTACAGTGAAATCGCTGTCGTTATTCTTGCTGCGGGGCTGGGAACCCGAATGAAATCGGACCGTGCCAAGGTCCTGCATGAGGTTCTCGGGCGACCAATGGTATCCTATGTGGTGGAAACTGCCGTTAAGGTCGCTGGTGAAAACATCGTCCTGGTTGTCGGCCACCAAGCCGAAAAGGTCCAAGAAGCGTTGACCGAGTTTTACCATGTCCGCTATGCCCACCAACCGGAACAACTTGGAACCGGTCACGCGGTGGCCTGCGCCCTGCCGACGATTCCCGATGGTTGCCGCCATATCCTGATTCTCTGCGGGGACGTTCCTCTGGTGACCGAAAGAACGGTTCGCGAATTGATCGGTGACCATTTAAAGTCACAACGGGATGTCACGGTGCTGGCGATGCCAGTCGAATGTCCCACCGGATATGGTCGTATTATCATCGGGACCGACGGTCGCGTGGCTGCTATCGTCGAAGAAACCGATGCCACAGCTGAACAAAAAAAAATTAAGGTTGTGAACGCGGGGATTTATTGTGTCGAAATAAAATTTTTAAGACAGGCCCTCAATAAGATCAATAATGACAATGCCCAGGGGGAACTCTACCTGACTGACATTATTGCCATCGGAAACATGGAGAAAAAAAATGTTGGTGCCATGATCGTTGAAAATGGAAATGAATTTCACGGCATCAACAGCATGGCCGATTTGAAGGTAGCCGAGGAACTCATGCGGCAGCGTTAAAATGTTTTAAACCTTGACTTTTTCTTTGGCCCTGGATTATAGAACAATAAAATGACGAGGTGAAAGATTTGGACAACGAGCAGATTATAAAACAGTTTGATGAGATTGAACAAAAAGTCGAGCGAGTGATCGATGTTTACAAGTCCTGTGAGGCAAAGAATCTGGAACTCACAAATAAAATCGTTAGTTTAGAGGAGGAGCTTCAAAACAAGGTTGAGACGGAGAAGCGCTACCAAGAGGAAAGGACCTTGATCCGGTCAAAAATTGATAACCTGCTGGCACGCCTCGGCGACCTTGCCGAACGCTAATAAACGCTGCTGCAGGTGAGCAATGTGGAAAGGATAGTGACGCATTCTTGGACCAGCTTGTCACCATAGAATTGTTCGGGAAACCGTACACATTTAAGACCCAAGGAGAACAAAACAGGGCAAAAGAGGTCGCGGATTTCCTTGTCCGAGAAGTGACCAGGGTCGCGAACCACCAACCGAACAAATCGTCAAAAATGAATCAAGTGACAATTATGATCCTGGCTGCGTTGAATATTGCCCAAGAGTATATGGAACTGGAAAAAGATCGATCACAATTCATAAGGGAATTACAAAAACGTTCAACGGAACTGTTGCACAAGCTCGACACCTGCTGCACGCAGGCTGAAGGAACGGATACCTTCGGGCTCCGAACTGGCACCTGAGCATCCGGTTTTATTCTTTCGCCTTCCGCCATTCCTCTTGTGGCGTTTATTACAAGGATACCCCTCCAGCTCGCCGCCAAGACGGCAGCCCCGTTTTAAAAGTGTTTGTTTAGGTGTTGACCCCTGCCGTGTTCGTGATTGGAAGTTGTTCTTTGTCCCAACACAAATACACCGGGGGCCATCTCTGGTTTCGGTGTGCAGGTTCCGGGCTTGACCGGAAAAGCCTAAAGAAACCAAATGGCGCCCACTTTGAACCAAAGGTTCAAAGACCTACCAACACGGCACCTTGGCAGGGGTCCATATTTCCTAATCGGGTAGAATGATCAAAAATTCAGTCTATAGGCATCGAGCAACCCTGCTCGATACCCGAGAACGACACTGAGGCCCCGGATTGAATCGGAACCACATGCGCGGTGGTGCGTTGGGTTCTCGATGCTGCCTACCTTGTTTTCCTCCTCTTTCTGACAATTACAACTAATTTAATCTTTTGCTGCCTGGAAACATGGGATGAGTGCGGGCCCTATCCCTACGTCGAGGTATTTAAGGGGATCAGGCAGCGAAAATTCTGGCATGTTGATTCTATAGTGTGCGGCTATCATTCTGAGGAGAAGGATAATGGATGTATATAACGTGTTAATTGGCGTTCTGTGTTTTGGTGTTGGGTTTGCCATCGCCGCCTGGATAAAAAGTCGGATGTTGACCCGCAAGATCAAGGCTGCCGAATTGGAGGCGGCGAAAATATCGGAAGAAGCCAAGCGGCACTCGGAAACGTTACTCAAAGAAGCCGACCTGGAGATAAAGGATAAGCTTTTCAATATGAAAAGCGACTTCGATGCCGAAACGAAAGAAACCAGGGCTGAGCAGAATAAAAGAGAAAAGCGGCTGATTCAGAAGGAAGAGCAAATCGATAGCAAGAACAACCAGGTGGAACAGAGAGAACAGAATGTAAAACGTATCGAAAAAGAAATTGCCCAACGGGTTAAGACGATCGAGGCGGATGAGAAAAAATTCAGCGAGTTGATCGAAGAGCAAAAGCGACAACTCGAAAAAATCTCAGGATTGACGACCGATCAGGCCAAAGAGTTGCTTATTCGGGCCATGGAAAACGAGGCTCGTTATGAAGGCGCGAAACTCATCAAAAGAATTGAAAATGAAACCCGGGAAGAGGCTGACAAAAAAGCCAAGAAAATTATGGCCACCGCCATCCAGCGCTACGCTGGAGACTATGTCGCCGAGCGTACCGTTTCCGTCGTACAATTGCCTAGCGACGAAATGAAAGGACGTATTATCGGCAGAGAAGGGCGAAATATTCGGGCACTTGAAGCGGCTACAGGTATAGACCTAATAATAGATGACACCCCAGAAGCGGTTATCCTTTCGGGATTCAATCCGGTCAGAAGGGAGGTTGCGCGCATATCTCTGACACGGTTGATATCCGACGGGCGCATTCATCCGGCGCGAATTGAGGATGTCGTCAAGAAAGTCGGGCTGGAGATCGATCAGGCGATAAAAGAGGCCGGGGAGCAGGCGGCTTTTGATCTCGGTGTCCACGGCATTAACAGCGAGTTGATCAAATACATCGGTCGACTGAAATTTAGAACCAGCTTCGCCCAGAATGTATTACAGCACTCGGTGGAGGTGGGATTCTTATGCGGTATCATGGCTGCGGAACTCGGCCTAAACCAAAAGTTGGCACGCCGCATGGGTCTGCTGCACGACATCGGCAAGGCGATCGATCACGAAGTCGAGGGACCTCACGCCATCATCGGGTCAAAACTTGCCAAAAAGTTCAACGAATCACCAAAGGTCGTTCATGCAGTTGCGGCGCATCACGAAGACGTTCCACCCAATTCCGTATATTCACTCCTGGTGCAGGCTGCAGACGGTCTGTCCGGAGCGCGGCCCGGTGCCCGCAAAGAAATGCTGGAAAACTACATCAAGCGACTCGAAGATCTTGAGGGTATTGCCAACGCTTTCAATGGCGTATCAAACACATATGCGATTCAGGCGGGAAGGGAACTACGGGTCATTGTCGAGAGCGATAAAATTTCTGATGAAAATTCTACGCTGCTGTGCCGGGATATTGCCAGAAAAATAGAGGAGTCATTGACATTTCCCGGCCAGATTAAAGTGACGGTTATACGCGAAACCCGTGCGGTGGAATACGCCAACAAATAGGGAAGAGGATTATTAGATGTCCAATGTCGTCGAAATCCTGCACGAACGCGGATTCATTGAACAAACAACTCACGAAGCGGAATTGACCGAACAGCTCGCGCGCGGTGCAGTGACGTGTTATATCGGGTTCGACCCAACAGCCTCGAGCCTTCATATCGGCAGCCTTGTGCCGATTATGTCCCTTGCCCATATGCAGCGCCATGGTCATCGTCCCATAGCACTTGTCGGCGGCGGAACCGGCCTCGTCGGTGACCCAAGTGGTAAAACGGAAATGCGTCGGCTGCTGACGCCTGAGTTGGTGACGGAAAACGCCAAAGGAATAAAGGGGCAATTGGCGCGCTACATCGATTTTACAGACGGCAAGGCCCTGATGCTTAACAATGCCGATTGGCTCACCAAGCTGGAATATATTCCTTTCCTCAGGGACATTGGACGCCATTTTTCCGTCAACAGAATGCTGAAAGCAGAAAGTTACCGGTTACGGTTGGAAGCGGACGAGGGGCTCAGTTTCATCGAATTCAATTATATGTTGCTCCAAGCCTATGATTTTCTGGAACTCTTTAAGCGACACCACTGCCGCCTTCAGATGGGAGGCAGCGATCAGTGGGGCAACATTGTTGCCGGTATTGAGTTGATTCGGCGGACACAACAAGATACGGCATTCGGCATTACCTTCCCGCTGATCACCACGAGCAGCGGTGCCAAAATGGGAAAAACGGCCGATGGAGCCGTTTGGCTCGATCCTCATCGGACGTCGCCATACGACTACTATCAGTACTGGATCAATACCGATGACCGGGATGTCGCGCGATTTCTGGCATTGTTTACCTTCCTTCCGATGTCTGACATCAGAAAGGTCGATCTATTGGAAGGCGTCGAATTGAACAGCGCCAAAACTGTTCTTGCCTTCGAAGCAACAACCTTGGCACACGGTTTGGAAGAGGCCACTCAAGCCTTCGACAAGAGTATGACGAATTTCGGGCTGCGAGAGGTGCCGGCACACATTCTGCCGGCCAGCTGCATCCACGGAACCGCCTCACCAACCGGGAAGGGCCATAGCCAACAATCAACAACTGCTGATGGGTTGCAGGAGTCGGACGACAGTATTGCTGTAGATGAACTGCGTGACGGCGTTCCAGCATTTAAACTGTTTCAACGCTTTGGGTTGGCGACGTCGGGCGGAGCAGCCCGTCGGCTGATCGAACAAGGGGGGGCCTATCTGAACGCCGAACGGATCGAATCCTTCGACCAGATGATAACCGACAAGGATCTCGATGAGGATCAAGTGCTGGTCCTGAGATCCGGAAAGAAGCGTTATTTTCGGGTTAAAGCCCGGGTGGGTTGAGAGAGGGCTATGTCCACCCTTTTGCGACACCACTGCAGGGTGTACAGATGTCGAGGGAATAGTCAAAATTAAGGCTTGAAATTATTTTATACCGCCTTAATTTATATGTTGACAGACGCAGGCTTTGGGTGTACTTTCCCCAGGCTTCTTGATCAGGGAAGGTTCGAATATTTCCCGCAAGTGGTG
>CAWGUE010000011.1:0-220657 GCA_963825595.1 uncultured delta proteobacterium | reverse complement strand
CATATCCCGGCCTGACACTCCGCACCGCATCGGGTATTACCACATCGCCCTTCTTCATCGATTTAACGAAGTAGAGAAGCGGCGGAACTTGACATTATCAATTTCGCTTGATTTTTGAGAATAGTCCACTTTTCCCAGAGCCTCCCACGCCGTTTTGCTATCCCGGCAAAGGCTTTTTAATTCTTCTGGTTCTATGGAAAAACTGTCATCTGGCCCACCGCTCTTCTTATCAAGAGTGAAGTGTTTTTCAATCATAGACGCGCCGAGAGCAATGCTAGTAATGGCCGAAGCATTGCCTATGGTGTGATCAGACAAACCGATAACGAGGTTAAAACGGTGCATCATTTCTGGGATGGTGCGCAGGTTGTAATCGATCGCCGGGGCTGGATAACCGCTGATGCAATGCAGGAGTGCCAATTCCTTGCAACCGCCTTCACGGGCAGCATCAATAGCTTCCTGAATTTCCTCGACAGCTGCCATACCGGTGGATATAATCATTGGTTTGCCGGTGCCGGCGACATATTTAATCAACGGTAAGTCTACCGCTTCAAAAGAAGCAATTTTGTAAGCCGGAACGTTCAAACCTTCCAGGAAATCGACCGCGGTTTTGTCAAACGGAGAGCTGAATATCGTAATGCCTAATTTGTTGGCATGTTCGAATAAGATAGGATGCCACTCCCAGGGTGTATGCGCTTCTTCGTATAGCTCATACAGTGTCTTGCCATCCCACAGGCCTCCTCGGATACGAAACTCATCCGAATTACATTTTAGCGTAATGGTGTCGGGACGATAGGTTTGCAGTTTAACGGCATCCGCACCGGCCATTTTTGCTTGTTCGATGATTTTTAGCGCAGTTTCCAGTTTCCTGTTATGGTTGGCTGATAACTCGGCAATGATATATGGCGATTCATCCACTGCGATACGACGGTCGTCAATGGTGATCATGAGTTTGTCTGGCATACGCCTCCCATTCAAACATACATCAACCGGTCGTAATCCATCCATGACATTATTCGATCTCTGCATTATAAAAATCGAATTGACCTTCTATATTATCCCGCCAATCTTCCCTCAAAATCGCCATTTCAACAATGTCATGGTATTCGCCATTTTTGAAAATATGAGCTTTTCTGATACCTTCAATTTTCGAACCATATTTTTGATGAATTTTGATGACAATCTCATTCCAAGAAAAGACTTCACAACATAATTTATTTAACGCAAAAACTTCAAAAACATACTTTTGAATATTTAATTCTACGGCCTTTCCGATTCCTTTTCCTCGGACGGAAGACGATGCAAGATAATAAGCCCATTCACAGCGTTGATTCCTTGGATCAATACGATAAAGGTTTACGAGGCCAACATCTTTTTCATCAACATTAATAATCCAGTATTTTTGGGACGGATCGTTTTTTATCCTCCCAAACCATTGCTGTTGGTCCGCAATCGTCAATTTAGGGTCAGTGTACATATATTTGGTGACATCTTCGAGCATTCGCCAATGCATTATTTTTTCTAAATCAGTCTCATTTATCTTTCTGAACTTAAGTCTCATAATATAAGTACCCTTAATATCGACTAATATGCATTTATTTTCTCAACTATTCTATTAACCCCCAGACCATCAACCAGTTTCAATGCATTCTGGGCAATGTTCGTCAGGGTGTTCGTTTCATTAATTAGGTATTCTATCTTTTCTGATAGACCTTCTATAGAGGTCGTCTTATAATTACCGAGATGTAAAGCGCATCCCAACTCATCCAATTTATATGATACTGCTTCCTGGTTTTTAGCTATGGGAAGCATTAATGTTGGAACTCCCATGCAACAAAACTCCCATATAACACTCCCACATGCTGAAATCGCCATATCAGTATTTTTCATTAAAAGGCTGAGATTAGGGAGATCTTTGAAAATCTCAATCTGATGCGAAGATTTTTTAATTTCTTTTTCTAATTCGGTTTCATTTTGATATGACTTTCCAAGAACAACGGTCATATTCAGCGGCCTCTTAATCCGATTGGCGGCGACCAAAACCTTTTGGGTGGCGTTTAGGTGATCGGCTCCGCCCATAAAAATCATTATATTTTCTACTCTTTTGATGACTTTTGGTCTAATTGGCCTATGAGTCAGGTAAACCTCACGAATTAGGGTATAATCTGGGCCCAATAATTGTAACGTTTCAGATAATGTCTCATAGTGAAGTTCCACAGCGTTAATATTTTGATTGAGCAAAATATCGACAGGAAATGGCTGATCACAAAGGTCATCAATCGCCATAACCATAAGGCCTGATTCCTTAAATTTTCGGAAATCTTTCTCTCTCGCAGCATAACGATCAACAATTAACCATTTTGTGTTCTGTTTAATAGCTCTTTCAATGGTCAATAGCGTATCATTATTTTCTGTGATCGTAGGATCTATGAGGAGATAACGGAACCCATCCTCTTTTATTCTGCTATATTGAGCACCTTTATAGTCACGGCATAAATAAGTTACCTCAAACCCACTATTTCGCAATTCATTTGCAAGAACAAGCGTACGAAAAATGTGACCGGATCCAATTTCGTAAGACCCGTCACATCTGACTATGGCGTGTGAGATCATTGTTATTTTTTAAAGATTGAGGTCTGCGCGGTAATCTGTCTTCAGGCACACAAAAAAACACTATTTTACATTGTGACCAGCGAGCTTTATACCGACATCAGATGACTAATTTTTGCTCGTTGCTGGTCGAAACGTATAATATCGTCGCGATCAAATACGGTTTTTATGGCAGTCAATGAATTATAAATGAATTTTCAGTGCTTTGAACATCCATTCTGCCTGAATCCAGTCTTCGATGGTGTCTATGTCTCTTACACGATGACGTTGGAGCACAACTGGAACGGAATCCTGCGCAAATATTCTTTTTCCCGCAAGCCATGCACTTGCTCGACCCCAATAGAATTGACCTGCATCGTGATAGGCTTCTTCCAGGTCTTGTGATCTAATTTCGAAATTTTCCGGTTGAAACATTTCAATCCGCCTCTGCTCGGTGATACGGATAGCCCGCTGGATAGGGAAGGCATAATTCGTAACAGAGACGGCGTAGTCGCAACCACTTTCATTCAGAATTTTTAGACCACGTTGGATGTCCATAGAACGAACAAACGGCGCTGTTGCATAGAGGCAGCAGACCAAATCTGGGTGTTGGTCTTTCTGGCTAAACCACTCGATCGCATGGCGGATGACGGGCATGGTACCGGTGTGATTGTCCGATAACTCGGCTGGCCGCCTAAATGGAATCTCAGCACCCTCCTGACGGGAGATCGCAGCAATTTCCGTGTCGTCAGTTGACACGATGACTCGGTCGAAACACCCACTTTTCAAAGCAGCTTCAATGGACCAGGCGATTATCGGTCTTCCACAGAAATTCTTGATGTTTTTACGCGGAATGCGTTTGCTGCCACCGCGGGCGGGGATGATGGCTAACTTCATTACAGACAAGCTTTCTCTAAAGCTTTAATAACTTTGTCTTGCTCCGATTCTTTCATGGTCGGATACATCGGCAGGCTGATGGCTTCGGCATAGTAGCGTTCGGCTTGTGGAAAATCGCCGGATTTGAAGCCCATCCGCTGGAAATAGGGCTGTGAATGTACCGGTATGTAGTGCAGGTTAACTCCAATGCCTTGCTTGCGCAGTGATTCGAATACCTGACGGTGTGTCGACTTGATGGCGTCGAGTTTCAGTCGGATTATATACAAATGCAAGCCGGAATAGCTGTCCGGGTGTTGCCAGGGCCGTATAATCGGCAGTTTTGCAAGCAATTTGTTATAGCGTTGCGCCAGTTTATGACGTTGAGTGACGTACGCGTCTAGTCGTTGCAACTGACTGATGCCCAGAGCCGCTTGAAGTTCGTTCATTCGGTAATTGAAGCCAAGATCAATTTGCTGGTAGTACCAGGAACCGTGGGGCTCATGAGACATTAAATCCGGATTGCGGGTGATACCATGGCTCCGCAGCAAGTTCATATGTTCGGCCAGTTTGGTATCGTTGGTCACCGCTATACCACCTTCGGCTGTGGTGATAACTTTGACAGGGTGGAAGCTGAACACTGTGATGTCACTATAACGACAGTTGCCAATGGGCTCCTCCTTGTATTTGCCGCCTATGGCATGGGAGGCGTCTTCGATAAGTTTAAACCCGTATCGTTTTGCCAGCAAATAAATGGCCTGCAGATCACAAGGTTGCCCGCTCAGATGGACAGGAACGACGATCTTCGGCAGGCGCCCGGTTTTTTCTGCTATCGATAGCTTTTGTTCGAGTAAGTGAGGAGAAATGTTGTATGTGCGCGGGTCGATATCCACAAAATCGACTTTAGCCCCGCAATAAAGAGCACAGTTGGCGGAAGCAACAAAAGTAATCGGTGTGGTCCAAAGCCAGTCACCTGGACTTAAATCCAGCGCCAGGCAGGCAATGTGAAGCGCAGAGGTTGCGCTATTAACTGCCACTGCATGCTTCACATTGCAATACCTGGCTACCGATTGCTCGAAAAGAGGTACGACTGGTCCCTGAGTGAGAAAATCCGATTTTAGAACCCCTACGACGGCATCGATATCCTCTTTTGTGATCTCTTGACGACCATACGGAATCATGATCATACCTCGGCGATATGATTTAGTTTGACAATTTCCGAGACGCTAAGGAATTGCGGATTGGTACCTGAATTGTATTCGAAGCCCTGTTCTACTGGTTTTCCTCGTTCTCCCAGCCGGTTCTCAACAAAATTGTTGTTGCGACTCGTAAAGATGATCGTCGGGCGTATGACGTAGTGATCGTCAAATACCAGGGTGAGGTGCGAATCATCGGCCGGACACATGATTTCATGCAGTTTCTCTCCAGGGCGAATACCGATGACATTTTGCGGAATATTCGGAGCCATAGCTCGAGCTAAATCGGTAATGCGAACAGATGGTATTTTTGGAACGAAAATCTCACCGCCATACATGCGTTTGAAGTTCTTCAATACAAAGTTGACGCCCTGCTTCAGGGTGATCCAGAAACGGGTCATGCGCTCATCAGTGATCGGCAGATGCTCTGCATCATCGGCGATTAATTTTCGAAAGAACGGGACGACAGACCCACGCGAACCGACAACGTTACCATAACGCACGACGGCAAACTGAGTCTTGTGGCCACCGGCCATATTATTGGCGGCGACAAAGAGTTTGTCTGAGACCAGCTTGGTTGCCCCATAGAGGTTGATCGGATTCGCCGCTTTGTCTGTAGATAGTGCAATAACCCGTTCCACGTCATTCTTGACGGCCGCATGGATGACGTTTTCGGCGCCATGCACATTGGTCTTGATACACTCTGTAGGGTTGTACTCGGCTGCCGGCACCTGTTTCAGGGCCGCGGCATGAATGACGAAATCAACACCACGCATGGCCTGAACCATTCGCTCCTTATCGCGAACATCGCCAATAAAATAACGCATGCACGGAGCATTTAATTCCTGCTGCATTTCAAACTGCTTGAGTTCATCGCGTGAGTATATGATAAGGCGACGCGCCTGGTAATTCTCAAGAATGGTTTTGGCAAATTTTTTGCCGAAAGAGCCGGTCCCACCGGTGATAAGGATAGATTTTTTATTGAACATTACAATTACCTCGATTTGCAAATAAAGGAAGGCCAACCATGATTGCTATTGGTTTTTTACAAGAAAACGACTTCGACGGAAAGCATACGATTTAACTATAAGTATCAGCAAAAATGCTATTGCTACTGCAGCCGGCACGGCATTTTCTGCCATCGGATGGCGCAGCAGGCTTACCGCACCAAAAAATACAACCAATCCAGCGATGTGGCTGATGATGATCGGAACGTCGAGCCGCAGAGAATAGAGCCCGTAATGAGGAATCATACCCGCAGCAAAAATAACGGCTGAGATGACTGTCCAATACAGCAAGCCGAAATGTTGTTCATAGACCGGGCGCTGCAACCAGTCGACCAAAGGGTGGGCAAACACAATCGCAGAGAGTGCAAGAACACCCGTGACGCTCAATGTTTGAATTGCCAGGCGACGCATCCCCAACTGATACGCGATTTTGTCCTGTTTGTCTGCCGCTAGAATCAGAGTGGGATACAAGAAGGTGAATACGCCGGCATCCAAGAAACCTGCTATTGAATTGGATATTCCAACAAAGAAAACATAGGCCCCAAGTGCCTCCAGACCACCTATTCCTTCCATAAGATAACGGTCGAAAGTGTAAAGGCCTCGAGCTGCAAGCGTAGCGACAAGTAAGGGAACTGCAACACGTACGCCTCGTTTCACCCACCCCCAGTCGATTGGACGAGACAGGGCGCGGCAATCGAGCTGTCGGAGTCGTGACACGGCAACCAGACACGCCACGAGCGAACCAGCGACCCATCCAGCCAATGTGGTGACGAGCGTGCGCAGTTCAGGATGAATCCACATCAAAATGACCACCACGATTGCCCATGCTCCCGTGCGGAAAAACAACACCAAGTTTGCCCAAAGCGGCTCTGACATAGCCACAAGCAGGCGATTCAGCTCCTGTCCTATGTGTTCCAACACCAGCAGCGGCGCAAACCAAGCGGCAAGTGCCCAAGGGAGGAAGCCAAACCAGAAGACCAGAAGGCACATCGGTAGTACGACGGAGTAGACGATACCGAAAAAAGCAGCCTGATCGCGCAGAAGAGCACTCCACTGATTACGATCCGAGACAATGAGCTCACGGGTGGAATACGTGTAAAAATCGAACCCTAATGCGTAGAGCGCATAGGAAATGGTGGCAGCAAGCAAACCGAATAGTCCTAAGTCAACTGGCTCCAGAAACTTTGCTAGTGCAAAAAGCAGTGCAAATTTGCTGGTCAAGGATACTCCTCGGAGAGCAAAATTGAAGAGACGCCGGGCTTGTTGGGAAGAGTCCAATATCACACGATATTTATTAATTATGATCAGGGGTGGATTGTTTTTCTCGAGGTAAATCGGTAGTGTTTTGTCTGTTCTTTTTAAAGCTGTAGGATTTGTGTTGAGTGTAAACTGAACGCAAAGAATCTGTCGTATAGTGATGTGTATTCAATTCAATATGGGGATAATTTGGAAAGCGCCTTTCGTAACTTCATTTACGATTCCCTGGAGCCAGTGGGTTCCCATTTCTGAAGCGTCGGAATTCAATCCTGTTATTGCTTGCAGGTATTGTTTACCATTTTGATCGGACTCTTTGCAGATGGTCTCCAGGAAACAATCTCTCAGGGCAGGATCCCCTACCCTATTCCGATCTGTTTTAAGAAACGATTCCAGCTCGGGCCACCAATCATAAATTCCCTCCGGCAGAGAATTCGATAGTGTTAGATTATCTTGGCTTCCCGTTTCCTGCTCTGCCACTATATGCACGAATTCGCTGAGTCGCTCGATCCGCTCAGCCACCGCCATGTTCAATTTTTCCTGAAGACCTTCCAAAAGCCTCTCGGGGAAATCGTTAGATACAAACAGACTCCGCACCTGATCGTACCATTGCCCGAGGGCAAAAAGATTGGCAATATAGATGATATTATTGGTCAATATTCTTTTTATGCCACTATACTGCCTTGCGGCGAAAGGTATATTACCGCTTCTGCCAACACCGCCAAAAATCAGCCGGTCGGGGCGCAGCTCATCCTTGCGGTTGATGGTACCGGCGGCAATGACGGTACCGTATTCCAATCGACAGGGTCCGACCAGACCACCCTGGCCACCGAGAAAAATCGGCGCCTGTTTCAGCATCACTCCCCGGGGAACGTCTCCGATAAGGGAGGCTGTCGCCTTGTCCTTGTTGGGGGTAAAGTTAAAGTGGATATAGGAGCTGCCGACTTCACTGTGATTTTTTCGATCGGTACCGCCGGCCACCAGGCAGTCGCAGAAATTGATCAGGCTGCCCAAGGTGACGAATGGAAACAGGATCGTTTGTTTCAACCCGACGGTGTGAGCGATGCTGGCCTCTTCCTCGAGTATCGTTCCTTCCCGCACGTGAGCACCGGAACCGGCCGAGACACCGTCTAGTAAGACCGCATTCTGGAAAAAACCGCCTTTCAAGTCGACATTGCGACCAATCTGACAATCGGCCACCGTAACAGGCCCTTCAGCGCCCAAGCGAGTGCCCTTCAAGATGAGTGAAGATTGACCGAACACCCTGCAACCCGGATGAATCACGACATTGTCACCGGATATGCGATCAGGATTGACCTCGCCGCCGATTTCGACGGATTCCGGAGCAATAATCTGCACACCCTTGTCGATTAGTATTTGGACAAGCGTCTTATTTTTTTTTACCATTGAAATTCAATTTAACGGACTGTGGTTGTGATAGGGTTGGTAATCTGTGACGATCTCTTTAAGCGCTGCTTTGATCTTTTCGGTGTCCTGATCCTGGGCCAGGCGCGCAAATGAGTCGATTTTGCCATTTATTTGCACCAGACTGCAAACCTCACCGTGCAGGGTCATGATCTTTTTGTGAATGGTTGGGACAATTCCCTCCCCTTCGGTAATAAGTTCTTCATACAATTTTTCTCCGGGTCGCAATCCGATAAAATCGATCTTAATGTCTACATCCGGTTCGAAACCCGAAAGGCGAATCAAGTCGCGGGCCATATCGACTATTTTTACGGGCTGTCCCATATCGAGAACGAATATTTCCACTTGCTCGTTGCAAAAAGCGCCTGCCTGCAAAATCAACTGGCAGGCCTCGGGAATAGTCATGAAATAACGCGTCACATTCGGATCGGTGATCGTTACCGGTCCGCCGATCTCTATTTGGCGTTTGAAAAGCGGCACCACACTTCCGACGCTGCCGACCACATTTCCGAACCTGACAATAGCAAACTTCGTTTCGCTGTCAGGGTTATGATTCTGGCATTGAAGCAGCATTTCCGCCACCCTTTTGCTGGCCCCCATGACATTAGTGGGCCGTACGGCCTTATCGGTGGAGACAAACACGAAACGGTCAATTCTGAACTTATTGACGATACGGATGAGGTTGGCCGTTCCCAGAATGTTGTTTTCGACGGCCTTCCAAGGCTGCAATTCCAGCATGGGAACATGCTTGTATGCCGCAGCGTGAAAGACAGTGCGGGGAGCATGGTCATCAAATGTTTTGAACAAGTGGTTTGAGCTTTGGATGTCACCAAGAACCGGGACAATGCAAACGTCGTTAAAATTCCGTTTTAGCTCAAGCTCGATTTCGTATAACGGGCTCTCGGCCCTTTCAAAAAGAACGACCTTCTTCGGTCTGAAGCGGCAAAGTTGGCGGCAAAGCTCCGATCCGATCGATCCACCTGCGCCGGTGATCATCACACAATTTCCTTCGATATAAGCGCCAATACCCTTTTCGTCGAGCTTGACGGCGTCTCGGCCGAGTAGATCCTGGTAGGCTACATCGCGTATAGCCTTGACTGAGACCCGGCCGTTTATCAGTTCCCCATAGCCCGGCACGGTTTTAAACGGTATGCCGCTGTCTTTGCAGTGTTCGATAATTTCCCGCATTTGTTGTCCGGCGGCCGAAGGAATGGCAATGAGGGCTTCGTCGGCGCTGACTTTTTTTATGGCGGCCGCAATTTCACTTATGCGGCCCAAGACAGGCACACCATGAATCTTGCGACCGATTTTGTTGGGTTTATCATCAAGAAACCCGACGGTTCGATACGGCAGAGACGCATTGTTCTGAATTTCACGGAAAATTTTTTCCCCGCAGTCTCCAGCGCCGATGATAAGCAATTTTTTGGCATTTTTGTGTTTGCGTGACAACATACCAGCGATTGAGGGACGCTTGCGTTGCCCTGACTCATCACGGGTGTAGCTTTCAAAAAAGAGGCGGACAGCTAAACGGTATCCAGAAATAAAAAGAATGGTTAAAAACCAGTCGATTAAAAAGACAGACCGGGAATAGCCGATAAAACGTGTCTTAAATGCGAGGAAAGCGACGATCAGAAGCGAACTCGCCGTAACGGCTTTGATAATGTTGAGAAGGTCTGAAATGCTCGTATAGCGCCACATACCACGATAAAGATCAAAGAAATAAAAACTGGCAACCTTGGTCAGCAGCGCATACGGCAGAATCTGTAAAAAAGATGCGACAAAATAGCCGGGGATATTGAATTCAAATCGAATCAGAAGAGCCGAATATAACGAGGCCGTCAACAGCAGGAGATCTGCGACGAAAATAATGAGAAAGTTTTTGTTAAAAAAGCGATGGATCATCATAATTTAAAGTTATGGTGTCAATGACGCACGCCTTTACTGTTCAAGGCGCTGAGAAATGTTGTAAAAAGTATTTTCAGGTCGAACGCAAAGGATCGATGGTTGAGGTAATATTCATCAAAGGTGACTTTTACAGGAATTGGCAGATCGTCCCGACCGTTTATCTGCGCCCAACCGGTGATGCCCGGAACAAGATGATGGATGCCCTTGAGAGTTCTCAGTTCAACCAGATCGTCCTGATTAAATAAAGCCGGCCGGGGTCCGACAAAACACATATCACCCTTCATGACGCTGAACAATTGCGGCAGTTCGTCCAGGCTGTATTTCCGAAAAATCCGGCCGATCCTTGTTAGATACTGATCCGGGGATGTCAGCAGGTGCGTGGCCACTGCCGGTGTTTCAACCTTCATGGTCCTGAACTTTGGCATCTTGAAGAGGGTGTTGTTCCGACCCACCCGATCCGACCAATACAGAACAGGACCGGGGGAGGATAGTTTTATAAGAGCAGCCAGGAGCAGCATCGGTATTGATAAAAAAGTGGTCAGTACCACGGCGAGCATTATATTAAAACCCCGAATTGGCATTGGAATTTGTGAGTAATTTCGACCTGAGATGGATTATGAAAAGATGCCACTCATTGGCTCGACATGTCGTTACGACGAAACCATGCGACTGTTTCCCCGAGGCCTTCCGGCAAAGTAAATGGGGGATGCCAGTCCAAATCTTCTCTGATCTTCGCCGAATCCACTGTCAAAGATCCGACGAGTCGGTCCATCATCGACCTTTTACCGGTAAGCCTTGCCGCGATGTGTAAGAAAATTTCAGGAACACTAAAAAGCCGGGGTGGCATCTGAAGTAAAACCGAGATCATGCGGATTAATTCAGGCGTTGACACATCCTCTCCATCACTCACCAAATACGTCTGGCCGAAGGCCTTGGGGTGCCGAACGCATGAAACGATCGCATCCACGAGATTCTCCACGTAAATCAAGCTTCTTTTATTTTTCACGCTTGCAAACGGAAGCGGTCCGCCGCGATCGACCGCCTGAAGCAATTTCAAGAAGTTGGCTTTCACTCCCGGGCCGTAGACCAGCGGGGGGCGGAGGATAACGAGTGCCAACCCGGTTTCAGCGGCAATCGTTCTGAGTTTCAGTTCCGCCTCCATCTTGCTGATACCATAAGAATCGATGGGGGCCGGCGCGTCGATTTCGGTGTAAGGCCTCGAAGATTCCTCACCGTTGACCTTGACACTACTCATAAAAACAAACTGCTTGACACCCAACTCAGCCGCTTGGCGGGCCAGTCTTTCTGTTCCATGAACATTGATTTTTCTGTAGGCGGTCAAGGTATCGGCGGAATTATTTCTCATCACGTGAACCCGGGCCGCCAAATGAATCACCGTGTCAACACCGGGGAGCACTGCATCCCATTTTATTTTTTGATCGTTTAAATCAATAGAAACGTGTTCTATCCCGCGCTGCGATAAGAATGATTTCGGTGATCTTTGCGCCCCGATGACTGAATATCCTTCGGACAGCAACTTTTCACAAAGCACCGACCCGATAAAACCACCGGCACCTGTAATAAAAACCTTCTTCGTCATTTTAATAATATCAGTGGATTAAGCTTATGACGAAACAAGTCATACCAACCGGAATTTCTTTATAAGAATCAATTCTGCTGATGGTATTATGGGCGAAAATCGACTACTGCCAAGCTAACAGAAACTGATATTGAACGCAATAAGCCCATCTCTAAGATTGGATACATCGCGGCCTTGGAATTTTCCTTAGTAAAGCGTCCTCAAAATCAGGCCTCCCAATTGAGTGGCCTCTAACAGAAAGTTAAATATGACATTCACATCCTGGCCTCGGCGCTCTCGGCCATGTGAAACCCGCTCTGCAGGCATAGCCGCTCACGCAATGTTTCGATGAGATCGTGTTCGACCATGTCATGAATCATTTCCGCAAATCCTATTTCAGGCTGCCAACTCAATTTCCTTTTCGCTTTGGTCGGGTCGCCCAGGAGGTTGAGAACTTCAGTGGGCCTGAAATATCGGGGGTCCACAAAGACAATTTTCTTTCCGGCTTTCACCGTCCGCATTTTATTCCTGCGGTCGTGACTTTGCAGCAGCTTCGACGGCGTTATATCATCGACGACCCCGGCTTCATCGATTCCCTGCCCTTCCCATTTGATTCGGATACCGACTTCCGCAAACGCATGTTCGCAAAATTGCCTCACGGTGTGCTGCTTGCCTGTCGCAATCACATAATCATCCGGTTCGTCTTGCTGAAGCATCAGCCACTGGGCGGCGATATAATCCTTGGCATGTCCCCAATCCCGCAGCGCATCGAGGTTGCCGAGGTAAAGATTTTCCTGCAAGCCGAGAGCAATTCGGGCGGCGGCCCGCGTGATTTTACGCGTGACAAATGTTTCACCGCGTATCGGTGATTCGTGATTGAAGAGAATCCCGTTACAGGCAAACATGTGGTACGCTTCCCGATAATTCACGGTAATCCAGTACCCGTAAAGCTTTGCGCAGGCATAGGGTGAGCGCGGGTAGAAAGGGGTTTTCTCCGATTGCGGTACTTCCTGAACCTGGCCATAAAGCTCGGAGGTGGAGGCCTGGTAAAATCGCGTTTTGTCACCTAACCCCAAAAGCCGAATCGCTTCCAGAATGCGCAATGGTCCTAATGCATCCGCATTGGCCGTGTATTCCGGTGTTTCAAAGGAAACTTTGACATGGCTTTGAGCGGCAAGGTTGTAAATCTCATCCGGTTGGATCTCCTGGATAATCCGGATCAAGTTGGTCGCATCCGTCAAATCACCGTAATGGAGAACGAAACGCACATGCTTCTCATGCGGATCCTGGTAGAGGTGGTCCACGCGTTGGGTATTAAAAAGTGAGGCGCGCCGCTTTATCCCATGTACCTCGTATCCCTTATCCAATAGAAACTCTGCCAGATAGGCGCCGTCCTGACCCGTAATACCCGTTATCAATGCTTTTTTTTGATTTGTCATGCTACTCATCACAAATGCCGATCCTATCGTATCATCAAGATGCGTTCATTTTCGACTTCAAGGTGTTGGAGTCTTTCTCTTAGATGTTCAAAAGATTCGGTGGCCGTTATCAGAATTCGATCGAAGTCAATTGTGCCGAGCCGGTCGGTTGCTTGGACGGTATGGTTTAAAAATTCTTTTCCGATGCGGTCATCGTCCAAAACGGCGGCCAACGTGATGTCGGTTCCCTGTAAAGTCAGGTAAGCTATTTCAGCCAAATCGGTCGCTCCGATAAACACGAGATCTTTTACACCCTGGGATTGTAACTTCCGAAACAACTGATTCAGTTTTTTGCGGGCGTCTCTGTAGAATCCGTAAGAATATTTTATGTACTCATAGGTCAGCCGGGTTTTCTCTGCCGCCCCCTTGGTCGTGAGCAAATACCTTACCCTGTTCTTGGGAATATGGGTAATTTTGAAATAGCCCTTGCCCGCCAGGCGTTTGACAAAAGAATTGACCAAACCGACGGATACATTCAGATTACTGGCCAGCTGCCGTTGACTCGGAGAATTGTTTCTCTCGATTTCTTCAAGCAGATGGAGGGTGCGGAGGTCTTGGGGATTCATCAGCGGAATGTATTTTACCGGTTTAATGGGGAATTGGTGGGCAAATTGTGCACGCGGGTCTCTGGATGGAGATAGCTCCGCCGGGTGAGTTACACAAGCGAACCCCGCGGAATGTAATGGAAAAACGAAAAATTGTGATCATAAGACAGAGCGTTCAAAATATAAACGTTCAATGTTTGAACATATTTGGGGAGCGTTGTCAAGTATATTTGAATCAATGTTGAAGGGTTATACGCGGTTTGGTTGGTTGGTGAGGCGGATTAACTGGGTCATCGGAGGACGGGTTGTTCTAAATTGAGAGCATGACACCAAGAGGCATCGAGCACTTCCTTGATCTTTTCCGCGGTGACCGGTCCAATTCCGTTTACCTCGTTTAGTTTCTCGAAAGACGCTGTCAGAACCTTGGTCACCGAATCAAACCGCTTTAAAAGACGCTTTGCGAGTTGCGGCCCAATTCCAGGCAGTCCTTGAACGATGTAGAGTTGTCGTGAAGCCATTTTGCGAGGGCGATATCCGCTGCGCAAGGTCATGACATCGATATTTTTCTCTATCTGTCGGGACATGTGCTGCATCATCTCGATTGATTTTTCACTTGATCTTGAATAAACGATCGGCAGGTAAAATATGGTTTGAATATTTAACAACGCTCCTTGGATGGCGGATCGACTGACTTTGAGGTCGGTTCGGAAAGGATTTCCCTCGATAAGAAGCAGCGGACGGTTGGTGTTGTTTTTCAAGCGCGCGACCTGCTTGAACAATCTCCCGTCAATAAGGGAGAGAAGAAAGTCAGGGGCCGTTTTTCGCTCAATGGTCACGCGGTCATTGATGATATAGTCTCCGTAGGTTATTTTCTCAATTGTTACGTCTATCCCCAACTGGATCATTAAATCGATTATTCCCGAAGGTCTTTCACGATAATCGGCGGTTATTTTCATCTTGCCCTCTTCATTGGTGTCCATCCGTAAATGGCCTTTTCTATGCTGGGCGGCTATTTGCGTGCAAAACAGCCACCCGGCGGCTTTTAGACCCGGTGGCTGTTTTGTGGTCGGCAGTTTTAATCAGAAATAAATTTCATTGGCACTATTGCTTGACCCTTTTTTTAACGATGATTCGGTCTTTATTGGCTTCGTAAGTCTTCGCACCGATACCCGGAACGTTTACGAGGTCATCGGGCTTTGCAAATGGGCCGTTGGCTTCACGGTAGGTGACGATTTTTTCGGCATAGGCAGGTCCAACCCCTTTTAGCTGGGACAATTCCTGCGATGTCGCGGTGTTGATATTAATTTGGGGCAATTCGGCAGCCCAGACAGTGTTGAAAAGAACAATAGCGGTCAGGACGGCGGTGAGGACGGCAAAAGTTTTGGTTACAGTGTTCATCAGTGAGTCTCCTTTCATTTGGCTTGGATGTTGGTGGTTGCGGCGCCGCTTGATTTGATTCATTGTTTAAACCGCCGCTGTTATCCTGACAATCCCAAAAAAATGCGTATATTTCCCGTAAATTAATGGCCCGATTACTTAGGTAGTGCCCATCCATAATTGGCCCTTTTTTCTCTGGGCCCGCACAAGGGTTTTGACCGCAGGTTTCCGCAATTTCGGCGTCAACCTGCGAAATCGCTTGTGCGGCGTACACGCGTACGCCTCCGCGCAATTCCTTGATTTCCTTGAACTTGCAGAAAATTGCGCATTTCTGAATCGGAAACGGGCCAGTGCCCTTATAAAGGCCATGGATGGACACTATGTAGTGTCCATGTCTGTTATTGCCGTTAATAATGACCGAGCCGATTGAATAGAAAAGGAGGATTTTTTTACATGACCGCCGCTATCGACACCATTGAAGTGCGCGCCAATGTCGTCATGACGACCGAATCACTGAAAGCAATAGTGGATTGGACCAAAAGAAGGGCCGCGAGGAATGAAAAAGGGCATTACACGGTAGACACCGCTGATGCGGTAAGCGGTATGGTTTCCCGTTTTCTGCTCGAAATGGATTTTGAATCGTACGTTAGAGATGAGAAGAACTACGGAGGGTAGACACTAGAAGCTATCTCAAAATAGTTTTTTGGCCCAATCTCTGCGTTGGTCCCTCCTTTCAAGTCCTCGACATACGTCCGTATGCCTGCGGGCTGCGACCCACAACGAAGAATCGATCAGACGGGAAATCCCGCACAGCGGGGAAACTCGGATCCGCCTTGACCTTGAACCAAAATCCTAATTTTGAGATAACTTCTAATAAGGTCGTTGATATTGGCATAAACTCACCCCTGCTCGAATCACTCTTCCGGGCCATTCAACTCCGATTCAATCTTTTCGACCGCCCGCATGAAGGCCTGCCGAACATCCTTTGCGTAAGGATTGTACCTGTGCATATCGACAAACAGCTGCCAGGTATCGTGTTCCACGACGTCTAGAATATGTAAAAGTCGCTTATAGCCTTCCGTGTCGATTTGCATTTGGCCGGCCTTAACAGCCGAAAGAGAGCGCCCGATGAAATGGGTCAACGCCAGGCTGACAGCGATCTGTCGGTCGTGTTCTTCGGGCGTCGTTTCGATAACCGTTAAACCGGCTCGCCTGAGGTAGTCGACGGCCTTGAGGTAAAGTGAATCGCTCATTCTTACGCGGCAAAGCGCAATTTTCATCCCGGCAATCCCGCCGGCGGCACTGTCAGGGCCGAACATGGGGTGAGTACCCAATATGGCGACACTTCCCGGTAATTCTGTCTGCATCCATTGGACCGGATATGTTTTGACAGAGCAGACATCGACGACCAAAGCATCCGGCCTGATCATTGGTGATATCGTTTTAAGCATTGCCTTAAAGGACGATATCGGTACACATGGGATAACAATCCGTTGATTGCACGCCTCTTCTATGGAGCCAGCGCAAACATTTGCAGGCAGATGGCCGTCGTCGATATTCCTTCTCCCGCAGACAGTAACGGTGTATTCTTTCGCAAGATGGCGTGCTGCCAATTGGCCGAAACGGCCGTATCCGATTATTCCGATCATAGAATGCTCCAGGTTCGTGGTTCCGAGTTCAAGGTTCAACGTTCAGCACGGCCTACTAGCCGCAGGCATCCCGTTTGTTCGCAAAAGAAACTGTGCCATTTAGGCGTGATTTAATAAAAGGGTTGATGCAAAAACCCCCGAAACCTTGAACCCCTGAACCTTTGAACCCTAAACCAAGCGCCCTTGGCGCCTCTGCGGTGAATCAGCCTCGGGCTTTCTGTCGCAGAGCGAAGTCCGCCAGCACCAGCGCCGACATGGCTTCGACGATCGGTACGGCCCGCGGGACCACGCAGGGATCGTGTCTCCCTTTGGCTTCCAACACGACCTCTTCGCCGTCAAAATCAGCCGTTTCTTGGACTTTGCCGATCGTGGCCGGTGGTTTGAAGGCCACCCGGAAAATGATCGGCTCTCCGTTTGAAATTCCGCCCTGGATGCCACCGGAAAAATTGGTGCGCGTACCCAACCGATCTCCTTTGACAACAAACGGATCATTGTGGACCGACCCGCGCATCCGGGTACCGGCAAACCCGGATCCAACCTCAAACCCCTTGGTGGCCGGTATGGATAGCATGGCCTGGGCCAGTTTGGCCTCCACTTTGTCGAACACAGGCTCTCCCCAACCCGCCGGAACACCGCGGCAGACACAGCTGACGACACCGCCGATCGAATCTTTAGCCTCTTTAGCGGCCTCGATGGCGGCCTGCATTTTCTCCGCGGTGGATGGGTGGGGGCAACGAACGATGTGCTGATCCACATCCGCACGGGTAATCTGACTGATATCGACATCCGGGGCTTGGACAGTCCCGACGGAACTGATCCAGGCGATAATATCAACATGGTATAATTCGAAGAGAAATTTTTCCGCCATGGCACCCGCAGCGACCCGCCCGATGGTTTCACGTGCGCTCGATCGGCCTCCACCGCTGGAAGCCCGAATACCGTATTTAACCTGATAGGTGTAATCCGCATGCGAAGGGCGCGGGATGGCACGCATCGTCTTGTAATCCGATGGTTTCTGATCTTTATTGGCGACAAACAGCGCAATCGGCGTGCCGAGGGTCATTCCGTTTTCGACGCCTGACAAGATCGATACCTGGTCGGCTTCGGAGCGATCTGTAGTGAGTTTGCTCTGCCCCGGCCGCCGACGGTCAAGCTGGGGTTGTATGTCCGCTTCGGACAGATGGATTTTCGGCGGGTAGCCGTCCACTATGGCGCCGACCCCCTTTCCGTGGGATTCTCCATAGGTCGTTACCCTGTAAAGCGTTCCGAATGTACTGGACATAAGCTGCCTCCGGGCGGTTGAGTCCGTTAAGTCCGTTGGCCGGTTAGGCCGGTTTGTCTGTTCATCGCGTTTCGAAGTTGTTGGCAGTTAACGCCATAATCTTCTCGACGACCTGCTTAATGCTCACGTTATCGGTGTCGAGGAAATGCTGAGCCGCACGTGCGTAGAGAGGATTCCTTTCGATAAGGACCTCGTCGATCTCCAAAAGGCTTCCCTGCCCTGTCAGTGAGGGACGGCTGGTGGCGGTGCCGTGGTCGGCCTGCATGCGTCTTCGGATCGTTTCCGGCGAAGCCTTCAGCCAGATGACCGTCCCGCTGGAGCGCATAACCGTCACGTTTTCGGGGGCAGTGACGACGCCGCCGCCAGTGGCGATGACCTGTCCGTTGCGTTGGGATAACCGCGAAATCACTTCCCGCTCTTTTTTGCGAAATGCCTCCCACCCCATTTTGTCGACGATTGCAGCAATGTCCAAGCCGGTTTCGGCAGATATCATCTGGTCGGCGTCAACAAAATTCAGGCCCAGCTTGGCGGCAAGGGCCTTGCCGACGGTTGTTTTGCCCGTGCAACGGTATCCGACAAGAAAGATATTCATGACCCGAATCATATGGCTGCGTTATTTTACAGCATACAGACGATTGAAAACCGTCCAGAAATTTGGGAAGGATTTCCCGACACACTTTTCATCTTTTATTTTTATCCCGGGGACCTTGAGGCCGGCGAGGGCGAAACTCATGGCGATACGGTGATCAGCATACGTGTCGATAACCGCCCCTTTTGGCTTGCCGCCCGTGACCTGTAATTGATCCGCCCGACAGTCGACACCGACGCCCATCTTGGAAAGTTCCGTCGCGACGGCGTTTAGGCGATCGCTTTCCTTGGCCCTGAGGTGGGCAACGTTTTTAATGACTGTCGTTCCCCGTGCGAAGGCAGCCACTACGGCCAATGTAGGAACCATGTCGGGCATATCAGCCATGTCGACGGTTATACCCTTCAATTGGCCGCCCACCACCCTGATCCCGTCATTTTCCTCAACGATCCGGCAGCCCATGTCCTTCAGGCAGGAGGTAAGGCGAACATCACCCTGGCGTGACGCCAAGGTGGTCCCGGTGACCTTTATGTCCGCGCCGGTAATGGCGGCCGCCGCCCAGAAATAGCCCGCCTGGGAGCAGTCCGACTCGACCGTGTAAGTGCCGCTCCGGTAGGTCTGCCCACTGTCCACGGCAAACCGCTCGTAACCCTTCCGCTCTGCAGCGACCCCGAATCGCTCCATGACCTCGAGGGTCATATCCACATAAGGCTTTGAGACCAACCCTTCGGTGACGCGGATTTCCACTTTTTGAGCGGCAAAAGGGGCAATCAAGAGAAGGGCTGACAGAAATTGACTGCTGATGCGGCAGTCGAGTGCCACCTTACCGCCCTTGAGATGGCCGCCGACGACTTCGATCGGCGGACAACCGTCGCCGTTCAGCGACCGGGCCGTCACGCCTAACTGATTCAAGCCGTCGAGTAAATTCTGGATTGGACGTTCACGCATGCGCCGGGTGCCGGTTAACGTAACGGGACCCCTTGCGAGTGCGGCCACTGCTGCCAGCAATCGCATGGACGTGCCCGAATTGCCCAGGTCTATCGGTATGTCAGGTCCTTTCAGCCGCCCGGCACTCCCCTGCACTTTGAGACAATTGCCTTCCTCGCTGATGGTGACCCCCAAAAGCCCGAGACACTTTCGGGTGATCAACGTGTCTTCACTGATGAGCGGATTGTTGACTGAACACCAGCCGCCTGAAAGGGCGGCCGCGATCAACATCCGATGAGTGTAGCTCTTGGAGCCAGGCACGGAAACTGTGGCCTCTTTTACGATTCCCGGTTTGATCTCAATCATGTCGGTTCTACACTCTCATCAGCGTATTCTCCACCGCTGTCGTCATCACATCGATCGGTGCATTTTCGCCGGTCCAGAGTTCGAATTGGAAGGCCCCCTGCTGCACGAACATGGAGAGTCCGCCAATGGTTCGGCAACCGATTTTTTCGGCTTCCTTCAACAAGAGGGTTTTCAAGGGGTTGTAGATGATATCCATAACGGTCAATTCGGGTCTTAACAGTTCGGCATCCAACGGCATTTTCTCGGCATGCGGAAACATGCCGACCGGTGTCGTATTGATAAGGATCTGCCCTTCAACTTTGCGACATTCGGAAAGAAGTGTAAAATCGGCCCCGAGGTCATCCGCCAGGCGCTTACCTTTATGGGGCGAGCGGTTCAAGATGACCACTTTCCCCCCGGCCCGGAGGATACCGAAGCCGATCGCCCGGGCTGCGCCGCCGGCTCCGATGATCACAACCGTTTGGCCCTGCACGTCGGTATCATCGCTCAGGGCTTTAACGGCACCGAGATAATCTGAATTATAACCGATCAGGCGACCGTCACGGTTGAGTATCGTATTGACCGCGCCGATCTTTTCGGCCTCAGCGTCCACTTCGTCCAGATGAGCCATCACCGACACTTTGTGCGGAATCGTCACGCTCACCCCTTTGATGTCAAGCGCCCGAATACCGGTCGCCGCCGCTTGGATGTCTGTCACGCGAAAAGGGACGTAAACACCGTTGTGACCGATATGGGCAAAGGCGCGGTTATGCATGACGGGACTCAGGCTGTGTGATACCGGATCGCCGATGACGGCGTAAACGGCGGTCGACCCGGGCCCCAAGAAATCACTTAATTGCGGTTCCTGGATATCGCGCGACACGGTGATGATTTCTCTGAAAATATGGTACAGATTTTCTTTACTCAGCAGTCCCCGGTTGAGGGCATTCAAGCGCTGTATCAGGCTGCTTTCACGCTCGGTATCGACAACCTGGGCGCCCTTTTTTGATTTAATCTGCCCGATGTTTCTTGCGATCACCAAGCGCTGATTGATCAAGTGAAGAATTTCGTCATCGATCGTATCAATTGACTTGCGCAATTCCATTATTTTCTTATCTGACACGCGGGTCGGCATCGATATCACCGTTGAAGGCCGGCGCTAGTTAGCGTCTATCCATAAATGGCCTTTTTCGCACTGGGTCCCGCCATGGCGAGATGCGGCCTTGCCTAGCGAAAAAAAATTCTCATTTATGATTTGGGCACTCTACAGTGCCATAAAATTTCGTGGATAGGCACCAGTTACCAATGCGGTAACAAATATAAAGACATAGATTCTTGCTTGTAGAAATAAATATTGACCAGGCGCAAAGAGCGCAGAGTTTTATTTTTCTTTATGTTTACCTGGTTTTATCCCGGTAGCGCCTGTAAATGCGCTGACGAGGTGGCGCCCTTCGGGTTGGCTCCGATCGATAGTGGCGATGCCCCTCTGCGCCTGCCTTAGAGGATTCCAGCATGGCCAGCACATCACGAATCTCCTTTCGGTACGATAGTTCTCTGTGGTCTTCGAATACGTAGAGCAGCGCGCTTTTGGCGATCACAAAGAGCAGAAAGAAGAAAACGATTGGAAAGACGATGCTGTCAAAGAGGTAGCCGGCAATCAATTGAAGCGTCCAGATAGCGACATTACGTGATTTATCTCTAAAATACTCGGCCTGAGTCCTGAGATATTCTTTGATCTCGGCGATTTTACCTTTGAGAATGAGGCCCGCGATGCGGCTGTCGCCCTTCAAAGGTTCATCAGGGAACAGCCGGTGGTTGATGTTTTCAACTGAAAACTCGTCTTTAATACTCTCGAAGCTTCTTTGGGACTCCTCAATCAACGGCCCGGTAATTCTGTCGGAAATAAAGGCAGCACCGGCGATGGAAATCGGGAACACAATGTATAGAACCATCGTACAGACAGCCAGGAAAAAGGCGGCGTCTTTTGTAAGGCGCTTCAACCTGTCGGCGCGCGGCAAAATCCATCCGACAACGATGGCCGCCAACCCGCAACCGAGAGCCAAAGCCAGGCACCAATGGTCAATCAGGTTTACGGTCTGCAGAAGCAGGCGTGTTATCAGAATGACGGTGCCGCCGGCCAGAGCCGTTTTCCAGGCAATATCCACATAGTCGTAAACGGACTGGACAATATCGCCAATCTCGAGGTTGAACCCGATACCGATCTCCGAACCCTCGATAACCGCCAGGCCGGTTTTAATCCCCGACAGCACCAGGAAACCGTTGGTCGCCTTGTCCATGGACCGCTGGAGGTAGGACTGATTGACAGCCGCGATTCTGTCCATTCCGAGCCAGTGGATCGGCCTGTCGGTATAACCGCCGGCAGCGGCAACGATCGCCAGAATCAGTACAAGAATTTGTGCGACCTTAAGGGCTTGCCGCATTTTAGTCGTGGCCTTTCCCTGTGGCTTGCATGACAAAAACGGTTCTCCGCAATATTCGCCTATAAGTGGTTCAAAACCTCATCTGACACCCCATCCGCCAAAGGTTTACCCGCCGCAGGCGGAGCGGAAAAGTCAACTCGTTGCGGATTTCCGCGATCAGTGTCAGGGGGCCCTGCCCCGGACACCGAATACATACGCCCATGTTTGCGCCGTTTTTTCGTCATCCCACGCCTTGTTTTTGGGCGTGATCTGACGTTTTAAAACCACTTCTGTGCCGGCGGCTCAAATGGGGGTTCTCACCGGCGGCATCGCACCCGTCTCATCATCCTCATCAGCTGCCAGCACGACCCCGTCTCCGGGATAAATTCTGCGTTTCTCTACGGAAAGGGGTCTTGAAACCGGCGGCCAGACCCCCGGACGGGGCTCAGGCCCTTCTCGCGCGACCGGGGAGGCAGACCTGTCCAGCATACGGGGATTTCTACGGAGATCCACACCGGCAACGGGGGCGCTGAACTCGATGGCTATATTGTTGGGATCGAAGGTGTAGAGAGAATGGATGAAACCGTGGTCGACGATTTCCGAGGCCCAGATTTCGGCGGCTTCGAGTTTGTCTTTCAGTTCCCAAAGGTCTTCGTCGCTTTCAACTTCGAAGGAGACGTGGTCAAAAACCACCGCCCCTTCGATCGGGGCCCCATGATCTTTTTCGTTCCCTTTTTGAACATCCGGCCACTCGAAGAATGCAATCATGTCGTGCCCTGTGATTTCGAAAAAATAATGTCGGTATCCGGTTCTTCCCAACCCGGCAATCAGTCGCATACCGAGAAGATCCCGCCAGAATCGGATGGTCGCAGCCATATCTCCGGTAACCATTGCCAGATGGTTGATACCCGTGTATGTCACCATTCACTTTACCCTGTTGACACGCTATCTCTGCTGATTCGCCATTCGGTTATCGGCTGCGAATCATGATGAGCAGCATCTTGAACCTTTCGGTGGCATGCAGCGCGTGCGGCACATCGGCCGGCATGATGAGCATCTGGCCGGCACTTACCGTCCGCGGCTCACCGCCGATGGTAATCTCAGCCTGTCCGTCCAGGATGTGGACCACGGCATCGAAAGGGGCCGTGTGTTCGCTGAGGCCCTGACCTTTATCGAATGAAAAGAGGGTGATGTTTCCGCTATCCTTTTTGAGGAGCGTTTTGCTGACCACTGATCCGATACCGTAGGTGACGGATTCGGTCAGATCAAAAGGTTTCCCCTTCAATATTTCCGCAGTATTTTCCAATTTTCCTCCTCATTATATCGTTGCTCGGGATCATTCGCCGATTCCGACACAGTTGGTAATCTACCGTTGGCTACATCGGCACAGCCGCTTTGTATACTGTGGCGGTTCCTTTTAGATCGTATGCGCTGACTGCCGCCGGTACAAGGGCGGCATTTCCTTTATTCAGCACCGTCACTTCACCGGTACCGAGATCGCTGATTCTTGCTGTACCGGCCGTGCAGAGTAGGATTTCCACGCTGCGTTCTTGCGGGCTCGCATAACTTGTTTTCTGACTGACGATAATAACCGACAAAGTGAACTCTCTGGCAGGACAATCATAGATACGTTCCCCGGCGGCTCCAGGTCGCTGCGCTAAAATCCGCGGCGTTCGTTCCTCGAAATCAAGGACCGCGAGAAGCTCGGCCACGTCGATATGTTTGGGCGTCAAGCCGCCCCTGAGAACGTTGTCCGAGTTGGCCATCAATTCGATCCCGACGCCCTCCAGATATGCATGCAGTTCGGCAGCCGGCAGGTAAAGCGCCTGTCCCGGTTGCAGCAGGACGAGGTTCAGAAAGAGAGGGGCCAGGACCCCGATGTCCTCCGGATACGATTCCATCAATCTGACGATCCACCGATAGGCATCATTTTCTTTGGATTTTTTCTGGGCTCTGTCGAACGCCTGATTCGTCAGTCGACTTTTCTGAAGTGGTGGGAGCGTCATCATGGTCCGGAAAAAGGTTTTCAGACCCCGGCCATCCGGTTGGTCCCTCAAAATATGCAACAAGGGTTCCATCGATTCAAGTTGCAGGCGACCGGCAAGTGCAATAATGTCCGGTACTCTTCGGAACCCATGGAGTGCCCAGAATGGTGTCAGGGCACAGATACACTCGGGCTTGTGATTGGGATCCCTGTAATTCCGTTTAGGGGAATCGAGAGGGATCCCCAGGCCATTCTCTCGTATGTAGCCATTCCGTGCCTGTGATGCGCTCGGGTGAGCCTGAAGAGAAAGTGGCCGGGCCGCCGCCAGCACCTTGAACAGGTACGGTAGCTCACCTTGAAACGCTGTGGACACTTTTCGGCCGAGGATTTCCCTGGGGTACTTGTCGATCAGGAGTTTTAAGGATTCCAACCGCCCGTCCACCGGGACCATGGACGGGGCTTTTGGATGCGCACCCATCCAGAGTTCCGCCTGCGGCGTGTTTGAATCGGATGGCCTGCCGAGCAGTTCCGGTATCGCCGTGTAAGATCCCCAAGCGTAGGGTTGAATCGTATTTTCCAGTATGGTGATTCGCTGCATTGATCCATCCGCATGGCTGATTAATAAAGACAACCGTTTATAAACCAAATTGAGCCGCTTGTGCAATACGGAATTCAGCAACGATTGGTGTGATTGAAGCCATCAATGGCACCCTGCGCCGGTGAGTGTTGATTGCGTTCGGACGATGACCATTTATCCCCCCTGTGGCATCCCTGCGCTTCGACAATTATGCGGGGAAATAATATAAGGTGTTGAAAGTCTTTACTTTGTTGAGCTTCTCATATATAATTGAGAGGTTACTCTAAGGAACAAATTTCATAGAATTATCGGCAGACACGCTGCCGGCTTCCGTGCGTGGTTGGGTAGTTATATCTAAATCATTCGCCTGATATGTACACGATTGAATCAGCTGGTCTCAGTGACACCGGCAAAAAAAGAAAAGGCAATGAGGACACCCTGCTCGTCGACGACGATATAGGACTCTATGTCGTGGCCGATGGAATGGGCGGCCATCGCGCCGGCGAAATCGCCAGCCAGATGGTTGTCGAATCGATTCGTGATTACATCAAAAGTTTTCATGAAGGCAAGGTGACGGCGTCGGCCCCCGAAATTGCCGATCAAACCCTTTCCCCGGCAGCCAACCTGGTTGTCACGGGGATTGCTTTGTCCAACAAGGTTGTGTACGAAGCGGCTAAGAGCAATGATGACTATAATGGGATGGGATCTACGGTCTCGGTCCTCTACATCAACGATAGGACTTTGGTGGCGGCCAATGTCGGTGACAGCCCGATCTACCTGATTCACAAAGGCCAGATAGAAACATTGTCGGTGATGCACACGGTAGTGGCCGAACACGCCGCCGCGCATCCGGCAGAGGCCGAACAAATCGGCGCAGAATACCAGCATGTGCTCACCCGCGCCATGGGCACTGAAACGACTGTTAAAGCCAATATCTGCGAAATCCCCTATTATAAAGACGACAAACTGGTTATCAGCTCAGACGGATTGACCGACCTGGTTTCACCGGAGGAAATTCTGGCGGCAGCAACCCGCCATCCCCCTAAAATAGCCTGCCAAAGCCTGGTGGGAACGGCCAATGATCGCGGCGGAACCGATAACATTACCGTCATTGTCCTTCAGGTCCACAAGCATAGAAACAGCGAAGGTAAAATCAAGAACCTGCTATCACGAGTATCAGAAAGTTTTTTAAGACGTATGGGTGCTCGAAAAAGATAATCGAAACCTGAGAGGGTTATAGAATGCCGATTCTCACGCTAAAATTCAAGAAGAACAAAATTGCGGATTACCCGATGCAAAAAGGTCGCTCGATTACGATCGGCCGACGCAACAACAACGATATCGTTATCGAAAACCTCGCCGTTTCCGGACATCATGCCAAAATCGATGCCATCGGTGACGGATTTGTTCTCACCGACCTGCAGAGCAAGAACGGCTGCTTTGTCAATGAACAGCTCGTCACCTCCCATTGGCTCAAGCATGGTGACGTTGTCAACATCGGCAAACATACGCTTGTCTTTGCCTACCAGGACGGAGAAGCCCGTCCCGAGGATGCCGTCGGCCAGGCAGACCAGACCATTGTCATGGACACGAACCAATATCGGGATATGGCCAACAAGTCCAACAGCCCGTCACCCGATCCTCCAGCGGAAAAAAGTCAAGTCGTCGGCATTCTTTCCTATCTTGCCGGTGGTGAAGGCGAGGTGACACTGACCAAGAAACTCACCAAGATCGGTAAAGATGCCTCATCGGACATCGTCGTCAGCGGAATCGGCGTCGGACAAACAGCCGTCACCATCAGCATTCGACCGAACGGATTTTACTTGAGCCATGTCGGCGGGTTCTTCAAGGCCAAAGTCAACAGTGAGGCCATAAAAGATTCGATACTGCTGAAAGAGTTCGATGTCATCGATCTCGGATCGACCAAGCTGCAATTCTTCACCAAAGACTGAATGAAAATCGCCTATATTCACTACCACCTGAAAACGGGTGGCGTGACAACGGTACTCCGACACCAAGTCGACGTCTTGGGGCAAACCGATGACATCCTGGTGCTGACAGGCGAGCCCGGCCGGTCGGCGTTTCCGGTCACCACAGTTGTCATCGACGGACTCGGCTACGACACGCCGGCGCGAGCTTCCCCGCCGGCCGAAGATGTTGCCGACGCCATCTTGGCGGCCATCCATTCCCATTTCAAAGGCCCCTGCGACCTGCTGCACGTCCACAACCCGACCATCGCCAAAAACAGACATCTTCTCAAGATCCTGAAACGACTTCAGCAAACGGGAATTGCACTATTTTTGCAAATACACGACCTGGCAGAAGATGGCCGTCCCGGGCTGTTCTATCGTGAAACCTACCCTGCTGACTGCCATTTCGGGGTAATTAACAGTCGCGATTACGGCCTGCTGCGCCAGGGTGGACTTAAACCGGAAGGCGTACATCTCGTCCCCAACATGGTCGAAAGTGACTTATCGGTCAACGGCGCAGCGGCCGCGGCCACCGTTCCAAATGATTTCATTCTCTATCCTGTGCGGGCCTTACGCAGGAAGAATATCGGTGAGGCCGTCCTGCTGTCGCTTTTTTTTCAAAATAGCGAGACGCTCGTTATTACCCTGCCCCCCAACAGTCCTGCGGATGTGGCGGCGCATGAAGGCTGGATTCGTTTCGTGCAGGCCAACGATCTTAACGTTGTTTTTAACGCCGGCCTGCAGCAGGATTTCGGACGGCTCATCCAAAAAGCGCGGTTCCTGTTGACCACCAGTATTTCCGAAGGGTTCGGATTTTCGTTTTTAGAACCGTGGCTCGCCGGAAAATTCCTCTGGGGACGCAGGCTGCCTGACATATGCCGTGATTTTGAAGAAAAGGGGGTTGTTTTAAATCACTTGTATTCGACATTGTCTGTGCCTCTGGCCTGGCTCCCCAGAAATTCTCTTTATTCCCGGTGGAAGGCATGTATGCGTATCAACGCGAGTCACTTTCACCGTACCATCGACGCGGATGACATCCAAGCCGCTTTCGCGTCGGTTACGGCCGGCGATCATATTGATTTCGGTTTACTGGATGAATCTTTCCAAAAACGCATTATCTCCCGCATCCTAATGGACCGATCGACCGCCAGAGCGTTGATTCGAATCAATCCCTTCCTCGCCCAGCCCGGCCGTTTAAAGGATTCTGGTCATCTGATCAAAACAAATCGCCGGGCGGTTTCGACTGGATATAACGCCGCGACCTACCAAAAGACGCTGCGGCGGATATACAGCCGCGTCGCAGGAACCAAGGTCACCCATCGCCTGGACAACTCACCGCTGGTGGACTATTTTATGAATCCCTCGAATTTCAGCCTGCTTAAATGGGGCGACTATGTTGAAAAGTGACTCTTGGCTCAAATACATTACCCCCCTCGAGCCCATTCCCAGCGGTTTTGATCAGCGTGGAAAACCGCTGGGCAAGATCGACAGCATTGTGTTCGATATTTACGGAACTCTTTTTATCTGCGGATGCGGTGACATCGGCACGTCAGTAGAGTGCGAACGGAACGTTGTCGGTTTGGATGAACTGCTGCAGCGCTACCTGATTCCGGAATCGCCGACGCAGTTGCTGGATGCCTTTTTCAGCGCCATCGAAACCGAACACACGCTGATGAAGAGAAATGGCATCGAGTATCCGGAAGTGGATGTCATCCGAATTTGGCGAAAACTGCTTGAAACCCGACAGCCTGAAGACCTCCACAGATTTGCCTTGGAATTCGAACTGATCATCAACCCGGTCTATCCCATGCCCCATCTCGATGCCCTGCTTGCCGCCTGCAGGCGCACAGGCATCAAAATGGGGATCATATCAAATGCCCAATTTTATACCCCGATCCTGTTCGAACATTTTTTGAAGGCTGATTTTCTCGCTCTCGGGTTCGATCCGGATCTGACCGTGCTGTCATACCGGATCGGGCAAGCCAAACCGTCATCGCTCCTATTCGAAATGGTGGGGAAAAACCTGGACCAAAATGGAATCCCCCGGTCATCAGCGCTCTATCTGGGCAACGATATGCTCAATGACATCGGACCGGCGCACGAAGCCGGTTTTCAAACGGCATTGTTCGCCGGAGATGCCAGATCCCTGCGCCTGCGAGAAGGCGATCCCCGCTGCCGGGGACTTAGCGCCGATATGGTCATAACCGATCTGCTTCAACTGCTTGATTTTCTATAAAAAAAGATAATTTTATCGGACCCAAACGGAAACGGCTGGAGGGTTGCTAAATCAGTGGACGTCGACGCAAAGAATTTTAACGCCGGGGAGAGTCGATCATGTTGCCTTTGAAAAGAAAAGGATACCTGATAAGGTTCACCATGCTGGTGGCGCTTTTGTGCTCGATGCCGTTTGCGCTGCCTGCCATCGCAGGCGCAGAAGACTCCCTGGAAATCGGTAAATTTTCTGCTGAAACGGAAGGTCAACACATTCCGTCGGGCTGGGAATTTCAAACCTTTAAATCCATCCCCAAAACCACCGCCTATTCACTCGTCAAAGATACGGGATCAGTGGTTATCCGTGCTGAGAGCCGCTCCTCTTATGCCGCCCTGGTAAAAAAAGTGCATATCGATCCCCGTCAGTACCAGGTTATCAAATGGCGATGGAAAACGAGCGGTGTTTACGATAAGGGCGATGAAACCCGCAAGGATGGCGACGACTATTCGGCCCGGCTGTACGTCATCTTCGAATATCAACCCGAGAAACTCAGCGCATGGGAAAGGCTTCAATTTCAGGCCGCCCGTTTGCTTTATGGAGAATATCCACCGACGTCTGCAATCAATTATATCTGGGCCAATCGTTCACCGGTAGGATCGGTAATTCCCAGTGCCTATTCAAGCCGATCGATGATGATCGTTATAGAGAGCGGCAAACACCGGCTCAACACGTGGATCGAGGAGCAGCGCAACGTTTATGAGGACTACCGGCAGGCGTTTCAGCAGGAACCGCCGATGATCACCGCCATCGCCATCGCCAACGACTCGGACAACACCGGTGAATCGTCGATTTCCTACTTCGGCGATATCGAATTAAGTAAGAATTAATCTTTACAACCTGGATGGGGGTGCTCTCCCGAGCGCCTGAACAAAGCGTCCGCTTCCGCCCCGGGGTTACTGTGATGAAATAATCCGCAACGACGGGGTTGGCCTTTTCAGCAAACCATTATTTTTTCACGCGCTCGACATAATTGCCGGTCCGCGTATCGATCTTGACGGTCTCGCCCTCATTGACAAACGGCGGCACCTGGATCTCATAACCGGTTTCGAGGGTGGCCGGTTTGCTGTCACCCGAGGCCGTGTCCCCCTTGGCCCAGGGGTCAGCTTTGGTTATCTTCAATTCGACGAAAAACGGGAGTGATATGCCAATGGCTCTGCGGTCGAAGAGCAGGACACTGCAGACCGTATTCTCCTTGAGTAAATTTTTGGCGTCACCCACCTGGTCCTCGCTCAACAGGTCCTGTTCGTAGGTCGAGGTATTCATGAAACAGTAATGTTCACCATCGAAATACAGGTACTCCATTTCAACTTCTTCCAGGTTGGCCTCGTTGAATTTTTCTCCCGAACGGTAGGTGCGGTCGAATTGGGCGCCGGTGATCATGTTCTTCAACCGGCATTTATACAGGGCTTGACCTTTACCGGGTTTAACAAAATCGAACTGAACCACGATATATGGTTCGCCGTCGATTTCAAGCTTAAGGCCTTTGCGCAGATTTGAACTATCCAACATAGATGACGTTCTCCTTCTATTATTAATCTTTCATAGGGCTCTGGGAAACACAGCCCGGTGTCGGTGCGCAGCTCTTGACCTCACAGCCTGGTCTCGCGGACGGCTAGCACCAGTCGTTTGACTCTTGCGGGATCTTTCTTAAACCGTATCGTGCGCCCGCGGTCGTCGACAGCGTTGGTGCCGGTACAGCTGTCGACTCCGGCCGGCCTGACTTTTAATAGGCCTTCTGCGACGTTTTCCGGCGATATACCACCTGCCAGAATGACGGGTATGCGGGTATTTTCCACCAATTTGCGCGCCACATCCCAATCGCAGGGACGACCGGTGATGCCGATAAAGCCGTCGACCGGCTGATCGACCGTTGATGATTCCAAGGGCATAGCGTTTTCGACGATCAACGTGTCGGTCAGGAAATAATCGCTCGCCGTCTCAAACAGTGCGGCCAGTTCGAAAGTGGGCACCCGGTGAGCGAGGCCAGATGGTGCAATGGGAATCGACCGCATAATGGCCATATCAGGATACTCTCTTTTGACCCTATTCTGAAGAGCGATCATTTTACGGCAGGCATCACGCGTCCCGTTACCGTCTGAAAGGGAATCACAGAAGTGGACAATGTCCGGTCGGTAATATTGCAGTGCCCGCACGACCAATTCAGGTTTTTCGAAGGTGTTGAAAAGTGGTATCACGCTGCTTCGGCCTCCGGAAGACTGTGTCAGCCGCACAGTGTCGTGAATTTTCGGGTCTTTCCATTCAGTCGCAGACAAAACGACGCTGCCGATATGGTCCACTCCCAACGATAGCATGGTTTCAGCTTCAGACGGCGTTTGTATTTCATAAATTTGTACTATCAACTGATCTGGCCCCAGACGCAAATGATGTCCACACCGCCGCCACGCAACGTAGCACAATTCGGTTGACATTTGGTGCGCTGTCTACCATATTCACCCTATTTTCGCAAACCGTTTCGACGTGTCGCGGCCGCTTTGGTGCCACTGTTTGCAAACAATTCGCTGGCTCATCCCCATTGCCGGACGAATAACTTCACCCCGGTATCAAGAGGATTCTAATGATCCTTATCATTGATTTTGGATCGCAATACAACCAACTCATCGCCCGAAGGGTCAGAGAAAGTCGCGTTTATTGCGTGATCGAGCCGCCAACCATTTCCATTGAATCCGTCGCATCGCTAAAACCTGAAGGTATTATCCTCTCGGGCGGCCCTTCGAGTATTTACGAGAAGAACAGTCCGAAGATCGACGCTGCCATCTTCGGACTGGGGATCCCGGTCTTGGGAATCTGCTACGGGATGCAGTACATGGTGGATGCGCTCGGCGGTAAGGTCCGGCAAGCAAAAAAGCGGGAGTATGGATTTGCCGAGTTGAACATTCGCAGTCAGACCGGTCTTTTTGCCGATTTAAAACCAACGACGCAATGCTGGATGAGCCACGGAGACGCCATCGAGAGCCTGCCGGCAGGGTTTACTTTGACGGCGTCGACGGGCAATACGCCGATTGCGGCAATTGTTCACACCCAAAAGAAACTCTATGGACTCCAGTTCCACCCCGAAGTAGAGCACACGCCTGGTGGCCGGAAAATGATCCATAATTTTCTGTTTGCCGTTTGTCGCAGCCGCCGGTCCTGGACAATGAAGTCATTCGCACGCGAATCGATCGAGCGAATTCATGAACAGGTCAACAGCAAAAGTGTCATCCTCGGCTTGAGTGGCGGGGTCGACTCGTCAGTGACGGCAATGCTGATTCACAAGGCCATCGGAAAAAAACTGACCTGTATTTTCGTCGACAACGGTCTGCTGAGAAAAAACGAGGCCAAGAAGCTAAAAGTTACGCTCAAACAGCATCTTGACATCAACATTCGCTTTGTCAATGCGCAGGGCAAATTTCTTAAAGCCCTCAAAGGTGTGACCCATCCGGAGAAAAAACGCAAGATCATCGGCAAGGTTTTCATGGAGGTCTTTGAAGCTGAGGCCGCCAAGATCAAAGACGCTGAATTCCTTGCCCAGGGAACCCTCTACCCGGATGTCATCGAATCGGTTTCCGCTTTCGGCGGACCGACGTCTGTGATTAAATCCCATCACAACGTCGGGGGGTTGCCCGCCAAAATGAAACTCAACCTGGTGGAGCCGCTGCGGTATCTTTTCAAGGACGAAGTCCGCAAGCTCGGCAAAGAACTGGGATTGCCCGATGAACTTGTCTGGCGACAACCGTTTCCCGGTCCCGGTCTGGCGATACGCATCATCGGCGAGATCACCTCGCGACGATTGAACGTCCTCAGGGAAGTCGATGACCTACTGCTTGATGAAATCAAAAAAGCCGGTTACTATAAGAAGCTGTGGCAATCATTTTCCGTTCTGCTGCCGATAAAAAGCGTCGGTGTAATGGGAGACGCCCGCACATACGAAAATACCGTTGCCATTCGTGCCGTTACCAGCAGGGACGCCATGACAGCCGACTGGGCCAAATTGCCACACAGTTTTCTGGCCCGAATTTCCAATCGCATCATTAACGAGGTCAAAGGTGTCAATCGGGTGGTTTATGACATAAGCTCCAAACCACCCAGCACAATTGAATGGGAATAGTGAATCATGAGCGATCAAAATTCAGACGATTTCACCTTCGGAGATGACGAGGAAAACCCTGACGAGGTGCTGCGCGTCGCCCCCGAGGACAATCGCATAGCCAAGCTAAGCAGAAGGATCACCGTCCTGGCCATCATCATCCCCTGCCTGATCGGTATTGCCCTGTTTTTCCTCTACCTTGATCTCAAAGGCCGGGTCATACAAAACCAGTCCAGCGGCAATCAATCGGTTGAGGAACTGTCACGGGGCTTCGCCCAGCAAATACAGGACCTAACGGCGAAACTCGCGCAACTGGAAACCGGGATAACCGAAAAATCAGCCGGAACCGAAAAGCTCATTGAGGATCTGAAAAAAGAGGTCGGCAAGCTGGAAAGCAGTCTGAAACAGGCCGGTAGTGAACTGAAAAAAATCGATGCGGGCAAAGCCGACAAGAAAGAGCAGGAAAGCCTGGGCGGCAAATTGACGGCCCTTGCCACTCAGGTGAGCACCCGCAATGACGCGCTGGACGAAAAGGTGGCGACGCTGTCGACCGAATTCGAAAAAATCGGCGGCGAAATCGAAACTTTTCGAAGAGATATCGGTGATTACAGCACACTGATCGACAGCAAAATAGACCGTAGAACCCTTCTACTGGAGCTTGACAAACAGCAGCAGAAGTTGACGGTGCTCTCCGGTGACGTTGAGAAGAAAATTATAGCCATCCGATCCGATCTCCGCAAATTGGACAAAGACCTTCAGCAAACCCGACAGTCCTTGCGCCAATTAGCGGCAGCAGTTCCTCCAGCACCCGCCTCCCCGGGACAGGAGCCAGCCGGTACCGGTAAGATCATCGAACAGAACCTGGATTAATACCGAGGAATCCAAACCGAATTTTATCGTTCACCGAATCTACGACTCCGGGGCGGCTATTTTCGTAAAAAGCACTCGTTGGCCTTGGCCAGGCTGATCGCGGCAAAACCGATCGTAAACGACAGCGTGGTTTCCAAATCCACCCGCCGGTTCTCATTGGGGGCTTCTTCCTTCAACTTCCAGGCTTTCTGACTGATTTCATACGATGAATAGCACCGGTTGGCGGCGTTCAAAAAACAGCTGTTTCCGCTAGCCGTTTTTTTGAGATCATCGATGGTATTGGATGCGACCGCCAGCAGCAGGGCAAATTCATCGACGCTAATCTGCCTGTCATATCCCTGTTGGAGCGTTTTCAACGAATCCAAAACCGCTTTTTCTTCGGGGGTCGGTTTGGGGGGGGCGTTGCATGAAACCAAGGCGGAAAAGGTGAAAAGCAGCAGGACGGTAAGTGCAATACGTCTTTTCATATTGTTTCACCTTTATGTTCGGGAAATATAAGGTGCGACCGCACAGAATACCTGAATATTATACGTGATTCATGCCTGTTATTCAAGCCAAAACCCTGAAAATCATGACAATTCGCTATCATGGTTCCATTTTCGGACGGGTGCACATGGACCGCAGTTTCTCATACCCAAGTTGAACGTTTCATATTTTCGAAATGACAAACTTAAATATCGCTCAATTTGGTCATAGACGCTTGCCGAAGACTTTAGATTTTTCCATTTCGGCCGATAATGACATCAAAGGGGCCGGGCCAATAAATTTTACCACCTGCCCCAGATACTATGAGCAACGAATATATGCGAACCAAACTCCTTTTCTACAGCGCGATCGGATTTTTCATTCTGGGATTCAAATCTCAGGATTCCCTATTGTATTTCTTTTTCGCGGTGTATCTTTTCAGCCTGTCTGTCTGTTTCTATTTATATTCACGTGAGAACCGGGCGCGAAATACCGATTCGGACCTCGTCGAGGATTCAGACGGCGAATGACGGGTCGTCTCGCGGTTTGCCGATAAAACGGTATTACAGTCTGCCCGCTATTACATCCTGCCAGATGCTTTCACAGGAGCGAATCACCATCTTACCCGATTCGATTAAATCTGAATTAATTTCAGCCTGATATTCGGCAATCACTTGTTCGATTTGATTCAGGAGATCAGCTGGATCGAAACTGTTCAGCGCTTTATACAATTTTAACTCGTCCTCTGCGCGGTTGATGAGATATTTCAATTTAACAAGGCCATGCCGACAGGTGGCGATCCTCTCGTCAAGCGCGTGGCAATATCCCGTGACCAGTTGAACCAGTTTCAGGTTATTGCGGATACGATGATTTGCAATGGCAGCGTCATACGTCGTTTCACTCAGGTGCTCACGGGCCGCCATGATTTCTTGCACGAACGCTCTATCCTGTGTCATGAGGTCGGCTCGGATGGAACGGGCCGAGTTGAGGCGGCCGGTCAGTTCAGCCTGCAGCTGAATCAGGGCCTCGATTCTCTGCGCGATCACTTGTTCGCCGGCCACACCACCCCATGTATTCTGAGGCCATAAAAATACCCCCGCGAACAGAAAACAGAACCATATCCCGGTAAGATGTCTGATGTGTCCGAATTTCTCCATGTTAAGGCAATCCTGCGGAGTTACCCTTCCGCTTCGATAAGTTCGCGAACCTCGTCGGTGACATACAACTTATTTCCCTTTTTCTGCCACGCGGAAAGATGTTTGAGCGCGAGGGGGTCGCGGGCCATCAACTCCGATGACAACCCCATCATTTCAAGTGTTTTTCCTTTCCACTTTACCAGGTACGCCGAAGAGGCCGCGTCCAGATATGTCAACCCGTTGAGGGATACCCAGTCCCCATCCCAGTTGAACAAATAACCCGCCGCTTCGGGGGACAACGAAACCAAACCGTTCAGCCCCAGCCATTTGCCTTTCCACTTGAGCAAATTCCGGGCGGTATTCGGAGTCAGGCGGTAGACACGGTTGATAAAAAGGTCGGGTTCACTCCAGGCCGCCAGACAACTGGCAGCATCGGCAGACAATGCCGTGAGGTGGCATTTACGGTCGAATTGGCCGGTACAGATCTCACGCCAGATCGCCTGATTCCTGGCCGATTCACCTCCCCCGGAAAGTTCACTCTGAGGACCTTTCTGCCCGAGTGCGGTCTCCGCGACGGTTGTATTTTCACCCACCGGCTGCACACTCTGCCAGATTTGGCTGAGCGAAGGATACCGGGCCGTTTTGAGGTCGACTTTCAGCTGGGCCTGCACGGCGTCATGGGCGTAACGACTCATGGCGGCATTGCCTTCGGCGATCAGGCGTTCAGTGGTGATTTCTCGGCATACCGGCATCACCAATGATTCAATGTCGTGTTTGCGTTGCAGGAACAAAAGCTCTTCGCTGCCTTTATTCAACCAGCGAACCGGTTTTTCGAGTTGTTCGATGTAGCCCAGTCGCCGCTGTATCGCGTGGAGCTGGTATTCAATTTTCTTTTTTTTGTGAGCCTGGTCCAGCGACTGGATGTTCCCGTAACGGATTTCCGCTCGTATTTCCTCTTCCAGCCGGCCAATACCGGTCCGGTATTGGCCCTGGAGATCGGTTAATATCCCCGCCCTGACCAACATTTGATTTCTGACTTTTTCGAGTTGTTCCTGATTTTCCTGCACAGGGTTCTGAGGGATATGGTCTGATGCGTGTTCAGCGGATGCGGCGGCAGCGTCAGGATGAAAATCCCCTGGTGAGGCGTCTTCTTGCTCAGTTGTCGATCCTGACAATGCTATTGACGACGCTACAGGAGACGTTAACTTTGTTTTCGACAATGGTGCCGGGCGATGATTCCGGATAAGCACAAACCCGCAGATTCCGACCAGAATGAGGCATCCGGCTAAAACGGTTCCGAGAGTTCGGATGTGGGCGGTATGAGATTTATGCTCCGGACCGCCTGACCCGTTTACGTCGCAAATGTCTTCGTCCGCAGATTCCAAGGGCTCTTCATCATCCCCGTCGACGGCATCATCGTGACGCACAGCGGCAGTGATTTCGAGGTCATGTTCGCCGTCGCCTTCGACATCAGGGTCTGGCTCTCTGTCAAGGGTAAGGTCTCCTCCGGGCGGTTCCGTATCCGAGAGATTCTCACGAGTGTCCGCATCAACGCGTGCGTTTTTGACCCCGGGACCGATTTCGTGTTCGATATCAGGTGATTCGGTGACATCCTTTGATTCCACTGATTCGTTAACACCGTTAACTTCGCTATGGGGTTCCAGTCGATCAGCCTTTTTTTGAATAGGCATATCGGCCTGCGCCTCAATTTCACCGGTAACGCCATTCAGCGCTTGCCGCTGACCCAATGGCCCGTTCTTGGCTGGGCCCTCTGGTGCGGCAGCGTTCTCGTCGGTGGATACCGGTGAAATAAGGGCAGATATTTCTTCCTGACTCAGTTCCTTGATTTCGTTTTCATCAATCTCATCCCCGGGCTCTGAATCGGACGCACCGGCGGTATCAAACGGTGATGGGATGCGTTCAGCGGAATTTTCTATCTGGCCTGCAGCCCCATCATTTTCCGGTTTGTCGGCCATTTATTTTTTTCTCCGGGTGTTATCGTGGGTCGAATGGCGAAGGTCCCCTAATCTATCTTAAATGGTTATCGGCATCCGGTTCGATCTCTTGAGCCGCCCTCGGTTTTCGATATATTCGATTCAATGCTCTCCGGCTAAAGCAGCCCAATGGTTTGTGAATCGTTCAAAGCCGCTCCTTAAAACCATTTTTCAATTTTTCGACGATGGGCACATCGGCCGGCGCAAAATCATATTCGACCAATCGACTGATGGGAACCCACTCGACGCACTCGTGAGTCCTTATGCGAAGGTCGCCTGCTTCCCAATAAACGCGATAGGCCAAAAGCTCTATCGACAGGTGATCATAATGGTAGATGCTCGACCCCAGAAAGGCACCCACCCGGACAGTGATGGCAAGTTCCTCCTTTATCTCTCTCTTCAGACAATCTTCAGGGGATTCACCGGCCTCAATCTTACCGCCCGGAAACTCCCACTTTCCGGCCAGATGGCTGCCGGATTTTCTCTTGGCGATCATTATTCTACCATTCTCTTCCATAATGGCCCCTGTTACTCTGACCAAAACCGGCATAGGTAAAATTTCCTTTTCTTGGGCTGTGGTTGATGTTACAGAAATAAGTACGTAGCGGATTCGTGCGGCTCGACAAATAATCATCGATGTATTCGTTAACGCCTGGAACTGTCAAACATTGGGTGTCTCCCCGGCTGAGCTGGGGGACTAGCGATGATTATCATGTAGGCGATCAACCAGATAGCTTAGGAATTGTGCCAGAATCAAGCCACAGAGACCCCATCTGAAGGAGCCGAACAATGGGTAAGGCAAAGGCACGAAAAGTTAAAGTAAAGGTTTATAAAGGGCTGCTTTCACTGAGTGATATGGGAGGGCGGCGGAAACTATTGGATCGCAGAAGTGTGCCTGCGTCGTCTCATATCCCGGAAAGGCGTCGATTTGACCGTAGGAGTGGATTCGATCGCCGGGGTATTGAGGATTGCTCAATCAGAAATGAAATCGAACGCCGGGCGGCATTCATGGGACTGCAGCAAACGGATACACCAGAATGCTAAACCGTCAGCCGGATAGCGGGAGCTTTGCAACCATTCAAAATCAAATCCAGCCGATGCGTTGGCCCCTTGTTGTTATCAAACGACCGGGTTTTCCCCTTACCTCAATGTTTTAGACGCGCTGTAGTTATTCGACGAACAAAACCCCAACCATGTAGTGCCCGTTAAAATGGCCCGGTTTGCCTTTTGTGATGTGGCGAATTTTTGTTTTCAGTTGTTTCGTGATGTTGGAATTGGATTCGTCCAAAGCGTAATATTTTAGATCTAACTCCTGCCCGACTTCTAAACGCTTCATAATGGGAGAATCTTCCTTTACCAAGATGCAGACACCGTTCTCGGAAATGTCCCTGAGGTTGAACTGATAGATCGGCAACGGTGCGCCAAGGTTGATTTCAACGCTATGAAAACGCTCTACATCTATACGGGGCTCTGATCTTCTTTCAACGGAAGAACTTTTTGCCTCTTTACTCATCGCTGCCCCTTTCTCTCAATGGTACCCAATGGAAAGGCTTCAAACCGCCGACATCACGTCAACTCATCCGGTACAAAAAAATTATAACATCATCCGCAGAATAAAAAAAGAGACAAACCGTAACGTGCCGATCCTGCTTGGCAGAACCTCAACCCGCATTTTTAACGCGTCGCGTTCATGCAATGACCAATCAGCATTTTCGCCAAAATACTGTGAAATGAATTACCCAAAATTGCGGAAAATTTTTCCTACTTACCGTAGGTGCTGGTGGGGCATTCATAAACTTTATTGTATGATTCAAGTCAGTTAAATTTTAAATGTGGTGAGCACGGATATTGCATTCTCACTCGCGTATATCGGCTCGGGCGTTTCCAACCGCTCCGCATTCCCTTGAAAAACATCGCCCATTGTCATTGATCGCCCGGAGTTAAGACCACAATATTTCCGAATATCTGTGTTGCCGGAGGAGGTCCGGATTGCCCCGAATGAGGGATCGCCGAAGTGTGAAAAGGCTTGCCTGGAACTCATGGGTTATTATAGAGGATACCGATACGGGCCAAATTCATACCGGTATGTTGTATAATCTCAATTCGGAGGGCTTTTATTTCGAGTGTGATGTTCCCTTTAAGATCGGTAGCGAGCTCAGCGTGATGATAGAAAAACTACCCGATGCGCAGAGCCCTGAAATTTTTCAGGCCGAAGTGAGATGGGTTGAAGAAATCATCGCCCCTGTTGTCATGTACCATTATGGTGTGGGCACCTGTTATTCCGACATGGCCAGTCGATCCAACTCAAAAAAGTGGTTTAAGGTGATCCAGGGAGGGATGGAAGAGACCCAAAATGAATGACCCTTCCCTTCTGTGAAATTTATTTTAGAGCAACGAATCAAGGTATACCCTCTACAGCCTCTCTCTGGTTAAATATCCTGATTCGTGTGGCTTGCCTTCAAGAGGTTTTAAACCCCATCTAACAGCCAAGCTACCAAAGGTTTACCCGCCTCAGGCGGGCGGACAAGCTATGGCGTTGCGGCCCTCCTGGGTCGGTGGCAGGGGTCCCTGCCCCGGACACGGAACACTGAGGACATGCGCCTCATGCTGCGCTTAATCACCCCACGTCTGAACCTCGGCCATAATCGGACGTTTTGAAACCACTTCAAGTCAACCTAACTTTCTCTCTGCCGGGCCGCCACGGTAAAAAAAACGAAAATGCTCAAATATTCATTGCCAGACCCACCCCATAGGGTTTAAAAAGCGGTCATGAAGATTGTGAAAGATAGCCCGTACGGTTGGGCAGCAGGTAAACCCGGGTGGGTGCTGCTGCATGGCGACGAAGCACGAATTCTTCAGGTGATGATGAAATCAATGAAGGCGCTTGAACTGAAGGAGATCGAAACAGCGCTTGTCGAGGGCGGCGAAAAGCAGCGGTTCTACCAATTGCATGTCGACAACCTGCGGCTGGCCTATGAATTTCTTTTTATGGCCAGGGCGACAGGCTGGTAGACGATTGTTGCCGTTCTTGAAGGCTTGAAGGAAAAAACGAGTGCCAGGCGCAAGCCTGCCGACTGAATGACGACTCAATCGATGATGACATAGTGACCCTTCGCGTTCATCTGAGTCCCGCCCCTGTTGCGGTTCTTTCCCCTCGAGGTTTTGCCATTTGCGTTGCGTTTTATCTGCGGCCGGATAATGGCCAGTCCCAACACAACCGCTGCCAGAATTAAAGATGTGATAAAGATAAAGTAAGCCATAACGCTATTTTCCGCTCATAATTGCCGTGATATTCAAATCAAGGCGACGCCCATCCCAGTATAGTTGATGGGCACCCACCAACGTTTCACCTTTCGGTACGGTTGACTTAAGCATCCGGTCCTTTACCGAAGCAAAGATTGTGCCGTTACGCCAACAAAAGAATATACAATATATTTATTTGTAATTACTATAAAAACGGTTAAATACGAAATGGTTGTCGCATTCCGTTATGGGTTATATCCCCCAGCAAATTGGGTGAAAACCCGTACCCGGTGAACCGAGGACCGGGTACGGGTCACACTGATTGTGGGGGACGCCCTTTTGGCTTGGCCACCTCCGGTCGATATTACAGATCAGCCCAGAATAAATCTCCGGAATCGTAATCATCACGTGAGCCATCGCCATTAGTATCCGCTACGATACGATACGAGAACTGATCGATCACGGTGAGTTGGGCACTGGTATTGCCCTCCCCTTCGTATATGATGATGCCATCGTAAGGCCAAGGCGACACCGAATCGTCTATCACTAATGGATCGGTAGCGGGCGTCGCAAAAGTTATGTAGCCATAATCAGGGTTAAAGTAGGTTCCCGTTATGTCAACTTCGATTTCTGACGGGTTAGTCTCGGTGATGGCGAGCGTGTAATCGTTGACCCAAAACACTTTGCCCGTCACATTGTCTCTGACACGAAAATCCATGGTGATGATGACAGGTATTCCTGTCTGGTCGGTCGTCACATCGCCTGAAAGTGTAATATCTCCCGAACTGACGTTGATAAAATTGAAGTGGATGAATTGAATTTCCCCCGTGTCCACCGGCAGGGAGATAGACCCGTCAACCGCAACGGATCCCGAGATGACAATCTCTCCTTCACAGTATTGGTTAAAAACGAAGGTGCCCGAAAAAGCGCCGGTTGTGTCCTCTACCGAGAGAGTGAAATTGACGCTGCCGTCCCGTTTACGCAAGATCCGGCAATGGTATCGCTTTCGGTTATCAGCGCAGCGCCCACTGTTCTTTCCGAAAAATCGATGTTTGCAGCAGCACCTTGTAAAATTGCGGGGAATTTGTAAACGAAAAGGGTCGCGTCCGATCCGGTTGACGGTTGTTCGGATCCCATACCCAGAGAAAAGACGCTGCCTGTTTGGGCCCCAATCAAGGATTCTGTCGCCAAATCGGTTGCGTTGGCGGCCGTTATGGTTGCTTGAGACGTACTGCCGACGTAGGTTATCGGCGCCGGTCCACTGGCAACGCTACCGCCGCCGCCCCCGCCCCCGCCGCAGCCAATGAGGGTCACGAGGCCCAACAGAACGACAAACCCTGCATATAAGAATCTGAAATCTTTTGATAGACGTGTTCCCGCACTCATCATAGCCTCCTTTTCTTTGTCCGATAAAAAACGACCAGATGTGAACCGATGCGACCTATCCACGGGTATACACGATAAGCGTGTTAACGAACCCCATCGGCAGTTCCGCGCGTAATGGCGGACTTCATATTATCACGAGTGACCGATTCTAGCGAAGGAAAAATAAATCGGAATCGACGAACGGATCGACGGGTCGAGCAGTACATTTGCAGACCAGATTCGTTGATAGACGTCGTAAGAAGGAATTTAATGCCAAGAACGTGACACTCAGCGATCAGTTCCGGAAAACAGGTACTTGTAGGCGTTGCTTTTTAATGGGAGGATATTTATACTGAAGCGCTTCATAAAGGTATAGCGGTCAAATACGGATTAAGCAGAAACGCGCAGGCACCACTCAAAAATGACCACCCCAATAACGATCGTATTTATCACCCACAACAGCGGCCATTTGCTCGATAGCATGCTCGGCGGCCTGGATGGATATGATGTCGTTATATTTGACAATGCCAGCACGGATGGTACCGTATCCCTTGTACAAGAAAACTACCCCGATGTGCGCTTGATCGACAGCCCTATCAACCACGGTTATGGCCGCGCGGCCAATAACGCCTTTCGCCAAACCAACACGCCTTATGCCCTGTTGTTAAACCCTGATGTCGTTATCAAACGTGAGCAAGTAGACGCACTCGTTAAAACAACCCGCCGGTTGGGCGACGATTGGTTATTCGTCGCCCCTAACACCGGAGCTTTTACGGTACCCTACAACAGCGGTGAAGGCTCGCCATTGCCGCGCGTTTCTTTTGCCGAAGGCTGCGCACTGCTGATCAATTTGCGGCAGCATTGGGCATTGGGCGGTTTCGATGAAAACCTCTTCCTGTTTTACGAAGATACCGATCTTTGTCAGCGGGCTTTCAAGAATGGCGTTAAGATGTATTATGCAGAATCTGTCAGCCTGCCCCACGCTTCAGGTCAATCGGTTACCCCGGATCCCGGGTTGATTCACCTCAAACGCTGGCACTATCAGTGGTCATTTCTTTACTACTCTAAAAAACATCATTTCTGGCTGACTTACTATTTGACGGTTCTGAAAAACATTTTGATTTATCCGATTAAATTGCTCTACCTGGATGGCCAAAGTGAAAAATCAAAAATCTATCGGTGCAGACGGGCCGCAACCATCGCATTTATAAACGGTAAAAGCGCTTTTAACGAAGGTGGCGTGCCGTTCGCACCCAACCCCTTGGAGTCGTTTAAAGCAGTCTTTTAAAAACATTATTTCGCCCAGCCAGCCGGTAATTATCTTTTTTTACATTATATAATAATCATCTCCCTCGGTATTTGTTAACCTTTGCAACAAGTATTACTTTAGACGATTTCCCGGAAATGCTGAAGGGTTACTGATGATTATTATTTCAATACGGATTCACATATCTCCTCAAACTTTCTGGCGACATTCTCAGCCTTAAAATCCGCCATTTGTTCCAAGCGCTGTATGAAATGGTTTTCTGATGGCGCCAAATCGGCTAATTTATCATACCCTTCAGCAATAGCTCCGGAATCGTAATCGTTAACGACAACGCAGCTTTCAGGAAACCGGCGCAGTAGCCTCTCGGTCGGGCTCGTCTTACTGGTCAGTGCAAAAATGCAGCGATTGGCGCAAAGATATTCAATTGTTTTGGTTAACGTCCAGATGGGCGTTTCAACGTTCGGCTCATAAGATATCAATGCGGTTGCCGGAGTCATAACCGTCCGAATGTCAGGCGCAAATGGTAAAATCGACACATGCTTCTCGAGAGACAATTGCCTGATAACCGGCCGCACTTCCTGGGGTTTCGGATTGACAAAGTTCATATGGGCATGGGGGTATTTCTTCAAGTGCAGCTTGAAGCCTTCTAAGGCCGCATACAAAACAGGCCGCCGGTTTCCAATGGCCCCGATATGGTAATAACGCTGTGCGTTTTTCTCGGCCGGTGGAAGCCGGTGCTCACCAGGGCTGACATGCGGAAGTACGTGGGCCTTATCTTGGCCTATGGGTGTATATTGTCCCTGATACGCAACGGTTTCCTGGTTAGTGAAGGTCACGGCTTTAGCGTAATCGAGCATTACTTGAAGATTTTCTAAAGATTTTGGGCCCGGATACGCCTCGTTGGGAGGTGGGATAGGATCGCTCAAATGGGCAATAAAAGGAACGCTGTAACGTTTTGAGTAATAGTAGGCCGGAACCAGGCTGGCATACGGCCATGCTCTACCATAAAAAATATCTGGTATGTCATCGCTGTCGAACGGATGTTTCAGGGCACGCCGAGACCACAAAAAGAAGTTGTTTTCAATCGAACCGGTTAACTTTGCCCAAAACTTGAACAAAAGTTTAGGATTCCTCGGCCTATAGGCCAATCCAACTATTTTTAAACGTGGATGCGCGTATTCGAGTTTTGACTTTCGAGATGTAACAAGTGTTATCCTAAAGCCATGATTTAAGAGTGCCCGAACCAAACGACCGGTACAAATTCCCTCGGGTTTGGCATCAAAATTAACCGATGTAATACCAATGTGAAGCGGTTTATTTATGACGTGTTTTTCCTGTCGCAAAGTTGATTTATGGCCACTTCTAAACAAAACAGCGATTTTTTAAAGTGCTTCGCAAAATAGCTGCTAAATGAGGAAAGAGAAATTTTTTGTGAGCCGGAGTATGGCAAAAATGGCCTTGTGTGTCAATAACCATGTTGATACAGTAGGTTATGTGGGTTTATTCCCCGGCATTTACTGCATTTATAAAGGATGATGCCAATGGACGAAATCATAGCAAAAATATTCATCATCGCATTTTTGGTGGAAAGCATTGTGCTCCACGAGATGGCGCACGGCTATGTCGCTTGGCTGTTCGGAGACCAGACCGCCAAGCGCCAGGGACGAATCACATTCAACCCAATCCCCCACATCGACCCGCTGTGGACCATCGCGATACCCATCATGGCTTATTTTCTTTCCAATGGGACGTTTATCATCGGCGGGGCCAAACCTGTCCCCGTAAATCCGCGCAACTACAGGCGACCGGTCCTGGGAGACATCTGTGTTTCGGTTGCCGGCGTCGCCGTCAATTTCCTGATCGCCGTGACAATGATTCTACTTCTCAACATAGTTCATTTGTTTTCCGGTAATGTTAGCGGTTCATTGGCTGTCTACGTGCTTGTGCATGTTGCGCTCCTGAATATCGTGCTGGCGATGTTCAACCTGATTCCCATCCCGCCGCTCGATGGCAGTCATCTTTTCAAATACGTGCTGCCCCTGGACCTGCGTGGCAGTTATGAGATGCTCGGCCGTACCGGTGCCGGTTTCATCATTCTCATATTAGTCATCAATATACCGAGTTTGTGGAATATATTCAGCTCGGCATTTTTTGGGGTGAGAGATTTTCTGCTGAAAAACCTCATCTTTTTCTGATTGATTAATGGCCAACCCGCTCTCGAGAATTGTTCGACGAGCCAACCTCCAATATTACTTGTATATGAACAGGGGCTGTGCTTTACACAAGCAGAAGCGAGATTTCAGCTAGAATAAGATTACATTGGATGTACCCGCAGCAAGGGGTGAATTCGAAAACAGGACCTGACTTGCGATTGCATGCTCTTTAAACAGCATTTTCCATACCGAAAGCCAAACATGTCCATTATTTCGCTGTACGAAATCATCCTGGCTGTTTCAACGGCCATCGTTATCATCGCCTACCACACGCATCTGTATATGGTTTTTCGTCGGAACCCTTTGGAGACGTCCATCGGCATTACCAATCACGCGCGACAGATGTGGGTCACTGGGGTCATGAGAGACAAGCACGACATCCTGGCAGTGCAGACGCTGCGCAACCAAGTCATGGCTGCCACGTTTTTGGCGTCTACCGCGATTCTTATCTGTCTTGGGTCGTTCAGTGCCGCTTTTCGACCGGGTGTGTTCAATGAGGTCTCGCATGCGCTCAATCTGCTTGGAACCAAAACCGAAATATTATGGATGTTCAAACTGATGTTGTTGGGGATATTATTCTTTGCCACTTTTTTTAATTTTACACTAACTATCCGTTACTACAATCACGTCGGGTTCATGATTAACACGTTTCAACCCAACGATTCTACCGTTTCCGCTGATGCTGTTACCGAGGTCCTTAATCACGGCGCGCTGCATTACACCATCGGCATGCGCGGGTTCTACTTTTCTGTGCCGCTGGCCCTGTGGCTGTTCGGTCCGATATGGATGCTGGCGGGAAGTCTGGTTTTGGTTGCCGTTTTATATCGCCTTGACCGCGAAGCGTGAATATACATGAAAATCACCCACCTGTTTTTCCTTTCGATTCTATCCAGCAACTAAGGAATGCTTTAAGTGGATTTGCAAAGCATAATCGAAAATTATGGATATACCGCTTTATTATCGCAGAAAACAAAAATCATAAACAAGCGAAATTTCTGCGACGTTAAATTTAACCGTTCAAAATTATACGTTTTATTGATCGTTTGGGAAATAAAAGCATGAAGCTGTTAAATTTTTTATCCGACATCAATCCGATTTTGAGAATTCTTCTCGTTCTTGTTTTGACTGCGGTCGCAATTTTTACCGTCAAGTCCATTCGCCGGTTCAGCCAATATACGTTGGCGATGAAGATGGACAGAAAAGAAACATCAGAGGAGAGCCTCGCCCGGCGATATCCCAAGCTGGCAACCATCATTACCATCTTGGTCAGTACTGTGACATTTACCATTTATTTTGTTGCCGTCGGTATGATTCTGCGTGAATTTAAAATTTCGCTGACGACTTATTTTGCCAGTGCAACAGTTATCGGATTGGCTGTCGGTTTCGGACTGCAAGGATTTGTGCAGGATGTGGTGATCGGTCTCACGCTGATTTTTTCGGATGCACTCGCTATCGGGGAGATGGTCAAACTGGGTGATGAAATCGGCAAGGTCGATAGCATCGGGCTCAGATTCACCGTGCTGATAAACTTGCATGGTCAACGGATTATGATCCCCAACAGAAATATTGCGACCATCAGCCAGTTTCGCGGCGGCTGCATCCGTGCCTACGTCGACATTCAATTGCCGCAGGAGATCGATGAAAAGGAGATATCCCAAACCATTCAGGCGATTGCCAAGGGCATGTACGACCAACATCGATCCATCATTCTGGCCACACCGGAAATATTCGGGATCAAGGATGTCAAGGGTGCTCAATGGCGTTATCTGCGCATCAAAGTCAAGCTATGGCCGGGACAAATAAATCTCATCGAAGTGACTTTCAAAGAAAGAGTGATCCAGGTACTCAAAAAATCCGATGCGGATTATGCCTCCTGGATGATCACGGTGACTTACAAAGTTGAGTAGGCCAGGGTAACGGCTAACTTTTCGGTCACGCCCTGGACGTTTTGATCGGCAGGCTCAAATCATGCGAAGTTCATATATGAGGAGGTAAAATCATGGCGAGATTTTTCAAGAAACGCGAAGAGATCAAAGGCCTGTCTCCGGGTTCTTTGGTATTCATCGGAAACAAAAAGGTAGAAAACATTCGACTTCGGGTCATTGATTACGATGAGGCTCAATTAACGGAAGATGAGCTGAAAGAGATTGCCGCAGGAGCCGAATTTAAGCGAACAAAAACTGTCACCTGGATCAATGTGGACGGACTTCATGATCTTTCTTTGATGAAAGATATCGGGAAGACGTTCGATCTGCACCCGCTGTTGCTAGAAGATATACTGAATACCGGACAACGACCCAAACTTGAAGAGTTTGATAATTGTATTTTTCTCGTTTTAAAGATGCTTCGTTATGACAAGGAAAAACAAGTCATTCTTTCCGAACAATTGAGTATGGTGTTGGGCGACACATTTCTGCTGACCTTTCAGGAACAGCCGGGAGATGTATTTGAACCTGTCAGGGAACGGATTAGAAAACAAAAAAGCAGAATTAGGGGATCAGGTATAGATTATCTGGCCTATGCTTTAATAGATACCGTTGTTGACAATTATATTTTCATCATTGAAAGGTTAGGCGAGAAAATTGAAGATATTGAAGAAGAAATTCTGGAAAATGCGGAACCAGTGGTGATGGAAAAAATTAATACGTTCAAACGTGAAATGAATTATCTAAGAAAGTCCATTCGGCCGGCCAGGGAAGCCATCATACAACTGTCAAAATTGGATTCCGATCTTATTCATGATCAGACAATCCCCTTTTTAAAGGACCTGCAAGATCTGATCACACACGCTGCAGAGGCCATTGATACATACCGGGACATGCTTTCGGATCAAATGAACTTGTACAATTCAGTCATGAGCAATCGAATGAATGACATTATGAAGGTTCTAACGATTTTTGCCGCCATATTTATTCCACTTACATTTATTGCCGGCATTTATGGAACCAATTTTGAGTATTTACCGGAACTCAAATTTAAATACAGCTACTTCTTTTTTTGGGGCGTGATGGTTGCCGTCGCAGCTGCGATGTTAATATTCTTTCGAAAAAAGAAGTGGTTATGACTACAAGTGGATTCAAAACCCCATCTAACACCCAATTACGGGCTTATGAATTTTAATCGGAGCATATAGGATTGAAATCTGTGTTGCGCAAAATATTAGGTCCCGGCCTCAGCCTGTTTCTCTTTGCGGCTGCTGCCTGGTTGCTGCACAGCGAATTGAAAACCTATCATCTCCGAGATATCCTGCAAGCGCTCGAGGCCATTTCCGGATTACATCTCTGGTTGGCTGTAGGACTGACCATATTAAGCTACGCTTTGATGACCGGCTACGATGTGCTCGCCATTCGATATATCCAGTTTCCGCTGTCTTATTCTAAAATTGGCCTGGCATCCTTTATCGGATATGCCTTCAGCAACAATATCGGAATGTCCATGATTGCCGGGGCTTCCGTACGGTATCGTCTGTATTCGGCCTGGGGACTGTCGGTTTTGCAAATTACCCAGGTGGTCGCATTTTGCACGGTAACGCTGTGGCTCGGATTTTTCACCTTAGGCGGGATGGTATTTCTTTTCGAACCCTTGACGATTCCAGCGGCCATTCATCTACCGATGGGCTCCCTGCGTGCGATCGGTATTTTAATGTTGGCTGTTGTGTTGGCGTATGGGTTTGTAACGGCTGTAAAAAAAGCGCCTATCAAGATTCGCGACTGGGAAATTCAGCTTCCTTCCCTCCATCTGCTTGTTGCCCAGCTAACTATCGCGGCGATGGACTGGATGCTGGCAAGTCTTGTTTTGTTTGTGTTGCTGCCAGCCGGCAACGCGATGTCCTACCTGGAATTTTTTAGCGTATACCTGCTGGCCCAACTGGCCGGACTTGTCAGTCAAGTCCCCGGGGGACTTGGTGTGTTCGAAACGGTTATGGTGCTGATGCTGTCCGCCAGAATGCCGGCAAATCAAATTTTCGGTGCCCTTCTGGGCTACCGCGCGTTGTATTACTGGCTCCCGCTGGGCGCCGCGGCCCTGTTACTTGGCCTGCAGGAAATCCTGCGCCAAACGAGAGCGTCTGAGTACCTTTGTTCGGCTTTTTGAACGGTGGGCGTCTCCAATCGTACCCCAGGTATTTGCTTTCGCGGCCTTCATTGGTGGGGCCATTTTACTGTTTTCCGGTACCACGCCAGTTCTCGATCAGCGCATCATTTACTTAAAAAAGCTGGTTCCGCTGCCATTTTTGGAAATTTCGCACTTTATCGGCAGTATTGCCGGTATGGGCCTGCTGTTGCTGGGCCGGGGATTACAACGCCGACTCGATGCCGCTTATCACTTGACCATCGGACTGCTGATCGCCGGCATTGTCGCTTCAATGGTCAAAGGGATTGATTACGAAGAGGCGATGGCTCTGCTTTTGATTTTGGTTGCCATCTTGCCGACGCGCCGGCACTTCTATCGCAAGGCCTCTTTTTTCAGCCAGCCTTTTAACGCCGGCTGGATTGCGGCCATTTTGATTGTATTGGGATGCTCTGTCTGGCTCGGTTTTTATTCCTACCGCCACTTGGAATACGCCGATAGCCTATGGTGGCGTTTTGCCTTTGGCGGTGATGCCTCTCGATTCCTACGCGCCACCGTCGGGGTCGTCGTTCTGGGCTTGTTTTTCGCAGCGGCGCGGCTCTTGCGGCCGGCTCCGCCTCACCCGACAGATTCCGGCCGGCAGGAACTTGAAAAAGCCTCTCCCATCGTGCGCAATTCGGCTCAGGTGTCCGCCAATCTGGCCTTGCTCGGCGATAAGCGTTTTTTGTTCAGTCCGGAAGGCGATGCGTTTATTATGTATGCTGTGGAAGGCCGCAGCTGGATTGCGATGGGAGATCCGATCGGATCCGATTTGCGCTGGCCCGAACTCATCTGGAAGTTTCGCGAGTTGTCCGATCGCTATGGCGGTCGAACGGTATTTTATGAGATCGGACATGAACGGTTGCATCTCTACCTGGATCTGGGACTTTCTTTATTGAAACTGGGTGAAGAAGCCCGCGTTCCGCTGGCAACTTTTTCGCTGGAAGGTGGCGGCCGCAAAGGACTGCGGTACACCAAGCGAAAACTTGAAAAAGAAGGCTGCCGTTTTGAGGTGGTGCCAACGGAGTCGGTGACAGCCCATATTGATGGGCTGAAAAATATTTCCGATGCCTGGCTGAGGGAAAAAAGCACCAAGGAAAAAGGATTTTCCTTGGGTTTTTTTCAACCGGATTATATCAGACGCTGTCCGGTGGCCTTGGTGATTCGAAATGATCGCATCGAGGCATTCGCCAATTTATGGACCGGAACGCAGCTGGAAGAGCTGTCCCTGGATCTGATGCGCTATATTCCAGAGGCGCCTGACGGCGTCATGGAATATTTGTTTATTTGCCTGATGCTGTGGGGTAAAGAACAGGGGTACCGCTGGTTCAACCTGGGCATGGCGCCGTTTTCCGGATTTGAAAACCGGGCGTTGGCACCACTGTGGAACCGCCTGGGGGCATTTGTCTTCCGACACGGGGAACACTTTTACAATTTTCCGGGACTGCGCCATTACAAGGAAAAATTTGATCCCCAGTGGCGGCCCAAATATCTGGCTTCCCCCGGCGGGCTGGCGTTGCCTCAAATTTTCACCAATTTGGCGACACTGATTTCGGGCGGCATTAAATAGTGTCCATCCGCGATAAGTGGATGGCATTATAAAGTGTCCAATTCATAAATGATATTTTTTTTCACTGGGCAAGTTGAGTCCATATTCGTTTTCAATCAGGCAACGAAATCCCGCTGCTCTGCAGCGGTGGCCGCACAAGGGTTTGCGGCGAGGCGTACTTTGCGTACGCCGCAGCTGGAAACCTGCGGAGAGCGCCGTCCAGCGGAAAAAAGGCCATTTATGGATGGACACTAAATAGGGGGGTGGCATTATGAACCGCGTCGTTGCCTTTTTTATATGTCTGTTTTTAATGCTGACCGTTGCCTCAGGCATTGGGGCTGAGGAAACCTCCGATCAATTCGGACGCTTCGGAAAGATAGCCCTGTATCATCCGGCCGTCCACCCGGCCCATGTGGTGCTGTTCGCCTCCGGAGACGGCGGCTGGAACCTGGGGGTGGTCGACATGGCCCGCGAAATCGCGGCTCTCGGTGCACTCGTTGTCGGGATCGATATCATGTATTATCTCAATCAGCTTGGACGATCCTCCGAGTCCTGTGTTTATCCGGCGGCAGATTTCGAACTATTGAGCAAATATCCGAACCCATTCTTAGCCAGATAGATACCCCCGGGCAAGCCCGGGGGTATCTATATTAAATGAAATTCGCGGGTTAAATCTCCGTTAGACATATTCAATACAAAAGGGAAAAGGAGATGCCGGCGTCATTGAGTGCGGCCGTCGCCGGTCATTAGTTTGGCTTGAAAAACCGATCCTGCGATAACCAGGGCTATAAATATAATTGTTTCAACCCCGGGGTTGAATGCTACCATTTGCACTATCAGGGTGGCGCCGGTCAGTGTTGATAGAAAAATTAAGGCCCAGTCAAAAGCAAAATACAGGAGACCCGCGCCAAAAATCCCGCCGATAAAATAAGGCAGCCAGACCATCTGGGCAGGCAACCCAGCAAACTGATCGAAAAGAACCATCACGATATATCCGCCGGCGGCAAAACCGGCGAGCAGGATGGCGGCTTTCTGAAAAAAGATCGCGATGATGGCGCCCACCGCGCCGGCAGTGATGGCCAGAATCAGGATCGGGACCGGATTATGAATACCTCCTATCTGCTGGACGTAATGGTAACCACTGGCAAAACCGACACAGGCCACAAAGAGCCAGAAAAGCCTGCGCCCGGCACATAGCAGGAGCACACCGATCAGAATGGTGATCCAGTTCATTGAATTTTCCTCCACACCATCAGGTGCTGGCAAACACCACCTTTGCCGTCGTATTGTTTTATCGAACCCCAAAGGGGCACGGTTGTTTGCCCGATTATATATCCTTGCCTTTATCCCGCTGCCGGCTAAGTTCAGAAAGCAGATCGATTTGGATCTGCTGGATTTCAACCAGTCGCTCCCACTGGTGCGACAGCAGGTGGTCGATTTTGTCGTGCAGCTGCCGGATTTCTAACTCGGCTTTTAAGTTTACGCGATAATCATGCTGCGACCGCAGGCGGTCTTTGGATTCCTGGCGGTTCTGGCTCATCATGATAACCGGGGCCTGAATGGCCGCCAGGCAGGATAAAACCAGGTTGAGCAAGATAAACGGATAAGGATCGAAGGGTCTCTTAAGGAGCATAATTGAATTCAGGGCTATCCAGGCCAGAAGCAGCGCCCCGAAGATGATGAGAAATTTCCAGCTGCCGCCGAATGTGGCCAGCCCGTCGGCCATTTTTTCGCCCAGGGTCAGGTCTTTATCAAACTCAGCATCGACGTTGCTTGAAAGGGTTTCGTGTCGCTGAAGGCTCTCAAGGACCTCATGGTCCAATGTCGTCAGTTCTCCTTTTTCGGATTCAAGCAAACTCTGAATATATTGCATGCGGAATCGATTCAGATCACTGAGGCAAATATAGCCCTCCCGTTTCCAATCCGGATAAGTGGCTCTAATCTGTTCTGCCACGGCACTTCTGACAAGCGCTGAGGGCATCACCATGGATCTGGCTTTGGATTTGCCGCAAATACTGCAGATCATATTATTCGGTTGCGATGATTTCATGACTGATTTTTAGCTCCTGATATTGAAAAAGTTTAGCTTGTTCTGTCTCTCATCCGGTGGGGGTGAATCGGGTTAAACAGTCTTATATCATTATGGAATCTATTCTTGCTCTACGGTGACCAATGAGAAAACTGCCGTCGCTGGTCATTCCCTCCGCTCCCGGTTAATGAAAATGCCCCGAAAGCTGGATTAAACCGAAGGCCACAGAAGCCACAGATAGGCGCCGTATCCGAAGAGCAGTATCCCTCCTTCCCACCTCTGAAGCTTTAGATCGGTATACAGAAGCGGCAGTAAAGCAATCGAAAAGGCAACCATGACCCACAAGTCTAATTGGGTTATTCCCGTTGCCGATAACGGCTTTACTATGGATGCCACTCCCAGAATGCCAAGCACATTGAAAATATTGGAACCGACAACGTTTCCGACAGCAATATCCGGCTGACGACGCAGTGCCGCAACAACTGAAGTGGCAAGTTCGGGCATACTCGTCCCTGCGGCTATGATGGTCAGACCGATAACCGCCTCGCTTATTCCAATAAGACGGGCAATGTCAGTGGCCGATACCACCAAAAGACGGGATCCTGCGACAAGCAGGAAAAGCCCACCGCCAATAAACAAGACATCTCGATACGGAGATCTTGATTGTGAAGGCACGCCATCCTGGAATTGCTGCTCGATTTCAGAGGAAGTCCCTTTTTTCGCCATCCAGACGGTAAAGCCGATGTATGCGACAAGCGCGATGAAGAGGGCAATCCCGGCCGGCCGGGATATGGTGCCCTTGGTTATCAGAAATAATGCCAGAAGCGATGTGGCCATCATAATCGGGCCATCTTGCTTGATGACTTGAAGACTGACTTTGACCGGGCAGAGCAATGCGGTCAGTCCAAGAATGATGCCGATATTAAATATATTGGACCCCACCACGTTTCCAATGGAAATATCGCCCTGATTGTTCAACGAAGCGACGATACTCACGACAAGTTCCGGTGTGCTCGTGCCAAAGGCGACAATCGTCAGCCCGATGATAAGAGGTGTCAGTCCTAAACGGATAGCTAAAGAGGCGCTCCCTCGGACAAGACCCTCGGCACCCAGGGTCAATGTCGCGAGCCCAAGGATCAAAAGAGAAATATTTAAAAACATGAACCGTTCCTATTTAAATGCCGGACATTCATTATTCAATGGTTTTCCATTGAAGGGCAGAATACCGTGACCTCTATATTAAACATTATCTTTGAGTTTTCATAGCTTATGATCTGCCTGGCACACGATGTTAATTTAAGCATTCCGAGCCCGTTTTATTTGACTTGGTCCGAAAGATAGCCACACCCATTGGTTCATATGATCAGATGGGTACCGTACCGGCAACGGATAGGAATGGGACAAACGGTCTTTAGATGCGTCGACGTTGATTGATGCCCTTCTGCAGGCCCCAAAGTGGTATTAAATCCGTTTAAGGCATAAAAGAAGCATTTCAGCTTATGCCAAAAAAGAAAACACGGAGCAACCAAAAGAAAACCAGAGCCACTTTTAATCCTGTCCGAACCAACAGCAAAAGGGTATTGCAAAGCAAGGCGACTGAAAAAGGATGGCCTCTTTGAATTGAAGGTCGGCCGTTGAACGGGAACCATGCCGTTGTGGTTGTCCAGCGGCCAGTAGGTTTGAAATCCATGAAAAACAAGGTCGGAACAGGGAACCAAAAAGAGGCCTTCTGAATCTGCTCGGCCGGTCGTTAAGGAAGGTTAACGAGTGGCGCGTGTTCTGCACATTGAAAATGTAATCGACTCGTTGCGGCACGAACGAGGAGATAAAGGGTGAGGCTCGAAAAAAACCTCACCCTTCCCGTTCTTATTTGACCGGCGCCATCAGGTGCATATACGGTGTGCCGGCCCACATGACATAGGGCTGCGAAGTATCGGGGTCGGCACTTTTCGGGTATAAATCATAATAGCTGGTGTCGGCACCGACGATCATCACATGCGGACCCGTTTTGATCCAATGATTACCGGGTTCGGGCTTGGATGCGTAAGGGTCGGTATTGCTGGCATCGGTTCCGCCGGCAAGCATGTACATGAATCCCACCTTACCCGCAGGCGGACTTTTGTGGCCCACCCATGCCATTGCCCATTCAAGCGCGTTTTTATCCATGCACATTGAGTCCGGACCTGGTGTTGCGGGATTATCCGGCATGCAGGTGAAACCGTTGGTTCCATTAAACAGCGTTCGCATCTTGCCGTCGGCTTCCATTGCAACGACGGTTGCGCCCTTCGCGACATTGGGCGGCGCTGCAGACCTGGCACTTGCAATCAACTGTTTGTCCGTCTTGGCAGGTTTTTCTCTTGCTGCATAAGCGTTTAACCATGCGACCGTCAGGAGAACTGACAGTACGATATATAAAAAATGCAATTTTTTCACAGCTCTCACCTCTCATCAGAATATATGGCATCAGAACAACGCATTTAGTTAACTGGAAAAGACTTCCAGCTAACTGGTGTTCTTGTGAGAAGGGTATACCATCTTGTGGTACTGTCAAGAGGGGGAAAATTGGAAATTATTTAATGAAAATTTAGATGGTCAGCCACATAAAGCGACCCACTGATAAGGATATATCGAATGGTAGTGCGGGGTTGGCACGGCCGTATTTATAAAGAGATTCAAAACTCCAAATTTCTTGCCAATCTCGCAACGTCCACAAATTTTATAAAATTGTCTGATACAGTCTGGCTATCCCGACCAAGTTATCAACACAAGATGGACAAGGAATGTCAATTGCTACGGTGTGGCACAAATAGCTGAAATTTCGCTATTTTTGAATCCGGCGGTATGTCACAATATGAGATTTGTCTGAGGTGAGGAGACATGGACAAAAATTTAAGGGCGACCCATTGGCCTGACGGATCGCCCCGAGAGAGGTAATGAACACTCGGGAAACACCCTGTGAAAGATAATTAAACCACGTTTCCTAATAAGAAGCGCTCCACAGCTTCTTCGATAGAGCGGGGAAGTGTCTCCATGTGGTGCAAGCAATCGAGGCACAACTGCATCCCGGTTTCTGTTCGATGGATCAATTTGCTGGAGGATCGATTCTCACAAAAATCGCAAAGACAATCAGAATTGGTCTTATTGATACCGTATGAGAGATGGCTCTTGGCAGTGAATTGAACGCCAGTTCCATAACACGGCATCTTATCAACAGTCACCTGACGACACCATTTCACTCTGGCGCGAAAAGCCTTGTACTGCTCAGATACATCGCTCTCCGGCCGATGACTCTGGATTTTAATGTAAAGATCACCTGTTGGTTGAATCGGCGAGTCCGACTCAAAATACATTCCATCCGAACAGCTATTGCGCATCACGGCCTTGTTATAACTTTCAGAGTCGTATCCGGCATACAAAATAGGGACGTGTTCAACATATCGAGAATATTTCCTTCTTGTTTTATTCATCATTATTGCACCTCGCGTCACTTGCTCGCTTGCTAGTGCCGTCTTCTCCGATATTTGTATAGGCACTGGCAACTGCTTTAAGCAGGATATATTTGTTTGTCTGTTGGTACACCTACGTTTATTCTCGGTAATAACAGGTGGTGGATTCCTTATAATTGGACATAAACACGGGGAAAGCAAAATCGCATCACCCCGGTTTGGCCTATTGATAACCAACCGCTTTCTTAATCTTTGACCATAGCTGAAAGAATGATGAAACTTTTGAAATCTTTTGGATTATGCCGGCAACAACTATTAATCCCATTCCTAGCAAGAGCAGTGACATCGGAGTTGACATTATAATTATCCTGCTGATAGGATATAAGCAATTGCTGTGCCAAAATTTGTCTATTTTTAACTACCTGTAATTAAATAACATTACGATGGGAATATGTTATGCTGCATGGATTACTGTAGGGATTAACATACAAATCGCCGGATTTAAGTGCATGAAATTTAATACAGAACCCTATCTGGATAGGTATGCGCTGCCGAGAACCGGAAATTTCCATCGGCTGCCAGGGTTTATTTACATGAGTGGTGGCAGAATCAGAGGGTTGACGGGTAGATGACACAATAATAAGAAGGCCAACCGCACACCAAACGGGTCGCCCTATATAGAGGAGACGCTTATAAAGCGCCTAAATATATTTGGGAAATCAGATTGATTGACCGGTTTAAAAAAAGTGAAGCAATGAACACTAAAAAGAACGAGGCCAAGTTGCCTAAATGCTGCCCAAAATTTGGTGATAAGGCGTTCGCTATGATGGTCTCAGGGCACAAGACGCGCTCTGTATTTGACCGTTACAACAACGTCAACGACACCGACTTCAAACTGGACTGCACAGAAGCAAGCCACCTACCTCGAAACCCAGATGGGCACAAAAACGGGCACAATCGCCAATTTAGGCACCAATAAGAAAAGGGCCACATCTCTGTAACCCCCTGATTTCACTGGTGCCCGGGGCCGGAATTGAACCGGCACAGCCCTAAGGACCGAGGGATTTTAAGTCCCTTGCGTCTACCTGTTCCGCCACCCGGGCAATCGGCATACGGTGACCGCCGTGTGAACCGGCGGCATGATCGAATTAACCCAAAACACGCCGTAATGCAAGTGAAAAGGCCTTTCCCGGCAACACCCTGGCGCCGGTGCTGTCCTCGGGATTCGCCCTTGTCGAAAAATATCTTATTTCCTCACATTCTGCTTGCAAATAAGCTCTGTCCTGGAGGTTTCACCATATGGAGACATGCAGGGTCAAGGCGCTTTGAAACGTGAGGTCAAGATTTCGGTCAAAAGGCGGGGCCAAGAAAGACCGCGGTTGGCCCGACCCGAATCTTGTCAAATACAGGGACATCTGGTATGTCGTGCCGTATGCCGTCTTCCAATACAGAACCGCTGATTATACTGGCCTCAAAATCCCCGCGGCGCCGCTACCTGCTGGAGCAGGCCGGCCTGACGTTTTCGGTTGTGCCCAGCCATTTCGACGAAAGCACGATCCCATTGACCGATCCATCGGATTACGTCAAAAAACTGGCCGAGGCCAAAGCCATTGAAATCGCATCAGCATATCCGAAAAACTGGATTATCGGGGCCGACACGATCGTATCGATCGACAACGCCGTTTTAGGTAAGCCGGGATCGGAAGGTGAAGCCGGGGATATGCTTCGGCACTTGAGCGGACGAGTCCACCAGGTCTTCACGGGCTATTGCATCTGTTGCCGATCCGACAATCGCCTCTTCTCGGATGTGGCCAAAACGGATGTACAGTTTAAAAATTTGACCGACGACGAGATCAACTGGTATATCCACACCCGCGAACCTTTTGACAAAGCCGGTGCCTATGCCATCCAGGGTCTGGGCACATTTCTGGTTAAAAGTATCAGCGGTTCCTACACCAACGTGGTCGGGCTGCCGGTCTGTGAGGTCATCGAGCTTCTGATCAAGGAAAAAGTGATTGGATTTGAAATCAATATCGACGCTAACCGCAAACTTTCAGGTGTCCATCCGTGATTAAAGAAAATCTATTGCAGATTCAAGATCGTATCCGGCGGGCGGCGATCCGTTGTGATCGCGACCCTGCAAGCGTTAAGCTGGTGGCGGTCAGTAAAACCATACCGGCCAACGGTGTCAAAGAGGCTATCGATGCCGGTGTGACCGTTTTCGGCGAGAATTATATTCAGGAAGCCCAGGGAAAAATTGACGCCCTCGCTTCCTACAAGGTCTCCTGGCACTTTATCGGTCATCTCCAATCCAATAAGGCCAAGTATGCCGCCGGACTTTTCGAACTCATCCATTCCGTCGATTCCCTCAAGCTGGCCAGGGAAATAGACAAGCAGGCGCGGAAACGCAACCGGGTTCAGCCGGTGTTGATCCAGGTCAACATTGCCCAGGAAGCCAGCAAATCCGGAACGACCGAAGACGAGGCCCCCGAGTTGGTCCGAAATGTCAGCCAACTCTCCAACCTGTCGGTACGCGGCCTTATGACCATGCCGCCGTTCTTCAACGCGCCCGACAAGGTAAAACCTTACTTCAGGGCCTTGCGGCAGTTACGCGACCGGATCGCGGGCATGCAGATTGACAACAGTATCCATGGCGGAGCTTTCCATGGGTATGACCGGCGATTTCGAGGTTGCCATCGAAGAAGGCGCCACACTTGTGCGCATCGGAACCGCCATCTTCGGAGAAAGACAATGAAACTGATGCTTCACATCTGCTGCGGACCGTGCGCCATATATCCCGTCCAGGTTCTGCGCCAGGACTCCGCCGATATCACGGGGTTTTTCTACCGGCACAACATCCATCCCTACACGGAGTGCCTCAGACGCCAGGAAACCCTCGAAAACTATGCGGATCAGGTCGACCTCAAGGTCATTTACCAGAAGGGGTACGCGTTGGAAGAATTTCTGCGCAGCGTGACCCACCGGGAGGCCAACCGCTGTGCGTATTGCTACCATGACCGCTTGCGTTCCACAGCGCTGGTGGCCAGGCGCAGTCGATCCGACGGGTATACCACGACACTGCTCTACAGCAAGTTTCAGAACCATGAACTGATCCGATCGATCGGCGAAGCCGTGGGTGAATCCGTCGGCGTCCCTTTTTACTACCACGATTTTCGATCTGGTTGGAAAGCGGGGGTGGATGAATCCAGGCGGATGGGTATGTATCGTCAACCATACTGCGGCTGTATTTACAGCGAAAAAGAGAGATACTACAAACCGCCCGTCACACCTCCGGACAAGTGACGCATCGGTTTTGTTGGGGTGATTCTTACCCCGTAACCACCGCCGGGCTGCGCTGCGACCGGGCCGGTTTTTGACATCGCTTTTTCAACAAATACAATGTTTGCGAATTTCATCTACTTTATCATCGTTCTGCTCCTGTATGCCACCTACCAACCGGTGGCGGAAACCAATTTCTCCCCGTTCGATACCGTCTTCTACTTTATCGGCTTGCATCTTCTGTTTGCCTACGTATGCTGGTCCCTCTTCAGGAGATTGACGCGCCGCACCGGCAACGAAAACTTTGCCAGACTCGACCACGGGTTCAACACTCTTCTCACCCGGCTATCGATTTTGGCTATCGTGCTTTTTGCCATCGATATCTACGGATTGAACCTGCCGTCATTCCTATCGCCCCTGCCGATTTTTTCTAAAATGCCGACATTGATGGCTTTACTGTTTCTGGCACTGTTTATCTCTTCCCTGGCCATCGTCTGGGCCAGCGCCTTCAGCACCTACCGTCACTTCTATGCCGCGGACATATCACGGTCAGCCTATGTGTGGTCTCAGATATCCTTTTCGATACCTGTCCTGCTTCCGTGGGTGGTGCTTTCAGGCATCACCGATCTCATCAACGCCCTGCCCTTCCCCGGGCTGCAGAGACTGCTGATGACAACGGAAGGGTCCGTTGCATACTTCCTTTTTTTTCTGGTCATCGTGGCCGTCATCGGTCCGGCAATGATCCAGAAATTCTGGCGCTGCCGACCCATGGAAGACAGCACGCTCCGGGAAAGGATCGAAACATTGTGCCGCAGGGCGGGACTCGAATACAACAATATACTTTACTGGCCAATCTTCGGCGGGCGCATGATAACCGCCGGTGTCATGGGCCTTGTGAAGCAGTTTCGCTACATCCTTGTGACCCATGCCCTCCTGCGGCAATTGGAGCCGGAGGAAATCGATGCGGTCATTGCACACGAAATCGGCCACATCAAACGCTACCATCTCGTCTTTTATCTGATCTTTTTTGCCGGTTTCATGATTATCACGTATGCCACCTACGACCTGATTGTCTTTGCCGTCATTTATGCCGAACCGATGTTTGAATTTTTCACCCGATTCGGCTTTAACCCGGTGACCATGACCTCTATTTTCCTGAGCGTCAGCATGGTGTTCATCTTTTTAATATACTTTCGTTTTTTATTCGGCTACTTTATGCGTCACTTCGAGCGCCAGGCGGACGGTTACGTGTATGCGCTGTTCGACTCCGCACGACCGCTCATCACAACGCTGGAAAAAATCGCCCTCACCAGCGGACAGCCCCCGGATCGCCCCAACTGGCATCACTTCAGCATTTCAGAGCGCATCGGATATTTGACCGGTTGCGAAGCCGATCGCTCCGCTATCGGACGGCACGATCGCAAAGTCAAAAAAAGCATCGTGATGTTTATTGCTGGCCTTGTCCTGGTGGGGGGTGTCGGGTATTCGCTCAATTTTGGTGAAACCGGAAGGCAGCTGAGCAAGCATTTCTTCGAAAAAATCATTCTGCGGGAGATCGAAAAACACCCTCTCAATCCCAACCTGTATAAGACGCTCGGCGACCTGTACTACGAAAGTGGCAACTATGAAGGGGTGCGCCAGGCGTATGAAACCTCCCTGAAGCTCAAGCCCGACAGCCCGCATGTCCTCAACAACTTGGCCTGGCTGTATGCAACGGCGGAGGATCCTCGATTTCGTCATCCGGAGCGGGCCTTGACCCTGGCTAAAGCAGCCGCCGCCATCATTCAGGAACCTCACATCCTGGACACTTTGGCCGAAGCCTACTACATCAACGGCATGTATGCCAAAGCTCTTGAAGCGTCGCGTGAGGCCCAGCGGCTGGCGCGGGACAGCCACGCCTATTATCAGCAGCAGGTGGAAAAGTTCAGAAGAGCGGCCGGACCGTCCGTCTGATGCCATGACATTCAGGAAGGAAGAATGACACGGTGAAAGGCTTCGGCCAACGCGAAGGGCTCGCCTTCGGCCATCTCACGGCAACGCCGCCGCATCCATGCTTCTAAGTCGTCTATACCGAGTTCTTTTACCTGGCTGGCATGACAATGCAGCGCCGCCAGTTTGTCCTCAAAGGTATCGGTGATATCGGATCGGTAGTTCACATCTTCAGCCGCCCAGAAGAGCAATTTCCGTACTTTGTGGGGCTCCAATCCTTCGGCCAGCATGTCCGGGTACGCCATGTGATCCCGGGCGTACGGGAAAACGGCGTCCATAACGACCTGCCCGGTAATCCGGTGGTCGCGGTGCCAGATGTATCGACGGTATGGATCCGTAGTCACGACCGTTCGGGGGCGGTATTTCCGGATAATCCGAACGATCTCTTTGCGAAATTCCGACGTGTCTTCCAGTCCCTGATCGGGAAATCCAAGAAAGTCGACCTGCGCCACGCCCAGGAGGTCGGCAGCGGCCATTTGCTCTTTTTCCCGGATGTCAGTCAGAGCCTGAGGGGTCAAATTGCGGTCAGTGGTCCCCTTGTCCCCCGCGGTGCACACAATGTAAACCACGCGTTTGCCGGCCTTGGTCCAGCGCGCAACCGTTCCGGCGGTCCCGAATTCGGCATCATCCGGATGGGGCGATATCACCACCGCATCGGTTTCATCCACTTCCGCTTTCATGTCCTACCTCCTGAAATGCAGACGTTTGTGTATTCTTGCGATAGGGTCGCGGCGACAGTCGACCAGCTGCGATGCCGGACCGTGGCGCGGATATCTTCGGCGGCCATGGGTCTTCGCCCGCTTTCGGGGGTAAACAGGAGTCTTTCAATACCCGCCGCAAGTGATTCAGCACCGGCATTGTCCAGGACGTGTCCGCTGCGACCCTCTATGAGTATACTCTCGATGGCGCCTACCGGTGTGGCCACAACAGGGGTTCCGCAGGCAAGGGATTCGAGGACCACCAGGCCGAAGCTTTCATAGTGGGAGGAAACAACCAGCACGTCAGCAGCGCTGTAGTAAAGCGGCAGATGCTGCTGCTCGATCCGGCCCGCGAATGTGACATGATCCTGAAGCCCGAAAGCACGCACGGCCTTGCGCAGGCGTTTTTCTTCGTTGGATCGAGGGCCGTCTCCGCCGACGAGGACCACCCGGACGGGTCGCTGCCGCATAAAAATCGCCGCAGCCTCCAACAACCGGTCGATGCCCTTGAGCGGTTCGAATCGACCGACATAGAGTAAGATCGAATCCTGGCGTGCGTATCCCAGTTTCTGCCGGGCCGCAACCGTGGCTATCGGTCGAAACAATTCCAGATCGACACCGCAGGGGACGACGACGACTTTTTCCGGTGCCGCATTATAGAAACGGTTGAGTTGGCCCCTCTCGCGTTCCGTTGTTGAAACAATCAGATGGCACTCGTCGGCCAACTTTCTCTCCGTCGCAAGGCGCAGGGCCGGTTCCGGCGGACCGATGCCGGTGTTGTTCTTGACGGCTGCCAGGGTGTGAAAAGTAACCACGTGCGGCCGTTTCCAGCGCTCTTGAGCCATCTTGCCGAGGCATCCGGACAGCCAGTAGTGGCTGTGTATCACGTCGTAATCGATCGCGTGTCGGGTTCGGAAGGTTTCCAGATCCTGGAACAAATCCGGCAGCCGCCGATACATCGCGGCCGGGGATATGTTCTGCCCGTTGCCGGTGCCTAATTGAATGAGGTTGACGTTTTTTCCAAGCGACAGGATCACCTCACCGTCTCCATTCGGTCGAGCGGTGTAGATGTCTATCGAGTGTCCCAGTTGCCCCAGGTCTTGTGCGACCGCCCGTACATAAACACTCATACCGCCGGTATCGCGTGTGCCCAACATCCCGATCGGGCTCGAGTGTATGCTGAGCATCGCTATCCTGAGAGGCGTTGTCGGCAATGAATCACCTTTTCCTGATGAGTGCCCGGCCAGGGCGCATTCAATCCAATTCGACCCTGCAATGGCACAACTGCAGCGGGATTCCACCCAACCGTCGTTTGTAGGGTTCGCCGCCTTTCAGAAAATCATATGTCGTCAGCCCGGACTGAAGGCCGTCTTTGAGACTGAGCACCTTGCTCATAAGCCCAACGCTTAGCCGACTGAAACGTTCATCATAGGCGTTGTTGTAAAGATAGCGCGTCGATCGGAAGTCGAAACACATCACTGCCGCAGCAGTGACCCCGTCGATTTGGAGCGTAAAAAGTTTGAGCATGCCGGCTTCTGCCAAGGCCCTTGCCAATGAACGGAAGAAAACGGCCATTTGTTGTGTCATGAAAGCCGCTTTTTTCGGGCGATTTTTTTGAAAGAGTTCCAGCAAGGTTTCGATGGCCCTATCGGTCTGGTTAAGATTCTCAGCCGGGATGAATGCAACGGGTCCGGCGTCATACAATCGTCTGAGCTTGCGCCGGATTTCATGTCTGTGTTTACCCGGCAGTTGCATGAGATATTTCTGCCAGGTTTTGGGAAGTGCAACGGCCATGGCCACATCCTGAACCTCGGATACCATTCGAAAACCCAGCTGGGCCGCCATCCCCTTTAAAACCGTCAAGACAGACGAGTCGGCCCTCACGGATTCCAACACCAGATACTTGACCCCTCGCCGACGAAGATCCCTGACCAGGCCTGCGAAAAATTCTGTTTCGCTGCCGGGAACAATGACAAAATCCAGATAGTCACAAACCGATGTATGCCCCATGAAGGTAGCGGTTTTATCGGCGCTGTTTATCGTTAACGGTGCGACCCCAATTAATTCTCCGCGGACCCGTACCGCTCTCAAGTAAGGTGTCAAATCGTCGCCAAAGCTGTCCATCCAGGCTTTCAGCCAGGGTGGTGATACAAATGGGCAATCCCAGGAGAGACGGTTCGCCGGATTGGACCAAAGGTTCGCCGAGGCTGTCGAGGGTCTCATCCGTCACCCGATACAGATCGTGCTTTAGAGCGCTAACATTCAAAGTGGATACCTGCCGGTCTATAGTGCGTTCTGTGTTCGATTCATTGGTCCGGCAAAATGGGGCCAGCCGAATATGTGACGTGCATGGCACGATCTATGGTAACGCGACGACGCGCCCGCTCTTGGCCGCTGCTGCCAGGGCGTCCAACACCCGCATGCTGGCAACGCTGTCAGTCACCGGACAATCCGGTTCAGCGAGTCCTTTGACCACATCGGCGAAATGTTCAGCCATGAGCTGGTATTCGTCGGCACCGGCGACGATAAATTCCCGCCCGATTTCTTCGGATGTGCCCCGTACCCAGTATAGCGCGTCTTTTTCCCAGGGGATAAAGGCATCGTGGGGAAGCTCGATGGCCCCTTCGTCGCCGATCACGGCATAGGTTTGCTGAAGCGCTGTAACAAAACTGACTTCAAGGCTTCCCAGGCCACCCTCCGGGAAAACCATGCTCCCCACCAGGTGAATGTCCACCCCTGACGGATTGAATACCGCTTGGGCCTGTACATGGGAGGGGTCGGTACCGAGTAACCATCGGGTGACGCTGACACCGTAACAACCGACGTCCAAGAGCGCCCCTCCGCCGGTTTCGGTCTTGAGTCGAAAATTCGACCCAGCTTCCATCACATCGCTTTCCATTCGATAACAGAATGCCGCTCGCACCAGGCGAGGGTCACCGATGTTCTCATCGTCAATCAGCTGCTTGATACGCCGGCTGCGGGGATGAAAGCGGTACATCAACGCCTCCATGAGCGGAAGGTTTGCTGCCGCGGCGGCACGGGCCATTTCATCGGCTTCGCGGGCATTGCAGGCCAATGGCTTTTCACACAGGACCGGTTTGCCCGCTGCAAGGCATTTCAATGTCCAGGGCCGATGTAAATGGTTCGGCAGCGGAATGTAAACGGCATCGATATTTGGGTCGGCCAACAAGGCGTCGTAACTGTCATACAGACGGGGTATCCTGTTCTTTCGAGCGACTTCCCGGGCGGTCTCCGGTGTCCGCGATGCCAGCGCGCGAACGATTCCGTTGCGCGATTTTTGAATCGCGGGGATAACGCACACACGGGCGATGGTTGCATTGCCCATAACGCCCCAGCGGATGGGTTCAGTCATCGACTGCCTCCGGCCGCCCTCCGGCATCAGCCGATTTGGCTGCGGCCTCCAAAATTGCCACCACTCTTACAGAATCCTCCAGCGGTGCAACGATCGGTTCACCCATCAGCAAATGATCGGCGATGTTGCGGTGAAATAGATAGTGCTGCCGTTCCGGTTGGGCCATGTTCTGAAGAACGATTTGACCGGAGGAATGACGACGGTAGAGTAGTAGTTCCGGCGTCATCTCAGTGGCTGGAATGTCGTCTTGATGGTAATAGATAAGCGGATCAACGCTATAGGTCCTCACATCGCGCCAACGGCCGAGGATCGCCCCGTGGGTTCCTAAAAGGTACCATTTGGGCTTGCGCGCGGCCGCGATGTCCGAATGCGTGAAATCGGCTTCCTTCCCGCTGGCGAAGCGGATGAGAATCCTTTCCTGGTCGGCATTTGTGACATCGTGCCAGACACGTTTGTGGCGGGTTGCAGTGACCGAAGCGATCGGTTCCGGAATCAGGCTGATCACCCAGTCGAGGTAATGCGCCCCCCAGTCGTAGGCCGTGCCGCCCGATATCGGTGCATGGGAGTGCCAATAGCCGCAGGGATGTGAAAACCCTCCCACAAAGGTTTCCATATAGAAAAGCTCACCGATCAGATCTTCTTCCAATGCCTGTCTGATGGCCAGATAGTCGACATCCCAACGCCGGTTCTGATGGCAGCTGAGGTGCCGATTGCCGGATGCGGCCATTTGAGCCATCGCATCGGTTTCCTGCCGGGTGAGGGCCAGCGGTTTTTCGCATACCACATGCTTGCCGGACGCCAGCATTTGAAGAGACAATTCGGCATGCGTGTTGGGCGGGGTGGCCACAATGACCAGATCGACATCGGGATCGTCTCCGAGGGCTTGGGATGTATCGTAAATTTTGAGTTCCGAAAAATCTTTGCGTGCCTGTGCCCGCCGCTGCGGGTTCAGATCGCATACGGCTTTCAGTGCCAGGCCGGCTGTGTTCTCCGCACCCAGCCCGTGCATCTGCCCGACCGAGGGGGCATATCCGAGAATACCGATTCCCAATGATCTATCCGCAGCTGCGCGGCCTGCCAACTCGCGTATCAGGCGATAGAGGATCTGCCGGAATGCTGGATGATTGTAAGCGGACATAGTGGATACCGCCACCTTGCCGCTGGCGGACCGTCGAGACACCAGCACCGGATTGTGGCGGTAGTTCCAGTCGGCATAGAGCAGCACTTCCGTGTCGTCTTTCAGGCATTCCATCGGACGGTGAACACCCTCAAGGTATACCGCATCGGCAAGACGCACTGCCAACCGGTGGTCTGGCTTACTGAAAAGCACCCGCAATTCCATTTCAGGGCCCGGCGGTCCGATACGCACCCCGAATATGTCCGGTAGCGGGCCGCTATTATCCGGGTTCAACAGCAACCATCCACCGCCGGCCTGAACGTAATTTTGCAAAAATTTTTGTTCGGCCTGGCTCACGGCCTTTCCGACGGTCACGAGCACATCCGTATTCGCCAGGTCGCGGGGCACGTCAGAACGGATAGACACGTGCACATGCGCCATGGTTTGCAGATAGGTCAGCAATGGGGCACATGCAGCACCGTCGTCTTCTGCAACGATCAACACGTCGAGTGATGGGTGATTGAACATGTTCCGAATCCCCTTTACGAAGGATTTGATTTCGCGGATGCCGATCGCCAGCGGGCGCCCTCCGGCGTATCCTCGATAATGATTCCGACCCGCTCCAGGCTGTTTCGTACGGCATCCGCCGCCTCCCATTGCCTCGTTTGCCTAAAGGAGTTCCGCAGTGTAATCAGTTCGTCGATCATCGGCGTCAAAGCCGCCACAGGGTCTGCGCTCCTCGATTTGAGTGCCGGGCCGAGTAGAACGATCAAATCCCGCAGCGTTTCCCTGCCCTGGATAATGAACTCTTCGTTCTCCAGATCTGCCTGGGCCTGCCAAAGCGTTCGGTCAAGCTCCAACAGAGCGTTGACGATCGCCTTGGCATCGTAATGTTCGATCCCGGCCAGGAAAGACTTCCGGAGCGAATGCACGGTATCCCAAAATCGAGCATCCGCCCCTTTGCTATCCATCCGCGTTGCCTTCGGGTTGGCCCGCGGACGCCGTGTCCGATCGGTATCAATTGACTCACCCCTCAGAACATCTATGGGAAACCGATCCCCCTTCTCGAAGATCATCTCGCGGCCGCCATGCCGCAGCAATACACTCCCGATCCCTCGCACCCGAGCATCACCCGAGTCAAAGTCAATGATGCAGGCTGTGTGTTCATCTATGCCGATGATTGACACATCTTCCGGCAGCATGGCTGCTAAGCGATCGAAGCGTGCTTCACCCATGAAGCAGAAGCGGGTGTCATGGGTTCCCCCTTCGGCATTGTTCCAATGGGGCACAACAACCAGGTTAAAACCCAAGGCGCCGAGGATATCCATCCCCTTCACCCAGTGCAGGTCCTGACCGACTTTGTAGATTTCATAGACCGGCAGGGTCATACGCCCCATGGTGAGGGCCGCCGCGCTGGCTGCAACCAGGCAACCGCCGCTGCGAACCTTGTCGACCAGGATGTCCGGAATCGGCGTCGCTTGAAGCTGGCGGACGGCATACGTCGGACTTCCTGGGCCGATCAGAATGAAATCGGCTTCGCGTAGCTGATGGTACGCCGTTTCGGCCTCGTATGCGGTGCTGTCTTCAGCCGATTTGAGAGAGGCGACGGTCATGGGATAACCGACACGTTTTTTAAAATAGTCTATCGCCCGCCGGGAGATCTGGTCCACATTAAGCTGAAAACCGGCTGGCGCGTCGAGAAATACCGCTTTGGGCGATGCCCCGCATCTGTCCAATTGCTCTTTGTGTACTTCGACCATTGTGGCCGTAAGTTCACCGGAGCCCATGAGAACGATTGTGCCTTTTCGGGAAAGCATCGCCTATCCTTTGACGCGGTTCCGGTCATTTAATCTTTATCGTAATCATCGTCTCAGGTTTTTGTTCACTCCTGGAACTGTTGAACTTTAGGAGTCTCCGCGGCAAAACTGGGGGTTATCGATGATTATTATCCGACGTTCGGTTGGATAAGATTTTTAAATTGGTGTAAATTTTTTTCCCCCCACCGGCGATAAGGATCACGGCCATCAGATAAAAACAAAAATAGATGAACCCCAAGGCGGCGGAAAATTGTTCGATCTGGGTAATTTTAGGCATCACTTGCGGAATCCGGTAGAGGACGCCCAGTCCCGCAAGCACGAGTGCAATCCCCCAAACGACCTGCAACCGCACTCTGTTTTGAGATGCCTGATTCACGTCGACCTGCTCACTGGCTGATAGATAGATACTATATCCCAAATTGAGAATATAATAATCACTTCAAAGGCCCTTTAAACTGCGGCGGCCTCTTTTCGAGAAAGGCGCGGGTTCCTTCTTTGGCATCTTCGCTGGCCATACACAAAGCGAAGGCATCGATTTCGATGCGGCACCCGGTGGTAAGGTCGGTATCGACTCCGGCATTGACCGCCTGCTTGGCCGCACGCAGTGACACTTTTCCTTTGGTGGCTATAGATCTTGCCGTTTTTTGCACCTCTTCCAGCAAGACTTCTGGGCGACAGACGCGATTGACAAGACCAATTTTCTCCGCTTCATCCGCGCTGATCATTTTGCCCGTGAATATCATCTCCTTGGCGCGGTTTCTTCCAATCAGTCTCGGTAAACGTTGGGTACCACCAAAACCGGGTATCAGCCCCAGACTGATCTCGGGCAAACCGAACATCGCGTTCGTCGAAGCATAGATGAAATCACAGGCCAAGGCCATTTCACTTCCGCCACCGAGAGCGTAACCGTTCACTGCTGCAATAACGGGGATTGGAAGTTCCATCAGGCGGTTGATAGCCGCATGGCCGGTTTGAGAAAAAGCTTTGGCCTGGAGCGCATTGAACGTGGCCAGTTCGGTGATATCGGCCCCGGCGATAAAGGCTTTCTCGCCAGCCCCTGTTAGAATCAGCGTCCGGATGGCTTCATCCAGGGTGATCTCATCGAGCGCCCGTCCGAACTCCGCAAGCAACTCGTTGTTCAATGCGTTCAATGCTTTGGGCCGATTGAAAGTAATCGTCGCTATACCATTATCGATCGCCAGAACGATGCTGCTGAATGCCATGAATGCCTCCGATCGTGCTGTGAGAATGGGCACGGTTTGTGGAATTTAATAACGATCTCGTCGTCAGCATTAGAAATTGATAGTGAAACGAGACGGTTTTGTCAAATTGGAAACCGGCCGCCGAACCTGACCGCATCAATGGTGCCGGCCTTCACTTGATGAAGTGACATAGATGGCCAAAAGGATCAGGACCCCGCCAATCAGTTTCGGAACCGTCAAGCCCTCATGAAACAGGATATAGGCAAGGAGCGTGCTCAATACGGGTTCGCCGAGCAGGCTCACCGCGATCAAACTCGCACTGAACCATTTCAAGGCCCAATTGTAACTGGAGTGCCCGATCAACTGGCTGATCAGCGCCATAGCGATAAGCCAGTTGTAAGTGCTGCCGGAAAAACCGCTGATCGGCAACCCCAGGCTCAGCACCAGGATCCAGAGAAAAATGGCGGCACCGGCATAGCACACACAAATGTAAGCTAATAGGGATAATCTGCGGCGGAGGCTGCGACCAAGAAGCAAATAGCCGGCGGCACACCAGCTGCCGACCAGCGCCAGAGCGTCCCCCCATAAGGCATCGCCACCGCCGGAAAAATCTCCGGCGCCGATGATAACCCCCCCGCTGACGCTGAGGAGAATGCCGATGACAACACCGGGTTTCATGCGTTCTTTGGTTACCAGTGGTGTCAACAGCCCGACCCAAAGGGGATTGGTGTTGACCAGTACGACGCTGTTGGCAACGGAAGTGTAATTCAAGGAGCTAATCCAGGTCCCGAAGTGCAGAGCAAGAAACAGCCCCGCCAGCGAAGCAAGTCCAAGGTCGCGTCTCGACAACGACAGCAGTTCATGCCGCACTTTTAGCCAGGCCACTGGTACGATAACGAGGGTGGCCAGCCCGACACGATAAGCGGCGATCACCAAGGCCGGCGCATCGGATGCCAGTCGTGCAAATATGGCGCCGGTTGATACTGTGAACACACCCACAAGAAGGGCAAAGTATGGGTTAATGGTCGGTGCGGTCGGAACAGGATCGCGCGCTGGCGTCATGAAAGGATGTGTTCCGGAAATTCGGAGGATGGAAAGTCGGACGTATCAGCTCCTGGTTTGGGGGAGAATGGGCAGAATCCTTTCATCATCCCAATGCGATAGGTGACCGATGCCGTCAACTTCTGATTCTCCCGGCCGGTTGTGCCTCGTACAAGGCCGTGGGGTTGGTATCCTTTATGTATTTCTTTATACCTTGGATGATGCCTTCGCTCAGGCGATCCTGGTATTTCGAATTCATCAATCGCCGGCACTCGCGGGGATTGCTGATAAAGGAGGTTTCGACAAGAATCGACGGCATCTGGGCACCCAATAGAACGTAGAAGGGTGCCTGTTTGACGCCTTTGCTTTTGATCCTTGAGTAACCTTTGCGATCCAGATGATGGGTCATGGTGTCCTGCACGCTCGTGGCCAGACGGCTCGATTCATTGATTTTGGAATAGTGCATGAGCGAGAACAGAATTTTTTCAAGATCGCTGATGTTGTTGGTGGAGGTGGCATTCTCCATGGCCGCAACCCTTTTGGCCTCGTCGTCATCGGCCAGGTTCAAAAAATAGGTCGAGATGCCATACGCCCGTTGATCGCGGCTGGCATTGGTATGAATCGATATGAACAAGTCGGCATCCTTGGTATTGGCAAAAGCGGTGCGTTCTTCCAGGGTCAGATACTGATCCTTTGTGCGGGTGAGAATGACCTCGCACTTGAGTTCTCTTTTCAGTTTGGCTGCCAGCCGTTTAGCGATCTGCAAGGTAATGTGCTTTTCATGAACCCCCTTGACACACCCTGGTGCACCGTAATCTTTGCCGCCGTGGCCCGGATCGATCACGACGCGTCGTACGCCGAGCGAAAGCTGTTTGGCGATGTCACTGGTTGACGTTTTAGGGTCGATCTTTATTTCGGAACTTCCGGATGTCGACCTTGTGGACGTTTCGGATTCCCCCTCCCCGCCTTTGATATCCATAACGATCCGGAAAGGCTCCTTGAGTGAAAACACATCGTAGCTGGCAAGGGATTTGATGTCGACCACCACGCGTACCCTTTCAGACGTGAACTGGCCGGCGCGGGCGTGCCTGAGCAGATCGTCGTTGATGGGGATGATTTTGTCCAGTCCTTTGCCCAACCGACTGTTGTGCAAGTCCACGTATAACCGCTGCGGTTGCTCGATAGACGGGTCCTTGTTCAACAAGTTGTATTCAAATTTCGTTTCCTGATCGGCGTCGATCACCAGTCGCGTGTAATTCGGATTGGACCAGAAACGCATCCCGGTGATGACTGCCGCCCCCTCCGGTGTTGAATTATTTGCCGCTGTGGCCGTATCTTTTGCCATAAAACCGGGTGTCGATGCGCCGTCGCCGCTGATTTTCCGGATGGCCGCTTGCGCTTTGGCGCTGTGGTCATTATCGGGATAGTGCGTTACCACACGCTGCAATCGGTCCAACGCATTCTGCCTGTCGCTGCTGTTAAAGGATCGTTTATACAGTTCGTAATACAGCGTGCCGGTCATATGGAGGCTAGCGGCGGCCGATGGTCCGGCGGGATCGTTCCGGTAGGCCTCGTCAAATTTTTCAATACAGGTCAGCCAGGCGTCCCTGTATTTCTGACGATTGGGCGTATTGCGAAGTTTTTCAAAACACGCCGTGGCGCGATCAAAACGCTTATCGATGTGAGCGTCCGGTTTGGCCCTTGATTTTTTCACCGTTGTCTTGGCGGAATTGCGTGTGCTTTCAGTGACAACAATGGCTTTTTTAGCGCGACCGACATATTTGCTTTGCGGGAAGCGATGCACAATTCGTTCGAAGTGGTCGATCGCTTCCTGGCGATCGGCCATACGCCCCGACCGCCTGTATAGCTGATGGTAGAGGGTACCGGTCATATAAAGTCCGGCGGCCGCCCATGGGCCTTCGGGATCTTTTCGATAAACCTCCTGGAATTTTTCGATGCAGTTCATCCAGTACGAACGGAATGTCTGCTTGGCCGAATCATTGCGCAGCTTTTTGTAACAGGCTTCGGCGTTGATATATCTGTCCCGGCTACTGTTTGCGCCCTCTGTCAGAGGGGGGGCCAGTAAGAGCAGCAGTCCTGTAATGCATATTATCGTGAAACTGTTTTTCTTCATGTGTTAGGCACTCGGTTATCGGGTTCCTTCTTTGGCAAGTTCACAGAGTCGATCGAGGCAGTTCAAGGCCTCGATCGGGGTCATGCGCGTAATGTCGATACGGCTCAGCATCGCTAAAACGGCTCTCTCGGGACCACGAAACAGTCCCAGCTGCACCGCTTCAGTTTTAGAATTCAACCGGCCGCCTGGCCGCCCTGATGCCGGCACCAGGGAATGGTCGCCGCTTTCAATTCCGGCCAGGACTTTTTTGGCCCTTTTCACAATCGTTTGGGGAACACCGGCCAGGCGTGCCACCTGAATGCCGTAGCTCCGGTTCGTTCCCCCTTCAACCAGTTTACGCAAAAAAATGATCTCATCATTCCATTCCTTGACGGCAATGTTGAAATTCTTGACCCGTGGAAAAGATCGCGCCAGGTCTGTCAGTTCGTGATAGTGGGTGGCGAAAAGAGTTTTGACACCGGTACCACCCAGATCGTGCAAATGCTCCGCTACCGCCCAGGCAATGCTAAGGCCATCGTAGGTGCTCGTCCCTCGCCCAATCTCATCCATGATCACAAGACTCATGCCGGTGGCACTATTCAGGATATTGGCCGTCTCCTGCATTTCAACCATGAAAGTGCTCTGGCCCTGGGAAAGGTTGTCGAGAGCACCCACGCGGGTGAAGATCCTGTCTGTCAGACATATCGACGCTTTGGCAGCCGGCACAAAACTGCCCATGTGGGCCATCAGTACGAGCAGCGCCACCTGACGCAGCACCGTCGATTTTCCGGCCATGTTTGGACCGGTTATCATCAGCACCTGATTCTCAACGTTGTCGAGCCTTATGGTGTTGGGGACAAATCTTTCTCCGGTAATCATTTTTTCGACGACCGGATGGCGCCCATCGGAAATCTCAATGATGCCCTCGAGATTGATACCCGGTCGACAATAGCCATTCTGATCGGCAATTTCAGCCAGGCTCGACAGGCAGTCCAAACGGGCGATGAAGCGGGCGGTCTGTAGAATACTGCGGTTGAGGCCGATAATCTCCGCCCGCAGTTTCTGAAAGATATCGTATTCCAGCGCCGCCCGCTGGTCCTCTGCATTCAGGACCTTTGCTTCAAAGGTTTTAAGTGCGTCGGTAATGTATCTTTCTGCATTGACAAGGGTTTGTTTGCGGACATAATGGGGTGGAACGCTATCGACGCGGGATTTCGGCACTTCGATGAAATAACCGAACACCTTGTTATAGCGGACCTTGAGAGCGGATATCCCTGTCGCTTCCCTTTCCTGCGCTTCCAACTGAGCCAGCCAGCCTTTACCGTCACGGCTGATGCGCACCAGTTCGTCTAGTTCGTCATTATAGCCGGTCTTGATCATCCCGCCTTCATTGACGGTCAGAGGGGCATCGTCGCGAATCGCCGCGTCGATGCTCTCCGCCAGCTTTAAATGGGGCCCCCAGTCTTGCTCCGGCTTGAACAGTGATGTTCTCAGCTGGTCGGTAAGGGATTCGATTTCCGGCAAGTTTTGCAGTGAGCGTTTCAGGGCCAGAAAATCTCTGGCGTTACAGTGCCCCATGGTGATCTTGCTGCAAAGTCGCTCCATATCGGCAACCGACTTTAGGACGATCCGCAGGCTTTTGCGGATGCCTTGCGCTTTTTGGCCTTCTGCAACGGCATCCAGGCGCGCATTTATCTCGACCGCATCGATGGATGGATAGCGCAGCCACTTCTTGAAAAGCCGGCCACCCATGGCCGTCAGAGTCCGGTCGAGTATGTTGAGCAGGGTCCCCTGGTGCGAACCGGTACGAATGTTGGTTGTCAGCTCGAGATTTCGACAACTCAGATCATCGACCCATAGGTACTGATCCAAAAAATAGGTTTCAACCCCGCCGATATGCTGCACCGCTTGTTTCTGCGTCTCCTGCACGTATGCCAGCAGTGCGCCGGCCGCTCGGACACCGGAGCGCGCATTTTCGCATCCAAAGCCTTCCAGTGAAACGGTGTGAAATTGCTGCAACAGTCTTTCCCGGCAGGATCGGTACCCGAAGGTAAGGTCGGGCATGAACGAAAAAGGCCGTTCGCCCATCGAGTCCAGAAAAACGGCGAATCCTTCGTCCACCTTGAGAGACTCGGGCAGGACGATCTCACTGGGGGAAATTCTCAGGCTCTCGGCGATCGCTTTGTCCATTCGATTGGTTTCGGTCAAACGAAAAGCGCCGGTTGACAGGTCGAGGCTGGCCAGTCCGAAGGTTTCCGAATTCAGTGCCACGGCCAGAATATAATTATTCGACTTTTCTTCCAGGTATTCATTTTCGACCAGCATACCCGGTGTGATCACCCGAACGACTTCCCTTTTTACCAGACCCTTGGCAACGGCCGGATCTTCTACCTGATCGCAGACGGCAACCTTGACGCCAGCTTCGAGCAGGCGGACGATATACCCCCTGACGGCCTTGTGGGGCACACCGCACATGGGGATCGGTGTTGCGTCTTTTTTGTTGCGTGATGTCAACGTGATTTCCAGAATGGCGGCCGCCTTTTCAGCATCATCGAAGAACATCTCGTAGAAATCACCCATCCTGTAAAGCAAAATGGCGTCGGGGTACTGCCCCTTGATGGACAGATACTGGTGCATCATGGGGGTTGTTTTCGGTGGGCTCATGGACAATTAGACTCTACTTGCTAACGGCAGGGAATTTTTGCCGACGGGTCTGTCTATCCGGTGCGGTGCTTTGATTACTTTATGTCAGAAACCTGGGGTTTCTCGTCCGGATCGATAACGACCGTTTTGGCATCCGGCTCCGTATGCGGTATCTCTTCGGTTACCGGTGTCCCCTTGATAGCGGTCAGTTCACTTTCTAGGGACGTGATCTTTTCGGTCTGTTCGGCCAGCTGAGCGTTCAGCGATTTTGTCTTTTTCTTCGTCTTCAGGCCGCGGGCGGCAAGGAAGTAGAATCCCAGAATGAGTCCGGCCAGAAAAAAGATTCCGCTGAAATAAACGATGGCCATTTCAGGTGTTTTGTATTGAGCAAAAATCAGGTTGAGGTTCAGGCTCTGTTTGGATAGAAAAAACTCCTGGTTTTGGTAGATCAAAACGATAACGAACGCAATGATAAGCACCCAGACAGCCGTTTTAACCTTTTTCATAGTGATCTCCATCCGCTAGAATTTGAATTAATCTAAGAGATTATGCTCTTTGGCGTTAAAACTCAACCTTTTTTTGTTTTGGGCTTTAGCGGTTCGAGTACCACATCGCCCCAGCAGCCGATTCGGTCGCCGATGATGATAACCATTCCGGTCACACCATCTATCGTGCGTCCATATTCGATGGCCTGCGGTATGTCGGCGGGTGTTCTGACCCGGTTGCCGACGGCGGTTGCCGCGGCATCGGCCAGGGCACAACTGGGGGAGACAACACACACTGCGTCGGCCACGCCCGTGCTGATTGAATGCCCTACCGTGCCCGAGGAAGTACAGATGCCAAGCGGCATCTTTTCACTGTCCATTCTCAGACCGACACGCAGGCTAAGCGGTGAAGAACCCGCATAAATACCCATCACCAGAGAGCTGAAAGTCCTGACAAAAACATCACCGCCATTCTCTACGATCACCTGGGGGGTGTGTGAAAGCAGATCTTGCCCGACGTTCTCGGCAATGGCACCGGCGACGGCCGCCATCGGGCCGACACCCGCCTTTGCGGCGGCCCACATCATATCGCGGACAATGGCCGGTGCGGGTTGGTCGATCGATACGGGCACCTGTGATTCGAGAAACAACGGGTGACGCCGAATGAACCCCTCGATGAAACCCCGGTACTGGGCCACCAGTTCACGTGCCAGATCCGTTAAGTCGCTCTCGGCGTGAATCTGAAGGTCGGTCTCCTTGACGACGACTCTGAAGCGCTTGAGACCCGCCAGATGCCCCATGTCGCGATAGAATCGGTCCTGGGCAGTCGAAATTGTCATTTGAGACCTCACTGAAACTGCCGCTGCGGGAGAATCGCATAAAAAATTGCCCCGGCTACAATACCATCGCTTTCGGTCGCATCTTCTCGGGGCACAGTCTCAAAAAGTAGTGATCGGTCATGCCGGCGATAAAATCCCGGACGATCTCGTGGTTGGTGTGCTGTTCCAAGTACACCGGGGACATGTTTTTTAGAAACTGGGTGAAGATGACCGAGGCTGTGTTGCCATTCTCGAGATCCGCCAGGTATCTTTCGTACATCATTTCGAACAACTTTTGTATCGTGTCCACATGGGTCTTGATCTTGGGGTTCATGTATATACGTTCGAGATTGAAGGTTTTAAGAGCCAGCAGTGCCTCCGAGACCTCGGCGCTGAAAGTGACGTACGCTTTGTGATAACTGCTTTTGATGACGTCCGAGACGAGATTGAAGACGATGGTGCCATTGGTGTTGCCGAGCCGCCGAACGCATATTTCCGGTATATCTGACCGTTGCACGATGCCCAGGCGGATGGCGTCCTCGATGTCCCGACCGATGTAGCTGATGGTGTCTGTCATTCGGACCACACACCCCTCCATTGTCATCGGAATCAACGGCGTATCCGGGTCCCTCACCTTGGCTTGCGCCGCTCTCTCCAGGTCTGCAAAATCCTTTTCCCGTTGCGGTGTCAGCTGCATGTTATGAACCTCACCGTCGTGGGTCAGAATTCCGTCCAGGGTTTGCAGACAGAGGTTCCAGCCTTTTCCCTTTCGTTCGACCCGGTCAAGGAACTGCACGCTCTGCACGTTGTGGTGGAAGTACCCGATACCGTTATCCCGGCAGATCCGTGACAGTATCCGCTCTCCATCGTGTCCGAATGGAATGTGACCGATATCATGCCCCAGAGCGATGGCTTCGATGAGATCTTCGTTGAGACCCAGAAAGCGTCCGATGGTCCGGGCAATTTTCGATACCAATTGGACATGTAATACCCTGTGGGTAATATGATCGTTTTCAATCAGGTAGAAGACTTGGGTTTTATCGATGTATCGCGTATAGGCCAGTGAATGCATGATCCGGTCCGTATCGATCGAGAACGGCTGTCGATAATCTTCTTCGATCAGCGCCTCCCGGCGCCGACGCCGTCCTTGAGAATTCAAGGTCGCCCCGGTGGAAAGCGTATTTTGCTCGATTCGATCGAGATCGGCGTTAATGCCCCTCAGAACCGGGTCAATACGATGTTTGTCATATATCGCCATTGTCTATCATTCGCTCCATCAACTGTGTATAATTGATTCCAGCCACCCTGAAACCTTCTTTACCATACTTCATATTGGATTCCAGAACCATGAAACGGCCGTTGCCGGCGCAAATATCTATTCCGACATCATCCCAACCGCAACTGCGGGCTGTATGCAGGGCCAATGCCAAAGCGGTTTCGGGTATCGCTTCGAGCAAAATTCTTCCCCCGAGGGCAACATTGCTCCTGAATTCATGGGGCGGGTTGAGGCGCCAGTAAGCATGTACGATTCGGTTGCCGATTACAACCACACGAATGTCACGGTCAATGCGCTGATATTCCTGGATGTAAGCCGGGTGGGATCTTTCCAGATATCGGTCGAGGTCATGGGAATTGTGGATCAGAAAAACCCCCCGACCCAAGGCTGATCCCCGAGGAACTTTGGCGATGAACGGATAACTGAAATGCTCGGTTATCCTGCTCTTCTGGCGCTTTCCGTAATACACCCGCGTGCGGGGGTGGGGGATGTCAAGCAGGGCGAACATGGCGGACTGCTTTATTTTGTCCTGCACGAATTTGTATGTATGATAGCTCGGAAATGTCTTTTTGCCCATGGTATCGAATAGTTCGGCGTAGAAGCTCGACGGGTAGTAAATCTTGTCCGCCTGCCGTATCCGTTGCTGGTCTACGGGACTGTATTGCGAAAAATTGGTTTTCACGCCGAGGGTCAAAACGTTGCCGCAGTTTCTCAGACGCCCCTCCAACGCGATGACCTTATGTTTCGAATCCATGGTGCCATTGATAAGATTTAGGAGCCATCTCAAAAAAGCCTTTTCGCCCGATCCGCCAGCGGCGGATAAATCTCGGCGTTGAGCCCTGGTCTCAAGTCCCCGACATACGCAAATATGCCTGCGGGGTGCGGACTTTCAAAGAAGAATCGATCAGGCGGGAAGTCCCGCACAGAGTGGATCCTCGCTCTATCCTTAATCGCGACCGAAAATCCTCATTTTGCGATGGCTTCTAGTGCGTTTCAAACAAAGCCTTGATTCTTTCCAGGCCGCGTTCGGTGTGGCTGCCGGCCCAATAAACTTTCCGGCACCGTCGACATTGGCGGAATCTGCCACAGTGTTCCCAAACATAGTCTGGGACCATGTTGCGAACCGCTTCCTTGGCGACCGGTTCGATCAATGAGTTGCATTTAAGACAACGGGAAAAAGGGTTGATATCCTTCTCCGAAATATCGAGGGCCTGGATAACTGCCTTTAATTGTTCGACCGGATCATTGGACTGGATGAAAAGACGCTGTTTCCACTGACCCTGGTCAAACCCCTTCCGTGTGCGGGTGAGACGAAAACAGTCAGATTCCGGCCCAGGCCCCGGTCCAATTATCCAGCCTGAATCTTCACGGGTATCGAACCCCAATAGGCGCAACCATTTGGTCAACTTCCCAAGGGTAGCTTCGGTGGCGAATTTGACTGGCATCGGCGTCACTCTCAACGTCGTACCTGCACGATTTTTTGATAGGCCTGCTGGATCTGCTTGAACCGCTCTTCAGCAAGCGTCTTGAATTCCTCTCCGAGGTGGGCAACCTTATCAGGGTGATAACGGCCGACCAATTCCCGGTAGGCCTTCTTTATGTTTGCCTCCGAAGCCGATCTGTCGACCCCCAGCACCGTATAGGGGTCTGCACTCTCAAATCGATCGGCGGAACGGTTTTCGTCGTCTACGGTTCTCTCCCCTCTTTGCCTGTTTCTTTGATCCGTACCGGCCGTACCGATGTTCCCTACACGACGTGCTTTTCCCAGCTGCAAATAGAGGAAACGCAATAGAAAACCCAATACGATAAGGTCATCCACCCAGCCCAAGCCGGCAATAAAATCCGGCAACAGGTCGTATGGGAACAGTGTGTATAGTACCGCCAGTAGGACGTATATCCATTTCATCGGAATAAGAAAACCCTGATTTCAGCGTCAAGTTGTAAGTAGAATATAGGCAACTTATTCTCGATAATCAACGCACACCTGTTGCTGCATGCGGTTTCCGCGCATCGCGGAATTTTCAACATATTGTAGAGCACAGGATTGAAAAGCGCAACAGGTAGTATAAATTCCCTGTTTACCGTTTCATTATCGTTCTTTTAGCGATTGCAGACCGATACATCGCCGGCGGACAAGGTCTCATATTTCATCCTCTTCGTCACGGTAGCGGCGTTTCTTGATCCGAAAACGAACAAAACCGACCACCGTCAACAGGGCCCCTACAAGAAACAGAATCTCGTAGAGGTACCCTGCCAGCAACGCCAGAAATGCAGCCGGCCTCTCTTGATCGGAAAGCCACCGTTTCTCCAAATCATGTACGGATACCGACAGGCTTCGGAGGACGGCATCTTCTATTCCGGAACCGTCCTTGAGAAGGCCGAGTATTTTACCTATCTTTTCGGACCCGTAATTATCAGCGATGAATGCCACGACGCTGCGACTCTGGGCATAAGCCAGCAGCAAGGCGTGATCGTCAGTGGGAAAACTGCCCGCCAGATCCGCTAGCGGCAATACCGTGCCCGACAGGATCGCCTCTGTCAGCATGGCGGAGCGGGGTTCTTCCAGCAAATCGACCACTCCGTCACTGGCCCATTGGGCCACACCTTCCTCCAGCCACCTTGGCAATCGGTTGCCGGCTATATGCATATGCAGCAACAGATGCACCATCTCGTGCTTGAGAAGGCTTTTGCCCCGGCGGGGGCGGCGATTGAGTCTTCCGAAATCGATGACGATCAGGTTGTCTGCCGGCACAGCATAAGCAGCAATCAGCGGGTGGCCTGCCAGTTGCCTGAACATTTCCCTGTTTTGAATCAGCACGACGGTGGGACGCTGGGGCAGGTTCCAACCGAATTGCGCCGCCAGATCGGCTTTAATAAAGGGCGTTTCATCGGCCAGATCGACTGCCGCCGCTTTCAACGGCAATTCATACCGTACGGTAACGTCGGTGTGTTCGATTGTTCCGAAGGATATATTCGCCAGGGAGCAAGATGGTGTCAGCACCAGGCCCGCAATCAGCAACCTTATCGCCTTGGTGATAACCAGAATGCCTCTCCTCCCGGTTCGTTGTCCGGTAAAATGGGCCTGTAACAAAGTTTCGCGGCGCTCATTTGTTTAAGGTGCCAAGGCCAGGGTCAACGCCGGTACATAAGTAATGATCAAAAGCAAAATGAGAAGCAGGGCTAGGTAAGGCAAAGACGCTCTGTAGAGCAGCACAACGGGTTTGTTGAACTTCAAACCGGCGATAAATAAGTTGATGCCGACCGGCGGTGTCGAGTAGCCGATTTCGAGGTTAACCAAAAAGATGATGCACAGGTGGACAGGGTCCACACCGTAGGTCAATGCGATGGGAACGATGATGGGAACGATGATAATAATGGCCGAGAAAATGTCCATGATGCAGCCGACCGCAAGCAGAAAGAGATTGAGACCGGCGAGGAAGATATACTTGCTCTCTGTCAGTGACGTCAGATAATCAAGGAGGCGATTGGGAATCTGTTCGTCCACCAGATAACCAGTGAACCCGAGCGCAAAACCCAAAATGACGATGATAGCGCCGGACAGGATTGCGCTCTCGACCATAATGCCCGGCAGTTGGCTCCGGACGGAGATTTCCTTACGTATGAAACACGCCACTGCAACCACATAGACCAGGATCACCGCCGCGACCTCGGCGATGGTCACAAACCCCCCGTAAACGCCCACGACAAGCACTGCAACAATCGGCCATTCCCAGATGCCGGCCATGAAAGCCGCCTTTATTTGGTTCCAATTGATTGATTCTTTTTTATTTTCAGTTTTTGGGAAAGAAGCCGTCGACATGCGATGGATGGCTGCATAAAGTGACAGTGCCGCAACCAACAGAATGCCGGGCAGAAGGGCCGCCCGAAAAAGGTCGGCGATGTCGACTTGTGAAATAACGCCGTAAAGAATGACCGGCAAACTGGGGGGAAACAGCAGCCCGAGGCTTCCCGATGTCGTCAGCAGACCGAGCGTGAAAGGCTCGGGGTAATCTTCCTGGCGCAGCATGGGATAAAGGATGCTTCCCAAGGCGACAATGGTCACTCCACTGGCCCCGGTCAGTGCCGTAAAAAATGCGCAGGAACACAGGGCCGCTATGGCAAGACCGCCGGGCAGCCATCCGATCACCGCCTGCAGAAAATTCATGATCCGCCGCGGTGCGTTTGTTTCCGTAAGAAGCACCCCGGTAAATGTGAACAAAGGCAGCGCCACAAGAACCGGCATAGAGGCCAGGCGATTCAACTCAATAACGATCATCTGCAGCGCCATCCAGTCTTTACTGACGGCGTAGAGGCAGACCATTGTTATTCCTGCGATGACTGTAAACAAAGGGGCTTCTATCAACGCAAAGCCGGCGATAGCGGCTATCCCCATTGCGAACAGGTTCAAAAATCCTCCCTTTCCGGGCGCACCATGCCGGGGCGATCGCCATCTTTGTTTTGCCCGTCTCCACGATGTTCCGATTCTGCCCCGGCGGTAAGACTACCGAGGAGAAAGCGGAAACTAGCCAGGGCGAAAAACAGAGGGAAAGCCAGAGAGGTGGCTCCTCGGACGCCGAATATAGCCCACTCGTTTTTCACAAAGGTTAGAGAAGCAATAAACAACGTGGTCATAACAGCGGTCCCGAAAAGACCGCTAATAATCCGTGCTGCGCGGCGCACTTCACGACCAGTGTAGCGCAGCAGGACTTCAAGCTTGATGTGCCGCTCCTTTTTAAGGGCCAGGGTCGCACCGATCAGGGCGATCCAGAGTACAAGGGCGGGAGTCAGCTCCAGTGTTTCCGGAAAGGAGATTCCAAACAGATTACGGGCCAGGATGTTGGACGCGATCAGGAGAATCAAGGCAGCAAAAAGAGCTACTACAATGGCTTTCTCCATATATTCCAATGCGTTGTCGATTTTGGTCAGCAGGTGCATGGGACCGCTTCAAATCTTGCGCCCTACCCCTTGAACACCTGGCTGCGTCGGGATCGGGCTGGGTAATCGTCATGGCCGTTGGGTTTCAAGCAGGGCCGTCACCGTGTCGTAAAGTTCTCTTGAATACAGGTTGTCGATGTTGTCGTCGTATATTTTCTGGGCTTTGGATTGGAAGAATTGACGTTGTTCTGTGGTTGGACTTTCGAAAACGATACCTTCAGCTTTGAGGGCTTCCCGGGCCTCCTGATTGACCCTGCGGGATATTTGAACCAATTCGTCACAAAAGAGGGTCGAGGCCTCCCGTAAAACCTTTTGGTGTTCCTCCGAAAGGGTTTTGAACGTACTTTTCTTGATAAGAAATGCTCCGGTGGAATTTACCAGTGGATAATCGAGCATGTATTTCACTTTGGCGTGCCACTGATAGGCAATCGCGGCCGCCGGTGGCGAATAGAAAGCATTGATCATGCCGGTTTCCAAACCGGTGTTGACATCGGTGAGTTGAAGCGGATAGGTCTTAATTCCGAGTGTCTCCATGCTGGATTTGGCAACCGGATCTCCCTTCCAGACCCACATCTTCATACGGTCGAAACCCTCGGGGCCGGTCATCCTCTCACCGGAAAAGAGGTAGACGAATCCGGCCTCGGCAAATCCAAGCAGAACGTATCCTTTTTTTTCGAATTCGGCGGCAAATCGATCCATCAAGTGCGCCTTTACCAAATCGACTTCGGCATAGGTTTTATAGAGCAGCGGTGCTTCCAGTATGCGGATTTGCGGCACGAGAATGCCCAGCCCGACCCCGGAAAATCCAGCAGCCTGAATACGATTGGCTTGCATTTTCCTCAGAACGTCAATTTCATCACCGCTTATTCCTCCGGCATAAACCATAAATGATACGGATCCGCCGGTACGTTGCCGAACCTCATCCGCCAGTTTGTAGAGGGAGTTTGTCCACGGGCTGCCCTCGGGGGTGATAAGGGCGACCTTGATTACGGTATTACTGCCGGCAAACGGCGCCGTTGAGGGCCAAAACATCAAAAACCCAAATAATAAAACCACTATCACGGCGCAACGATTCTGAGTGTGGCTCTTCATCATGCCATCCTTCTTCTCAATCGATAAACAAGCTGTCCGCAGCTTCCAAATAGATGCGCGCCCTGTCCATGGCCACCCTGTTGAACAAGCGGAATTGTTCCTCTTTTGCCGGATTGTTGAGGATTTGTTTGAGAACGGCCGTAAATCCATCGCGATCCTGGCGGTGATACAGATAATAGCGGGCGAAATAGAGATCAGTGAGCAGAAAAGCGTCACCATGCAACTGTTTGAGACGTCGGTAGTGGTCCAGGGCCAGGGCGGGGTTGCCACCCACGTGGGGAGACCGGGCGGCGTAATATCCGAACAGAACGAGGTGGGCCATGCCATGAAAGTACGCTTCATCGAGTTCGAGAGAACCCTGCATGGCTTTTTCGACCCGGTACGCTCCGGCCATGGCGCTGATCGATTCGCGGTTGAGATTGATGTCGGCACTCAGGTTGAATCCGTACCAGAAAAGAGCCGGGAGATCTTCCTTTTCCATGGTTTGGATGAATGGGCCGGCGGTCGCGATGGTACTCAACTGCTGCCGAGAGTCGGAGTACCGGATTTCCATGGCGCGCAGGGCGTAATCGATTCCCTTGCGGTAATATCCAGATGCCATCGCAATCAAATCTGTCGCGCGGGCACGATCGGAAGTTGTCGAGGCGGGTTTCAGCCGTGCGGCATCGATTCGGCCGTCGAAAAAGATGAAGGCATAGCTCGCATAGGCTCGTGACAGGAGCACCAGCAGTTGCCGGTTGCTCGGGTCACTCGCCAGCAAAGCCTCCAGCAGCTTTAAATGAGCCGGGAAGGCCTTTTCCAACAAATCGAGGTCATCATCGTTTTCGTAGGCGGAAATCCCCTCTGCAATGACGTCGGTTACGGCTCGCACCGTCATCTGTCGCGTCGCGCAGGCGGCCAGCACCATTATCAAGAAGAAGACAGCCGACAGGTGTATAAACGCCGTGCGCACAGTCCGTCTGGATGGGCGCAATCGACCATAGAGATGTTTAATCCGCATGCAAGATTCCTTATATGCTTTCTTTTTAGTCAACGGCGCCGCTGTTCGCCGTGGCGGTCATCTTCGCTGCCCTTTCACGGAAGCCTTCCAATAGACAGGGCCTGCCGGAAAGATCGACGCCGGCCCCGGCACGATGTGACGGAATCTTGTGATATACCTTCGCTCGGGTCGATGGTCACTGACTGTCGGCAGTTGCGGCGGGCGGTTGCGGGGAGGATGGCTTCACGGGCGACACGGTTTGGCTCCTGTCCGTTTTGATCATGTGCGAGCGGCCTTCAAAGGTCGAGCCTTCCTTGATGTCGATTGAACGGGCAGAGATGTCTCCGATCATTTTCCCGGTGGACTGGATCTCGAGATGACTTCGAGCGGTCACATTGCCTTTGACCTGACCCTGAATGATGATCGTGTTGCCATCGATATCAGCTTCAACAACGCCTGTGCTGCCAATGACGATATCTCCATTGAGTTTGATCGATCCGGTGACGCGGCCATTGATCAGAATGTTTTCTTCGCCGCTCAGTTCGCCTTCGATCACGATGTTCTCACTGACAAGCGACACAGACGCGCCGGTCGTTGACATTTCCATATGTTGAGCTCCTTGAATGCCCTGTAGCTTGTTTTGAGTAAGCGGCCTAGCGGCGGCGCATGTTAACCTCGCCGTTGAACACGGCGCCTTCCTTTAAAGTAAGGACGGGGGTGGTAATGTTGCCTTTGACTTTTCCGGTGCGTTGGATCTGAAGCTTGGCTCCGGCGACCAGATCCCCCTCGGCAGTCCCGCCAACCTGGATCGTTCGGGCTCTGAGGTTACCTTGTATGGCGGCCGACTCCCTGATATCAAGGTCGCCTTCGAGTTGAATACCTCCCGTGTGAGACCCGAAAATCTGAACATTGTCACGGCCCGTTATGGAACCGTTGATTTTCAGATTTTTCCCCAGGTATGTCGCCGACTTTTTGATCGACGGCTCGGCCTGGGTCTCAGTGATAGTCGTCGATTCTTCACGAGGACCTGATTTTTTAAACCATCCCATGAATGAACTCCTCTCCGCAACGTTTGCCAGTTAGCGTATAACATACCGTTTATTTATAAATAAATCAATAAATCAGTTGAGAAATCACCACGCCTGTATTACACCTTCAAACGTGGAATCCTTTCGAACCGGTTGCGGCGGAGCAAAAATGTGCAGCCACCAGCCGGCCGGTTGCTTTCCCTCGGCCACTTTTACCGTCGATCTCACCGACTCAAGAAAGATGCGCGATGAAAGCCACACTGACAACCCTTCTGCTGGTCGTTTTTCTCTGGAGCACGATGGCCGGAGCCGATCCGATCGAACCCCGGGAGTTGTATCAAGCGCGCCTGACTATGGTACGCGAGCAGATCGAAGGACGGGGAATCAAGGACTCCCTGGTTTTAAAAGCCATGCGCGAGGTCCGACGTCACCAGTTCGTCCCCCCGACACTGACGTCAAAAGCCTACAGCGACCGTCCACTTGCTATTGGAGAGGGGCAGACGATTTCCCAACCCTACATCGTGGCCTTGATGACTGAATCTTTGTCCTTGAAGCCGACATCCAGGGTGCTGGAGATCGGTACCGGTTCCGGTTACCAGGCCGCAATTCTGGCTGCCATAGCGGGTGAAGTCTATACTATAGAAATCAAGAAACGACTCTTTGAACAAGCGGATAGAACCCTGCGCTCTCTGAATTTGGAAAATGTGCACACGCGTCTGGCCGATGGCTATTACGGCTGGGATTCCAATGAACGGTTTGACGCGATGATGATAACGGCAGCAGTCGATCACATCCCACCACCTCTGCTTCATCAGCTGAAAGACGGCGGTCGGCTGGTGCTGCCGCTGGGCAATCCTTTCAGCTACCAGAACCTGGTGCTGGTGACCAAAAACGGCCCGGATTTCACGGTGAAACAGATAACCGGTGTCCTTTTCGTTCCCATGACCGGACACGCCCTCGATCGGAAAAAGTAGGCCCTCGTGCTACCGCAACACGCTCAGTGGGTACTTCTGACCGCCGTCTTTCTGGTATCATTTTCCTCTCTGTGTTTTGAAGTTCTTCTGGCCCGGGTGTTTGCCGTCAGCCAATGGAACCATTTGGTCTTCATGGTGATCAGTATTGCCCTTCTGGGGTTCGCCGCCGCCGGTACGTTTTTGAGCATCCTAAAGTCCAGGAAGACACGCCGCAATACGGGTCCGGTTTCCATCGAAACCCTGGTTATTGTCAATCTGGTCTACCCTGTCATCTCGACCCTCTCCTTTCTTATCGTGAACCACCTGCCGCTCGATTACTTCAGACTGCCGCTGGTACCCATTCAGAGCATTTATCTGCTGCTCACCTACCTTTTACTGGTTTTTCCGTTTTTCTTGGCTGGACTCGTGATTTCGAGTGCCTACAGCATGATACCCGAAAAAACCGGAATCGCATACCTCGTTTCCATGACAGGATCGGCATGCGGTGCCATCCTGCCGGCGGCTTTACTTCCGTATGTGGATGAAGGCCGTCTGATTGTGCTCACGTCTACCCTGCCGTTGTTGATTACTGTGGCGGCCCTTCGGCTGGAGCCTTCACAGGGAAGGTCACTTTCGAGATGGATTCCTAACGGAAAGGTTCTCTTGGGTATCGCCTTTCTTATCGGTGCAGCGGCAATAATGCTCACGACAGCCGCATCGGATATTCTGGCGGTCAGGATTTCACCTTACAAAGCGCTGGCTCAGATGCTCCAGTTACCAGATAGTCGCGTCGTCGAGACCCGCAATAGTCTCACGGGACTTACGACAATCGTCACCAGCCCCCATGTGCGGTTTGCTCCGGGCTTGAGCCTGAAGTTCACCGGTGATCTCCCGCAACAAAAAGCGATCTACAGGGACGGCGACAACCAAATGGTGCTCTATGAAGATACGGGCCTTCAAAAGGATCGTTTTGCCGCCTTCACCCTCTCCTATTCCGCTTACAAATTGGCCCACAGCCCCTCAACCGTTCTGATTGTCCAGAATGGCGGCGGGTTGGGGATGGCCTGCGCCCGGGTAGCCGGTATCCGTGGTATCACGCTCGTCGAAGAGCATGCCGCAATGGCACGCATTGCCGCCGAGCATTATCGGTTTGCCGAGGTCAAAACAGAAACCCCACGTCAATTTTTGAGCCACTCGACCGAAAAATACGATCTGATTCATGTTGAAAGCTGGGGAACCTCGCTACCCGGAACCGCTGTGCTCAACCAGGAGTATCTTCTCACACTCGACGCCTTGACTGCCTATCTCGAGCATTTGAGCGATAAAGGCATCATCCTTATTTCCCGCCGGCTGCTGCTGCCGCCCTCGGATGCGCTTCGGTTGTGGGCCACTGCCTTTGAATCCCTGAAAACCGCCGGGTTTATCCAGCCTGAAGACCACATGGCCGTGTTGCGGAATTGGGATACATATGTTTTGCTCATCTCCCACCGCCCCCTGACTGCAGCAAATGCGCTGTCTGCGTTCGCCGAGGAACTCAACTTCGATTGGATCTACATGCCGCATATCCCGGAGGCATGGTTCAACCGTTTTTACGTATTTGACGCGCCCTATCACAGCCTGGCCATCGGCAGGCTGGCCACTGCCTTTCAAGGCGGCCAGGAAGAGGAATTTTTTAATTCCTACTTCCTCGATATATCGCCCCAGTCTGATGACCGGCCGTTTCCGTACCGATTTTTGAAATGGCAGCGGCTGGTGGACCTGTATCGCGCCACTGGCAGCCGAATGCACACCTTGTTGCTTTCCGGTGAAGTGGTCATCGCAGCCGTTTTTCTAAGCGCTGTATTTTCGTCTCTGGCACTGCTGGGACTGCCTGTTTTATGGCTTAGAAATTCGACCACGCGCCCGGCAGCGGCCCCGATCGTTTTTTTTCTCTTTATAGGTGCTGGATTTATGCTGGTCGAACTCTATTTTATCAAGCGGATGGTTTTGATCTTTGGAGATCCCGTTGTCAGTTTCACGGTTATACTTACCGGTATGCTTGTCTTTTCGGGTATGGGCGGATTTCTGTCTCAACGCTTGACTGATCGATCGCTAAACGGGGCATTGATTGCCTTGATTCTGGTGCTGAGTTTGACCGCACCGCTAACGGGGTGGCTTTCGAAAACGGCGCTCACCCTGCCGTCGATGCAGCGTTATGCCCTTGTCCTGGTTTGGCTGGCCGTCCCGGGAGTTCTCGCAGGTATTCCTTTTCCCCTGGCCATGCGACACTGCCTGGAGACACCGGTGGATAGGGCTTTCGCCTGGACGGCCAACGGCTGTACATCGGTGCTGGCATCGATTGCCGCCGCCCAGCTGGCAATAAGTCAGGGCATAACAGCCGTCTTGGCCGGCGCGACATTGGCTTACGGCGCAGCATTGATTTGTGCCGTGATCATGCGACGAACACCGGTGCCACTCGCAAGTCATCCCTGAAAATACGTATGAAAACCGATCCCTCTCTTGCAATTTCGAAGAACGAACAATGGGACAAGGCTGTCGAAGCCTTGCCCGAAATGCAATAAAAAAGGCGGCTGTCTCCTGCAGCCGCCTTTTTTATCGCGTTTACATTAATTTAACCCAGCTCTTCGACCTGCTTGGCCGTTGCCATTCGAACCGGTTTCGCAGCCGCACCGGTATCCGACCCGGTGACCATTCCACCGTAGGAGGAAACTTCGAAATCCGGATAGGCGTTGCCGGCATGTTCGGTCAAATCGAGTCCTTCGAGCTCTTCTTCCGGGGAGACACGCAGACCGACGGTCTTGGAAATCAGCTTGAACATGATAAATGCCGCCGGGAAAACCCACAGGAAGCAGGCGGCGATGCCGAGCAGCTGGACACCGATGATTTTGGCGGACGTGCCGCCAATGTTGAATAAACCGGCTGCCAGTGTACCCCAGGCACCGCAGACGCCGTGGACCGATATAGCGCCCACTGGATCGTCGACGCGGATTTTTTCAAAAAAGAGCACCGACAGGACAACGATGATGCCGGCTGCAGCGCCGATGATGATGGCACTACCCGGTGTGACCGTGGCGCAGGGACTGGTAATAGCCACCAACCCGGCCAAGGCACCGTTGAGGCTCATGCCGATTTCGGGTTTACCGAATTTAATCCACGAGACGATCATTGCCAGGACGCAACCGGCGGCTGCCGCCAGATTTGTATTGACGAAAATCATGGCTATGTCCTTGTTGGCCGCGGTTGTGGAACCGGGATTGAATCCAAACCATCCGAGCCAAAGGATGAAGACACCCAAGGCGGCAAGAGGCATGTTGTGCCCCAGAATCGGTTTGACACGTCCATCCTTGGTATACTTACCCAGTCGTGGTCCCAGAACAATGGCACCGGCCAGAGCCGCCCAGCCGCCAACGGAATGAACCACGGTGGATCCGGCAAAATCGATAAACCCCAAACCCTCCAGCCACCCGCTCCCATTAAAGAGACTTCCCCAGGCCCAGCTGCCGAATACCGGATAGATGAGGCCACTGATAACGGCGCTGTATATGAGATACCCCGAAAATTTGGTCCGTTCGGCCATGGCACCGGATACGATGGTGGCGGCAGTGGCGGCGAACACCACCTGAAACATCCAGAAGGCAAGTACCCAGGGGTCTCCTCCGACACTGAAGTCACTGAGAAAAAACCCGGAAGTCCCGAACCACCCGGTGCTGGTCGCACCAAACATCAAGCCGAAACCAACGGCCCAAAATGCCAGAGAGCCGATAGAGAAGTCCATCAAGTTCTTCATCATGATATTGATGGCGTTTTTGGCACGCGTGAAGCCGGACTCCACCAGGGCGAAACCGGCCTGCATGAAAAAGACCAGGGCCGCGGCCACCAAGGTCCACATGTAATCCGCATGCGATTGCACCAAGTCGATGGCGTTCCGGTTGGATTCCAGGGTCGGTGCCTCGTCACCGGCCCAGGCCAGTGCGAAGTTAACGGTCAGGAACAACATTGAATAAATGATTTTTTTCATGGTGTCTTAACGCCTCCTTTGTAATTTTTATAAATTTTGCGTACCAAAGCGGGTGATGTATGATTGATTCTAATTAAAATATGTAACTGTTGCGATTTCTTATATGGCACTGGAACCGGTTTCTCCGGTGCGGATTCTGACGGCCCCCTCAAGTGACGAAATAAAGATTTTCCCATCGCCGATTTTGCCTGTACCGGCCGTCTGTTTGATCACGCCAACCACCTGATCGCATAGGTCCTCATCGACAACAATACCGAGCTGGATTTTAGGAACGAAATCGACTTGATATTCAGCCCCACGATAAATTTCCTTGTGCCCCCGTTGACGGCCAAAACCTTTTACTTCGGCAATGGTCATGCCGTTAACGCCGATTTTATTGAGGGCTTCCTTCACTTCATCCAGTTTGAACGGTTTGATAATGGCTTCGATCTTTTTCATAAAACGTCTCCTCAGCAATTGAAAATGAACTGTTCCTTCCCGGGCAATTTCCCGGACTATAGAGCAAGGCATGTGCCAAATTCGTTACTGAACGGCGTAAACTTTTTTTGTCGAATAATTTCTATATTTTTTGACGAATAAAGGCATCGGCAACAGCGATATTAAACTTGCATTTATGTAGTATTGATATATTAATACTACATTTTAGTCATTTTAATATATACTTATTGCAATTTTGTATTTTAACGGGATTACATTGGAATGCAGAATGATGTTCGGGTGAGATCCGATGGCGGACGTATTAAGGGGATTGAATTGGTGCCCATCACGGAAGTAGCGCTGGACATAAATCTTTTACGGCAGCGGCATAAGGAGGGGCCGCCGATGATGCACGTTATTGAAAATGAAGGAGTGAAAGCGCGCCCTGTGAGGCTGATACGGTTCTTTAAAACCCTCATCGCATCAGTCGAGAACGTTCCGGAACGAATCGATGGCTTCCGGCAGCAAGCGCCTGACAAACGCCTCTTTGTCGCGTAATGTGAGTTTTTGGAAAGCGTCGTAGCCGGCATGTGAGGTTGAAAGCTCGAGCGGTTTTTCTCTGCTCTGACGTTTGAGCTTATCGGTATTCCGAATCAGCTCCAAAAGGGTGTACGCCTGGCATGAAAATCCGGTAATCCATTTGAGTCGACGCATCAATTCGAAACGAATTTGATCGGCAAGGAAAAGATGAACCTCGACGACCTTCAGTTGATCGCCTTTGGCGAGGGAATAGAACCCCGCGGCCAATCCGAGGTCGAGAGCGCCCATGATGATCTCATAATACCCCAAGGTGCTTGCGTCGCCCGGCTGAGCCAAGTACAAAAGGGTCCTGTCGGAAAGCTCAGAGATTTTGGTATTATCGTCGCAGGACTCGTTGAAACGCTTTCTCCAGGGTCCAAACACGCGCTCATTGCTCTGTTGTGCTCGATATGTCTGCAGATCGACGATCTTTGCCATTGGGTATACAGTGCTTTCCGAGGGCTTGGATTTGCGGTCGCAAGATGCCTATATTGTTTTACAATCCAATCATTTTATCTGACGGTGTCTCCTTAATAAAAGAATGCATCCTGGAAGTCAATCGCAGCGCGTCAATATGCCAGTTGACCCGCATCGGCATTTTACAGTAATGACATATGACCATTCCGAGTCAGGGAGCCAAGTTTGATCTGAGGGTCCGGGATAGTGCCCATGTATATTCATTGACCCATTATTCGCACTTTGGCGACATCATAAGGGGTTCCGGCGTGATAACCGCATCATTTTCGCCACCTTTTGTTTTTCGCAATCCCCACTTCCAAACGGTTCTCTCCAGCAGCAAAATCCGTTTACTCGGTGGCCTTCCCGTCAAAAAGGCCGCCCGACCGATCATTCTCGATGCGGGCCAAGGCATCAGACTTGCCGGTGTTCTCTCCACGCCGTCAGAACCACCAATCAAAGGAATTGTCGTCTTGCTTCATGGCTGGGAGGGTAGCGCCGAGTCGACCTATTGTGTTCGCACGGCTGACGGCCTTTTCAGAAACGGTTATAGCGTATTTCGACTCAACTTAAGAGATCACGGCGGCAGTCATCACCTGAACGAAGGCCTGTTCTATGCCTCCCTGCTGGATGAAGTCCACTCTGCCGTCACCCAGGCAGCGGCCATGGCGGGCGAGGTACCGGCGTTTATGGTCGGATTCTCATTAGGGGCTAACTTTGCGCTACGCATTGCCCTTCGCTGCCGCAGCGAACCGGTCGAGAACCTGTGCTACGTTTTTTGCGTCAGTCCGGTACTCGACCCGGAAAAGGCAACGGCCAGAATCGATTCGATTGCCTATATTCGCCGGTATTTCATGAAAAAGTGGCGTCGCTCATTGACCAGGAAGCAGACCTTTTTCCCCCGAAGCTACGATTTCAGTCGACTTTTGGAGAAAACATCGATCGGCGAAATAACCGAAGACCTTCTGGCACGCTACAGCCATTTCAGGTCTAAAAATGACTATTTCAGGTCCTACACATTGGTGGAAGACGCCTTGCAGGATCTTCCTCTGCCGACGACCCTTCTGACCGCCGCCGATGACCCCATTATTCCGGTGGAAGATTTCACGCTATTGCGACTTAACAACCGCACCGAACTGTCGATTCAGCATTATGGGGGGCATAACGGATTCATCGAAAGTCTTTCTTTGCGGTCCTGGTATGAAACTCGGATTATTAAGCTCTTTGACGAAATTGCTGGGTAACGCTCGCGAGCCCATCACGCCATTCTTTTTTTAACAATGCCGCAGACGGCATTGAAAATACGTCAACGGTGTATATTATTGAGCCATTGCTCCTACGAGGTGGCGCATCGAATTTGATCAGAAGCATGCGAGTTGATAGAAGTGGTTTCAAAACTTCAGACCACCCCCAAGCAACAAGGCATGGAACGAACAAAAAGGCTGCATACACGGGCATATGCATTCAGCGTCCGGGACAGCACCCTGACACCGACCGAGGAGGACCACAACGCCGTGCCTTGTCCGCCCGCCTGAGGCGGGTAAACCTTTGGCGGATCGGGTTTTAGATGGGGTTTTGAAACCACTTCTAAGTCTAATCGATTACCGCAAGGATTGATTCCCGTGCCTGCGTAAAAGGTAATGAGGGGTTAACTTCTTTTCGCAGATGGGCACTCAGTAAGGATATCACCTTAAACACGTATGGGAGGTTTGACATGGGTGAGGACAAGACACTGGATATACTGAAAAATGCGATATTGCTTGAAAAGCGGGGGAAATCCTTTTACGCAACGGTTGCCAGCCAGACAGGTAATGAGGCCGTTCGCCGCTTCTTCAAACAGATGGCTGCAGAGGAAGACAGCCATATCCGCATACTTTCCGAACAATTCAAATCCTACAGCGACACGCATCGTTTCCAATCTCAAGCTTTTGATACGGAACGTCCGGGCGCTTTTGCCGCCGAAGTTATCAACGCGGATCTCACGGAGCAGGTCTCAGCGGCGAGTTTCGAGGCCGCGTCCATCGCCGCCGCCATGGCTATGGAAAAAAATGCCATAAGCCTCTATTCGCGGCGTGCGGAGGAAGCTCAGGATAAAAATGAAAAAGCGCTTTATAACTGGCTGGCAGATTGGGAAAAAACACACCTCGAATTTCTTGCCGCTATCGATCGGGAGCTCACCGAGAAAATTTGGAATGATAACAACTTCTGGCCGTTTTAGGATAATCATCGTTTCGGGTATTTTTTGACTCGCGGAGCAATTTAACTTGGGCAATCCCCTCAGTAAAATTAAGGGGTTAGCGATGACACGTATCCGATATGGCCTTCCCCCGAAAACACTCAACCGAGATCTCATTACATAACGGCTTCACGCCGAGTCGCGACAGCTGCACATACAGGTACAAGCAAAACGGCACAGGGCGCTTTTTCCAGTATCGTCATACCGACATAGTCCACTCGCCCCATGTCCAGATTGCGCTGCGTATGATGACACCCGACCACGATCAAATCCGCCGGGATCTTTTTGGCCATCCGACAGGATTCAAGTGCGGGATCAGCCGGCATATAAGCAATCGAAAATTTTTGCATTTCAATACCTGCCAGGCGCGGATGAAGACGGGATTCAATCAGGTAGTCTGCAGCCTTCAAAGCGTCGGTCAGTTTCGGATCGGTTCGATCCAGATCCTTTAAGTGATAATCGAGTGCATGAAAAACATGTAACCGCGCGCTGAGGGACCGGGCCAAACTCACAGCCGTGTCAAAGGCATGCAGTCCGGACGGTGAGAACTTCAGCGCGATCAGAATATTTTTGAACATGGTTACCTCCTTCAGATTACCAATCGGCATGGATCTCACGATGTTGCAGCCGACGCCCGCGGATAGACGGTCTGTCTCGACGGCAAAAAAGAATTTACATCATTACTTGACCCCAACGTTGCAAAAACCGAAGGGTAAACAACTTGGCAAAATCGATCCCACCCTTCGAATTCAACAATGGGGATATCTTAAAATGAGTGGTTCTTCTACGACATTGGTTATGATAACGACACATTCGCTATCCTTTACCATGTTGTTTATGCAACTATGGGGTTGACCTTGCCGAGGGCAATGACAGGGAGAAAATCCGGTGGTCGGGCAGGCATAGAGGGCGGTTGAGCACGGTGGCCTGAAAAGGATGTCAGTGGGAGTATGCGTTGGAAAACCGTAGCGCCAAGAAATGGATGGTGTGGCAGGGTGTTGCGTCGGCCTAGCGGCTGGAACCATGAACAACCTGCACCGGAGGCCGTTCATGGGTTCCTTATTTTATTGATGGATCAGAGGTTGCCGGCACGGCCGTCATCGCAAGGTTCGCCCATGTCATCCATTCGGGAATGCTCGGCGGTTTCACTCACATTACATACGGGAAGCGGTTCGGCCTTCGTCATTGGTTTATCGCAGCATTCCGGAACTGTCGCACCTGGGTCGCCTTCTTCGGCTTTCTTGCCGCAATTTTTACATTCGTAAATTGCCTTGTCTGCCATTAATGCCTCCTTTAAAAACGATGTCGTGGACGGTCAACCAGTATCTGGCGATAGTATGAAAATTTCACCTGCGTGTCAAGCCGCTTGCCGATCTATCTCGAAATCGGCCAAATGGATGAATCGACTCAAAAGCCGATAATTCCGACCACGGCACCGGTCATGCACGTGGCAAGCGTCCCGGCAACAATCGAGCGCAGTCCAAGAGCGACGATTTCGTCCCGCCGTTCCGGCGCCATAGTCCCCAACCCGCCGATCATAATTCCCAAACTGCCTGGATTGGCGAATCCGCACATGGCATAGGTCAAGATTAATTTGCTGCGGTCGCTCAAGGTGCCTTCAGCAAGACGGCTCAGATCCACATAGGCGATGAGTTCGTTGAGGACTGTCTTGGTGCCCATCAACGCCCCTGCTGTCGTGGCTTCCGACCAGGGAATTCCCATCAGCCATGTCACCGGCGCCATCACTACCCCAAGAATCCGCTGTAACGTCATCGCTGTTCCGTTCCAGTCGGGCAGCAGTCCCAATATCAGGTTGACCAGGTGCACCAATCCCACGAGAACCACCAGCATGGCCACGATGTTGATGACGAGTTTGACGCCTTCAAGCGTTCCTCTTGTTACGGCATCCATGGCTCCGGCGGCTTCTTCGAGCGCTATGATCTGTCCCGAAGTCGGCACCCCGGTTTCAGGCACCATAATTTTGGCCACTGTCATTGCCGCCGGGACGCTGATAATCGATGCCGTCAGTATATGCCCCATGACGTCGGGAATTGTATGGCTCAGTAAGCTGGCATATAGCACCATAACCGTTCCGGCGATAGTGGCCATTCCGCATGTCATCAGGGAGAACAGCTCGCTGCGGGTCATGTATCGCAGGTAAGGGCGAACGAAAAGCGGCGCTTCAACCATGCCGACGAAAATATTTGCCGATACAGCCAGACCTTCTGCACCACCGACCCGCATTGTCTTCTGTAGAGCCCATGAAAGCCCCCTTACCACGATCGGCAGTACTTTCCAGTAAAACAACAAGGCAGACAGCGCACTGATGACCAGAACCAGAGGTAAGGCACGAAACGCGAGGATAAAACCGGCACCGGGAAATTTTTCGTCAAAGGGGAGTTCGCCGCCGCCCAAGTATCCGAACACGAAGGACGTCCCGGCCACTGTCGATTCTGCCAGCGACAACGCCATCCGGTTGAGCAGAAGAAAAAAATCCCGGAAGAGCGGTAACCGAATCAGCAGGAAACCGACCAGCACTTGAAGCGTCAGACCGACCGCGATCGTCCTGAAGTGAATGGCCCTTCGGTTTTCACTCATCAGCAGCGCCGCGAGCCCGAAGACCACGATCCCTGCCGCGCCTTGGAACGTCATCCCTGCCCTCTCTTATCTCCGTGCGCCATCCCGGTTCCGGAAGCGCTATGATACACAAAACTGCTGTTTCCATAACAGAATGAATAAGCGATGTCCACGCGGATCCACACCCCATTAACGTCAGCTTGATCCCCGTATTGACAATACAATTCAGGACTGGAAAGATAGAAATGGCTGAGGAGGCCGGGAATATTTCTCTTGCATCCTTGATCAATGCGGATGGGGCTATCAACTGTGATAGCGGGTCCCGCCATGACGGGATCTGGATGCATTCGACAGCATTGAGGATGAATATGATCGCTGATGCGCTGGGGAGTGAAATCAATGCAAATGGTGATGAAAACGTTTGGCTGGACGGTTCTGCTGTATGTCCTCTATTGTGCGGTTCTTTTTGCACTTCAGCGCCAGATGATTTTTCCTCGCGGCCTCATCGCCCAGGGCCAAAACTCACCACGCGATGATCTCTTTATCGAGAAAATAAAACTCGAGGCCGGCGGTGGCGTTGTAGAAACCTGGTACCTTCCGCCTGTATCCGGCGCCATTTCCACCCGGTCGCCGGCACTCATTTTTGCCCATGGCAATGCCGAGCTGATCGATTTTTGTACCGCCGAAATGCAACCGTTTACAGCTCTTGGCATAGGTGTCCTGCTCGTCGAATATCCCGGCTACGGAAGATCGAGCGGTACCCCGTCACAGAAAACCATCACCGCCACCTTAAAGGCGGCCTATGATGTTCTGGTCGCCAGGGAGGACGTCGATGCGTCCAGGATAATTTTTTATGGCCGTTCCTTGGGCGGCGGAGCGGTATGCGCACTCGCCGTCGAAAGGCCGCCAGCGGCGATGATTTTGACATCGACTTTCGTGGGTGTCCGCGCGATGGCCGTTAAATACCTTGTTCCCGGATTTCTGATTAGAGATCCTTTCGATAACCTGGCGGCGGTGCGGGATTTTCCCGGCCCGCTTCTGATAGTCCACGGTCGCCATGACGAAATTATCCCTTTCCGCCATGGCGAAAAACTCCACCAAGCTGCAAAACGATCGACACTGGTGGCCTATGATTGCGGGCACAACGACTGCCCGCCCGATTGGGACATCTTTTGGCGCGATATCGAGGATTTTTTGCGCGGAGCGGGGATTATCGGTTGATGGCCACGAGGGATGCCAGCGGGTATGGCTCATCGCCTGATGCCGTGATCGTTTCCCGGTAATAGATGACCTCCAGGGTAATAAATTGCCTCAGCAACTCATTCACTTCCAGGAGGTGATCGCTGCAGAAAGGGCGCTGCGGAATAAATCCCGGTCGTTTGAGGTAGGTTTCGAAAATCAAAACCCCACCAGGAATGAGGGCCGCGCCGATCTGGGGAATCAGGGCCCGATTCAGGTACCTGATATTGAGGATGAGGCTGTAACGCCTATGAGAAAGGCTGTAATGGTCGAGATCGAGGCAAGCCGCCCGGATCATCGGGTGGCGTCCGACAAACTTTTTCAGCCCGATGTCCGAGATGTCCAGCGCCTCGACGGCAAAACCGTTTTCCGCCAGAAAGAGTGCATTACGGCCGTTACCGGCGGCGATATCGAGGGCTGTGCCCCTTCCGGCCATGCCGGCGTATGTTGAAACAATATCGGACGGTTCATGCGGGTATTCTTGTGTGCAGAATTTGCGATTCCACTTGATCCGATCGTATTGCATCGTCGATCGTCCTCGGACTCCAAATCACGGCTGCGTGGTCGCCGAACACATCGAATGCTCCCAGAGGCACCCGCTGTCGACGCATACGGTCAATATCCGTCCCCGGGAAGCGGCGCTCCGAATCCGAATTCCTGTCGCAGGAGCGCAACGGTTTTCGGATTGATTGCCAGCTTCTGGATGTCATCTGACCCCACCCAGCGAGCCTCCTTGGCATCGTCACCGGCACATATGTCGCCGGTGACATAGTCGGCGATGAGATCTATAATAACATAGTGGAAACGGATGCGTCCGCGCCGGTCTTTTTCCAGCAGATCGAAAGTGTAGATTGGGTGGCGGGCGTGGATGACGACGCCGGTCTCTTCCAGGATTTCGCGTTCAGCCGCCTCCTGGAGAGTTTCACCGAGTCCGACCTTGCCACCGGGAATGGCCCATAGATCCTGTGAGGGCGGCTGTCCACGACGTACGAGAAGAACACGGTTGTTCCTGAAAACCACGGCACCGACGGCAACGCAGGGCCGATCGGGGTATGGTCCGGCTGAGTATGCCGACGGATTAATAGAGATAGCCTTCATTCGGTCTTAATTGGTCGAATTTTGTCACGGGCGGTTGTAGGTGATGCGGTAAATGGCGCCGGCGCGGTCATCCGATACCAGCAAAGCACCATCCGGCATGACCAGAATGTCCACCGGTCGTCCCCAGGCTTCGCGTCCCTGCAGCCAACCTTCAGCGAACACCTCGTAGACCACCGCCCGGTCGTTGCGCATTTGAATCCGGGTGATGCGATATCCGATGGGTGTCGTTCGGTTCCAAGATCCGTGTTCAGCGATGAAGATGTCACCCCGGTAAGTGGACGGAAACATTTCGCCGGTGTAAAATTTCATTCCCAGGGCAGCCACATGCGGCCCGAGCGCCATCATTGGGGGTTCGAACTCTGCGCAGCTGAATTTGTGACCGAATTCGGGATCCGGCAGGTGTCCGGCATGGCAGTAAGGGAAACCGAAGCGCAGCCCCTTCTGTGATGCCCGATTCAGGGTGTCGGGCGGCAGTTCATCACCGAGCCAGTCCCGCCCGTTGTCGGTAAACCAGAGGTGCCGATTTTTCGGGTGCCAGTCAAAACCGACGGTATTACGGACACCGCGCGCAAACACTTCCAATTCCCCTCCGTTTGGCAGCATCCGCATGATGGTAGCATAACGCTCGTCGGCTCGCTCGCAGACATTGCAGGGAGCCCCAACGGGAACATAGAGGCGGTCGTCCGGACCAAAGGCGATATACTTCCATCCGTGGTGGCTGTCTTTCGGAAACCGGTCGTTCACCACCACCGGCGGTGAAGGATTTTCAAGGTTGGCCTCGATCCCGTCGAACCGCAGGATACGGTTAATTTCAGCCACATACAAAGACCCTTTACGAAAGGCGACGCCATTGGGGGAGTTAAGCCCCGCGGCAACCACCAGAACCCTATCGGCAACCGCGTCGTTGTTGCGGTCGATAACCGCGTAAACCTTGCCTTCCCGGCGTGTCCCGACAAAAACGACGCCGGTGGAACCGAGGGCAAGCGAGCGCGCACCGGGGGCGCTCGCGGCATAAAGGCTGATACGGAATCCCGGTGGCAGTTTGATTCGGTCCAGACCGTGGTTCTCGGACCAACCGTCGTCCCAATCGATTCCGATCAGAGCCGAGACCAGAAGGAGGCACTTAAGGGTGTTCCAAAAATTTTGCATGGGCGTTTCTCGATCGATGCGGTTGACGTCTGGCTGATAGTAGGTATTTGGCGCCGCGGCGTCAACCCTGTCGTGCTTTGCCGAGGCGCCTCGAGCCGGTTGTTCCAAACAGGAATCGATCTGTCCCGCTTATGTCATATATGATAAGCCGGCAGCGCGGCATCCTATCAGGGATTTCGGTGCTGTCATTGAATCCGGCTTTGTCACACACCGCCGCCTCACGCCGACGAACGCTTGACATGCCGGCCGCCTGAAAGTATTCTCCGCTAACGGCCGCTCCCGTCGGCATTCGATTCATAAAATCGAGCGCCCAGATAGAACGCATTGGTGGACTGGCCGAATCGATACTTTGTTTCCGATTCAGAAATGTGCAATTTTCTGCAAGTTCAAGGAAATCAAGGAATTGCGCGGAGGCGCACAACCGTGCGCCGCACAAGTGATTCCAGACCTGTCACGCCCAGGGCGTGATTGACGCCGGAATTGCGGGAAAGGGCCATTTATGAACGGAAACTGACCATTGCCCTTATTAAAAACCGTGGTGGCATACCAGTAAGCGGTGTTTCATGAGGTAATCTGATGATACGCTCCAAACTGCCACAGGTCGGCGTGACAATCTTCACACGCATGACGCAGTTGGCGAATCAACACGGAGCCCACAACCTATCCCAGGGTTTTCCGGAATTTGATGTGCCTTCCGGCCTGATGGACCTTGTGGAGAAGCACATGCGCGCCGGCAACAATCAGTACGCACCGATGCAGGGGGTTGCCACGTTGCGTGAGCAAATTGCACTCAAAGCGACCGAACTACATGGCGCCAGGGTTGACCCCGAAACCGAGGTCACTGTCACCTCCGGCGCGACAGAGGCGTTGTACGCGGCTGTAACCGCCGTGGTTCACCCGGATGATGCGGTTATCGTCATAGAACCGGCCTATGATGCCTACATTCCCATTGTCCGGCTGAACGGCGGACGGCCGGTCTGTCACCAACTGAAATTCCCCGCTTACCGTATCGACTGGAATGCCGTGGCAGATGCCGTCGCCCGCAATGCCCGATTGATTATTCTCAATTCCCCGCACAATCCGACCGGAACTATTTTAACGACCGAAGATCTGGCAGCTTTGCGGGACATCGTCCGTGACACGGATACCCTTATCGTCAGCGACGAAGTCTACGAACACATCATCTTCGACGACCAACCTCATCTGAGCCTGCTGGGTGACCCTGAACTCGCCGCCCGCAGCTTCGTCATCAGCTCTTTTGGTAAAACCTACCATGCCACCGGCTGGAAAATTGGTTATTGTATCGCGCCGGCGCATCTTACGCAGGAGCTGAGGCGCATCCACCAGTTCCTGACTTTTTCTTCCCCCACGCCGCTACAGCTGGCTTTTGCCGATTTCCTGAAACAGAAAGACGTCTATCGCGAACTGCCTCTTTTTTACCAGGATAAGCGCGATACCTTTCTGGCTCTTTTAAAGGATACGCGCTTCAAACCACTTCCCTGCCGGGGCACGTATTTTCAATTGCTCGACTATTCCGCCATCTCTGATACACCGGATACCCGATTCGCCAGACACCTGACCGTTGAACACGGTGTAGCGGCGATTCCGATTTCGGTTTTTTACCAAGATAAAACCGACAACAATGTTCTCCGGTTCTGTTTCGCCAAAAATGATGACACACTGAAAAAGGCCGCCGAAATCTTATGCAGGATCTGACAGTAACCCTGATTCAAACCGAGCTCGACTGGGAAGACGCCGAGGCCAATCTTCGCCGCTTTGACAACCTCCTCAAGGGCCTGGAATGCGATACAGACCTGATTGTGCTGCCGGAGATGTTTACCACGGGTTTCAGCATGAACGCCCCATCACTGGCGCAGGACATGCAAGGGGTTGCGGTCGCGTGGCTTCGGGAAACCGCCGGCCGTCTTGAAGCCAGCGTTATCGGAAGCATCATAATCGCTGAAAATGGCAAGTACTACAACAGGCTGTGCTGGGCCACCCCGCACGGCGAGCTGCATACGTACGACAAGAAGCACCTCTTTCGGTTTGCCGGCGAAGAGAAGGTTTACACCGCCGGCGACCATCGGCTGGTTGTTGATATCAAGGGGTGGAGGATTCGGCCGTTCATTTGCTATGATCTGAGGTTTCCGGCTTGGAACCGCAATACGGGCAGCGAATTCGATCTGGCGGTCTACATCGCCAACTGGCCCCAGAAACGGGCCGAGCATTGGAATATTCTGTTGCAGGCACGGGCCATCGAGAACCAGGTGTATGTCGTGGGTGTCAACCGAATCGGCACAGACGGTCATGGCCTCTATCATAGCGGCGACTCTGCGGTCATCGATCCGCAGGGAAAAATCCTCTTTCGCTGTGCCCACGCCCCCTGCCTGTATTCGGTGCGGCTCGACCACGGCCTGAAGGAAGAATATCGCCGTTCCTTCCCGGCCTGGATGGATGCCGATCATTTGGTTTTGCGGTAGACGGTGGTATCCGGGTGAAACGCCTGCCAGGCGAACCAGTAGGCAAAAAGATGGATCACCGGCTGACCCTCTTCATCGAACACACCGACAACCTGGCCGGATGGATCCGTCTCGATCCGTATCGACACACCTCCCAGCTCGTCTCTTAATTTGTTGTCTTCAAATTGGTAGGCATCCAAAGGGTAAGCTCTTGACTGCCCGTTGATTTGCAGACCGAGAATTCTGGTTTTGGCCGGAAGGTCGTTGCGCACGCGACCGACCGGAAACATCACAGCCCCGAGCTGGACGTAACCGCTGTAGGGGTCAATATTGTAATCTCTTTGATAGCCGGTGTCGGTCGACAGTACGGAGGTGCCGGGATGGCGCCGCTTCCATGTCGCCCACTTTATCCGCTGAGAAGGACGCTTGTCCAGAACGGTCCCGGAGAGGGGGCCGGCGACGGCTTTTTCCATCAGTTGCGACCAAAGGCTTTGCGTCTGGTGGTCGTAGATCAACACATTGCTCTTGTAAAGCCGCCCGGAGACACCAAAAGTGTAAACCTTGCCTGACACGTTGCGGGAGTACACGACCCCCGACTGGGTCAGTGGTCAGAAAGTGACCACCAGCGGTATGCCGTTTAAGGTGTCATTGACCACCTCATGCCAGTTTAAGATTCGAATGGGATAGGCTCGAGCGACGGCCCCAATTATAATACCGATGACAGGGTCATCATCCCTTAAAAAATCGACTTTATCCGCTGTGACAAACTGCGGTTCCATAATAGCCGGAATTCCGTCTTTCGGCGGGCCGCCGGATAGAATTTCATTCTTCGGCACGATGGCGTTATCGAGGCTGAATCCTGACAGAAACCATCCAGCCAGCAGCGCAGCGGTCAACGTGGCGAACCTAATCATTTAGTGCCTCCTTATTGTTCAAATAACATTGTCGGATGGCGAGACGGATCCTTTCAATGGAGATCCCTCTCGCACCTGGAAGCGATCTTAAAATGAAGATTTTCAGTTAAGATCGAGGCGAGTCCGAGGATCCCCGCTGTGCAGGATGCCCCGCCTGATCGATTCTTCTTTGGGGGTCGCAACCCGCAGGCATACTCACGTATGACAAGGGCGCAGCGCCGAGATTTATCCGCCTCTGGAGGGTTTATCCGCCTCCGGCGGATCGGGCGAAAAGGCTTCTTTCGAAATGGCTTCGAATAAAAAAAAGAGCCGGGCGGCAGACGACACCCGGCTCTTTAGTGTTCAGATTTCTTAGATCTTAGGATGATGAGGCCACGCCCATACGGACTGTCTCAATGAATCGACTTCATCCAGTAAGGATTGATAAGGTCTTCGAAAATTGACAGCGCCGCCGCCGAACCTTGTCCGGAGGCAGTGACAATCTGTTTGTAACCACCTTCAACATCCCCTGCAGAGTATATACCGGGAATGTTGGTGCGGTGCTTTTCGTCATGTTTGATAAAACCGTCCTCGGTCAGTTCGATGCCGATCTTTTTGGCCAGTTCCACCGAGGGCTCGTAACCGATGGCAATGAACACACCGTCGGTTTTCATGATAGAATCCTTGCCGCTTTGATTATTGTGCAGGAGAACCTCCTCGACCCGCTCTTTTCCACGAATTTCTTTGACTTCACTGTTCCAAATAACCGGTATGTTGTTGTCGAAAAGCTGTTTGGCCAAAAAATCCTGAGCGCGCAAGTTGTCGCGCCTGTGTACGAGGGAAACATCGATACCAAGGTGAAACAGGTGCAGTGCCTCAGTAACAGCGCTGTTGCCGCCGCCGACCATGATTACTTTCTTTTTTTTGAAAAGAGGGCCATCACAGGTGCTGCAGTAGCTGACACCCCGTCCCGACATTCGTGCTTCTCCAGGAACTCCCAGATGGCGGTGTTTGGCGCCGGTGGCCAACAGGACCGACCGCGTTTCGAACTTTCGCCGACTGGTTTGCACGACGATCGGTGATCCGGAGCGGATTTCCAGAACCTCTTCCCCCGGATAGATCTGGACATACTGCAGGGCGTGGCTCACCATGATGTCCACCAATGTTTTTCCGCCCACTTGGGTGAAACCGGGGTAGTTTTCGACAATCGGCGTTGTCGCGACCTGCCCTCCCAAGGCATCGCGTTCGATCACTGCGGCTTTAAGGCCGCTCCGCTCGGCATAAATCCCGGCTGCCAGACCTGCTGGTCCGCCTCCGACAATGACAATGTCGTTTTTAACCAGCTCGACATCGCTTTCCGGAATAAAAATGCTCTGGGGTTCCATTTTTTGGAGCGATAGCGCAAACACTTCCTCACTCTGGGCCCCTTGCCCAATGAGAATATCATTGGCGAAAGTTTGGGGAACGCTGTGAGCCGAATACTGATCTGCCAATTCGGGTTCGCATTGAATATCAACGATTTCCACCGAAATTAGCTCGGGCCGTTCAATTGCCGCTCGAATCGCATTGACAGCTTGCTGCGGGCAATAGGGGCACGTAGAACTGACAAAGACTTTGATGTTCCGGGGTGTGTCGATCTTTTGCAGGACCTTCTGGGTCTGCTCGTTTAGATTACTTTGGCCCAGACCGACAAAGATCAATGCCTCCAAGAAAATGCGGCCTTCTTCCCCCAATGGTGCACCGAGCCAACGAATGTTGACCCGCTCGGGTGCAATCAGCAAAGACGGGGAGCGGTCAACATTCCATTTTCGTGCCAGTTCGTGATCCAGATAATATTCACGGAAAGTGATTTTCGGTGACAAATCCCTAAAAGCGCGCACGATTTGACGGTTGGTCTGGGAAAATATGTTGTCGCCTCCCTTTTCAATAAACATGTACAGGGGGATGTCGTGCGGCAGATTTTCAAAGGTCTGTTTCAGCTGGAGCATGAATTGTTCCTGGTTAACTGCCCCAGTCTGGGCTTCCATCGTGGCGGTATTTTCCAAGGCGATTCCTCCTCGTTCGTTGGTCATAGCTTGTGTCCATTTCATAAATATCTTCTATCTCGCTGGGCAGTTTTCTTTAGACATTTCTCACTGCGGCGTACCTTCCACACCCTCCCTGCGAGGGTTTGTGAAACCTATCCCATCGATTAGATTCTCATTTATGGCCTGGAGACGTAAAAGTGCCTTTTGCTGTTTTGTGATCGGGCACCAGTATAGTTTCATTATTGTAACGCGATCCAAATTAGTATAATTCGGACGTAATTTAAGGATGATGCTTTCAGGTGTCAACCACGGGGCCGGCACCGTTTCAGTGATGTCATTGGCGTTGAAATTCGGCAAGACCGTTAGCTTTTGGGCATTTGGCCCGAGAAAAATCTTTGCAGATTTTCATATTGCCGATAGATTATTGAGTGCCTATACACTAGAAGCGGACGGAAAGGGAAAGATGTCTTACACGCAATGAAATTTGACGGGCGGTACCTCTCGGCCGCCCCCCCCACCTATATTCGACGGTTGCAAATCGGCGGCTAAGCTTCTGATGTCAAAAGAGCAGCAGCCATAATCAAGTCCTCCGCGGTGGTTACCTTGATGTTGGCTTTGCTGCCGTTGATGATGCAAACCGGATATCCAAGCCGTTCGACGAGGCTGGCGTCGTCAGTTCCCGTAAAACCTTCACGCTGGGCGCGGTCATGGGCTTCGACGATGATGCGGTAATCAAACACCTGGGGCGTTTGGACCAGCCACAGTCCCTGACGTTTGACTGTGGCGGTGATACGACCTTGTCGATTCGACTTTTTGACGGTATCGGTGACAGGGATTCCCGGAATGCAGGCACCGCTCTCTGCGGCGCCCCGGATACAGGCCTCTATGAGCGGCGGGTCAACCAGCGGCCGCACACCGTCGTGAACCGCCACCAAACCTTCGTCTTGGTCGAGTGACATCAAGCCGCGAAACACGGATTGCTGCCGCTCGGATCCGCCCGCGACAAGGTGCACCGGTTTCTTTGCACATGCAGCCGCCAGGATGTGTTCGCGGCAATAACTGAGGTCCTGACTGGGAACAACCAAGCAAATCTGATCGACGGTCGTGCATACATCGAACTTTTGCAGGGTGTGGGACAGAATCGGGCGACCGGCGACAATCAAGTATTGCTTGCGCAACTCGGTTCCCATACGCACACCTTTACCAGCGGCGACAATTATAGCTGAAATCATTATATATTAATAATTTATATAAATAATGTTAATTTTTTACTTTAAATACTTGAGCTCCTTGGGTAGCGGGACGCCCTTGCCCATGGAATCCTCGCCGTAATTGACCCCAGCCAGGGTTTCGATATCCCTTAGTGCCCTGACGTCTCCTTCAAACGCAACCTGGGCCAGCGCCTCCTTTTGTATCTTGCCTCCGGCCCACTGGATGTCGAGTACGCTGCTGGCGTCGAATCGTGCATCCCCCACGACCATCTCAACTTGTCCCCCATAATGCTGCACAATTTTTGCCACCATCAGGCTCGGCCGACTGTGGAATCCGAGCTTAACGGGTATGCCGACGGCGATCGACCCCCTCTCGATATTTTCATTGAGGATCTCACCGGCCAGCTTGGTGCCGACGTTCAGGAAATGACAGGTGTAATAAAGGCCGTAGTTGATGGTTCTTTCAAGCAATGCTTCAGCTTCGACGAGAGAGGCTAAATGATCCTGTACCTGCTTGTAGATGTTTTTGTAGCCGGCATCGTAGAGGTGGCGTTCATAAAAGTGGAGGAGTCGCCCCATGATTTGCAGCAGGTGAAAAACGGCTGAAAAGTTGCCCCGCAGTTGTTTCAACTTGCGGTTACCGAATCGGTAGCCGCCGTGGATCACATACGTGTCGAAGGAAGACTGCAAGTTATGCACCAGCATCTCAAACCTTCGGACCTCAACCTCGTTGATCTTGTCCGGAACGATGGACCGGATTTCAGCAATGTCGTAAGGTTCGTAGAACCGAAATTGATCCAAATTCTTAGCAATGCGAATGAACTCACTGGCAATATTGACGATGTGCTTTTTCTGTTGATCCCGGTTATCGTCATCGATATTGTAATCGAGCAGATCACCGGTGATCACCTCGGGGAACGATGCGATGTCAATAGATCCTGAAGGCTCGGGAATACCCAGCCGACGGGCCTCGCCGATAATGACCGGTGCCAGTTTTCTGAGCGTGTTGGTTAGAAATGACGCGGTCGCCTCACCTTCCCGCCTGAAATTTTCCATGTCTACCAGGTCATAGAAGATCAGCCGATTGAGGACGTGCTTCTGAGAGTAGCTGGCCAGGCTCAGGTGCCTCACCGCCGCGCTGAGTTCCCTGAAAAAATACCAGTCGCTGTTGTTTTTGGCTCCGTGAAAATCGAGGAAATCTTCCAGTAATTGGGAGTTGGCAATGAGGGCGGCATAGAGCCTTTTACTGATAACACCGTAAGTGGAACTTTCGTCAGCCAAGAATTTACAGAACCGCAAATAGTCGTGGGTAAATATTTTGACCCGTCCGGAGAAGCTAATGTCGCATGTGTTCTGGGTGTCCATGGCTGTCGGCCAGTCTTTGCGCGTTGATGATCAGTGCTTTCATTTTTGCGAGTGTCAACTCATCGTCGGAATTGGCGGTCGAAGCAGTCCATAAGCCGAATTTTGTTCTCCGCGCGCGGTTGCCCGCCGCAGAGCAACGATCATTCATCTGAGGATGCCGGTTGCCCGGCATCTCTAGCGACCTACCCGGGAGCTCGAGCGGGACAACCCTCAAACGCTCCCCTATTTGGTCTTGCACCGGGTGGGGTTTACCGAGCTTCCCCGGTCACCCGGGGAACTGGTGCGCTCTTACCGCACCGTTTCACCCTTACCCCGCAAAAAATGCGGGGCGGTTTGCTTTCTGTTGCACTTTCCTTCGCGTCGCCGCGACTCCACGTTATGGAGCACCCTGCCCTGCGGTGTTCGGACTTTCCTCCGGGCCATGAATTTGGCCCAGCGATCGTTTGGACTGCTTCGACCGCACATGTTGTTGTAATGCCTTGTTATGGTGGTTGTCAAAATCAACGTTTCTTTTTTCGAATGTTTTTTCTACAACCCCTTATACCACTCTTCGGTATTGGGATTTATTTTTTAGAATGGTATAAATTTAATATTATCAAATTATTACCCAAAATCAAGGTCTCAGCGTGTAACATCGTTATGCGGGGCCGTCTCAGGTCGTTTTTTCTTTAGAACCATCGGTTGAGTCGGCCAGGGGATATATCAAGCGTTCACAATGGGGACAGTAAAATACTTTGTCAAAACGCAACAATTCGTTAAACATCTGGGGCGGGAGATTGACATGACACCCCATACAGACGGCGCTCTTTACTAATGCAATGGCAGTACTTCCGATATTTTCTTTCACAGTTTGATATAGTTTTAACAAATCAGGGTCGGTAGCGGCAATGACATGACTCCGTGCCTCAAACAGTCCATCGATCCTTTGTTGCAGGCTATCGGCAGATTTGCGGATATGTTCCTTTTCGCTTTCTATTTCTCGAAAAATACGCTGCAGTTCGTCTTTATTCTTGGTTAAAGTGGTTTCTTTTTCATCGATCTCTTCAAGGCAGGCGATCATTCGATCTTCAATGGCGGATAGGGATGCCCCCAGGTCTTCGATTTCTTTCAAGGAAGATTGATATTCCTTGTTGGTCTTGACAGCGCGCAATTTATCTTCGCTCTTTGTAATGCTGGACTGCACCGATTTAGCTTCCGACTCTTGGGCGCGAAACATTTGCTGAAGTTCGCTCAAGTGTTCAGTGACGTCAATGACGAGTTTTTCGCTGGTTTTCGCTTTTGCATCGAGGGCCGCCATTTCACCGGGTAATTTATCGAGCATCGATTGCACCGTTGCCGTTTCAATTTCATTTTCTTGAAGTTTCAACAGCACATCAAATTTTTTCTTTAGTTCCGATTCCATGATCACCCGTTCGTGTGTGAAGGTTCATCTCAGGTCAAATTTGAACAAATGGATCGCTTTCAAGGGTGCAGGCGAGCACGTTAACCTCAAGTCCCCTTGCTGTCGTTGCAGCGCGCAACTGCTCGGCAAGCTCCGGCACCATAATGTGCTCGGAGGCAAAGTGGCCGATATCGATCAACCCTCTTTGAGCGGCCTGTGCGTCTCTGGCCTCATGGTAGCGCAGATCGCCGCTGATGAAAGCCTCGGCGGGGGATGCCAGGAAATGCGGCATGAGGCTTCCGCCGCTGCCCGTGCAAACCGCCACCTTCTTAACGGCTAGATTCGGTTTGCCGACCATTCTGATTGACGATAATCCTAAAGATTTCTTGATTTGCAATGCCAGCGATGCCAGGTCCGTCTGGGCGGATAGTTCACCCCAGCGGCCAATGCCATGTTGGGTTTCAGGCTGGACAAGGGGATATACGTCATAACCCATGGTTTCGTGCGGGTGGCGCGACCGCAAACAGCCCAAGACATTCGGCAGATCTGGCGCCGAAACGACGGATTCGATTCGGACGTGCGCGACTTCGCGCAGGCTGGCGTGCCCACCCCCATGTGGTTTGTCATCCTGAGCGGGAATGAATGAGCTCTTACCGGCAACTCTGAAGGAGCAGGATCGGTAGGCACCGATGACACCGGTTCCGGTTTCAGCAAGCGTTTGCAGCAGTTCTTGTTCGTGTTCCACCGGGACAAAAACCACCAATTTGTAGACAACTTCAGCGCTCCCGCCAACAAGTGGCCGAACGTTTTTCAGCCCCATACGTCGCGCGAACATATCGTTCAATCCACCGGCCACACTGTCAAAATTGGTGTGGACCGTGTATATCGACAGCCGATTTTGCGCCGCCAACCGGATGCTTTGGCCCATGGGCAGATCGAAATCGACGGTTCTCAGGGGGTTAAAGATAAACGGATGATGAGTGATGAGCAGGTCGACCTTTTCCCGGCAGGCAGCCTCGACCACTTCTGGAAGGGGGTCAAGAGCGATCCATACGGTGTTGGCCGACCATTCTCTTCGACCGATCTGCAACCCGACGTTGTCCCATTTCTCAGCCAACCGTGGCGGAGCCAGGTGTTCCATAATGCGGATAACATCTCCAACCGTGGCTGTCATACATTCCACCCTTCCGGTTCAATTGTCCTGCACAGCGGCAGAGTTAGCCTGCGCGATGACGTGACTTCCTTGCTTCAGCCATGAAAAAGGCGTGGTCGCTGAGCAACCACGCCTTCTATTGATTTCTCCCGTTCATTCCCGAGCATAAGGTTGACGGCGTCGTCCAGCCCGGCGTCCAACCATCCTTTATGGGCAGAATAATTTTCCAATCGGTTTAAAGGATTTGAAATCATAGGTATGGGCCCACCTGGGATCGAACCAGGGACCTACCGGTTATGAGCCGGTGGCTCTGCCAGCTGAGCTATGGGCCCACAGACACGTTTTTGAGACCTATCTTCCTATCCTCAAAGCGTCAATTTGTCAAGCAGAACACTCGGCCCCATAACCGGTGCAATCCCATTCCTGTTGCGCGTATTTTACCGATCTCATTTCCCTTGAAAGACTGCTGGGTCTCAAGTTTCAATAAAATTCTTCAGCTTACGGCTCCGGGTCGGATGTCGCAATTTCCGGAGGGCCTTGGCTTCGATTTGGCGGATCCGCTCGCGGGTGACGGCAAAATCCTGCCCGACTTCCTCCAGGGTGTGGTCGGCCTTTTCTCCGATACCGAAGCGCATTCGCAGAACTTTTTCCTCCCGGGGGGTCAATGTCGCAAGAACTTTGCGGGTTTGCTCGGCCAGGTTTAAGTTGATGGCGGCATCGGAAGGGAGCATGAACTTTTTGTCTTCGATAAAATCACCCAGATGGCTGTCTTCCTCCTCTCCGATGGGAGTTTCCAGCGAGATGGGTTCCCTGGCGATTTTCAATACTTTGCGTACCTTGTCTAACGGAATTTCCATCTTCTCCGCAATTTCTTCGGGAGTCGGTTCACGTCCCTGCTCCTGCACCAGATATCTCGACGTACGTATTAGTTTGTTGATCGTCTCGATCATATGTACGGGTATCCGTATCGTGCGTGCCTGGTCGGCGATGGCCCGGGTAATGGCTTGCCGAATCCACCAAGTGGCGTAAGTGCTGAATTTATACCCCCGTCGATATTCGAATTTGTCCACCGCTTTCATTAGGCCGATATTGCCTTCCTGTATCAGGTCCAGAAATTGTAGACCGCGGTTGGTATATTTTTTGGCAATGCTGACCACAAGCCGAAGATTGGCCCTGGTCAACTCACTTTTGGCCAATTTGGCCCTGTGGCGGCCTTCGGCGACATTGGCCATGACCCTTTTGAGAATTCTGTTCTTCGTTTTGAGATCTTTTTTTCGGTCTTCAACGGCCGTATATATGTTATTTAGCTCGGCATATATATCGGCCAATTCGTCTCTCTTTAACTGCGCGTGTTTACCTGCCCATTTGACAAAATGCGTTTTTGACCTGAGATTCTGGCGGACTTCTACCAACGGTTGATCGATAATCGCCGCGCGCCTGGAAAAATTTTGCCCCATTCGATCGAACCAATCAATCTGATTACGGATCCGGATTTCGATATCGTCCAGAATGCTCCCTTCAAGCCGCCAATCTTTCAGGAGTTCGAATATCTTCGCATTGCGTCGCCTGATGGATCGGCGCACCCGTCGTTTTTCACTCGGGTCCAACTGGGTGAAAAACAGTCTTTCCCGAAAGTTATTGTTCTCTGAATGAACTTCCCCGATCGACCGAATGGTATTCAGAAATTTTTCCGTCTGGACAGCCTCATCGACGTAGGCATCTCCTTCGTCGATGTCCCTCAGGACGTATTTGGATCGAAGTTCCCCTCTCTCCATTCGCTCTCCGAGTTCCAGGATCGCCTCGACTCCGCTGGTGGTATCGAGCAAAGCCCGCAACACCTCCTGTTCCCCAGCCTCTATTTTCTTGGCAATAACGACTTCCCCTTCGCGGCTCAGCAATGTGACCATTCCCATTTCGCGCAGGTACATCTTAACCGGGTCCGTGACAGCCCCAAAATCGGCCAGAGCGCGCTGGCGCTCTTTGATCTTTTGCTTCTTGAGTCTTTTGGCCTCCTCTGATTTCCTGGCGCTTTTTTCATCCAGAATATCAATATCGTGATCGTCGAAAAGCATCAATGTTTCTTCGATCTGCTCGGCGGAAAGCGCGTCTTCAGGCAATACCTCGTTAATTTCATCATAGGTCAGGTACCCCTGTTTGGTACCTTTCGAAATGAGATCTTTCAGCGCTTTCTTACTAATTTTCAAAGCACCGTCACGATTTTCAACGGCCTGCGCTGCCGAAACTTTTGGGGCTGCTTTTTTGGATTTGGCGCGTTTTGGTGTTTTTTTAGCAGCTGTTTTTTTTACGGTTACCCGTTTTTTAGCGGATTTCTTTGCCATTAACGTATGCCTCCCGCAAATTCACCGTTATTATATGAAAATCAACATTATCAAGCAATTTCACCGATGCCCTGTGCCGCCCATTTTGTAACGATTCTAAGGGCGGCCAAGATAAATGGACGTCACTTTCGGTTGATCAAAGCCATTTTTCGCCTTTCACGTTTGATCGCCAGGCGCTGCTTTTCGCTCAGCAACTTGTCCACCAATTTTTCATCCTGGTTGCGCACAGCTTCTTTAATGCGATTGTCGATATCCCGTTGGAGCCGATTCTTGCGGGTCGTCTCGACAAAATGCACAACCTGTTTTTCACATCCACCTAAGGTCCACGCCTCGTCACCTATCGCCATATCGGCAACAAGCTGCCTGTCATTCTCATCCGCGAGAGAACCGAGAATGTCGGCGATCCACTGCTCCGCCGTGAGTCCTGAACGACGCCGCGAGGCATCACGATTCGAACCGGATGTTGAACGGCTGTAACAGTTCAAAATGACCTGCCCGATCCGTGACAAACTTTGCGTTTCCAGGCAAGACAGTGCCTCGAGCTTTGTTATGGTTGGGCAGATTTCAGGCACCTGTAACATCATTGCTATGATCTGTCTTTCCAGGCGGCCATGAACGTCTGCTGTGGCCGTCCGTGAAAAACGGTTTCTATCACCGCGGCTTTCGGCGATCGGTCGATGCGTGACACGCGACACCGGCATGGAAGCTGTCTGACGTAGTTTTTCGAGCAGAGCGGTTTCATCGATCTCCAGTTGTTCAGCCATCATTTTCAAATACAGAGATCTGGCAACGACATCCGACAAGGAAGTCAGGGCCTCTTGCAACTCAGAAACGACCTTGACCTTCCCTTCAACGGACAGGCCGTGACGACGGATAGCCGTATCGAGCAGAAATGGAATAATGTCCATGGCCCCGGCTGCCGCTGAGTTGAAAGCAGCTGCACCATACTCAAATATGTATGTGTCCGGATCGTAACCGGAATCCAGAACTAAAATTTGCGCACTGACGTATTCCTTGTCAAACACGGCGATGCTGCGTCGTGCAGCCTTAATCCCTGCCTCATCGGAGTCGTATACCAGCAGAACCTTGCCGTTTTCGCCAATGCACCCCCGCAGCAGACGGACGTGCTCGGAGGTCAGTGATGTGCCGAGGGTTGCTACGGCATTGCAGACGCCATGCTGATGCAGGGCAATCACATCAAAATATCCTTCGACAATAATAACGCTGCCCGTTTCGCGGCAGTGCCGTTTTGCGAGATGCAGGCCGTATAGGGATCGACTTTTGTTGTATACAGGCGTTTCCGGTGAGTTCAAGTACTTGGGCAGATCGTCGTTCATTACTCTCCCACCGAAGCCCAAAACGCGATTGTTGATATCCAGGATCGGAAAAATAATCCGGTTACGGAACCGATCGTAATATCCGTTGCGGTTTTTTCTTGGTACGACCAGGCCGCTTTTTTCGATGAGTGCCGGCGGCATTTGCTTGCGAACCAGATAATTGAAGACGTTGTCCCATCCCTCGGGAGCATATCCGATTTGAAAATTGTCGATCGTTACCTGGGTCAATTTTCTCTTCTGAAGATATTCCCTGGCGCTGCGGCCAACAGCACTGTCACTCAATGCACGGCGGAAGTAGCGCATCCCTTTCTGGTTGACGGCCAGCAAGAGTTCTCTTTCATCTATACGTCGTTTTTGATCCGGGCTCATGCGTCGGTCCGGTAAAGGGATGCTGTAATGCCGCGCCAGAGTCCTGACAGCTTCCGGAAACGTGATCCCCTCCTGCTTCATGACAAATGAAAAAACATTCCCCCCTTCACCGCACCCAAAACAATGGAATATCTGCTTGTCGGGGCTGACGGTGAAAGAGGGCGTCTTTTCAGAGTGAAACGGGCAGAGTCCGAGATAATTTTTACCGCTCTTTTTCAAAAGCACGGCTGCCGAGACCACATCAACAATGTCGGCAGCGCCTCTGATTTCTGCGATTTTGTCTTCCGGGATAACGTTGGTCAAGAAGAGCATCCTCCACTTTATTGGATCAAGGGGAGTTGGTCCTGTAATGGAGGTGATTAAATGGGATGCAGCTCATCGAAATATGAGCCGAACTCATCAAAGCAACGCCGAACGTCGACGTTGTTTGGATCGATATGTTTCATAATAGCCATACATGGCGTACTGATAGAGCAAATTAGCAGAAAAATATAGTTTATAGCGTCCGAATTGTCAAGCACCTTTTTAAAAAAATAGGGGCCAATCCGGTTATGTCTAACCAGTTTGGGTTTTAGTGCATGCTATGGCCGCTTTCAAATCCAATGTGCCGGCATACAGGGCCCTTCCGGTTATGACCCCAACCACGCCGACATCGCTCAGCGGCAGAAGGTTTTGAATATCCTTTATAGTGGACACGCCACCCGAGGCCACAATGGGAATCGAAACCGATTCTGCCAGATGCTGGGTAGCCACGATGTTGGGACCGGTCTGCATTCCATCGCGATGAATATCGGTAAAATTGATCGCGGCGACCTCACTATCTTCAAATTTTCGCGCTAAATCGACCGCCGTGATACGGGTCATTTCGGTCCAGCCTTCTATGGCCACCATACCGTCCCGGGCGTCGATTCCGATGACAATCCGATCGGGATATTTTCGGCAAATCGATTTAATCCGCGCTGAATCCCGTATGGCTTCTGTACCTATGATGACTCTCGCCGCACCGGCATCCAGATACGTCCGAATCGACCTTTCATCCCGGATTCCTCCGCCGACCTGAATGGCAACGTGGGTGCCATCGATAATTTGTCTGACAGTCGCGAGGTTTCGCGGCTTTTTCTCAAAGGCGCCATCCAAGTCGACAACATGGATAATTTCCGCCCCTTCTTCTTCCCAGCGTCTGGCCATGGCGACCGGATCTGTGGAAAATACCGTCACGTCTTCTTTTCGCCCTTGCAGCAGGCGTACACATTTACCAGATTTGATGTCAACTGCCGGTATAACGATCATGGCTTAGGAAAACTCTCAAAAATTTTATCGAGCCCGGCATCCGCCATATCGTCAGCTGATACCCAGCGGCCTTTCCGGCGCAAGAAATCTGGCGCCTTGAAAATATCCTCGGCTAATGCCTGTTGGGTCTCATCGACGTAGCCGGACCATATATCAACGCCATCAACCACTCTTATCAAATGGATGCTCAAAGCGATTGAGGCCGGATTTTTTACGGCGAGATTGGTGCCGATCCGGTCCTCATAACGGTATATGTATCCGGCAAGAACGGCATCGGCGCCGGCTGACTTTCCGGCGCGGGTGATAAGTTGACGTTCCGAGAGTTTTTCGGCCCCGACATTCATTGTTCGGTCATGAACGACCACCGAAATGTCCGTTTGCCGTCTCAGCGTGTCAACTGTTCTTTGAGTCAACCGATCAGCGGTGTCAGAGGGCACCGGCCCAGATTCAAAATAATTACCGCACAGGGGGCATTTGATCATCCCCTTCTCTCCGTGGGCAGCGGTCACATCTTCAAAAGTCAGAACCAATACTGTTTTGATGCCGCTCAACGAACCCGGTTGCTCTGTCTTGATGCCCGTTTCCACGCAACCGGTCAACAGCAGCACCCATCCGATAATACTGATCGCGATGGAATAGATTTTTCGTAGATCGTACATTGAGAGGTATCCGAATCAACAGCCCGAACCGGTGCGGGAATTAGAACGCTTCAATTAAACTCAATAATGCCATCAACGGTTAATAGATGGGCACTCATTTGGCAGCTACAGTGACCCCTTTGACGACCGGACGCCGATAATCCGCTCATCGGTCTGAACGGCCTGGGCCAAGGCCCTTGCCGTGGCCTTAAAAACCGACTCGATGACGTGGTGCGTATTGTCGCCATAATGTACATTGATATGCAGGTTCATACCACATCGATTGGCCAATGCGCGGAAAAACTCTTTGGCCAGGGAGATATCGAAATGCGCGCCGGAACCTTGAAGCCCGGCAACGTTGTAGACCAGAAAGGGACGATTCGAAAGGTCTACAGTAACACTTGTCAGAGCTTCGTCCATCGGTGTCACCGCGTGACCGTAACGTCGGATTCCTTTACGCTCCCCAAGGGCCTGGTTAAAAACATCCCCCAACACCAGACCGACATCTTCGACCGTGTGGTGGTGATCGACGTCAAGGTCCCCGGTAGCATTGACAGTGAGGTCGAAGAGGCCATGAACTGAAAATAAAGTCAACATGTGTTCAAAAAACGGTATGCCGGTGGTGATGTTGCACGTGCCTGTCCCATCGAGATCGAGAAAAATACGTATTTGAGTCTCATTGGTTATTCGTTCCATTTCGGCTGATCGGCCCATGTCTCCACTGTCCCCTGTAATCGGTTCGTGTGTGTCCCCAAAATAAATAAGATTTTGTAATAACCAATAATAATTACTACAGATCCTGTTGGCAAGTCAAGTCTCAAATCCCTGAGGCCAACACCAGATTCCACCGGCGCACCTTCGCCAACCGGAAAATCGTGGTCAGGCTTGCAATCATACCGATATTGGCATAGAAAATGGCCTGAATTATTCGTCGTTGGATGAACTGGCGGGAATGCGTGGGCCGGCATTGCCGGTTTTTCGTATCTGGCGGCGGCATCGGCGATTGAAGCCTGTGAAATCAACATTTGGAATTCGATAGCCCACGGGAGAGTTGATGATCCTCAAAAACGATTCTGGCCGCAACGATTACCTGGACTGCCCGCGGTACAAGGGGCGGCCCCGTAAGCACGTGGCCGTATGCAAACAGTGCAGTTGGCGAAACGGCTGCAATGCTTACGGTCGCTTCAGGCAACCCGAACTCCCATTTTGTCTTTCGGCCGGTGTACCGGGTCGAAAAAAACACCTGTCCTGACCGCGTTTGTCCCAAAGAAACCACTCAGCGGTGTTTTTTACACTGGCAAGAGACTGTTTTTACCTGTGCCTGCACGCAATCACAATGCCCCCCGATCTGCTTCCGGTAATACATGCACCGTTTACCGCTAGAAGATTTTTGAGAATAACGGCAATATTGTTGGTCCTCCCAGATGGTACCGGCTGAGCACCTGAACATAATACCGAACTCGCAATAGTTGTGGCAGCGGAGTTTGAGTCTTCCGCCGGCAAACTTGACGGATTTATCGCAGTTTTCCAGGTCGTCTGTAAACACAACGCTCTATCCTATTGAATTCGTGTCCCGTTACGGTTTATACGACTTGATGCGCAGCAACCCTGGTTTATTGATGTTGACTGGCAAGCATCGGGAAAATGCAAAAAAATGGGTGGTTCACGAATGAACCACCCGTCAAAGGAGGTCAGAGGCAAGAGCACGACAGGCCACTCGTTCTCTTGAGAAGGACTGCGATGACTTTTCGCGCCCTTCTAATCGTTTAGAGACTGCCGCCATCGATCGGTTACAAACGATGTCGATCAAAAAGCGCAAGGAGATATGGAAAGGCTCTGGAACCCCCCGGTGCCTTACGGTAACCGGTCTCCTTGCGCTGTAAGGAGGAAAGATGAATGCAGATTTCTGCACACCTTTCTGAACAGCCCGGGCTATGTGGCTGTTCTTTAGTATTGAGACATTTATTCACTTCCGGTTACACTCGGTGGTGATGCATCAGCTCATGTTTGGTTATCTGGATCGCTCAGAACTGATTCGGTGGAGCGGATTGAAATCAGGCGAGAATGAGTGGTGGAGATGATGGGATTCGAACCCACGACCTCAGCGTTGCGAACGCTGCGCTCTCCCAACTGAGCTACATCCCCACAGGCAATGGCATACTTAACAAAGAAAATAACAACGGTCAATTTAAAATCTGTGCATCCCCATCTCAGCTGACGATAGAGTGCGACATGCACCAGCATGCGCTTGAAAAACGCCCCGGCCCCTGAAATACTTAGCCGTTTCAAATCGAATGACTATCTGCTATGGTGACATTCCTCAATGTTTTGACCGCGATATGGCCCTTTTCGCCAGCCCCCTATCGCTTCGGTTCTGAAAACCAATAATGGCAATAGCTGCATATACGACTGGAGTCAGAAGACAGGTCTCATGGCATTAGACAAATAACGCGGCAATAGTAAATCAGTCCCTGCGGAGACGCGACATGACAACCAAAATACGATTAAAAGACGCCTACAAAACCTATACCCGTGACCAAGATAAAATCCTTCCGCCGGAAGAGACCATCCGGCGCCTGAAAGAAAAATTGCAGCGATTGGACCTGAAAATTCTCGATCGGACGGTCAGAATAGACAATGGTCGGTTGGATATCCCGGTATTCTTCAGCTACTGCGGCAGGGATGCCGCGGAACTGACCGGCACCAGAAAACAAATGGGCAAGGGGGCCACTCCTGAACAGGCCGAAGCCAGTGCCGTAATGGAACTGGCCGAACGCTTCAGCTTCTTCAGTTTTGCCAACAACCCCGATAACTTCATATCGGCTCGGATGCGAGATATCAGGGAAGAGGCTCTTTCTTTTGAATGGATCGCCAAATCTGTCCATGACACTTCATCGGACCTGGACGCTTCCCAAAGTATATTCGAGAACCTTCCGCTGCAATGGACCCGGGCTTACAATCTTACCGGTCAAAAAGAGTTGATGATCCCTTTTGACTGGTTTTATGCAATCAACGCGTTCAACGGACCATCTGCAGGCAACTGTACAGAGGAAGCACTTTGCCAAGGGATCTGTGAAATCGTCGAACGCCACACATCATCGATCATCAGTCATGATCGCCTTGTACGCCCTGCAATAAACCCGGATTCTGCCACGGATGCCCTGGTCGTGGAGATGCTCGAAAAATACCGCAAAGCCGGGATCAAGATTTACCTGACTGACTTCACGCTCGACCTGGGTATCCCTACAGTTGGTGCACTGGCTTATGACCCGTCGACCTTTCCGGAAAAAAGTGAAATTGTCTGGACAGCCGGAACAACACCGAATCCTGAAAAAGCGTTGAGCCGCGCCCTGACAGAGGTGGCTCAACTGGCCGGTGATTTCAACAGTGGCACCAATTATGTCGCCAGTGGCTTGCCGAAATTTACCCGAATTGAGGATGTGGCCTTTGTCACCCAACCCGATCAAACTGTCGATATTGCGAGCCTTCCGGACATTTCTTCCGATAACATTCGGGTGGAGGTTGAAAACTGCATTTCCGAGTTGGCAGCCAGAGATCTCCCGGTCATCGTTGTCAATACGACCCACTCGTTAATCGATATCCCCGCTTATTACACGATTGTTCCAGGTGCCCACTTCAGGGAGCGCGCGTTGAATACCAGCGTGGGAATGTTTTCAGCCAAACTTATCGCTGAAAAGCTCGTTCCCCAGGACGCCATCCAATCTCTGGAAGCGTTAGAACGTAAACTTCCCCGAAAATATTATGTCAGCTTTTATCTTGGCGTCTGCCAACTGAAGTTGAATGCTCCGGTGGAGGCCTTGAATCATTTCCAGGTCGCACTCGAGCGTCAGCCGAACCGCCAGGACATTGCCGCGATCTATTCGTACATGGGTATAGCCTACCGAGACATGGGGCACTACCGGGATGCATTGGCTGCTCTGAGAAAGGGGGAAAGGTATGACCAGGAACGCACGGATATTTACAACTTAATGGGCTACTGCCATTTCAAATTGAAGGAGCATGAGGAAGCCATCCGTTGTTTTGAGAAAGTCATCGCGCTCGATCCCTCCTCTGCAATCGATTACGCTAACATCGCCTCTAATTACCGCGACCTCGGGCAGAAAGACATGGCCGTAAGATATTATCTCATGGCGCTCGAGATAGACCCTTCGATTACCTTTGCACAGCAGAACCTTGAAAAAATGATCAAGGGTTTGTAAACCAACCGCCAGCGCCAACAAAAAGGCACGTGCGTCGGTATTGCCCCGCACATTGTCCAGCGGGTTTCACGCTTCTGATCGTTCGATCTGAAGGCGCAGGCGCTTCATCTTCTCGCCGGTAGCCCTGACGATCACCTCCATCTCCCGGATCGTGGCATCGATTTGTTCCTTATCTGATTGCAACCGACTGACATGGGATGTCGCTACGGCCGAACCATTGCCAAAGATTCGGAATCTGTCCGTCAGATTCTCAGCGATTCTTTGGGTGACCTCTTCGACCAGCCGGTGCAGATAAGCAAATTTTAAATTCTCGCGGTAATTCTTGCACTGAAAAAGAATAGACTCTTCTGTCTGCTGCTTCATTCGGCGGACACTCCTCTGAAGCGCTTTGACATACGAGTCTGCCCGAACGGACTCCCTATTTTTAAAAACTTTCTTGAATATTTTCAAAACGGAAAAGTACCCTGCATGGATAAAAGCCTCGGCTTTGATACTGTTAGAATACTCCAGGAAGGCTACCAGGGGCGGGAGACGGAGACCGGCGGTCAGTTTTACGGCCTCTACGTCGGGCGGCTCAAACGCCGGCAGGAGGGTCCTGGTGTGACCGTCAATCTCGAAATCGTGCAGAACCTTTCTCAATTCCATAAGACCTTGCTCGACGATCCCTTCGTAGGGTTCGATGATGGCGTTTAAGTGTTTTGCGACCTTTTCCTCTTCACTCCTCACGAAATTCACTATCGACGGGTAAATGGTATGGGTCATCGTCATGTCGAGGGCTTGCTTGAATTCCTGAAAGACCACGTATAGGGTGTTCGAGAATCCGCTGTTTTCAAGATTTCGCTGGTATTTACTCGAATCGACCCGGTAATCTCGTATAAACCCGAGGAGTTGCCGCATACATGCGCCGGAATGAGTGTCGAAAAATCGATTGACGTCAACGTTCAGTTCACTTTTGATTTTTGGCACAACGCCGGCTGTCGTGCTCTCGATTCCCATTCTGATCTGGCGCATACGCTCTTTTTGATCCGTTATGCCGTCGATCAGTTTTCGGATATCGCCATCACCGCGCGCCAGTAGTTCTCGAACCATACCGACCCAATCCGACATACCGGCCAGTATAATGCTGTGGCGCTCGATCTGGCTCTTGAGCATCAACTGGTACCGTTTTCGAAACAGCCGCTGCCGAAGGTGTTTTTGAAAACGCGCGTATTCCGTTCTCGAAAAATCGGACAACTCCGTCTGATGCTCCCATTGGGTCAAGCGCATCCGATCCTTTTCCGCCAGGCGATCTCTCAGCGTGTCGAAAAGGTGATACAGCGCCGACAATGTAAAGCACTGTGGATTGGGTATGACCAGATCGAGTTCAGCTGCAACCCTTTCCGCCAAGCTGCAAAGATCGCTCAGGGATTCATGCTCACTGATATCCGCGTTGACGATCAACACGACAGATTCGCCCAATCCCATTTTTCGGATGATGGACAGGAACTTGATATCCGCTTCCCGTACGCCGGTCCGACTGCTGACGACATATATGATCAGATGCGCCTGCTGGAGGTAATCCTGGATCATGGCCATATGAAGCGGATTGGGCGAGTCACTGCCCTGGCAGTCGGCAAGTTCCGTATCACTGTCAAGGTGGCGACTGTTAAGTTCCAGTTGCAAATCTTTCAAATAGACTGCCAGGGAATCATCTCCCACATACTGCCAATGATCGATGAAGTCACCCTTTTCGAAGAGTTTAAGGACATTTTGTTCCGTCAGAATATCCTTGACGCGTCCATAACCGCTAAGGTAACTGGCCAATAGAACGGTATTCAGATTTCGCGCCCCGTGGGAAACCAATTGTTCCACAGGCAGGCTTTCAAGCAGTTTCTTGAGCGATTCCCGCGACCTGGTGTCGCGCATATCAAAACTGTTCGTGTCAGCCAGGGAGTCCACTGCCGGCATAACGGACAACGCCTGGACGATCTCTTGGTTAACCTCTGTCCACGATTTAAAAACCAACCGGCATACCGGATGGGGCCCACGGTGAATTCGGGTAACAATCGACGTCACCACACCCGCCCCGCGCTTGAGGTAATCACCACCCAACAAGGAATTCAGAAACGTACTCTTGCCTGATTTAATGGTTCCGACAACGGCAATGCGCAGGATCTCCTCCGAGAGCTCCCGCTGGAGCTTCTGACATGATCGCATCCAGGCAGATAGCGCATCAGTCGCAACACCTGGAATGGATGTCCCCAGTGACAGAAGCCCGGCCAGTTCATCGTTGATATCTAGCAGATCCTGTTTGTAATCGCTAAAACTATCCATGATAAATCAATCAAAGGCACCACCTTCAGATCCCGGTGCCATCTGCTGCATTCCTCTGTTAAGGCGTTTATTGAATAGAAGCCACATTGAAAAAGGCATTTCGCCCGATCCTCCGGGGGCGGACAAGTCCTCCAGGGCGGATAAATCTCGGCGTTGAGCCCTGGTCTCACGTCCACGACATACGTGAGTGTGCCAGCGGGCTGCGACACCCAAAGAAGAATCTATCAGGCGGGGAATCCCGCACAGCGAGGATCATCGGTCTCGCCTTGATCTCGAACGAAGATCCTCATTTTGAGATCGCTTATAATGAGTTTCACGTAAATCCGGGCAGATGTCCGTGTCGCGAGCGCTTTTGGGTCACGGCTTAGTACACCGCCCAAGGTCAATTGTCAAAGCGATTTCAGCCCATATATCGGGTGGTTGATACAGCCTCGCCCTTCCCTCTACAATTCTCTCAAAGATTTCAAAGGTTGAGACCCTGCAGGTTTTATGTTATGAATACCGATCGATGTCGTTGGAGCAGCGAATGCGCGACCAAAGCATTCCAATCGAAGCTAATGTATTAAAGGATACTGTTGTTGATGTCAGAAAAAAACCCCGAATGCCCTTTATACAATCCCCTTAACTGTAAAGAATACTACAACCCGAAACTCTGTGCATTTGTGAGAAAAGATAAAGACTGCCGAAAAAAAAAGAAGCCGAAATCGAAAAAGATCACAAATATAGAGGCTTAACCATTCGGCAGGCTCGGTTGGGTCCTCCCTTCAGAACACTTGCGCCCCTTGATAGAATCCGTTTCAGAAGAAGACCGAATCCATTTGTGCCCATAAATCCATCCGTCAGGTAGATGCGCCTTGCACCCATCACGCATTACCGGATGTGGATGAGAGCCACATCGGGTCAAAACCCATCCTCGTTACTGCCTCATGCCAACGATTTTCAACCGGACAGCGAAATACCACCTCGTCAAGGGCGGGAGACGTTAACCAGGCATTTTCCAGCAATTCAGCTTCCAGTTGACCCGGGCCCCATCCGGCGCAGCCCAGAGAAAGGATAAAAGCCTCCGGACCCCGATTCAGGGCAACGGCTTCGACAATATCCCGGCTATTGCTCATGGCGAGTGTCGGGCTGACCAGCAGACATGAGTCCCAGGTAAACGGCGGTCCGTGAAGCATGAAAATTTCACCCATGTGGACCGGTCCGCCAAAGTGAACCTGAGCCGCCGATGTCATCGGCTCCCAGCCGATATTCAATTCCTCGAAGATTTCCGTGCACATCAGATGCGGATGTAGGCGGTTAATGATGATGCCGATGGCGCCCTCGGCGTTGTGCTCACAAATGACAGTCACTGTCTGGTGGAAATTTGGATCTTGCAGTCCGGGCATGGCAATAAGGTAATGCCCTTTTAGTGATTCCTGTATGGAAACCATGTTCGCCTCCAAACTGATGCAGATGTCGGCTGGAATGACTGCCGGTGCACAGGCCTAAGGGATTCAAACCTACTTATTCAGCATAACAATGTCAAGATGACAACCCCGTTGTCACCCCAGAGGTCTGTCGAACCTGAAACAGCCGTCAGGATATATTACAGGATAGACTTTAGAAGGAATTCCAGGTTTTGGAGACACACGTTATCGAAAGGTGGCGGATCGGAGAAGATAGGTGATGATCCACATGGGTGTCCTTAGGTTAGGGCCATCTCAATAAGGTTATTTGGCCCCATCGGCCAGAGTCGGACAGCCCTCCATAGTCGGACAAGTCCTCCAGAGGTTTACCCGCCTCAGGCGGGCGGATAAATCTCGGCGTTGAGCCCTCGTCATACGTGAGTATGCCTGCAGGTTGCGACCCACAAAGAAGAATCGATCAGGCGCGGGAATCCCGCACAGCGGGGATCCTCGCTCTCGCCTTGATCGCGACCGAAAATCCTCATTTTGAGACCGCTTCTCGTCCGTCAGTGCCGGTGGCACTTATTGGTAGGAAGCCTCTATCGGTGACCCTTTATTCCGGTGAGTTCGTAGAGTTTAAGTTCCCCGAGCGCGTTGTGGATATCGTTGACCTGCAGATTGGACTGGGCCGCCCGCCGGGTATTCTCACCGATTATAATGCCGTTGGGGTAGGACTTGGTAAGTTCCTGCAGCCTGAAGACCGTGTTGACGGCATCACCGATGACCGTGTAATCCATTTTCTTGTCAAACCCGATATTGCCGACGACCACGTCGCCGGTGTGCACACTGATGCCGATGTTTACCGCAGTGCCCAGCTCGTTTTCATACGACCGGTTGATTGCCGCGATGGCGCTTTTCATCTCCAAGGCTGCACTGGCCGCATTGTCTGCATCCCGCACGCTTGACACCGGTGCGCCGAAAAGCGCCAGGAATCCGTCACCGAGATATTTGTCGACAATACCATTGTGCTTAAATACAATTTCACCCATGATCGAGAAGAAATTGTTGAGCAACGACACGGTTTTCTGGGGCCCCATTTCCATGGCCAGCTCCGTGAATCCCCTGATATCGATGTTCAGCAGTGTAACGGTCTTGATTTCATCGACAACGGTTCGGCCGGTGTTCTCACCGTGAATGATGTTATCAAGTACCTCTTTGGGTACGAATTTCTGAAACATCCGGCGCATGCCGCGCTCATGTTCGGCCATTGAAACGGTTTCTTTGTAAAGGCGTGCATTTTCGATGGCAATGCTCACCGACGCCGCTATGGACTGCAGTAAATCCTCATCATTGGGAGTAAAATCACCGTTGATCTTGTTGAGAACTTCGATGACACCGATAACTTTTCCCTGTGAAATCATCGGAACGCACAGTGCCGAACGAGTCATGTAGCCGGTGTATTTATCGACACCCGGAAAAAAATGCGGTGACTTCTGGGTGTCATTGACGATAATTGCCTCACCCCGTGCGGCAACGTAGCCAGCAATACCCTGTCCGATTTTTAAACGGAATTTTTTCATCGAAGCCAGCTGGGTGTTGAAAGCCACCGCCAGTTCGAGATCGCCACTGTCAAGAAACAGCAGCGAGCCAGCCTCCACATTCATGAGAATTCTGACCATATCCATAGTGTACTTGAGGACCTTTTTCATATCGAAAGTGGACGATGCCAAGGCGCTGCCGATCTGTTTGATCGTCTCCAACTCCTTGTTGCGTTTGAGGACCGCGACCGACAAACGGTTTCGCTCCATCGCAATCGACAGCCCGTTGGCAATCCACTCGATCAGATTCTGCATGCCATTAAATAGCCCTTGTGATTTGGCCGATAAAACCAGCACTCCGGTGACAATCCCATCGACCCGCAAAGGTGTCAGAAGACAGGTTTTCCGACTTGAATTATTGAATAACTCCCTTTGAATGACACCGGTATCCCCGGTATGATCGCTCCCGACGTCTGACGATTCCTTGGGTTCAATATCGTCTACAACCACGGTCGTCTCTTGTTTGAGGACTTTTTCAAAAACCGTATCGGTGCAGTTCAGCCAGGCCCCTTTGGTAATGTTGGTGGGACTGTGAGACAACATGTCGAATACGGTCAAGTGACTGTTCTTATGACCGTTTTTAGTTAACAGCAGGGCCATGTCGAAAGGAATAACTGCATGCATTTCTGCCAGAACGGCCTGGAGCAGTTCGCTGTCCCTGAAACTGGAGTTGATAATTTTGAATATTTTTTCAATTGACCGCAGTTGCAGGAAGCCGCGATCATTTTCCTTGATCAACCGCAGGTTCTCGTACGTAAAGGCAGCATTGCTCAGAAGTGGTGTCAGCGCTTCTATGTCCTCCTGAGTGTAAACCGTCTTGTCGTCCTTGCGGGAAAGGGTCAGAACACCGACAATGTCCTTGCTGGTTTTAATGGGCATGCAGACAAAGGATTTGGTGCCATAGTGCGGCAGATTGGCCCTTCCGAAGCGACGATCTTTTTCGACGTCCTTTACAATCAGCGGTGATTTGTTTATGACGGCATACTTTGCGATGCTGGATTCAAAGTCGATCCGGTCACCCAGCTTGACGTATTCGCCGAGCCCGACGCTGGCTTTGACCACAAATTCCTTCCGCCTTCTATTTTCAATCGTCAAAATGGATCCCAAATCCGACCGGGTCAGCATCAGAGCGCGCTCCAAGGTGACATAAAGGATCTCTTCGGGATCGAATGTGACGTAGCAGAGTTCGGACAGCTCTTTGAGAATTGAAATGTCCGACGCTTTTTTTTCCAACTGACTAAAAGTACTACCGAATTGTTTTTGAAGAACCGAAAAGGACTCGACGATGTTCTGAAGTTCATCCGCCCCGGTCTTCAATTTTTCCCCGGCCATGTCGGCAAAGGAGTTGTTTATCATTTGGTCGGAAATGTTGGTGATTTTGTCGAAAAGACTCCTGAGAATGATAAAACCGACCAGGGAGAATATCAGCAACCCCATAAAGAAAATGGGCACGTACCTGTCTGTAAGTATGTTGTGCTTGTATCCAAAGTAAAGGAAACCGAAAACAGGAAAGAGGAAAAAAAGACCGAAAATGAGGTTCAGTTTGTAGGACAGTGTTCGATTTCGAAGGGAATCTTCTCCCAGCCATTTATAGAATTTCATCAGCCGCTTTCCTTTTCGGCCGGCCTTCCGTGACCAGTCGAGATTTATGTAAGGTAAGACGCTAAAATTATATATTAAAACCTACAAAGCTTCAAGAAAAATGACTTTTCGTAACCCTTGACTTTCCCCTTTGGTTTGCGTATGGAGCCATGGTTTTCCATAGAGCGGAGCGGCTCCCCGCATACCAAAGTCCACTAAAGAAAGGATATCTGCCTTGGAGCACATCAGCATCATCGCCGCAGAACTCGGTTTGAAAGACGCCCAGATCCAGTCCACAGCCGACCTTCTCGATCAGGGAGGAACCGTCCCGTTTATCGCCCGTTACCGTAAAGAAATCACCGGCAGCCTCGATGAGATGGCCATCACCGCCATTAGAGACAGGCTCCATCAGCTTGAAGAACTCGACACGCGCAAAGCGAGTGTATTGAAATCTCTCGAAGAGAACGGCCACCTTACAGAAACGTTAAAAGAAAAGGTGCTGGCCGCAAAGACATTGGCCGCCCTTGAAGACCTTTACCTGCCTTTTCGACCCAAAAGACGAACAAAAGCCACCATCGCCCGCGAAAAAGGGTTGGAACCGCTGGCCCTTGCGCTGCTGAAGCAGGAAAATCGCGATCCGGAAAAAATGGCGGCCGGTTATCTCAACGCTGAAATGACGGTGGCCTCGATTACCGACGCCCTTGAGGGTGCACGGCACATCATCGCAGAAATCATTAACGAAGACCCTCTCGTACGCGAACGCATGCGCGAGCTGTATGTCAACAAAGGGATAATCCAGTGCAAGGTGGCCACGGACAAGGAAATCGAGGGGGCCAAGTATCGCAATTATTTCGACTGGAAGGAACCGGCGGCAACCGTCCCGTCTCACCGTTTGTTGGCCATGCGTCGCGGTGAAAAAGAAGACATGCTCAACCTGGCGATGAGACCGCCTGAAGAGGATGCTCTCAACTTGATCACGACGATGTATCTGCGCGGTGACGGCCCTGATTCAGTTCAGGTGCACATGGCGATTTTAGACAGTTACCGGCGGTTGCTCTCGCGCTCGATGGAAACCGAACTGCGGCTGGTAACGAAGCAGAAAGCGGACGATCAGGCGATCCGCATTTTTGCCCGCAACCTGCGCCAATTATTGCTCAGCCCTCCGCTAGGCCCCAAAAGCGTAATGGGCATCGATCCGGGATTCCGCACGGGTTGCAAAGTGGCCTGCCTGGACAGACAGGGCCAACTGATGCACTATGATACAGTTTACCCCCACATGAACGCAAAAAAGGACCGTCATGCGGCAGAAACGATTGCGGCGCTCTGCAGCCGGTTTCATGTGGAAGCCATTGCGATCGGAAATGGAACCGCGGGCCGCGAAACCGAGTCCTTTGTACGCAGTATCGACGCCGTAGAGCAGATACCGGTCTTGATGGTCAATGAGAGCGGTGCTTCGATATATTCGGCGTCGGAAACAGCCCGCCGCGAATTTCCGGATCTTGACCTGACCATCCGCGGTGCGGTGTCAATCGCCCGTCGTCTTATGGATCCACTGTCCGAACTCGTGAAAATTGAACCCAAGTCAATCGGTGTCGGCCAGTACCAGCACGATGTCGATCAATCCGCTTTGAAAAAAACCCTTGACGATGTGGTTATCAGTTGTGTCAACGGTGTCGGGGTGGATGTCAACCGTGCCAGTGTCGAACTGCTCACCTATGTTTCCGGTATGGGTCCCCAGTTGGCTGCAAATATTGTTGCATATCGAAATGAAAACGGGCCGTTCGATTCGCGGGCAAAATTGAAGGACGTGCCTCGGCTGGGCCCCAAAGCCTTTGAACAATCGGCCGGATTCCTGCGAATCCTGGACGGAATCGATCCGCTTGACGCCAGTGCCGTCCATCCGGAAAGCTATCCGGTTGTCGATGCGATGGCTCGGAATCTTGGTTGCACTGTGACGGATCTTTTGCATAACGCCGCTTTGAGGGACAAAATTGACCTTTCGCGTTATGTCAGCGACCGCATTGGTCTTCCCACTCTGCAGGACATCCTGGCCGAGTTGGCCAAGCCCGGGCGAGACCCACGCGAGGACTTTACTTCCATAGATTTTGCCGGCCACGTCAACCAGATCGCCGACCTAAAGCCGGGGATGTCCCTCCCGGGTGTGGTCACGAATGTCACCGCGTTCGGCGCTTTTGTCGATATCGGTGTTCACCAGGATGGCCTGGTTCATATCAGTGAATTGGCGGATCATTTTGTACGAGACCCCTCGGAAATCGTTGCACTCAATCAGCGGGTAACGGTAACTGTCATAGACGTTGACCAGGAACGCCGCCGGATTTCGCTGTCGATGAAAACGATTCCAGGGCAACGAGCAACGGCTCCTGAAAAGAAGAAGACCCGCCGGCCCGGACCGACCGAAGGCAAAAAGAAAAATCAAAAGCAAAAGGACCGACCGTTTCACAACCCCTTTGCGCAAGCTTTCGGCCGGGGTCCTAAACGCTAAAATGCTCTACTGGAAATGAATCGAATGCGCGCTGTTATTCAACGGATCAAGGAAGGCTCGGTGACAGTCGATGATCGGGAAGTGGCCCGTATCGGCACCGGCCTGCTCGTTTTACTCGGCGTGAACCGGGGGGATGCGGAGACCGATGCGGATTATATGGCTGAAAAGGTTGCCGGATTGAGAATCTTCGCGGATGCGGAAGGCAAAATGAACCGATCCCTGATAGAAATCGGCGGTGAAATGCTGGTGGTTTCTCAGTTCACGCTCTGCGGCGATTGCCGCAAGGGAAGACGCCCGTCATTTATCGAAGCCGCACCACCCGATTTGGCGGAGAGGCTCTACGAACGCTTCGTCTCAATCGTGAAGGCAAAAGGATTACGGGTTGGAACCGGCCGCTTCGGTGCCGCTATGGCGGTGTCGTTGGTCAACGACGGCCCCGTGACCCTTATCGTCGAAAGCAAGTCGTAATGCCGCATCACTATAACCCAAATTGAGCGTTTCAGATTTTCGAAAGTCAAAGCGGCAGAATTCCTTATATAGTGGTTGTCAAAAAAGGTCCGTTATTCGAATGTTTTTTCTACAACCACTTATACCGCCCTTCCGCATTTCGGAATTTATCATTGAAAAGCGGTGTAATTATTTTCAATTTTGTCATTTCGAAAATATGAAACGCTCACCTTGGGTATAAGTGGTTTTAAAATTTCAGTTCAGGATCGAGGGCAAAGCGCCGGCCGATGACAAGGCGCAGCATATTCGATTTTCAAGCACTCCCACCCGATGAGGACCCGATGGCGAGCCGATCGGCAAGCACCCATTGCAGGAACTGGGTGTAGACCCGCCAACTATTCTCACCGTAACCGCCCGCCATCAGGTAAGCCATGGGAATGTGACGGGCCTTCAGAAATTTGTATACCAGGTGATCGCGCGCAAGGAGTTGTTCCAGATTCAACTTCAATTCGGCGGTGGATGGCAGTTCATCTCTTTCGTAGGGATCGGCGCCGAAAACGACCACCGCCAGTTCGGGAATGGGCCGGGCATCCAATTTTCCCAGACCGTCATTGAGTTTTGTGATGTAAAGCGGTTCTTCTCCGGCATAAACAGGGATATCGATGTCGCTGGTGATAAAAGACGGATTGATTCTGCCCGCCGCATCATGCGACGGACCATCGAGCGGCCAGCCCCGCCCCATGTGTATACTGAGGGTAACGATGGAGGAATCGTCGGCGGTGAGGGCGGCAGTGCCGTCACCTTTGTGGGCATCGGTGTCAATGACCCATGCGGTCTGAATCCGGTTCTCCGCCTGCAGCTTGCGAACCGCAATAACGATGTCATTCAGAAGGCAGAATCCATTTCCAAAAGATTTCTGGGCGTGATGCATGCCCCCGCCGAAATAAAAACAGAAGCCCTTCTCCAAAGCCACGTTGCAGCACTGCCAGGTACCGTAAACCCGCTCCTGAATGCGGTCGAACAATTTTGTCAGCGGTTGGGTTGCAGCGGCTGGGTCGTAACGATTATACCGCCCCTGCGGATCGACCAATTCATAGGTTTTGATAATTTCCGCTTCGAGTTTGTCTGAAAACAATCGATCGACATAGGCCGGATCATGCACGCGTTCGAGGTCCATCCGATCCAGTAACTGCTGATTTTTGGGTGTGTACCACTCCGCCAACCGCGGTCCGGTCAAAGGATGCGCTTTCAGGTTTTCGAACGTTCGCCGCGCCCGGCTATCCATGACAGGAATCTGGATGCCGAACTCAATAAAGCTTACGGTCTGTTCTGGATCGTAGATTATCATCGATTCGTCAGGTCCCGATCAATTGTACCGGACATATCACATGCTGGGAGCACTCATGACTGTGGCACAGAGAGGCACAGTTGGGGTCATTTATCGCGAGAAGTGGTTTCAAAACTCGATCTAAGGCTCGTGGTTGCTTTTATCTTGTTTGGTCCTGAAAAAAGATGTTATGCATTTTCGGGCTGACGACACTGCGGTTTTCCTTGGCACATTCCATCGGCGCTGTTCGTGCGGCCATCCATTTAAACGAGAACCGGTCCGGTATGTTCTTGAGCGTTTCTTTCCTCGTCCATTCGCCGCAGCCCTTCCAGCAGAATCTCCATGAAGGTACCGAGCACAGGCGCTGTTTTTTCATTTTCCGACAATGCCTGCTGAAACCTGAATCGTCCGTCAGTTTCCTTGAGGAGTTTGAAAAACGCTTCCTTGCCGCTTTTCTCGTTGTACGTGGCGGCTACCAGTTCGCCCTCGCGGAAAGACAACTTTCCCGTACCATCAGACAGTATCAGAGACAGCCGACCGGTCTTCTGATTCAAGTTCAGGGTTTGGAAAATCTCCGCCGGGGGCATTTCCGAAAGATGCCCCATCATTCCGGAGGTGATTTCTTCGGCAACGGTCAGATTCGATTTTGCCAGGCGTTGGGCCAGCAGTCTGGCCAGATACATTTGAATCGATGGGAATTTGTTCAGTATCTGTTTGAAATCCTGCCCTTTGATGAAAATAATCGTGGCCGGTTCCACGACCCTGATTGTTGCCCCGACCGGTTCGCCGCTAATCAGGCTCATCTCACCAAAGACATCGCCTTTCTGCAGGGATGAAAGCCGGACACCTTTATCGTCGAGAACATTCGCCGTACCGGCAAGAATGATGTAAAGATGTTGGGCCGGATCACCCTTTTTTAAAATAGTCTCATCGCGGGCGAATTTCTTCAACTTCAACAATGCAACGATTTCTCTCAGGTTCTGACGGTCAAGCGCCTGAAATATAGAGAAATTACTGAGTAGGCCGGCCACTGCATCGATTTTTCGACTGCGGTCCTTTCCAGTACCGGAATCTCGGGTGCGATGACGCGGTAGGGGTTCGATTTTTATGCTCCCCGTGCACCCGCTGCACTCAATGGCCTTGCCGGGAATTCGATCGACACTCTCATGGTTGACCAGAATGCGGGTGAGATCGGCGACGAGAATCCGGCAGGTCTTTTTCTCGTGAGGTGGGGTAATGACCGCTGTGGAAATGAAGGTTTTTTCACGTTTCAACTTCAGTAGCAGGGCATTGCCTGATAATTTGAATTCATCCCCCTTGCTGTAACAAGGACACTTGCGGTTTTCCACTATCCGGAAAACGATTTCAGAGCTGCTCATTCCTTTTTCTCTCCGCTTCGGCCGCCAGGAGAAACGAATCGTTTCGATAGACGCCCGGCAATTTTTCAACGCGATCTTTCCTCTCGATGCCGTCGCCATTTTTCAACGCCCTACGGTTAGTATAACATCCTTTGCGCCTGATCGGCAATTGCAATTGGGGCGTTCGAAGCCGGATTCATATTGTCGGACAGCGGAAGCAATGCTTGCTGGCTGCGAATGGCCTCCAGCATCAAATGCCAAGCTGAACCACCGTCTGGTGGCATGACGGGGGATTCAATTCTTATGATCCATATTTCCAATCTTGTAAAAACCCTGAGCGAATGCCGCTCACCATCATGGCTGCCCCCAATCGGTCGGATAGCGCCTACAGCTTCCGAATTACGGTAATTAAGTGATCTACCAGGTTTTCAAAATGCCGACAGGCCAGGCTCACGGGCTCCGTTGATCGCATATCCACTCCGGCGGTTTTGAGCGCGTCCAGGGGAAATTTGCTCCCGCCAAGGCTTAGAAAGTTCAAATAGGATTCACGGGCCGGTTCCCCTTCCCCGGCGATCTTTTCAGCCAGCGCGATGGCTGCAGAAATGCCCGTGGCGTATTTGTAAACGTAGAATGCAGAGTAAAAATGGGGGATTCGCAAGCATTCCAATTTTAACTGTTGATCGATGACCATTGCACCACCGAAATAAGCCTGGAGCAGGTCATCGTAAACTTTCACGATGTCCGCCAAGGTTAATGAGTGGTGGTTCTCGACCATCTGATGGATGATTTGTTCAAATTCGGCGAACATGGTTTGGCGAAAAAGTGTCGCTCGAATGTTATCGATTTCACGATTGAGGACATACGCTTGCAATCGAGGGTTACCCTCATAGTGATTCAACAGATGACGGCTAAGCAAGATTTCGTTTAAAGTCGAAGCAACCTCTGCGACAAAAATGGTGTATCCATGATCGACATACGGTTGATGATTCCTTGCATACAGGGAGTGCATGGAGTGGCCGGCCTCGTGCACCAAGGTGTAGAGACTGTTGATACTGTTTTCGTCGTAATTCAACAAGATATACGGCGGTGAATCGTAGCAGCCGGATGAATAGGCACCACTGCGTTTCCCGCGGTTTTCGTAGCGGTCCACCCAGCCCCCTAGAAGCCCCTCTTTGAGATCACCGGTGTAGGCGGCGCCAAGAGGTTCGAGGGCTTTGACCCCGACCTCGACGGCCTCTTCGTAAGGCATGTGAAGGGAAACATCCGCGATGATCGGAACATAAGTGTCGTAGAAATGAAGTTCCGGCAGCCTTAACGACTGTTGTTTCAATTTCAGGTATGCGAACAGTGGCGGCAGATGATCCCGTACGTTTGTGATAAGGTCGTCATACACCGATTCCGGTATATTGTCTTCAAAAAGGCTTGCCGACCGGCAACTGGGGAAGCGTCTCGCCCGGCTGTAGAAAAGATCCTTTTTAACGGAATAAGCGAGGCTTGCAGCCAGTGTATTTTTGTGGGCCTCATAGGCAGCGTAGTATTGAAAAAAGGCATTCCGGCGAACGCTTTGTTTCGCGGAGGTTAAAAGGGTAATGAAGTTTCCGTGGCTCAACTCGAGTTCCCGGCCTTTTTCATCCGTCAGCGTGCCGAAGTCGAGGTCCACATTGTCCAACTGACTGAAAATCTGAAACGGAGCCTGGGTTACCTCGAGTCCCATGGCAAGAAGTTTTTCTTCCGAGGGACCAAGCGTGTGCGGTTTGTTGCGCAGGATTTTTTCGAGATAAAAACGGTAGGACTGTAAAGATGTATTTTCGACAAAACGCTCTACGAGCCTATCCGGTATGGATTGAATTTCCGGAGTCAAGAAGCTGGCGACCTCAGATGCACGTGTCACCAAATTGGTTGCCCGTTGAAGAAGGCCCAAGTAAAATTGGTCGGATTTGTCCTGATCACTTCGCAAGTGGGCATAGGTATAAAGACGGTCGAGGCGTTGAAGAATCGACAAGTGAAATTCAATACTTTGACTTAACACCGCCGCCGATTCTTGCAGTCGGCCGCTGAATTGGTTGTAAATTTCAAACTCTTGCTCAATAGTGGCATGAAGCTCGGTCCATTCGTCGTCATTATTAAAAAGCGGTGTCAGGTCCCATTTGTCATTATCGGAAATACTCGTCCTGGCCGGAATCCGTTTGGTGCTCATTCAGCTCTTCCTTTGCTCTGTTTGATACCGTCGAAAAATCGGGTTTGTCTTTGATTCCATAAATTCATGTGTATTATAATAAATATTAAAAATATCCATTTTGCAAATAGGCCAATGCGGGGCGTGAAATCAGCGGGTTTTGGATCCCCGCTGATGATGTTAATGAAGTCAATTACATCGAAAATAGGGTAATTATTACACAGCGCCGGGTCTCCGACCGGTACTCCGCAACCTCTCATAACCTTCAAGCGTCTAAAATCAATTAGAATAAGTCGCAATGCGCATGTCCACCTTCAGAGGCATATTTCTTGCTTTACATCGGTTGTCCCGTTGGCAGATTTGAAATGGGGATCCATCCCAATCCGGCCGAACTTTAAGAGTCAAGACAGACAGCGCTTTCTATGGTCTAACAGGTCATATTGACATGAACCTTCGTCCGACATATCGATTCAACCTGGATCGCCGATCAGGCAAAGATCGACGCAACAGACCGAAATTCAACGTCGTTAAACCGTTGATCAGCGGTAAGCGCGAACATACGCGGCGAAGCAATGATAAAAGTGGGATCGTTTACTTCGATCGCTACAGCTCGGCTTCACTGTGGTTCGTCGTTACCATACTGATTTTAAGTGTGATCGACGCCTTTCTGACCGTGATATTGATCCGTAACGGCGCCGTCGAGCTGAACCCCATTATGGCCTACTACCTTAACATTGGTCCTCAGGCATTCCTGGCAGTTAAATATGCTCTGACCAGCCTGTCGGTATTTATTCTGTTGGTATACGGCAGTGTTGTCTTGCGGGGGGGCCAGTTTCACATTCGATCGGTTTTTCCGCTGATTATAACCGCATTTGCATCCGTAGTGGTTTGGGAGATATATTTGATGGTCAAGGTTGTCTTCTGACGAATCCTTCTTCATTGCCGGCCGACAATGGTGGCGACCCTATCTTACCTTCAACCGGCTGACGATCCGCACGCCTACAAAACAATATCCCTTGAACTGGCCTTGATTGGCTCTGGTGATATGCATGATCTCGGATCGGTGAAATTCGCTCGGGTCTTCGCTATCGGCTAAGTGGAACTGAATTTCTATTTCCATTCCCGCATGCAAGTGCCGTAGAATTGATGACTCCTCTGCAACTAAGAAACACGTGCCGTTGCGGGATATGTCTTTGAGTTTGAACTGATGGATGGGTATACCGCTGATTCGCACCACGGCGTTGCAATCAGGGCTGGTGGCATTTCTACCCTCCGTAGGTTTATCTGCTGAATCACTTCCTGTTTTGTATTCCCTCAATGGTCCCCTCAATCAATCGGTCCAATCAACGGAAAGTCGATGGAATATTAAGGTATCCCATTCATGGATGTTGGATTGTATTTGTATGCAAAGCCTCATCATACTTCATGTTAATTCGCACTTCTGCGAGTTCAACCGGAAGCTATCCGGAATTTGGATCCGGAACCAGCCGATCAATTATAACCCCACTTCATTAGAAGTGTAACATTCGATTCCACTGAATGAAAGCGTTGTCTTTTAACATCAAAGGGACCCCGCACCCGGGCCATTGGGTGTTTTTCCGCAAAAAAAGTGCGGCAAAACACCCAATTCTTGATGCAAAGCTGTTTTATCTCCATGGATCATAATTTGTATATCTATCTGTTATATTTGTATATTTTTGCTTTAATAATATGTGGCACGGTCTTTGCCCTATGTTTTCTGAGAGGATTCGTTATTCTCACAGAGACGTAAACGATGAAAAGAGCCAAAATTAAAAAAGATAACCGTCAGAATGGACGATATGCCCATCGCAGCCGAATCGTCAGGGAAAGTCTCATAACGGGTACAGTCGTTATCGGTCTGATGCACAACTACAGCATGGGGGGATTCAATTTTGAGTCCAACACCCTGATTACGCTTGATGATGTCATATTTATCGGCCTTGCGGATTCACCCTATTCCACTACCCCCCATACCTATGAATGTCATAAAGTTAAGATCAAATGGCGCAAGGATGTATTTCGTTCCCGCTACAGATATTCCTATGGAGTCCAACACCTGGATCCGATTGGTGTCTTTCCCGAATATACGGAGCAATATTATTGCGATATTCCGCAATATCGGGATCTGATTACGGCGGTAAACAAAGAGCTGAGAACAAAAGATTTAAGAAAATTCGATAGAAAACAAATGGCGACAGCCGTATATTTCGCTGCCGAAAACAATATCTACAGGGGATTGATCCGTGATATCAGCCGGGGTGGAATCTTTATTGAATCCAAAAGCCGTTTGAAAGTGAACCAACATATTCGGCTTGTTGTTCCCGGCACGAAGTTTGACAACGGGGTTATGATAAGGGCCCAAATAATCCATCAGTCAACATTCGGATTCGGTGTCCGACTCCTTGGAATCTTGAAGGTATAGAACCGCCGACCCTGGTCGGTGAAACCGCCTGTGCGCTGGCATTGATTGAAAACCATATACAATATCGCTCATCAGGTAATTTGTTCGCCGTCATAGCATTTTGAGTCGACTATCTCGCCGCACGCTTGGATTTTATGAATAATAAGTTAACGTATCACCTGATTTTCATAGATATTGAGCGCTAATTTCCCTATATAATATCCGATGATGGTCCAAATGCGCCCTAACCTTTTGTTATATTATTTAAAACACATTATTGTTTTATTGCGCATGAATTTTGCATTAAAGTCAGTGTAATAGAGAAATTTTCGCAACAATCCTCAAATTTCTCTGTATTCCTCCCTTCAAGGGCAGCCATGGTGGCTGCCCTTGCTTGTTTACAAAATCACAACGGAATCGTCCATAAGGAAGCGGCCGAGAGTCAGTAAATTAAGCGATCGGCCGGACCGAATTTTGCCGTTATTTCGCCCCTTGACAAGCCCATTCCATTTTGCCAGTGTTGACCAAGATGATAAACGGTGAAGGCCCTACCCTGTGAAACCTGTATTTTTTGGAATCGCCAAGAGGCGAACCGCCTGAAAAGCCCAAAACGTCCCAATCAAAACAAACCGAGGAGGACATATGCAAAAAAAGACGCGAGTATTCATGGTGTCAGCTTTGGCAATCGGAATTATCGGCACCGCGCATGCGCAGTTCAATCGACCCGAGGATGCCATCGAGTATCGTCAGGCGGTCATGGTCCTGATCGCAAATCATTTCGGCCGCATCGCCGCAGTAATCAAGGGGCAGAGCCCGTACGAACCTGACGGTGTTTTACAAAATGCCGTTCTGGTCGAAACTTTTTCAAAATTACCGTGGGAAGCATTTGCCGTCCCGGGAACCGACAAAGGCAAAACCAAATTAAAATCGAGCGCTTTTTCGGAGCCGGATCAATTCAAGCAGGCTGCGGGCAATCTGGAAGCCGCGACCTCCAAGCTTGCCGATGCAGCCAAGCAAGGCAATCTCGATGACATCAAAGCGCCGTTCGGCGAGGTGGCCAAGAGTTGCAAAAGCTGCCACGAGAAATTTCGATCGCAATAATTCGAAATTCACCGAATACAGCAGAGAGCGTTTATTTTCGGAGAGTCGAATCAGCCTACAAGCAGATAAACGGCAAGGGCGGAAAGCAGAGCCAACCCCACAGCTGCCCAGGGATGCCCGCCGGATGAGTGCACCCTGCCGGACCACATCTTGAAACCGGTGATCATTGGTGTGATCAGGTTGTCTCGTTTGACCAGTAGATAAAAGATGATCGCCATGACGTGGATAACAACCAGGATGACGATCAAATCCGAATTGAGCCTGTGGATCCGGGTTAACCAGTCGCTGGCGGCTTTGCTCACCAGGTGGGCCAACGGACCTTCGGTAAAGATGTCGTCGTTGGCGAACAGACCGGTACCAGCTTGGAGCAAGAGCGCCAGCAGCGTGGCAATGATCGACCAGCCGCCCAAAGGATTGTGGCCGAGGTGTTTAGGCGATGCCCGATGCAGCAATCCCGAAGCATAGCGCAGAACCGCTGCTGGTGAGCAAACAAAAGTAGCGAATCGTGATGTCCGGCTGCCAAAAAATCCCCAGCCAACTCGAAATAGTAACAGTGCCAGAATTATGTACCCACTTTTTTGATGGTACGGCATCGCGTTGCCGCCTATGTTCACTGTCGTAAAGGAGACGACAACAAAAACCACCAGCAGCCAGTGGAAAAGTCGGGTGGGAAGATCCCAGACCATTACGCGCTTCGGCTCTGTTCCAAACTTATTGGGTTCTTCGGGCGTCGCTGCCATATTCTCTCCCTAACTTTCACGGACGGTGAGCACCAATCGAAAGCCGAGACCCGGACCGTACAGTTCGCGCGGCAAATTGGAGCGCCTCGCGCAGCGCACGCTCCAGCTGTCGACATTCCAGCCGCCGCCCCGAATCACCCGATCGCGCCCAGGGCCAACAACCGCGGGATTCTCCCGTTTGTGATGCCGATAGGCATCGGACTTGAAATTGTCCCGGCACCATTCCCACACGTTGCCGCACATATCGTATAGCCCCAGGCCGTTAGGCGCCTTCATTCCCACCGGATGGGTGGTGCTGCGGCTGTTTTCGTCATACCAGGCCACCGGGTCTGCCGTATCGGACCCGGCATACGTCTCGTTTCGTCCGCCGCTTCTGGCCGCGTATTCCCATTGGGCCTCGGTGGGCAGATCGACCCTGTAATCACTGGAGACAGCCTCTGAGATCCTTTTGATAAAAATTTGCACCTCGTCCCAGGTAACCTGCTCCACCGGAAGCGTGTCGCCCATAAATCGGCTGTTGTTTTCGGGCATCAGGCCATGCCATTGCCGCTGAGTAACCGGATATTTGCCGATGTAGAAGCGGTCCAGTCGAACGTCGTGGGCCGGTTTTTCATTCTCGAGACCCTCATCGAAGAGATCCCCCATCATAAAACTGCCGCGAGGTACGGCAACGAACTCGATACCGGTGACCGGTTCGATAAGGCTCTTTTCAGGTGGATCCGTCGGTTTAATCCCGCCCGAACAGGCTTCACAGTCGGCATGCCCGGACTGAATCCGCCGGCCGCATGACCGACAGACAATGCGCGCCTCACACTCAGGACATCGTTTCCAGTTTTCTTTGGCCGGCCTTTGGCACTGCGGACATACGTATCCCAGAGGCGCTTCGCATGCGGGACAGAATTTCCAATTTTCTCTGACCGCTTCGCCGCAGTGGGGGCAGGTTTCGTCTATGGTCTTTCCAAACTCATCCATTTAAATTTAATTTATTAATTATTTACAATTATTTATTTCGTTTTTGTCATGTTATACTTTAACAATAACACCGCCAGTGTCTAAGTCATCCGTTGAGCAAACCCGTCCACCGTGATCACCCTTCCAGCTCCCGCGTCATCTCTTCGCGGTATTTTTCCAATGGCTCTTGAAGACGCTGAATTTCCTGCGCCCAAAATGACGGATCGGTTATTTCAAATTTCAATGCGCGGCGGCTCACTTCTTCAACGGAATTGCTGCCGGAGATCATTAGAAACGACTCGTATTCAGGTAAAAAAGCCGCGCCCTCGAGACGAAACCGTTGAAATATCGACCGAGCCAGCAAGTATCCGAAAGTATATGGGAAATTATAAAAAGCCGTATCAGTGATGAAGAAGTGAAGTTTTGAAGCCCAGAAGTACGGATCTACACCATCGATCAGCAAGGCGTTCCCGTAAATTCTACGCTGAGTCTCGACCATAAGATCCTTGAGTCGGGAAACAGACACCTCCCCTTCTTGGCGTTCTTCGTAAAATGCTTTTTCAAATTCATACCGGGTTGTGATGTCGAGTAAAAAAACAGCCGCAGCCGTCAACTCGGTGTCCAATAGCCCAAGTTTCTGTCGATGGTCAAGCTCCGAATCTTTGTATAGACTTTCGATGAGCAGATGTTCGGCAAATATGGATGCGGTCTCTGCCAGTGTCATGGGATACCGCCTGGCAAACGGCCGTGTTTTTTTCAAGAGGTGGCCGTGCCAGGCGTGACCGACTTCATGGGCCAGCGTGGTCACATCACCCAAAGTCCCGTTGTGGGTCATATATACCCGCTGTTCTCCAATCAAAGATGATCCGGTGCAAAAAGCGCCCGGTCTTTTGCCTGGTCGCGCTTCGGATTCGATCCAACGCTTTTTCAGCATACCGCTGAAATAGTCGGCCAGCGCGGGGTAGGACGAAGCGAAAGCCCTGTGGACCATCTCAACCGCCTGCGGCCAGTCCACGGGGCCCGAATCCGGTAGGGGCAAGGGGGCTTCGCGCTCGAAAAACCAAATCCCGTTGCGGCCGAAAAAGCGCGCTTTAATCCGCAGAATTTCGCGTGCCGTGTCAAGATTTTGAAGTACAGCCTGATACATGGCCTCAAGGGTTTCGGAACGGATGGCGGCCTCAAATAAAGCCCGGTCCATATAGTGTGTTACCTTGCGATGGCGATAGAGGGTCAGGCGGCTTCCGGCAATGGCATTTAAGGCCGTTGCGCATGCATCTTCAATACTCCGCCAGGCACGGTTACCTCCTTCGAATGCCGCCCGGCCAACTGTCCGGTCAGAATGTGACATGAGTGAACGCCACTGGGATATCGGCCGTCGCTGCACATGGCCTTCTTTGGACACAAACTCGAACTCCAGCTTACCGGTAATCTTGTCATACAGTCGGCCCCAAGCCGAAAGGCCGTCGATGTTCAGATCCGAAGCCAGTGCCTCTTCCTTGCGGGACATGGTGTATTTGGCTCGCTCCCGCCAACGCACGAGATGAAATTGGATATCCTTCATTCCCGACCGCTCACAGAAAGTATAGAATACCCTTTTGGTTAGCTTTTTGAAGACCTTAAGAATAGCGGTTTCGTTTTTTTCGTAAGCCGCGTAACGGCGAACCAGGCCTGCTCGCTCCAGCGTATAGTCCTCATTTTCCGCATGGGCGGCTTCGAGGCAACTCAGGTATGATGAAAGGTGCCCCAGGCGACTGTAGATGTTTTCCGTCGAGATTAAGACTGACGCCCACGTTTCGCTGTTTTCCGCCGTGAAGGTCGTCAAATTATCCAACTTAACCTTTAGCCCAGTAAGGTCTCGATCCAGATCCGACTTGAAGCTCAGCATATGCGGCCCGTTGAATGCGGGGAAATAGCTAATTAAATCCCAATTTGCCGCGTATTTATTCGTCACTCTACCCTCCTGGAAATGGCTGTATTTTTTATGGTCGAACCGTCGCATCAATCGCAGTGGATGCCCCCCGGGCTCAACGCCTGTGGCGATATGATAATATTTACCCGAATCGAGCGATTTATAAGGCATGCTCGCCTTTGGCGACGTTGCCGCAGATGAGCAAGTTGAGCATAGCGAAATCCCGCCCCGCGGGAGAAAATGTCGTTCCGTCCCGCCACCGGCGGGATCGGCTATGCGGATCCCGCTTACGGGAAGATGCGGTGATCCGCCTGTGGCGGATAAAAATTGGAAATCCCGTAGAGTTTTATATTTTCGAAAATCAAATTGGCTGAATTCCTTCTAAATTTTTTAATTTTGACATTTCGAAAATATGAAACGCTCAATTGGGGTTTCACTGTGCATGGCTGACAATCCCGCCTTTGCAGGACATTACGCCAACGAATCGGCGATACGAGAAATCATAATCATCTTTAAGTTGACGGCAACCGTGATACAGAACGCACTGCGGCTATGGCTTTCTTATTTTTCGAAACTCTGATAAAAAACGGAAAATTACACTTTTGACCGAAGGTTAAGTGGAAAGGAAAATCGATATGCCACACATGGAATTGAATCGTATCGAAGAGCGGGAACCGGTTGAAGGGTTCAAGGTCAGATTCGTTCACAGCGAAAAAATGACCATTGGTTTTTTTTCAGTTGCCGCCGGATCGACCTTACCCGAGCACGCGCACCCTCACGAGCAGGTCTCCGTTATCACGGAAGGTGAAATGGAGTTGACCGTTGGGGATGAAACCTACCGGATGATCCCCGGCCAGATTGTGACGATCCCCTCAGATGTACCCCATTCGGGGCGGGCCATAACCGACTGCGAAATTATGGATGTTTTCTGTCCCGTGCGCGAAGACTACAAATAGTCGTTTTCAACCCCGGGATATCTTCCATGTGCACCGGACGGGCCTTTCGGATCCGGCTGCCGTATTATTCGCACGTGTCTTAAAAATAAGAATCAGGGTTCAGGTCAAGGCTTGAAACGACGAAAACGCGGAGCATCCCGCAGCTCGAATGTGAGCATTTTGAGTCGCTGCATAACAGCTCCCCCATGGGCACAGAGACTATTTTTGCGATGTGTTCTAATATCGTTCATTGCCGGAATGAAAGTATCTGTCCTGACATCTCTGGCAGATCGCTGAAATTCGGTATTCGAATTCCGAAACGGCATCCCGGAACCACCGGGCCGGCTCCCCGCATAGTTTACACGTGCAGGTCGCCCGCGCCCGGCAGTTGCGAACCCTGACCTCCGATGCGGATAGGGCTTTGATCAGTTCATCCAGTGTCTCCATGCCACCCTTCCCTGCTGTTTTGCCAGTTCGCCCATCAGGGTGAGCCGGCTATTATCAGATGCATTCATCAATAATCCCAAAGAATTCTAAATCATGTTAAAGCAGTTTTGATGCCAAAACGCGTCTTTCGGGAAGAAACCCTGGAATCATCACTAACCTACGGGTATTGTGATGTTTTATTTTAATAACTCGTTTTATGGCGACGCCGGCTTTTGCAAAGAGCCTTTACATGTGTAAATTAAGTTGACATATATTCAATCTATATGCTTACTTAATAGTCAGCCCATTGGGGTTCTTTTCGTGGTCAAGCTACATATTTCATGAATATTTTTTAGGCAGACAGGCAAATAATTCATTATAAAAAGAGACAAGGAGACTGGCGATGGCCGAGCCGATTCAAGGAGTCTGTCTTACCAATGATGACCTGACCCTCCTGTACGATCTCTCGACGTCAATCCACGCAATCGACGATCTGGACAAGATGCTCCGCAGCATCCTGAAAAAAATGAATTCGGTTTTCGATATTGAGGGGGCATCTATCGCTTTGCACGATGCTGAAAGCCAGGAATTCTATTTTATCCGCACGGCCGAAGAACAACATAACGGTGCTGATGAAAATATGTCCCAAATGCGGTTCTCGGACGACTACGGTGTGGCCGGATGGGTCTATCACAATAAACAACCGGTAACCATTCCTGATGTTTCAAAAGACGACAGGTATTCTGCCGATCTCGATATCCAAAAGGATTTTATCACCCGATCCATGATTTGCGTGCCGCTAAAATCGCGCAACGAGATTATCGGCGTATTGTACGCGTTGAACAAGCGCAGCGGGCTTTTTACCCGAAAAGATTCGCTGTTGATGGAAATCTTATCCGGTACCATCGCAATTGCCGTCGAAAATGCAAAACTTTATGGCAACATTAAAGCCCATGCCGACAATTTGGAAAAAGAAAATCTGAGGCTAATGTCGGAGGTGCGTGACCGGTTCAATCTGCAGGGCATCATCGGATCGAGTCCGGCCATGAAAAGGGTCTTCGAACTGTTGGGTAAAGTTGTCGGGACGATGACAACCGTGTTCATCCAAGGAGAAACCGGAACGGGGAAAGAATTGTTCGCCAAAGCCATCCATTACAACAGCCCCTTTAAGGGCAAGCCCTTTGTCGCTGAAAACTGCGGCGCCCTGACGGAAAATCTACTCGAAAGCGAGCTTTTCGGTCACGTAAAAGGCGCATTTACAGGTGCTGTGGTCGACAAAAAGGGACTTTTTGAAATGGCGGACGGTGGAACGGTTTTTCTAGATGAAATCGCCGACATGCCGCATACCATGCAGACCAAGATCTTGAGGGTCCTGCAGGAGGGCCAGGTCAGGCCTGTTGGCGGTAACCGCTATCACCGGGTCGATTTCAGGCTGATCGCCTCTTCTAATCGCGATCTCCTGGAGGAAGTCAAAAAAGGTCGTTTCAGAGACGACCTCTACTACCGCCTGCATGTATTTCCTATCGTGCTGCCTCCTCTCAGGAGCAGAAAGGAGGACATTCCGATCCTGGTTGATCACTTTATCAAAAAACTGTCCCAAAAATTCAAACGGCCGAAAGCGCGACTGGCGCCGCCGGCGCTGGAACTGTTGATGCAGTTTGACTGGCCGGGCAATATCAGAGAACTGGAGAATGAGATCGAGAGAGCCTTGACCCTGGCCGGTGACGACAAGGAGATCAAAGCCGCCTATCTGTCGGAGAAGATCGCCGGGACCAGAGTCGCAGATCCGGCAGCGAGTGCCGAAAACGTGACATTGCCGGAGGCCATAGAAAGAATTGAACGACACATGGTGACACGGGCCCTGCAAGCCTCAAAGGGAAACCGCTCCCAGGCAGCGCGTATCCTGGGGCTCACCCGGCAGGGATTACTGAACAAAATCAATCGATACCAAATCAACGCATAGCATCACGTTCTATCCAATGACCGATCCTTCAAACTACGCTTGCATTACCATCCAGACCGTGCCCTGTTACAGCCTAGATGCCATCTCAAAATGGTCTTTTGGCCCAATCTCCGCGTTGGTTTCTCGTTTCACGTCCTCGACATACTTCAGTATGCCTGCGGGCTGCGACCCACAAAGAAGAATCGATCAGGCGGGGAATCCCGCACAACGGGGAAACTTGAATCCGCCTTGACCTTTAACCAAAATCCTAATTTTGAGTTGGCTTCTAATCAATTTTTATCCGCTTTTTGTTCGGGACTCTCTTTTTGCTTTACATCAAAAGAGGACTTCTGTACTGAATCCGTGAAGGCGCAAGGATTCGCTGGGAAGTGGCAGAAGCTCTCTGAGTTAACGCTTGACCCTCCTATCGTACCCCTTGCGTCTTTTGATTTCATAATCGGACCGTTGCCTTAAAGTATGACAAGCATTGGCTTGCATCCGAGGACATTCAACTGGTATGCACCGAAATGGTTCTTATTTTGTAACCTTTTACCGGTTCATCCGTTTTATTAATAACAGTGGGACAATTCAGGGAATTTTATAGGAAACACCGGGATCGGCTTTTTGGATACCTGATGCGGAGCACGGGAGATTACCACCTGTCGAGCGATATCCTGCAGGAGAGCTTTACACGGTACCTGGAAAAGTACGGTGAAGCGGAGTTAAGCCCGACCCTGCTTTACACCATTGCCAGGAACGCCCTCATCGACGGCTACCGCAAAAAGGACACCGATTCAACGTCGTTCGAGGAACCGGGGAATCCCCAGCCCAACCCGGAAACGCAACTGCTGGTGCGCGAAGACTACCGCCGGGTATTGGCCGCCATGCAGAAACTGGCGCCGGAGGAGCGCGATGCCCTATCGCTGGCGGTCAGCAGCGACCTGACCTACCGGGAGATCGCACGGGTCACCGGTACCAGTGAGGGTAATGTCAAAGTCCGGGTTCACCGTGCCCGGGTGAAACTCAAGGAAATGATGAACGCAGGTGAAGGATGAAAGAATATCTAATAAGCAGTTACATAGACGATGAGCTCGACCTGGATGAAAAGATCGTGTTCGTCGAAACCGTGCATGGACAGGCGCGCTTTAAAGACGACGCCGTGGACCTGCTGCAGCAGGAAAAGCTGGTGCGCGGGGAGGTTGTCGACCGCGTGCCGACCGTTGTATTTCGTGAAAAACGCCGATTTTCGATGCCATTTTTGCGGCCGGTCGGCACGTTTGCCGCCGGTCTGGCAGCCGCAGCGTTGATAATGTTCTTCGTAATGCCGCAGCAGGAGGTGTCTCTTTTGACGACGCACCGGTTCGTCCTGTATCAGCCCGATGTGAAACAGGTGGAGATCACCGGCAGTTTCCTTGGCTGGTCGGCCGTGCCCATGAAGAGAAGCGGCACCAGCGGTTACTGGGAGGCGGTTCTCGAAGTGCCGGCCGGCGAACATCGTCTGTGCTACATTATCGAGGGACACAAGCGGATCCCCGACCCAACGATATCTATTCGTGAAAAAGATGATTTCGGCGGCGAGAACTCGATTCTGGCCGTGAACCTGAAGACGTGAAACTACGAATATTCCAACTCGTGGTTGCCGCTCTATACCTTGCCGGGTGTGCGGCACCCCACTATCACCAGCGGCAGTCGGATCGGGTGACATTCTATCTCAAGGCACCCGAGGCCCGGGGGGTGGCATTCGCCTCTTCACTGGATGCCTACAGTCCGCATATGGCCAATAAGATAAGCGCTTCACGCTGGGCGGTTACCGTGGCAGCCAACTCTGAATTTCGATATTTTTACCTCGTCGACGGGACCGTGTACGTGCCTGAATGTAAATTTTACGAAAAGGACGACTTTGGCTCGCGCAATTGTATTTACGTCCCTGAGTAGGGACGGACTCAAAAGAAGAGGGGTCTTTCAACAATGATAGCTTCAACGCTTCACCAAAAGCCTGAAAGCCTATCTTTTCGCTTTATCGCCATAACTTCGACGCTTTTTATGTTGCTGTCTGCTGCGGTAGCACTGGGCGATACGGTCGATGACAGCCTGCCGGCCAACTCATCGGTAGCCGTAAAGGTCAGCGCCCGGCAGGCCATCCAAAGCGGTCTGGCACCACAGCCGGTTATCGAGCTCACCAAGGCCATGCTGCAACACCAGTTTGACGAGCAGCAGGTGCAGAGGGCCCACGCACTGCTGGTCGAGGCCAAGATCAGCGGCACACCCGTGCAACCACTCATGAACAAGGCCTTCGAGGGCATGGCCAAAAACGTGCCTCCGGCCCTGATTGTGGGCGCTATGGAAACGGTCCAGGCACGGAATTCGTTCGCCTTTCAGCACGCAGCAAGACTCACCGAACAGCCAAGCCGTGCGCAAAACCTGGGGCAGGTCCTGGCGGCCAGCCTCGCTGCCGGGTTATCGAAGGCGGATGCCGATGAGATTATCGGCCAGCTCCAGCAGCATGCCAGTTCCATGAACGCCGAACAGGCTTACAGCCTGGCGTTGGAGAGTTTTCAGACCGCCCGCGACGTCTCACGACTCGGTGTCCCCTCGCAGGCCGTTACCGGCATGCTCGCCCAGGCGTTATCCAAGGGCTTCAGTCATGAGGATATGAGCGCCCTTCACAGCGCGTTTGTGAATCAGGCCCAGCACACCAATCCGCAAAACCTGGCGCAGGGATTTACCGCTGCCATGCAGGAAGGTAAAGGATTCCAGGGGATAGCGGGAGCCGCCGGCGGGCAAACCGGTGTTTCGGGTCAAGGCAGCGGTGTTTCAGGCGGCGGATCCGGTGGTAGTGGCGGCTCGGGCGGTGGTTCCGGCGGTAGTGGCGGAGCAGGCGGCAGCGGCGGCTCGGGTGGTGGTGACGGTTCAGGCGGGGGGTCCGGCGGCAGCGGTGGCTCGGGCGGCAGCGGTGGCTCGGGCGGTGGTGGTGGATCCGGTGGCGGTGGCGGTTCAGGTGGTGGAGCCGGCGGCAGATAAAAAAACTATTTAGTGCCCATCCGCGGTTGGTAAGGGCGCTGAGAATTGTCCCATTCAGATTTGAATGAGCGAATAGAAGCTATTGATTTCCCTTGGCCCTACCCTGTACAAACAGTCCCTGCATGAACCCAAACTTAATTCCGAAATTAAAGAGCGGCGCGACCAATTATGCCGAACCTCACGACATGGACATCGGGTGGGAGCGATAAAAAAGAGACGTGCCCGGTTCTGAATGACCCCCCGGCGGATTGCTACTGCCTTGCTCGGAGCAGCCTTGACGTTTCGTTGGCCGTCCAATTCTGCCTGAGAGACTTCAGGCAGTGCCCGATCTACAAACGATACATGGGAATCCCGGACTATGGGAAAGAAGAGGGTTGCCCGGTTCTGGACGACCCTGCACCGGATTGCTACTGTCTCTCGCTGAACAGTTTTAACGTTCCGAAGATTATACGGTTCTGCATGAAAGACTTCAGAGAGTGCCCTATTTACAATAGCTACATGGGGTTCCCGCATTCCTGATAGACAGATCACGCATGATACGTCATTGAAAACCCTTTGACACCGAAAGGAGGTGAAATTAGAGAAACTTTTGGGGCAGAACCATATCATCCGCGAAATAATACCTCTTTTCTCAACTAAGAAGTCAAATCTTTTGTAACCTTTTCTCCTCCGGCACGTTTAATAATCAAAGAGTTCTGGCAGTGAGGCCTGATTGCAGTGTTTTGATATCGTCTCAAATCACTTCATAGTGGCCGATAAAACATCAGATTTTTATTTAATTCAAGGGGAAAGGGGAGGAAAAAATGAAGAGAAAATTTTTGAAAAAATTCGTTTGTTGTTCAGGGTTGTTGTTCATGACATTTCCGGCCTGGAGCGCGGTTCCTTCGAACCTGATATCCGGGGACGGTACCGGAAATCAAGCACCGTCTGTCGCCGATGTCGAGAATCCTTTGTTCGGGGGTAACATGATTCTGGCCCAAGGCGGTGGCGGCGGTGGTGGTGGTGGTGGTGCTGGTGGCGGCGGTGGTGCTGGTGGCGGCGGTGGCGGCGGTGCTGGTAGTGGCGGCAACGGCGGTGACGGCGGTGGTACTGGTGGTGGCGGCAACGGCGGTGGTGGTTCCGGCGGTGGCGGCAACGGTGGCGGTTCCGGCGATGGTGGCAATGGGGGCAACGGCGGCAACGGCGGTGGTGGCTCGGGCAATGGCGGCCAAGGCGGAAACAGCAGCGGCAACCAGGGCGGCAATCAGGGTGGCCAACAGGGCGGAAATGTCGCCAATGGACCGGGTTCCGGTACGCAGTCGCAGAGTCAAAACCAGGAGCATACCCAGACCCACACGCAGACTCAGTCCCAGCAGCAAGTTCAAGAGCAGTCTCAGGTTCAGACCCAGACCCAAACACAAGCCCGAACCGCAACGCAAGTCCAAACCCAGACTCAGCTGCATAACGACGAGCAAACCCAGACTCAGACCAAGACCCAATCCATGGTACAAAAGGCCAGTGCGTACGGCCAGGATGACAGCACCGACAGCAGCAACGACCAATAAAGTCAGCTGGACGGATACAGAATAAATAAGGGGGCACCGGATGGTGCCCCCTATCTATTTCCAGCCTCGACAAAATCCAGTCTTGCCGACTGGACTGAATCCATCAATTTCAGATTCAAATATCAATGAAATAACCACCCGAAAAGTGGACACAAAAAACAAGCTCCATAATCACGTTTTCATTATATTTCAGGTAAGATACGTGCGGGATAATTGGTACAGGATTTGTTTGGGGAATACGACCAATAAAAAAAGGACACCAGACGTTGAACTTTCTGATACCCATTGATTTTACTGGTGCGCCCGGCAGGATTTGAACCTGCGACCTACGGATTCGTAGTCCGGCGCTCTATCCGGGCTGAGCTACGGGCGCGTATGAACTAAATTCGGATAGATATGCAAATCCTATTGGGATGTCAATGAAAATATTCCCGATCCGATGGTAACCCATAACCCAAACTGAGCGGTTTTTAATTTCGTTATTTCGAAAATATGAAACGCGCAAATTGGGAATAAGTCATCAGCACATGCCAAAAGATCGGTATTGGGCGCATCACCCGATAGGGCATTTGGGGCGTCATCCCCACCTCATCCAAACGCAATCACTCCAATCCAGCAGCATGTGAACCAGCAGTCCGATAGCTATCAGCCGCAGTTTCGGAATCAACAGCGTCGCTGTATAAACTCCAATGGCCGCTGCACTGTGGAGCGGATGAAATCCTAAACTACAGCGATTTGGATCATACATCGGTGTCGTCAGCATGTGGTCCAAATCCACCACCAGCGTCAGCGTCATCACCATCCAGGCGGTACCCCAATTTTTGGGAAAAGCCAGCCGGGCAATGGCTCCGGGGACAAGAAAATGAAGAAAAATGTGAATTATCGGGCGCAAAGGCATTGTTCAGGATGTTCCTCTACTTTATTGCTACCTAAATAGCGTCCATCCAAGCATGTTTGATGGTACTATACAGTGTCCGATTCATAAATGGGATTTTTATCGTAGAGCAAATTGAAATGTTTCCGCCTTCAGGCGTTCGGTTTTGCTGCCAGGAGTATCGAAATTCACACATGCTCGCATGCACTCGCTATGCAGGCCCCAGTCGGGCCCATGAAATAAACAGAATAGGCCGAAGCCGGTCGGTAAAAGAAGTTGATCGCTATCAGCGTTTCCAGTAAGTAATAGGGTATGTCGATTGATCATGAAACCCAAATGTTGACGGCAATTGAGGAAGCTGAAAAAGCCCGGCAACTGGAAGAAGTTCCCATAGGTGCGGTTATTGTCGGTCGCGATGGAGCCATTTTAGCGAGAGCGCATAATCAGGTCATCACCCGGGCCGATCCAACGGCCCATGCCGAAATTCTGAGCCTGCGAAAAGCCTGTCGCATGACAGGCAATTACCGGTTGCCCGGCACGACGCTTTATGTTACCGTCGAACCCTGTCTGATGTGCATGGGCGCGATCGTACATGCCCGATTGGAGCGTATCGTTTTCGGCGCATACGATCCGAAATGGGGCGCCGCCGGTTCGTTGTACAACCTGCCTGCGGACTCTCGGCTCAATCATCGCGTGGACGTGGTTTCCGGTATCCTTGAAGAACCCTGCAGGCAACTGATGCAGGATTTTTTTCGCTCAAAACGTAACCCAACGCCTGCATGCTGAAGCGCGAGGACAGCGGGAATAGAAGTGCCCGTATGCCCAATCAAGCGCGGTTGTCGGGCGTTTTAAACTCAAACAAAGGAGTGAAACTTGGCAAATGTCGTAATCGTCGGAACCCAGTGGGGCGATGAGGGCAAAGGTAAAATCGTTGATCTGTTGGCCGCCGATGCGGATACTGTGGTCCGTTTCCAGGGCGGCAACAATGCCGGTCACACGATGGTGGTCGAAGGAGAACAATTCATCAGCCACTTGGTGCCCTCCGGCATTCTTCAAGGCAAAACATGCGTCATCGGCAACGGACTGGTAGTCGACCCTGCCGTGCTGATCGAGGAACTGGATTACCTGGACGCTAAAGGCATCGATGTCGGGCCTGAAAAAATCAAGCTCAGCGAACGTGCCCACCTTATCATGCCCTATCACAAGGCCATCGACATGGCCCGCGAACAGATGAAAGGCGACAACAAAATTGGCACCACCGGCAGGGGCATCGGTCCGGCATATGAGGACAAGGCCACACGGCGAGGGGTCAGGTTTGCCGATCTCCTCGAACCGGCGACGTTCGAAGAGAGGGTATACACGCTGCTGGAAGAAAAGAATTTCTATCTACAAAACTACTTTTCAACCACGCCCCTCGATCCAGAAGGGGTTATCGCCGATTGCCGGCGGTATGCCGAGCGACTGGCGCCATATGTGACCAACGTTTCCATTACGCTGCGTGAGGCCGTGGATAAAGGTAAGCAGTTGCTCTTCGAGGGCGCCCAGGGGACTCACCTTGATATCGATCATGGCACCTACCCTTTCGTGACCTCCTCCAATACGGTCGCCGGAAACGCCTGCTGCGGTGCCGGAATCGGCCCCACGTCCATAACGGATGTCATCGGCATTGTAAAAGCCTACACAACGCGCGTCGGTGCCGGTCCCTTCCCCTGTGAACTCTTCGATGACATCGGTGCCTGTATCCAGGAAAAAGGTGTCGAATTCGGGGCCACGACCGGACGCAAACGACGCTGCGGTTGGTTGGATACGGTGATTCTTCGCAATGCCGTACGCCTCAACGGACTAACCGGCCTGGCCATAACAAAATTGGACGTTCTCGGTGGTCTCGAGGAACTCAGAATCTGCACGGGCTACAATTACAAAGGCCGCCTGCTGACTGAATTTCCGGTCAGCCTCAATGTATTGGCCGAGTGCGATCCTGTATACGAAACTCTGCCGGGCTGGGCGGAAGATATTTCAGGTATTCGTGAATTCAGTGATCTTCCCAAAAATACAGGTTCTTATCTTGAAAAAATTGAACAACTGGTTCAAACACCGATTCAAATCGTATCGGTCGGCCCCGGAAGGGACGAGACCATGGTCCTCAAGAACCCGTTTGCCTGATATGGGGATTGACAACCAAGTAAAAGTGCTTTAATAAATTGGCCCTTAGTCGGGAAGTGGCTCAGTCTGGTAGAGCACAGCGTTCGGGACGCTGGGGTCGGAGGTTCAAATCCTCTCTTCCCGACCAATAATAAAAACAAAAAAAGCGCTGAACAATGTTCAGCGCTTTTTCTTTTTCTGGATTTGAAGAATCGGATCGAGCCTTACCCACAGCCCGCGGCAAGATCTACTCGCTTTGCCTTTACACGGGCACCGAAAATGCCATGGCCTTCTCCTGGCACTAATTCCCACACGCGAAAAAGGTTACAAAACTGCCCACCTTTGAGATACCGGCATAGTCGATTTGGGTGTTCAACATATTCTGGTTGTGTCCGGAAGAATTTCTCCAGCCTTCGAACTGGGATTCAGCAGACGGATAATTCCAGCCTACATTCTCCACACAATAGCTAAATCCGGAACGAGCGGCACGGTCATAAAATCCATCATGGTTCATACTGTTGTTGGCATGCATGTATTCACTATGCTCTGCGGCCAGCGAATTTAAAAGAGCATCGAAGCTGAGAGGGGACCGCGCGTTCGAAATTCGATAAGCGCTGATCAGCTCCAGCAGTTGTGTTTCGTATGCGCCGCTGCCCGGATCGCACACCTGGTCTTCTCCGCTGCAATCCTGATCGATACCGTCGCCGCAAACGTCGATAGCGCCTGGGTTAATGGCAGCGTTATGGTCGTCGCAATCGCCCTGACTCTCGGTATAGCCGTCGCCGTCTATATCCGGGTCTACCGCATCGCACACCTGATCTTCTCCGCTGCAATCCTGATCGATACCGTCGCCACAAACATCGATAGCGCCTGGGTTAATGGCAGCGTTATGGTCGTCGCAATCGCCCTGGATCGCAGTATAGCCGTCGCCGTCTATATCTGGGTTATTTAGGGTCGCGCGCAAATGATTTTGGGCCACGGCCGCAGAAATGAGTTGGCGAGGCGTATCGGCTGTAAAAAGATTCAGCGCGTTCAAGGTATCGAACAGGCCCACAATGGCCGGGTCGTTTTCAAATTGGCTGATACTCAAACTAAAGTCAATCGCTCGGCCATCCACCTCGGCACGGATTTGCGCCGTGATCAGAATACCGTTTTGTAAGTTTCCATCCTGATCAAGGGATTGCAGCAAACGGCAAATATTGGTCACGCTTGAATCAGTCTCGTCAGCGGCTCCTGGTACCAGATCAATGGGGGTCAGCATGTCTTTTCCCGCCGCTTGTCCCAAGATCACATCGCCGATAGAAAAGGTAATTATTTCGCCTTCACGATAATTAAATCTGCCGCTAATACCCGTCAGTCCGAACTCAGAACCTGTTTCATAGTCCAGACCTTCAACAGGACTGTCCACAAAAACCCCATTGGTGGGGAGTAAGGGTTCACCAACTCCGCCACCCCCGCCGCCGCATCCAACCATAACAAGCGTTAGGAAGCATATCATCGTCAGCAGTCCCAACACATAACGACGTCCAAATCCTTTTATAACCGAAATCATACACCAGAGTCCTTGTTCAAATTATATAATAAAAACACGCAGCCAATCGGTATTGCGTTACCCGTATCCTGCATCATTCCGAAGCGAAGCGATCGACTTCGTTCTTACATTTATAAGGATGAGCGCCTATCGCCGAGTGTGCGCATGAAAGAAGCGTATTTACCCAGAATGTTCAAATATTAAAATCTGGCCACTTTTAGACAACCTTTTTTACATTGTGCCAACTGTAGACAAACCTTTAGGGATCCAAAACTCTGAGACAACTCCAATGAAAATTATGCTTAAGAGAGTTACGCAAATAACATTCCAAATAAACTTATAACATTATAACTAACTATTATTGCTGACTTTTTTAAGTTTAAGAACCCTTCGCCGAAAGACTAATTGGAGGTATGGTCATACAATCCTGCTGTGCGCCCTGCGCCTCTTATAAGAAAGAAGTTTATATTCAATAGGTTACCCTTGTAGGATTATTCATGCATTAAGGCTTTATTTGTGAATTGCCAAAGGTCAACATGAAACGAAGATGTTAATTCAAATACGGACATTTTGGAAACTTAGGGGAGGGGTGTCTTATCTTTGACAGTGACTTGAAAGGACGTATTAAAGCGAATGATCTTTCCTAATTTTGTTTTTCTACTTTTACAGGCACCACTTTGAGGGCCGGCATGCGTGCCTTGGGGTCGATAGGCACGGCACTCATCAAGGAGTTAAAATTGGGTTCGCTGAAGTGTATCGGCGCAAAAATATACCCGCGTTGCATGCTTGCCTCTATCTTCAACGGCAATAAGACCGATCCATGGGGGCTGGTTATGCGCACGCGGTCATTTTCACAAAGATCAGCCTCGTCTGCATCCTCCGGATTCATATTCAGATAAGACGACGGTTTGAGCTTGGAGAGTTTAATACTTCGTCGCGACATTTCACCGGTATTGAAATGCTCCAACAAACGCCCCGTGATCAATATGTAGGGATATTCCTCCGTGGGCTCCATGAGGATGTCGGGAAATTCGATCGGCAGAAAGCGCGCCCGGCGATCGCGGAATCCGAATCCGTCTTCGTACAACCGGGGAGTACCCGGGTGGGATTCATCATAACAGGGCCAAAAAATTCCCGGAGACGCTTTCAGTCGACTGTGACTAATTCCGCTGAAAACTGGGGCTGCTTGACGGATTTCTTCATGGACCGTGGCAAAGGCGGGCGCAATTGTCGATGTGATTGTTGCCTACGACGGCGCGCTGAAACTTTTGTGAAAGATAGGCTTCTTCATTACCAGGCTTACATGTCAGTACGCGTTAGCGCCGTCATCCTTTAAAGCCTTTTGTGTTTATGCCTTATGTTCAATTTTCTGCTCACCGAATCAAGATTGTGGTGGCGGATATTGCATAGAGTGACCCCTCACGTTGCCTTGATATCTCCAAATCGATCCATACATATGAGGGCCGCGAAACTAAAACCGATACTTTTGGGGTCCATTGACCCCATCTGTTTACTCGTCCATCGAGTGAATCTGTTTCAGGGCCGCCATCCGCACATCATCCAATATTTTTTTTAGCGGAATGTTTTTCTCCAGTGCGACCCGCTTGCAATCATCATACTCGGGGGTCAGGTTGATGACCTGACCGTTGTTTTGAGCCAGTTTGATGTGAATAGGACCATAGCTGGTATCAATCTCTTTTATCAGGCGTCTGGCTTTGATGCGATTTTCCACCCGCCAGCGCAACCCGATGGTGGTTGTCTCCTGCATGAGAATACCCGCAAATTTACCCACCGCATCGGGCAGGCAAATCACCGTCAGCAGGGTACCGGGACGATTTTTCTTCATCTGCACGGGCGTGAGAAAGACATCCAAGGCCCCTTCGTTCAACAACAGCCCGATCAGGTAATCATATAATTGGGGATTCATGTCGTCGATGTTTGTCTCGATCAAAACGATCTGTTCCACATCGTAATCCCCTGTATCATCCCTGGCTTCTCCTATGGTCACCCGCAGTAGATTGGGGATGTCAGGGTCGGCGGTGCCGGCCCCGTAACCGATGTATCCCACGGTCATGTCAGGCATGGGGCCAAACCCCGATGACAGGGTGGTCAGTATGGCGGCGCCGGTGGGGGTGAGCAGCTCACCCTTGACGCCAGTGGAACAGACGGGTTTACCCTTGATCAACTCCGCCGTGGCCGGCGCCGGCACCGGCAGGGTGCCGTGGGCACATTCGATGGTACCGCTGCCCACGTGCAGCGGTGAGCAGAATACCTTGTCGATTCCAAGGGCCGTCAAGCCGACAACGCTACCCACCACGTCGATGATGGTGTCCATGGCCCCCAATTCGTGGAAATGGACCGATTCCACACGCGATCGGTGAACCCGGGCTTCAGCTTCAGCCAGCCGGGCAAAGATTTTTGTGCTCTTCTCCTTTATCGGGGCATCCAGATCACTGTTCTCGATAATATCCCTGATGTGGGAAAGGCGGCGATGATGGTGGTGATGGTGGGCCTGATCGATGATGACATGAACCTGACTGCCACCGATCCCCTTCTTGACCACCTTTTCGACATCCAGTTCGTAATGGGATAAAAGCAGTTTGGAGATTTCCTCTCGGAGGCGCTCGATCGTCAATCCCGCGTCCAGCAATGCCCCGAGGATCATATCCCCGCTGGCGCCGGCAAAACAATCAAAGTAAGCGATTTTCAATGGATCCTCCGAATTGTGGCCAAAAGTTTTCAGTTATCTGTCAACACCCGTGATTCGCTTGGATCAAAGTGGTGTCTGGCGGCGATCCGACTGTGGATGTTCTACGCGAGAGCCTCAAGATGGCTTCACCATAGCAATTTTAGCGTCGGTCGCTCCACCCTTTCTTTCCGTTTGGTCGACGGCGTCCGTTTCGTGGGACTTATTTTCTCCGTGCCTCGTGCCGAGCTTATTGATCAGACTGGCCTGATAGCCCGCGCCGAACCCATTGTCGATATTGACCACCGACACCCCGGAAGCGCAGCTGTTGAGCATGCAGAGCAGTGCCGCCACACCGCCGAAACTGGCCCCATAACCGATACTGGTGGGCACGCCGATCACCGGACAGGACACCAATCCCCCCACGACGCTGGTTAGCGCGCCCTCCATACCCGCCACCACCACCGCGACATTGGCCTGGTACAGATCTTCCCGGACGTTTAAGATCCGGTGAATGCCGGCGACCCCGGCATCATAGATGCGATTGACCCGGCTGCCGAGAGTTTCCGCGGTCACTGCCGCCTCTTCGGCCACGGGAATGTCCGAAGTGCCGGCGGTGACGACGGCGACATTGCCCACCCGGTCGACCTCCCGAGGATTGATGACCACAATGCGGGCCGTGGGGTGGTATTCGCAATTATCCATCACTTCCCGGATACCCTCATATACCTCACGGCTCGCCCGGGTCGCCAGAATATTGTCGTGATCACACGCCAACCGTTGAACGATGCCCTGGGTCTGTTCAACGGTCTTGCCCTCACAAAAGATCACCTCCGACACCCCCGTGCGCACACAGCGGTGATGGTCGATTCTGGCGTATCCGAGATTTTCAAACGGAAGCTTTTTGAGTTGGATCATGGCGGCGTCCAGATCCGTCTGCCCGCTTTGGACCCGTTTCAGTAATTCCATAAGATGCTGGTTATCCATTGGCAACCCTTTCTTCCGGTGTGTCCGCTTGCATGCCGGTTTCTGTATCAATGACGCGATTTAAGCTTCCGGTGGTGTAACCTTCCAGATCCAGCGCAACGAATTCAAATCCCAGCGCCCTGAGACGGGAGACAACCAGTTGGCGAACGTCTTTGTCCATGAAACGAGCAATGGCTTCGGTTTCGACTTCGATTCGGGCCGTATTTTCCTCATGCCGGATTCTTACCTGCCATGAAATGCCCAGTCCCCGGATAAACGCTTCCCCGGCATCTACCTGTTTCAATTTTTCGGGCGTAATAGTATGCCCGTAAGGAATCCGCGATGCCAGGCAAGCGTAAGAGGGTTTGTTCCAGGTCGGAAGCCCCAGCCATCGAGACAATTGGCGGATTTCCGATTTGGTCATACCAGCCTCCCGCAGCGGGCTGCGAACCCCCAGTTCCCTTGCGGCGCGGCTCCCCGGGCGATAGTCGGCAGCGTCATCCATGTTTTCTCCGTCCACCACCCAGGAAATCCCTTTTTCGGATGCCAGCCGCACGAGTTCTCCGAAACGGCTTTTTTTGCAAATATAACACTTGTCCGGCGGGTTTGCGATAAATGCCGGGATCGTCAATTCATGGGATGCGATCTCCAGGTGGTGAACGCCCATGGAGTGGGCGAATTGGGCGGCATCCCGCCGCTCGTGGTCCGGTGTGGTCGCCGACAGGGCCGTCACGGCCAGCACCCGGTCTCCCAGGACGTCCGCCGCGGCTTTCAAGAGCAAGGTGCTGTCCACCCCGCCGGAAAAAGCCACCAGCACACGTTCCATCTCCTGAAGTATCGTTTGCAGGCATTCATATTTGGCCCGGCTCACCGTCGAAATTTCAGACATCCCATTCATTTATTATCCTATTCACCTGTTTTCACCGTGGGCGACATCGTCACGCATGCGCTATTTTCCAGGCACCCGGGCATCCGCCGTGGTGGAGATCAAACCGGTGGCGGGATTCGCACGATTTAATCTTCCCACCCCAAAAGATTGAAAAACGGGGGATTGACACCAGATATCGCCGAACGACTCTCAGGGTACCGCGCCGGTCCGAAAATCGGCTTCCTGGAAAAAGACCCAAGGGATAGACGCCGCCCTCAGGAGAAATGTAACCGGTCAGTCGGCTCGCACCGCAAGCAATCCATTGTTCTGTAACGCGAGCATCTCTAAAAAGTATGCGCTTGCCACCATAGCAAAAGCCGGTACGCGTTAATTTTTGGTAGCGGCGCTCCGTTTCAGAATCGAGCTCCTACCCTGACACCTATGCGCTGTTCAAGCATAAATTGGTCATTGTTGGATATTTTTCAATGTCTATGATTTTCCTCCGAGTATAGCCTTTACATTGACGGCAGCTTTTTCTTTGACCCAAGTTGAGCGTTTCATATTTTAGAAATGACAATAATGATTCTCCCCGGGTAAACCCGGGGTCCTAGATAAGTCTATCGGCTCCTGAGGAGCCGACCTCCTCTGCTAACGCAGAGACGAGGAGAATCTCATTCATCCACGGGTAAAGCCGTGGTATTCTGTCTTCGACCGCATAAAACCCTACGGGATTTCCAATTTCACCGCATCTACGGCGTCAAATGCCGTACCGCATAGTAGACTATAGCGAAACGACATTTTCCTTGTATCTGCGGCAAACTTAAAAATCGCTCAATTTGAGTTTGAGTCTCTCTAAAGAGATTTCTTATATACTCCCCGGTCGCGCGAAAAGTATATCGAGATGAAAAACAGGGTCATCCTGTTTATCATAGCAGTCGGAGGTATCGGGAAACATACCACAGATGGATACCTTTGCGACCATTTAATATGATGAAAAAATTGAAGGCTATTGTGACTTATGTTTAGTCGACTTTTGAGCTGAAATGAAAAAACGGCCGCCTTTTTCGGGCGGCCGTTTCTTTTAGGCGAGAGTGCTTTGGTTACCCGTCTCAAAGACAGAAACGGTTGGTGGTGGTCCATTGACCGACCAAGAAAATGTTGTCGCATCTTGGTTTGGGCGAAACCCGTGACCAAGACCCGCCGCATTTGATCAGTCTCTGGTTTGTCGCTGACAAATCGTTCTGAGGCGTGTTGGCAATGGCCTCTACGAAGCCGCTTCCAACGACGGTTTGCCGGTGGAAGCCGGCTGGTTTTCACCCGCAGATTCCGATTTCGCCTCGAACTGGCGCTTGGCAAAACTGGATATGCTGTTCAGCGCCTTGACCGATGCCATCTCCAGGCTGTCAATGATATGTCCCGTGGTCGACGTCAGCTTGGCATGCAGGAGCAAAAGCGGAATCGCCGACATCAGACCAAAGGCCGTGGTGTTCATGGCCACCGAGATACTGGCGGACAGCAGATCGGCCTTCTCGGCCGGGTTCGCATTGGCCACCGCGGTAAAGGCCTGGATCAATCCCATGATGGTGCCCAGCAGTCCCAGCAGGGTGGCGATATTGGACAGCAGCGCCACATAGGGTGTGCGCTTTTCCAACTGGGGGATGATTTCCATCATGCTCTCTTCCATGGCGATTTCGATGTCCTCGCGACGCCGGACCGCACCCTGGCGTGCGAGTCCCATCCCCAGCATTCGAGCGATAGTGGATTTGTCCTTGTTGACAATGGCCCGCACTTTGTCGAACTCGCCTTTGGCAAGCATCGGATAGAGCACGTTCCATATTTTGCTGTTCACACTGCGAACGCGGGTCAACTGAAACCAACGCTCCACCGCGATGGCCATGCCCGCCACAAACACGAGCAGGATGGGATACATGAACATTCCACCCTTGTGGAAAAATGCCAGCATCGAATAGATTCCCATTTTTTCCTCCTGGGCCGGCAACGCCGGAATTTGAATTTCGACATTCGAGCTACGAAAGCGACAACTTCAATTTTCATATCCTGCAATGATCCTGTTCACTACCCTAAGCGGCGGGCAGGAAGTCGATCGGATACAGGATGGTGATTTTCGGCACACCGTCTTTGGGGCCAAAGTTGAACCTCTTGATGCGTTCAAGAATCAGGGCCACCAGTTCAGGCGAAGCCAGATCGGTCGACTCCACCGCGCACAAAGACACCGAACCATTGGTTTCGATACTGATTCGCAGCAACATCTTCCCGCGCAACGTCGGGTCCTTGCGCAATTCCCTGTTGTAGATCCGATAAAGCGCCGCCTTGTAGCGATCGAATACGATCTGAATTTCCTCGTCGGTTCGTCCGAGAGCCATCCCGTCGCTCAGGGGCCTGGTCGATTCGGTCAGATCTGCGAGGGAACTTTCGACCCGGCTAAAACCCGCACCGTTGCCGCTGCCGCCCCCTCTTCCGATCCCCCCGCCACCAAGCCGGTTGGCGTTGCCGCTGCCGACGTTGCGGCTGACCCCTGCATTGCCGATTCCGCCACTTGAGCCGCCCTTGGCCTGCATGGCAACCAGCGAGCGTTGTGCCACGGCCTGACCAGCTACCCGGGGAGTTTCTTTGCTCAGACGGGCTTCGGTGCCGAGTTTTGCAATCGGTGTTTCGTCCATCAGGTCAGCAAAGGCCTTCTTGAATGCCAAAACCCCGACGCGTTCGGCTTTTTTCCGGGCGGCTGCTTTTTGACTCCCGCCGTCGGCCACTTGCACAGGTTTGGGTTTCGGCGCAACCTTCTGAGGTTTATCCGGCTTTTTCTGTTCCGGCTTGGGTTCGGCCTTTTCTTCGCGAGGCTTTTCCGGCTCTTCCTGGCTCTGTTTCGGCTCCGGTTTCGGCGGCGGCGCCGGCTTGGGCGGTTCCTTCTTGACCAGCTTGGCCAATCGTTCCGGAATCTCGACCACGGCGACCGATTGATCCGGCACCGGCACTTCTACCAGGGGAATGATAGAACCAAAGACAAAGCAGAAAAGCAGCGCCACGAGCACCGCGCGACGGAAGCGCCTTTCACTTTCGGCATCCTTGGTCCAGGGCATGATCATCACCCTGTAAGGAACGGCCGATATCTCACGCTCTATAACGAACTCTTCCTTACGCCGTTCTTCACGCTCGTGCGCATCACGGACCTCTTCATAAAGGTAATCCAGTTCCGCGCAGCGTTTATCTACCTCGGTCTGAAGAGATGCCTGGTTTTCGGTAATACCGCTGATCTTCTCCTCGAAACGCGCAACGCGGCCCCGCGCCCGTTCCAGGTGTCCGGCGGCATCCTCGATTCCCGGGATCCCTTTCCAGAAAAGTTGCCCCGCTTTGAGTTCCCCCAGTTTGTCGAGGGCATTGCAGACATCCTGCAAAGCATCGAATCTCTGTCTGGCGGCGGAGAACTTTTCGAGCTCTGCCTCTACAACACGCAGCTCACCTTCGAGCACCTCACGTTTTTTCAGGATTTGCTCAATCTGCGCGTTCAGTGGCGCCAATTCCTGTTCCAATAAGGATGTATTCACGGCATTCCCACTAACTTTGATCGGCCCTCTGAATAACGGCCAGAGAAATCCTTCCGTATCCAGAGCCCGTGCAGGTTGACATTATTTTTTTAAGCACTCTGAACGGAATCGTTTTATCCGCAAGGATAGTGACCTCCTTGCTTTCAACGACCGTTTTGGTGCTTATTCCGATAATGTTGCGTTCGAGCTGCTTCAGCCGCTCTGTTATTTCCGCAACCGTATCAAACTCTGTATCCAGCAATTCGGGGGTACCGATCACGGCCTTACCCTGAACAATGACCAATTCGGGGCTGATAGTGATCTCCACGGTTTCCCTCGGTTTGCTTTCGACGGCGGATTCGGGCAGATGGATGTCCTTGGGTGGCTCCTGAACATCACTGCCGGATGAGTGGAAAAGCAGAAAGAACACCAGAATGGTAAAGATATCCATCAGCGATGTCAGGAGTAAACCGGTCCCCTTGATCCTGTTACGCCCCATCCGTCGCATACGTCGGCTACTTCTCATGGCGCATCTCCTATGGATATGTCGGGAAAGAGTAATATTTTCTGAACCTCTTCACTGTCTTCCTCCTGTACTTTGGCACTCCGTACAGCGTCCATGACCTGAATGAGATAATCATACTCTATGCCCGGTTCCATCAAGATGGTCGCGTCTTCCTTATCCGGGTACTGGGCCTTCAGGCGCAAGAGCAATTTTGAAAGCATTTCCATATCATACTGATCGTCTTTTTTCGGAACGGCAGCCTCTACTGATGACCCATTGGCGATCTCAAATCCTGCCTGTCGGACAATCACCTCGATGGCAAAGTTCGGTGTGTTCGAAGCCATCCCGCCGGCACTGGTCGGAACGCTCAACTCCATGATCGCCACACGTGAAAAGACGGCACTAATGAGTAGAAACGGTATGAGCACCACCATCAGGTTCATGAAAGTGGTCACATCCAGTTCGGGTGTCGTCCGCATTCGTATTTTTTTATGATGTCGTCTGGTCATGATGAGCTCGCCTCGAATTGGCGCTTGGCGAAATTGGAGATGCTGTTCAGCGCCTTGACCGATGCCATCTCCAGGCTGTCAACGATATGCCCCGTGGTCGACGTCAGCTTGGCATGCAGGAGCAGGAGCGGAATCGCCGACATCAGACCAAAGGCCGTGGTGTTCATGGCCACCGAGATACTGGCGGACAGCAGATCGGCCTTCTCGGCCGGGTTCGCATTGGCCACCGCGGTAAAGGCCTGGATCAACCCCATAATGGTGCCCAGCAGTCCCAGCAGGGTGGCGATATTGGACAGCAGCGCCACATAGGGCGTGCGCTTTTCCAACTGGGGGATGATTTCCATCATGCTCTCTTCCATGGCGATTTCGATGTCCTCGCGACGCCGGACCGCACCCTGGCGCGCGAGTCCCATCCCCAGCATTTGCGCCATGCTTGATTTGTCCTTGCTGACCATTTGGCGGGCTTTTTCGAACTCTCCTTTGGCCAATGCCGGTTGCACCACATTCCATGCTTTGCTGTTTGCGCTGTGGACACGGGTCAACTGAAACCAACGCTCCACTGCGATGGCAGTGCCAATGGCAAACACGAACAGAATGGGGTACATGAACATTCCACCCTTCTGAAAAAATGCCACAATTGAATAGAATCCCATGACTTTCCTCCTAAACAAATTGACGAAGTTATTCAGGCGCCATCAACTTATTCCCCTCGCTCTTCCTGAAAAGAGTTCTGTAAGGGGCGAAGCCGAGGCTTCCTTATTTCTGGACGGACACTATCTCGCGGTGCTGATTTGATAAAACTCAAGCTGCCGCATGAAAACATCGCGATCCACCGGCCCATCGCCGTCGTTCAACAGCATGTTTAAATTGGTCTCCATACCGATTTCCGAGCTTTTCCAGGGAACGATATAGAGAGACTTCGGCGCTTCATCGTTGCCGACAATGGACATACCGGATAGCTCCTTGGCTTCCGACTCCTGGTCTTTGTCCACATCCTGAGCCAAGGCCAAGACGGCCGGGAATAGGACAATGCATAGACACAGTGCTAATTTGCGATTCATCCTCCCTCTCCTTAGGCACAGCCCTGAATATTCATCCTGAAGCAGGCCCATGGGCCGGCTCCGGCATTCAGGCCTTGAGACCTCGATTTCAATCGCGTCCCAACCGGGCGCGCAAATCGGTAATCCATAATTTGACCTGCCGATCTTCGGGCATGGCCTGGCTGTAAATCTCGTAATGTTCGAGGGCACAGGTCAGGTCATCCATATACAGATCGCAGAGTATCCCCAGGTTTCTGTGCACCGGATAATAATCCGGAAAGCGCGTCAGGACCTTCTCATACATCGCGCGGGCCTCGGCAAATCGCCCGCTTTTGCGAAACAACAACCCATATTCGTTACTTGCCACCGGGTGCCCGGGAACCAGCCCGAGTGCGGTTTTTAGATGCTCCTCGGCCTGTTCCGTTTTGCCAACGTTCTGGTAGGCTATCGCAATATTGATATAGGGCGCCGTAACGCCGGGAGACTGCTCGATGATCTTTTCCAGAAGTTCAATGGCCGTGTCGTAGTTCTGTTCATAAAGCAGGGCCACGGCACGCTCGAAGTCCCTGCGCGACGCCTCGTCCATCTGGGGAACTTCCGATATGAGGAACCCTTCCCGACCATCTTCAAGCCGCATCACAGAGGTCTCTTTAACTTCTGTCCGGTTGTCCGCAACCGTGCTCGGCGAAACCTTCCCATCGGTGGCACAGCCGATAAGAACCGAGAGCACCATCGCCAAAACGATCAATCCGGTGCAGAGTCGTTTTTTTAGCCTTGCGTCGTTTCCGATATATATAGCGCTCATCGCTGCGTCTCCCTTCCCTCGACCCGCTCTCACTGCAAAGCAGCGTCCGGCAGGCCACCCTGGTCAACACTCTAACGTGCGGCGCGCTCCGCCGCTGTCATCCCTGGATCTTTAAATTCCTCAGGCTCTGCAGGGTCATCACCTGTGGCCGTATCGGGTCCTTGGATCTGTTCACCCTCCCCTGCTCCATCTTCCTCCACCGTGGACCCGGGCTCAGACTCCGGTTGAGCAGAAACGGGAGGTCGGTCAACAACGAAAACAAATGTATCCAGTGAACTCATTATGCCGCTGTTCTCCTCCGGTTTGGCATAGCGGGCCGGTACAAGTGCCGCCAATTTCTGCAGGCTCTTGTCGACCCACTCATTGTAGACGCCCCGTGAGATCAGCTCGAGGTTACTCTCGTGAACGGCGATGGCCTTCTCTTCGAACGGATAGGCTTGCTCTTCGATGGCCAGTTCATATTCTTCCAGTTCCAAGGGACTCAGCCCGTCAGGACGCTCAGAGGTCATCAAGGCTTTGTAGAAGTGGGCGTAAATCTCGGCCAGATAGAATGTCGATGCGGCCGTGATCTCTCCGATTTCATAATCGATGAGTTTATTGAATTCAGTCGTGACGGCCTTCATCAAATCGCGCTTTTTACGCAGATTAACCTCGAAGGGTTTGACCAGCCTGACGGCCACGAACTGATCATAATGCGATTCGGCCAGAACCAAGGCGGCCTTTGCGGCTAAGTAACGCGTCCGGGGTGTTCGGTCGGCACCCGCAGAAGCGTCAATCGCAACGATCGCCTCGAGCTCTTTCAGATAGGACATCCGGTCGTTCTGCGCCTTCAGGATATCGGCGATTTTGTTGCGCGTTTCCAGGTTAAGCTCCACTGGTTGAGGGAAATAGCTCACATACCGCCGGTAAACCTCGAGCGTGCCAAGGCTGTTGCCATCCTTTTCATGCAATTCCGCTGCCACCAGAAGGGCCTCACGCCTGATTTCGTCGTCATTGGATTCTGTTTCGATACGCTCGTATTCGCTGGCCGCCAGGGAGAGTTGGCCGTTTTCCCGGTAGACATAGGCGATCTTCTTGGTCACCTCGGGCTGCAGCTCGTGCCCGGGGAAGGTGTTTCGGAATCCGAGAAGCACGGTGACCGCCATCTCCCAGTCCTTGAGTTGTATCAGCGCCGCGGAAGCATCGTATTCAGCGGTTGGCCGAATAGTAGAGGTTGGCGCCATCCGGCTCACCCGCAAAAAGTGGTCCGCCGCACCCCGATAATCCTCATCGGCTTTGGCCAGTTCGCCCTGCTTGTAAATCGATGCCGCCAGGTTATCGACCAGGCCATCGCGCGTCTTGTCGCCTGTTGGCAGCAAGGCCAGTACTTCCAGATAAGCGGTCTCGGCTTCGCTGTATCGCTGAAGCTCATAAGACGAATGGGCGATGACCAGCCGGGCCGATCGGACGACATCAACATCGGTGTCGGGGAATATCTCAAGGAGTGTGTTCGCGGCAGCCAGCGCCTGCTCATATTCTTCCATGCCGTAAAGATCGTCTGCCGCCGCCCCGAGGACGATAGCGGCCTTGTCGTGTTCTGGAAAAGTATCGGCGAACTTGAGCGAACTGCGCACGACCTCACGCTTGATCCAATCTTTGCCTTCCGGCGTGGCGGCGCCCAGGTGTTCCCGATAGGCGCAAACCGCCGCATAGCCGGCGTGGGAGGATTTGTCGTGGGATGGGTAGTCGTAAGCGGTCTTCTCGTACTCCACTGCCGCTGCGCCAAACGACTTGTTTTCGAGCAGCAGGTCCGCCAACTGGTAGTTGATGCCCGGCGATTCGGTATCCATTGGAAATGAGGTCAGATACTCTCGATACCAATGCAATGCCTCTTCGAAATTGGACGGTTTCTCGGCGGCCATTTTCGGGTTCTGGTAGCAAGCATGATAATGATTCGCCAGGTCGGTCAGGTTGGTTTTTAAATGACCCAGAACGTCCGAACGCTCGCTGGATTCGTGATACGTCCAGTATTCGGCCTTCAACCCGTAGGTGGTGGCGAAAGCCTTTTTGGCCTCGAGGACCAAACTGGGGAAGCCGCCGGCGGTATGAATTTCGATGACCCGCATGTGGAAGTTCGGCGCTACCTTGTGGAATGGGTTGCGGCTCACGAAGGCGTTATAGGTAGCGCTGGCGTCGGCATAACGGCGCTTGTCGAAGTAAAATTCGGCCAGGTTGCTGTAAACGCTGTCCTCGTAACTGCGCTTGCCGAGACGGGAGAAGTATTCCACCACGGAATCGGATCCCCCGAGGTTGGAAAAACTCAGGCTGATAACGCGGAAGGTGTCTTGCGTCCGCTTGTGTTCAGCCTCGTCTTCGGTCTGCTTGAAATCGTACCCCACGGATACCTTGTGATCCAGGAGGGCAACGAAGTTATGCAGGCCGTCTTCATAGAGCTCTTGCTTATAGAACGTCCAGCCCAGTTTATACAGGGCAAGCTCATAGAAGGACGAACCGACACCGATATCCACAACGCTTTTGTAAGCGTCCTCGGCATCCAGATAATGTTTGTAGGCAAAGAAGCGTTCAGCTCGCCGGAATTGAACCTCATCGATATAGCGGGAGCGCGGAAATTCGCGGACCATCCGGTCCATGACCGTCATGGCTTCCTCAGGCTGTCCCAATTCCTCATAGGCACGGGACATCTGGTACAGCACCTGGTCGTTGCGGTCGTAAAGGGGGTAATCGTTGAGCAGTTTATTGTAGAGCTCGATGGCCTCACGGGCGCTGGCCCTTTCAAGATCATCCATCCCTTCGGTGTGTTCACCCATAGGCGCTGCGGCAGCAGGCACATGCGCCGGTCGGGTCGCGCGCCTTTCAAAATCCGTCTCGGACTCCAGAGTCGGAGCAGGTGCCGGTACGCGCTCTCCCCCTCTTGACGGGATCCGGTGTTTGGCAGGGGAGTGTTTGAAGAGCGCCTTTGCCGGTTTGGGAGCGGGCAACACCGCTGCTGAATCCTGATCCGCAGTTTCGGTACCCTCGGTGAACGTACCGTACTCTTTTTCGATCTTCAGATCGGCCAGGCGACGAATGGCCTCGGGTGTTAAGTCCGACTGCGGCGTTTCTTCCAGAAAGCGCTGATAACCCAGCATGGCCTTGTCGAGCCCGCCTTCGATCTTTTCTTCCTTGATCTCAATCTGCACGTGACGCAAACCGGCAATCGTATCCTTGTCACCGATCGATTGGCAGGCCGATAAAATCAGCAATAGCGTCAATATAGATAGCCGGATCCAGTTCATCGTCCCACTCTCTCCTGGGTCTGGGCCCTGGTGGCACGGTCGTAACTGTCCGCCATGGCAAAGCGTGCCTTGATTTGGAACTCGGCCAGCCGATCACGACGCCGGCTGAGTTCATTTACGGCCATGAGTTCCAGCATATGGCCCTGACGCGCCATCAGTTGTCCTACTTTTTCATGCGCCTCCCGAATCAGGATTCGTTGGCGGCGGATCGCATCCCCGTAACCCTGGTAACTTTGCGTGGCGGCCTGGCGGGTGCGCACAAAGGCGGTATACTGCTTCTTCAACATGTCGATCTCACTATTCAGGTCCTGAAGATGCTTATGCGCTTCAGTGAATCGTCGGTCATAGTCGGTGTAGATGTTCCACTTCAGAACGCCCCGCAAACGTTCGATGCGGGCGCCGATCACTGTGGGTATGGCCGCTCCACCGGCCGACAGGTTGCGTTCCAGATGATTGATCTTTTCGCTGACGATCCTTTCCGTGGAAGTCGCCAGATAGTCCGGGTTCGGGACAACCAACATGGTCTTGAGGCGTTTTTCGATACGGTCGCGCTGTTCCAGGCGCAGGCGCATTTGCGAGTCCAACCGCCGAAATTCCCTGTCGATGGCGGGCAGCAGTGGATGGTAATATGCCCGCCGCTGTTCAATAATCTCTTCGAAAGCATCCAGATCCCCTTCCCAGGCTTGCAGCTTTTGGCGCAGTTGCTCCAGATCAAGATAGTTTTTAAGAGATTCCTGGAAATCGTGGGAGGCCATTAATTCCAGCAAGTAGTATGTCTCTGGTGTTTGCGGCAGCCGGCGCAGCTTTACGACCCAATTGGCATCCTGTTTCAGTTCCTGCCGCACCAGGGCTTTTAGAAAATGTCCTTCGCGGATACTCTTGATGGATTCGTCAAGCTTGTCGATTTCGGTGCCGAACCTCTCGAGCGCACTGCCGTACAGCAACGCCGCTTTACTGTGCACGTTCAGTTTGCCGTATGCATAGGGTACGGCGAGCATGGCTTCCTGAACCGCAGCGTCTGTGACCTCTCTGTTAACCAGGATACTCCAGGGCACCAGAGCCCTGTCGAAACGTTCCTCGAAGGCATCGGTCCAGCCTGCGCCCAGCAGGGCCCGGTTGGAGAAGGGGCCGGTCAAACGCACCCGGTCGAGGACCTGCTTGGCGCCCTCGTAATTGTTTTCCTCCAGCAATTTGGTGCCGAAGACCAAATTCGATTTGTCCTTTATCGCCAGTGTGGCGGGGTCTTTGGCGCTGATCTGGCCCGTACGGTCGAGACACTGGCGCCCCTCCTGCACCTTACCGTCCTTCATCAGTGCAATACCGAGGTTATAGGAACTGAATCCTTCAAGGCTTTTGACCCCCTGAAGCCTTTGCAGAATTTCTGCGGCCTCGACGAAACGGCCGTTGGCCATGAGGATATGGGCGCGCAGGAAAGCCACGTCGTCGCGAATCCTTTCAGGAACGTCGCCATGGATGCGGTCCACGGCATGCAGGGCATTGACCGGCTGATCTTTCTGGAAGTAGATCCGGGCCAGACGGAAGATGGCCTCGTTGCGCACCTGCTCCTCAACGTTGCCCTCGATGACCCGTTTAATAGCTCGTCCGGCGCGATGGTGCATCCGGTAGGCCAGTTCAAAATCACCCACGGCGAACTCGGCCTGGTTGATATGGTAGTATAGAGTGTCGCGCTCAGGTTCATCGAGCCCATGATGCTGTCCCAGCTCGATGTCGAGCCTGGCGATCGAATCGAACCAGTCTCCTTGATAGGCGCAGTACAAGGCCTCTCCGAAATAGAGATCCTTCAGCTCTTTGGGAGCGGAACGATCGGCCGCCGCCGAAGAGGCAATGAAGAACAGCAGACTTGTCAGTAAAACGATCAGCCTGGACATGAACGACTTACTCCTTAAGCGCAATGCTATGGGCTGCAAGTGATAATTCCACGATTTTGGGGCCCACATCCTTATTGACCCTGAAGCGATCCGTTTGCTGGATATCGGTGCCTCCGGCGGATTTTCCGGTAGCGGTCACTTGTAGATCATGTCCACCGGTTCGGATATTGCCGGTGTAAATGCGCTGCACACCACCCTTTTGGAGAGCTTCAAGCTCTTTGAAGGTGTAGATGTGATGGGCGACCGGTTTGCCGCTCAGCTGGATCTCGACCGAGTCGAGACGGAACGTGGTGTCGTTGGCAAGCGACACGAAGACGGCAACCTGCGTGTTGGATGGATAGAGTAGCTTCTCTTCAAGCTGGTGCAGTTCCGCGGCAATACGCAGAACATCACTCTTGATTTCCTGGACCTGTTCATCAAGGCCCTTGATTTGTTCTCTGGAGACTTCCTGGCCATAAGCCGCAAGGCTCAACCCAAACATTGAAATCCCCAGAATAATCGCTTTCAGCCAGCAGCGCATGTTGGCCTCCTCACCTTGGTTCGTCATTAAAGGTCATCCCCGTAATAAGCGTCGGGTTTCCGGTGTCTTAATTAGTTTCCGTCCATAAATGGCCCTTTTCCGCAATTTCGGCGTCAATCGGCGAAATCGCTTGTGCGGCATACAGAAGTATGCCTCCGCACAATTCCTTGATTTCCTTGAACTTGCGAAAAATTGCACATTTCTGGATCGGAAACTTATCAGTGCCCTTTATGAAACCGCGGATGGGCACTAAATAAGACATCCGAAGGATCGAATGCTCAAACCGCAAGCGGTTAGCATTGTTTCCAAAAACTGTATAACCATTCTTCATCATGGCTGATTCACAACTGTTTGTAGTTTTCGTTCAATATTCACGTTATTACATCTTCCCGATCACATTGATGAACAGCCCCTGGTGGCGGTAATCCATTTGGGTCAGATCATCCGAAAAATCACTGAAGTTATAGCCGACCCCCAGCTTCATGTGATTGCCAAGGTGGCGGTATAGTCCCACCAGCGCCCCGCTGCGGCTGTCTTGTGCATCCGGCAGATCGAGTAGGCGCAACTCGAAAAGCGCATCCCAGCGGTGGAGGAAGTGCCAGTCCGCACGGAGCACATACAGGTGGGCACGACTGTCGAAGAACTCCGGATTTTCCCGATCCTGGGCCACCTGACCATGGCGGTAGGCGTACTTGCCGCCCACAGTCCAGCGGGGTGTCAGATCGTATATGACATCCACCGCACCGATGTGGCTGCGCTGAATGACGCCAGTAGCCGTGCCGGCCACCTGATCGGCGGTCGGCAGATTGTAGAAATACGTGTATTTGAAGAGCGCATTCAGACGGTCATTCTGGACGGGGCGATACGCGTAGCCCAGGACCGCTTCGGTGTAATCGCCGTCAAAGAACTCTCCCAGCGAACTCTCACTCACGGCATAATTGAATTTACCGATGATGCGCCAGTCTTCGGACAGTTGGTACTTTAAGCTGTTTTTAAACAACCAGGTGGTGCGTTTGGAAAAACTGGTATCCGGCTGCTCGGTATTTTCGACCAGATATTCCAGGGCGCTGGCGATCTTTAACTTGTCGAACCCGTAACCGGCGCTCACACCCAATGCGAATCTCTCCAATTCGGCCGCGGTCTGTCGGTCCACGAGAGTGCCGAAATCGAGATTCGCGCCTAAATTAAGGCGATCGGTCGGCGCGAGGTCAACACCGGTGGCATGCGTCAGCCCGGTGGGCACATCGCCATGGACATAGCGCTCTTCGAGGTAGACGCTGGCGCTGTCGGAATATCGCGTGCGAAAACCGGAAGCCAAGTTGCCCTTCCTGGCGCGCAGGCCATTATCGGTGCGTTCGTTCTCGAGGGTATAGTTGTTGTAAAGCGTGGTCCGGTCGGAATACAGGTACTCGGTCCCGAGCCGGCCACCCGGGCCAAGATCTCCACCGGAAACCTCACCGGCCACGTTGAACCGGTCGGTCAAACGCCAACTGCCACCGGCACCGATGCGGTTGTTGTCCTCGCGATTGCCGCTGGTCTGAATCGTTCCCTGGGCGAAACCATAGGTTGTCCAGCGTTTATGGGAATCGTACAGCAGCTGGGCCACTGCATCCGTGCGGTCACCCTCTTCCTGGGTTTCCGGCACGACCGGCGAGTTGTCCTCGCGGTTGTCATGACGCACACCGGAACTCAAAGTCCAATGCTCACCCATCCGGTAATCAAGATCCAGCTCGCCGGTCTGCGTGTCGAGTCCCTCACGCTGAACTTGCATATCCACCTTTAATTGAGCACCTAAACGGTCGGTAATAGGTAGCGCCGCCGTTCCGCCGTATTGGGTCAGATCCCGGGCAGTGGCCAGGCCCGGTGCCGAATACCCCGCCCCCAGATCCTGCATGTAAAGGGTGACACGGCCGCGCCCATTGTCGAAGAAATCCTTGACGCCGACACTGGCATCGACCCGATAGGCTGACGCGTCGGCCTCGACACCGCCGAAGGAATCTGCGGGAATAAAGTCGAAACCGCCGTCAACGGAGGTCGTCGATAGCACTCCCGGCCCTTTGCTGTTGCCGGCTTCCAGCCTGAGCCAAGACTCCGCGGACTTGCGCAGGGTCACATCCGCTCCGCCCAACCTGTTTTCGATGTCCGCCTCTTCATCTCGGCTGGCGGTCACACCGACCTTCATGTAATCATTGAGCCAGTAATGAACCCTGCCGCCGACCGCCAGCGTGTCCGGCTCTTCGAATCCGGGGGTGAATTCATAACGAACCACCAGAAAAGCCGGATTCCCGCTGATCGAGTCACTGCGCACCAGCAGACGGTCGTCTGCCGTTGCTGACAGGGGTTGGGCCAGCAGGATTCGTCCTTGCAGATAGTCGATGTCGTAATCGAGGACTGGCGTCAGATTCTTGACCTCCAGAACAATCCCGGAAGCCTTGTCGCGGACTTCGATGCGTACCCGCTCGGATCCCATTAATACGTCCTGCCGTTTTAGAAAATAAAGCGACCCGCCCGTTCCGAGAAACTCATCGCGCCCGGCCACGGTGCCCGGATCCGCCGCAAACCCGTCCAAAAGGAGGCGTGGTTCGCCGAAACCGGTGATGCCAAGGGGCTGGTAATGCAGATTGGCACCGTACAGGCCGCGATCCACCCGCACCAGATCATTATCGTTGTATCCGATCATGAAGTTGCCCCAGAGCCCGTAGGTTTCATCTTTTTCCATTTTGACGTAAAACTTGCCCTTGGTCGGCGCATCTTCAACGACGGTGCTGTCATCGCCGAATGTCGGGTAGTGGACATCCGTGTCCAACCTTCTAAACAGGGCCTCGGGGGACTTGTCCATGAAGTTGGTGAAAATCTCGTCCAGAGGTCCTTCGCGCGTATCGGCGCTCGCCGTCAGTGACCAGCCGTTTTTGAATTGGCCATTTGTGTAAAACGCCAGTCGACCGGCGAAGCTCATGTCTTCACTGTATTCGGGAGTATCCGGCGCGAGCAATTCGGCCGGCCCATCGGTCTTGTTTCCGGATACGGTCAGGTCGGCGATCCCCACGGTAAACCAGTCGCTTTTTTTCAGTTCAAGGTCGCGCAGGAAAAGCTCGCCGTTGCCGAAATTGTCCAGAACACCCACCTCGACGGTATGAATCCCCCCCGGCAGTATTTGTTCAGCGACGAAACTGCCTGTGTTGTCCACGGGTACGGCATAACCGGCCAGCCAGACACGGTGTCCTTGCGGTATCGCGGTGCCGTATACCTGCACCGTACCGCCGCTGAGCGGGATGTTACGGCTGGCGATACGACTTTCGCCATAACCAACCAGCAGTTCCTGACCGGGATCCGCTTCGGCAGCCGAGGGGTCGATCTGATCGACCACCCACAGAGGTTGGGTCTTCGTCTCGTCAAAATATCCCTGCTTGTCGTAAACCCGCACCAGGTATTGCAACTTTTCCACCGGCGCCGAGAAGACCGCGAACTCAGCCTGCCATTGGGCCATACCGTCAGCGTCCATGGCAATGACAGCGATGGGCACATCGCGGACGGACTGTTTCTCTCTGAAAATTCTAACTTCCGCCCGCTCGATGAAGCTGCGGTAGTTGGTATACAGGCGGAAGCGCACCAGGTTTTCTGCAAATGCCGTATCCTCTTTGTCCTGGTAGCGGATCGTGCGCGGCCAAGCGGTCACGTTCAACCGCGGTACCGGTTTCAAGCTGTCGTATTTGAATTGGATTTGAGCGTTTTCAAGGGCCACGTCGGTACAGCGCTGCACGTCCGAGCTGCATTTACCCGGATCGTCGAGCGGCTTTCCGTCGACCGTGATGCGCATGAGATTCAGCCCGAAAGGATCGGCCGTGGTTACCTCGCGGGTTATGGGTGTGATCTCGACCCCCTCGTAGTCATCGAGCAGAACAGGCTCATCGTAGACCACCTGCACCCGGACACGCGAGGTATCGGATTCGATGAAACCGGCGTTCACCACGTCATCGGACTGGACATAGCCGCGCCCGTCGAATTCAGCCTGCCCCTCTGTCAACCCCATCTGCTTGCTGACAGCCCCCATGGCACGACGTGCGCGCGCAATGGACAAGCCAATGTCATCTCCGTAAACCGCCGCCGTGCGTCGATCCAGACGTTTGTTGCCGGTATAGCCGACAAATCGCAATCGAACATGGGTCTTGTCGCTGATCTCATCCATGACGCGCTGTAAATGCTCGGTGTAGCCGGCGGGCACAACCGGTTGGCCGTTCGCGAACAGGATCGGATCGATAGGCCCCGAGGATGCGTTGTAAATTCGCACGACAGTCTCGGCACCGGCAGCGTCCGGGCATAGTTGGGGCTCATCGGGCAGATCCTGCAGGGGGTCGTCATGCCAGAATTCCACCTCCACGCGCCGATTCAGCGCCCGGCCCTGCTGCGTATCGTTGGAGGCCACCGGTTGTGACGCACCTCTGCCCTCGCTTTCTATGGCGGCATTGGGCAATTGCATGTCTTCCTGAACGGCAAGTGAAATGCGACGGGCAACCGCTTTGGAAAGCCCAGTGTGGTCGCCGTAGATGCGCTCGTCCCGTGCTTTCAGCGGAATGTTATCGGTGTAAGCGATGAATTTGACGACCAGATTCTGTTTGGCGCGAAGGTTGTTCAACGCATGTCCGACCTGTCGCAGAAATGTTTCGGGGACATCCGCCATGCCTTCGTCGTAATGAAACGGGGTAATTAAATTCTTCACGCGCGCGCGGTGAGAATGGCCTTCCTTGTAGCGTAACTTACAAACCGTCTCGGTCCGGCAGACCTTGATGCGGCTCACTTCACGCGGGACAATCACTTCGGTTTCGACAAGCTTTTCAACGATCTCATCGTACCAGACCTGCACTTCCACACGCCGGTTGAGCTGACGCCCTTCCTCGGTTGCATTGTCGGCAACGGGCTGGCTGTCGCCGCGCCCTTCGTAGGAAATGGCTTCGGGTGGAAGGTTCAGGGCGCGTTGGCAATATTCGGCAGTGGTGCCCGCCCGCTCGCGCGATAGCCCGACGTTGTCGCCATAACGTTTTTGCAAGGCATCGCGGAGCGGCAGATTGTCGGTATGACCTATAAAGTGGAGTCGCACGTTGAGGCGATCGCGCATGCTGTCGAGGACCTCGCGAAGACGCTCAAGGTAGTCCGCGGGAATCTCCGCTTCGCCCAGGTCGAAATGGATCGACGGAACCAGGTTATCGACCTTGATCGTTTTGGCATCCTGTTCGATGGTCTCGCCCATCTCCGTGCGATCGCCCTCGTTCTCTTCGAATATGGCCGGGTCATGGATCCAAGGCGTGAAGGGCTGGTCGGCCGGCAGATGAATCTCGGACGTGGCTCCGCGCGAAGCGGTCTCCCTCACTCCGGTTTCCCCTGAAAAATCAGCCTCTGCGACGGCCGCGGTGACCGCACACAAACACAAAATGGCGATACCGCGCTTCACAAGGAATCGCATCAGCATGATTGGGGTAAGAGACATGGTTTCCATCATTCCGTTATCGACGGCTCGTCAGCGGCGCACCGCGTCGCCAGAAAATTTCGGTTTCAACAGTCAGTCGATAGCCACCATCCGACCGTTCCCACTGCCTGGTGATTTCCTTTTTCAATGCAGCCAGACGTTTATTAACCAGGCCTTTCGGTTCGACATCGGCGAGGTATGACAAGCGCAGCAGGGACGGCGCCTTCTTCAGCTCTTCCAGCAACTGGACAAGCCGGGGCTTCCACTGCAGCCGCAGTTCGCTGGTATCGGGCTCGAACACGCCGCCGGCTATATCGATGCGGACCACGCGGTGGATGGTCGCGCCAAAGTTGAAGCGGATCATCTTGCCGCGGGTGGCCCGCTGAACACGCGGATTTTCGGTGGTCAAGCGATAGCCGGTCGGCAGGCTGCGCTCGTCCAGCTTCAGGATGACGTTGCTGCCGCGATCCTCGTCGGGCACAGCCGCACAGGTGATGTGAAAGCGTCCGTGTTCGTCTGTGGTGGCGATCAAACCGCGCACCGTCACAACGCGAACACCGACCAAGCCTTTTTCGCCCGTGTCCTGTCGTCCGTTCAGATTGCCGTCGTCGAATACCTTGCCGATGAAATCGGTGCAGTCGAAATCCGGATCGGGCACGACCCGCACGGTGGCGGTCGCTTCCCCCGAAACCGCATCTCCTGTGGCGGTGTTGATCACCTGCGCCCGGTTGACGTATTCGCCTTCGGTGACGCCGGAACCCACCACCAGTAAGAACTTGATGGTTTTTCTCTGGTTGACTTGCAGGTCGAGATCATCCCAGAACACTTCCCGGCCGTTGATGGGCGGTTCGGCCGGTTGACCGTCCAGGCGAGCCGAACCGGCAACGTATTTGAAGCCGGCCGGTAGGCGGTCGACGATACGGATGTCGTAAAGCGGCGCGCCGAACACATTGGACACGGTGATCGTGTAAGGCACCAACTCCCCCCGAACCACGTTGACCGCGGACGAGGTCTTGGTTATGGCCACGGCTCCGCCCAGTTCCGGATCGATGGGGATGGGGTTGTTGAACACCTGGCTGTGACCCGGCAGGTTCCCGTTGCTCAGCACCAGGTGAAGATAATAAGTGGTACCGGCAGCACCCGGCAGGACCGACAGTGGCGGTATTGCAGGAAAGGTCGTCACCTCGCAGAAATCGCCAGTGGCCGGCACCGCATCGTTAGCGCTTCCGGGGCACGTTGGAACGGAAAATGCCGCGGTGGTCATGTCACTGGCGGGCGAGATGATTTCAGACGGCGCGGGCATGTAACCGGTGGCCGGTGGTGTGACCTCGATGAGATAGGCGCCGCCTGCCGGACAAGACCCATCACTGAAGTTCAAGTCGAACTTGTAGAAACCGTCCTGAGCCGTGACCTGATTCTGCTGAATCGGGTCGTCGAAGCACTGGCTCGGCAAAGGTGTGCCGGTGGCTGCATTCAGCAGCGTGAGTCGGACTCCGGCCACCGGTTCCCGTGCAACCGAGTTGTATGCGGCACCGTTGGGCCAGAGCGGCATATTCAGATTCTGCAGATAGCCGCCCGACGTTACGGTAATGGCGCTGATCCGTTGCGGGCCATTGGTGAACGGCGAGTCGGCCATACCCAGCGAGGCCGTGTTCGGACCTGCCCCCGCCGCAAGGAAGCGCAGTTCATAAAGTTCCGTTGTCCCCTCGTTGGGGACAAGGCCGCTGAGTCGGTAAGCACCGCTGGCATCGGTCAACACCGTGGTGACCAACTGACTGTTACGATAGAGCACCACCGACCAACCCTCCAACAATGTCTCGGTGGAGGTGTCGCATATCCTGTCCAGGTTGGCGTCGTGCCAAACGTTGCCGTTGAAGATGCCGCTGCCCGGTATACCGCCCAGGTCAAGCGATACGCTGGCCGATGCGGTCTGTGCCGGATCGTTCCAGCGAACGACGCCGGTATTGGTGATGGTTGTCCCGATGGCCAGTGCGGGGTCGATCTGCACGCGGAAGCGCACGACGGCACTGTTGCCGGGTTGCAAATCTCCATACTGGGCGGCATAGTCCGCCGTGAGGGTCGAACTTGCGTAAGTCACCCCAGACGCCGAGCCGTTCAGCGTGCCCGATCCGGGGATGTAGGCCACCTGATTGCCCAGCGGAGGGCTGAGATCGTCGGTCACCATCACGCGCGTGGCGGGTAAGGTGCCAATGTTGGTCACCCGAATCGTATAGGCCAACTGGCCGCCCGCTGTGGCAGCGCCGCCACCCACGATGGCCACTTCCTTGGTCACTGAGAGCAGCTGTGCGTCACCGACGACGATGACGGTCGGCTGATAGCCGTTGGACGGCAGTCCGTCCGCATCGGTCGGTTCTGGTGACAGTTCGTTGGAAGTAAGACTGCCCTGGTTACTGATAAGGGTGCCGGTGGGTACGCCGGCATTGACTCTGGCGTCAAAAGTGATCACAGCGCTGCTACCGGCAGAAATGATGCCGGCACCCGGATTGTCGGAGGAATGCACCGTGAGGCCGGCGATCAGCGGCGACACACCGCCATCGGGACCTACTGACGCACCGTTCAGACGCAGGGAGTTGGCTTCATAGCTGGTGTTGGCGGGCACGGTGTCAGTGAGCGTCACTCCCGTCGCCGGGATGGCGCCATAGTTGCTGATGACGATGGTGTAGCGCAGCACGTCACCCGGATCGACGATCCCCGCTGAGCCGAAATCTTCTTGGATCTGCACGGTCTTGTGGGCATAAAGCAACGGCAGGTTGCCGACCACGTTGCGGGTTGGATCGTCGGGAATCGGCGTGGCCGGATCATCTGACGGCTGCTCGGGCTGCAGGCCGCTTCCCGCGCCACTGGCGCCCAAGAATCCCTGGTTCTCGATGATCAGACCGTTCATGGCGCTCGGATCGACCACCACGTCGAAGGTCACCGTGGCCACATTGGTTGCCCCCGGTGCGGTATCGGCGCGCAGATATCCGGCAGTAACGTTTTCCGGTGCATTGATCAGGATGCCGGCATGCAACGGATTGATGCCGGGGCTCGGGTCGGGTACGGCATTACCGTTGAGAGTCGTGCTGTTGGCCACGTAAGTGGTATTGGCCGGGGTATCGTCCCGCAGACGCGCGTTGACGGCATCCTCTGAACCGATGTTTTTAATGGTGATGGTGTAACGCAGGGTTTCGCCGGCCATCAGAACGTTGGGATCCCCGGTCATGATGGTGGAAATCTTCTGCACCTCGAAAGCCGGCGCCGAAGTGATCAGCGTCTCTGTGGGATCAGCGTCACCGGACACGTTGGGATCATCGCTTTGAAGCCGATCGGGGTTCGCGGAGACGAGTTCGGCCTGGTTGAGCACCACGGTCCCATGGGTGATCGCCGGCGCCAGGGCGATCTCGAATACGACCACGATGGTATCGTTGGCGTCACCCTGAGCACCGATGGCAAGATTGGCGACATTCAGCAGGCCTGTGCCGTGGATGCCACCCATGGCATTCGTGCCAGAGGTGTCGGCGCCCGCGGGAGCGCTGATCAGACTCAGGCTGCCGGGGGCGAAAACCGGTGGGGCATTGAAACGATCGACCTCGTCCACGATGGAAAAAGAGGCTATTCCCACGGGCCCGGAGTTGCTGAGCTGGATGGTGTAGCGCAATGTATCTCCGGGGCTGGCGTTGCTGCCCGGGTTCTGCCCGGTGGTCACGTTCTGCACGCTCTTGATGAACGCCAGGATCGGCGCTTCGCAAGTAACGGTGTGGCTATCCTCGTGATCGAGGGTGCCCGGCGTGCCATCGGTCAATTCGCGGTCATAAGTGCGCGGCGCGGCACCCGCTGCTTCGGGATCGGCGCTGAACCATTGCGTGGCCCCGGCGACATTTGTCAGAACGGTTCCATTTTCGGTCGACAGATCCAGTTCGAGGTCGTAACCGACGATCAGGCGCTGACCGGGCGCCAGTCCGCCGGCTGCTGACAAAAGACTGATGGTCCATTCGCAGGAGGGTTCTCCGCTGAAGCTCACTGAATAATCGGTGTTCTCAACGAGCGGCGCTGGCGCCGGCGTCCCGTCCGCCAAAATGATTTGCGCGGTCACATTGCTCGGCCCGCTGGCGCACATACCTCCGGTCGCACCATGGGGCAACCGATCGGTAATGGTCGGGTTCCAGGCAGTGCCGGTGCTCGGGTTGTGCACATTCAGCGTGAAGCCGGCGGGAGTACCCACCTGCATGGTCGCCGGACCGGTTTTATCCAGTGTGATCGCATCCGGGCCGATGATGGTTATATCGGGGGTCGTGTCCGACCCACCGGGCGTCTGGCTCGCAGGATCGTCGTTGACCGTGTTGAAGGTATAATCGGCGGTGTTGCTGAACTGCAGACCACTGACGTTCGTCGGTGTATCCTCCAACACCACCGTTATATCGAGGACGATCTGTTCCCCGGCTGGAATGTCGATGCCGGTGGTCGTATCTTCGATCACCAGGTTGGTGGCGCTGCCGGTATTAACCGGGGTCCACGGCTGTGAGCCGGAGACCTTTGCAACACTGACGAAACTTAGGTCCGCAGCCGAAGCACTCAGGTCATCGAGGATGCGCACGTCGTGCAGGGCCGCGTTTACCGGCGTGACGGGGACGGTGATCCGGTAGACGATCCGATCACCGATGGCCGCCAGGGCGGAGACTGGCGTGACAATGGTTTTTTCCAGGGGTTCGACGGTCGTCGTATTGGTCATTTCGAAGATCGCCGGCCCTACCGGTCCGTAGCGCTGGCCGGACTGGGCGGGTAGCGACCAGTAGCTGTCAACGCTGACGCTGTTGTTCCAGGTCTGGTTGGGACCAAAATCGGTATAAAATCCGATGTCGTAATCGATGCTGAGGCACTCGCCGGGGTTGACCGGGGTGGTCAGCAGAAAATCCAGGGTGCCGCCGCGAACAGCCGGCGGCGTGTAAGTGAAGTCACTACCGGCGCTGAGAACAGCCCCATTGGCAGACACCACCAGATTGGCAATGCTGGTTTCATCTAATTGGGTGGCCAGTTGATCGGCCATCTCGATGCTGTAGGCCGGCGCCGATCCGGTGTTGCACGCCTCCAACCGGAAAAGCATGGTATCGTTGACCACATCCACCGTCGCCGGGCTGGTGAGACCGTTGCGTTCTGTTTTGGTGACAGCAGCGATGACCGGCTGGTACACGGTGGCAACGGCATTACCGGTAAGGACCGGCGCATCCGTGTAGCTCAGCGTCGCCGTATTGGTCAGGGTGGTCGAAGCGACGTGGGCAATACCGGCATCCGGCAGGATTGTCGCGCGATAATAGATTTCGAGGATATCGGTGGTTGGGTCACCGAAGGGATCGTTGACCACGTCGCCGATGGTCCAGGTCAGGGTTCCGGTTTGACCGGCTGCAGGCACATTGGCGGCAGGTATCGGCGCATAGGCGAAATTGGAGCCCGGTCCACCGGCAGGCGAGGTGTAATCCGCAGTGGTATCGCCATTGATGCTGACCACATCGACAAAAGCCATGCCTGTGGGCAGCACATCCTGGACCTGGACGTTGCTTATCAGTCCGCCGCGCAGATCCAATGCCAGGCGATAGGTGATGGTATCGCCCACACGGGCAATGGCATCCACTGCCGTACTGAGGGGCGGAACATCATATGTATCGTCGGTGACGGCCTTGGCAATGCTGGTGTCATCCACCGTGGGGATGATGGCGACCACCGCGCCCGTGCAATAATCATTGGGTGCAGTCCAGCTGGGACAACCTTCACCGGTTCGTTCGTATCCGCTGTCGCCATCAAGGGAGGTCCAATCCACCCAAACACTGTTGCTGAACGAACCGCTCAGCGACTGAACCACAACACGGTAGGTCAGGATCAGGGATTGACCAACGGGAATATCCAGGCTGTCATCACCGTTGTCATGCCCCCAGACAAGGGGGCCGGCCGGCGCATTGTCCGGCGTTGCAACAAAACCGACCACTGCCGAACCGCCGATGCTCGCCGTGGGGGTAAAACTGGTGTACAGCGGCAGCCCGGCCGGCAGGGTATCCACCACATTGACGTCCATGGCGGTGGCGGTACCGCTGTTGAGAATGGCGACGGCATATTCGAGAATATCGCCACCGGCGGCCGGATCGGCAGGCAGTTTGCCGGGCGTGACATTGATAACCGTTTTGGTCGCACTGATCAGAGGTTCGACCACGGTCACGGCTGCCGTGTTATCCGTCAAGGCTTCTTGCCCACCGGTCTCGCCGTTGGTGTAATTCACGACCACCGAATTCTGCAAGGTATCGCCGTTGTCGGTGTCAAGGTCATTGTTTACCCGGGCGAAATACTCGATGCGGATAAGAGGCGCGATAGCGCTTTGGGTCGGGTCGTTTTCGGTCTGGGTGACCACCGTGCCGATATTCCACACCGCGCTGCCGCTGGTGTTGTCCACCGGAAAGGCGGTAAAGGCCGATTCATTCGGCACCGCGCCGTTGATGGTGGCAATACCCTGGAAGGTGTAGGTGATGTCGTAGCCGGGGTTGTTCTCCAGAAAATAGCTGATACCGGCGCTGTTGAGGCTATCGGTGACAAGGACGTCCTGGGTCGTGCCTTCAGGCAGACGGATGTCGATACGGAAGCTTTTGTGTGCCCCAATCGTGGGTATCACGGCCGGGTCCAGATCGGTCTTGGTCTGGATAAGCGGGGGGACGGTCGCAGAATCGCTGGCTTCGGTCTCGTAGTCGTTTATCGTATCACCGGCGTTGGGCAAGGCGCCGATGCGCATGCCGTCCTCGCTGCCGTCAGCGCCGATTATCCCCGTGCTGTTGAGCGCGGTTGTCTGACCGGGCAGTGACGTCCAATCCGCCTGGATGGTATTGTCCAGGACTTCCAGGGGCTGCGCAGCGGTATCGACGCGGACGTCAAAGGTGAAACTGATAGCACTCGCCGGGGGCGATGCCGTTAGGTGGGTTCCAGCTGAAGATCGGCCGGTTGGCGCCCAGGGTCGTGGTGTCGATGGTGTCCGGCGGGTTGGTGCCGCCCACAGTGCCCGTGAAGGTCAGGTTGCGGCCGGTCAGGTCGTCGAGCACCCGCAGGTTGTATGCGGTGGCCGTGCCGCTGTTGGTCGCCGTTACGGTTAGCGTGAGAATATCGCCGGCATCGGCATTGGCAACGGCAAAGGCTTTGGTGAGATCGATACGCGGTTCGCGCACCAGGACATCGACCTGGCCGAAGGTGAGCACCACCGGGTTGCCGATTTCGTCGATATAGCGCGCCGTGGCGGTGGTGGCCGGGTCCCCATTGGAAAGCACATCGGCGTCATTGGTCCCGATGGTGTTTTCGACGCGGGCAATAAACCCGATCTCGAAATCATAGCGGTTGCCGATGCTGCCGTTGGTCACGCGCTGATGACCGAAATTCCATTCAACGAGGTTGTCTGTACAGGTGGGGGTAAAGGTGCCGCCGGGCACGAAATTTGCCGCCGAATAGGGCGGCGCGTTCAGGTTGACCTCCGGGGCTTCGCTGCAGCGCAGGCCCGCGGGCAGTTCATCGCGGATAACAAAGTTTCGTAGCAAGGCTACCGGCAGCAGCGTGTTGAGCCGGTATTCGATCTCTTCGCCGATGGAAACGCCTTGGGTGCTCCCCGCTCCAACGAGGAGTGTATTGGAAAGATCAGTAATCCGCTTGGGTTGCGTCTGCACCGGAATGACCCGCACATCGGCCGAGTCCGCGGGTGACGTATAAACCCGCGCGCCGCCGATTTCAGGCAAATCACCGTTGGCGAGCTGGGGCGCGGTCTGGTTGCCGAATGCCCCTTCCAGGGAGTCGTAGGTGGCGACGGCCGTGTTGGTGAAGGTCTGCAGGGGCGCGGCATCGTCGTCAAAATCGACCCGGTAGTAAAGCTGCACCGAATCGCCCGCATTGATACGCAGCAATGGGATGCTGTGGGTGTGGGAGAAGGTGATTACTGCCGATGTGCCGTTCCGGACAGTGTTATCGCTGATGACGCCCTCGTCGGCCTCGTCGATGGCGCCATCGCCGTCGTTGTCCAGGCCGTCGGCGTCAAAGGGCAGAACATAAGCCAGATCGCTGGTATCGAGCCGGTCGGTCACGGTGACATCGTAAGCCGGAGCGCGCTGCACGCCGCCGCTGCTGGCTTCGTTGGTCAGCGTCAGGCGATAGATGTAAGAGTCGTAGGCATCGCCGTCGTCGGCCAGCTGTTCCCAGGGACTGCACGTGGGCCCCACGCCGTTCAACGATTCGTTACAGACTTCCTTGACGACTGTGATCTGCGGCTCGGTAACAGTGAGTTCTACACGGCGCACCTCTACCCGGGGATAACCCACAGTACTGGGTCCTAATCGATAACCTTCTTCCGGATCGGTTCCAGACTGGAAAACAGCATCAAAATACGACACAAGCACGTTGGTACTGGGCTCTGCATGCCGGTTCGGCAAGGCACTTGTGTTGATGGGATCGTTGAGCAGGCGTGAAGTTGTGTCGACCTTGAACCATTCTTCAATGGTCCTTATGCGCTCGTTTACCTCGTCCCGGTTAAAGGTCCAGTCGAAATCCCCTTCATCTAGCGGTGACAGCCCCGGCGGGTTGAGACTGATGCTCTTGATCTCTGAAGTGCTGGTCAAAGCCGGATTGGTTGACGAAAGGTAGCCCTGGCCATTCGGTAGTTGGTCAACGACCTGAATGTCCTGCACAGCGATGATGTTAAAACCCGGCGTATTAAAGCCAAACCAACCACCGGTTTCGATGTGATAGGTGCACTCCTCTCCGATCTGCACATTCAGATCGGGCAGTGGTGGTGGGGGATTGTTGTTTTCTGTACAGTTTCCAAGCTGGGATTTGAGAAGGTTGAATCCGACCACACGGGCCCGAAGGCCGTCGAGTGTGTAATTGTTGTAATCATCGATGCCCGTGTCTGCCCTCGGATTGACGGGTGTTGGGAACCAGAGGTTAGTCCTCCCCTGGCTATCTGTGTTACTCAGTGTGATTTCACCGATCACATCGGCTCGGAATGACAGGTCATCGGCGATGATATCGGCTGGATCGGCACTTTTTATCACTTGAAAATCGTATCTTACCCGGCCACCGTTTCTTGATATCGCACCACCGGTACAGGCAAAGACCGCTCCATTTGGTGGAATCGGCACCGGCAACTGCCACTCATCATGAGGTGGCGGATTACTGGTGGGTTGCAATTGGTTGGCCGATCCACCACATCCATTGTGCGTTCCGAAGCTCACGTATGCGACATAGTCGGCCGCGCTATGGCCACCGTTGTTGGTCAGTTCGACGGTCAGCGGCAACCGCTGACTCGGATCATTGGTGAGGATGAAAACCAGAGGATCACCAATGATATCGATGTCCAGGTCCTCCGGATTTGGAGAATGGTTTGTGTCGAAAGTCCGATTGATAATCGTTCCGGGGTTACAGAAATCTTCGAATGTGACGTTCAGTTGGTTTGACAGTGAAATATCGTTATCCGGATCGGTGTCCGCCGGGGTGCTGTTCGGATCTTCCTCGCGGACATCGAGATCTGCCGTTTTGTCATAAGATTCCGGCCGGATCAGGATAATGCCGAAAGTGATCTCCAGTTCGTCGCCGTGACGCAGCATATTGACCTGATCCGGCGCCGGGTAAAAAGGATGCGCGGTGCTGCTGGTCAAGGTGAAGCGCGGCTCCGTGTTGTTCAGAAAATCGGTATGGATTGTTGCTCGACTGATTCGGAAAGGTACCGGCAACTGGATTGGTCCATGTGATTTGATCGATCATACCATCGTAGGAACCGTACGCCGGGTCCATGCTGACCGTCGGAGTAAACGTGGAATCCATCACATACTCCGGAGGAAGATACATTTTGAAGTCTGGAGATTCTGTGACCGTACCGCCGGTATTGTTGGTGATGGTGATTCGACCCTGCCCTTGGTACCGGTGACAGGGTTACTTCCGAACCGATAATTCTGACGTGGGATCGTTAAATTGGTCGTCGGAAAGGTGCTTAAGGTGGCCGAGGCACTGGCGGTGTTAGCCCTGTCGAAGTAGCGGCGATGCCGCCGGCCGGGGTGGGTTCGGACTGACAGCCCCACTGGATGTCGGAAACGGTGTTGTCTTCTCGGTCGGTTTCACAGGACCCGTTGGGCGATGCGTCTGGGATCTTGCCCACCAGGTAGAGAATGCGGGGTATCATCCTGGGGCACATCCACCGGGTCATGCAGAGGTATTGCGGGATTGCCGAAGGGGTAGTCTACATCGAAATTGTTGATACTGTTACCTGCGGAAAGGCACCCCATGGTCGACGGACCGACCCATTGTTGGTGTCAGCAATTTCGTCGGCTGCGGCTATCGACGGACAGATGTAGTTGATGTCGATATTACCGGATTCCATCATGTCGTCCAGACGCAGATCCTGCAGGTTGGCCGTGCCGTCATTTTGTACCTGGATGCGCCAAATCACATCGTCCTTGACGTTGCCATAGACGGTCTGGCGGTACTCTCCTTCATCCTGCCCCGCATCCACATTGCGGCCCCTCTTGAATACCGCAGGGAACGGTTCGCGCAGCGGCAGTTCGTCTACCGAGGTGGTTACCGTTGGGGATTTCCAGGGCATGGCGGATTAGGCCGTGCGGAACGGTCGCGTCTTCGGTGCTGTAAGTGAGTCGTGCCTGGATATCGCGGTCAGCGCCGACCAGCCCCTCCTGGTTGCCTGAAGGGCGCGTCACCGGGAAGGTGATGGCGATGGTCTGGTAGCTGCTTGGCAAGGGCTGCCGATACGCCAGAGGGCCACCGAGCTCTGGTATCTCACTCGGTGTCCAGGTCAATGTGGAACCGATGACGGTCGGGTCCCCGGTAGGCCAGGCAGGGCCGCCGTTGATGCTGACGGTTACCGGCACGGAAGGGTCGTTGTGGAAGGTCAGTCCAGGATTAACAAGATTCTCCACCACCGTCATGCCCGTCATATCCGCCCCCTCGTAGGGATTGGTTATGACGATGGTGACGTAGCCGTAACTGCACAGCTCGCAGTAACTGGTGCTCAGATCGTGGCGGATGATGGCAGGGGCGGCAGGTCGGATGTCGCAAGGCGCAGCAAATGCCGTATCTGCAGCCAGCAGCAGCACAAGCGCGCTAAAGGCGGCCCAGATCCGATCAGCCCATCGTATCGACTTGATTTTCTTCAGCGGCATAACGCGCGACCTGCATGATAAAAACAATCGAAAGACAACAGCAGGCCGCTACTTAGCCTATGGAAGATAGAATTTTCTTGCATGACATCTCTCAATGAAACCGTCACCGCACAAAAAGGTGCATCGAGAGATGGCACGTCTTTGCTCGGCAACCCTGCTACCATATCCATCTACTCAGGGACTTAGGCCAGCGGCTTTGCGTAATACTTTTTCAAGTAGTTTGCCGTTTTCGAGTGGTTTGTGAAAAAATGGCGGGATCTCTTATTACAAGGACTATCAGCAATTTCAGTGCCAGAGATCCGGTTTTTGCCTCCTCCTTGTTTTTACTATTGGTGACATCAATAGATATCGGTTAACTTCAAAATAACTTTAATAAGAATTAGGCGCTTTTGATTTTATTTTTGTGATCACGCAGTCGCTTCCGATTACCAAACAAACAATTGCGATCGGATCAGTGAAATAGCAATTTCGTTTTTGTAATCACTTCCGTTAAGAACATGATATCGGTGTACATTTTTTGCCCTAACGATCGGGTAAAAATGCTAAAAATCACTCGTGGGGCGAGTTGTATTCGCTCACTTGCGGCGTTTCCCAGCAAAGCTGGACTTCTCGTCTGTTTATATGTACTTCGGTGAGTCTTCGGGGGCTTGCCGGGTACTCAAGTAACGCTACGTCCAAGAATGCCCACGCTATGCGGGATGGCACGTCTGATCATTCAAGGGATCGGGTGCGTTTTGCAAATGAACGACTGCGGCTCGTGAAAAATGCGGGCTAACGGGGGCTGGCTTGAAGATGATTTTAATCGAGGGCTCGGGTAATTTTTCTCTTAAATACTTGAAGGGTTGGCTAGTATTTCTCGCAAAGACTTACCCAGAGTGGAGGGAATGATCAGCAGTGCAAGCGGGCACGTTTGAATGGCAGGGCGTATCCGAATTAATTTTAACCCAAGTTGAGCGTTTCATATTTTCAAAATGACAAAGTTAAAAATAGCCTTTTTCTCCGAGGAAGAGCAGAATTTCCTGGGCAGCATCGTTGGGGGCCAAATCCGTGGTGTCGATCCGCAGCTCGGGGGCACGGGGAACCTCATAGGGATCGTCCACACCGGTGAATCCTTTGATCATACCCGCACGCGCCTTGGCATACATGCCCTTGCGGTCCCTTCCCTCACATACCGACAAAGGAGTGGAGACGTGCACTTCGATAAATCCGCCATAGGCTTCGATTCGTGACCGAATTTCGCCGCGGGTTTTCTCGTATGGTGCAATCGGTGCGCAAATCGCTATTCCTCGATTTTTGGTTATCTCACTGGCGACAAAGCCGATACGTCTCACATTGGTGTCCCGATCTTCCTTGGAAAAACTGAGGTTGTTCGAAAGGTTGAGCCGCACAATGTCACCGTCCAGCAGCGTCACCGGCCGCTCGCCGATTTCGAGAAAGCGGGAGTAAAGAATCTTGGCAATGGTTGATTTGCCGGCTCCGGATAGTCCGGTAAAAAATACCGTGAAGCCCTGTCGCGCGGGCGGTGGATAAGCCTTCTGAAGTTCCTCGAGGGCTTCCGGAAACGTCATCCACTCGGGGATGTTGCGTCCGCGTCGAAGCCGCTGCCGTATATCCGTGCCGGAGAGGGAAATGCGCTGTGCGCCCTCAGGTACCTGATCCGCCGGCTTGAACTCATCCTCGAAGGGTAAGTATACCATCTCCTCGAAGGGAATGACGTTGACGCCGATTTCATCGGCATACTCTTCCGTCAACCGGCGGGCCGCGCCAGCCTGGTAAAACCAATGACCGTTGCTGTCCATACCGGGGCCGGCATGGTCATGTCCGACAATAAAGTCACGACAACCGAAATTGCGGGCAATAATGACATGCAGGAGAGCCTCCTTCGGTCCGGCCAGATGAGAAGAAAGCGGCAATAGATTGATCAACAGGGAATCGGGGGGGTAGTGCCGGGCGACGGATCGGTAACAGCGCACGCGGGTATAGTGATCGAAGTCACCCGGTTTGGACATCCCCACGATGGGCAGCACCAGGAGGTTGCCGCGAATCTGGCGCATGGCCTTGATGGTCATTTCGAAATGGGGCCTGTGGATCGGGTGCCGGGTTTGAAAACCGATGACGCGTTGCCATCCCAATTTTTGAAACGTGCGGCGAATTTCTGCAGGCGACAAGCGCAGGGATTTAAAATCGAAGTGCAGCGGCAGGCTGGTAACCTCAAGGCTGCCTCCGACATAGTAAGTTCCGGTTTGGTTGAAGAGATAATCGACACCGGGATGGGCAACATCGGTCGTCCCGAATACCATCTCGGCTTCTTTCTCCTTCTCAACCGGCCAAAGATCCTCGACATTCAGGAGACCCAAAAGGAATCCCTCCGGGTCGCGAATCGCAACGGACTGTCCCACCTCTAATGAGCGGGCCGTGTTCTCGAAAACGTCCAGGCAAATTGGCAGGGGCCAAAGGGTATTGTCCTGAAGCCGCATGCGGTCAAGAACGGATTCGTAATCCGGCCGCTTCATAAAGCCTCTGAGCGGTGAAAAGGTCCCGGTGGCAAGCAGTTCAAAATCGCACAACTGCCGCTCCGTAAGGGTAATGTCCGGAAGATTGAGGGACAGATTTTTAAGCAATGCGGAGCGTTCTGCGTCCACTAAAAGATCGACAAGTTCCCCGCCGTGGGGTTCGATCGGAACTAGCGTGTTCATGCGCGTTCATTTATCCTTTTGGTTTGCCGGCAGATCAGCCGATAAGCGTCTTGTCTGGTCAATTGCCTCGGTAGCCGCATAGCGGTGGCCTAAGGGGTGAGCCTGGAGGGAGAATGTTTTTATGGTTTTTTGCATAAAACAACCGATGTACAATGTGTCCTCCAAAAGACTCTTTTAACAACTTTGAATCTAACTATTTTACAATGTTACTGATTTTATGTCCACTGGTTTCAGGACCAGAAACGACAGTACCCGAGCCCTCGGGACGCATCCGTATATTTCGGAACGAAAGGTATGACCGGCAATACCAGCGTGCAGGTCCGTTCAGCTGCGGCTGTTCAACAGGTTTATTGAAAGTTTGACGATGGGTGTGTAAACCGATAAGTATGTGCCAACTCTAAAGGAGAAGCGTATTCCGTGCAGACCACCCATCACGTCATTTTTGGTGATGCCAGGCAAATGACAGGTGTGGCTGACCGAAGCATCGACCTGGTCGTCACCTCACCGCCCTATCCCATGATTCAAATGTGGGACAAACTGTTCAGCCGCATCGAGCCCGCTGTGGCCCAAGCCTTGGCGCACCAGCGCGGGATGGCAGCCTTCGAACTGATGCATACGGCACTTGACCCGGTCTGGCTTGAAGTCCAGCGCGTCCTCAAACCAGGCGGTATGGCTTGCATCAATATCGGTGATGCCGTGCGCACCATCGGCGATGATTTCGCTCTCTACCCCAATCATTCCCGCATCCTTTCGCGCATGCTCGCCATAGGGTTTCAGGCTCTGCCGCTGATACTGTGGCACAAACCCACCAATGCCCCCACCAAGTTTATGGGCTCAGGTATGCTGTCCCCCGGCGCCTATGTAACCCTCGAACATGAGCATATCCTCATACTTCGCAAAGGATCGAAGCGGTCTTTCTCGGAAGAAGGAGCCAAAACGCGGCGTCAGAGTGCTTATTTCTGGGAAGAGCGCAATGACTGGTTTTCTGATATCTGGATGGATCTCGTCGGTACGACGCAGAATCTGGCGGACAAAGAAATCAGGCGACGAAGCGCGGCCTTTCCGTTTGAACTCCCCTTCCGCCTGATTAACATGTTTTCGTTAATGGAAGACACCGTGCTCGACCCATTTATCGGGGTCGGCACGACAATGACGGCAGCCATGGTGTGCGGCCGCAACTGCATCGGCATTGAACTGGAGCCGTCCCTTTGGAAATCGATACAGGAAAGCGTACCCGCGGCAATATCCAACGGCTGTCGACGTCTCACCGGGCGCCTCGAGAGACACCTTGATTTTGTCCGCCGGAAAACCGCGGCCGGGCATGAATTCAAGCACCGCAACAGGTTTTATGGATTCCCGGTTATGACCCGTCAGGAAACGGAGCTGATCATCCAAAAGCCTATATCCGTTTTAGCGGGTGTTGAGAACACGCTGCAGGTCGAGCACGACGTCTTGACGTATGACACCGGACATCGGCCGGTATCCTTTGATAATTCCATTGTGAATCGCAAGCATCCGTCACAGGGCCGACTGTTTGATGACTGATATGTTAATCGGACCTATTATGGAGCGGGATGGTGTATTTCTCGATTACACCATATGATTGACCGCAGCGGTTCACGATCGGCTGGCTCTTTTTAAGTGGCGTCTGAGCCAGGCCAGCCCGGCCCGCCCCCGTAAGTTAGAGGCGGCCAGGGCCAGCGGTAACAACCGCTCGGCCATCGGGGTCAAATAACAGATGCGGATCAAATCCCGGTAGAGCGTCTTAAAACGGTTTCGTGTGAATCTGATTTGGGCCCCCCGGCACTCGAGCCCCCAACGTTGGGCCATTTTTTTTGCCGTATGGGTTCCGTCCCGCATGGTCAGAGTCGCATGAAATGGGCCCTTGGGGTCATAGACGTCTGATCGAGAATTTTCGAGCGCATTAGTGGCGGCGGCGGCCAAACCCTTTCGCCATTGATTCTCTGCGAAGCCATCGCGACCGCCGCATTTGTCGATCGGATAAACATGAATTCCTGGAATGAAATTCTGGGCCTGGTCACAAGCGACCGGGCAGCCGGAGAAAAAGATCGGCCGCACACCGAAAGGTGCCAGGGATGCCGAAAAAAGGGCGACTTCCGGCAGCAGTTTACCGTTGACCTCGAGATGTTGAATCCTCGAGGTGAGCGTGTGGGCCAGAAAACCATCCGAACCGGAGGCCGCATGAAGTCCGAGAAATAGCACCGCTTCGGCAGCGTACGGATTTCCGATACCCGGTACCGGACCCAATTTGTATCCACCGACGACTCTGGCGCGAGGATCGATCCACTCCGGCAGCAGGTTATAACCGGTGCGATGGAAATCTTTTACGACCACTTGCCGAACACCGCCGGCAAACAGTCCGGTAACCACCGCTTGCACATCTCTGGTCATTGCGGCGCAAGCGCCGACCCAAGCCATGGTCTTGAAGGCCGATGCCTCGTAGCTCCAACAACCCGAACTTCCTTCGATGTCCGCCACGATCAGCACACGTTTATAAGATGCCATGATTTCAGGCTTCCAAAGCCGGATTCAAACGCCGGACGCTCTCCTGGGCGATCGCGCGGATACGCGCCAACACCGGCGGATGGGAATAGTTCAGGAACACATAAAATGGATGCGGTCTCAGATTGGTCAAATTGTGAACCGAGAGTTTCTTCAAGGCGCTCGCCATGGCTTGCGGATCCTGTATCGTTTCAACGGCAAAGCGATCGGCCTGGTATTCGTTTTTGCGGGACAGTGCCCTGAGAATAAGGCCGGTGATGACATCGACAGGCGAATACAACAGGGCAAAAAACACCAGCCCGGTATACACCGAAGGCATTTCTATATGGAAGGCTTCGAAAAGGGCCGAATAGGAGATGACGATCGACAGCAGGAAAAACATCACACCGGACTGGCCGACACCTATAAGAAGGGATTTCAGGATGTGCTTTTTCTTGAAATGACCCATTTCATGCGCCAAAACGGCGACCAGTTCCGCGGTGGTATGTTGTTCAACCATCGTGTCGAAAAGAACGATGCGCTTGAAACGTCCGAAACCGGTGAAAAATGCGTTCGATTTACGCGATCGCCGGGATCCATCCATGATGAAAATATTGTCGAGGGAGAAATCAATGGAACGGGCATAGGTGAGAATCGCCTCTTTGAGCTCTCCCTCTTCCAAGATGTTGAAGCGGTTGAAAAGCGGCATGATCCATGCGGGTGCAATAAATTGAACCACCAGCATGTAGAGCGTGACAGCCCCCCAGCAATAAAGCCAGGCAGCGGAGCCGGCAAATTCAAAAAACGCCAGAACGCCGGCCAAAAGGGGTGCCCCCAAGGCCAACGACAACCCCAGTCCCTTGATCTTGTCCTTAATGAAGGTGCCCCAGGTGGTTTGATTGAACCCGAACCGCTCTTCGATCACGAAGGTGGAATAAGCACTAAAGGGCATGCTCACGGCGGCAACCAGCAGAGACAGGACCCCGATGTAGGCCACGCCGGTAAAAACCGGCGAGAGCCCCCACGATCGCACCCAACCGTCCAGAAGTTGAAAGCCCTGACCGAACCAAAAGATAAGCAACATGAAGATATTGACTGAGGCCGTGACCCAGCCGAAGCGGGTATTGACTTTCAAATATTCCTGGGAACGATGATAGCGCTCCTTATCGTAGACATCCTTGAACTCTTCCGGGAGGTCGAGATTAAGTGCTTTCAAATTGAGATAATCGGCAACGGCATTCAGCGCCAAATCGAGTAGAAGCGCCGTCAGGATGACCACTCCGATCATGTTCATTTCCTTACTCTCTCCTCTGTTAAGACCAACACCTTTGGACTATTGGTATCATGTTTACTGTACAGGACGCAGGAATAATTGCGCAAGATGTTGGGGGCGCTTAACAGGTGGTGAGTTTTACCGCTCATTGGAGGCACAAAATGCACAGTGGGTTTTTTCTCTTCCTTTTCGCTGAGACCCGCCAGCCTCGCCTGAGCGAGAGCGATGGCGGGCAGGGGGCGAAAAGGAAGAATACGCTGTCGTGTCGAAGCTCCCGAATGAATTGATCCAAATGGTGCCCTTTGATCAAACCTTGCGGGGGACGCCGCCCTCTTCAATAAATCTCTCTAAAACTGACAACGGTTGGGCACCGACGATTGCCCGGCCATTGAGCACAAATGTCGGCACAGCTGTCACTCCCATCTGCATTGCCAGAGCCCAATCCTGGTCAACAGCATCACGGTAGGTTCTTTCCCGCAGGACGCGTTCGGCTTCACCGGCCGACAGTCCGATCCCGGTGGCCAGGTCAACGAGGGTACCCGGATCCCCGATGTTCAATCCATCGGCAAAGTATGCCCGAAATACCGCTTGACCATAAGTCGCCTCGAGTCCTTTTTCAGCGGCCCATTTTGATAGTTCCTGAGCCAAGCGACTATTGTACGTCATGGTTCGGTTACCGAATGGCAAGCCCAAATCGTCGGCCGTCCGCCGCAGTTGGCGGACCATGTCCCTCACATTGATTGGTCGGCCGGCAAATAAATCATCAAGGGTGCGGCCATCAGGCGGAGTTTCAGGATGCAGGGGAAAAGCAATCCACGTCACTCTCATGTCATAGCGGTTTTGTAATTGATCAATACGCCCGGTAATGAAGTAACAATACGGTCAGATGTAGTCAGAAAATACGTCAAGCACATAGGGCGGGTTCATTTTTTTCTCCAATCAGATCAGGTATCATGCAACAGTGTCGGGTTATGGTTTAAGAACCGATGGCAAGCCAATGGCAATAGCACAAAAAGAAAGGGGAGGCATTGGGGATGATGCCTCCCCTCGAACAGAGGAAAGAGTAAGGGTTAAGTTGAGAAAATTACCAACTAACTCCTTAAGCAGCTGGCGCTGCTTGACAATATTCTAATACCACAATGTGTCATGTCAAGCACTTTTTTTGTCGACTGCATTTTTCTATTTTTTTTCCAGTTTTACCGCCACGGCGTAGCGACCGGGGCCGGTGTTGATCAACCCGAAAAATACGGCCGAAAGGCCCAGTGAATAAAGAGTCAGCGATTTATACCCGATGCCGAAATAGGTGAAACAGTAAAACCCGAAAAGAACGGTCATGATGATACACGCGACCCGAAAAAGAAAACCGGACAACAGACTCACAGCCGCAAGGGTCTCGAGGAGGAGGACACCCAATCCAAGCGCATTCGGAGGAATGCCGATCTGAAGATAACTCAACGCCATGCCGACACTCTGCCACTGGTGCGCACCACCGGCCAACTTGGGTACGGCGTGTATCAGCAGGGCCGCCGCCAGACCGACCCTCATGATGAGCAAACCAAAACTCATTTTGCGTTCATTTGAATTAAAAAACATACATCCGGCCTCCCATGGGTAATAATGCTTAATTGTATCCTCTTTGAGGGGCATTCATCAATAAAAATCCGTTTTGTCCCCGTGGCCGGAGTCCGGCCATGTCCTGACCCGCCATCGACAGACAGCGTCGATTACAGCCTGTCGATGAACTCCCAGACCGTGCGATGGACGCGATCGGCACCGTCGCCGAGTACGATCCCATGACGGTTAAAACTGAAAAGAACATAGGTCTTGTCTTCCGAACCGATTCTTTGAAAAACCCTGACCGAGCCCTTCGGGTTAACCACTGGATCACCTTGCCCCTGGATAACAAGTGCGGGTACCTTGATTTCGGGCAATTTGGACTCCAGTGCATTCATAAACCGCTCGAGTTCGCGCACCCCGGAAATAGGATTCCTGGTGTAGTTGATGTGGGGATTCTCAGGGTGATTGTCCACAAATTCCATCCGAGCCTCGTTCAGGCGAACTTTTTTCATAAAGCGGTTCCACACATCAACGGCAGGGACAAGACGTGTGGAAAGATCTTTGAGCCGCAGTGGCGGCGACACGGCAAAAACGGCGGTAAGGTCACCGACCCTGGCCGCCAGGTCAAGAGCCAGACCGGCCCCGTTGGAAAACCCTCCGACGACGACCCGTCGGCAGAGTGAACTGACAACGGCGTAAGCCCGATCAACCGAATACACCCACTCCTGGTAACGTGTCCGGGCCAGGTCCTCAGGCGAGGTCCCGTGGCCCTTGACCCGCGGGACGCAAACCCACAAACCTTTGCGACTGAGATAATCCGCCAACTCCTTCATTTCCATCGGCGCAGCCATATACCCGTGAATGAGAATCACCCCGGTTTGCCGGGAATTACCACGGATAAGTAAGGGTTTTCCGACATCCTTTGATTTCGATTCGCCTTTTATGTGATACTTTAAGTAATCGCTATCAAACTCCTCTTTTGTTTGCTTTTGTAGTATTTTAACTAATTTGCGCTTTACCCAAAAATCAGGCATCCAGGCTGTCCGTCGAACCAGACGCTGCAGGGCGACAAGCGGTTCCACTGCATTGGCGGCAACCTCGATCGGATTGTCGATACGTGCGCGATGAAAATCATAGGGAGAGGAAAACTTTGAACGGTCTTTGATCAAGCGCTGCCCATTTCGTTCCAGAATACCCTTCTCAACGGCCACTGACAAAAAATCGCGGATGCGACAAAAGCGATCGTCTGTCAGCAGGTGAATTTGATTCTCTTGAAGGCTATGGTGAAGATGGAGGCCTTTCATATTACTTGCTGCCGTGGCAATCAAATACAGCTTGCGCCGTAAGGCGGGTTCTTCAAAGCTGCCGCGGGGTGAAAACCGGACAAGCGAGGCGAACAGGTGATCATGATTGACCGTTGTCATGGCGTAAATGGCCGCCATATAACGCTGCATAATCTTGAGGGCCTCCTTGCGCATTCGGCGCTGGGAAGCCAGCTGGTCATCAAACCGGATTCGGCGAGTGGTGTATATGTCGCGTTCCACTGCTGCGCAGGCCAAACACTCGTTGACCTGAATCGGTTGACCAAAACGGATGTCGAGGTCGACCCCGGAAAGGAGCATGGTGCCTTCCGTCATTATTTCTTCAACCAATCGATCGGGCAAATCCTCTACCAGTTGGGTCGCCAGCGTGCTGAGAAGGTTCTCGCGCGCTCGAATCGGAAAGTAGGTCAAACAAACCGGCACAATATAGGTATTACGATTCACAACCGGTTCCGCATCTTTGATCTGAAACTCTTGGAGGAGATGATTCGCCTCCCCCGAAGCTTCTTTCAGCAGCTTTTTAATCCGCTGGCGGTAGAATTCAGTGCGCATTGCCAGCAGAGCGGCACCGGTATGGGGCGGATGTTTTCCGCCGGCATAGGAAATCATGAACCGCCCTTTTTCGATAATTTTCTTGTTTTTTACCATGCGTCCTTCCGGAAAGATGATCCAATTGGCCTCCCCGGTCAGCAGGGTCTTTACAATCAGACGGTCACGTTCAGGATTGCGGGTGGATACGGCCCCAACTTTTTCCAAATAGGAACCAAAGGCCCCCTTGAACAACTCATAGCTGGCAAGTGACCAGACAGGTACCCGCGTGAGTTTGGATATCTGGTAGGGCATCAAAAAGGTTTCCATGCGGGTGAAGTGATTGATCACAAAAATCACTGAACCCTCCGGAATATTTTCGGTTCCGTGGAGTTTGATCCTGGCCTTCGACAGCTCGGCGATGGTTTTGATCAGCAGGCCCGTGGTTCGGTAGGCAAAGTGGTTCATGGTCGGTTTGATCCGGTTTTGGTGTGGCCTTCCTGAGGCCACACCTCAATGTAGAGTTGCGGTTGACAGCGCAGTTCTTTACTTCTATGATACCTTTTTATGCATAAAAAATAAAGAAGTTACCGGAGGTTGCCGTGTATTCCAGAATCCTTATATTGCGGTTCCCGGCTGTTGCCGCTCAGAAACCAATTGTGTGTTACCTCACCAAAGATTTCGACCTGACGTTCAATATCCTGAATGCCGCCGTTCTGCCACGCAAAGAAGGCGTCATGGTGCTTGAATTGGCCGGTGACAAGAAAAAGTTCAGGCAGGGAGTCCGTTACCTCAAAAACGAGGGTATCCAGGTCGACTACGCCTCGCAGGAAATCCAACGCGACAATAAAAAGTGCACCCATTGCGGCGCCTGCACTGCCGTATGTCCCACCGGCGCGCTTGCGGTGCAGCGTCCCAAAATGACCGTGCGGTTCGACCACAGAAAGTGCAGCATCTGCGAACTCTGTGTTCCCGCCTGTCCGACCCGGGCGATGGAGGTTCACTCCATCAATCAGATCTTTTTCGAATGAAACCGACGGTTGCCGTCGCCGTCAGCGGAGGTGTGGACTCCCTGATGGCGGCATATCTGCTGAAAGAACAGGGCCATCCTGTCGTCGGTCTTCATTTTCTGACCGGTTATGAATCCGAACACCGGAATATCGACTCAATTGCCGATCAACTCGACATCCCCCTGCACATTGTCGACCTGACCGATGCTTTTGAAAGCAACATTGTGCGGTACTTCCTGCAGACATATCTTGCCGGAAAAACGCCCAATCCGTGCCTGCTGTGCAACCCGACCATAAAATTCGGACTTCTGCTTGATCAGGCCCGTAAAAAAGGCATCGATCGGCTCGCCACCGGTCATTATGCCCGTGCTGCAATCGATCGCCGACATCGGAACATAATGCACCTGTTGAAAGGGATCGACAAACGCAAGGACCAGTCCTATTTTTTGGCCTTTTTAACCCAGCGGCAGCTCTCCCACGCGCTCTTTCCTCTGGGTGGCTTCGACAAAGAGACCATAAAAAAGATGGCCGCCGAGAAAGGGCTGATACCGGTAACCAAGAAAGAGAGCCAGGATGTCTGTTTTGTCAACGAGCGCACTTATGCTCAATTTCTGGTTCAACATTTAGGATCCAAATCCAATCCCGGCGACATCGTCGATCAAAACGGTCGTATATTGGGAAGACACGAGGGGCTGCACCTTTTTACCGTCGGCCAGAGGCGCGGCATCAATTGCCCGGCCGCTGAGCCCTATTACGTATTGCGCCTGGACACCGAGCACAACCGATTGGTTGTCGGTCAGAAACAGGACACTCTCTCCGCTGAATGTCGGGTTGAAAGGATCAACTGGATTCAACCGGCGCCGTCGGAACCTATCCGAGTTCGCACCCGGGTGCGGTACCGCCATAAAGAGGCTGCCTGCACGCTGATAACCCGGCCGCATAACCAGGCCGAGGTTCGATTCGATACGCCGCAATCCTCCATCACACCGGGCCAGGGAGCGGTTTTCTATATCGGCGAAGAGGTGATTGGCGGGGGATTTATAAAATAATGGCATCCTGTTCTTTCTTTAAGCTTGCTTTTGTCGGATATCTAATTTTTTTTGTATAATTATCTATTAGTTATGATTTAATATGACATTATGAAGTTTAAACTTAAAACTCTGGGGTGCAAGGTCAACCAGGCCGAATCGGAGGCGCTGAGCGCCCAGCTCAAAAAAGCCGGCATAGAACCTGCGGACCCCGCGACACCGGCCGATATCTGCATCATCAATACCTGTACCGTTACCCAAAGGGCGGCCATGCAATCCCGTCAGGCCATACGTCAGGCCATCCGCGGCAACCCCGACGCCCGTGTCATGGTTACCGGGTGTTATGCTCAGACGGCACCTGAAGAAATCCGCCGCATCGAAGGTATCGACACGATCCTGGACCACGCTGCCAAACCACGACTGGTTGAGTTCGCCCTCAACAACAGATGCGCCGACGACAGCATATGCCGGAAATCCATCCAACAAATAAGACCGCTCAAACCGTCCCCTGCGATCGGGCAAGGCCATCGCTCGCGTCCGTTTCTAAAGGTCCAGGATGGGTGCGAGGCTTTTTGCACCTATTGCATCGTCCCTTATGCCCGCGGCCCAAGTCGCAGCCTGCCGCCAAGCAATGTCATCGAAAGCATCGATAAAATCGGTCAATCCGGCTACCGGGAAGTGGTTCTGACCGGCATTCACCTTGGGAACTACGGTCTCGACCTATCGCCACCAACGAATTTGCTCTCTTTGCTCAAAAGCATCCGTAAATCCGGCGCCATCGACCGCATTCGTTTGAGTTCGATCGAACCGGGCGAGATATCCGATGCGCTGATCCGGTTTGTGACCGCGTCGTCAACAGGAATGGGACGAATGTGTCCACATTTCCATATCCCCTTACAGAGCGGCGATGACGGTATTTTGAAAAAAATGCATCGCCCCTATTCAAGCCGATTATTTAAAGAACTGGTTTTAAAAATCAACGAACTGCTGCCGGATGCCGCCATCGGTGTCGATATACTGGTGGGGTTTCCGGGCGAATCCACGGCGGCTTTTGACCGAACCTGTCGCATGATCGAACAGCTGCCGGTTTCCTATCTGCATGTTTTCCCCTTTTCGCCCCGCAAGGGCACCCCGGCCTACCATTTTCCGGACAAGCTACCCACCGATATCGTTCGGCAGCGGTGCCGCATAATACGTGAGATCGGAAATCAAAAAAGATCAGATTTTTATCGAAAGTTTATTGGGAGAGAACTTGAAATCATCATCGAAGATCGGAGAGGTACACCTCTGGGTTATCGCCGGGGCACTACGGCCAACTATGTCCCTGTCTTGGTCAAAGATAGCGGCACCCTTTCCCAATCCCAAGAACCGGTAAACATTACGATTGAAAAGGTAAACAATGACTTAAGGGTTTTCGGCAAGAGCTCCGCCTTACAAACTTGAACACCGTAAACAAAATCTGTAAACAACGGCCTTCCTCGTTGAATGATAGACGGCTCAAAGTCAAACGCCTCGGACGCATACCCGTGAAACTGCTCTGATGGCGGTTGTTTCATCAGAAAAGGGGTCATCATGACAGCCGGGCTTGATTTCTGAAACTCAGTTATTAAGGTTCTAGTGAACCGATGGAAAGAAAGAAAGAATAATGAGTGATTACGAGCCGGATCTGAAAGAAGACGTCGTCACGGATATCGACGAGGAGGTGACCGAACCACCGCTGTTCAAGGTGCTCCTCCACAATGACGACTACACGACCAAAGATTTTGTCGTAAAGATTCTCGTGGTGGTTTTTGGCAAATCTCTGGAGGAAGCCACAAATCTTATGTGGGTCGTGCATAAAAACGGCGTTGGAGTTTGCGGCGTCTTTCCGTTCGAAGTCGCTGAAACCAAGGTTGGAATTGTCACCGCCACTGCCCGCGAGAACGGTTTTCCGCTCAAGACAACCATGGAACCGGAATGATTCTTTCTGCACATTTGTGATCTCCTATGCCAACACTCTTCCGCTCAACGCTGTCTGCAATCTCCTGAACACCTGAGGCGATGCCATCATCATTGGATGCCGTACCGTTTTTCCACCCATCTCCCCTGCCCCGCCCACCGCAGCATCCCTGTAATAACCTCTCATCTTTATAAAACCCAAGTTGAGCGTTTCATATTTTCGAAATGACAAAATTAATAATAATTACAACGCTTTTCAATAATAAATTCCGAAATACGGAAGGGCGGTATAAGTGTTGTAGAAAAAAACGTTCGAATAACGGAACGTTTTTTGACAACCACTATATAAGGAATTCCGCCAATTTGACTTTTGAAAATATAAAACCCTACAGGATTTCCAATTTCACTGCATCTACGGCGTCAAATGCCATTCCGCATAGCAGACTATAGCGGAACGACATTTTCCTTGTATCTGCGGCAAACTTGAAAATCGCTCAATTTGGGTAAAAAACTGTTATTGACATTTCAGAAGGCTCCTGGGAAAAGTGACATCCAGAGACCCATTATTCGCCGGATAATCGCTTTTAATCCCAGGCATCAATAACGATAACGCATTCTTATCGCTTGCGTGAATTTATGAAATTCTCACTCCTTATCTTGTTTGCAATATCTGTAAGCCTGTCGGCAATGGGCGGATGTGCATCATTTTCAGAAATGAACCGGATGGATGATTTCAATGAAACCGTCAAAACTTACGAGAAAATGGTGTTTTGGTCGGAATTCGATGCGGCATTGTCTTTCAGGGAACCGGAGCAAAACGGCGACAAACAACCTGATATGGATTATTTAAAAAAGGTCAGGGTAACTTCTTACAAAGTCAAAGGGTTTCGGGCTTCGGCCGACAAATCGCAAGTACAACAGAATGTCGTGATTAGCTACTATCGGATGGATGATGTCATTGTCAAAACCATTGAAGATCAGCAACTTTGGGTATACAGCTGCTGACGCAAAGCGCTGGTATCTTCGCAGCGGGCTGCCCGCTTTTAAATGACCGAAGCGGAAAGATCGGGGGACCGATTTAGCCCTGACACGTTGAACTATTTTATCCCGCGTTCCAATTTAATCTCGTCGTAGGCGTCCTGAATTTCGCGAAACTTATCCTGGGCGAACTTGGTAAATTCTTCTGGCAGGCCTTTTGAGACAATCCTGTCCGGGTGATACTCCATAACGAGTTTTCGGTAACGGCTCTTTATTTCGTCATCGGAATCCTCGGGCCGGACCCCCAAAATGGCGTAATACTTACCCGCGGTTTGAACATATCTTGACCGGAGCTGTTCATAGGCCGCCTCATTGAAGCCAAAGATCCGCACGGCCGATAGGATCATGGCTTCCTCGTGAGGATTCATCTCGCCGTCTGCCACCGATACCCGCAGCAGGATATCGATCATGAGTTCCAAGAGTTCCGGTTGCGCATGGAACTGGCCATAAAACTGGGAGGCAAACTCCTCAAAAGTGTTGGATGATTCAACAGCCGCTTGAAAAAGATTCATCGCGACCATGCGGCTGTATGGATCAAGTTTCAAATCCTGCAGCATGAATCGATTAATCGTATCGATTTCACCCTGAGTGATCCGTCCATCGGCCTTGGCGAGTTTGGCCAGCATCGAAAATGCGGCCACGAAGAAAGTAAATTGCGCCTCCTGACCGGGGCGTTGCCGAATGGCTCTCTCCGGTTCGACGTCGTAGTGGCTTTTGTCAAAAGCATGGCCGAATGCCGCCCCGGCAATGGCACCCAGCGGCCCCCCGAGAGCAAAACCGATTGTCCCCCCAACAAGTTTCCCAATCCAACCCATAAGGTGTATATCTCCAGATTGTTGCTGACGCCGATTCGTATGTCTTAGCGATTGCCTGCAAACCCCGGCGTAACGCACCATGGTGATACGGTCATTACCTGCTGCGTAACCGGTGCTGTTGTTAGTTTATGCTTCTATATTCTATACCCGCTTCAGTCTTTACAGGGGATAATCATTAATTTTAATGCATTCGCCCCTGTTATAGAGGTGATTAAAAAAACGTTCCGGTATTCGAACGTTTTTTTCCACAACCACTTATACCACGCTTCCGTATTTCGGAACGTATTTTTGAAATGCGGTATAACCTTCACCGCTTCGATTGTTCAAGAAAAAAGGTGAAATAACCCAATGTAATTGAGGGAGATTCCCCATTTATTTCGGGTCCTGACTACAGTTAATGCCGGACAAGCTATTTTCAACTCATTGATATATCGTAGTTTTTGATATTTAAGATGGAATTGGCATGACCTTTGAAGTAATTAGCTTTTCAGTTCATTGTTAAGCACCGCATCTTTTACTGTAATGCGGAGGGAAAAATGAGGACATTGAAGGAGAAATGCGCTGGAAATGGTCATCGTTCGGGACAGCCGGTCGTGATCCGAACCACCCTTTACGAGCTGATCGAAACGGTGATCGATGTCGTCGGCACCGACAAGAATCGAATGATCATGCCTGTTTTGCTTGACACGCTGAAAAGAGGACATGCTAATGTCGTCGTAACCGATAGGTCGATAAATTGATGTTGATATCGTTTGGTTTTTTTGGATATTTACGCCCTTCTTTAACCTCCCAAATGTTTTTTGTTCCGAGCCTGCCAGGCAGCGCAGCGGCATAACGGGCAAATGTGGCAGTTGGAGCAAACGTTATTGTTCCTCAATGCCAACGATCTGATACAGAGCCATGTCCCCCAGATTGAGCAAATTAACAACTGGCTTGTCAGTCATATCCATGATGGAGTAGCTGCTCTTTTTAACGACAAGAAACACTTTTTGCGTTTCAGGGTTGCGCTCTGCTTCAAGTTCGGGCACGCCATGGTAAAATAAATAGAACCTAAAGTGAGCGTTTCAAATCATAAAAAGAAGGGGGAACTGTTTTATCTATAAGGAATTCGATCAGATTTAATTTTTGGAATTTGAAACGCTCACTTTAGGTAGAAATATGTTGGCGCATCTGCCTCAGCTCATCGCATCGGATTCTCTTTCATATCGGATTCTTTTGAACAGGTCATGGACTTGACCAGCGGCTATTTTAGCCTTAGATTTGGCACCGCGCAGGGAGCCGGTATTCAGCGCCTACCTGGACGCGGACGTGCCGACAATGCTGCGAAGTTCTGACGGAACCGTCATCTTGAACAAATAACCGGATGTGCGATAGATTAAGTCGGAAGCAGTTTGCGGCGGCTATGGGGGGCTACACTTCTGTCGGAAATGCTTATTGTCACCCTCCTTCACAGGGAAAAATGCACCCAAAGCGGCCACACTTTCCGCTATTAGTGACTCTGAGAGAAGAAAACGTAAGGATTACGGAAGATTGGCTTGTTTGGTGCCGAAGGGGAGACTCGAACTCCCACCGGGATACCCCGACTAGACCCTGAACCTAGCGCGTCTACCAGTTCCGCCACTTCGGCCTGAAGCTCGAAAAAGTTGAAAAAGATTGATTATTTATTGAAGTTGGAATATTTATATCCATTTAAATTCTCTGTCAAGCGAATAATTCTACCTGAGCTATACCTTGCATGAACATTATCAGAAACTTGAAAGAAATCAGTCAGCCATACAATCGCGCTGTCGTCACGATCGGAAATTTCGACGGGGTTCATCTGGGCCACCAGGCTCTGATCCATGAGGTCGTTGATAGAGCCGACTCAATCTCCGGAACATCCATAGCGATAACTTTTGAACCGCACCCCATACGGGTGCTGAACGGTGGTAACCACCCGCCGCTGATAACGATACTTGATCAAAAAATCGAACTCATCGAGCGGATGGATTTGGATGTCCTGATCGTCATCCCTTTCACCCGTGAATTTGCCGCTCTGAGTCCACGTGCATTCGTAGAAGACGTTCTGATCAGAAGGCTTGGTATGGTCGCCATCGTCGTCGGGAATGATTACACGTTTGGACGCAACCGTGAAGGCACTGTGGGGATGTTGAAAACATTCGCCGAATTGTTCGATTTCGAGCTCGTTCTCGCAGACTGGATCGGCGCAAACAGGGATCCCGAAGGGCGAATCAGCAGCACCCGAATCCGCGATTTGGTTCTCGAGGGGAACGTTCATGAAGCTCAGCCCCTTCTCGGGCGCTACTATCAGGTCAGGGGCACCGTTGCGACCGGCAGGGACAGAGGGGGCAAACTGTTGGGATTCCCCACGGCCAACATTACTTTGCAGGACGAATTGTGCCCTAAAACAGGCGTGTACGCTGTTACCGTCGAGAGCGGCTCGGAATCCTTCGATGGCGTCGCCAACATCGGCTACAGCCCAACCTTTGACGATCACCTTTTTACCGTTGAGGTTCACATTCTTGATTTCGACCGTAATATCTACGGCCACACTATCCGGGTGAATTTCATTAAAAGGATTCGGGATGAACTGAAATTTTCCAGCATCTCAGACTTGTCGGATCAGATTAAAAGGGATGTCATTGAAGCCCGCGGGATATTGGCCGAGACGGTGCACTTTAAACGATGATGTCAATCAGGCGCAAGGACGGATGAACAGAAATCTTGGTTTTTCACTGCTTATCGGAACATCGATCTCCCTTGCCGCCCTCTATTTCGCCTTCCGAAATATCCCGTTTAGCGATCTTCTGACCTATCTGCTGGCAATTAATTACCTTTGGATCATACCGACCATCGTCGTGATTTTTATTGTTTTCAGTCTGAGGGCTGTCAGATGGAGCTACATCCTGGCCTCAGATCACTCGGTTGGCTTTTGGCAAGCTTATCACCCACTGATGATCGGCTTCATGGTTAACTGCATTCTACCCGGTCGAATTGGCGAAATTGTACGTCCGATCGTCTTGAATAGAAAGCAGATGATACCGGTCTCAACCGGTTTGGCGACGGTTGTTGTTGAACGTTTCTTCGACCTGATCGTTTTGCTGCTCCTGTTTGTGGTGATCTCGGCTTATGTCCGCATCGGCCCTGAAACAAGCATGAATTTCGGCGGCCACCATATCGACCGAAGTATCCTCTTAACGGTTTTTAGAGGTATGCTCCAACTCAGCGGCCTTTTAATAGGGGGCCTTTTTGTGGTCAGTTTCTCAAAAACCCGACAAATTCTTAAGCGCGCCGTTCTTGCCGCACCGGGACTATTGCCTTTTGTCCAAACCAAGACAAAGTCCAGAATCATCGCTAAGATTTGTACGCCTCTTGTCGGAGTCATCGACAACATCGCTTCCGGTATGGCACTGATCAAGGAGCCGAAGCGAATTGTCGTCTGTTTTTTATATTCAGTGGCCGTTTGGTTTTTCAATGCCCTTTCGTTTTACATCTTTTCGATAGGCTGTCCGCAAATCAATTTGACGATTATTGAAATGACGGCCGTTATGGTGATCATATGTATCGCTATCGCCCTGCCTTCCGTTCCCGGATACTGGGGGTTGTGGGAAGCGGGTGGTATTTTCGCCATGCTCCTTTTCGGGGTTGCCGAAAAAGACGCCGCGGGTTTTACTTTGGTCAATCATGTCGTGCAAATCACACCGGTAGTGATTCTCGGTCTCGTATCGGCATGGGTCAGCGGTGTGAGTATCCGCCGTGTCTACCACGAACAACAATGAACCCGGTGTTGAATTTCATCGACCTGTTAAATAACGGATCACACTTAGAGCGGAGATTGTGCCAAAGTAAGGCCTTCATTGTCAGGGCATTTCAGGGCCTTTGCAGTTCATTTATAGCAAAATCCGAATAAAGCGGATCGCCAGATCCCGACCGATGGGCGAGAGCATGGCGTCACGGTTGTGCCCTAATGTGAAATTTGTTCAGATCGTTGATAACTTTTTGACGATACATATTATAATGTATTTTTAGGGCTTAGCCAAAGTAGACAATACCTTCCTGACGGTATGTTTTATAAAGCCAATCCCTGAAATGATCTCATAAAATTTTCGGGTAAAGGGATGTGGCTCATCACGTCCATAGCCATAATGAGGTAAGCGAATGATGAAGCTTGACATATTGACTTTCCCGGACAAATTCTTGCAACAGCCGACCAGACCGGTGACAGAAATCGATGACACGCTGCAAAACTTCATCAATGACATGGCTGAAACCATGTATGAAGCGCCCGGGGTCGGTCTGGCGGCCATCCAGGTCGGAAGCGACAAAAGTATCCTCGTTTATGATGAGCTTCCGGGAGAAATTACCCGCCAATACGGGGTCATCATAAACCCCCAGATTATCGAAACCGATGGGCAGGTCTTATCTGAAAATGAAGGCTGCCTGAGCGTACCTGAATTCCGGTCTGATGTTAAGAGGGCCGAGCGCATCCATGTCGAAGGTATCAATCGCGAAGGCAAACCGATACGCATCGAAGCCGATGGCTTTTTGGCCATCGTTCTGCAGCATGAAATTGACCATCTGAACGGGACGCTTTTCATCGACCGTATCAGTGCCCTTAAACGCGAACTGTACAAACGACGAATGAGAAAGATGCTTCGCGAAAAATGACCAGATCATTCAATATCGTTTTTATGGGAACACCGGCTTTTGCCGTACCTTCCCTCGCGGCCCTGCACCGCAGCCGGCACACTGTCATCCAGGTGATTACCCAACCGGATCGTCCCAAAGGAAGGGGGCGTAAGATCGTGCCGCCGCCAGTCAAAGTCGCTGCACGTGGCTTTGGATTACCGGTTATGCAGCCAGGGAAAGTAAAGACAGACAGCTTTATCGAATCCCTTTCGCAATTGTGCCCGGACGTACTCGCTGTGGCTGCCTACGGTCACATCCTACCCAAAACAGTTCTGTCAATTCCGACCGTTGGCTGCATTAATGTTCACGCGTCGGTGCTGCCGAAATACCGTGGTGCAGCGCCGATCCAGTGGGCGATTATTAACGGTGAAAGGGAGACCGGCATCACGACCATGATGATGGATGTGGGAATGGATACAGGTGACATCCTTTTATCCGCAACGGAAACAATCCGGCCGGATGATACCGCTGCCACCTTGCATGATCGGTTGGCGGTGATAGGGGCCGACGTATTGATTGACACTCTGAATCGATTGGCGGACGGCACCCTGACGGCAACGCCACAGGAGCACTCCCAGGCGACAGTTGCCCCGATGCTGAAAAAAGAAGATGGCCGCATCGACTGGAACCTGTCGGCCGATGCCATCGCCAACCGGATCCGCGGTATGACCCCCTGGCCGGGCGCCTTTGCTTTTCTTGGTGACAAGCGGTTGAAAATATTTAGCGCCGTACCCGTAACATCCGATTCGGCGGATACCCCGGGAACGGTCGTCGCCGGATTTGCGGACGAACTCCGTATCGCCACCGGCGACGGTGCGCTTTCGGTGCTGGAAGTTCAAGGTGCGTCCGGTAAGCGGTTAAAGGTAAAAGAGTTCTTGCTTGGGCACCCGATAGCACCCGGTACGGTGCTCGGTTAATTTCTATTTTACCCCAAGTTGAGCGTTTCATATTTTCGAAATGACAAAATTAAAAATAATGATAAGGAATTCTGCCAATTTGACTTTCGAAAATATAAAACCCTAAAGGATTTCCAATTTCACCGCATCTACGGCGTCAAATGCCGTCCCGCATAGCAGACTATAGCGGTACGACATTTTCCTTGTACCTGCGGCAAACTTGAAAATCGCTCAATTTAGGTTTACATAAAGTGAGTGTTTCAAATATTAAAAATAAATCAGCTATTCCCGCGAACCCATTAAAGGTGCGGATGTCGGCACTGAAGATTCTCAACGCTCTCGAGAAACCCGCTCAAACCCTCGATACGGTATTGGAGCGGTTCCACCAACAGAACCATTTTGCCCTTCAAAGAGACCGCGCACTGCTACAAAAAATTGTCTTCGGAGTTTTACGATGGCGCGGTCGCCTCGACTATATCATCGGGGCTTTCTCCCGCACCCCGTTGAAAAAAATCCAGCCCGAGATACTCAATGTTCTTCGGATCGGGACATTTCAAATCATACACCTCAATCGGATTCCGGCATCAGCAGCAGTCAACACATCCGTGGAGTTAGCCAAGACCCTGGCACCAAGCTGGGTGGTTCGTTTTGTCAATGCCGTATTGCGCAAGGTGACCACCGGTCATCAAGAGATTGAGTATCCATCTGTGGACGAGGATCCGGTAGCGGCTCTCTCGGTCAGCAAATCCTTTCCGCCATGGCTCATACGACGCTGGCTCAATCGGTTCGCTCTGGAGGAAACCGTGTGTCTTTGTGACGCCGTCAACACGATACCGCCAATTACCTTGCGTGCAAACACACTGAAAATCGATCGTAACGCTCTGCTTCAAATGCTGGTCAAACAGGGAGAATCGGCCCAGGCGGCATCCGATGCACCCGACGGTGTCCTGCTGTGCCGCCCGCGCCGCCCCCTTTCGGAACTGGAAGCTTATCAATTGGGTTATTTTCAAGTTCAGGACGAAGCCGCACAACTGGTGTCCCTGCTTTTAGCACCTCGCCCCGGTGAGCGTGTATGGGATGCGTGTGCCGGGCTGGGTGGAAAAACCGGGCATATCGCCCAATTGATGCACAACAAGGGTGTCGTTGTCGCTTCAGATATCATCGCAGACAAGCTCAAAACCCTTTCTGCTGAGATGATAAGGCTTGGGATTACCATCGTTACAACTCACAAAACCAATCTATTGGATGACCTGTGTGAAGACGATCTGGGGGTGTTTGATCGCATTCTGCTCGATGCCCCCTGCTCCGGCCTTGGGGTGCTGCGCAGAAATCCGGATGCCAAATGGACCGGGAGTCAACATATGTTTGCCAGATACAGCGAACGGCAGAAGGCCTTGCTGGACAAAATGGCCCCGCTTGTCAAACCCGGCGGCATTCTGGTATACGCTGTCTGCAGTACTGAACCGGATGAAGGCCAAGCGGTGATCGAATATTTCCTGGAACGCCACGACAATTTCCGGCTGGACGCACCTGCCGAAACCAACCCTGGCACCGACACCCCATTATTCGCCCACGGCGGGATTCTTAAAACGTATCCGCATCGACACAATATGGACGGATTCTTTGCAGCTCGTTTCAGACGGATCTGATGCTCGGACGGATCATTAAAATACTGGTTTTCATGGCCGCCTTTTTCTTTGTTGCCGGCATCAGCACCTATTTTACACTTTCCTTGATTATCAAGAGTGAAGACACGGTGGTTGTGCCGGATTTCATCGGTAAGGACGTGGTATTCGTCCTCGAACAGCTCACCGAACTTGAACTCAATACCAAGGTCAAAAGTTCCGAGTACAGTGTCGAGGTCCCGAAAAACCATGTAATCTTTCAAGAGCCTAAAGCCGATACCGAAATCAAGAAGGGGCGCGACGTTAAGATTGTCATCTCCAGGGGACCTCAAACAATCGTAATGCCTAACCTGTCCGGATTATCCCTTCAGCTCGCCCGACTTAACCTGGAAGAGCTCGACCTTTGCCGTGGCGTCTTGTCCTATACATTCGACTTTGCCGTCGACAGTGGCGGCGTCATCGCCCAATCACCACCATCTGGTACCATGGTCAATCGGGGTATCTGCGTTGACCTGCTTGTCAGCCAGGGCCCGCGAGCAATCGGCTACAAAATGCCGGATCTCGTCGGCCTGCAACTGGATGACGCGTTGCTGGCCATCGACAGGGGCCGTCTGACGCACGGAGAAATAAACGTCAGATACCGTCAAGACAGACCCAGGAGCAGCATCGTTGAGCAGTTTCCGGCTCCCGGATCCCGCATAGAAGAGGGGCAGGCCGTGAACCTGGTCGTCAACAGCAGAAAGCCGGTTACCTCGTCCGGCACTCAGGTCACCGCACCGTCCCGGGGAATTTTTCGCTACAGAATTGACAAAGGATTTCTAAAACGCCATATACAGGTGCAGTTAAAAAAAGGCGCGTTATCGCAAGATCTCTTCGATGACTTCGTCAGCCCGGACCAGGAGATCTGGCTGATTATCCCGACAGACGAAGAGGCAACGCTTCTGGTATATGAGGATGATCGATTGGTCCGCACGGAAGTTTATGAAAATTGATGAAATACAGGAACTAAAATGATGAAACTCATTGCGCCATCGATTCTTTCAGCCGATTTTTCCCGCTTGGGAGAGGAAGTTCAGGCCGTTGAAAATGCCGGTGCCGATTGGATCCATGCCGATGTCATGGATGGGCATTTCGTGCCGAACATCACCTTCGGGCCCATGGTTGTGGCCGCAGTCAGGCAGATCACGGGATTACCCATCGACGTTCATTTGATGATCGAACGACCTGACACGTACATTCCGGACTTTATCAGGTCCGGGGCCGATTGGGTTTCGGTCCAGGTAGAAACGTGTCCGCATTTGAATCGAACCCTCCAGCTGATCAAGGAAGAAGGAGCGAAGGCCGGCGCGGTATTGAATCCGTCAACCCCTCTTTCGGCCCTCGACTGGGTGCTCGATGACCTGGATTATGTCCTGATTATGAGCGTCAACCCGGGATTTGGAGGCCAGGCTTTCATTGCAAACAGCCTCGAGAAAATACGCCGACTGCGCCAACGGGTTGACGACTGCGGGCTGCCGATCTTGATCGAGGTCGACGGCGGGGTAAATGCGGATACCATTGCTGATGTTTCCGCGGCCGGTGCTGATGTGTTTGTGGCCGGTTCGGCGATCTTTCGGGAAAAAGGACTATCGACGTGAAATCACGCACTTCAAACAGATTCTTGGAGAGACATAATGGTTAAAACGGACACCCAGCGCCCCCTCGTTCTGGTTTTAAACGGACCCAACCTCAACATGCTCGGCCAGAGGGAACCTGCCGTATATGGCAGTGACACGTTGGTGGACATCAATGTCATGCTGGAGCGGGAAGCAGAGCGTTTGAACCTGTCTATAGAGACATTTCAATCGAACAGCGAAGGCGCTATTGTCGATAAGATTCAACAGGCCTTGGGGCAGCTGCAGCGAGTCTCATCATCAACCCGGGTGCTTACACTCACACCAGTATCGCCATCCGAGATGCGTTGCTATTGCTGGACATACCCATGGTTGAAATCCACCTGTCCAACACCTATAAGCGCGAGGACTTCCGCAAAACATCCATGATTGCGGATATCGTCACCGGCCGAATTGTCGGTTTCGGTGCATTCGGCTACATCCTGGCCCTGCAAGGCGATCGGGCAGCGGGTGCAGCGATAGTAATAAAATTTCAGCAAACTTTCGGACGAAATGACCCTGAAATATCCTTACCCCATTTGTCGGCCCTGATCCATTTGCGGCAGGTATTTTTCCCACCCCAATCACATCCTCGTCCATCCTCCGGCTTTGCATTTCTCAGGCCAGCTTTACACCCAAACTGATATAACTCGTTCAATAAAAGTTTTCGTTATCCGCTGCCCCAAAACGTCCAGATTATTTTACCGGATAGATATCCTGCATTTTCACTGGCAAGGAATCTGTGGACCAAAAATGCGTAATTCCCTCTTTTTTGAGTAATTTTTCTACTCATTATTGATTTTGGCGCTCGGTTCGTATATAATTGTTTCTCACACATAGCGGAAATTTAAAGAACGATCGCGCACCGAATTCAGAAATAAGGAGTGACCGAGTGGACATACTGGTTACGGGCGGCGCCGGTTATATTGGATCGCACTGTTGCAAAGAGCTCCGGCGGCGGGGATATACACCCGTCACGCTGGACAACCTGGTCTACGGCCACCGCGAAAGCGTCCGTTGGGGCCCATTTTTCGAAGGCAGCATAGATGAACGAAAGATTCTGGATAACATATTAAAACAACACAAAATCGAGGCCGTCTTGCATTTTGCTGCCTTTGCTTATGTCGGCGAATCGGTTACCGACCCTAAAAAATATTATCAAAACAATCTTAAAGGAACCATCGGGCTGCTCGATGCGTTGATCGCGCACGGGGTCAAACACTTTATCTTTTCATCATCGTGCGCCACCTATGGCATTCCCGGCAAGGTTCCGATCGACGAAACACACCCCCAGCATCCGATCAACCCATACGGAAAGACCAAATGGATGGTGGAAGAAATCCTAAAGGATTACAGCATTGCCTACCCGATCGATTTTATGAGCCTGAGGTATTTCAACGCCGCCGGCGCCGACAGTGAGGCCGAAATCGGTGAAGATCACGATCCGGAAACCCACCTGATCCCATTGGTTTTGGATGTGGCCAAGGGGCGTTCAGATAAGGTCAACGTTTTCGGCACCGATTACGACACCGAGGATGGCTCCTGTATCCGTGATTACATCCATGTAACAGACCTTGCAGACGCCCATGTTCTGGCCCTTGAAAAACTGCTCGAAGGCCATCAGAGCGAATTTATCAATCTCGGCACCGGCAAGGGGTACTCCGTTTTAAAGGTGATCGAAATCGCAAGCAAGGTCACCGGGATTGATATTTCTTATGATGTGACGGAACGTCGTCCGGGCGATCCGGCCATCCTGGTCGCGGCCAACGATAAGGCCCGCAGGGTTCTGGGGTGGTCACCCCGTTTTCCCGACTTGGACACCATCGTCTCGTCGGCCTGGAAGTGGCACAAAAATTTATAATGCGGTAATAAATAGCTAAAGTGGAAAACTTACTGACCGGCCTTATATCCTCGAAAACCCGTATCAAGTTGCTGGTACGGCTTTTCTTCAATCCCCAAACACGCTCCTACCTCAGGGAACTGGCCAAGGAGTTCGATGTCTCCACCAACGCCGTGCGGGAGGAACTCAATCAACTTAAAAAAACAAAACTGTTAAAATCCGAAAAATCCGGTCGCCAGGTGTTTTACAGAGCCAACACCGAGCATTCCCTTTTTCCCGAACTCAAATCCATGGTCAGCAAGGTGATGGGAATCGACCAAGTGATCGACAGCATCGTCCAGCGTTTGGGAAATCTCGAAAAGGCCTATCTCATTGGCGACTATGCCGAAGGAAAGGATACCGGAATCATCGACCTTGTTCTCGTCGGAGAAATTGATCACTATCATTTAAATGACTTAATAGTGAAAACGGAACGCTATATCAAAAGAAAAATTCGCACTCTAAGTTTGAGCCGTGCAGAATATGACGAAATGTTACCGGGTCTTAGAAGTCGGCCCCGCCTGTTGATCTGGAAAGCGAACGTGTGAGACCAATTATATCGGCAGGAAATGGCATGGTGGTTGACAGCAAAAGCTGGCCTTATCAAGCATGATGAGTCAATAATACGATGAAATCGGCGTTTAAAAAAACACTCGTCGAATTGTGGAACTCGCCGACGATAATGACCTTCGGGAGCTTCTTAGCCAATGCATTGAAGCTCATCGTCGTCTTGCCTCTCGTTCTCACTCGACTCAATGTAGATGATATTACGGTTTGGTATATATTTGCAACGATCATCAGCCTGCAAAACTTGGTTGATATCGGCTTCAGTCCCACATTTTCGCGGGTCATCGCTTATGCAATGGTCGGTGCAAGCGTTAACAATATTTCAGATTATCGCAAAATCACCCCCAAAGCATCCAACCGCACACCGAATTGGAAAGCAATTGAAGACATCTGTTCGGCCATGCGTAAAGTGTATGTGAGCCTCACGTTGATTCTTATCGTTTTTTTACTGGTTGTCGGTACCGCAAGCTTGATTCGGCCAATAAGCGAAAACCCGAATCCGTCAGCGGCATGGATCGCATGGGGGATCATCTTGCTGACGTCTACGGTAGTCCTTCGTGGGAATTCTTACAGAGCCTTTTTAACGGGGACAAATCATATCGCCGTTTTACGGCGTTGGGAAATCTATTCGGCGATCGGTGCGGCGAGTACCAGTATAGTGGTTTTGACGGCCGGTGGAGGACTTATTAGCCTGGTATGTTCTCAACAAATTTGGGTTATAATAAACATATTGAGAAATCGTTATTTAAGTAATCGAGTAGAAGACGGCCGATTTAAGCAGTTTCGGGCTGATAAGAACGAACAAACATATTATAGGAGTCGTCTGGCCAAACGCATGGCGCAGCAGCCTTGGAATCATAATGTCCTACGGTGTGGTCCATGCATCGGGCCTGATCTATGCACAACTGGGGGCAACCTCCCGAGTGGCCACCTATCTCCTCGGCCTCCGACTGATTCAGGCCCTGAGTAGTTTTTCCCAAGCCCCTTTTTACAGTAAACTGCCGATCCTCGCATCACTTCGAGCCAATGGCTCGGTGAGCGAACAAATCGCCATTGCGAAACGTGGAATGGCATTATCTTATTGGACTTATGCTCTCGGTTTTGTCTTTCTCGGCATATTCGGAGCACCATTACTAAAATTAATTGGAAGTCATGCTGAATTCCCGGATTCAGCCTTATGGGCGCTCCTGGGATTGGCGATGTTTGCCGAACGATACGGTGCGATGCACATCCAATTGTATAGCACAACGAATCATATCATATGGCATATTGCCAATGGCATAACCGGTGCAATTTATTTGTTGAGCAGTACCATTCTCTATCCCTATGTCGGCGTCTATGCCTTTCCGATTGGTATGATTTTCGGTTACACATTTTTTTACAGTTGGTATTCAGCTTCTCATTCTTATGGAGCATTTGGATTGAAGTTTTGGCAATTCGAGAAGAGCACTTCTATGGCTCCATTATTGGTGGTGAGTCTATTTGTTGCATCACAATTATTGAGTTAAATGAAGAGTCAATTATTGGATTAAATAAATGCTTTATTTTGAACTTATCGATCCATCGCAGCAGATAGCCGGTCCGGATTTTCATATCGTTCGATCATTTCTAAAGGCGACCGGCCGAACTCAAATTGGCTGGCATTACATCACCGATCTAACTTGGCTTTATTCGCGCATAAAGCATTGGCCCAAATCCTTAAAGATTCTCGATGCTGGTGGAGGAACGGGCCCTTCAATTTCTACTGGCCGAAATGGGATTCAATATAACGAATGTCGACATGGTCCTTGAAGCCCCCGCCCCCTTCGGTGAGTGACCGATATCAGACGACCCTGAAATCAACTCCCAGAATCATATACTTCTGAATACATGGATTTTTTGAATTGCAAACAACGAATCCTCAATATTCTGGACTACAACGAACTCGTCAGAAAGGTAAAAAACGCGTTCAAGAAAACTCGCCTATTGATCCTTTTTTACCACTTCAGGCACAACCGTTGGCGGCGACATTTCGGTTTGGCGTCACCACAAGTGGGCAAAATCCAATGGGTGACAGGCAATCTTTGCAGCCTAAATGGAATCCCCTCGAACATCGTTCGATGCCGTCGTATCGCTTTCAGCGCTCGAGCATATTCCTTTGGAACAGCTGGGAAATGCACTAAACGAAATTCGTCGTGTCCTTAAAGACCCAATATTATTGGGCCATCACAACCTCAGCGACGGATCAGAACACGACGTGGTATCATCAGCCGTCGAGGGGATATTGCTATTCATTATCCGATTTGAAAATACGTTTTAAAGCAACAAGTTCCTATACCCACAGAATCCGAAACGAATACGTCAAGAATACCGAAACTGCGATTATCTAAAGAGGAATCTGGCTAAATTTTACTCAAAATCCGGTCAATACGGTATGCCATGGGGAAAATGGGATCCAAAATACATACCGGTAGGCATCACCACTGAAGCTGGGAATAATTACAATACATCAGATCAACTTTAAGGGCAAAGCGCCGGACGACTCAAAAAACACCGTATCGTTTAGAATATAGGAGTATTTTGAGAAGGTCTTAAGTGCACGATCTGTTTATAGATAGGGTTTGAGACCATTGCACCTTCTTTAAACGACTTTTTCATCAAGAATTTAATAAAATGCACAATCAGATCAAACGGTCAAATAAAACCAGAGAAGCAATCAACCCGTATTTATACTTCGGTTACGAAATCCTGTTGCGACTGAGGTGGGATCTTAATCCATATTCTTGGGCATCCAGGAGACGTATACGGGGTTGGAAAAATCGATTCTGGGAGCAAAAGGCCATAATTTTATGCAATGGACCGAGTTTGAACAAGGTCGATTTCAACGCTTTGGAGAAAAGCGGAATTTTTTCTATTGGGTTGAATAAAATAAATCTCATTTTCGACAGAACGAAATTTCGACCATCGGCTATCGTTGCAGTTAATCCTCATGTTATAGAACAGAATGCTTTGTACTTTAACCGAACTGACATCCCCTTGTTCTTAGACCTCATTGGTCGACGCAGCGTAACATTTCGACGCAATGTTCATTTCATGCATGGCATCGGGAGTTTGAGGAGATTTGCCCGGGATTGTTCGATCTCCATCGTTGAAGGGTATACCGTGACCTTTGTGGCCATGGAACTGGCATTTCACATGGGATTCAATAGGGTCGCTTTGGTGGGCTGCGACCATTCGTTTATTCAGCGTGGGCCTGCAAACAAGACGGTGGTCTCCGGCAATTCGGATCCGGACCATTTCGATCCGCAGTATTTTGCAAAAGGCGTAAAATGGCAATTGCCGGACCTAATGGTTTCGGAACTTCAGTATGACACGGCCAGAGAAACCTATGAACAGTTTGGGAGAGAAATTGTCAATTGCACGGTGGGAGGCAAACTGGAAATTTTCAGACGGATGCCATTGGAAGACTTTTTGGAGTGCTAACCGCTTTTAGAAGATTGTCAAGTTTATGAGGAATTTTAACTGTTCGATAGTCATCAGATGCCTCAACGAAGAAAAGCACATCGGGCGCTTATTGCACGGCATACAGCAGCAGTCCGTCCAGGACGTACAGATGATCGTGGTCGATTCGGGTTCGACGGACGCTACCCTTTCGATTGTCTCCCGCTATCCGGTAGAAATACTTAAAATAGCACCTGAAGAGTTCTCATTGGGCCGTTCGCTGAACCTTGGATGCGCTGCAGCGAATAAGGAATTTATCGTGCTCGCCAGCGCTCACGTCTATCCTTTGTACAAAGACTGGCTGGAGCGACTCCTCGCTCCTTTTATGTCATCCGAAACCTGTCTGGTTTACGGCAAACAAGTCGGTGGAGATAAAACGAAAATCTCGGAGCATCG
>CAWGUE010000010.1:0-286555 GCA_963825595.1 uncultured delta proteobacterium | reverse complement strand
CGATAGGTGATTTAACTGGGGTGTCTCTGCGGTGAATAAAGAATTACTAAACTACTTCTACATACTTAAATGCCGTAATAGTAGGTCATATCAGGATGTCGATATTGTTGCCCCGATTTTTATCCTCTTCTCGATCTGTCTTATCGTCTTTGGCTTCCCCGGATGCGGTCATTGTTTTTTTCCGCTTTTTTTCTTCTTCTAACGGATCCAGGTCATCGGATTCTTCATCTTTTCCGGAATACCGGTGATCGAAGTTCTTGAAAAATTTTTTCTTGCCGTCGTTGGGCCGGCGCTTTATTCACTTTTTTGACGGCGGCCGTGGACCGGATTCTGGCCCACTGGTTTCTGGTGTGTATTCTCTCAACCATGACCGGACACCTCGGGAACGGGTTGCGCCAATGCAGTGACCGGATGTTCTTCAGGGCAACCGGGCGCTTTATTTGCGCCGGTTCAGTTGTCGATCAGTTTTTTCTTTCTCAGCTTGGAACGGAGTCGGATGATCGCTTGAGAGTGAAGCTGAGAGACCCTCGATTCGGTAACCCCAATGACCTCACCGGTCTCTTTCATCGTTAATTCATCGGTGTAGTATAAAGAAAGAACGAGCTTCTCCTTTTCGGGCAGCTCATCAATTGCCTCCGCCAGGGCCGTTTGCAGTTCTTTTACACCCGCCTGAGCCAGGATGTCGCCGTCGTTTTCCAGTAGACCACGGGCGAGCTTCTGCTTGTCCCGGGCGGAAGAATATCCTAACTCTTCGAAGCTGATAAAGGAAATACTCGACATCTGTTTGATCTGGTACAGTTCTTCCAGATCGATATCCATGGCAGCGGCGACTTCTTCGTCTTCGACTTCGCGGTCGAATTTCTGCTCGAGCGCCAGGACCGTTCGATCGAGATCACGGATCTTTCTGCGATTCGACCGGGAAAGGTAGTCCCGTGAGCGCAGTTCGCTGAGGACTGCACCCCGAATTCGGAATGCCGCATAGGTCGTGAACTTGTTGTCACGACTGTCATCGTAGCGGTCTATCGCCTGAATCAAGCCGATCACGCCCACATTCATCAGATCCTCCGTGTCGACGTTCGGCGGCAAATGAATGGCGATCCTGTTGACGATCCGTTTGACGTACGGCAAATATTTAAGGATCAACTGTTCTCGCGACGGCAGCTGGTGTTCATTGGACACCGGTGTGCGCATTTCAGCGAGTTTCATAAGGTTGCTTCTCCACATCCAAATTAAAAATTATCAAAGCGGTGAAAAAAATCAGGCCAGCCCACGTTTTCCAATTTATTTGTTACGTTCTACTGAAAATATTCATGAAAAATGTGGGCTAAGCCAGCTTGTTCTTGTTCAGATGGTCCCAGAAGAAGTTGGAATCTCCGCACGGCTGTTTTGACATCGGCATGCTGGCGATACGCTTGGCCAAGGCGGCAAAGCAGCGACTGGCCTTGCAGCCCGGGTAGGTTTCGGTCACGATTTTCTGCCGCCGGACCCCCTGTCGCACCCTGTCGTCGTAAAGAACGCAGCCGACATAGTCGATCGATATGTCGAGGAACTTTTTGACCACCATATCCAGTTGGCGATAAATATCGAGCGCTTCCTGCACACTTCCGGCCTGATTGACCAGCAGCTTGCAGTTTTTCTCCGCATACTTCAAGGACAGGACCTTCATGAGGGCATACGCATCGGTCAGCGAGGTCGGCTCCGGCGAGACGACGACCATGATTTCCTGGGCCGTCACGTTGAAATCCATGACGTTGGTCGAGATGCCTGCGGCGGTGTCGATCAGCAGAATGTCGACCGAATCGACCAGCAGATCGAGCTGGGTCAGGACCCTGACTTTCTGGTCGAAGGTCAGGCTGGTCAACTCCTGAATGCCGGATGATGCCGGAAGTATTTTCATGTCACCGGGGCCGCTCACGATGACTTCGGGAACACTTTTCTCGCCGGCAATGACGTGGGAAAGGTTAAATTTCGGTGCCAGGCCGAGCAGGACATCGAGGTTGCCCAAACCCCAGTCAGCGTCGAGGATGAGAACCTTCAATCCCAAGCTGGCCAAGGTGTGACCGAGGTTGGCCACGATGTTGGTTTTGCCGACGCCTCCCTTGCCGCTGGTTATGGCGATAACCCGAGTCGCGGATTCCGCCCTGTTCTGAATTGCCGTTGCTGCCATCAGCCGTTTTTCTCCAATCCGTTTGGTAATCTGGATGACATTGGTTGGTGAATCATAGTCGTTCATGCGGTTGTGACCCTTTTATTTTTCCCGTTGAAGCGAAAGAAACCCGATCGGCTTCCGCCGCGCTCTGTTTCGACCCGATCGCCCGTTGCCGCCGCTTCCGAATCCGGGGACGCGTCGATTTCGTCCGCCAGCGGCAGCCAGCGCATGGGCACCGGGCGCGTCAGTCGGCGGCTGCTCTGGTCGTCCTCCGGCTCGTATGGCCTGTTTTGAGCGCTCATGGTCTCGCCCAGAAAATCCGCCAATACATTCAATTTTGCCTTCTTGACACCGTCCGGCCCCGCAGCACCATCGAAGAAAAAAGAGACCGGAATCTGAAGCCGCAGCAACAGGTTGAGGATGTCCCCGTAGTAAAATGTTTCGTCAACCTTGGAGAACATCAACCGGTTGACGCGGATGCCGCCCAGGCGTTCATACAAATCCAAATTGTCGCGCCATCTGCTGGCTGCGCTGAGGAGGAGATGAACCTCCAGCGGTCCCATAGCGTCAAACCACTCCGACAAGACGTCCACATGGGACGCGTTGCGGAAACACAGTCCCGGCGTGTCGATCAGGATCAGGTCGTGTTGTCGGAATTTATCCAGAGCGCTGTCGAGCCCGGCACGGTCGGCCGCCACTTCCAGGGGGACACCGATAATATCGGCCAATACCTGCAGCTGATTCGATGCGGCCACCCGGATGTTGTCCAGCGAAATCATGGCAACGCGCAGGTTGCCATCCACGGCGTATTCTGCCGCCAGTTTCGAAATTGCCGTGGTTTTGCCGACGCCGGTGGCACCGACCACGGCCATGCACCGCTGTTGACCGCTTTCAAACACCGGCGGCTGGGCGGCAACGCCCATTTTTTCTAAAATGCCGGCCAGCTGGAGCGACGCATTTCCGGGTTCCTGGTCAGCGATGCCTCCGGGCGGGCGGGCCTCTGCGACCATCTCCCGGGCATAGGCTTTTTCGACCCCTTGATTCAGCAGGCACCGATAGAGCCGGTGATGATTGAAGCCGGCCGGCCCGTCCGTCTCCTTGGGAACGTCCCTCCTGTTCGGGGACATTCGTTCGACCGGGGGCCGCACAGGCGCATGGGGTGTGCTGTAGGAAATCCTTGCGGTCATTTTCGGACGCGCCAGGCGGCGCGCAGCAGCCGGGTATGATCCGCGGTTGATCGTGACCTTTTCCGCATCCGTGCGCGATCGGTTCGGTTCCGACGGCGCGAGCGGGCCGTTACCGGCTGCGGTAACCTCCACACCGGCTTTTTTGAACGGGCCGAAGAGCCCTTTGCCATTTTTTCGGCTGCAGGCTGAAAGAATAACGGCTTCGGGCCCCAGTTCTCTTTTGACGCGTTCCAGCGCTTCGGCCATGGTGGCGGCTTGAAAATGTTTAATCTGCATCTGTCAGTTCCACTGTCCCCAGGGACCGGAGTTTGATGTTCGGCAGCAGTTCGTCGTAGGAAAGGACCGTCAGTTCGGCAATGTAGCGCTCCATCAATCGCTTGAAATATGGCCGGACATGGGCCGAGCACAGAACGATCGGGCGGGCATTGAGCGGATAGAACTTTTCCACCTGCGCTGCCAGCCGGCGGACGATCTTTTCGATATCCGTCGGGCTCAGAATCAGGTAATGCCCGTGCTCGGCCTTTTTCATCCCCTCGGCCAGGGTGTTCTCCAGACGTTGTCCCAAGTTGATCACCGCGATGTCTCCCGTTTCCAGCCGGTGCATGCGGGTAATCGTCCGGGCCAAGGCCTGCCTCACGTATTCGGTCAAAATGTCGGTATCTTTGGTCATCGGTGCCCAGTCGGCCAGGGTCTCCAGAATAGCCAGGAGATCGCGGACCGGGATCTGTTCCTTCAGCAGATTCTGCAGCACCCTTACGACCGCACCGAGGGGCAACAGGTTGGGCACCAGTTCCTCGACCACTTTGGGGTGGGTATCTTTGAGATTGTCGAGGAGTTCCTGCACTTCCTGCCGGCCCACCAGCTCATGCGCATGCCGGCGGATGACATCCGACAGGTGGGTCGTCATCACCGTGGCCGCATTCACCACCGTGTAGCCGTTGGCAATCGCCCTTTCCTTGGCGTCTTCTTTTATCCACAGGGCCGGCAGGCCGTACGTCGGTTCCTTGGTCGCCACCCCGTCCACCTTTTTTTCCACCGTACCGGGGTCCATCGCCAGGTACTGGTTGGCCATGAGTTCGCCTCTGGCGACCCCGTTGCCTTTCAGCAAAATGGTGTACTCACCCGGTTTCAGGCGAATGTTGTCCTGGATATGGATCGGTGCGACCACGATGCCGAATTCCTGGGCAAACTGACGCCGGATGGTCTTGATGCGTTCGAGCAATTCTCCGTTCTGTTCGGTGTCCACCAGGGGTATCAGGCCGTAGCCGACTTCCAGGGCCAGGATGTCGAGGGGCAAAAGGTTCTCCAGCCGGCCGGAAGGCGTCGACTCGATTTCAGGCAGTTCGGCCACATCGGCCTCCTGGTCGCTCTTCTTGCCGGCCTGGTAAATGGTCAGGGCCAGACCGGCGGCCGACAGCGACAGGATCACAAAAGGTACCGTCGGAAGACCCGGCACCAGGGCGAAGCCGAAAATCACCGCCGCGGCAATGCCGATAGCGCGCGGCTGAACCAGCACCTGGGACGTAATCTCTTTTCCAAGACTCATTTCGGAACCGGCCCGGCTGACAATGATGCCGGCCGCCGTCGAAATGACCAGCGCCGGGATCTGGGTCACCAGTCCGTCGCCGACGGTCAGAAGGGTGTAATTTTCGGCCGCATTGGAAAAACTCATCCCGTTCTGCAGCACGCCGATAGCCAACCCCCCCAGGATGTTGATCAGCGTGATGACGATGCCGGCGATGGCGTCACCGCGCACGAACTTGTTGGCACCGTCCATGGCGCCGTAATATTCCGCTTCTCTGGAAATCTGCTCCCTTCTGGTCTTGGCGTCTTCCTCGTTGATAATGCCGGCGTTCAGATCCGCGTCGATGCTCATCTGCTTTCCGGGCATGGCATCCAATGTGAACCGGGCGGCCACTTCGGCGATACGGCCGGCGCCTTTGGTGATCACCATGAAGTTGATGATGACCAGGATCAGAAAGACGATAATTCCGACGACATAATTACCGCCGACCACGAAACCACCGAAGGCCTTGATGACCTTTCCGGCCGCCATGACCCCTTCGTGCCCGTGGAGCAGGATGATCCGGGTGGATGCGACGTTCAAGGAAAGACGAAAAAGTGTCGCCAGCAAAAGGATGGACGGAAAGGAGGAAAGTTCGAGCGGCCTCATGATGTACATTCCGGCCAGCAGAATCACCAGGGAACAGGTGATGTTGAAGGCCAGGAGCAAGTCGAGCATCATCGGCGGCAGGGGAATGACCATGAACACCAGGATCCCCACCACGGCAACGGCCATGAACACGTCGCTGTTTTTGGATATGAGGGGAACGGGCCCGGCGTAATTTGTTTCCTTAACGAGTTCCATGGTTATTCGACCCTATTCCAAAATTTCCGTGTCTTTTCAGCTGTGAGTTGAGCGGGTAAATATCGTAAAGCAGATAGCTGTCGCTATGACATTGCAGGAAACGTTGCACTTTTCATGCCGAACAGTCGGTCCATTAGCAGACTCACATGGCTTCCGTCGCTATGGGCCGAAGACCGCGGAAAACAGGCTCCAAATTGGCCTTGTATCCGAAACGGCCTTCCCCGAAGCGGGCTCCGGGAGGCGTCAAAATATTGAAACCTTGACACTCGTGTGCGGGATCTTTGACACTGAAGTCGGTTAAGCCGGTTAGCCGGTTGGCCGGTTGGCCGGTTGGCCGGTTGGCCCGTTGGACGGTTGGCCCGTTGAGTCGGTTGGGCCGGTTAGCCCGTTGCAGCCGGTTAGGTCAGTGCATCCGGCTATTTCACGCCCCGGAGGGATTCATTGGCAAGGCACTCAAGGGTGCAGCCGTAGTCAACCTACTGCAAGCCCTTGATAACGCCGACAATGGATGCCTCAGGGGCGTGAAATATTCGGGCGCATGCCGCGTAGGCGATAGACATAGGCCAAGACCTCGGCCACGGCCTTGTATAGATCGACCGGAATGGTGTCGCCGATATCGACAATCTTGAAAAGAGTCCGCGCCAGCGGTTTGTCTTCGACCCGCGGCACATTGTGCTCGGCTGCGATCTGCCTGATCTTGTTCGGCCACGTACCCGGCGCCCTTGGCAACCACCTGGGGGGCCACCATCGAGGCCGCATCGAACTTGATCGCCACGGCCAAGTGGGTGGGGTTGGTAATGACCACGTCGGCCGTCGGAACCGCCTCCATCATCCGCTGCCTGGCGGTTTCCAGCTGGATGCTGCGGATTCTTGATTTTACCTTTGGATCGCCTTCGGTCTGTTTGTACTCGTCCTTGACCTCCTGCTTGGTCATTTTCAACCCTTTCTCGTGCTCATACCGCTGGTAGGCATAGTCGAGAACGGCCAGCACAATCAGTGCCAGGCTCACGTTGAGGCAGATCTTGAACGCCACCCGGGCAACAAAGGCCAGGATGTCACCGACACCCTGCTGTGTCAGAGACGGAATCAGCTCGAGTTCCTTTTTGAGCAGCAGGTACGCCACGGCGGCAACAAAGAGGATTTTTACGATCGATTTGACCAGCTCGACCAGGGAACGCAAGGAAAACAGACGCTTGAGACCGCTGAGGGGGTTCAACTTGTTCCACTTGGGCGCCAGGGCTTCGGTGCTGAACAAAAAACCGAACTGGGCCACATTGCCGGCCAGTCCGGCCACGAAAACCACCAGCATCAATGGCAAAAGGATCTTGAAGGTGATCCGGAAGGTGTCGATTAAAAATATCCCGGCACTCTCGGCGTCGGCCAATCGAAACAGAGCCGCACTTCTCAGGGCGTCGCCCATGAATCCGGCGAGGTTCAGGAACATCCAGCCGCCGCCGAAAAAGAAAAGCCCCAGAGACATCATCAGGATCATCACCGAGGGAAGTTCCCGGCTCTGGGCGACCTGGCCCTTTTTGCGCGCGTCCTGCCGCCGCTTGGGCGTTGCCTTCTCTGTTTTGTCCTGATTGGGTCGGTCAGCCATTTAGATTTATGCTCGGGACACGTTATATAGCTGTGTCAATAAGATACGTTCGTAAACAAAAGGTCATAAGGTCGCCGACAGCATGCGCATAATGCTCTCACCCATCATCACGAACAACTGCTGCAAATAGGCCGAGATATACGGCAGGCTGAAGAGCACAAACAATAAGCCGACGATTATTTTCAGCGGCATGGCAACGATGAATACGTTCATCTGGGGCACGGTGCGGGCGATCAAGCCGAAAGAAACACTGGTTAACATCAGCACGACGATAACCGGTGCGCCGACCTTGACGCCGATGGTGAAAACGTCTCCGCCGAGCCTGATCAGTTGCTCGACAATGGAGTTGTGCAGGTGAAAACTGAACGGCGGCACGAGTCGAAAGCTGTCCATCAGTGCCCCCAGACACCAGAAATGGGCGTTGACCGTCACGAAAATGAGGACGGCAAAGATCTGGTACAGCTGGGAAACCATGGGGATCTGGGCGCTCGAATCCGGATCGATTACATTGGCGATGGCAAGCCCCATCTGATAGCCGGCAAGCTCTCCGGCCAGCTGAACACCGGCAAAGACCATCTGGGCCATCAGACCGATGGCCACCCCCAGCATGACCTCTCCCGCCAGCCCGACGGCGAAAGTAATCAGATCCAGTTGATACGGATTCTGCCCGATCGACAGCCGCGGAAAAACGAGCACGCTGACCGACAGCACCAGTCCGGCCTTGAGCATGACAGGGATGTTGCGGCTGCTGAATACCGGCATGCTGGCGACGATGGCCGCCACGCGCACGAAGACAATAAAGAACGCCTGCAACTGCGCCAGGGGGATGGTTAGGGTCGTCATAACTAATCTGTTTCAGGTTCAGGGTTTAGGGTTCAACGTTCTGGGTTCTGGGTTCTGGGTTCTGGGTTTAGGGTTCTGGGTTCCCAGTGGAAATGCTATAACTCGGTTGAGCGGTTTCCCGCCCGGGCGGGATTAACGGTTAAGATAATTTGTAGTTTAAAACCTTTGAACTCTGAACCTTGAACCCTGAACCTTTGATTCATACAATCGACGCGAGTGAAGCTTCTTCTAAAACGCCAGAGTGTGTTTAATTTCGTGACCAATGCCTATTTTGCAACCTTCCAATGAGCATTCAGCGGATCACGGTGGGCAAGTTGTTTATCAGGTTTTGGGTGTATTCGATCATCACCTGCAGCATCCAGGGGAAAAAAATCAAGAGGGCAATCGCCACCGCCAGCATTTTAGGAATAAAGGTCATGGTCATCTCGTTTATGGAGGTGGCGGCCTGGATGACGCTGATCAATATGCCGACGACCAGTCCGGCCAGCAGGATCGGGGCCGCCAGCATGATAGCGGTCTTGATCGCCTCCAGGAAAAATCCGGTCACGTATTCAGGGGTCATTTTTACTTCTTCTCCGATCAACCCGCATTTTATAATGAAAATGCGGGTTCGCATCTACCCGAAACTCTTCACCAGCGAGCCGACAATCAAGTACCAGCCGTCGGCCAGCACGAAGAGCATCAGCTTGAAGGGCAAAGAGATCATGATGGGCGGCAGCATCATCATACCCATCGACAGCAGGACACTGGCCACAACCATGTCGATCACCAGGAATGGAACGTAGAGCATGAAGGAGATTTGAAAGGCCGTTTTCAATTCGCTCAGGATGAAGGCCGGTACCAGCACGGTGGTGGCGACCTCTTCGACGTTCTGCGGCCGGGGTGATTTGGAGATCTCCACCAGCAGCGCCAGATCCTTTTCGCGGGTCTGCTTGATCATGAAGGCCCGGATCGGCGTCAAGGCCTTTTCGAGGGCCTGCTGCTGGCCGATTTGTTTTTCCAGATATGGCTGCAGGGCATCCTGGTTCACCCTTTCCCAGACCGGGCTCATGATAAAAAAGGTCAGAAAGAGAGACAACCCCAGGATCACCTGATTCGGCGGCATGGTCTGGGTTCCGATGGCCCGCCGCAATACCGACAGCACGATGGCGATGCGGGTAAAAGAGGTCAGCATGATCAGAATCGCCGGGGCGATCGTCAATACGGTCAGGAGAAGAAAGACCTGCAGTACAACCGACATATCGCCGGTTCCCGCCGATTGGTTGAGATCGATGCTCAGCAGAGGCGATCCGGCAGGTGACTCGGCCCAACCCGGCGACGGGAATAGCCATCCAAAAACGGCCATCACGGCCACCGTGGCCAAAAGTGTCGCCGGAACGCCGGGGATACCGCGAGGGCCCGTCCTACCGACCATCATGACTGCCTTTGAACTTGGAAGAAAAAAAGTTCAGGTGCTCTGCAAAAGGGATGACCGGCTTGGCCGTCACATCACCGCGGATCCGGCGGATGCTCTCCGGATCTTCGATCTTCGACAACAGGCTGATCCGGTCTCCGGTCATTCCCAAAACGAGAACCTGCCCGGGGACTTCAACCAGGGCAATGTTTTTTTTCAAGCCGACCGTACTGCTCGCCAGCACCCGTATCAGTTGGCCGTTGAACCGTCCCGACCGGGACTGTACAAAGCGCCTGACGAGCCAGAGGGTCAACAGCAGGCCGCCAAGGACGATCCCCAGCGATGCGATCATCTTCAACAGTGACGGCAGCATCTCGGGCTGGGCGTTCATTTCAACTTCTCCACCCGCTCGGCTTGGCTGATGACTTCCGTCAGCCGGACGCCGTATTTATCATTGACCACCACAACCTCACCCCTGGCAATCAACCGTTGGTTGGCCCGGATTTCCAGGGTTTCACCGGCCAGCTTCGACAGCCCGATCACAGACCCCTGACCGAGCCTGAGCAGATCGTTGATCACCATCTGGGTTCGGCCGAGCTCCACGGTGATCTCCAGTGGTATATCGAGAAGAAACTCCATACCCGGCACCGCTGCCGTGCGCTGTTCGGTATTCTGCTTGGGGCTTGCTGCGGCCCGTGGAGCCTCGGTATCAGCAACCGGTTGTCCTTCTGCCTGGGGTTTACTGTCTGCCATAATCTATTTTCCTGTCCTGCAATGGGTCTCCCGGCATCGACCGGACGTTCATCGATTGAGGTTTTTTATAATTTCAACCGCCCGGTTGCCTTTGATGACACCCGGAAATCCGAAGTATTTCGGCACCCCGTCAACTTTCAACACCACCTGGTCTTTGGGTCCGCTGGGCAATTGTAATACGTCATTCACCTGCAGGTTGAGGACTTCGCCCACGGTGCGGACCGTGCGTCCAAGCTCGGCGGTGACATTGACCGGCGTATCCTTGATCAGTTCTTTCAGTTGACCGTACCAGCTGGATTGAGATTCCTTCTCGGGTCTGCACGTCGTGGAGAGTTTCTCTTTGATGGGCTCGAGCATCAGCTGGGAAAGGCACAGGTGAATGTTGCCGGAAAACTCCTGGCCCTTGATACCGAAAACAATGATCATTGCCAGTTCGTTGGGATTGAGCAGGTGCACGTATTCCGGTTTGGTCTCGGTCTTGCTCAGGGTGATCCTGACCTTGTGAACCGTGGACCAGGCTTGCTCCAGCCGGGATAAAACCTCGGCCACAAATTTTTTCATCATCCGCTGTTCGATCAACGTGAATTCTCTGATTCGCTCCAGCGGTTTACCCGGGCCGCCGAACATACAGTCGATCAGCGAGAATACGAGCTCCGGTTCGACAGCCATCAAGGCCGAGCCGATCAGCGGGTCCATGGTAAAGAAGCTCAAACTCGTCGGCGTCGGAAACGAGCTGATAAAGTCACTGTATTTTACCGTTTCGGTTGAAACGAGTTCGACCTCGATGGGCCGCTGAAATGTGTTCGACATGAAGCGGCTCAGCATGTTTGCAAACCTGTCGTAAACTTCATCCAGAGCATGGAATTGGGCTCGGAGGGCAACACTCTGGGATGTCAGGCTGTATTCCTGAATCACGGGTTTGCCCTGTACGTCCTGCTTGAGATCGACCTCACCCTTGTCCATAGCGGACAGCAGCGCATCGATTTCTTCCTGGGAGAGAATCTGGTCGGCCATCTGGTTTCTTTTTCTACTGAATCACGAATTCGGTAAAATAAATGTTGGTCACGCTGCCCGGGGCCAGGAATGCATTCAACTTCGAAACGATTTCGTCCCGCAGGGCGGATTTGCCGTCGACCGTCGAAATGTCCTCGTATTTCTTCGTCGGCAGGATCATCAGAATGCCGTTTCGAATCATGGGCAGACGCTCCTGGACCATGGTGTTGCTTTCTTCGTCCTTGAGCTCCAGGTTCATCGCCACCCGCAGATAACGGTTACCGCCTTCATCGGCAAGATTGACGATAAAGGTCTCCAAAGCATGGAGCGGTCCGATCTTCAGCGGTTCCGCCGCGGAGGCGTCATTTTCTTGATCGGGGTTGATCTGATGGGCGTTGACGGTATTGATTTTGTTCCACATAAAAAAGAAGCCGGTGCCCATCATGCCCAGAAGCAGCACAAAAACGACGATAAGGATAACCACAAATTTTTTCGACATGATCGTCTTCATCCTCCATTACTTGCATCCGAAAATTTCATGAGGCCTCATCAGCGGGTGACAATGGCCGAAATTTCCGGGATAGATCCCATATGTCAAAATTGAATCGAAGAAACGACATCTCACTCGACTGAAGCAAGGATTATGCCACCCAAAAGTGGCAGGTATCAGGGGGTTGCGGGTATAGGCCGCCGGCTTTGCGACAGGCTTCCCGGGCCGCTGGGGAAGGAATTGACACGGTCGGCAGAACACCGAAGAGGACTATAAAACCGGCGCTCGAAGGGGGGTATCGCCGTCAATTAATCGGGAAAATTGTCAAGTCTTTGACGTCTGTAAAGCGTCTGTGTGTGTCGGTGGCCAATATATCAGTTTATACGCATAGATTCGGATAATACACTCCAAAATAATGCCGGCGGTTCGAACCGACGCGCTGGGGACGTCGGGTTCGAACCGCCGGATCTTGCGGCGGGAGCGTAATGCCATGCCGGTCGGAGAATCACTCCGCAGCGATGGCTACCGCTTGATGTTGATCAACTCGGTGAGAATCTCGTCACTGGTGGTGATCACGCGCGAATTGGCTTGAAAAGCCCGCTGGGTGGTGATCATCTTGACGAATTCCTGGGCCAGGTCGACATTGGACATCTCGATCGCACTGGGACTGATGCTGCCGAGGGACCCGCTGAGCGGTATGCCCGGCAGTGCCTGCCCGGATTCGAGAGACTCAGCATAAAGGTTGTGCCCCATTTTTGACAAACCGTAGTAGCTGGGAAATTCGGCCAGGGCTATCTGGAACAGGGGCGTTAGCTGGCCGTTGGAATAGGTTCCCGTCAAAACGCCGGCCTCGTCGAAGGACAGCCCCCGCAGTGAGCCGGCTGCATAACCGTTCTGGCCTAAAAACGTGGTCGTGGACTGCGCTGCGTAACCGGTCATATCGCCGTTGTTCAAACCGGATGCATCGTACATATTCCAGGTCACGGCCTGCGGGCTGGCAGCGCCGTTGGTGAGGGTCAGGGCCATGGCGACGTTGGCAGCCGGTATCGTCAATTGGCCCAAGGCATCGAAGGCGACCGGGGTGGTGGCACCGCCGTTGAGGGTGACACCGGTTCCGGCGGATGCCGGTATCGATCCGCCAACGTCCCATGTACCGGTGCCGGTATTGGTAAAAGTGAGTGTGACCGGGATGTTGTTGCCAAGGGAATCGTAAACGGTCACGGCGGATGTAAAGACGTCGCCCAACGCCGCGCCGGCATCGAGATTGATATCTGCATTGAGTTCGGTGGAAGCCAAAGGCGGGGAAATGGATCCGCCCGGCACCGAGATATCGCTCAAGCTGCCCAGAGCCAGAGATCCGTCCGGTGCGACTCCGGTAACCGGATACCCCTGGACCACCAAATTGTCAGGGTTACGCAGGTCCCCGTTGCGGTCAAACGTGAATTCACCGGCGCGGGAGTAGAATCTCCCCCCGCTGGCGTCATCGAGCGTAAAAAAACCGCGCCCGTTGATGGCCAGGTCCGTCGGGCTGCTCGTATTTTCGAGGGAGCCCTGGCTCCACGTGGGCGTCGTGCCCCAGAAATCGACACCGCGACCGATATCGTTGCCGCCGGAGCCGCCCAGAGACTGGCTCAGGATGTTGGCAAACGACGACCGGTTGGATTTGAAGGCCGTGGTGTTGACATTGGCAATGTTGTCGCCGACAACGGTCATGGCCGTGGCGTTGGCGTTCAGTCCGGAAATTCCGGCAAATAGAGAACCAATCATGCGAGTTGCCCTCCTGTGTGCTTTTTAGCGTAAAAATCCGCCCGTTGAATTTTATTCAAGCGGCGATATGATATCTTCCGTCACCTGTCTGACATCATCCATTGAAATTCGATAGTCCCCCGCCAGGATCTGGGGAATTTTGCCGTCGAAATTGACACCGGTAACCCGGGAACTGACATAGGGTGCCGCCGCTACCGCATCCCCGCTGTGAGCCGTTGCCAGGATCTCATAGGTATATAGCCCGTCCGGCAAAAGGGCTCCCTGCTGGTTTTTCCCGTCCCAGGTTTGTGAGTGCCGACCTGCGGATACCGGCCCGGCTTCAATGGTCCGGACGTAGTTGCCTGCCGGACCGTAAATATTGACCGAGACATATTCGGCATCCTGGGCCAGGTCGAAAGCGAAACCGGCCGGGCTGCCGTCTTTGAGCGTCATGGTGTTTCCGGGGGCTTCCACGGTTTTGCCGATGAGATCCAAGGCCTGGGCATTTTTAATCGAGGCCTGGTATTCCTGCAGAGATTCCAGGTTGCTGTTGATGTTGTTGAGTTGTTCCAGTGAAGTAAACTGGGCCAATTGGGCGGTGAACTCGGTACCCTCCAGGGGATTTAAAGGATCCTGGTGCTGCAACTGAGCCACCAGGAGGTTCAGAAAATCATCTTTGCCCATGATGGCGTCATTGGCGGAAGTGGCTTTCTGGTTGTTTGATACACCGACCGGTTCAATAGCGGCAATCGTCATAATTTTTCCTTTATACGAATCGTTTCAGTGCAGATCGATCGGCAATGCATGCCCGACAGATCAGGCAAAGCAGTCTATGCCGCCGGCCCGGCTGTTCAAGCGGGTCGGCAAGCGGCTGCCGTCGGCAATCTCATCCTCAAGACGGCCTTGACCGTTGAACGCGGAACGCCGTCTGCCTTGGCCTTCATGGGCCGTAAAATTCGGACGTCGGTCAAAATCGTTGAAGTCCTTTGCCACCGACACGTCTATTTCGTCGACCTTCAACCCCTGAGCCTGAAGATCGTGTTTCAACTGGCCGAGATGGCCGTCTATGAGGTCTTTGACGGCATGTGACTCGGCCAGAATACGCAGATTTACCTGGTGGCTCTCGGTAACGATCTGGAGCCTCACATGGCCCAGGAAATCCGGTTTGAGGTCAATCCGCACCTCCGCCTGTCCATTGTTCAGTTTGAACACCGCCCGGTCGACAATTTGGTTCAGGACATCCGCCTTGGGAGCGCTCGGGCGTGATTCGAGATTTTCCGCGCTGACCGGAGCATTCCCTTCGCCAACCACGGGACGTTGAGATGTCGGAACCAGGTCGTTCACTTTTACGTTTTGATCGACATCGACACCGGTCTTGGCGGCGGAAGCGCTGGAAACCTCATGGTTTCCGCGGGATTCGTTTTGGGCGGCCGATGTCGATTCCGACCGGGGTCTGCGCTCACCTTCAACCACCAAACGGTCCCCGCGGTCGGTTTCGGGCTGCCCGGGACGCTCATTGGTAACGGTCTTCCGGTGCGGGCCCTCGGCCGCCCCGGAATTCTCCGGCACAGGGGGCGCCGGCGCCATCTTTTTTGCGTTTTCTGACGTCTGGCGCTCCGTGCCGGCCTGCTCTTCCGCCGATGTTCTTTTTGTATCGGTTTCAGGGGCGTTTTCGGCAGCCTTGGACAAGGGGTCGCTTTGGGGTAGAATTTTCTGAGTTTCGGATGGAGACTTGCCCAGCACCTCGTTTTCCGGATGATCGGAAGCCGTCGCGGCCGCCGCGACATCAACCGCCGGTTCGGCGGTTAGCGGGGATGGCTTGGCGGTGGTGTCGGACTTTACCCCCGCCGGATCTTCTATTACCGGAACTGTGGAGGTTGTCGCTGCGCCGGTGTGTTCTCCCGCAAAAGCCACGGATACGGCCGATACGGATGCGACCGCACCGGGCACCTGACGCGTTGGATGGTTTGCAGCACCTGTCGAAGTACCGGCAGCAGCTTCCGGTTCGGAAACGGCAGGAATTTCGGGCACCATTTCGGCCGGCAGTTGGGCAGCAATCACTGGGGCCCCTGCCCCGGTATCGATGATCGAATCGACAGCGTCTGTTTTGATTTGAACATCCGGGATAACGGTGCCGCTCTCCACGGGCGCCTCGTTGGTCGGAGATTGCCCTTGCGGATTGTCACAATCAACAGATTTCTGCTCGCTTTGGGCTTTCCGGGGACTCTTAGCATTCGCCCCGGCCGGGGACCGGTTTTCAGTTTGCTCGACGGGTTTGTCTTTTCCGTCCGTCCGCTGAGAATCGGTTTCCCGATAACTTTCGGCACGTTCCAAGGTCGACCGGAAGTCCTTCTCCCTTGCGCCGGTAGCTGACGGGTTTTGCGCCCGATCGGCAGTCCGACGACCCGTCGCCCCGCCGCGATTCGCGGAAGTGACATCTGAATGAACGTTTTGCAATGCGCACAGATCGAGTTGCATGTATTTTTATCCTGACGGGTAATTTATTTTGCGATGCCGGAAACAAGTTGCAGGGAGCGTGCCACATGAATGTACGGTAAGCGGTTATTGGCAGGGCGATCAGGGGAAGCTTACATGTACCTGTATTTATATTATTTTTCGAAAATTGGAAACAATCCCGTATCGAAACCGACTGCCACGGCTGGCGTTTTCACGGGGTTGAAGCACGGCCGGATGCGGTAATTTTTACCCGACCCGGCAAAGTTTTCCGGGAACCCGTAAGATCGTTTCTGGCAATTGTAATACATATGTTCCGATAGGAAGCAATGTGCGCCAGTAGAAAATCCCCCCTGGCCCCCCTTCTGAAAGGGGGGAACGTTGATACTCCAGGACAGCTCGTATCCCCATCAAGCAGGTACACCAGACCATATCTGGTTCCCCCTTTGCAAAGGGGGACAGGGGGATTTATTCCGCTTTTCAATAATAAAATCCGAAATACGAAATGGCGGTGTAAGTGGTTGTAAAAGAAACGTTCGAACAAAGGATGGGATTAAGATATTTTCGGGCTAACGGGAACGCAGGTGGCGGCTGATGGCGACGTCGTTCATAAAGTTTTGCTCGTTTTTCTGCAACCGGTCAACTTCCGCGGCAAGTTGTTTGTCTTTTAACTTGTCCATGATCTTTCGATTTTTAACCGCCTCGACCAGTTCTTTACGTTTCTGCTCGAGGTTTTTCTCGGCCTCGGCGACCCTGGCCTTCTGCGCGGTCATATCAAGCGCCAGCCTGTTTAGATATTCGTGAAAATGCAGCATTTCAGCGGCGTCGATGCCGTTCTTCAGTTTCTGATGTAGATCGTTTTGGATGCGGTCGCGATCCGCCTTCATCCGCCCCAGAGATTTTCTTTTCTCAACCAGGGCCTGGAGGGTGTCGGCCAGTTCACACTGAAAGATTTCTTCAATGTATTTGCGATGCTGCAGCAGGGATTCCAGTTTGAACTTGGGCATGGGATGCAACCATTTTCAATTGAGGCGCACAAACGATCCAGGAACAGGCCGCCGCCGTGCTATCAAGTTCCAACCGCGACAGAAGGATCTTCTACGGCAGTATTCGCTTCGGCCACCAGGTTTTCGAGTTGTTGCACGCTTTCCTTAAATATCACCCGTTCGGCCACATCCTGGTTCAGATAGCTGTTGATACGGTCGATCATCCGGATCGCCAGATCGATTTTGGTGTTGCTTCCGGAAACATAAGCGCCGATATTGATCAGATCTTCGGCCCTCTTGTATGTGGCAAGAAGAGATTTGAATGCACGCGCCGATTCCAGCTGTGCCGGTCGAACCACATCGTCCATCACCCGGCTGATGCTGGCCAGTACGTCGATGGCCGGGTAGTGGTTTTGCATGGCCAAATCACGCGATAAGCAAACATGGCCGTCGAGAATCGCACGCAGGGCATCCGCGATCGGCTCGTTGGTGTCGTCCCCTTCGACGAGAACCGTGTAAAGGCCGGTTATGGTCCCCTTCCCGCTGGAGGTGCCGGCCCTTTCCAGCAAGCGCGGCAACAGCGTGAAAACCGAGGGCGTATACCCTTTCGTGGTCGGCGGTTCCCCCAGCGCCAGGCCGATTTCCCGCTGTGCCATCGCGAAGCGGGTAACGGAATCCATCAGCAGCAGCACGTCGAGTCCCTGATCCCTGAAATACTCGGCAATGGTTGTGGCAATGTAAGCGCCTCGCAAGCGGATCAGGGGCAAATGATCGGATGTGGCCACGACGATAACCGAGCGTTTCAACCCTTCCTCACCGAGTTCTTTTTCGATGAACTCGTTGACTTCCCGGCCCCGCTCGCCAATCAGGGCGATCACATTGACATCGGCGGCGGTATTGCGGGCCATCATCCCCAGTAATACGCTTTTTCCGACTCCCGATCCGGCGAAGATGCCCATACGCTGCCCGCAGCCGATGGTCAGCAGTCCGTTGATGGCCCTGACACCGATGTCCAAAGGCTGCCGGATGCGCGTGCGTTTCAACGGGTTGAGTGAATCGGCATATATGGGGTATTTATCTTCCGGCAGGATCGGCCCCTTGTTGTCGATCGGCTGGCCGAGACCGTCGACGACCCGCCCGAGCAAGGCTTTGCCCACGGGGACCAGCGCTCTGTCCTGCCGGGCCGTTACCAGGCAGCCGGGACCGATGCCGCGCATTTCCTCCAGCGGCATCAGCAGAACCTTGTTGTCACGAAAGCCGAGGACCTCGGCGGCGATGGGGCGTACGGCGCCTTTAGGGTGAATATCGCACACGGTTCCGAGCCGGGCCGTCGGTCCGCAGGACTCAACGATCAACCCGATAATGTTGGTCACTTTGCCCCTGGCCTGTGTCAGGCAGCACTCCCCCAGGCATTGCCGGAATTTTCGTATGTCGAGCGCGGATTCACTCACAAACACTTCCCTTTGCAGATAAGCCATGCCCGATAGGCATTTTTTATGAAACCTTTTCTATCACGTGTATCAATGAAGGAAATTCAATGTGTTGACGGCTTTTGGGGAAAAAATAATGGTTTGCTACCCCAGTTTTTCGCGGAAAGCCGCTTTGATGATATCGAGTTGGGTCTCGATGCGTGCATCGACATCACCGCTCTCGGTTTCGATCAAGCACCCCCCACTGCTGATGGTCTCGTCGGCCTCGAGCCGGATGCGGATGTTGTTGGTTTGGCCGGCAGGGTCTGAAAACGGTAATCGGGATGGGTCCAAAAACTGTATGTCAGCCGGATTCAATCTGATGACAACGGTCTGCTGATGGTCGACCTTTTTGAGGGCCTCCTGCACCACGTCGACAATGGCCTCCCGGTTGGTTACGAGTTCCTGCCTGACGATCCGTTCCGAAACAGCCAGAGCCAACTCGACGACTTCTTTTTCGCTGTCTTGGCGGATCTTTTTTTGCGTGTGCTCCAGCTGCTCAATGGCGTCGGCCAACATGGCCTGAAGCGCTTCGATTTTTTCACCGGCAGCGTCGAATCCGGCCTTTTCGCCTTTGTTGAATCCGCGGATGTATGCCTCGGTCTCGATGTCCTCGAGCGTTTTTTCCGAAGGACCGTGCGCTTGGGGGTCGCCACGCGTCTCAAAGCTGCTGCCCGATACCGGTGTGGTTGCACTGCCGCCGTCGCGCACAAACCGCGGCCCCAGCTGATGGGCCGCACCGGGGGAGACAACCCGACGGTTCTCGGCCGGATGCAGCGGTATTTCAGGAAAATAGTGCAGTTGAAAAGCGTTTTCCTGGCGCACATGTTTTCCTTCGGCAGCTTTACCCGACAAATTCATCCCCTCTCCGGCCGCCAATGATGACTTCTCCCTTGGCTTCCATTTCCTGGATGATCATCGTTATCTTCTGTTGCGCATCGGCGACGTCCTTCATGCGCACCGGACCCAGGTCGTCCATTTCTTCCCGCAGCATATCTCCGGCTCGGCCCGACATGTTCCGAAAGACCTTGTCTTTAATTTCGTCCGAAGCCGCCTTGAGGGCCGTTGCCAGTTCAACCGTCTCGATTTTGCGCAGCATTTTCTGAAACCCGCGATCGTCGACCAGCACGAGATCTTCAAACACGAACATCATCTGTTTGACCTGTTCGGCCAATTCAGGATTGTTGCCCTCGATCTCATTCATGATGTACTGGTTGGAGTGTTCATCGGTCTGGTTGAGGATCTCCGCCAGTCGCGCGACACCACCGGTGACCCGTGTAACAGACGTGCCCTTGGTTTTGAGTATTTCCTCGAACACGCAGTTGATCTCCTCGACCATGCCGGAACTCACCCGATCCAGATTGGCAATCCTTACAGCCACATCCGTCTTGATCTCGTCGGGCATTTGCGACATGATGTCGCTGGCCGCCGCGGTATCCAAATGAACCAGGACGATGGCGATGGTCTGGGGATGTTCATCTTTGATCAGTTCGTAGAGTTGTTCCGGCTCCAGGGACAAAATCGCCTTGAGATTCGAGCTGTCGGCTGAACGATCCGGCTCATCGTTCGATTTTCCCGCAGGACCCGGTCGGCTGCTGTGCCCCAGGCGTTTGGTGCGCAACTGCTTCAATTTCTCTGAAAATTCTTTGGCAACGTTCTCGGCCAGAACCGGCGCAACCGGACCCATCTGATTCAGGTGGTCATGCACGATTTTCCGCTCTTCATCGGTCAATCCGCTGATGACTTTCTGAGCGGCCTCCCTGCCGAGGGCCTGGATGAGGATGGCGGCTTTCAGTGAACCGGGCAGATTTCTTGGATCCATACCTCTCGTAGACTCCATCTCCGCTGTATCTCGCTTACCGGCCACCTGTTATGAATGTTTCGTGGCCCATGGGTTGATCTATCTTCAACCTAAACTGAGCGTTTAAAATTTTAAAAGGATGGGAAACAATTTTTATTTATTTGGAATTCTATCGTTTTTAATTTTTAAAATTTGAAACCCTTTGGGATTGCCGATTTTACTGCATCTACGGCGTCAGATGTCGTCCCGCATAGTAAACTATAGCGGGAAGGCATCTTCCTTGTATCTGCAGTAAACTCAACAGTCGCTCAATTTAGGTTAAACTCAAGTTGAGACTTTCATGGGCAAAACAGGAACTGTCGTACATCTACCGCGAGCCTCGAATAACGCGGACCATGGAAGCCTCCGTTTGGCCCGCAGGGTGAAATCTTTTCATGAAAAGATTTCATGAAATATGCAGGCTAGGATTCTTTTAGCCAATCCCGCATCACGTCCGAAGATATGTCACTGTCGGTGGTCAACAACCGGTTGAGTTCGTCGCGATACGGCATGCTGCCGACGGCACCGCCGATTTCGCGTTCGATTTCGCCGACGGTTTTGGGCAGCTGATGCAGGTACTGCACATCGCCTGAACCAGCGGCCGTCAACCATTTGATAATCGGCCTGACGACAAAGAAGAACGAAAACAGCAGGAAGATCCCCAGCAGGGTGTATTTTATCGGATCCGTGAAAGGCCGCAAGCGTTCGGCCCAGCCCGGCGGTTTCTTTTCCTCGGGCGGGCCCGGCATCTTGTCGACCTGAAAGGGAATGTTGACCACTTCAACCACGTCTCCGCGGTCGGCATCGAAATTTATGGCGCTTTTGATTAATTTCTCCAGTTGCGACATTTCTTCATCGCTTCTGGGCTGGTACGGCGACTCGAGTTTGCCGCCCTGTTTTTGCGGTGTCGGATAAACCCCGTCCACAACCACGGCCACTGAAATCCTCTTGATGCGCGCCGTCGGCTCGATCTTGCGGCTGGTGAGTTTGCCGATCTCATAATTGACAGTACGGTCGTTTTTTTCAAACTCGGAAACGCCATCGGTGACCGAGGAGGGCGTCTTGGCAATATTGGAGCGCACACCGGGAATACCGGCCGGTATCGATGACGGTTGACCCGATTTCTCCTGTAGCACCTGCTCGCTGCGTACCACACGGTTTTCGGGATAATAGCGCTCTTCGGTCATTTCCTCCTGCGTAAAATCGAGCGAGCAGGCCAAACGCACAATGGCCTTGCCGCGCCCGAGCGCCTTTTCGAGCATCGATTTGATCCGTGTCTCCAGGTTGCGCTCCAGGTTGGCCTGGTATTCGAGCTGATCCGAACTGAGCCGCGTCACTTCCGTGCGGTCCGAAAAGCCGGCCAACATTTTCCCCGAAGTATCCACAACGGTCACGTTGTCCGGTTTGAGCCGCGAGACGCTCGAGGAAACCAGGTGAACGATCCCTTTGACTTGTTCCTGACTCAACCACTGGCCCCGGCGCAGTTTGACGACCACCGATGCGGTCGCCGGTTCTTCCTGTTCGATGAACAGCGATTTCTCCGGCATGACGATATGAACTCGGGAACTCTCCACTTCCGCAATGCGGTTGATCGTGCGCGACAACTCTCCCTGAAGCGCCCGCTGGTAATTCACGTTTTGAACGAATTCGGTCATACCGATTTTGGTATTGTCGAAAACCTCGAAACCGATCCCTCCGCCCTGGGGCAGTCCCTGGGAAGCCAACGCCAGGCGGCTTTCATAAACCTTGTCATGCGGAACCAGGATACCCGTGCCGTTTTCCGAAATCCGGTATGGTATTTTCTGAGCCTTCAGGTAGGTGATGATCTCCCCGGCTTCCTCGGGCACCAGGCTGGCATATAAACTGCGGTATTCCTGCCTACCCGTCCAGGTCATCAGCATGATGAAACCGGCGACGGTGCCGATGATCAAGCCAGCCAGGGTCATTTTTTTGGCCGGGCTGAGGGTCGCAAAGAGGTTTCTGATTTGACTGCCAGTTTCGTTCAGCGGCATTTACGGCTCTCCTTCTCTGCAGGGTGTTAAATCTGCATCCGCATAATTTCTTGATAGGCGGCAACGATCTTGTTGCGCACCTGCATCATCAACTGAAACGATATCCCGGCCTTCTCCATGGATATCATGGTTTGGTGCAAGTCCCTTTTTTCACCGGTGGCAAGCGCCTGGATGTCGCTGTCCGCTTCCTTTTGGAGCCGGTCGACGGAATCAATGGCTTGCAACAGGTTTTCGCCGAATGATTCTTTCCCTCGATCCGCACGCTGCAAATGGTTCTCAGTGGATAGGGGTCGAAATTGAGGGCTGCTATCTAAGGCGGTCGTTTTCATGGCTTGTGTCCATCCCAATTTGAATGCGTGAGTTTATAAAACCTAAACTGATCGGTTCCAGGTTCAGGGTTAAAGGTTCAAGGGTTTTAACATTCTGATTTATTTAACCTTAAACTCCATTGTTTGGATTGGCCGCTTAAACCCATTGGGTGATACATGGAATTCCTCCCAAATGATGCATAATACGATTGTTAGAGACCAGTTATCGCACTTTAACTGGGAACCATGAACGTTGAACGGCTCAACCTAGGTAAACCTAACGTCCGATCTCGAGCGCTTTCAGCGCCATGCTCTTGGAAGCCTTGATGGCGGTGACATTGGCTTCGTAGCTGCGTGTGGCCGAAATCATGTTAACCATTTCTTCCATCAGATTGATGTTGGGTACCATGACATATCCCCGCTCGTCGGCGTCCGGGTGGTTCGGATCATATTTCTGCTTAAAGGGGACCGGATCCTCCACGATCCCGGCAACCTTCACCTCCGCGATTTGACCCGTTCGGGCCATGGCCAGGGCGTCCTTGAAAGAGCGATGCGCCGGGACCGCTTCGAAAACAGCCTCTTTGCGTTTGTATGGTCCGCCCTCAGGCGTGCGGGTGGTGCTGATGTTGGCCAGGTTGCTGGAAATAAGGTTCATCCGCAGGCGTTGCGCAGACAAGCCCGTGGCGCTGGTCTGCAGTGCATCAAAAAAATCCATGATTAGCTCCCTCCGTCACCGCCTTGGATGGCGGATTTAAGTGTCTGAAATTTTTTCTGAATAATCTGGGCCGCGGCATTGTACATGAGGCTGTTTTCCCCCAGATCCGCCATCTCCCTGTCCATATCGACCGTGTTGCCGTCACCGCGCAGGGTGAACGATTTTTGGTTATCCACCTGGATGCTGGGCCGAAAATCCGGTCCCGACTGAAAAGGCATATGGGCCGGCTGGGTACAGCGCAGATTCAGCCGATTCGAATTGGCGGCAAATTTTTCCATGGCTTTATCCACCTGAAGGTGAAACGCCTTGTAATTGGGGGTGTCGGCGTTGGAAATGTTGGAAGCGATGACCGAATGGTTCCTGGCGCGCACATCCAGGGCCCGTTCCACCACCTTGATGGTTCCACCGAACAGTTTTTGGGTTTCCATCGATTGTCCTCCGTGTATCGAACAACGTCATTAATTCAAAATTTTTCGATCAAAATAAAATCTAGCAACATTCATACCAGGAGGATCAATTCGCCTCCCGATACTCCTTGAGTTTATTTCGCAGGGTGCGGATGCTGATTCCGAGCATGTCGGCCGCCTGAGACCGTTTCTCGTTGACGGTTTCCATGGTGGCCATGATCAGTTTGCGCTCCATTTCTCTGACGGTCAGTCCGGAAGTGATCGACGGAACGCCCGAAGATCCGGTATCGATATCATCGGCATCGAGGATCAGGTCTTCCGGTCCGATTTCGGTGCCGGTGCTGATCAGTACCGCCCGCTCCATGGCATTTTCCAGTTCACGAATGTTTCCCGGCCAGCTGTGTTGCAGCAGCGGCTCTTGGGCGGTTTTCGAAATGGCCATCAGATCCTTGTTGTTCAGACGGCAGAATATCTCACAAAAATGGCGGGCGAGGAGCAGAATGTCCTCCCGGCGCTCCCGCAGGGGCGGTATCCGCAGCGGGACGACATTGACCCGGTAAAACAGGTCTTTCCTGAATCTTCCCGCCTCAACCGAAGCCTTGAGATCGACATTGCTGACCGCGATCACCCGGGCGTCGACGGCCACCGGCTGGTTGCTGCCGATACGTTCGACTTGCCGCTCCTGTAGAACACGCAGCAGCTTGGCCTGCAGCGGCAGGGACATTTCACTGATTTCATCCAGAACGATGGTACCGCGGGCCGCAGCCTCGAATTTACCGATCTTGCGTTGAATCGCTCCGGTGAAGGCCCCTTTTTCGTGTCCGAAGAGTTCGCTCTCGGCCAGGGTATCCGGCAGGGCGGCACAATTGATGGCCACATAGGGCGCATCCTTGCGACCGCCGCGGTCATGAATAAATCGAGCCAGGAGTTCCTTGCCGGTCCCGCTCTCGCCCTGCACGAGAACGCTGGCGGTGCTGGGGGCCACGTTTTCAGCGACCTTCAAGATGCCCAGAAAGTGCCGATCCTGGGTAACGATCCGCCGATCGATCGGTTGTTGATGCCGGTCCTGCTGAACCGCAGCACATTTCTTCAGTGCCATCCCCGCCCGGCTGATGGCCGCCTGCAGCGCTTCCGTGGAAAAAGGTTTGAGAAGATAGTCGCTGGCGCCGACCTGCATGGCCTCCACCGCGTTCTGGACGGACCCGTAGCCGGTAATGACGATCACCGGCACCTGGGGTGTCGACTGCTTGATTTCATCGAGCAGCTGCAAGCCGTTGACCTTCGGCAGCCGGACATCGGTGATCACCAGGCTGAATTGGTTGCCCCTGATCTTGCTCAGGGCTTCCGAGCCGTCGACCGCACTCTGGACATCGTACCCACTGCGGTCGAGCGTTTGGGCCAGCATGGCACGAACACCGGGGTCATCCTCAACGACCAGTACTTTTTGTGTCTGCATCCAGTAAGATTACCAGCACCATCAGGGCGGAGTTCTCCCCCACCCCAATTCAAAATCAATCATATATTCCTGCGATAACCAGGTATCCCGCACGCGATATTTGCGTCGAACATAAGTTATCTTCAATTTTCATGCCATCTAAGCGTTTGTAATCAGGTCAATTCCGGAGTTGCTGCGGTGGCGATGGGCCACCTTTTTAAAGGCCCGCCACATGCGCTTCTGCAACAGCGGTTGTTTATTTCGCACTGATCGCAGCACCCGGGAAGGCATAAAAAAGATCGTTTCAGCGTCAGAAATCCACGCTGTACATCCGTCAGGTCGTCAAATTATGTCGATGATTCCGTCAGGTCTTTGACGCCAACGGCCGATGAGATCGTGGAGTAGCGAATTCCGCAGAAAAGGATTAAAAGTGGCTCTCGTTAAACGGCAGCCATTGAAGAATCTGCATCGAATATTAGTGGAAATAGTTGTGGTTTACTCGGGCTGGAGCTGGTGGCGCTTGATTTTTTCGACAAGCGTCGTGCGGTTGAGCTGCAGGAGTTTGGCGGCCTGGTTTTTGACCCAGTTGGTCTTCTCGAGGGTTTGAATAATGATGGCTTTTTCAAATTCGGTCACAGCAGTGTTCAGCGAGATGCCCTCATCGGTGATCTCGATTGTGGGTGCCGGATTTGAGGGTGTCGCATTGATTAAATTGGCGGGAAAATCCCCGGCAGAAATCCGACCCTCGCCCTTGAGGACAACGATCCGTTCGATCAGGTTCTTCAACTCCCTGACGTTCCCGGGCCAGGAGTGATTCAGCAGGATCCGGCCGGCTTCGTCCGTCACCCCGTCGACCTGGCGGTTATTCTTACTGTTGGACTGGTTCAAAAAGTGGCTCACCAGAAGTGGAATGTCCGTTTTGCGGCGTCTCAACGCCGGCAGTCGGATCGGTATAACGAACAGCCGGTAGAACAGATCCTCCCTGAAGGACCCGTTCTGTACCTCTTCATCGAGATTTCTGTGGGTGGCGGCGATGATGCGGACATCGACCTTGACCGTTCTCGTACCGCCGACCGGCTCGAATTCGCCCTCCTCGAGCACTTTTAAAAGTTTTACTTGAAGTTCCGGACTCATATCGCCGATTTCATCTAAAAATATTGTACCGCCATGAGCCCGTTCGAATTTTCCGATTTTATTCACGGTGGCACCGGTAAAGGCGCCCTTGACGTGCCCGAACAATTCACTTTCAAGCAGGTTCTCGGGAATGGCGCCGCAGTTGATGGCAACAAACGGCTTATCCTTGCGGCGGGAGCAGCAGTGCAGGGCCTTGGCCACCAAGCCCTTGCCGGTGCCGGTCTCGCCGGTGATGAGAATGGTACTTTCCGAATCCGCCACCTTCCGAATCAGGTCAAAAACCTCCTGCATGGCTGCACTGCCGCCGATGATATCCAGGAAACCCGATGGGCCCTGAGCCTCTTCAGTGGTTGTAAGTGTACACGCATGCTCCTCAGTTTTAACAGCGGGTACGTCATCAGCAGCGAGATTCAACAAACGAGCAACCTCCTCAACAGTGTCAAAAACGATTCGTGGCCGAACGTCAGTTAAGATTTGATCCTTTTATAAACCCACGAATAGAGGATCGCATAAAACCTCAACTCCAGGATCCGATTGATACCTCTAAATTTCGCACACCGATTATAATACATTGTATGTCATTCGTCTATCTATTTAATGCGGGGATTATACGATTCTATTATAATCCATTGATATATTGTTGAATATTCTCGTTTTTGCCCGATCTGCATTGTGCGGTTTCCCCTTCCCTATCCTTGATTCAGATTCAAATATCAGACAGAACCAACTGCCACTGAAACCGGCAAATTAATTTTAATTAAAAATTCTCCTCAAGTTTGGCGGGCCGAGCCCGATAATGGACTGTGAAGGCAGTATCACGGTCCGAAGCGGAGGCCTCAACCGAACCTGACCATTGAATGCTGTAAGAAATGGCGCCGCAATTTGCGGCAAAACACAATGCCGGCAGGAAGCCGGACCAACCAATACCTAGGAAGGGAGATTCAATCATGGCACTAAGTACAATCAACTTAACCGCAGGCATGCGCGCCAACCTCTTCAGCCTGCAAAAAACATCCAAAGACATGGAAATGACCCAGAACCGTCTGTCTACCGGTCTGAAAGTCAACACCGCCCTGGACGATCCGCTGAACTTCTTTGCCGCCCAAGAACACCGGACCCGCGCCGGCGACCTGGCGTCCCGCAAGGACGGCATGTCCGAGGCCATCCAGACCGTTAAAGCGGCCAACAATGGCATCGAGGGTATTACCAACCTGATCGCACAAGCCAAGTCCTTGGCCCAGTCGGCGCTTTCCGCTGGATCAACAGATGCCGGTACTTTGGGCATTCAATTTGATGAAGTTATAAACCAACTAAGGAATATGGCGGGTGATTCGGGATACAAAGGCATCAATCTTTTAGCTGGTGATTCTTTGACTGTAGAATTTGATGCCTCATCCGGCGATTCGATTCTTGGCATACAAGGATTCACCGTAAGCGATGCTGGAACTATCGCCGCGGAAGTCACGGGTGCTGGTTGGGATGATGGTGCAGGAGCCGTCGACACAGCGGTGATCCAGGATGCCATTTCTGCTCTCGAAGACACAGAAAGTGTGTTAAGAGTGGAAGCCAATAAACTCTCGAGCAATCTCTCAATCATTACCGCTCGCGAGGATTTCACAAGTAAAATGATCAACACGCTCAGTGATGGTGCGGCGAAATTGACTGAAGCCGACATGAACGAAGAAGGGGCCAACATGCTGATGCTGCAGACGCGTCAGGCATTGGGTACGACCTCCTTGAGTCTGGCTTCACAGGCAGCCCAGTCAGTCTTGAGATTGTTCTAACCCTCATTAACTCAAACTGAATAAAGCAAGACTCTTAGGGGAGGGGGAAATCTCCCCCTCCCCGATTTAAAACGAAAACGATACATTGGAATCTTTAGTCTAATAATGCCACTAAAAATCACGTTAAAACCCGGAGAAAGAATGGCTGTTGGCAGCGCAGTCATCACTAATGGCTCCAACAGCAAGTGCGATTTAATTGTTAACAACAACGCACCGGTATTACGAGAGAAAGACATTCTCACCGAAAATGATGCCACCTCGCCTTGCAGTAGGATATATTTTACAATTCAGCTTATGTACATCGACTATGAAAACATGAATATCCACGTTGAAACATACTGGCAGCAGGTTGGAGAACTTATATCTGCGGCACCGAGCATGACTGGTCTTATCGATAAAATTAGTGAACACATACTCAACGAAAAATATTATCAGGCACTAAAACTGGCCGGAGAACTTATTGAATACGAGCAGGAGGTACTCAAGAATGTACGCTAATCCCGTGGAAGCTTATGAAACGGTCAGCAAAATGACGATGTCCGGTCGTGAGGTCGAGGCAGCCGTACTCTCAAAAGCAGCACGCAAACTACAAGCTTGTCAGGAAAACTGGCTCACGCCTGAACGAGAGGATATGTTGGATGATGCTCTCAAATTCAATCAACGAATATGGAGTGTCTTTCAAAGTGAGCTTTCAACTGAAAATAACCTCATGCCGAAAAAGTTACGCCTGGATATCATTCGTTTAAGTGCCTTTATTGACAAACGTATTTTTGAAACCATGGCAGAGCCATCCCCGGAGAAATTGAATATTATCATCGAAATCAACAACAATCTTGCTGCAGGTCTCAGAGGCTCGTCCGAGTAACTCCCTATTTGAAAAGATTCTTTTTATTTCAAAAGGCTCCGATTTTGGCGGTCTTTTTGAATTATCTGGACCTAAATCAATTATATTCCTCTAATGATTCTAAATTTATACTATAATCTTCAGATCCTATTTTGTTTTGCGTTTCTTTAATTTTTCCTATACAACAAGCATACAAATTCATGATCTCCTTGTTAACAATTTCGTCTTCTATAGCATTATGTATCAAATCAAAAGCGAATTGATATTGATCAGCAGCCATCAGTCCCTCGGCCAGTTCCGCAACCGAGAAAGGCAAAGCTGACCCTAAAGGACCACCCTTTAACTCTTTCAAGTCACCATTTCCCCCGGAAATACCTTTTTGACAGGATTTTGTTGCCGCTAACATAAACTGGGCAGGTGGATAATCTGGATAGGTCTTTACCAGATTTTTCAAAGCGTTGATGGCAGCATCGATATTTCCATTATAAAGTTCAGCAATACCTAAGTTATACTGAGTCTCCTTCATTCCCGGTTTAAGCGCTGCAGCCTTATAGGCAATTCGCAGGGCACTTTGGTAATCCTTCATGCGAATATATACAGTAACCATGTTGATATAAGCATCGCATATTGCAGCTTCATTCGGCTTCATGGTTAAGAATTTCTGCCACAAATCTATCGACTCTGAATTTCTTTCAAGGACGGTAGCCTGGATAGCCAACTCTCTGACAGCACGAATATCACAACCGTATTTTTCCAGCTTTTTGCGACCGATCTCGTAGTAAATTAATCCTTTATTATCATACTTTCCCTTATTTAGACTTCCATAGTGATGTACGGGTATCGTACATTGTTTTATTTTAACTTTATTCCTTTTTAATAGCGGGTCGACCATCTCATGCACGGCACCTTCAAACTTTATATTATAATTATTACTGAATAGCCTTACCTTTTTGCTAGGTAACCACCCAATTCCATCTTCTTCATTCGCATAATACCCATCATTCGGATTCCAGCTGATTTTATTAGCTTTGTGACAATAGTTGCGGGTGACAATTGAATAAGCTTCAGGTCCAACAGGTTTTTTCGTGACGAGCCTTTTCAAAGCGATCATAATCCTTGCGGTGAAATCACTTCATCGGCATCCATAATTAAGATCCAGTCACCTTTGGCTTTTGAAATCGAGAAGTTCCGAGCAGTTGCAAAATCATCGGTCCATTCGAAATCAAAAACCTTGGCACCGAAAACTGTGGCTATATCTCTGGTTCTATCGGTTGAACCGGTATCGACAATGATCATCTCGTCGACAATGGTCTTAACGTTATCAAGACACCGGGCGAGGAACTCTTCCTCGTTTTTGACGATCATACAAAGAGACACAGTCGGGTTTTTACCAGTCTCTCGGTCGATACGGATAGGACCTATTAGATCTCTAACTTTTAATGCCGCTAAGAGTATCCCGTCATCTAATCCGAATCGTGTAATCGCCTCTTCGATTTCATGCATCGCTTCCGTTCGATTTTCTCGACTTAAAAGAAAATCAATCAGTTTAAATCTCAACTGCTTATTGTCTTGATGAATTTTAGATGCTTCTCTGAAGAGTCGTTCGCCCTTGTGATATTCTTTTAGATTTTTTAAAACGTTATGGGTATTCGAAATAATATCCGATACCGTTGGTGTGAGTATAAATGCTTTTTCAATAAGTTGTAGGGCCTCTTCCAATGTTTCCTCGAGCATGGTAACCCCTAAGTTACCGTATGGTTCACCAAAACCGGGATCAAGAGCTATCGCTTGCTTGAAATAATCCTTTGCAAGTTTGGGGTTCTCCTCCTTGTATGCTATCAGTCCCTTGAGGTTTAATATTGCTGGCGAAGGAAGCTCATTAGAAATTCTTTTATTGATGAGTTCCTTGGCTTTCTCAATTTCATTAAGACCTTCATAGCAATAGGCCATGAATTCGGTTTTCCTATCATCAACAGTTTCTGGTGGGATTTCCTCGAGCACATCCAATGCATCCTTATATTCTTTTGCATCGATCAAGATCTCAATGAATTTGAAATAAATATTTGCGTTATCAGGTATGCGCTCAATGGCCTTAAGATAGGATTTGACTGCATTATTGAACCTGCCCTGCTCATAGTTGACATTACCATTACGAATATGGGTCAATGCCGCATACTTTTTACCGGTTTCGCTCTGGCAATCGATACCGAGCCATTTCTTTTTATAATCAAATAAACTGCATAGAGATTTATTAATTGCCTGACGATGTACAAAAATATCGCCCGCGATAAGAATCTCATAACCGGCCATTGCCGCCCTGAGGCAAAGGTCTTTACAACTTGATACATCATTCAGACTTTCTTCAAAAAAGCCGATCTGGTCAATAAGATGACGGTTAAAAAGCATGCAGGACCCATCGACCCAGTCCGTATTTATTCGTCGGTGATGATTCCTCTCTAAAAAGGATGCTGCAAATTCAGTTCTGTTAAGAGGTGTCTCATGGTAGTCGCTAATAATTTGTTTTTCGCAAGCTGCAAGATTTGTCATAGGACCAACTATACCTGAATTTTGGTGTCTGTTGGCACAGTCAAGCATACCAGACAACCACCCCTTAAATACTGTGACTTCACTGGAAACTAGAACGATAATTTGCCCTATAGAAATATCGATCCCACAATTAATTAGAGCAAAATTGTTTAATCCATTTTTTATAGGGATAATCTTGACAGGAATCTTTTTTCGAGCCAATCTTTTCAAGAGAATCTTGCTCTTATTACCCCTGTCTTTTTTTACAAAGATTATTTCATAATTTTCATTTGTATTCTCCAAAATAGCGTCAAGACAATTCTTGATCTTTCCGTTTCCGGTCCGCTCGAATAGTATAATCGAAACTCTAATATCCTTATTTTTATTGTTTTTGTTTTTTAAGGTTTCAGCTGAGGAAATGTTTTTAGAGGATATCATCGTTTTTTGACTGCCATTCAGGCTGCGAATGATCTCACCCGATTTGTCAGCCGCTCTATAAGCCTCTAAGATCCTTTGGTTCTCTAAATATTGTTTATCTGAATTTGAATGTTCTATGCTCCCATGCGTCCTAAGATAAAGTCCCAAGAATTCAGGGATGTGAAGAAATTTTCTTGTTTGTGAAATTCGTAGCCAGAATTCATAATCACCAGATGTAATAAAGGATTCATCGAAGTAACCGTACTCAGTGTGAACATTTCTACGCCACATAGGCTGGGGACCCATGAAACATCCTTTATGTAGCAAGTCGTCCCTATTCCAGTTCAGCCATTTAAAAGTACCGATTGGAGTACAATTCTCAAATGTTTCGTTGTCAGTTTCGGTGATAATGACATCGGCATATACTAAAGAAACCTCGGGATTTTTCTCAATTGTTTTAACCATGATTCCATATGCATCTTTTCGATGCCGATCATCGGTGTTGGCATTGGTAATATATTTTCCAGTTGCCGCTTTGATTCCTCGATTCCAAGCAGCATAGACTGTTTCTCGCTTGTCTGTCCTGATATACTTTATATTGTCATATTTATTTTGAAACTCTTTTACAATTGCCTCTTCGTTTTCGTTTGACCCACTGTTAACAACGACAATCTCAAGCCTGTCAGCAATAGTTTGATTTTCCAAATCCTCAAGGCACCCGCGAATGAATTTTTCAGCGTTGTAGGTTGAAACAATAGCTGATACCAGATATTGATTTGAATTTATGTCATTCAGGTTTATCAAATTATCGACACTGGGTTTTTCTTCATCATTCTGTTTACGTTCTATTTCCCGGCATTTTGTATTTAATTTTTCGATAAAGACTTTTGCTTCTTCATTCTGCGAATCAATTTCTAAAATCTTTTCATAGAAATTTTTCGCTTCGGAAAATTTTTCAATTGCGATGCACAAGTGACCTACCACCATAAGTGTTTCTATGTCATTTGGTTCAATTTGTAGAACCTTTACATAAAGCTTTAATGCCTCTTCGATCATTCCGAGTTCAACATAATAATAATCAGCAAGGTTTTTCAGAAAAATGATGTTTTCCGGTTGCAATTTAACCGCCACCGCATAGTGTTTGAATGCCTCATCCTTCAAGCCCTCTTTGTATGCCAATACCCCTAAATCATTGTGTCCAGTTGCAAAATCAGGGTTTATCTCAACCAACTTTTCTAATCTCACCTTAGCCGACTCAATTTCGCCATTTTCAATATATTTTTGAATCACTTCATAGTCACTTTGTAGGTTATTTCCTCGATCTTTTCTTTGAACATTCGCTCGGGGAGGCATGTCTGCCTCTTGGCCAATCAGTTCTTGATAAAGCTTAAGGTAGCGTTCAGCCTGAATGTTCAGTGCGTATTCTTGTTTAGCCACTTCCCTGCAGGACGGTCTTAGGTCAGAAATTATACCAGGATTTTTAAGCAAGTCCGTAATCAATTTCGATAGTGACTCAGGTGTGGCTTCAGGGGCGAGCCAGCCAGTCTTGCCGGGTCTGATAACTTCCGGTACACCTCCGACATTGAATCCGATACAGGGGGTGCCGCAGCTAATCGACTCAATTAACACACACGGTAAATTATCCTCCAGCGAAGGACATATAAAAAGGTCTGCGACCGTATATGCAAAAGCCATTTCTTCCGGAGAGGTCACAAAGCCATAATTATAGAACTTTATATTATCAGGAAGATCAGGCTGTATATCCGTCTTTCCGACGGTCAGGACCATGAGTTCGTCTTTTATCTTCGAGAGCGCCTTCAATAACAAGTCTGCTCCCTTCCTTGGATCCGATAGATTCGCAGCAGATATCAACAGGACGCATGCGTTTGGAGGTATTCCTATCGACCGTCTAAGTCCGTCGCGATCATCGTCAGGGCGGAAAACTGAGGTGTCGATGCCGTATGGGATGACTTCAATGCGGTGATCTTTCAAATGGCTCTTTCTAACTTGTAAGGCGAGCCAACTCGAAGGTGTAACGATGACGGCATCGGGGTTTCCTTTGAAAAAATCCATTTTTGTGCACAGCAAGGCTGATATTTCACCCGGAAGAGCATATGGATAAATTGTGGGGGTGGGACAGGTTTCATTACAGGAATGGTTCACAAACCTCTGACAATCGCCGTTATAGGCGCATCGTCCCGTTAACAACCACATATCATGTAGGGTAAATACCAAGCGAGCTTTCTTTGCCATAAGGTCCAAAACACCGAATGGAACCCCATGGTAATGTATGGCCTCATGTATGTTGTGAATATTGATAATTTGGGGTGTATCCGTATTGAGTGCACCAGATACTAAATCAATCCAGTTATTTCTGGAGGGTGGGCCGGACATCGATGACATATTATTGGATGTGGCTTGATCCCTGTTGTATGTCTGCATTAAGCTGTTGCAACAGGTTTCAGAAATCGTTGGGTCGTTGAATGGAATTAGTTTAACATTTGCATTTTCTGATTTTAACCCGGTAAATAGTCGATGGCCGGCAATGGCAGCGCCACCTGTTATTTGATGATCGGCAACCTGCCAGATTTGATTATTTCTGGAGCAGCTAATTGAATAATTGAAACTTGGATAGGAATGATTTGCAGCATTGGACAACTCTTCACTAGATTTTGAATTGATGTTTTTTGTTGATCTTTTATCAATAATAGTTTTATCTTCGCTACGCGTCTCAGAATTAGTCAGTATGTCAGATTCGGAATGTAATATCGGGTTCGATTTTTCTAATTCATCGATAGATGCTTTCTCAGAAAAATCTACAAGGTCTCCATAACATTCAACCATTAAGTCTTTTTTCGATACCTTCTGGCTCAGCAGGCTTCTTTGAGTATTGGTCTGAAAATCTTGCCACCAATTACTCAAATCAATATCAAGCATATCACTTGTCAATAAGACGTCTTGATAATATTGTTGACACAACAACCTTCTTGTTTGCGCCTTCATCGGCACAGGTTCTTCCTGCCGGGTGTTTAAACTCATTAATTTTTCTATGACTCTATTTTGTAATGGATGTGGATGTGTATGGGGCGGACGTAGATGTTTATGCAGTTCCTGTCGAATGAAAAATTGAAGTTGAGTTGAGTACGGTGCAGATCCTTTGTTATGAACTTTAATTTCAGGCAAAAACGTATCATCTACATTTAAAAATTTATAAACTTCCTGGATTGCATTATTTATATCCGATTTAAAATTTTCGAAAATAATAAAATGAATTTGTTTCTTATTAAATAAATCAAGGTATCTTTTTATTTGCTGGCTATAAAGACCTGAGTAAAAATATAGGTAATTGTAATAATATTCCGGGTTAAATTTTAAAAAATTGGTATTGCCATACCTATCCGATTGTTCTATTTTGAGTGCCTCTTCGAAACTCTCGATCGGTTCATAACCATTGCAAGCCATCCAATTGTATAATGAATGCGCTCGATCAATTGGATTTCTTAACATTATGATAATTTTGGCATCCGGAATCATCGTCACAATACGGGCAGGACTTTCCGGGGATGTCAGATAAGCAGTTGAAGCTTCCCCTATCATTCTCTCATTTCTCACACCTGAAAAAAGTGACTTGTACTGATCCAGATTGTTGCCTCCCTTAATATTAGAAAAGAATGCCGGTTCTTTGAACATAATATCTGACGGCATATATATTTCAGGGTGCTGAAGCAGGTAGCGCCACAATGACGTTGTTCCGGCTTTTGCCGCACCGACAATAAAAAAATTAGGCAACTGCATTTCATTCTCCCATTAAATTACCAATTGTTATCTTCTTCGTATCTAAGTTTTACAAGTAGGTTTCCCTCAAATGATTTGAAATAAACCTTTTCCTTTGTCCCAAAATGATTCTTCCAATCTCCCGTTTTTCCTTTTCGCATAAATACTTCCGGGCCCTGATTCTTGTATAGACGCCCTTTATCGATTTCTATTCGCTTCATGTTCTCAAAACTCGAAGCTTCGATGGCCGCCTCTATTCGCTTTTTTGAGCGCTTTACATCAAGAAAATTGAGTATTCTGTTTATCTGTTTGAGGCAGTCCGTTTTAAGGTCTTCAAATTTGACAACTAATAAATTTGCATAATCTCTTTTTGATATCCAAGACGCGACATGATCTCCCCAACGGCAAGGATAATGGTCCTGGCGTTGTAAAAACCGACCAAAGTCAATTCCTTGTGGAAGCTGCTTAAGTCGGTGATAATAGTATGAAACATAGGCATCACGCCCATCACGCACCAAATAAATAACCTTTGGATACTCGCGGATGAAAAGCGCATGAGATTTCATTAGTCGTGGTCGGTTTAAACTATTGATGATTTGCTCCTGAGAGCCTACCTCAGGAATTTGCTGATGAACCGTAAAAAAGTCGATTTCCTCATCTTATTTTTTTAATAGGTTAGCTAATAGGAAACGAACCCATGTATTGCCTGATTTAGGATAAGAAAATAAAAATACGTCATCAGGATACAAAATACTTGGCAGCCATTGGGAGTGGGTGTTGTTTTCTTTTGATCCATTAGTACATACCTTATCAGTCAATTGAGCTGATGAATTAAAGGACAGCATTTCATCTAACAATAACTTCGCTTTAGAATGATTCGGAATAATTCGTAATAATTCCTTTAATGTAATAACAGCTTCATTGACTGACCCCATCCGTGCAAGGGCAATGGCCTTGCCGTATTCGAGACCTTGCAAATTCGTTTCAGCTTTTGCCAGATCAAATAACTCCAGAGCCTCAAAATTGCGGTTTGAATTCAAGAGTTCAATTGCGTGATCAATTAAACGATCAGTTTTCGGGGTTAAGAGCACTTTTTTTCCTCGAATTTTTCAAATTTGTACGAATTTGATCTTGGGTGATTAATTTCGACAATGGCTCAAATAGAAACATTTAATGTTTTTAAGCCATTTTGCCGATATATTGATTGAAATCATTTGAACATATTGGATCCACTCTATGGACTTATTAACTAACGGTATAAGCCAGACACTATTCTCAGCGACCACTGTTCAACCAAGCCATTTGGACAGCCTTGCCAACAACGCCCTGTCCCGCGGCATCGACCTCTACATGCGCCAGGACTTCAAAGGAGCCGCAAAAGAATTCCAGCGCTCCATCGGTCTGGCGCCGAACGCTTCCAACTCGGTGGATGCAGCCAGCTACATGGCCGATGCCTATCTGGCGCTCGATGACACCAAGGGAGCTGCGAAGGCCTATCAAACCGCTCTGAGACTCAACCCGTACCGTGACGACATTCACATCAAGCTCGGCAACCTGTATTTTTCCGATGATCGTTACGCGGATGCCGCCGCCGAGTATGAAAAGGCCGTAAAACTTAAACCCCAGCTCGGGCAACACCTTTGCTCTGGGGCAGGCGTATATGAACTCCGGGCGGTATACGGATGCCGATCTTCAATTCAACAAAGTGATGCGGATGGAGCCCCGCAAACCGACCGGTAATTTCGGACTGGGTCTCAACTACAGCAAACAGGGCCGCTACGAAGACGCCATCACCCAGTTCAAGGCCGCCATTCGCCTGGACGACAAGTTTTACGATGCTTATGCCGAAATGGGCTACGCCCTCGCCGACCTGGGACAAATCGACGATGCCATGGAGATTGTATCCGACCTCGAGGAGGTCGCACCGGAGCTGGCCGACACCCTCAGCAGCTACGTTTACCAGGTCGATCCGCCCAAAATGGTCTTTGCCTATGCCACAAGTTCTTTCAATTACTGGATGCCGATCAAGACGCCTGTCTCTTCTCTGGACACCTATCTACAGACCGCGGAGCGCTTCGAAAACCTTCACGATGAAATTTCAATTCGACAAGCAAATGGAGCGTTCCGAGGTGGAAAACGTCATGAACTGGCAGATTGGCCGATCTTCGGGCATCGGCCCCGGCACCGCCTATAATTTCGGGCTGCCTGTACCGGAAACCGAGGTTCAGCCATCTCCCATTCCGGTCAATGTTTACTATGACGCGGAACAAATGACCGCCACGGTCTATTTCAATATCCGGCAGAACGCCAACGCTGACGGCACCATCGACCCGTCACACATCGAATTTCGATTCAACGGCAAAGACATTTTCGGCCTGAAGATGAATTCGGATTTCGACCAATTCAATGGATTTTCAAGGGTTTATTAATCACCAAATATCACCCGGTAAAAAATAAAACTATTTGACCAAAAATAGTTATGCCGAACGTTTAATCGGCACAACGGCTTCGCTGTAACTTGAACTCCAGTTCATGACGGTCGATTTCGAGGCCGGCAAATCGACCGTAAAAACGGTTCCCTTGCCGGGGGTGGAATCGACGCTGATGCGGCCACCGATCGATTGCAGCAGGCCGTCCACGGCGGTGAGCCCGAGGCCTTTGGCTTCTCGTGAGGCCTTTCTTGTAAAGAAAGGGTCGAAGACCCGGGCGGCGACCTCCGGTGTCATTCCCTCTCCCGTATCCCTGAATGTCAGCCTGACATGACTGGCAGGCCCGGTTTTTGACATTAGCCAGTGGTTTGCAATCGTTACGAAAATCTCACCGCCCCGGGGCATTGCCGCCACCGCATTGGCGTAGAGCTTCCGCAGAATCGCAGCCACCTGGGGGCTGCCGGTTTTGACATCACTCATGTCTAAGCCGATATCCAGGTGACAGCGTATGCCTTCCCGGTCCTGGAAACAGGTGTCAATCGCGATTTCGGTCATGGTCTTCAAGTCAACCCGTTCGCCGGCTGTTTTCCCGCCGGTTGCATTGCCGGTGAGTTCTCGCAGCAGTTTGCGCCCCCGCGCCACTGCTTCCAGTATCTTGTGCAGGCGGACGTTCTCGACCACATCGGCACTGTTGTCTGCTATAACAAAGGTCGTATGTTCGCGAATTTCACTCAACAGCTGATGAAGAATGCCGGTCAGGCCGGAGGCAAGCCGTTTCAGGGCCGTACGCGGCAATTCCGTTGGGGATGAGTGTGTGTCGTCCCAATTGCAGAATGCCTGGCGCATGATGAGGGTGTCGGAAATGGCGACAATCTCGTCCAGCAGATGGACTTGCAGCTTCTGGTCGATGTGGCAGCCCTTTTCAATTACGATTCCAAGCAGATCGTTGGTCAACATGGATTCGCTCAGAACGAGCTTCTCGATTCTGTTGAGCCGCCGCTGGTGGCGGTGTTCGCCTCTCCGGGCAGACATTATTAAAGAGACATTGCACTGGATCGTCATAAACAAGTTATTGAAATGATGAGCAAAACCACCAATGAAAGTTTCCAGCGGATTACGTTCCGCATCCGTTACTTTTCCAGCCTGCCCCATATTTCGCCGCAAGAGGGCGAGCGTTCGATCGGTTCGTGCTCTGGCTCTTTTAATGCGATCGACAATATCTTTTTGGCGGTCCTTTTGATCAATCCCGTCTGCGGGTGGATAGGGCGACACCGCTTCGAAGTCCTCGGGTCGAACCACCGTTTCCTCTTGGCTCGATCGCGAATGATGGTCAAGCAGACACCCCATCCGGGAGAAGTATGCCATTTGGCCACGTGACTGCTCTTTGGTGCAGAAAAACCAGGCCAGGTAATCGCCTGATTTTGGATCGGTTAACATTTTGGGTCTCCTGTCGGCACCCTGGGCTTTCCTACCGCTGAGGGTTCAGGTTGTCTTGCTTTTGGGTGCCCTGTTGTCGCTTTCCGTTTAGGAAAAGAACATAACGATCTACGGGTGATGCTGCATTAAATGTGCCACACGCCAGTGTCCGAGCGCACCCAACCCGCAAACGGCCTGAAGCCGAGGGATTTCGGGCCTCAGAACGCTTCGGCGACACGCACTTTGGCCGACCCGCTGAGGCTCTGCGTCAACATTTTGACAATAATCAATTGGTTATCGTCGGCTCGAGGCACGAAACCCGAAGCACAGAGATGCCAACTGTCGAGATTGAGAGGCTAAAAAAGGAGAGCGGAAAAATTTGCCGGTAGGCAGGAGATATGGTCTCCGGCTGGGCTTTCAACTAAAGGAATGATTGGTCGCTAATACAGCCGCAAAGCCAATTCAGTCCGTATAGCACGGATTGGAACGATTTCTGCATAGTTGGTACGGAGATACGTTTCACAAGAGGGCCGATTTCAGGCGCCGGCAAATATGCACTGATCGATAGGAACATTTCCATGGTTGAAAAAATCGTCATCGAAAGAGATCCGGGACCACCTCCCAATGAGGTCGAGCGTGCGCTCTCCGGCGGGTCTTCCGATCAATCACCGATAGGGCCGCTAACCGAACTGCAGCGGTTTATCGACCTTACCCGGGAAGGGGCCCTGATCGTTCAAAACGATTCCATAATGGCGTTGAACCAGTGCCTGGCCGATATGTGCGGTTACACGACAAACGAATTGATTGGACACTCTTTATCTATGGTCAGTGACACGGTTTCCGGAGATATCAGTCGTCTCGCAGACGATATCCAAAGAGATGGCGCCCTATCCATCAAAAACCGGCGAGCGGAAATGAAACGCCGCAACGGTCAAAAATGCCCGATTTCGATAAATGCCGGCCAGGTCGATTTCAAGGGCGCCCCGGCGGCGCTCTTTCTGGTGACAGATTGTACGAGCACGCTCAGGATTGAAGATGAACTGCAAAAAGCCCGACACCTGGAATCCATCGCCGCATTGTCCGGAGGAATCGCCCATGACTACAACAATTTGTTGACTGTCATCATCGGCAACATCTCTTTGATTCAATCCTACACCGACTCCGCGGATATTATCTACAGGTTGTTGAACGAGGCTCAGGAAGCCTCGATGGTGGCCAAGTCTCTGACCCAGAAACTGATCACTTTTTCAAGAGGAGGCTTACCCGTCAAGGAAACCGCCGATATGGCAGCACTCCTGCGCATCGTGACGGAATTTTCCCTGAGCGGGTCCAACATCAAATGCCGGTTTGACATCCATGACACTATTGCCCTGGTCGATATCGACAAGACCCAGGTCAGCCAGGCCGTGCACAACCTGGTGATGAATGCCCGCGAGGCCATGCCGAAGGGCGGTATTATCACTGTCACAGCCCGGAATGTTCAAAATATTGACGGTAATGATGGAAATGCCACCGGACCGTGGGTCATGATTTCCATCACTGATCAGGGAACCGGTATCCCCCCCGAACACCTCGAAAAAATTTATGACCCGTATTTTTCAACCAAAGAACGGGGCAACCAAAAGGGCACCGGTTTGGGCCTGTCTATCTGCCATTCCATAATCCAGAAGCATGACGGGATCATTGAAATCGAATCTGCGGTTGGGAAAGGAACCACCGTGCACATCTACTTGCGTGCATCGGAGAACCCCAACATCGAACGCACTCGTGATCAAAACAGCCGCAGCAAGACTTCCGCCCTGGCGTCCGGGTCTGGTCGGATTCTCGTCATGGATGATGAAGAAATGATCACCAGGATGGCTGGATTGCTTTTGGCCCGGCTCGGTTATGAGACCGAATTTGCCCGCAACGGCAGTGAAGCTGTCGCGCTTTACCGGAAAGCGATGCAATCCGATTTCCCGTTTGATGCCGTCATTCTCGATCTGACGGTCCGCGGCGGCATGGGGGGAGAGGAAGCCGTTCAGCACCTGCTTGACATCGACGCGCGCGCAAAAGCCATCGTTTCCAGTGGATATTCCGACAGCCCGGTAATGAACAACTTCGCCGAATACGGTTTCTGCGGTGTGGTGGTGAAGCCTTACAACCTTAATGAACTCGGCCAGGCATTGAACCGGGTGCTCACCTAAGGCATTTTTCACGTCATTCCGGCGGTTTTCTTTGATCCACTCCGATGGCCGGTTGCAAAAGGCGGTCGTCTTCGCTAAAATGCGTCTGTTCGATAATTTGTGCAGGGTATTGCAGTGCCTATTTCTTCCTTCCTCAGATGACCGTGACTCTCAGATTGACTAAAATCAAGGGGTGGCTTTTCTTAGCCGTCTCGGGCGGATTGCTCTGCGGGGTGGCGGTTGGCATTGTTACAGGCCTCACCCGGGACCTGCCGCAGATACGGTCCCTGGAGGCATTCATGCCGTCTGCCGTCACCCGGCTCTATTCATCCGACAAGGTAATTCTGGCGGAATTTTATCGGGAAAAACGGAACCCGGTGCCGCTCGATACCATCCCTGCCCACATTAAGAACGCTCTGATATCCACCGAAGACCGCCAATTTTACCGCCACAGCGGCCTCGATCTGAAAGCCGTCGCCCGCGCAATTATCAAGGACATCTGGGCCGGAGAATTTGTCGAAGGCGCCAGCACCATCACACAGCAACTGGCCAAAACTCTTTTCCTGACGCCGCGAAAGACGCTGGTCCGCAAAATCAAAGAAGCCACTCTGGCATTTCAATTGGAACGGCGCTACACCAAGGACGAAATCCTGACATTTTATCTCAACCAGGTCTATTTCGGCAGTGGGGCCTATGGCGTCGATTCAGCCGCCGAGATATTTTTCGGTAAACCGGTCAATGAACTGACCCTGGCTGAATGCGCCCTGATTGCCGGCATGCCGAAGTCTCCATCCCGCTACTCCCCCCTGGTCAACCCCGAACTGTCCGTAAAGCGCCGGAATATCGTACTGAAACAGATGGTCGACACCGGGGTCATCACCCCCGTCGACTACGACGAAGCTGTGAACGAGCCACTGACAACGCCTGCTAAATCTACAAAAACGCTGAAGGCACCCTATTTCGTGGAGTATGTCCGCAAACAGCTTGAAGATATCGTCGGACCGGCCCGACTTTACAGAGAAGGACTGACCGTGTTTACCACGCTGTCCCTCCGGCACCAGTTATCCGCCGAAACGGCGCTGGCCGACGGTATGGCGGCGATCGAAGATCGGATGGTGAATCAGGGCATCGAGAATGGTGATCTACAAGGTTCCCTTCTGGCCCTTCGTATCGATAACGGCAGCATACTCGCCATGGTGGGTGGAAGAAATTTTGTCGACAGCCCTTTCAATCGCGCTGTCGACGCGCGAAGACAACCGGGGTCCGCGTTCAAACCCATCGTGTATGCCTCAGCCATAGAACAGGGTTTTTCTCAGAGCCAACTGATTCTGGATGCACCGGTCGCTTTCAAAGGCGCAAGCGATGACCAGGATTGGCAACCGGAAAACTTTTCGCAGACCTACGATGGCGAAATAACACTCAGACATGCCCTGACGCACTCGAAAAACATACCCGCCGTGCGGTTGGTTGAAATGCTGGGCCCATCGGCAGTCGTCCGCTTCGCCCGCTCGATGGGGATCGCCAGCCCGCTGGCTGCCAATCTTACCCTGGCCCTGGGTTCATCCGGCATCAGCCTGTTGGAGCTGACGGCAACCTACGCCGCCTTTGCCAATCACGGCCAATGGGTCGACCCCTGGGGGGTTCTGGAAATCCAGGATTCGAAAGGTCGGACAATCTGGCGCGTCAAACCGCTGAAGCGGGTGGCGATGTCCCGTGCCGCTGCAGCCATAACAGCCGATATGCTGGTGGGCGTTATCCAGGAGGGAACCGGAAAGCAGGCGGCGGTTCTGAAGCGTCCGCTGGCCGGAAAAACGGGTACGACAGACGAATACAGGGACGCTCTGTTTATTGGCTTTTCACCGTCAATTGCTGCCGGCGCTTGGGTTGGCAAGGATCGGTACGGGTCCCTCGGCGACCGTGAGACCGGAGCCCGAGCCGCCCTTCCCATATGGCTGGCGTATATGAAAGAGGTCCTTGCCGATCAGCCGGTCGATTATTTCGATATCCCCGACGACGTTGTACGGCGGAGCATCGATCCGATCAGCGGCAAAACGATGGCCTCCGGGAGGCCGGGGGCCGTCGTGGCCATGTTCAAAAAGGGGGTGGCGCCGGAGACGGCTCCTTAGCCTAGTTTCCGTCCATAAATGGCCCTTTTTCCCCAGGGTCCCGCCTATGGCGGGATTATCCGCGGGTTTTGATCCTCAGCGTAGCCAGGCTACGCCTGCCGTCAAATCCCGCTTGGCGGATGCGGCCTTGCCCAGAGAAAAAATTCTCATTTATGAATCGGACACTACAATCGTGCCCATCCACTTTTACGCGGATGGGCACTCGCCTACATTCTCCAAGATACGTGGATTGGGATCGGACGAGTCTTCCGAGCGGGACTCGTATTTGAATCAAAAAGCCGGCGGCTTGCCGGTTTCTCCCGACTGCCGCCGCTCGCGTCGATAATGCAGGTATCCGACAACCTACTGCCGGTCGCACCCCTCCCTTCCGTTTGCTTTGCGGATCAAGACACCGAGCCATCCGAGAATCAGGATACCACACAGTATATACCATGCTCCGATCTGTTGGGCATGCGATCCGGAGGATACCATGGATGTCCGTTGCATGGTGGTCCGGATGAAACAGGTATTCATCAATTTATCCAACGTGTTGCCCGACTCTCCGGTGTCAATACCAGAAATGTCTGTGACCACGGCCGTTGTGTCTGCAAGACCGATGGGATCGACGATAGTTCCGTTTGCCACGCCATCGGCATCGCCGAATCCGCCGTCGACAATTTCAAGAAGGTATTTTCCCGCAATGATCCGGACCGGAAATACATACCAGCCGTTTATCGGGTCATATTTATACCACCGGGCCGATTCATCGGGATTTTCAGGCAAGTAAAGCTCAAATCGTGCCGTACCGCCGATTTGATCCAAATTGACGTTCAAACTCATCAATCCGTAGGGCAGGACCGGCCGGGGCAAATCGATTATACCGGCGGGGTCGATCTGGGTGAAACGATTGATCTCGCTGACACCCTCCACAGCCTTGAGGCCGAGCAGCGCCTCGCCGGCGTTCGTTTTTAAAACCCGCATCAGGGGCTGATCGTTGTCATTTTGGCCGTCGCCATCGAGATCAGAAAGATCTGGTTCGAATTCATCCGGCACGCCGTTGGCGTTGACGTCGACATGCACGTCAGCCGCTGTGGTGAACGTATACGAAGCAGACCAATCGGACCATTTTGAATCGCTGACACGGCCATCTTTTACCATGGCCCGCCAGTAATACGTTTGCAGCCCATTCAAGGCCCCCTGGGGAACCTGAAGACTGAGCAGGTAATTGTTGGTGGTTTGCATATCGCTGACAATATCGAGGATGAGGTGATCAAAACTGCCGTCGGCTGCAACTTGCCACCGGGTGCCACCGTGGATGTCGCCGGGGTTCGGATCTGAAAAGCCCGCAATTTCGAGCATAGGCGTCAACGCGATCTCGTCGATGTCGTTTTCGGGCAACAGGAGGCCCGGGCGTTCAGGCGCCAGGTTCGGTGCCAGGGGCGCAAAAGAGAGCGTAATGGTCTGGTCGGCTTGAACGTTGGTGAAAGTATAGCTCGACACTGCACCGACCGACACCTGGTTGACCTGGACATCAGCCACCTGGTATCCCGGAGCCGGCGCAAACGCAAAGCTCTGATTCGTCCCCTGCTCGACCGGAATGATACCCGAAGGTGAAATGCCGCCGTTGCTCCCGGCCGATGCCGTAATTGTGTATGTTACGAAGACAGGGGCAAAGAATGCCGAAATGGTGTAATCGGAGAATACATTGTTGAACGTGTACGTTGAAGCCGTTCCCACAGAGACGCCATCGACCCTGACATCGGCGATCTGGTAACCGCTTGCAGGGGTAATAGTGAAATTCTGGCTTCCACCATGGCTCACTGCAACCGTACCTGACGGAGAAATACTTCCGCCGCTGCCTGCCGAAGCCGTAATTTCATTTGAGTTTTCATCGGCAGCAAAACGGGCCTCGATCGTGTGGTTGCCAGAGACACTGTTGAAAGAGTGGGAGGAGACGGCCCCGATAGAAGCACCGTCGACAATAACATCGTCAACATGATAGCCGCTGTTCGGACCGATGGTGAAGTTCTGGTTGCCACCGCCGCTGACGGCAACCGAACCGGACGGCGTAATACTTCCGTTGGCGCCGGCCGAAGCAACGATCGTATACGTCGACACGCTCACGGGAACCGTATAGCTGACCGGCGGATCGGAATGATCACTCTCTCCGGTAGCATTGTACGACGTGGCAACAAAGTAGTATGTTTGACCGGGCGCCAATCCCGATACGGTGCAGTTTGTTCCGTTTACATCGCATCCCGTAGTCGCAAATGTCAGTCCGTCGGTACCGTAATACACCCGATACCCGGTAATCTCCACGTCGGGATCCAAATTTTCATCCCAAGCCAACGTCACGTCTGCGGCGCAGACGTTGCCGACGAGGACAGATGACAAAACAAGTAGTGAAAGGGTGATGACAACTCTGAAGAATTTGGGCGATTGAGTGTTTGATCGAAAGGATGACATCGCCATTGCTCCTCTGTTTGGGTGATTATTCCCGGAGCAAAAGAGCAAATACGGTGCCATGGGATAAACTGCAGCCGCTTTGGCAAATCAAATCATGATCTGGCTGATTTGCGTCTGGCGACAATTTTGGCCCCAAATGACTGTTATCAAGTCAAATCCATTTCAGTGAGATATTATTTCTCGAACCCTGGAACCACTCTGGAAAACCGTTTGACTCGAAAATATATCGCATGTGTAATTACAAGAAACGCACCGCAGCGGTAATTCGGATTACAATATCGACTTGAAACCTTCAGGATGTGGCGGTACACTTGAATGTGGTTGCCAAAATCAGAACAGTTATGGTAGCCATTCGGGACGATTTTCTAGCCCGGAACCATGCAAAATTAAGCGATTGAGAATGACCGATGAATCGAAAGTATCGAGGATGATCCGTAAAGCAACCATTCAAGATGTCAAAGCCATCCACAAACTGTTGCAGTACCATGGCAACCGGGGAACCCTGCTGGCGCGCCCCTTGAGCCAGCTCTATGATCACGTGAGAGACTTTTTCGTTTACGTGGAACATGGTGAAAACCGAGTGGTGGGATGCTGCGCCCTTCAATTCTGCTGGGAAGACCTGGCGGAAATAAGGTCCCTGGCCGTTCATCCGGATTGCTGCGGAAGAGGAATCGGCCGCGCTCTCGCGACGGCGGTCGTTGCCGAAGCCGTGCAATTCAAAACGCGCAAACTGTTCACGCTTACTTATGAACCGGGGTTTTTCCTTAAATTCGGCTTCCGGGAAATCGACAGGTCGGAGCTGCCGCTAAAGATCTGGTCGGATTGCATTATCTGCGTAAAGTTCCCCGACTGCGATGAAACCGCCATGATAAAGGATATGAAATAAATGGGCCGTCAATCTGGGACCGGGGGGCGGTATTCGGGAAGAATGAATTGTCGTTCTGGAAACTGGATCTGTAGCGATGATTATCAGGAATAGATGACGTTGATCGATAGCGGTGGGTATTTCCAGACACCCGGTAGGGGCAGAATATGCTGCCCACCGACCGTCTGCCAGGATAGGTCGAATTTTATGTCCCTCAACTTGCCCTCCTCGGGCGGGCGGGAATGAACGGTGTAGTCGTAGGTCGCCTGGAAAATGCACACGCACTCCTTGCCCTTGCCGCTGTTCACCACCACGTAATTCTTTTTGAAGGTCCGCATGGTCATATTGTTTTCCTGAATGACCTGTTGGAGCTCTTTTTCGCTGAATTTCATCAGGATTGCCTTGGACACTCCCCTCTCGGAAATACGGATTAACGATCGACTTTCACTGCTGCCGGCGTAAACCGTTGCAATGCAGGGAATCCTTTTCAGGTATTGGGCCGCCACGATAGCAGCCGTGCGCCTCCCGCCGGCCATGACCGGCAGGCAGTAGTATTCGAAAAATTTTTTCTGAATATCCTCGGCGTACTTGTCTCCTTTTTCGTAGATATCCTTGGATATGTATCGCAGATTGCGGGCCAGGTCTTCAGCTGCATCGGCAATCGGCCAGTCGATCCTGACATGATAGTGGGTCAGGCTGTAGCGATTTTTTGACTTGGTCGCCGGATTCCTCTGGATCAGCAGCGCATAATCGACGGGCAGCAATATTTTCAGGAAATTATAAAAATGCACGGATTCGAGGTTTTTATGCTTTATATCGATCCCGTCGATAAGCGGCAGTTTCTTTGACTGCAGCAGATTGGTCTTGGTGGTCCGGTTGACATCGAAGAAGCGAATGTACTTCTTATGCACCTCCGGCAGGGTGTCCTCGATGAATATCAAAAGAAAAGTATTTTGGTTCTTGTATTCGACGTCCGGAATTCTGGCTCTGGGCTTGAGTTCCCGTTTTTCGACAAACGGAAATTCAGCGCCGCTCTGCTTAAAGTTGTAATAGGAATCTATCAGGGCATGCTTCAGGAGGAAATGATCGAGTTCGTCCCGCAACAGCTCGTAATAGGAACGCCTCAATCGATCGACTTTACTCAATTCTTCTCTGACACGCCAATATGTCACCGTTTACCCCTATCCTGCACATTTGCATGAATATGTTTCAGAATACAACTAAAGTAGCTATAATTATAACATATTCTTGATGCATCCCAAAGAATTTTATAGGTCTTTCAATCTATTATTGGCCTCACCACTTATCCGGGTTCGTTTTGATTGAACTTTTCAATCCAGCGATACAGGCTATCCCGGTATCGATAGGCCAGAAAAACAATAATCAGGGATGCACCGGCCATAACGGCCAGCCACCCGTAATTCTTTTCAAACAGAAAGGCTCCCTGAAGGCTGAGCATTAGCGTTCCGGGGAGTCGCCCGATCATTGCCATAAGTATGAGCAATTTGATCGGCAGATTACTCAGCCCCAGGAATAGGCAGAGATAGTCCTTTGGAAATCCCGGTAAAACAAACAGAATAAATATGACAATGGCCCCCTGATGCCTGAGGAATGTGTCAAACCGCGCCAAGTAACGGGCAGGAACGTGCCGTCGGATGAACCGTTTACCGAGGTAGCGTCCGATCAGGAGATTGATCAGGGAACCGATGGATAAACCGATCGTCGAAAAAAGAAACCCCTTTCCGGCGCCGAAAATGTAGCCCCCGATAAATCCGGTGGCTTCTCCGGGAACAGGCGCAAAGATAACCTGGAAAATCTGCAAGACAATGAACACGAGCGGCGCAAAAATGCCGCTGGAGGAGATTAGGGCTGAAACCTGGTCCCTGTCCGTCACCAGTTGGTAAATCGCCTTAAGGTTGTGCGCTATTGCTTCCCGGTAAATGAAGCCCAGAACCAGGACGCCGACAGCGATTGCAGCAAACGAAAACCAGTAGCGCCGACTGAAGTCTTTCCAGTTGGCCTTGCCGTGATCTGGTTGGGTCATTTTATCCTTAAGTTTTTGGAGACATTTACCACGAACCGGTACGCCGGTACCTACGATAAAATCATCCAGCGCTCACGGCATCCGGGGTTGTACCGGTAAAACCAATTCTACGATTGTCGCTCTGCCGCAGCATTCAGGGCAGCGATGGCGGGTAGCGTCTTGCCTTCCAGAAGCTCGAGGAATGCGCCTCCACCGGTTGATATAAAAGAGATTCTCTCGGTCTCGCCGGCCCTGTGAACGGCAGCGTCCGTGTCGCCGCCACCAACGATTGTCAGGGCATGAGCCGCTGCAATGCTGCCGGCCATTGCGGTGGTGCCGCGGCTGAAGGCATCGATCTCGAACACACCCATGGGACCGTTCCAAATGATGGTCCGGGCGTCCTGCAGTGCTTCCCGATAAAGTAATGCCGTGGCCGGCCCGATATCGAGCGCCATCCAATCAGCGGGTATTTCCTGAGCCGGGACAATCTTGGTCGGCGCCTGTGCCGTCAATTCCGGAGCGACGATAAGGTCGATTGGCAGATAAAAACGGATGCCTTTCTCTTTGGCCGTATGGAGCACATCTCCGGCCGCGGTCACCAGATCGCTCTCCACTTTTGATTTACCGACATCAATATCGAGGCTTTTCAAGAAGGTGTTCGCCATGGCGCCGCCGACGATAACCGTGTCGACATGCTGCAGCATATTGTTGAGGGCGGCGAGTTTGGTTGACACTTTCGCGCCCCCGACAACTGCCGCAAGGGGCCGGCGGGGATCGGCCAGGGCGATCTTAAAGTAGGACATCTCTTTTTCAAGCAACAGGCCGGCACCGGATACTGGAACAAATTCGGTTATGGCAACCACAGACGCGTTGGCACGATGGGAAACCGCAAAGGCATCGTTGATATAGACATCACACAATGCCGCCAGGGATTTGGCAAAATCTGAACCGTTCTCTTGCTCTGCCGCATGGAACCGCAAATTTTCCAACAAGACGACGCCACCGCGCCCGATGCCGTCGATGGCCGATTGTGCCGCAGCGCCGATGCAGTCGGAGGCCATTTCGACATGCACGTCGAGCAGTTCGGCCAGGCGTACAGCCACCGGAGCCAGGCTGAATGACGCCACCGGCTTTCCCTTCGGTCGGCCCAGGTGACTGGCAATAACCAGCCGGGCTCCTTGGTCTCGAGCATAAGCGATTGTCGGCAGTGCGGCTCTGATGCGGGAATCATCGGTTATGTTTTGGCTATCATCCAGCGGAACGTTGAAATCGACCCGGATAAACACCCGCTTGTTCGAGATGTCAATGTCTTTGATCGTCTTCATGATTCCCCCCTTTCCTCGTCATTCGACTTTTTCCTCTGCTGTTTCTCCCGATGCAGCTCTTTTTTCCGGGACCACCTTTCCAGAAATCCGACCATGCCGGCGTTGTAAGTCCGGTCAAGTTTTTCCTCGCGCACCTGAATTCCATCGCTATTTTTCAGCGCTTCCCGGAGACACTCGGTTTTGTAACGGCAAACCATGCAGGATTCAGGCGTATGCCGGAGACCGTCGTCACCCAAGGGAAAAACAGTGTTCAATTTTCCGAAACAATAGGGGTATTCTGGTTTTCGGTCTTTGGGATCGGTATTCCACATTTTTTCATGTCCCTCGGCAGCCAATACTCGAGAACCAAGCCTGTTGTGTGGTCTGCCCAATGGATGGCAACCGGCCGAATCGGCATGACTTTTGCTGCATTTATCGATGGTCGTTAGCCGTCGCGGCGTAACACGTAAACAACGGAATTGTAAAGTAATTCATGGCCGGTCGCATGGCAAGTAAAAAGGAACCCGTTTCAAGGGCGAAGTGATCAACGTCTTGAACTATGCGGCAACTGCGGATATAATATTCCCTCATAACGTTTCCGGGGTCGATCTTCGGGCAACCAGGTACGCGACATCGAGCCAATGTGAACTACCCCAGGGGCCGGGGAATTTTTGATTGCAAATTCTGAATCAGAGCCGAGGGAATGAAAACTCCTCGAAAGCTAAAATATCTCATTGTTTAATGCATCCACCGCTGCTCCGGCAGCGGCGGATAACCGTTTAGCGCCCACATGTCGTAGGAAATTTAAATTGAAACATTCTTTTCGATCCACAAGGAGGAGATTATGAGGTCCATTCGCAGAAATAGCCGGGCTATTGGTGTTGCAATGATCATTCTGACGCTGATGACCGCCGTGCCCTACCAAACCGCTCTGGCCGCTTTAATCGGCACTGAAACCGTTCTCGATGCGGCGAATGGCACTGAAACGCGGGACAGGGTCAAAGGTTTTCTGGCACGCGAAGATGTCCGCGCCCTTTTCATCGCCCAGGGTATTGATCCCCAGGAAGCCCAGGCGCGCATCGACAGCCTCACGGATTCCGAAGTCGACAAAATCTCTCGTCAGATCGAGCAGCTGCCTGCCGGAGGAGACGCCATCGGGCTTATAATCGGGCTCCTGATTATCGTTTTGCTCGTCATCGTAATCGTCAAACTGGTCAATTAAGCCGGCAAGTTTGAGGCGGCATTAGGATCGCAGCTGTTCGGCAATATGTTTCCGAATCGTTGCATCCGGTTGACGTTGCTATCCCGGTTGTGTCATGCCCCTGCCACCAGGGTGTGCAGCGGGTCTTGGAGGGGTTCTGCGGATCTGATCCTCTTTTAACCGGCGACGAAATTCCATCGTTTAGCGATACCTCAACGGTTCAGCCGGTCAAACTCGCTGTTGAACCGCGCCACATAACCCTGATCGGCAAAACTGAAGTAGCAGTTATTGCCGATCACCAGATGCTCGTGCACCGTAATGGCCATCACCCGACAGGCAAATACCAGCTGCCGGGTAACGGCAACGTCGTCAGGAGAGGGTTGAGGGTCCCCGGAAGGATGGTTGTGAGCGAAGATCAGAGCCGCCGCTTGATGCCTGAGAGCGGAGCGCACGACCTCACGGGGATAGACCGAGCTGGCCGTCAGGGTCCCTTTGAAGAGGGTTTCAGTGGTAATGACACGATTTTTTGCATCCAGGTAAATGACCCTGAAACGCTCTCGCTGTTTGTCCCGCATGTTGTGGTATAGAAAATCGAAGAGGTCACTGGAGTTGTTGAGCGGATTCTTTTTCTCCAGTTTTCCGGCCAGGTAACGGTCGGCAACGGCCTTAACCAGCCTGATTCCAAAGAGGTTTTTAGGCCCGATACCCTCAATCCGGCAAAGCTCTTCGGCGGAAGCCTCGAGCACTCTCTGAAAACTCCGGAAATGCTTCATGGCCGCCTTGGCGGCATCCTTGCAATCTTTGCGCGGAGTCCCCAGGGTTAGAAGCAGCTCGATCACCTCATAGTCGTGAAATCCCTTCAAGCCCGAAGATAAGAATTTATCCCTCAGTCTCTGCCGATGTCCGGCGCCTTTGTGATCGCGGTGGTCTGTCAATAGGTGCTCCCGGATTTGGCAGCTGTCACTCCTCATCCAACTCGTACTTCAGCTCCCGAGTCATGAGTCGATGAAGGGCATTTTCGGGTGCGAGGTCTTCGTACAAAATGTGATACATTTCTTCACAAATGGGCATTTCAACGTTGATTTCCCGAGCCAAATTGTAAACCGATTGGGCCGTTTTCACACCCTCGGCAACCATGCGCATATCAGCCAGGATATCTTTGAGCTTCAGGCCCTGCCCTATTTTTTGCCCCAGGGTGTGATTCCGACTGAGTGTCCCGGTGCACGTCAGGATCAGGTCGCCGATGCCCGCCAACCCGGTGAAGGTCCGCGGTTTTGCGCCCAGTGCGACCCCCAGGCGCCGTATTTCGGTTTGACCGCGGGTAATGAGGGCCGCCCGGGTGTTCAATCCCAATCCCAAACCATCGACAACGCCGGCAGCAATGGCAATGACGTTTTTCACCGCACCCCCCAGTTCCACTCCCAACACATCGTCGTTGGTGTATACGCGGAAATGCGGTGTGGCAAACACCTGCTGGACAACGCCGGCAACCTCGAGATCCTTGGCCGCCACCGTCACGGCGGTGGGCAATCTCTGGGCCACCTCGCGTGCGAAACTGGGTCCGGAAAGAACGGCCAGATGATTTTCGCTAATTTCGGGCAGCGTTTGGCGCAACACCCCCGTCATCGTCAAATGCGTTTTATTTTCGATCCCTTTCGACGCGGTAACCACGATTGTACCGGCGGCAATGATTTCCCGCATTTGCGCGGTTGTCTCTCGCATCACGTGCGATGGCACGACGACGAGCAGAAGATCCTTGTCAGCCGCCACCGCTTGAATGTCACCGCTGGGCTCGATATTGGGCGCCAGCAGAATCCCCGGTAAAAAAACCTTATTTTCCCGGTGTGCTTTTATTTGCGCAATGACATCGTCTTCGAATACCCATAGATCGACGGGGTAACCTCGCCGGGCCAGAAGGTCCGCCAGAGCCGTCCCCCAGCTTCCGGCGCCCACCACCCCGATTTTCATTTTTTCAAGGTCCTTTTCTGGCTTCATCATCGACATACGTCCCTATCGAGCGTCTGCTGTCTGATCCCGGCCCAATCACCCGGCGGCGAATCAGTCTTCCTGGAGGCGCGCCGCATCGACCACTTTCTCATCATCCTCGGTATCGATCAACGTAACGCCCTGGGTGTTGCGGCTGATGACCGAAACCCCCTTTACCGGAATACGGATAAGTTTGCCGCCATTGGTCATGAGCATCACATCATCTTCTTCATCGACAAGTAAAATCGCCACGACCTGCCCGTTGCGTTCGCTGGTTTTGATGGTGATAACACCCTTGCCGCCGCGCTTGTGAAGCGGGTATTCATCGATAGAGGTTCGCTTGCCGAATCCGTTTTCGGTGACCGTAAAAAGTGTCTGTCCGTGACTCAGCACCTCCATCCCCACAATGCGGTCGCCTTTGGCGAGATTCATGCCCCGTACCCCCTGGGAAACGCGACCCGAGGGCCTCACATTTGACTCATGGAATCGAATTGATTTCCCCGTGGCTGAACCGATAAACACATTGTAGGTTCCATCGGTCAGCCTGGCTTCGATCAGCTCATCTGCGGGACGCAGGTTGATGGCAATGATGCCGCCGGCCCGGGGTCGGCTGAAAGCCATTAGATCCGTCTTTTTAACCAACCCGTTACGGGTCGCCATCAAAATGTAGGCACCGGGCTCGAAGTCCGGCACAGCCAGCACCGTGGTCATTTTTTCCTCGGGTGCCAGATTCAACAGGTTAACGACGGCCTTGCCGCGGCTCGTGCGCCCGGCCTGGGGAATTTCATACACCTTGCGCCAGTAAACCCGGCCCTGGTTGGTGAAAAACATAAATGTGTGGTGGGTGGAAGCCACGAAAAGATGTTGGACAAAATCCTTTTCTTTGGTACCCATGGCAGTCTTGCCCTTACCGCCGCGGCGTTGATTTTGATACAAGGTAATCGGGTTGCGCTTGATATATCCTTCGTGGGAAATGGTCACCACCATATCCTCTTCGACGATCATATCTTCAATGTTGATCTCCTTGGTATCCTGAACGATCTCCGAGCGCCGTTCATCGGCGAATTCGGACTGGATTTCCGCGATTTCTTGCTTGACGATGTCCAGAACCAATTGGTTACTTCCTAAAATCTCCCGGAAATGGGCGATATCTTTGAGCACGTTTTCATACTCTTCGATTATCTTTTCCCGCTCGAGACCCGTCAACCGCTGGAGCCGCATGTCCAGTATGGCTTTGGCCTGAATGATCGTCAGACCGTAAGTCTCCATGAGTCGACTGCGGGCTTCATCCGGTGATCGAGAACTTCTTATCAGCGCCACGACATCGTCCAGATTGTCGAGCGCGATCTTCAAGCCTTCGAGAATATGAGCGCGCTCCTCCGCCTTTCGCAAATCATAGCGTGTTCGTCGAACGATGATCTCTTTGCGATGATAAATAAACTGTTCGAGGATCTTTTTCAGGGGTAAAAGTTCAGGGCGCCCTTGAACAACGGCCAGGGAAATAACGCCGAAACTGCTCTCGAGGCGGGTATGTTTATAAAGCTGATTGATGATCACTCCGGCAATCTGATCCTTTTTCAGCCCCATGGCGATGCGCATCCCATCGCGGTCCGATTCGTCCCGGACGAAACGCAACCCCTCGATCTGTTTGTTTTTGACAAGATCGGCAATCTGCTCGATGAGACGGGCTTTGTTGACCTGGTAGGGCAGTTCGGTAATGACGACTGTTTCAGCCTGGGTGCGCTGGTCTATTTCGACCATCACCCGCCCCCGCATCCGTATGATGCCCCTGCCGGTGCGGTAGGCGTCTTCGATACCGGTCGTACCGTAAATGATGCCGCTGGTGGGAAAATCGGGACCCGGTATAAATTTAATCAGATCGTGCCATTCAAGCTGCGGGTTATCCACCAGAGCCTTTATCGCCTCGCAAACTTCGCCTAAATTGTGGGGCGGAATATTCGTGGCCATACCGACGGCGATTCCCGATGAGCCATTAATCAGCAGGGACGGTATCTTGGCCGGCATGACCGAGGGCTCGGTCATGGACTCGTCGTAGTTTGGAACGAAATCGACGGTTTCCTTGTCCAGGTCCGCCAGCATTTCATGTGCCAGACGCATCATCCGGATCTCGGTGTAACGCATGGCCGCCGCCGGATCACCGTCAATGGATCCGAAATTACCTTGCCCGTCCACGAAAGGATAGCGGAGAGAAAAATCCTGGGCCATGCGGACGATAGTGTCATACACGGCCGTGTCACCATGCGGATGGTATTTACCGATGACATCACCGACGATACGCGCCGACTTCTTGTACGGTTTGTTCCAGTCGTTCTTGAGTTCCCGCATGGCGAAGAGCACGCGACGGTGCACTGGCTTGAGGCCATCACGTACATCAGGCAGCGCTCTGCCGATAATGACACTCATGGCATAGTCGAGGTACGATCTTCGCATCTCGCTTTCTATGCTGACCACAAGCGAATTTTCAGTTGGTATCATTTCCCCACCTTGTCTAGTTAACAATGAATTGACGGGTTAACTTCATATCACGTTTTGGAGGATTCAACCAGATTCTGATAGCTGGTATGGTAAATATCGGTAAGCGTCAGAAAGCCTGTGGCCACAAGGGGCCCGTAGATTATCCCCAGTATTCCGAAGAGCTGCAGACCGCCGATGATCGAAAGAAACACCAACAAGGTGTGCATCTGCACCCGCTGCCCCACGAGTTTGGGTTTGAGGACGTATTCCGCCCCACCGGAGAGCAACATGTAAAATATGACGAAAAACACACCGGCCGCGATCCGACCTTTCAGAAACAGGTAAATGGCTGCCGGAATGAATACAACGCCGATCCCCACGATCGGCAGGAAGGCCACCAGGGCCATGATAACACCCCACAAAATGGGCGACCGCAGTCCGAAAATTGCAAATACGGCTCCACCCAGGATCCCCTGGACGAGGCCGCTCAGACCGTTTCCGATCAGAATAGCGCCGGCCATGTCCTTGAATTTTCGAAATAGTTTCTTGTCCTGATCATCCGGCAGAGGCGACAGGTCGAATATGAACGCCAACAGGCGCTGCTGATCAACGAACAAGTAGAAACAGATCAAAAGCATGAAGAAGAAATGCAAGAAAAATTTCAATATGTTAGAGGTTATGGTTCGCGCCTGGTCGTAGAGTATCAGCCCTAAATTTTTCCCCAATTCGGTAATGGCGCGGTTGAGTTCCACCCCGGTGAAGGCGATATTGTATTTCTTTAAGAGGGCGTTAAGGGACTCGACCACCCGATTGTCCTGAATCAAATGGTTGATCTGATCCTGGAGAGCGGCATTTCTGGCCAACTGGTAGAGGTCATAGGCTTCTTTGGACAGAATGCCGACCAGGGACACAATCGGAATAAATAGAAAAAGAAAAATAATCGCGCAGGTACTCAGGGATGCCATCACCGGCGGCAGTTTTCGATTAAAACGCTGGTAGAGCGGATTGAATGACCCTGTGACGGTTGCAGCCAAAACGATGGTGGATAAGAAAGGCCACATCAGCCAGCCGAGCATAAAAATGGAAACCAGAAAATAGACCAGAAATACCCACAAGATCAGGTTTCGGGAATTTCGATCGCCCATGTTTTTTTCCATGCATCAGCCCGGTTTCTAAATCGTGTCCGCCCTTAAAGGGCCTCTTTTACGCTGGGTCCCGCCAGGGCGGAATGATCCGCAGGTCTCCGGCGACGGTGTACACTCAGCGCCTCACCCCAAATCCCGCCATGACGGGATGCGGCCTTGCCCAGCCCCCCAAAAAAACCAAATTTATGAAGTGGACACTTAATACTGCTATCAAATTTTCGCCCTGAGCGTTTCAATGGCTTAGGATCGGAATTCCGGGAGGAAGAATACACGGCCGTTGTACCGCTACATCCTTTCTGCGCACGATCAGGCGGGTATTGAATCGGCCCGGCAGCCGTTTGGCTGCGCCATTATTACCCAAAGGGACGTCTCATAAAAAAAATCCACGGCACCCTACAACACTCGGAAATTCAGGGAAACCGTGGCTTGTGTTTGTTCGTGCGCGGGGAGCGGTAAATTGAGTGACGTAGATGTCTATCTGGCGACAAACGCTCCGGCACCGAGCAGAAGGATGGCCTGGTAAATGAATATCGCTGCGAGATCATCAAAGATGGCATACACGATCCCACCGCCGATAATGACCGGCACACCAAAGAAAACCAATATGCCCAATTTTCTTGCTACGTTCATGATCCCCTGCCCCCTCTTTGAACGGTAACGGTCATTCTATCGGGTCGCACCGGAATGACCATTTTTTTTCGAGGCTTATATCAGCAAGCCCCCGGCGTGTAAAGAGAAAAATGGCCTCCAAAGTCACGGCAGGCCGCACCACCCCAGCTGCGGAAGAGAAACAACGGATCCGCGAATTTTTCAGCAGCCGGGGCGTTTTTCCCGCAAAAGTTGCCCCAGGCGGAGGGAATGATCAGCAGCGCAAGCGAGTCCCGCCATGGTGGGATCGTAATGCATTAGGCCGCCCTGGGAAAGAACAACGGCAACCACGGATATTCGATGGAAACCACAAATGGTTAAGTTAGTTTAACAGTTCTATATTATTATGAAATCTGTTCTTTCCTTAGGTTGCCTTATACATAGGCTGAAGTCGCTGATCATTCCCTCCGCTCCCGGTCAATGAAAACTTCCAGAGGGCTCAATTATCTGACTCGCGTTATGTTTAAAACATTGTAATTTCATCGGTTTAGCGCGTAACGATCATCGCCATGCCCATACCGCCGCCAATGCACATGCTGATCAAGCCCGTGTTGTAACCTTTGCGTTTCATGTGGTGCATCGCTGTCACCATCTGTCGGGTGCCGGTACAGCCAATGGGGTGTCCGAGCGAGATGCCGCTGCCCAGTTCATTGGGACGGTCGTTTTCGATTCCCAGTTCACGCATGCACCCGATGGCCTGGGCGGCAAATGCTTCGTTCAGCTCGATCGTATCGATGTCGCTCAATTCCATTCCTGTGGTCTTCAGCACTTTGCGGACAGCCGGCACCGGTCCCAATCCCATAAAAGCCGGATCGAGTCCGCCCGCTGCAAACCCTTTGATTCGCAGAAACGGTTCCAGACCGAGTTCCTTGGCTTTTTCAGCGCTCATGATCAGTACGGCGGCGGCGGCATCATTGATACCGGAGGCATTCCCGGCAGTGACGGTCCCGTCCTTTTTAAACGCCGGCCGCAGTTTCGCCATTTTCTCGATATCGGTGTCCATGGGCCTCTCGTCAACGTCGAATACGGATTCGCCTTTGCGCGATTTGATAACTACGGGAACGATTTCTTCACTGAACAAACCCTCTTTTATGGCGGTGCGCGCCCGGGTGTGGCTCAGCACGCCCAGCTCGTCTTGCTCCCGGCGACCAATACCATAAAGATCGGCAATGTTTTCGGCGGTCAACCCCATGTGGTAACCGTAAAATATTTCGTATAGACCGTCAAAAACCATCAGGTCGTGAACTTCCCCGACGCCGCTCAGTTCCATTCGATACCCCCAGCGGCCTTTGGGGAGAGACATCGGCACCTGACTCATATTTTCCTGGCCGCCGGCAACAACGACCTCGGCCTGGCCGGTCATGATGGCGGCAGCGGCCAAAGCAATCGATTTGAGACCGGATCCGCAAACCTTGTTGATCGTATAGGCCGGGGTCTCTTTAGGAAGGCCGGCCCGGATCATCGCCTGCCGAGCCGGATTTTGTCCCTGGCCGGTTTGCAGCACGTTGCCCATGATAACTTCATCGATGGTTACCGGTGTAGCCGAGTCCTGCCAGTTGTGGTATTGGGCCTCGAGTTTTGTCAGAGCCCCGCCTTTCAGTTTGTCCGGAGTGTCGGCCATCATGTTTGGACTCGCGACAGGTCGCAAGCCGATTTTCTGAAGCGCATTTTTTATCACGAGAGCACCAAGATCGACCACCGGTACCGACTGTAGACCGCCGCCGAAATTACCGATTGCCGTTCGCGCCCCGCTGACGATGACTGCCTCTCTCATCTCAAATTCCTCCTTGAGTTGATTTTAATTAAAATGTTGATTATTTTAGCAAATTGAATCTCAAAGTACCGAATGTCCTTATCACACCCACTGGTAACGGTCAATGGTGATACGATGTGTTTGATTCTTTTTTCGTATGCGAAACAACCCGGTTACCGCTTGATCCTTGTCGCCAACCGGGATGAATTTTATGACCGCCCGACCCGACCACTGGCCGCCTGGCAGGATACCCCGAACATATACGGGGGTCGTGACATGCAAGGCAACGGCACCTGGCTCGGCATATCGCGCTGCGGACGCATCGCGGCTCTAACCAACTACCGGGATCCTGCCGCCCAAAACCCTCAGGCACCTTCCCGCGGTCTGTTGGTCAGCCATTTCCTTGAAAACACCACAGCCCCCGACAGCTATCTCGAAAGAGTGCGCAAAACCGGCCACCGCTATAACGGCTTCAACCTGCTGGTGGGAGACCGGAAGGGACTCTGGTATTACTCCAATCGCGGTGACGGGATCGAGCACCTCCGGCCGGGGCTTTACGGGTTGAGCAACCACTTGATAAACACCGAATGGCCCAAGATTGTCAGAGGCAAAAAACGCCTTAAAAAAATCCTGACCCAGGAGGGATACTGGGGCATCGAGGGACTGTTCGGGGTACTGTCGGACCGAGCACTTGCACCAGATGACCAACTGCCGAACACGGGGGTCGGACTCGAATGGGAACGGCTTCTGTCCCCATTGTTCATCGCCAGCGGCAACTACGGCACCCGATCGTCTTCCGTACTGTTGATCACCGATTCCGGAGAAGTCACCTTTGAAGAGCGTTCGTTCGAGCCGAACCCGTCGATCGGTTCCAACGGAATCCGCCGCAAGGTCCGTTTCAAAATCGATCCGTCCTGCCGCTGATTGGGACATTATGATGTTAATCCCTTTTGCGGCCTGGGCGCATCGATCGGCGCCAGCGCTCGATGCGCTCTGAAATAATCTTTTCGTACCCCCTGTCGGTGGGACGGTAATACCGGCGCCCCTTTAGGCCGTCCGGCAGGTAATCCTGCGGCACATGCGCATCCGGATAATCGTGAGCGTATTTGTACCCCTCCGAATACCCGAGATCTTTCATCAACCGGGTAGGGGCATTACGAATATGCAGCGGTACCGGCTGCGAGCCGGTCGAGCGGATGTCGGAAACCACCGCCTTGTAAGCCGTGTACAGACGGTTGCTTTTGGAGGCCGTCGCCAGATAGACCGCCGCTTGGGCCAGGGCCAGATCCCCCTCGGGCCGCCCGATGAATTTGTAGGCCTCCATGGCATCGATGGCGATTCCGAGGGCTCGCGGATCGGCGTTACCCACATCTTCCGAAGCAAACCGGATCATTCGGCGGGCAATGAAAAGGGGGTCTTCCCCCGCCTCGAGCATCCGCGCGAGCCAATACAGCGCCGCGTCGGGATCGCTACCACGCAAGCTCTTGTGGAGAGCGGAGATCAGGTTGTAGTGCTCTTCGCCCGATTTATCGTACATCAGGGCTTTTTTCTGTAACGCCCGCTCGACATCCGGCAAGGTGATCGGTACCTCAGTTTTGCCTTCTCCGGCCCTGAGCGCTGCAGCGATATCGAGTCCATTGAGCGCCGCCCGTGCATCCCCATCGGCAATGTGTATCAGGTAGTCCAGCGCCTCGGAATCCAATTCGATGCCGAGTTTACCGATCCCTCGCTCTTCATCCCGCAGCGCCCGATTCAGAATCGCGCCGATCTCATCATCGGTCAGCATGTTCAGGGTCAGCACCCGGCAGCGTGACAACAATGGAGCAATCACCTCGAAAGACGGGTTCTCGGTGGTCGCGCCGATAAGGGTAATCAAGCCGCTTTCCACCTGGTGAAGAAATGCATCCTGCTGAGCCTTGTTGAAACGGTGGATCTCATCCACGAAGAGCGTCGTTTTTTTGCGGTGCAATGAAAGCTGTTGCCGGGCGTCGTCAATCACCGTACGAATTTCTTTGACTCCGGACAGCACCGCCGAAAACTGGGTAAAATAGGATTTGGTTTCAATGGCGATAATTCGGGCCAGGGTCGTTTTACCGCAACCGGGAGGCCCCCACAGGATCATCGAGAAGATATGATCTTGCTCGATAGCACGACGGATGATCGCACCGTCACCGACAAGTTGCTTCTGCCCGAAGAATTCGGACAGGTTGTGCGGACGCATCCGTTCGGCAAGGGGGCGGGTCGGATTGAAATTTTTACGGGCTTGATATTCGAAAAGGTCGGTCATAGTGACATCCCGTTGTGCGGCCAATTACCGACCACCCGATCCTCACCGGCGGAAATTCGACCGGCATTACCGGCGTTTTTCTCCCGGTGCTCTGCGCCGCTCCCTTTTACGAAAATACAGGCGGATCGGCGTACTATCGAGCGAAAATTCCTTGCGCAAGCAGTTCACCAGATACCGACGGTAAGAAAAGTGCACGGCGTCCGGGTAGTTCACGAAGCAGACGAATGTGGGCGGTTTGATCGATATCTGCGTGGCGTAAAAAAATTTGATCCGCCGACCGCGATGCAGTGAAGGGCTGTTATGCTCGACAGCCGTCTCGAAGACTTTGTTCAACCTGCCGGTGCCGATCCGCGTGCCGTACTGGAGATAGACGGTTTCCACTAACCTGAAGATCTTGGCCACCCTCTGCCCTGTCAAAGCAGAGACGGTCAACACAGGGGCAAAGGTCATGAACTTGGCCTTTTCCCTGAGGTTCTGGGTGTATTGTCGATGGGTGTTGCGATCTTTTTCGATCAGGTCCCACTTGTTTAGCAGAAAAACGCAGCCGCAGCCGCGATCGTGGGCGTAACCGGCAATCGTGATGTCCTGATCGGTGATACCGTCAGCCGCATCAATGATCACCAGGGCCACGTCACAGCGGTCCAAACTGCGAAGTGCTTTGATGATCGAGAACTTTTCGAGCTTCTGGGACACTTTACCCTTACGCCGTATGCCGGCGGTATCGACGAGCAGGTAGGGTCTATCATCGATCCGACACAAGGTATCGACGGCATCCCTGGTGGTTCCCGGAATGTCGCTGACCAACAGGCGCTCTTCTCCCAGAATGGTGTTGATAAGGGAAGACTTGCCCACATTCGGGCGCCCGATGACGGCTATCCGGATGGGCTCCAGATCGTCATCTGCGACCTTTGGCGGCTGGAATACGGGCAAAGCCTTCACCAGGTCGTCAAGAAGATCGTGCAGACCATAGCGATGTTCGGCAGACAAGGGGTAGAGTGTGTCAACACCCAGGCCGTAGAAATCCGACAGCCGATCTTCTTGCTCCGGACCGTCAATTTTGTTGACGGTATGAAAAATCGGCTTGGCACTGGTTCTCAGCAGCGAAGCGACCTCTTTATCAAAGGGCGAAAGCCCTTCCCTGCCGTCCATCATGAATATGATGGCGTCGGCCTCTTCGATAGCCAGTTGAACCTGGGATGCTATTCGCAGGGAGAATTCGTCCGTGCCGGCAATTCCGCCGGTATCTACCAGATTGAATTCGGTCTCGTCCCAACGGGCAGTGCCGAAGTGACGATCACGGGTCACACCGGGGGCGTTGTCGACCAGAGCATCCCTCGACCGGGTCACACGGTTGAAAAAGGTCGATTTGCCCACATTGGGGCGCCCCACGATGACGACTATCGGCTTCATTAATGTAGAATTTGACTGAGGAAGAGTTTCGTGCGCTCGTGCTGCGGATGATCGAAAAATTCATCGGGCGTATTGGCTTCCACAATCTGTCCAAAATCCATGAAAAGTACTCGATGGGCAACACTCTTTGCAAAACCCATTTCGTGGGTGACCACGATCATGGTCATCCCTTCCTGGGCCAGATCGATCATGACGTCCAGGACTTCCTTGATCATTTCAGGGTCAAGCGCCGATGTGGGCTCATCGAAGAGCATGACCTTCGGGGCCATACACAGACTGCGGGCAATCGCAACCCGTTGTTGCTGTCCACCGGAAAGCTGACCCGGATATTTTTGAGCCTGTTCGGCAATTTGAACCTTTTCGAGGTAGTGCATTGCCGCTTCCTCGGCTTCTTTACGCGGGACTTTGCGCACCCAGATCGGCCCCAGCGCCAGGTTTTCAACAATCGTCAGGTGAGGAAACAGGTTGAAGTGCTGAAAAACCATTCCGACTTCGGCGCGGATCTTTTCAATATTTTTTATATTGTTGGTCAATTCGATCCCGTCGACGATTATCTGCCCTTTCTGGTGCTCCTCAAGGCGGTTGATGCATCGAATTAGGGTCGACTTGCCCGATCCGGACGGCCCGCATATAACGATGCGCTCTTTACGGGCAACTTTCAGATTGATATCCTTGAGCACGTGAAATTCGTCAAACCATTTGTGCATGCCAACAATCTCGATAATGGTGTCATCGGCATGCAGATGATCGTCTTGGACCGGCATCGTGTCATTCATGACCATAATCCCTATAAATTATAAATATTTTTCCTGCATCTTTAATCCTTCGCCTACAGCCCCGTGTCGAGATCGCGTTCCAGCTTGCGACTGAAGTTGGACATGTAGAAGCAGCACACGAAATAGATGATAGCGATAAAAATATACGCCTCCGCTGAGAATCCCATCCAACGGGGATCACCAAGAATGGATTGGGTGGTTTTCAACAGATCGTAGAGAGCGATAATCACCACCAGTGAGGTATCTTTGAAAGCTGAAATCAGAATACTGACCGAGGGCGGAATGACGATCTTGAGCGCCTGGGGCAATATGATTAAACGCATGGTCTGGTAGTAATTCAACCCCAAAGATTCTGCGGCTTCATACTGCCCTGCAGACATGCCCTGCAATCCGCCGCGCACCACCTCGGCGATATAGGCGGCCGTAAACAGAATGATGGCCACCTGGGCCCGGAGGATATTGTTGACCGTGACGCCTTCCGGCAAAAACAAGGGAAAGACGACCGACGACATGAACAGTAGGCTGATCAGAGGCACGCCCCGAATCAGCTCGATATAGACGACGCAGAGGCTTTTGATAGCCGGCAGGTTCGACCGGCGCCCCAGCGCCAAAAGGATGCCGAGGGGGTATGCGGCGGTCAGGCCGAATACCGAAAGCAAGAGTGTCAGCGGCAGCCCGCCCCACTTTGTGCTCTCCACTACGGACAAGCCCAGGACCCCGCCGCGCATGAGCACGCCCATGCAGACCAGGCCGGCGATCCAGATATAGAGCAAGGACTTCTTCCAGTTGCGGCGATACTGGCTGAAGATGAGCAGGCTCACCAGCATGACGACCGCGGACGCCGGCCGCCATTGAATGTCGTAAGGATAAAAACCGAACATGATAAAGCGGATATTGGCCGGTATGACCGACCAGCAGGCCCCATCGGCGGCGTGGCACTCTTTGCCCGTCGACATCCACAGGCTGTCGATCAAAGCCCAGCGGATAAAGGGCGGAATCGTTAGCCAGAGGACGTAAAGGATGACCACCGTCAGCAGTGAATTGTACCAGGTGCTGAAAAGGTTTGTCCGCAACCAGCCGATGATTCCGACGTGCGTCCGCGGTGGTTTGACTTCTTCAACCGGCTGTATGTCCTGGCGCGTGGTTGTCATTGCTTGATTCCGCCTAGCGCTCGACAAGTTTCATTTTCTTGTTGTACCAGTTCATGAAGGCCGAGGTCGTCAAGCTGAAAATAAGATATATCATCATTATCATCGCAACCCCCTCGATGGCCTGACCGGTCTGGTTGATGGTGGTACCCGAAACGGACACGAAATCGGGATAGCCGATCGCCACGGCCAGGGAGCTGTTCTTTGTCAGATTGAGCATCTGACTGGTAAGGGGCGGGATAATGACCCGCAGTGCCTGGGGCAAGATCACCAGGTTCAACACTTGTCCGGGTCTCAGGCCGATCGACACCGCGGCTTCTGTCTGTCCCTTGCTGACGGATTGAATGCCGGCGCGCACGACTTCGGCCACAAAAGCGGCCGTGTATAGGACGAGTCCCAGCAATAAGGCCGTGAATTCGGGGCTAACAGTGATGCCGCCCTTGAAATTGAACCCTTTTAACACCGGCACGTCCATCGCCGTCGGGGCTCCGGCGATCCACCATGTGATCAGTGGCAAACCGACCAGTATTCCGAGGGAAACCCGGAAGACAGGAAACGCCTGACCGGTTTCATCCTGACGCTTGCGGGCCCAGCGCCGCAACAGATAGATCCCGCCGCAGCCGATCAGAACTGCGACCGCCATGTACCTGTAGGCGGGATCCGACACCGGGATACCGAAAATCAGGCCCCGATTGCACAAAAAGACCCCATCGAAGAGTTCGAGGGCTTGCCGCGGCTGCGGCAGAATTTCATAGAATAAAGCATACCAGAAGAACAGCTGCAGCAGAATGGGGATATCCTGAAAAACCTCGATGTAAATTGAGGCGAGCTTTGATACCAGCCAGTTTGTCGAAAGCCGCGCGATACCGAGGAATGTGCCGAGGATGATGGTGAGAATGATGCCGATCAAAGCCACCAGAAGAGTGTTGAGTGCACCAACCAGCAGCGCCCGAAAATAGGTGTCGGCCGCGGAATAGGAAATGAGGGATTCCCCGATTTCAAACGACGACTGTTTCTCCAGAAAGCCGAATCCCGTGGCGATGGACTGTTTTTCCAGGTTCGTCACGGTGTTTGATATCAAATAATACCCCAGCAGACCGACCGTCACCAGGACACCGATCTGATACAAGACCGCGCGAAACTTGGGGTCGTACCAAAAGGTGGTTTTGGATGGGGTCACGTTGCTGCTGCGGTGATCTTTTGTTGGCGACATCAGGCTGTTGGAATCAAACTCGTTTAGGGTTTCAGCACCTTGCAAAGGCGTCCTGGACTCAATTCCCAACCGGAAGCACACGGCAGGATACGGCGTGTGCCATCGCGTCTGTGCAAAAGGGATATTTCTCCCTTCGTGGATAAAAGCTAAAACAATAAATAACCCAAGCCGTTAAGCCGCCGTATGTGAATGCAGCGGCCGAACGGCTTGTTCGGAGCACGTTCACTGATGAGCGTTCAATCGATTACTTGAACGGCGGGGTGTACATCAGGCCGCCTTTAGTCCACAGCGCATTCAATCCGCGTTCGAGCTTGAGCGGGGTGTTGACGCCCACGTTGCGCTCGAAGACCTCGTCGTAGTTCCCGACCATTTTGACGATATTATAGGCCCACTTCTCGTCCAATCCCAGAGCCTCGCCGTTTCCCGGATTCACTCCCAGGAAGCGTTGAACCTGCGGGTCATTGCTCTTCATCATTTCGTCCACGTTCTTGGATGTTACACCCAGAAATTCGGCTTCGATCATCGCCATGGTTGCAAAATTCACGATGTCGTACCACTGGTCGTCACCATGGCGGACGGCCGGAGCCAGCGGTTCACGCGAAATGATCGTGGGCAGGATGACATAGTCATCCGGGTTGGGAGCAACGGAACGGGTACTGGCCAACTGGGAAGCATCGGAAGTCAAGCAGTCACACCGGCCCGCAAAGAAAGCTTTGGCCAACTCCGGAGTGCTTTCGATCACCACCGGCTTCATCGTCATTTTGTTGGCTCGGAAATAATCGGCCACATTCAGCTCGGTGGTCGTGCCCGGCAGTACACAAACCGTCGCACCATCCAATTCCTCGGCGGTCTTGACACCGAGCTTCTTCGGCACGAGGAAGCCCTGGCCGTCGTAATAGTTCACGTGCACGAAATTCAGCCCCAAGGAGCTCTCGCGACTGAGGGTCTGGGTGGCGTTGCGGGTGAGAACGTCGATTTCACCGGACTGCAAGGCCGTAAACCGGGTTTTGGCCGTCAAGGGGATGAATTTTATCTTGTTCGGATCGCCGAAAACCGCCACCGAAATCGCCCGGGCGGTATCGACATCCAGCCCACGCCAGACACCCTTTTCGTCGGGTTTGGAAAAGCCGAATAGGCCTTCATTGACGCCCACCGCGATGAACCCCTTGGCTTTGACGTCCGCAAGGGTACCGGCGCATACGATACTCCCGGATAGGAGAACCCCAACTAAAGCAAACATTACGATCAGTTTAAATCCCTTCATCACCTCTCCTCCTTCTTTGTTTAGGTTGATTCTTTTATCAGTGGTAACGATGACACGATATTACCACTGCCCGGACACTCCGCAGTCGATAGAATGTCCGCACGAACAAACCAAAAACCGTGGCATCCAGGGCCACTCCTTTATATTTTGTATCTACACGAATCTTTCGAAGCAGGTCAATAACAAAATTGTTACTGCGATTATCAAATGCAACTGGCAGCTTGGCAATTTTCAGTTCGTTTGTCGATTCCCAGATAAAGGATAAGGAAATGGGAGGAAATGATCCGCGGATATATGCGCTGACAGCAGCAGAAAGATACGGAAAAAGAGCGTTGACAAAATTCCAGGTCTGAATTAGGCAGGTAAGAAGAGAACCACAAAATACCGCGACTGGCTTGGGTTATAAGCCTCCAGCCGGAGTCTGCAGCAATGATCAGATTACAATCGACAAATGCCAACAAACTCGATATCGACCCATGGTGCGTCCGCTCCCTGTCCGATCGTCGAAACAGTGCGCCAGACCGCCGGAAGAAGGGAATTCCGGGTGGCAAATCGCTTTTCAAACGAGACCGAAGAAAGCCCAGCGAACGGCGTTATCAATCTGAAAGACGGGACGGTTGGCTGAGGGTCGGCCACTGGCATAGTGTTTCCGTGTTCGATCGTTGATTTTGATTCCGCCGCTGCCCGGTAGCGGGAGCACTGGGTCGCTCTGCCAAGCAGCAGGAAATCAACTTCAAAAATCGTATCGATACATCTTGGCCTTCATCCGTTGTCGAAATTTACCGTTGAGGCTGCAGCGCAGGTTGTGATGCAGTTTTTGAGACTGGGTATGAATGAGGGTATATCCGAAATGAAAATTTTTGCTGAATAAATCCGCCCTGTTCCGAAAATTCGATCTGAGCTTGTAACCGTTGGCCGTCATCTTCCTGAAAATATTCACTTCCTTGCCAATCACTTTGTTTCTTTTCTGTTTGACCGCATCGAGAAACGCCTGACGTTCAGGCCGGCAGTCGGCATAGGAAACCACTTTTCCCATGTGCTTGAGCACGTGTCCGTCGCTACCGCCGGTGATGGCTTTGTCGAGATTGAATCCCAGCAGGGCACATTTGAGATTCTGCTTTTTCAGGTTGCCGGAATTGATCACCTCCACCCCGTCGGCCAAACGAAACAGATCCTGTTGTCGTTCCTGGGGAAAATATGGATTGCAGATTCCGGTGTACACGGCACAACTGGGGTGGGGGAAAATGACCACCGAGTCATACTTTCGTGCCCGCGCGATGATCTCTTCCATTCTGAGGGTTGTCGAACTCATGAGGTCACTGCCCATGAAGGGTTTGATGTCGTAATGGTAGAAGCACTGTAAGCTGTCGACATCATAAAAATACACCAGGATATGAGCCCCTTCCTGAGAAGTGACTTCAATGCCGGGAATGCTCAGCACATCTTTGCAGGCATCGATTCTAAGCGCTCCCTCGATGGCATTATGGTCGGTGATGGCCACACCAATATTCAAGGCCCGGGCATGGCGGGCGATTTCTTCGACCGAATTCGAACCGTCGGAGTGGCGGCTGTGAAAATGCAAGTCAAAGACCGTGTAAGTCTTTGTCATTTCATAAAGATCCGGTTTTTCGAACTGAATTCTCTGGGTATTGTCGTTATCAATGCCGTTCATTAAGGTCTGTCCCTTTCTTGTGAGGCAAGCTGTGGTAATCATTCGATATCGCAGTTCCGGATGGGGTCGGTTACAAGATTTATAAATGGCTGATATTTTACTATAATTTGATTCCGTTTGTCAATCTGTTTCCCCCTTTCCAAACGCGACCTTTGCACTGAAACGAGTCGTTCTCGGTCATGGTCGAAGCTGTCGCCCAACTACTGCAAGTGTCGAACGATACGGATGCAGCCTCTGTCGTCATGGGAGGCGGATGCCGACGGCGTAGTTGACGAGATCGACGGTTATTGTTAATTGTAATCTACTATACCGATGAAGCCCTGCACGCTTACCGACCCTGGGAAATGACTATGGCAGCAAAAAACGACCCGGCCACCCCAAGTGGAAAATCCACCTCAAATACCCACCTGAAAACAAGTACTTACCGAGTAACGCGTCAACGTGAAGTGATCCTTGAAGAAATTCGCCGGGCCAAGGTGCACCCCAGTGCCGATGACGTCTACGAAATGGTCCGCAAGCGGCTGCCGCGGATCAGTCTCGGAACGGTTTACCGAAATTTGGAAATTCTGTCTGAACTTGGAGAAATTCAGAAACTCGAGCTTGGCGGTGACATCAAACGATTCGACTGGGACCCCAAAAAACATTACCACGTCCGCTGTCTGAAATGTGGCCGGGTTGACAACGCCCCCATCGCCCCGCTGAAGGAAATCGAGGATGAGCTCTACGGGACAACCGTCTACACCATCATCGGCCATCGCCTGGAATTCGAGGGCCTCTGTCCCCGATGCACCCGCGAGGCGGAAAATTCAGGCAAGGATCCCGCAAAGCTGATTTGACCTACCGGGATATATGTGCGAATCCATATTAACGCAATCAAATAACTTAAATTATTAATTTTATCAATTATCTAAATAAAACTCTTTAATTTTTCGGATTAGCATGCGTGGTTCGCTATCTTCCCGGATATACCCTTCAGGCCTGCTGCCGCCTCTATCCTGGAAATTTCATGAAATCTTTTCAGCTCCTTCTTTAGATCTTTGGGAGGATCGACATGTCCCTCGGTTATACGGTTAATGAGGTTGACCGATGCCCGATACGGCTTCTTTTCGGCCGCTCGGCAAAAAGATTTAATGAAATTTCCGGGCTAATTTTGTGTCAAGTCTTCAGAGGTGTCTCTCGGTAGAAATCGCGAACACAGCGTCCTGCTCCGTTGTCCCGAGTCTCGCCTTTTTCGATCCACCCCTGTACTCTGCGAACGCCGTATGCCTCCTTCCAGGCACTCACAATCGCCGAAACCGGCACATCGGCGAAAATACCGTGATCGTCCAGATATTCGATATAGCGTTCGTTATCCCGGTTGAAGGACTGATAGATGGCATCCGAATATCCATCGAATTCGAGCGGAGCCACACGGTGCAGATCGCAGAGTTCGGCGTTGAATGCCGGAGTCGCTTTCACCCAACGACGGTTGAGCCAGAACTCCACATACCCGTGGTAGACGAAGCGATCCGAACCGATATGTTCGATCAGCTTTTTTGATGCCAGGTGGTTGCGGACCGTTGCGAATCCAAGGCGGCAGGGAATTCTCCTGGCCCGGGCCAGGGCGCAGAGCAGCGCGGCCTTGCCGACGCAATAGCCCCGGCCCCATTTCAAGGTATTGCTGGCACGGTAGTGGGCCGGTCGATGAAATGGCACATAGGGATCGTAGCGGATACCGTCCCGGACAGCATAATAGAGCCGCACGGCGGTATTGACCGGGTCCGCACCGGTTTCCGCTACCGCACGATTTGCAAAACGGATGACCGCCGGATGATCGCTGTCCAGTATCGCTGTCGGTCTGAGGTATTTTTCAAGCGGCTGCTGCATGTATCGCGCATGATAGGGTGGTCCGAAGACCGGGTGAAAAGATCATTCCCGCGTATCAGTTCGTTGTTAACTCCTGCAACAGTCAAACGTTGGGAGTCTCTCCAGCAAAAACAGGTGTTTAGCGATGATAATTAGTGATCATCCACGAATATGTGATGGCACCATTGAGTGTCCAATTCAGAAATGAGAATTTTTTCCGCTGAGCAAGGCCGCATCCCGCCTTGGCGGGATTTGCGGCGAGGCGTACTATACGTACGCCGCAGCCGGAAACCCGCGGAGAACGCAGTTCAGCGGGAAAAAGGCCATTTATGGCTGGACACTAATTATGGGTGCAAACCGGTCAAGACCCCGGCAGATGTTTTTTCGTTCGGGCGACGATCTTTATGATCTGGCTGATTTTCGGTTCCGGTTTCCGGCTGTTGAACTGTTGCAAAACCTCAGGTGCCAGGTTTTCCTGAAGATACCGCTGGACATCGAACATTTCCCACCAGCAGTCGATAATTTTTAGGCAGGGATGTCGTTGCCGTTCGCAGGTTAGGCAGTAAAAAAAATCGACCGGGCCCCCGAGTCGGGGGCACCGTCGCACCAACTGTTTGGATGTGGTTCCCATAAAGGGTTTCCTGAGCCGTCGTCCTGAAGTCAGCGACTTTTCATATGCTGCGGTTTCGGATACTTGGATAGAATGCTGGTATACTTGTCCTGCTCTTCCTGGCTGAGCGTTAAATCCTGCAGCTCTCCGGAAAAGTATTTATCGTAGGAGCCCAGGTCGATCAGTCCGTGACCGCTCCAATTGAAGAGGATAACTTTTTCTTTGCCTTCCTCTTTGGCTTTTTTGGCTTCATCTATTACGCATGCCAGGGCGTGGTTGGTCTCCGGTGCAGAGATGATCCCCTCCGTGCGGGCGAGAAGGACACCGGCTTCGAAGGCTGCCAGCTGTTCGACGGCCTTGGGCTCCAAAACGCCTTCGTCCACCAGTTGGCTCACCGTGGGCGCCATTCCGTGATAGCGCAGCCCTCCGGCATGAATCGGGGCCGGCACGAATGTGTGTCCAAGGCTGTGCATGGGCAGCAGCGGCGTGTAGCCGGCGCTGTCGCCATGATCGTAGGCAAAGGGAGCCCGGGTCAGTGTCGGACAAGCGGCCGGTTCGACTGGATAGATGGCGACATCTTTGCCGTTGAATTTATCATACACAAAAGGATAGGCGATACCGGCAAAATTGCTGCCGCCGCCGGCACAGCCGATGATGATATCCGGATATTCGCCGATCTTATCGAACTGCTTCTTGGCCTCCAGGCCGATAACGGTCTGGTGCAGCATCACGTGATTTAGAACGCTTCCCAATGAATACCGCGTCTCGCCGGACGTATCGCTGACAGCGGCCTCGACAGCCTCACTGATGGCGATCCCAAGGCTTCCCGGTGTATCCGGATCACACTCGAGCCAGTCGCGACCGGCTTTGGTGGCGGTGCTGGGACTGGCGACACATTCCGCACCCCAGGCGGTCATCATCGATTTGCGATATGGTTTTTGATCGAAACTGACCCGCACCATGAAAACCTTGCAGCCCAAGCCGAATTGCGCGCAGGCGAATGCCAAGGCACTGCCCCACTGGCCGGCGCCGGTTTCGGTGGTCAGGCGTTTGATGCCGGCGACCTTGTTGTAGTATGCCTGCGGCACGGCCGTGTTCGGTTTGTGGCTGCCGGGAGGGCTCACGCCTTCATATTTGAAATAGATGCGGGCCGGTGTCCCGAGAGCCTTTTCCAGAGCGAATGCCCGAACAAGGGGTGACGGCCGCCAAATGCGGTAGACACTTAGGACTTCTTCGGGGATGTCGATCCATCGCTGGTCGCTGACCTCCTGTTCGATCAGGTTCATCGGAAATACCGGGGCCAGCTGATCGGGGCTCACCGGGTTGCCGTCCGGTCCCAGGGGTGGGTTCATTTTGATATCAGCCAGAATATTGTACCACTGCCTCGGCATCTCGTCTTCCGACAGCAGAACCTTTTTAATCTCCATGTCATCCTCCTTTTTCTCGTTCTGAATCAATTTAGACGGCTTCAATACAAATCGCAATTTAGATGGCAAACGGCCAATGGATTGGAATCACCTCGCTTTTCTCAGTCCCGCTTTTAGGGTGGATGCACCAATTAGTCAAGGGATTTATGGTGGGCAGGCCGGTTGTCGGGCACGGGGGACATTGTTGGAATGAAATCCGCTCCATTGCGAGCGTGAAAACAGGTGTCATCTCACTGAATGCGCCACCGCGGTGACATGGCCGGCAATCAATTGCAAAACACTGGTTTTCATGTCGGTCAGTTCGCCGGCAGCCAACCCGAGCATTGCATGAATATTTTTCAGCAGGGTTAGATCTTCACCCCAAACCGATGCAAGCGATTACTTCTTTGCGAGGTTACTGAGGATGCGGCTCTCATCGCCGCGATCGATATCGTCCAATGCATAATCGAGAACCGCTTCGAGAAAGGCGGATTTGTTTTCGATTGATCGCCCTTGCAGCTTCAATTCGTAGAAACTGCGATTAAACCTCTCCAGCAGCGTCACCGAAAGATAGAAACCGACTTTGCGCTTTTGCGGTCCGAGGACTCTGCCGGCCGGACCGGATGGTGTTTTTGAAGCCGTGCCGGTCGCAGCGCTGACAGGATCGAAGGGATTGTCCTCAAAAAATTCGGGGGATTTCTTCGTCCTTTTAGCCATCGTTTTGCACCCTCTGTAAAAGTTTGCTGTAATCTTCAGCGCTTCCGGCGCTGCTGCGGTACTCGAATATCGTCTTGCCCTTCATAGCCGACTCCGGTAGGCGGACATTGTAGCGGATCGGATGACATATCTGCTTGTGAAACAACCGTTTGAGCTGCCGCAAAATGTCGAAGCTGTGACGGGTCCGCTGGTCGAACATTGTCGGCAGAACGTACTTCAGCTGCAGTTCCAGGTTCAGCCGCTGCGCAGACATCAGATAGCCAAAAAATGTTTTCAGGCCCTCCATGGCTGGACCCTGAAGGGCCACCGGGCAGAGCACTTCCGAAACGGACATCAGGATATTGACACTCAGAACATCCCATCCCGGTGAGCAGTCGAAGATGAGATAGTCAAGGGTCCCGTCTTTGGGCACCATGGCATTGGCCAGAATAATCTGCCGAACCGACCGTGGCTGTTCTCCGAGCCAGTGTTTCAACTCCACCAATTTGATGCCGCCGCCGAGCAGCCAGAGGTTGTTACGGCAGGAATAAAGGGTCTCTTTTTTAGAAACGGCCTGCCCGCTTTCATCGCGACCCGTAATGAATTCGTAGAGTCCCAGGCGGGGGTTGACCCCTAAAAACTTTGCGGCCTGCCCCTGGGTGTCCCCGTCGACAAGCAGGACTTTGAATCCCTGACGCGCCAACCCGAATGCAAGATTTACGGCGGTTGTAGTTTTACCGACGCCGCCTTTGGCCATCGCCACAGCAATTTTTCTCATCGATGATCCTTATCGTATTAGAAGCCACTCTTTCTGGCTTTCTTCTGTTACAATATACCCCTAATTCCAGCAACCTATATTTCGGTTATCGGCGCATTGTCGAGAAGTAAAAGATTATTGCCTTTATTTGCAAAGCGCACCTTGACTATCGTCCAGATTCCCGGCCCGAACGTTTCTTGACATTTTTACCGGGACGACGCATGTTAACGGCAAAAAATGACTTCACAGCCGCGGGACAACCGCCGGCATTTTGTTCACCGACGCCTGATCGCCAACGATCAGGCCTGTCGACGGGAAGCGCTCCATCGATCGCCGTCTATTGTCATCGCGTGGCCCCCGACTGCCGGATACTATCCCGATGAGAGGAGATTTTCATGCTGACCTTAGAAGAGCTCAAGCAGGACCGGGATCTGGTTGATACAGTCAATTGGGACATGACCCCCGAAGAAGCGGTTCGTCTTTACCTGGAATGGGGCAACAATTGGGCCCGCGGTGACGGATACGTGATCCGCTCAAAAAACGACTACACCAATTATTTTGTTGTCAATTGTTGGTCAAAGCCCTATTTCATCTACCTCATCCGCCGCAATTCCGATGAAGCCGAAGAATTGGCGAAGTTTGAAGTTCCGAGTCGTTTTCAGAAGCCGGTCTGCGAGCTGAAAGGCGTATATGCTCTTGAGGGCGAACTGCAAAAATGGCTTAAGAAAGAACTGGCAGTCGACTAGCCCGCATATTTCATGAATACTTTTCAGCCCGTTTTCCGTTGGGCTGCGCCCTTCGGTCGTATCCGGCATTAATGTTGATGGTGTCATGCACAAAATCCTGACCATAGGCGGCGGCAGCGGTCAATACGCCCTGCTCGCCGGTTTGCGGGAACTCGAATCGGTGGACATCACCGCCGTCGTTTCCATGGTTGACAGCGGCGGCAGTACCGGCCGTTTACGAGACGAACTGGGAATCCTGCCACCGGGAGATGTCCTCAAATGCATTCTGGCTCTCTCCCCCCATCGCGACATCGCCCGCACCATCTTCCTGAAACGCTTTACCGGTGATCGTCGTTTAAGGGGTCACAATGCCGGAAATATGCTCATGACGATGCTGTCGCGTTACACGGGGAGTTTTCCCTCCGGAATCCAGGCCCTGGCGGAAATCCTGGATGTGCGCGGCCGCATCCTGCCGGTCACCATCGACAAGGCCACGCTGGTGGCGGAACTGACCGACGGCACCCGGATTTACGGTGAAACGGCCATCGACATGCCTCGCGGCACCCAGCGCGAAAAAATCCGCGATGTCTTTCTTGTCCCTCACCACAGCGACGCCATCACCGTTTACCCGCCGGTGCTCGAGGCCATTCAGAAAGCCGATACGATAATCATCGGCCCGGGGGATCTTTTCACCAGTATCATGCCGAGTCTCATCGTTCCGGGGGTCAAGGAAGGGCTGTTGAAAACCAAAGCACACGTTCTGTATATCCTCAACATCATGACCAAATTCGGTGAAACCCATCAGTTTGTCGGACGCGATTTCGTGAAAACCCTCGAGGGGTCCATCGAAAGAAGACTGGACGGAATTATCTATAACAACCGCAAGCCGAGCACCGAACTGCTGAACCGCTACCGCAAACAGAAAGCCGAATTCGTCGCGTTTGACAACCTGGACGGTTGGTGGAACGACAGAATTGTTTACGAAAACGATCTACTGGAGAACACGGCCGGTATCGTGCGTCACGACTCTAAAAAACTGGCGTCCCTGATAAAGCAGATTGTCGATAAACCGGTCAGGAAGCCATCCCGAAACGAAGCCATTTGAAAGCGTTCTGCACATCCGGCGATACGTTCCCGCCGACCCGCCCCATGAAGATATTCTCCGCTTTAAGACATATGTTCGGTTCGTTGGTTTGATACTCCATAAACCCGAACGGTTCAAAGAGCCGAATCAGCATTCGCCGGTACTGTTGAGCCGTTTTCTTGGTACCGTCCAGATCCCACGTCCACGAATACCCCACCATATAGGCAATCTTCTCTTCAACCATGGGATGCCCGACCAGCAATCCGAGAATATTTTTGGCCAAACCCTGCGACCGCCAGGTGGAACCAACTTCAATGGCCTTGACCTCCATCATGATCTGGGAATTGAGTTGGGACCAGCGCTCATCCGATTCCGGATAGGTCAGCACGCCGAACCCGACAATCAGTCGGTTTTCCGCCAGGGCCAGGGTCACGTTGGCATCGGGTTGGGCAGCATTGTTCTCGAGGCTGAGACGACGGGTGTAGAGTGAGCGGTAGTGTGCGTGGAAGCCGAACCGGGGACTGAAATCATATTGACGGATTTCATCGGCGCTGCAGAAGGACCTGATCTCGATAGGCCCCACCCGCAGAGTACGCTGATTTTCTTCTGGTTGCAAAATGTCCATTGACGTTATTGTTTTTCACATTCGAATTCCTCCGCCGCTGCCCCGGCAGCGAGTTTATCGCGCTTGCCGACAAGCTGCTGGGAATTCCAATTTAAAAATCGCTCCAGTTCCGGTGCAGCCGTTTGATCATGATCTGCAGATCGTAGCGCGTGCCCCGCGGGCTTTTCACGTATTCCGGCAGTACCGCAACTTTGAAAAAATCGAGTTTGCGGGCTGACTCGATTGCCGCGTCCTCCACCCCCACGACAAAATCCGCCCGTATATCGTCCAGCTTATTGTCCATGCCTAGTTGGATAAGGTCCAGCAGCATCCAGGTCCCCAGACGCTTGTGCCTCAGAGCCGGCAGCACGGCAATGCGGAGTCTTCCCACATGCCGGGTAGATCCGAACCCGCGCATCAGCAGGCTGGCGTGGGCCACAATTTTTTCATCCACAGTCGCTACCGTCGAAAGAACGTTTCCTTTTCCAATGGCTACGATCATTTTGAGGACGACCTCCGGGTTGCCGACATCGTGGCGCATGTACCACCGGTCTTTTTCCGGAATCAGAGCGTAAAAGTCGCTCAACCTCTCCCCGTCTTCCTTCGCCAGCGGACGAATGACGGCTTCGGTTTTATCCTTGAGCACGATTTCTTTGGGGTAACGCAAGGGACCTCCTCCTCGGGGAAAAGAAATTATCGGATGCTCAGCGGGCCGCTGTAAATCTGGCCACCAACCTGTCATTTGGCATCGGTGTTTGATGGCCCCCTCTAACAGGACCGCCGATCAAATGTCAAGGCCGACAGGATCGAACCGGATCCATCTGCCGAAGGAGATTGCGGTCATAAATCAATACGATTTCGGTTAGTTAGCGTCGAAAGCTTTCGTATAACACCACGGCGTATTGAAAGCGCCAAAACGGGTAGGCCAAACCATTTTTTTCTTGACTTCATGCGAATGTAGCTAATATATAGCTATAAAATAACAATTTATTAAGAATTGAACGTCATTTAGAAGTTTTGGGTACAATCTTAATAAAAGGAGAGGAGTTATGGCCGATCTAAAATGGTTACCGAGAGAGTCCGGCATGAAGGATCACTATCTCTGGGGCGATGAACACTTTTCAAATCAAGCGCCCGGAGTCATCTTCGACAAAAAGCCGATTCGCGACCCGCAGGGCAATCCCGTCGACGATCTCTATGCCGCATGGATCACCCTCAATAACCCCCGACAGTACAATTCATATACCACCGAGATGGTCAAGGGCGTCATCGCCGGCTTCCAGCGGGCCTCGGCCGACAATTCGGTTGTCGCCGCCGTCTTTACCGGTGTCGGAGACAAGGCCTTCTGCACCGGCGGCAACACCAAGGAATACGCCGAGTACTATGCCGGTCGGCCCAACGAGTACGGTGCCTACATGGACCTGTTCAACGCAATGGTCGACAGCATCCTCTCCTGTAAAAAACCGACCATTTGCCGGGTTAACGGCATGCGCGTCGCCGGGGGCCAGGAGATCGGCATGGCTTGCGACACGACTATTTCAAGCGATCTGGCCATCTTCGGGCAGGCCGGCCCGCGCCATGGGTCGGCTCCGGACGGCGGCAGTTCCGATTTCCTGCCCTGGATGCTCCCAATGGAGCTGGCCATGTGGAACTGCGTCTCCTGTGAAATGTGGAGCGCCTATAAAATGCAACGGCTGGGACTGATCTCCAAATGCGTTCCGGTCATCAAGCAGGAAAACGGTTGGCTCCGTAATCCGGCAGTTATCACCGGCGCTTACATCGATGACGGTGAGATCGTGTACGGAGAATTCAAATCCGGAGATGAGGCTAAAAAAGCGCGCGAGATCGTCAAAACCGCCCAGACCGATTTCGAACGGCTGGATGCCGCACTCGATCAAATCCTGTGGACGTATACGAACCTTTTCCCCGGCTGTCTAATCAAGAGCGTCGAGGGCATCCGGTTGAAGAAGAAGTTTTACTGGGATCAAGCCAAGGTGATCAATCGCCACTGGCTGGCAGCCAACATGAACACAGAAGCCTTCCTGGGCTTCAACGCTTTCAACACCAAGAAGATCACCGGCAAAGACACCATCGATTTTATCGAGTTCAGGCGGCGAATGGCCAGAAGTGACGCCTTTGACGTGGAGTTCATGGCGGCCGTGCTCGGCAAACCGCAAGAGTAAACGGAAGGAATCAATATGCTTCTCGAGGGAAAAAATGCAATCGTGACCGGCGGATCACAGGGTATCGGAGCGGCCATTGCGCTCGAACTCGCCCGCGAAGGTGCCAACGTTTGCCTTACCTACCGCAAACACGAAGATGAAGCTCAAAAATATGCCCAAGACATTCGTGCTATAGGGCGTAAAGCCCTGTCTGTCAAATGCGACATCTCTTCTTTTGCCGAAGCGGCCGCGACAGTTCAGGCAGCCATTGAAGCCTTCGGCAGCCTCCAGATCCTGGTCAACAATGCCGGCATGAACTGGGACGGGGTTTCCTGGAAAATGGCTGAGGAGCAATGGGACCGCGTCATCGAGGTCAACCTGAAAGGTTACTTTAATTTTATCCGCCACACAGCCCCGCACTTCAAAGAACAAAAGTACGGCAAGGTCATCAACATCACCTCCATCAACGGCCTGCGCGGTAAATTCGGCCAGATGAATTACTCCGCCTCCAAGGCCGGCATTGTCGGATTGACAAAGGCCCTGGCCAAAGAACTGGGTGCTTTCGGCGTCAACGTCAATGCGGTGGCGCCGGGGCTGATCGAAACCGCCATGCTCAGAGATTCGGAAGCGCGGGACAAAATCATTGAACTGGCCATGGCCGAAATCGTTCTCAAGCGGGTGGGATCGCCGCAAGACCTGGCCAATGTCGTCGCCTTTCTGGCATCCGACAAGGCCCGGCATATCACCGGCGAGGTGATCAAGGTCGATGGCGGGCAGTACATTTGATGCCCTGATGGGCGCGCGATGCATCGCTGAATCTTAAACCTAATTTGAGCGATTGTCGAGATTGCCGCAGATCCATGTCGTTCCGCTATAGTCGGCTATGCGGGACGGCATATGACGCCGTAGATGCGGCAAGATCGGCAATCCCAAAGTGTTTTAAATTTAAAATTCAACTATGATAGAATTCCTTATAAATAAAAAAAGTTCCCCCTAATTTTGAAATTTTAAACGGTCACTTTAGGTTAAATAAAGGATAGACAATATCATGGGAAAAACAGCCATTATCGGAGTCGGACAGAGCCGCTTCGTCCGGCAGTATCCGGGGTCAATCAGAGAACTGGTATTCGAAGGTTTTAAGGAGGCCGTTGGTGACGCCGGGATCACGGCCGCCGACATCGATGCATCGATCGTCTGCTCGGCGCCTGAGTACGACAAGCAACGGTCGCCGGCCGGCGTGCTGGCCGAGTATCTCGGCCTCAATCCCCAGCCGACGTTTTACGTGGAAAGCCTGTGCTCATCGAGCAGCACCGGTCTGCGCCTGGCCTATTCCCTGGTGAAGTCAGGCCTTCACAGCGTCGTGGCCGTCATCGGTTTTCAAAAGATGTCGGAGATATCCTCCTCCGAGTCCCAGGAGCGCATGGGCCGCGGCGCCGACATCCAGTGGGAAAGCCCCTTCGGCACCATGATGCCGGCCTATTATGCTATGTATGCCCGGGCCCATATGGAAGCGTTCGGCACGACGCTCGAGGATTTGGCCCTGATCCGTGAGAAAGCCGCCACTTACGGACAGCTCAACGACCGGGCTGTTTACCGCAAGCCGGTGACCACCGGCATGCTGGCCGACCCGAACAACCGCATGTCGGGTCCGGTGGCCAGCCCGCTGAGGGTCGGGGACTGCTGCGCCAATGCCGACGGTAGTTCCTGCATCATTGTGGCCAATGAGGACAAAGCCAGGGCGTTATGCCGGAAACCGGTCTGGATTCTTGGGTCCGGTGCGGCGACAGCCAGCGTCAACCTGGCCGGGCGAGATCTCTTCACCGGTCTTTCCGTGGCCCGCCAGGCCGCAAAACAGGCTTACGATATGGCCGGAATTACCCCGCAGCAGGTCGATGTGGCCGAGGTCCACGACTGTTTCACGATCGCCGAGATGATGGCCTATGAAAACTTGGGTTTTGCAGAGCCCGGAGAAGGCAAGGATCTGATTCGCGGCAAAGAAACCTACAAGGACGGCAGCATACCGGTCAACGTCGACGGGGGGCTGTTATCCAAGGGACACCCGATCGGGGCCACCGGAGGTTCCCAGATTCGAACCATTGTTCTGCAACTCAGAAACGAGGCCGGGGACATTCAGGTCAAGGATCCTGCCATCGGACTGGTTCACAACATCGGCGGCGTTGGCCTTTACGGCAACGTGACCATTCTCGGGAGGGAGTCATGAGCAAAGTAAAAGAGGTGGACGACCGCTTCAAAAAATTCGGCACGGTGAGCTTCACCGGTATTACAAGAGTCAACGACTTTATCGGCCACCTGGAAGAGGGCAAGGTGACCGGAACCCGCTGCAGGGACTGCGGGTTGGCCTTCTTCCCCCCGCGGGCGGACTGTCACCGGTGCCTGACGGATAACATGGAATGGTTCGAGGTTAACGGCAAGGGCCGTCTGGTCACTTACAGCCGCCTGGAGTTCGCTCCGGTCGGTTTCCAGGACGACGTACCTTACTGCATCGCCCTGCTCGACTACGGTGATTTCAAGGTGTTCGGGAGAATTGACACCGGCCTTGAAGAAAATGAGCTCAAAGTGGGCATGGAAATGGTCACGACCGCAAACACCCTGCCCAACGGCCAGTTGAACTACGTCTTTAGAAAAGCGTGACACGGCATGTGGTGTGCAAGGCGGAGAGGCAGCGAATGACTGAATCCGTTGCCGGATCCTTTGCACCCGACGACGACCAATTCCAAAAAAGGATAATGAGCAATGACGGCTTATGAATATTTGAAAGTCAAAAAATCGAACGACATCGCCCGCATCACCTTCGACCGTCCCAAGCACAACATTCTCAACATCGACATGATGGCAGAATTCAACACCGAACTCGACCTGCTGCGGACCGACAACAGCCTCAAATGCGTCGTGATTCGCGGCGAGGGACCCAGCTGGTGCGCGGGTGTGGAAGTCGCCGACCACAAACCGGAGACGGCGCCTGACATGATTGCCGCGTTCAATGGCATCTTCAAGCGCATCGAAAAAATCCAAGTGCCCGTCATCGCCGCTGTTCACGGCGCCTGCCTGGGTGGTGGAATGGAAGTGGCCATTGCCTGTGACATCGTCGTGGCCGCGAAGTCAGCCACCTTCGGTCAACCGGAAATCAAACTCGGCTTCTTTCCACCTTACGCCGCTGTTCGACTCCCGCAACTCGTCGGACCGGCCAGGGCCATAGAGGTCTGCACGACAGGAAAGCGCTACAGTGCCGAAGAGGCCCAGCAAATGGGGTTCGTGGCTTACGTGGCCGAAGACGATAAGTTTACCGAAACCGTCGATCAGCTCATCAGCGAAATTCGCACCTCCAGCCCTTTGATCATCCGCCTCAACAAGCGCGCGGTTAAAAAGCATCTCGGACTCAGTTTCACCGACGCCCTGGAAGGCGTCAGCGATCTCTTCCTCAACGAGCTGATGAAAACCGAGGACACGCTGGAAGGCATCCGCAGCTTCGAAGAAAAACGCCGTCCGGAGTGGAAGAACAGTTGAAAACTAAATATGCACAGCTGCGTTTACCAGGGTTTGAATTGCAGCGTTGGCCCCAATATTCGCGAATAATTTTCAGCGGTCTGAATGATAAAACCCGCAACGCGCAACCCGCAACGCGCAACACGACAGAGGAGGCCAAATGTCACAGGTCAGTAAAGTAGGCGTGATCGGTGCCGGCAACATGGGCAGCGGCATCGCGCAGAAGTTCGCCCAGGAGGGCATGACGGTCGTGATGGTCGACATGAAAGACGATTTCGTTCAACGCGGCGTGAATAACATAAAAAAAATGCTGCAGGAAGGCGTCGAGCGAAAGATATTTACCGCCGGCCAAGTCGAGGAAATTCTATCTCGCGTTACCGGAACCACCGATTACGCTGCAATAGCGGACGCAGACCTGGTCATCGAAGCCGTTTTCGAAGACAAGAACGTCAAATCCGAACTATTTAAAAAGCTCGACCAAATCTGTGACGCGAAAACCATCCTGGCGACCAACACGTCAAGTTTCTATGTTCGCGACTTTGCCGATCTGACGACCCGGCCCGACCGCTTTATTGGCCTCCATTACTTCTATCATCCGGCTAAAAACCGCCTGCTCGAAGTCATCCCCTACGCAAAAACAAGTCAGGAAACGCTTGAAAAGGCTCTGTTGGCATCAAAACTCCACGGAAAGACCGCCATCGTCGTCAAAGACGCACCCGGCTTTGCCGTCAACCGTTTCTTCGTCCCTTTCCTGAACGAAGCCGCCCGGATGCTCGAAGAGGAGCTGGCCGATATTCCGACCATCGAAGAGGCCGCCAGACGGGCCTTTAAAATCGGCATGGGACCTTTTTTATTGATGAACGTCACCGGCATTCCCATTGCCGTCCACGCGGCAACGACCCTGGGCGAAGAACTGGGCCCATTCTATGCCCCATGCGAATTGCTGAAGTCACAGAAGGAAAAAGGGGTGAATTGGAATCTCGACGGCGAGGTCGACGAATCGAAAATTCAACCGGTGATCGATCGGTTCTACGGTGTCTGCCTCGGTGTGGCCGCCGCCCTGGTCGACGAAGGCGTGGCCTCGATCGAGGATACCGATCGCGGCGCCAAAATCGGCCTGCGCTGGATCATGGGCCCTTTCGAAATCATGAACAAAATCGGCATCGACGCCACCTGTGCGGCGGTCGATACCGTTGTCCGCAAATACCCGGATTTCAAAATGCCGGAGATCCTTTCACGGCAGAAAGCCGCTGGAAAACCCTTTGCCTTCCGCTACGTCGACCTGGACGTCAAGAACGGCCTTGCCCATATTACCCTCAACCGTCCCGAGGCCATGAATTCGCTCAACGAGGCGGTGGTGGCTCAACTAACGGCAAAGTTTAAAGAAGCCGAGTCGAATCCCGCTGTCAAGGCAATCGTTTTTCAGGGTGCCGGCAAAGCCTTTGTGGCCGGGGCCGACATCCGCTACTTTGTCGACAAGATCAAGACCGGCAAGATTCCCGAGATCGTCGCCTTCACCCGCAAGGGTCACGAGCTTCTGCTGCAGATCGAGAATTCACCCAAACTGACGATCGCTCTGCTGGACGGCCTCTCCCTGGGCGGCGGCAGCGAACTGGCGCTGGCCTGCCAGGCGATCGTCGCCACCCCGGCCGGTTCGATGGGGTTCCCCGAAACGGGTATCGGCATCTACCCCGGTCTGGGTGGTATGCTGCGCCTCGCCCGCCACGTAGGACCGGATTTGGCCAAATACTACGTCTTCACCGGAATGCCGATCAGTGCAGAAAATGCCCATGCGCTGGGCATCATCACCCGCCTGGTCGCACCGGCCGAGATCGATAGGGCCCTCAAGGAGCTGATCGCACAGGGTAAGCCGGATAAGTACCGCCGGCGTGATACTCCTGCAAAATTTAAAGCCCTGGCCGCCGTGTGCTCTCCCGAGAACGTGTCTCGGTTGCTGGCGGGGAAACATTTGGAGGGAGTCGAGGAAGCTCTGGCCGCCAAAACCGCCAAGATATGCGGATACAAAGCACCGTTGGCTCTTGAAATGGCCAATGCCATCATCGATCAGCAGGTCGGCAAACCGATGGACGCAGCGATCGACATCGAATTGGAACGACTGCAGGAGATCTTTTCCACGGCCGACGCCCTCGAAGGCCTTTCATCGGTGGGGCGCCGGCGCCCCGAATTCAAAGGCGCCTGAACCCGCACCGAAACGACTTGACACGATCGCAAAGTCGAGACACATGAATGCGAGTCACTTAATTCAAAAAAAGGAGAAAGAAGAATGGCAATGACATCCTGGCAAATGGTTGCCCTTCAAAAACCGCTGGCGTGTGTCGAAAGTTCTTTGCCGCAGGCAGGCGACGGCGAGGTCCTGGTACGCGTGGTCGGCTGCGGCGTGTGTCACACGGATCTGGGTTTTTATTACGACGGGGTGCGCACCAAATCACCGTTGCCGCTGACGCTGGGGCACGAAATCAGCGGGATTGTGGAAGCCTGCGGTCCGGGAACCGAAAAGTATAGACAAAAAGCCGTCATCGTGCCGGCCGTCATGCCGTGCGGTAAGTGTGATGTCTGCCGACGCGGCCTGGGAAATATCTGCGCGGTTCAGAAAATGCCGGGAAACGACATCCAGGGGGGGTTTGCTTCACACATCGTCGTTCCTGCGGCCCAATTGTGCGAAGTGCCGATGGATACGAACGGCAAACCGGCAGGCAGCTCCGGTGTCTCCCTGGCCGAGCTGTCGGTCATTGCCGACGCGGTCACCACGCCCTACCAAGCGGTTGTCGATTCGGGACTCAGCGCCGAAGACACCGCCATTTTCATCGGTGTCGGTGGTGTCGGCGGCTTTGGGGCCCAGATCGCCAAGAGTTTCGGCGCTTCCGTTGTGGCGATCGACATCGACGCCGAAAAGCTTGCGGCCATCGCCCCGTACGTCGACAAAACATTCAACGCAAAGGAGATGCCCTTCAAGGATCTGCGTAAAGCCGTCTCCGGATTCGTCAAGGATCAAGGCCGGCGCCGCACCGAGTGGAAAATCTTCGAGACGTCAGGGACGGCCGCCGGGCAAAAAACGGCCTTTGGCCTGCTGACTTTCGGGGCTTCACTAGCGGTGGTGGGTTTCACCATGGACAGCGTGGACATTCGCTTGTCGAACCTGATGGCTTTCCACGCCACGGCCCGCGGTAACTGGGGTTGCCAACCGAAATACTACAAACCGGTTCTCGATCTGGTTCTGGAGGGTAAGGTCAAGATTGGACCCTTTGCCAAAACATTCCCCCTATCCGAAATCAACGCGGTATTCGAGATGGTTCACAGTCGCCAAATTAAGGAGCGGCCGATACTGATTCCTTAACCTAACGTTTCATAAAAGGTACCTGCCATGCACAAACTGCTTACGGATAAACCCGGTGAAAAGTTGCTTCTGCTGGGCAATGAGGCCATCGCCCGGGGCGCAATCGAAGCCGGGGTTGCCTTTGCCAGCACGTATCCCGGCACCCCCTCATCGGAACTCTCGCTCAATTTTTTCCAAATGTCTCGGGAGAGCGATCTTTATTTCGAATACAGCACCAACGAAAAGGTGGCCATGGAAGTCTCTGCGGCGGCCGCCAACGCCGGTGTCCGCTCCATGTGCGTCATGAAACACGTCGGGGTCAACGTCGCCGCCGATGCCCTGATGACCCTGGCCTATGTGGGTGTGAAGGGCGGCATGGTCATTCTGTCGGCCGACGACCCCTTTATGTTTTCCAGCCAGAACGAACAGGACAATCGCTATTACGCCAAACTTTCGGGACTTCCCATGCTCGAGCCCTCTTCGGTGCAGGAGGCCAAGGAGATGGTGGCCTATGCCTTCGATCTCTCGGAAAAGCTCAAGGAGCCGGTGCTGTTCCGGACAACAACCCGAATCAATCACTCCAGTGGCGTCGTCGCTTTGGGTAAAATAAAAAAGCGGGTCACAAAAGGCGACTTCACGAAGGATCCCATGAACCTGGTAACGGTCCCGGCAGTGTCCCGCAACCTGCACGTCAAACTGCTGAAAAATTATGACGCGGCCCGGGATCTGGCCGAAACCTCCGCTTACAACATTATTGAAGGTAACGGGAAGTGGGGGATCGTTTGCAACGGTGTCAGCTACAATTACGTCAGCGATGCGGTCAAGGAATTGCAGATAGCGGATCGGGTAAGCGTTCTGCGCATCGGTTTTTCACATCCCCTTCCCCCGGCTCTCATCAAGGGATTCCTGGGGCAATGCGAAAAGGTGCTGGTGGTCGAGGAAGGTGAACCCTATTTGGAGGAGTCGTTCAAGGCCATGGCTCAGGAGGCAGGCCTGACCATAAGCATCCGGGGGAAATCGTCCGACCTGTTTTCACGCCTCTATGAATACAATCCCGCCCAGGTCAGGAACAACATTGCCGCTTTCTTTGGAGTGGCATGCGATGCGAAGGCGATCCCCGACCTCACCGATGTACCGGAAATCCCCCAGCGCCCCCCGACCCTCTGCGCCGGGTGTTCGCACCGCGCCACATTCTACGAAGTCCGCAAGGCCGCCGAGGGTATGGAAACCATTTATCCCACAGACATCGGCTGTTACACGCTTGGGCTGCTGCCGCCGCTGTCCTCGGCCGATTTTCTGATTTGCATGGGTTCGTCGGTGGGCACATCCGGGGGGTTCTCGAAGGTGACGGATAAAAAGGTAATCGCGTTTATCGGCGACTCCACCTTCTTTCATTCGGGTATTCCCGGCCTGATCAACGCTGTTTTCAACAACCACAACTTTACCCTGGTTATCCTCGACAACGGCACCACGGCCATGACAGGACATCAACCCCACCCGGGAGTGGACATGCACCAGATCGGCATGGACGGTTTCGGCAGGGTCTCGATCGAAGCTGTCGTGCGGGCCGTTGGGGTGCCCCACGTTACGACGATCAAGCCGTACAAGGTCAAGAAAAGCATCGCCGCGATCCGGGAGGCCATCGAATTCAAAGGTGTTTCGGTCATTATTTCAGAGGAAATATGTGCGTTGTATGCCAGTGGGCTCAAACTTCCTCGGCGAAAGCCCTTCCAGGTGTCCGCCAAGTGCAAGAATCACCGGGATTGTATGAGCTATCTTGCCTGTCCGGCTTTCTATGTCTGGAACGACCGTATAAAAATCGACCCGAACCTATGCACAGGCTGCGCTGTCTGCGCGCAGGTCTGTCCGGAAAATGCCATTCTGCCGCTGAAAGAAAAAAAGGCCTCGGCATAGTTTTCGGCACTGGATCACAAATATTATCCGAAGGAAAATCTTTATGGATACCAAACGTCTGATCATTGTCGCCGTCGGCGGTCAGGGGAACCTCTTGGCGTCAAGTGTACTGGGAGAGGCGGCCCTCATGGCCGATGTTCCGTTGCAGATGAGCGAAATACACGGCATGGCCCAGAGAGGCGGGGTGGTGGAATCCGCCCTTATCTTCGGGGATGCCAGGAGCACCATCATCGCCGACGGCGAAGCCGACATATTGGTGGGGTTCGAACCGGCGGAAACCTTGCGGGCCCTTGCCAAATGCAATGCCGGCACGGTGGTGATCACCAATCTGGCCCCATTGATGCCGTTTACCGTGAATATCGGCAAGGGAGTCTATCCGGATTTGCAACAACTCCAGAACCTCATCCAGGCCAAAACCGCCAAATTGATTGCTTTCAACGCGGCCAAGCTGGCTCAGGACGCCGGAAATCCGCTGTCCGTCAACATGGTCCTTCTGGGAGCCTTGATTCAGACCGGCGTTCTGCCGTTCTCGTCGGAACAGGTCAAGAAAGCCATGGAACGCAAAACAAAGCCGGCTTTTCTGACAGCCAACCTGACGGCCTTCGAGCTCGGATACAGCGCGGCAGCAGCAGTGGCCTGATCGGACCTCTGGCCGGAGCGCCCTGCCGGGCCGTTCCGGCTGCGGACAACCGTTGATCGTGCTTTCGAAACCTATTTACTCTTGGTACTGCTGCCCCGTGGTGCAGGAGCCCATCCCGGCAGCCATCAGCAAAAAGGAGGAGCGTAATGCCCTGGAACGATGATTTTGAGTGCATGCCGGTGAAAGAACTCCAGAAATTTCAGCTGGAAAAACTCAGGGAAACCGTTGTATGGCTTGCGGAACGGGTCCCTTTCTATCGGAAAAAATTCGCAGAAAAGGGTATTACGGCTGAAAGTATCACCGGCCTCGAAGATGCCGCCAAACTGCCGATGACCCAGAAAAACGACCTGCGGGACAACTACCCCTTCGGGCTCTGCGCCGTGCCGCTCACAGAGGTCGTTCGGGTGCATGCTTCTTCGGGTACGACCGGAAAGCCGATCACCGGACCCTATACCGCCGAAGACCTGGATCAATGGATAGAGTGCATGGCCCGAAACCTCTGGGCGGCCGGCATCAGAAAAGAAGATATCGTTCAAAACGCATACGGGCACGGTTTGTTTACCGGCGGTCTGGGCTTTCATCAAGGGGCGTCCCGCATCGGCTGCACGGTCGTTCCGACCAGTGCCGGTTTGACGGAGCGCCAGATTACCATCATGCGAGACTTCGGCTCGACAGTTCTTTTCTGTACCCCTTCCTATGCCTTGACAATCGCCGAACGGGCCAATGAATTGAAAGTCGATCTCCGTAATCTTTCCCTGCGGGTCGGCGTATTCGGTGCCGAACCCTGGACGATCCAGATGCGCCAGGAAATCGAGGAACGGACGGGCATGAAGGCGCATGAGGCCTATGGCCTGACCGAACTGTGCGGCCCCGGTGTGGCCTTCGACTGTGAAGCTCAAGATGGCCTGCACATCAATGAAGATCATTTCCTGGCCGAGGTCGTCGATCCGCAAACCTTTGAGCCGCTGCCACTGGGTGAAAAGGGCGAGCTCATTTTTACTTCTCTGCAGCGCCGTGCCATGCCGATGATCCGGTATCGGACCAAGGATATCACCCGGCTGCGGCGCGAAAAATGCGTCTGTGGAAGAACCTTTGCCAAAATGGAAAAAATATCCGGTCGAACCGATGATATGCTGATTATCAGCGGTGTGAATGTTTTCCCCTCCCAGGTCGAAGCCCTGCTGCTCGAAATCGAAGAGGTCGAACCCCAGTATCGCCTGATCGTGCGCAAGAAAGGTTACCTCGACCAGCTGGTGGTCCAGGTGGAAGGCCGTAAGGAGATCTACCAGGAAGGGAAGAAGAAATGCTATGAAGTCGAGGGTAAAATCGCCGCGCACATCAAGGGTATGATGGGGATCGGTGTCGAAATCGAACTCGTGGAGCCGAAAGCCATTGCCCGTAGTGAAGGCAAAGCACTGCGCGTCATCGACGAGAGGCCCAAGCAGTTGCGGTAAAATGTACCCGCGACCGGAATTGCATCATACCTGATTTCTGGTTATTGGTCACGCAAGACGCGGGAAATAAAGTTCCGGTGCGAAAGGCAATCATCGGACTGATGTTGGAAACATCCACTTCACATTAGGTTTAGGTCATTCTTCTCCGTTTGAAGTCGACGTTCCAGAAGCGATGCGCTTGCCCGAATGACCGTTTGAATGCCGCCTAGAAGTGGTTTCAAAACCATAGATCACGCCCAAGTGCCAGGCGTGGGCCGACGAAAAAACGAAGCATACATTGACGTATGTCTTCAGTGTCAGGGGCCCTCCCCCTGACACTGACCGAGGAGGACCACAACACCGCAATTGGGTGTTAGATGGGGTTTTAAAACCACTTCTACACAAAAAGGGGGGAGAGACACATGGTTGAACACGCCGATTTTCGTCCACAGAAGTTCGCCGTTGTAGGAGCCGGTCCCGTCGGTTGCATCGTGGCGGCCTTTCTGGCCAGTAAGGGGAACGAGGTCACCCTGTGTGATGTCATCCCTGACCTGCTCCAACCGGCCCTCGAACCGGGAATCATCATCGAGGGCGCGGAAAACCTCCGGCAGCCGGTCGCCAAAGTGACCACAAACATCGACGAGCTGGCAAACGATCCTCCGGATGTGATCTTCATCACCGTCAAGGCCAATGCCAACGCCCTGATCGCGTCAGCCATCGAGGGATTTCATCGCGCCGGCCAGTACATCGTCAGCTGGCAGAACGGTATCGACACCGAACTGGTTTTCGCCGATGCATTGGGCGACGAGCCAGTGCTGCGGGCGGTGGTCAACTACGGTTGCGGCCTCGCCGGTCCGGCGCACGTTCGCATGCCATTTCACCATCCACCGCACTATCTCCAGGAACTGGCTCCCGGGTCAGGACCGGCTGCGGAGGCCATCGCAGAGGTACTCACGGCATGCGGTCTGGCCACCAAACACACCGACCAAATTATTTCGATGGTCTGGCGCAAGGCGATCCTGAATGCCTGCATGAATCCCGTCTGCGCCGTAACCGGTGTGACCATGGCTCAGGCAATGACCGATCCGATCGTATTTCAAATTGTCGACTCCCTCGTAAAAGAGTGCGTGAAAGTCGCCCGGGCCAACGAAATCGAGCTGGGATGGAATTTCTACCCCCATGCCATCGAATATATGAGCAAGGCCGGTGACCACAAACCTTCGATGCTCATGGATATCGAAGCCCGGCGCCGGACGGAAGTCGACTTTATCAATGGTAAATTTGTCGCTTACGGTGAACAGGCCGGCGTCGACACACCGTTCAACATCACCCTGCGGGCGCTGGTGAAGGGGCTCGAGTCTCAATTCTGATGCAGTATGCCGATATGACCGCACGAAACCTGTATGTGGGCACGGATGTGGGCTCTTCGCGCACAAAAGTCGCCGTTCTCGATTCCGGTAAAACCTTGCGCGGATTCGCCGTCAAAAAATCCGGCATCGATTTTACCGCCACGGCCAGTGACTGTCTGAATGTGGCCCTCGATATGGCCGGCGCCACTCACGAAGCGGTCGAAAAATCGGTATCCACCGGTTACGGACGTAAAAACGTTTCTTATGCCGATGACACCCGCACTGAAATCGGCTGCCATGCCAAAGGCTGCTACCTCTATTATCCGCAGGCAATCACGATCATCGATATCGGCGGCCAGGACAACAAAGTCGTGAAACTCGATGCACAAGGCCGCCGGATCAGTTTCAAGATGAACCGCAAGTGCGCCGCGGGCACCGGAGCATTCCTGGAAGAAATGTCGACGCGGTTGGACATACCGCTGGAAGAGATGGACGGACTGGCGCGACAGTCCGATAACATGGTGAAACTCGGCAGTTTCTGTACCGTTTTTTCCGCCACGGAAGTTCTCGAGAACATCCGCCGCGGCAAACGGGTGAGCGACATCGTCAAGGGCGTCTTTTACTCGGTTGTCAAAAGAGTGCTGGAAATGGATTCTTTGACCGATAACGTGGTCATGACCGGCGGAGTCGTCGAACACAACCCCTATCTGGTTGCGATGACTGCAGAGATTGCCGGACAAAAAATCCTGGTACCGGACCACCCGCAGCTGACCGGAGCCATCGGAGCGGCGCTGTACGCGATGGAATCATCAGTTGAGCCGGTTGGCCGGTTAGTCCGTTGAGCCGGTTTACGATTACTAAACCCCGATTGGTCTGTCAAACTATTTGCTCAAGCGACTTGAATCCCGTCGCGGCAGTTTTCAACAAGGTAAACGGGCTGAACCGGCTAACCGGCTAACGGGCCCACCGGCCAACGGGCTAACGGGCTAACGGGCAAAACCGGCCCACCGGGCCCAACGGGCCCAACGGGCCAACCGAAAGGAATACGACATGGCTGAAGAAAAAAAAATCTTGCGCAAACCGATCAAGGCCACCAAGGAAATGGGTCGTATTATGGCCGAATACTTCTACGAGTTGAATGACGCCGCAAAGACCCACAGCCGGAAGATCGCCTGGTGTACGAGCGTGGGACCGGCTGAAATCCTGCGTGCCATGGGATTCCTGGTCCACTTTCCGGAAAACCACGGGGCGATGCTCGGTGCATCGCGAATGGCCACGGACATGATTCCCGTGGCCAATGCCATGGGCTACTCGCCCGATATCTGCTCCTATCTGACGGCCGATGTGGGCGCCTATCTGAAAGGGGTCACCCCCCTCGCCAAAGCGTATCCCGGGATTGAAGAAGTCCCCCGGCCGGACGTTTTGGTTTACAACACCAATCAGTGCCGCGATGTGCAGGACTGGTTCGCCTGGTATGCCCGGGAATTCAATGTACCGCTGCTCGGCATTCACACCCACCGCGGGATTGGGGATGTTTTGGACAAGCACGTGGAATCGATTGCCCGGCAGCTGGAAGCGCTCATCGCCCCTTTGGAAGAAATATCGGGCCATAAATTCGATCCCGAGGAACTGAAGCGCGTCCTGACCCTCTCCCGGCAGTGCTCGGACCTCTGGAAGCAAGTCCTCGACACCGCCGCCACCCTCCCCTCCCCCCTGACATTCTACGACGGCACCATTCACATGGGGCCGGCGGTCGTGCTGCGGGGCACCCAGGTGGCGGTGGATTACTACAAGCTGCTGCTGGCCGAGCTGAAAGAGCGCATCACCGCCGGCGAGGCAGCCGTGGAGGGCGAACATTTCCGGATATACTGGGAAGGAATGCCCGTCTGGGGACGCCTCAGCACCCACTCGAAAATGTTTGCCGAACTGAAAGCGTGTGTTCTGGCCTCGACTTACTGCAACAGCTGGATCTTCAGCGCTTTCGATCCGGATGATCCCTTCAACAGCATGGCCCGCGCTTATACCGAACTGTTCATTGTCCGCGCCGACGATGCCAAGGAAAAATACATCAAAAAGATGCTCGAATTCTTCAAGGTGGACGGCATCATCTATCACGATGCCAAGACATGCCCAAACAACTCCAACTGTCGCTACGGCATGCCTCAGAGAATGGAAAAGATCACCGGAATCCCAAGCCTGGTCATCAACGGCGATCTCAATGACATGCGACTGGTGTCAGACGAACAGACCAAGACCAACGTCGAGGCCTTCATCGAGCAACTCGAAGAAGGAAGAGCATAGACCGCTTATTTCACGTGTCGCATTCACTTAATTGCAAGGAGAGAAGAAAATGCTGGACGCATTATTCAGGCCCAAAAAAGTCGCCGTCATCGGCGCATCGAGCAAGGAACTCTCCATCGGCAATCGTGTGATCAAGAACCTCATCGATTTTGGGTTCAAAGGCGAGATCTATCCCATCAATCCGAAAGCGGATGAAATTCGAGGAATCACGGCCTACAAATCGATCATGGACTGCCCGGACAACATCGACGTCGTCCATATGGTCATACCGGCAAAATTTGTCCCCCAGGCCGTTGAAGACTGCGGCAAAAAAGGAGTCAAGCACATCATCATTAACTCCGGCGGATTTTCGGAAACCGGTGCCGAGGGCGACGCCATCGAAAAGGATTTTCTCGCCCGGGCGGCCAAGTACGGCATCCGCATGTTCGGCCCCAATTGCCAGGGGGTCATCAACTCGGACCCCGATATCAGGGCGTATTGTAATTTCACCTTCACCAAACCGGAGCCGGGCTTCATATCTATCGTCGCCCTCAGCGGCGGGGTCGCCGAGGTCATCCACCAGGGCTTTGCCGCCATGGGTGTCGGCACGCGGATCTACGCTTCCAACGGCAATGCCTGCGACGTTACGATCCCGGAAATTATCGATTACCTGGGACAGGACGAGGGGACGCGCGTCATCGTTACCTATGTCGAGGGGCTCAGGGATCCGGCCAATTTCATGCAGACCGTGCGGCAGGTGGCCGCCGCAAAACCGATATTGGCCATGAAAGCCGGACGAACAAAGGAAGGCGCCAAAGCGGCCGCATCCCACACCGGCGGGCTGGCAAAAGAGGATCTGGCCACCGATCTGATCTTCAAGAAGGCCGGGGTGGTCACATTTCTGGACGAAGGGGAATTGATCCAGGCCGCCGCCGCCTTTGCGACCCAGCCGATTCCGAAAGGAAATCGCGTGGGTATCATCACCAACACCGGCGGACCGGCAGTGATCGCCACCGACATACTCGTTGGCGCCGGCTGCCGATTGCCGCCCCTGTCTGAAAAAACAGAAGCGCTTCTGAAAGAAACCCTCTACCCCGAAGCCTCGGTTAAAAACCCGATCGATGTGCTGGCCACCGGAACGGCAGCCCATTACAGGGCGTGTATGGATGCCATGATGGCGGACGAAGCGTTCGACTGTGTCTTCATCAATTTCGTGACGCCCTTCTTTGTCGACAATGAGAGTATCGCCCGTGAGATCGTCGACGTGAGCCGGCAGGGCAAAAAACCGATCGTCTGCAACTTGATGACCGACCGTCGCCAATGGACCGAAGTCGTAAGGATTCTGCAGGACGGCGGTGTGCCCTGCTTCAGTCTGCCCGGAGAAGCCGCCCGGGCCATGGCGGCCATGGTGCGCTATCACACGATCCGCAGCCGGAACATCGGTGCGGTGAAATCATTCGGCGATGTCGACAAGGGTAAGGGGGAGGCTATTCTGGCTAAGGCCGAGCAGACCGGCCGTATAAACCTGTCGGCCGATGAGGTTTACGGGATTTTGGATGCTTATGGCATTCCAGTGGCCGACTGGCAGATGGCCGCTAACTCTGCCGAAGCGATCAAAGCGGCCGAGACCATCGGTTTTCCGGTTGTGGTAAAGGCCGATGCCACCGATGTTGTACACAAAAGCGATATGGGCGCAGTCGTCGTGAACGTCACCGACAGCCAGGCGGTGCGCGCGGCGGTAGAGCGGATGCAGCAAAAACTGGCCGTTGAAGGCTTGCGATTTCTGGTTCAAAAATACCTGCCCGGCGGTTTGGAAGTGATCATGGGCGCCAAGGTGGAAGCCGGTCTGGGCCATCTGATCATGTTCGGTCTGGGAGGAATCTACGTCGAGGTTATGAAAGACGTCGTTTTCAACCTGTCGCCCGTGACAGATGCCGAAGCCCAGGAGATGCTGTCCTCGATAAAAGGGGCACCTCTTTTAAAGGGTGTCCGGGGGCAGAAAGGGGTCGATCAAGGCCGTCTGGCGGAAATCATCCTGCGACTCTCACAGATGGTTTCCGATCTGCCGGCCATCAAGGAGATGGACCTCAACCCGGTAATGGCCTTCGAAGATGCCGCCGTGGTGGTCGATGCAAGAATAAGTTTGTAATCTGAAAGATCAAAGCAGAGACGTTGCGGCTGCAGAACCCATCACTTTCAGCCTTCAGCTTTGAGCTTTGAGCCTTTTAATGGAGGTGAATATGTCAGCCCGCTGGATGAATTTGGGGCAAAATCTGAAGGTCAACGCCAAGAAGTTTCCTAAAACGGTATGCCTGCAAGACAGTCGGCGACGCTTCACCTATCCTGAAACCAACCGGCGGGTCAACAAGTTGGCTCACAGCCTGCTCGGCCTGGGGCTTGCCAAGGGTGACAAGGTGGCGGTGCTGCTGGAAAACAGTATCGAAATTATTGAAATGTATCTGGCAACGGCCAAAACCGGCCTTGTCATCGTCCCGATCAATTTCCGCCTGGTCAGCGCTGATGTGGAATACATCCTCGAGAATTCCGATGCCAAGGCGCTCGTGGTACACGACCAGTTCACCGACACGGTGGCACCGATCCGATCCGGTCTGAAAAACATTCCCCCGGAGAACCTCATCGTTGTGGGTGCGGCGGAAACCGGGTACCACCCCTACGAAAAGTTTATCTCCAGTGCACCGGAAAGCGAGCCGTCATCTGTGGTCGATCCGGAAGACACCTGGATTCTGATTTACACTTCCGGCACCACCGGCAAGCCCAAGGGCGTGGTACGAACGCATGCCTCCCATGTGGCGTTTTACCTGATAAACGCGGTTGATTTCGGTTTTAACGAACACGACATCTGCATGAACGTGATGCCGCTGTGCCACATCAACTCGACATTCTTCACCTTCACCTTTACCTACATCGGTGCCTCGGTATACATACACCCGGCACAATCCTTCCGGGCGGAAGAAATTTTGGAGATTGTCGAGCGGGAGAAAATCACCTTTATATCCCTCATTCCGACCCACTACAACCTGATCCTGAATGCGCCGAAAGAAGCGCGCACGTACGACGTCAGCTCGATCCGTAAACTTCTTTGTTCTTCGGCACCGGTACGAAAGGCGATGAAGCTGGCCATCATGGAATTCTTCCCGGGCGTGGAACTCTACGAAGGCTATGGATCGACCGAAGCCGGTATCGTCACCGTACTCAAGCCGGAGTACCAGATGACGAAATTGGGCTCCATCGGTTTCGAAAGCCTGGGTACCGACTTCGTCAGACTCTTCGATGAAAACGGTAAGGAAGTGCAGACCGGCCAGGTCGGAGAACTCTTCTCCCGCGGCCCGATGCTGTTCAAGGAGTACTACAAGCTGCCGGAAAAAACCGCCGCATCGTTTTGCGACGGTTGGTTTTCGGCCGGCGACATGGCCCGGCGCGATGAAGACGGGTTTTTCGAAATTGTCGACCGCAAAGACAACATGATCATCACCGGCGGCGAGCATGTTTATCCCAGCGAGGTGGAAGAAATCGTCGGCAGCCATGAATGCGTTTTCGACTGCGCCTGCATCGGTCTTCCAGACGAAAAGTGGGGCGAAAAGGTTATCGCCGTTGTCGTTCCCAAGCCGGGATTCAGCAAAGAAGATATCAACGATGAAGTCATCAAGGATTGTTGCCGGGACAAACTGGCCGGATTCAAGCGCCCGAAGGATGTGATGTTCATCGAGTCGGATGAAATGCCGCGCACCCCGACCGGAAAAATACTTCATCGTAAGCTCAGGGAGAAATTCGGCCAGAGCGGCAAAAAAAAATAAAATATGCGAGTATAGTGAACACAATACTTTAATACTCACCTTTTATCGTGGAGGACTTCTTTGATGTTGACCAAAGCCTTTATTCCGTATGGCGGCTATTACAGCACGCCGTTTGTCCGCTGGCAAGGAACGCTGGCCAATGAAAATGCGATTACCCTCGGCGCTGAAACGTCACAACGCTGGCTATCGACTAAAGGATGGGATGCCGGGATGTTTGATTACCTGATTCTGGGCATCACTGTCGGCCAACCGAAAATGTTTTACGGCGGCCCGTGGGCGGCGGCGTTGATCGGCGCTGTCGACACTCCCGGGCTATTGATCAGCCAGGCCTGCTCCACATCTACCACTGAAATCTTTCAAGCGGCTGTGGGCATCGAGACGGGTCTCTACCAGAATTGCTACACCCTGGCAGTGGACCGCTGCTCCAACGGCCCCCATTCCATCTGGCCCAACCCCGCGGGCCCCGGCGGCCAGGTGATCTCCGAGAACTGGGTCATGGACCACTTCGGCTTCGATCCGTGGGGCGGTACATCGATGATTCAAACGGCGGAGAACGTCGCCAAAGAAGCCGACATTACCCGGGAGCAGTGTGATGCCGTGGCCATGCGCCGCTACGAACAGTACATGGACGCCCTGGCGGAGGACCGTGCCTTCCAGAAACGATACATGTTTCCGGTTGAAGTGAAAGTGTCACGCAAAAAGACGCTGACGGTCGATGCCGACGAGGGGGTCATGGCGACAACGGCCGAGGGGTTGGCCGGCCTGCGGCCGGTGCTGCCGAACGGCACAATTACCTTTGGCTCCCAAACGCATCCGGCAGACGGCAACTGTGCGGTGGTGGTGACCACGCGCGAAAAAGCGCGCGAGTTGAGCAGCGACCAGAATACTGAAATACAAGTGATCTCTTATGGATACCACCGCACCAAGAAAGCTCATATGGCCATGGCCGTCGTCCCGGCAGCCCAGATGGCGCTGGACAAAGCCGGTATCGGTGTTGCCGACGCCAAGGTCATCAAAACCCACAATCCCTTTGCCGCCAATGACGTCTACATGGCCGCTCAGATGAAAATCGACGTCAATGGTTTTAACAATTTCGGCAGCTCGCTGATTTTCGGACACCCCCAGGCGCCCACCGCCGCGCGGCTAATCATCGAGGGCATCGAGGAGACGGTGATGAAAGGCGGGGGTTACATGCTCTTTTCCGGGTGTGCGGCAGGCGACACCGCCGGGGCGGTGGTGTTGAAAGTTGGATGATTCAAAGCTGCGCAAGAACAATTTTGGGACTGGCCCAGAAGCTTGACCCGGCGATAGGTCGAAAAATGGGTATGGCACAGCAAGAGGTTCCCATTTTTTTAGGAGCCTCTTGCATATCAATCGGCAATTATCGGCATCATTCGAGCCCAACCGCTGAAAGCAACAGGCGAGGATTATATCGATAGTAACAAGACGGGTTAGTCATAAATACAATGCCCGTCCGCCGATTGCGTTCCAACCAGGTTGCTCTCCCAGTCCTCACAACTGAGTTGTGCTGATCGAATTCATCTATTCTTTGCCGTGACATTTAACTAGTGCCCATCCGCGAAAAGTGGATGGCACAATTGAGGTTTTCCGGGTACAAACACGGCGAGGCGGAGCAGCGGTCCATCGGTTATAATTAGGCCTTGCTGCCATACGCGGTAATGTGCTCTGGCAACCGCGGGTCACTGCCGTACATGAAGTGTTTTCGCATGTTTTCCGAGTAGCGGCTCGCCTTGGGTTTGCGCCCCATCGCCTCGGCGACCTCCCGAATGTGCATTGGTGCGGCACCGCAGCATACGCCGATATAGCGAATGTTCATCTCCCAGGCTTCCTTGGCAAACTTGCGGATTTCATAACGGTTGCAATAGAGCGGATCAAGGGCTGTTGGAAACGTTCTGTTGTGGGGTGACGGAACTTTGCAGCCATTGTTATCGTCAAGGTTGAAAAAGGTCGATTGCTCGGGCGTCGTCCTGTAGGGAACCGGCAACGCGGCCACATGGCATGCGACCGCATCGCGGATATCTTTCAAGTAAGGCATCATGGTCGCCGGACCTCTGAAACAGTTCATTCCGACCACATCAGCGCCCCGCTGCTCCAGTTCCCTGCACGTGTCGACAACCTTCCAGTTGTCGCGCATGATATTCTCACCCATAGGAGAAATCGTGATCACCGAGGGCAATCCGGCTTTTTTGATGACGTCCAGGGCACAGAATGCTTCTTCCGCAAAATAGAAAGTTTCGCCGATGATGTAATCGACTCCCTCATCCACTGACCAGCCGACCATTTCTTCGAACATCTTCCGAACCTGTTGATGGCTGTTTTTATCTTCAGAGTTCCAAATATTCGAATTGGAGATGTTTCCGGCGACAAGGTTTGGTTCCTGATCCTCCTCAACCTCCCCGGCAACTTCTTTGGCGATCTTCAGAGCCGCCCTGTTTAAGGGCTCCAGTAAATGTTCCTTTTCAATGACCCGCATCTTTTCCCGGTGGGCATTGTAGGTAAAGGCCTGAATGACGTCCGAACCGGCATGCTGGAAATCCCGGTGCAGGGTTTTGAGCGCCTCGGGATGCTCCAGCGCCACCTCCGGAACAAACTCACCGGCTGTCAGATAACCTCTGCGTTCCATTTCGAAAAGGTAGCCTTCGGCGCAGACGATTCCATCCTCGTCCAGTCTTGTTAAAAGATCTCTCTTCATAACGCTTCCTCGCTGATATTGACGATCCGAAAGTTCTGAGTATAGTGAGCAATCTAAGCATCAAAGACGAGGTGGCAACCTCCGGTAATCATCGGCAGCAAAAGTTTGACATCTTGTGCGATTTGGACGACTTCATCTGGAGGGCATTGGGGGGCGAAATGCTGATTGATAAACATTCCTTTTGAAATGACGGGCAGGATTCAGTGTTAGAACTTATTCTGTCCGGCACCGCCGCCGACACCGGTTCGCCGGCGCACACGCGGTCCGGCGCCGCCGGCCGGCCGCCAATCACGGGGTTGCCGTACCGTGTGGAGAAAGTGCAGTTTGTTTTGCTTTTTCAACCGGTAGTATATCAATGCCCAGGCACAGGGGACATCGGCGTAGATCTCGCAGCTCCCGTTTTGGGACCCGCCGCACGGGCCGTTGAACAGGCTTTTGGCGCAGCGGGCCACGGGACAGATGCCGCCGGTATATGACAGGAGACAGTCTCCGCAACCCTGGCACATCTCGCGCCAAACGCCGGCCTCGTTCGATGCCCCGTAAAAAGTGGTGTTCAGCGCCGGTATAACCGGCAGCGGTTCGAACACGTCGCCAAGGGTCTGTACGCCGCAACCGCAGGCCAGGGACAAGATGGCCTCCGTTCCGACCGGCAGTTTTTGGTGCGCGGAAACCAAGTCCCGCTCGCATTGCCGCACAATCGTCCCTGTTTCGAAAATCGGCGGTGATCCGGTAAAAAGGTTGCTCCGGGTCAACTCGAAAGCCAGTTGACGGGCTTCGCGATCCCCGCCGGAAAGGCAGACCGTCACGCAGCTGCCGCAGCCGAGGATCAACACCCTCCGGTATCCAGCCAGATTGGCAGCGATCTCATCCAGTGATTTGTTGTCGCCAACGATCATCTTAATACCTCTCGCCATCCGACCGTCCGGGATAAAAATGGGCTTTGGCCAGATGGTCGACTTCCTGCCTGTGTAAGGGACAAAATGGTTCAATCTCTCCTCTGCCCCGATCTGAAACCGTTTGCCTGAAATTCGCGGTGTACAGCGGTTCACCACAGACGCTGCAGCGCACCAGATCGAGTGCGGCGACGTCTTCCCAGGGGCCCTTTAAAAAATACTGAAACTCGATGGCCTCTTGGGGACAGACACGCCAGCACTGTCCGCAGCGGGCACACAACGCCATGTTGTGCCGCAGCGTTCTCCGTTGGTCTCTGTCTTCGTAGCTCAGAGCTGTGGCCGGGCAGTTCTGGATGCACGCCAGGCAGCCGTTGCAATTATCGTTGACTCGAAAATACGCCATGGACGGTCTCCGCAGTATGGTGGTTATCGGTTGAATTTTCCCAGAGCCGATCGCAGTGCTGAACTCCTGAGTCGCGGATTCGGCAGCCGGTAGTCTTCACGAAAATCCAGGGCGCGGGGGAAGCAGTAATCCACGCACAGCGGCTGACCGCCGCACAGGTCACATTTAAACACTTTTTGACGCTCCTCATCGAAACCGATCGCACCGAAGGGGCAGGCGGCGCTGCACATCCGGCAACTGATACAGCGCTCATAGTCGACCATGACCCGGTCCAGTTCACTGTCACGGTAGATGGCTTCCCGGGGACACACCGCCATACAGGGCGCGTCCTGGCAGTGCTGGCAGATAACGGGCAGATATGCTTCCCGGCCGTCAAGCCGCATGATGCGGATGCGGGCGCGGGCCGGATTGCGTGCTCCCGACTTCACCATGGAACAGACCAACCGGCAGAGGCTGCAGCCATTACATTTTTTCGGTTCCGTTACGAGTACGCGGGTTGACATGCGTCGATCTCCCCTCCGCCGTAAAGCGGAGTCAAAACAATTTATCGCGCGTGATTTGTCTGCCGATACACATTATCGGTTAAGTGAAAACCGCGACTCAATGACCTCCGGCAAAGCCGGGTATATGGCCTGTTAACCGCCCTAAGCGGTGTTTTGAAACCAAGGTTTCGGACGACCACACGGTCATTGAATGTTCATTTTATATAACGATCATCGTCTCGGGTATTTGAGTACTTCTGAAACCGTCAACCGTTGAGAGTCTTTCCAGCAACGCTGGTAATTTACGGATGCGTCTTGTCAGGACAAAAGAATCCCTGGCAATGGGCGCTAGCTTCAAATTCAACCCCGCCCCATGCCGCCAATGCGACGGCTGATGGCCTCGGCCGCCGATTTGGTCTGGTCCACGAGCTGCTTCATTTTGTCGTCGCTCATACTCGGCTTGAACCCGACGATCCAGATGGCCGAAGGCGGCTGATCGGCAGCCTTGATCGGCGCAGCCACGGCCCGAACTCCGGAGATATATTCCTCGTCGTCTGCAGCGAATCCTTTTTTCTGGACCTTGCGTAACTCTTTGAAGTAGCGACCGGGATCGACGATCGATCGCTCTGTATAGCGGGGCAAGCCCTTGTCGTGAACGATATGGGCGGCTTGCTCTTCACTCATTGCCGCCAGAAAGAGCTTGCCTGTCGCTCCGGCCAGGATCGGAATGGTCGTTCCCACAGGCGAGGTAATCTTCAGGTCCTGATTCGATTCGACGATATCCAGAATCGTCACGTGATCGACGTTTTTGACACCGAGAAAGACGGATTCCCGGGTTTTGGCCATCAGGTCTTCCAAATACGGTCGCGCCACGTCTTTTAAATCGATCCGCGCGTAAGCCGATCGGCCCAGTTCGAAGAGGGTTAATCCCAGAGTATAGTTCTTGGTCCGGGGATCGCGGATGACTGCGCCCGCTTCCTCCAAGGCCGAAGCAATGCCGAAAACGGTGCTCTTGCCGTACCCCAATTCCCTGGCCAGGTGGCTCAGTTTCAACCCCTGGGGGTTCCTGGAAATGAGGCGCAGAACCTGAAAGGCCTTGCCGACGATCGGCGCTTTGTACTTTTCTGTCATTGTTCTCCATGATGAACTTATTGGTGGTTTTATGGTATATCTCGCAAGGGATAATTGTCAACCTTAAAATCCTTTATCTAAGCTACTTTTTAAGAATATGATCGCTTTTCAGCTTGACAAGCGCGTAAATTCTGGTAAGGTGTGGTTAATTTTTTGTTCATTATAAAGAACTTAAATAAACCGCTTCCAACTTCCGGAAAGGAAACTGCCATGGCCATCGAACGAGAGGGACAGTCAACTGCCGAAAGCCTCCGCCAAACCCGGACCTACGGCAAATTCCGGTGTCATAATCCCAGTTGTATGGGCCGACTTCAACCCGAAGCCGGTCAGACACAGGTCAAATGCCCGGAATGCAGCCTGGAATTCCGCGTTTACTGGATTCGACCCGATTTTCCACGCATCCGGGGACCGGTCTGGGATGTCAATCGTAAGCTCGCACAGGATGCGCTGATGAAAAAGAAGGGAGGCCAAAATGCCGCTGAATAGAAAAATTGCCATCATCAACCTCTCTACAGGCGATATCGACATCAAACCCATTCCGCCGAAAGTGCGCAAAAAGTTTCTCGGCGGACGCGGCCTCGATGCCTATCTGCTCTACAATCACACAAAGCAGGGTTGTGATCCGCTGGGACCCGATAACGCTCTGATCATCAGCGGCGGCATCCTGACCGCAACCTGCGCCTCGGCGACGGCCCGCACCCATATCATGGCCAAATCTCCGCTCACCGGACTACTGGGCAGCGCCAATATGGGCGGTTTTTTTGCGCCCGAGCTGGCCTGGGCCGGATTTCATCACCTGGTGATCACGGGCAAGGCCGAAAAGCCGGTCTACATCTTTGTCCACAACGGTCGGATCGCCATCCGCGATGCCGGCCACCTGTGGGGCAAGACGACCACCGATACCCAGTGGGGTATTCGCGAGGAGCTCGGCGATGAAGAGATCAAGAGTTGTGTCATCGGGCCGGCAGGGGAAAACCTCGTTCGCTACGCCAATGTTATGACCGGCATCAAAAACGCCGCCGGCCGAACGGGGATGGGCTGTGTCATGGGGTCCAAGAACCTCAAAGCCGTCGCTGCCCGCGGCACCCTGGACATAAAGATCGCCCACCCCGTTGAGGCCCTCGAGTACAATAAACGTTTCATCGATCAAATCACCAGCGCCAAGGTCAATCAGACCCAGGGCACCCTCGGAACACCGTTCATCTGGGGTGCCACAAATTCCTGGGGCGGTCTGCGCACCCGCAACTTCCAATACAACCAGTGCGAGTACGCCGACGACATCGAACCCGAGCGTATCGACGAAATCGCCGAGGAGACTATCGGACCGCACCACATGACCGGTTGTTTCGGCTGCCAGGTGCACTGCCGGGCACAGTACAAGATACCGTCCGGGCCCTATGCCGGCAAATACGACGAAGGCCCTGAATACACCAGTCAGGGGGCATTCGGCTCCCTGCCGGATTGCACCAACGCCGTCACGGTCCTTACCGGCAACCATCTTGTGAATCAATACGGTGTCGACAATTTGGAAATCGGCAGCATGATCGCCTGGGCCATGGAACTCTACGAAAAAGGCATTATTACCGACCAGCAGACCGAAGGATTGGACCTGAGGTTCGGCAACGATGAAGCGGTTCTTGAGTTAATCCACCGGATCTGCATGCGTGACGGCTGGCTGGGAACGACTCTGGCCGATGGCGGCATCCCCGCGGCTGAAAAAATCGGAAATAACGCCTTCGATTATCTCATTCAGGTCAAGGGCATGAACAACCTGCACTCGGACGAGCGCGCCACGCCGGCCCTGGCCCTCAACATTGCCACCGCCTCGAGGGGTTCGGATCACCTGCGCAGCCGCCCGGCGATCGACCTCTACCACCTGCCTGAACCGGTGCTGCGCAAGATCTACGGCAATCCGGTTCCCTACGACGGTCCGCTCAGCTCCGAGCACACCGCTTATGACGGCAAGGCCTGGCAGGTCTTCTGGCAGGAGAATTGCTACATGGCCGTGGATTGCCTTGGCATCTGCAAGTATCACACCGTATTCCTGGGAGCGACCCTGCCGAATTTCGAAGACTGGCCCAATGTGATTTACTACAATACCGGACTGGAGCTGACACCCACCGAGATCTGGGACATCGCGGAAAGATGCAACATGATCGAGCGCCTCTTCAACCTCAGAGAGGGGCTCTCGCGATCCGATCTGAAGAAAGGCGACATGCTCAACCACCGTTACTTTGACGAACCCTGCCGTCGCGGTGCCCCGGACGTGGTGGGTCGGACAATCGACCGCGAGAAGTTCAACCGGATGATCGACGAATTTTACGCTCACAAAGGCCTCGATGATAACGGGGTTCCCAAACCAGAGACACTCAAGCGGCTCGGCCTTGAAAACGAACCGTCCCACCTGCTTTAGCCCTGCGGGTCGACTTGTGAAAGGAGAACGAAATGGAAAAAGTTCTGATGATCGACCATGAAAAGTGCACCGGATGCCGCCTGTGCGAGCTGGTGTGTGCGGTCAAACATGATGGTATGTCCAATCCGGTCCGCAGCCGTATCCGCGTCGTCAAGTGGGAAGCCGACGGGGTTTACATACCCATGTCATGCCAGCAGTGCCAGGACGCCCCCTGCCAGATCGGTTGCCCGGTCGGCGCCATATCCCGCGACGAAGAACTGGGGCGCGTGGTGGTCGATTACACCGCCTGCATCGGTTGTCGCACCTGCGTATCGGTGTGCCCTTTCGGCGCGATGAACTTTAACACCATCGATCGCAAGGTGATCAAGTGCGACCTCTGCGACGGTGATCCCCAGTGTGCCAGGTTCTGTGACGTCAAAGCCGTGGATTTCGTGGATGCCGGGGATGTCAGCATTCTGAAGAAAAGGGAAGCCGCGCAGCGACTGTATTCCGCAGAAAACAGATCCGTCGCCATGCAGTCCGAACGCTAATAAAATCCCAACCTTTTTGAGCGGCAAACACCTTTCCTCTTGCCAAGGAAAGGCGTTTGCCGCCTTCCATTTCTTTTTAGCCCTTCTTATTCAACGCACCCTTGCCCATCATTTAATTCTCCTGTCGCTGATTGACCCATTTTGTTCCAGGCCACCGTTTAAGCGAAAACCTCCCGGCCCTGCCACTAACTTTATGGTCTTGACGCCAGATGCAGCTTTGTATATAATACATTTGACATACAATGCATAACAATGGAGATTCGTATGGACGTCGCATTCAAATTTGAAGGTTACCGCATCCTCTTGGTCCATAATCAGGATAATTTATGGGATGACATTCACCGGAGGCTCGTTGATACCGACTGCAACCTCTTTGCGGTCAATTCGGCCAAGGATGCTTTGAGCCTGATCGCATTGATGCGCTTTGACATCATCATCAGCGATTCCATCCTGTCTGACTCCAGCGGTATAACCTTATTGCAAACGGTCAACCCGACCAATCAAAAGGCGGTTAAAATTATGCGCCACAGAAAGGCGAACGATGCTATACGCTGGCACCTGATATTGGAGGGTGCCGATGCTCTTGACCAGAAATACCTTGAAATATACGGAATGCTGTCGATTCTTTCCAATCATTCCTACGGCGCGCACGAACAAACCGGACACTACATCGGAAGGGTATTCGAAGAGTTGCGAGTTGAAAATTCAGTGTACTTGCATTAGAAATGGTTTCAAAACTTTATTTAACACACCATCCGCCAAAGTTTTACCCGCCTCAGGCGGGCGGACAAGCCGCGGCGTTTGATCCGCCCCATTCAGCATCAGAGTTCCCTGGCCCCGGACACTGAATACATGCGAGCGTGAATGCAGCGTTTTCTCTTTGTCCCGCGCCTTGCAAGTGGGCGTGATCTGAAGCCTTGATACCAGTTATAGCCTTTTTATTCGCGAAGCACATTCGCCCAATGATTTCTCGTTAAAGGGTTGCGGTAATTAAAGACATCCATCCCTATCACTTTCCCGACCCACTTATTCACTTGTCGGTCTTCATCGATGACTTTACATCGAATAGGAAATCGTCGTATTTTTTTACCCCCGGGCTCAGCCGGAGCGCTTCTTTGGCATCGAACATGGCCCGCTCGAGGTCGCCTTTCTGGTACCACGTTTGGCCCCTGCCGAAGTAGGCCGAGGCAAATTTAGCATCGAGAGAGATGGCCTTTGTAAAATCGCCTATGGCTTTATCGAATTCCTGCATGTTGTAATAATCCCAAGCACGGTTGTTGTAAATAAATTTTGCGTAGGCATGCCTCGGTCTCAAGGCAAGGGCGTTGGAGTAGTCGCGAATCGATTCCTTGTACTGCTTGTTGAGCAGGAATGCGTATCCCCTTGCTTCCAGGACGATGAATTTGGATTCGTTTTCGCTGCTTGGAGTCAACTCCAGCGCTCTCGTGTAGTCATATATCGCCTTTTCATACTGCCGATTCTTAAAATAGGCCTGGCCCCGGTCGAAATAGATCTTGTAATTTTCGCGGTTATTCGGTTCGATTTCCAGGGCCTGGGTGTAGTTGTCTATCGAACGATCATATTCCATTCTCTCGTAAAATATCTGACCCTGCTCATAATAATTTTTAGCCAATTTGTTGTAACTGCTGGCACATGCGATGAGGAAGAAAACCTGCAGTCCAATGACTGCCCACGAGAAAACCGTTTTAATCCGACGCTTTTTTTTCATGATCACATCCTCTTTGCTTGAACACAGTGTTGACCTGTGACGCGGTATTCAAATCTTTCGCCATGGGTTCTGTCCAGGGTTTTGCCTTTAATTAAACCAGTTGGCAGAAAATTAATTAGTGTCCATCCATAAATGGCCTTTTTTCCGCTGGGCGGCGTTCTCCGCAGGTTTCCGGCTGCGGCGTACGTAAGGTACGCCTCGCCGCAAACCCTTGTGCGGCCTTGTCCAGCGAAAAAAATGCTCATTTATGAATAGGACACTCTACAATGCCATCCACTTGTCGTGGATGGACACTAATTATCCAAAATTCCCTATGAGACAAGATAATTCTGAAACAATACGGCAAAGCCCAGAAACGCCAGAAACCCCATAACATCGGTTACGGTCGTTAAAATGATGCTCGAACTCTGGGCCGGATCGATTCCGATTCTTTTCATCAGGATCGGAATCGACGCCCCTGACAGGCCGGCGAAAATCAGATTGAAAAGCATTCATATGAGTGATCCCGTAATTCCTGTGCGTTGATTCAATCGTATGCGCCCCTCCAAATTCATGCGGAACGGCTGTTTCAATATCAGCGTCTACACGGCCGCGTCAAATTCGTTTCTGTAACGCAGCACGCCCTGGATGCCCTTTACGGCTTCGGTGGAGAGAACGAGGGTCATGAAATTTTCGTCGGGCACCCCTTCCCATTGGCATCTGAAGCCGAATGTCGACGCGGGCACAAACCCGAAGCGCGGGTAGTAATCCGCATGTCCCAGAACGACAATAAAAGGGCAGCGCATCTCTTTCAATTTTTCCAGACCGACCGCGACCAGTAGAGAACCGATCCCTTCTCCCTGGCGTTCGGGCAATACCGCCATCGGCGCCAAACCCATACCGGCAGGCGTCCCAATGTCATTATCGAAAGTCACCGGGCTGAAGAGAACATGCCCGACAATGACACCCTCATCCTCCGCCACGAGCGACAACAATGCCTTGCAGTTTTGACGCAGTTCATCGACGATTCCCGCTTCCTGCGGCTGACCGAATGCCAGTGCATTCAGCTTCCGAATGGCCGGGATATCCGCGGGTTTTTCATCCCTAATAGTGATGCCTTTTTTCTTCATAAACAGCACCGCAATTCAACTCGCATGCGTCATTCATATTTTTCAGACGCATTGGAAAATGTCCACCCTCCAGTCGAAAATTTAGGGCAGTTCAACGCTCTCGTCGTGAAACTCGGCCGTTTCGAAAAAGCGCGCGTAATTGAATTTACCAAACCAGCTCATATATTCCTCTGCCGGTCTTGTGCGCTCCTCTAATTCATTCCATAGGTCCCGGGGCATATTCCAATCCCCAGCCTCGAGGTTCGCTTCCAGTTGGTGCACGCTCCGGACCCCGATGATAACCGCGCTGACAAATTTCCGGCCGAGCGGCCAGCCGATGGCCAGTTTCGCCATGGGTATCCCCGCTTCCTTGGCAACCTCTTCCAACGTTTCAGCAGTCTTGAAACCTTGCGCCGTCCAGAATCGGGGTCCATCCACCTGGGTGCGGAAAGAATGCCGGGTGCCCTCCGCCGGTTCCGTCATCCCCTTGTACTTCCCGGCTAAAAGTCCCCCACCAAGAGGGCTGTAGGCCGTAAGGCCGATGCCGCTGTCGATGGCCGCGGGGATGACCTCGCGTTCAAGCTCCCGGTGTATCAGGCTGTAAATGAACTGTCCCGCCACCAGGCGCTCGAGGCCGCGCCGCGCCGAAACCCCTGCAGCCTTCGCCATCTGCCAGCCGAACATGTTGCTGCATCCCAGATATCGTACCTTCCCCTGCCGCACCAAATCGTCCAGAGCGCGCAGGGTTTCTTCATAGGGGGTTATTGGATCGGGGCCGTGGATGTAGTACAGATCGATGTGGTCGGTCTGCAAGCGCTTCAGACTGGCCTCGCAGGAGGCCATGATATGTTTGCGCGATACGCCGAATTGGTTCGGTTTCCGCCCCATGGGAAAATAGCATTTCGAGGCGATGACAAGATCATCCCGGTTTACCTGTTTCAGAAAGGCGCCGACGATTTCTTCGGAGCGTCCCCCGGCATAGACATCCGCACAATCGATGAAATTGCCCCCGGCGTCGATATAGGCCGTCATGATGGCATGGGACGCCGCTTCGTTGCAGCCCCAGTGGTCCGTTCCAAAGGTCATGGTGCCAAGGGATATTCTGGAAACAAGCAAGCCAGACGAACCCAGGAAGCGATATTTCATGATCATTCCCCCTTGAGAGATTTCATTCTTTGGGCCACATGGAAGCTTTCATGCCCCTAATTCAACGATCCGTTTCAGGGCCCCGCCTTTTCGTCGGGATTTGTCGGCCGGCAGGTGACGCGGCTCGCGGCAGAGGGACTGCGACTTCACCTCGAAATGCCTGGCCGGGGCCGTCTTCGTTTGGGGAAACAGCCGAATTCGCCGCCGGCCGTTGCGCTGCAGGCGTCCCCGCAGGCCGGTAGTTCACCAGCACCATTCCCAAGCCGACCAGGCCTAACGCGACAACCAGCCGTATCGTGATGACCTCGCCGAGCATCAGAGCGCCACTTATCGAAACGCCGAAAACCGGCACAAAGAATGTGAAAGCGTGCAGGAGGCTGACCGGGTACCGGTGAATCATCTCAAACCAGACGATGAAGGTAATCGATGCAACGATGACGCACTGATAGAAAAGCGAGATGCCGGTCAACAAAGAAAATCCGGAAATGACCGGATTCTCGGTGCAGAAACTGAGAGCGAGCAGAAGCGGCGCCGAGAAGATCAGCTGATAGAAAACCATCTGCAACGGCAAGGCTCTACCGACTAAAAACCGCTTAATGTAAATTGTGGTCGCCGCCCACAGGACGCCGCCGCCGAGGGCCATCAGGTCTCCCCTCAGCATGCCGTCTGTCAGTGGTCCCAGGTTTCTGAGGAACAGAAACGCCACGCCGGTAAATGCCAGAATGAGCCCCGTCACCTTCGAGCGGCTGAGTCGGTCATCTTTCAGAAAACAATGAGCCCCCAGCGCGACGAAAAATGGCGCCGTATAAACGAATACATACGTGCGGGAAGCCAATGTTTCTTGAAGTCCGAGGTAGATGAGGGCAAACTCGGCCCCAAAAAGCAGACCGGCCACCACACCATGAGAAACCACAGCCGCCCCTGGAAAAAGGGCCAGCCCCCTGATCCGCATCCAGAGCAAGATAATGACACCGGCGACGAGGGACCGCAAACCGGCCATGAACAATGGCGCCACATCCCGCGCGGCAAACTTGATGAATGCCATGTTTGCACCCCAGGTGATGGCAATGACCATCAGGACGACCACTGGCTGCCAGCGGAGTTGGGCACGGTACATTGTCATGAGCCGAAAAGATGACCGGTGCGGATCAATATGCTGCGAATCAGCCGCCGGCCAGCATCAGTGTGATGTGAATCTGGTCGCCATCCCTGGTTGGTTTGGCCAGTTCATTCGGAAAAGCACTCGTCATGTTCAGATATATTTCGATGGTTCGCTGAAGTTTGCCGCCGGCATCGAACACCTGCGGCTTCAGCTCCGGATAACGCTCGACCAAGTTCTTGAGACACTCGCCAACCGTTTGTCCCGCAGCATCGACCGACGCCAAACCATCAGCGAATTGACGATGGGTCTTGTGAAGATGTATGGTGACGCTCACGGGCTGCTCCTGCTCCTAATAGTGATCCGGCCGCATGTTTCATGAATCGTGTTCAGATCCACGGGAGTAAACAATTGTCGGATGCTTACGATTTCAATATCCTGCTTCGCCCTGTAAAGCAAGTCGTATCCCGACCTGTTGTCTACGCGCGAAGCCCGGCCGGTCATAACGGTGATTAACTTTAATCAAACTCACAAATATGAAGATGGGGAAACGCTAGATGGTGCGCACAAATGGCCGTCGATTGAAGATGGCCATCCTTACCAGTTATGCCGTCGGGGCGTCCTATGGGCTGTTGGGGCCCCAAATGGCCGCAACGATCATACGCGACACCACCCTGTGCGATTGCATCGTCGTGGGCGTGACGCGCGATAATGACCCGGAGAGGTTAAGAGAGGCCCTCGACGATTATTTTGGGCCCCGGCGGCCGGTCATCGGGTTCTCCCTGCTCAGCGGAGGATCGAATCTGGTCAACTTGGCCGGAGACCTGAAGCGAGAAGGTGCCCTAACCCTGCTGGCGGGACCCCAAGCAGAAGCGGATTTCACGGGAGAACCGGGCCAGATCGATCATCCCTATCGTTTCAAAGGCCATGCCGACCATTTTTCATTTGCCCTCCAAGGGCCGGCCGAACAGCTGCGGCCGTTTATAGCGGATATTGACGCTGGCGTGGGCAAGCGCCTGCCGGGTTTCGTTCTCCGAAATCATGGCGGCCGGGTTGACAGCGTTTCCATGCGGCCATGGGATCGAAATTTCCTGGGCCGCGTCGACTGGAACACGCTCTACCGGCTTGACGGCGCATCCCTTAAAGTTCTGGCGCCCTCGTCCGCTCAGGTGCTGCAACAGATCGGTTGCCCCCACGCCAAACGATCTCTGCCGGTCGATATAGAGTATCCGACGGCACTCGCCGCCCCGGGAACCCGGAGCATCCGCACCACAACCGCGGGCTGCAGTTTCTGTGATGTGGCCATAGACAAGGGATTTTATGGTACGCTCGATTTAGAAACCGTCCTTTCACAGATCGCATGCCTTCCCGAAACTGACGCGGGGCGCAAGATACCCTTTGAACTGATCAATGAAAATCCCCTGCCGGGCCTGCCCCATCTTCTTCGCGCGGCGGCAGACGCCGGATTGATGCTGTCTGAAATCCACTTGACTCTGCGGGCCGACTGGCTGCTGCACGGTAAATCCCATTTGCAAGCGGCTCTCAGCAAATCCCGTGAGTCCGGAGTCCGGATCGTCCTGGCCTCTGTCGGGTTTGAATCTTTCGATGACAGGATCCTTCACAACCTGAACAAAGGAGTTACCGTGGCCACTAATTTGGAAGCGATCCGCCTGATGCGGCAGCTTAAAATTGAGTATCCGGAAGAGTTCGGCTATTACAGGCACGAGGGCGGCAATCACGGGTTTATCCATCCCACCCCTTGGGATACGCCGGATTCCGAAGCCCGAAATCAAAACGTTATTGCCGCGCACAACCTGGCCGAAGACATTCTGCCGAATCACAGTACCCCCCTGATCATCCACCACGCTTCGGCCCTCGGGGCCTGGATACGAGCCGTCGAGGGTGAAACCGGCCTGCGATATCCCCGGCAGAACTCCTGGATTGCGTGGTGGGACCAGCCGGTTTAAAGCCCATGGGGTACCACGCTGTTGCATCATAATTTGCTTGACATCCCCCGGCGGGTCATATAGCTACAATTTAGCTGCACCAGCGTCAGTTAATGAATCACCTTCAATTCCTAACCGACCTGACCGTAAACACCACCCAAGGAGACCAGACATGAGAAGAGTAACGATTTGTTTTCTGGCCATCGTCCTATTCGGTTTCCACGCCCCTGCAACGGATCTTTTTGCTGCCGAACCGATCATCATCGCCGTTCCCACATCGCTGGGCTTCCTGGAAGGCAAGGAGTCCCACAAAGCCGTCCAAATGGCTGTCAGTGAGATCAATGCCAAAGGCGGCGTCAAGGTCGGCAGCGAAATGCGCCCCCTGCAGATCGCCGCCATCGACATCCGTGATGCCGCCCCCGGGGTACCGGTGCCGGAGGCCCTGCTCGGTATCGAGAAAATCATTCTCGAAAAAAAACCGGCCGCCATCGTGATCGGGCCCTTTCGCTCCGAGGCGTTGATGGCCGGAATGGACATCATCGCCAAGTATAAGGTCCCCATGCTGGGCACCATTGCCATGAGCCCCGGATCGGAAAAAAAGCTCAAAGAAGACCCGGATAAATACAAATACATTTTCAGGACCTGCCTGAACGCCGTCCATTTGGTCAAATACCTGGCGGGGACCATGGGGCTGATCAATAAGGAATTTGGGTTCAACAAGGTTTACGTGCTGCACCAGGACGTGGCCTGGGCCCGGGCAACAGCGGGGTTCGTTAAAAAGATGTACTTCGACAAGGCCGGCTGGACGGTTGTTGGAGAAGAAGCCTACCCCACCGGCACATCCGATTTCTCCTCCGCACTGATGAAAGCCCGCGCCAGCGGAGCTCAGGTGATTATGCCGATTTTCGACATGCCTCAAAGCGGCATTCTCGTCAAACAGTGGAAAGCAATGAAAGTTCCGGCCATCATGGCCGGATTCATCTCACCCCTGGCCGGAACCGACGCCTGGAATATCTTCGACAAAAAAATCGGCGGCGCCATGAACAGCATCTTCGAACTCGGCAGCGCCATCTCCAGCGACAAAGTTCCGGCCTCGGTCAAATTCGATACCGCCTACGAAAAAACCTACAAAAAACCACTGCAGGCCGGCCACGGTCCGGCACCGTCCTACGAATCGGTGTACATCCTGGCGGAAGCCATAGAGCGTGCCGGCAGCCTCGATCCGGATGCGCTCGTTGCGGCCATCGAGAAAACTGACCGTACCGGTGTGATGGGCCGTATCCGCTATGATGAAGGCCATCAAGCCGTCTTCGGTTTCGATCCCGCAGAAACGGCCGTGGCCGCCGTTTTCCAGTGGAACGACAGCGGCCGCCGGGTCATTGTGTTTCCGGAATCGATCGCCGAAGGTAAAATAACCCTGCCGGCCGGACTCAAATCGTTGAAATGACAGCCGCAGCGCGCTGCCTTTTTCTGGTCGCATACCGGACCGGGATTCACGACCGCCAGTGGGCAGCGCGCCTGAAATCGTCATTGCTTAAATGCCATAGACTATCGCCGGACTGATCATACACACATACGACGACTGCAGCACTCATGTTCTTGGGTACCGTTGTTTACGCCGTCATCAACTCCGTTATCCTGGCTTTGATGGCCATCGGCTTTAACCTGACCTTCGGCATCAGCGGAGTCGCCAACTTCGCCTACGGCGCACTGTACATCTTTTCGGCCTACACCACCTGGATGGGACTCAATCTGGTCGGTTTGCCCTACCCTGTGGCCGCCGCCCTCTCCATCCTGTTGACCATGATGGCCGGAGCGGTCATGTACCGGTTTGTCCTGCTGCGCGTTCGGGGTCAAGCCCTGTCGGAAGTGATCGCCACGTTCGGCATCGGGCTGGCCATCCTGGAAATCTTCCGTTACCTCGGTTTTGTCGGATTCGAATATACCCTTCCGGTCTTCATCGATGACAGCATCATCATTGCCGGCGTCTACATCGATATGCAACGCCTGTTGATCGTGATCATCGGCACGGCGGTCATTTTCTTCCTCTGGTGGTTTACGCATCACACCCGTCTGGGGCTGGCGTTTCGGGGGATTGCCCAGGACGAACGCACCGCTCTGACACTCGGCATCGATTCGGATCGGATTGCCCTGCTGAGCGTGGCCATGGGGGCCGGTTTGGCCGCATTTGCCGCCACTGTCATCATCCCGCTCGGCAGTATTGCCCCCGCCGAAGGCTACGACGTCTTGATCAAAGCCCTGGCCGTCTGCATCATCGGCGGACTGGGCAGCACGGGCGGTGTGCTGGCAGCCAGTTTCCTCATCGGTTTTGCCGAACGGTTCACTGACACCTATGTGAGTTCCCACTGGACGATGATCGTCAGCCTGGCCGCCATACTCGTGGTTCTGGCTGTCAAACCGTCCGGACTATTCGGCGAGCAGAAAGAACTGGAAGAAAGGATTTAAGAGCGTGCCCAAACGCAAAGAACGGATAGATCGCGGAATAAACGTCAGGTCCGGCGACGTGTTCGCTCTGTGCAGTTGGCGCGAAATGCTCTATCTCGCCGGTCCCCGGTTACTTCCGGTCTTCATTTGCCTTTTGTTGCCGCTGGTTCTGGGTACCTACTGGCAGAAAGTCCTGCTCTCGGTCGCGGTATTCGCCCTGTTGGCCATCAGCTGGGATATTCTGGCTCAGGCCGGTATGATCTCTTTGGGGCAGGCCCTCTTTTTCGGCATGGGCGCCTACGTCACGGGAATCCTCAACCATTACTGGGGCATATCGCCCGTCGTCACGATACCGCTGGCAGCGGTGTGCGGCGGATTGATCTGTACGACTCTTCTGCTGCCGGTTTTACGCCTCAGGGGCATCTATTTTTCCATGGTGACACTGATCCTGCCCTTGATGCTGGTGCGCTTGGTCGAAGCCACGCGGATTTTCGGTGGAACCGAGGGTCTGAGCGGGATGACCCCCTTGCCGTCCAAATGGCTGGAGCTATACGTGATCGTGGGCGCCTTGCTGGCAGCCCTGTTCGGGTTCCGCCGCATGATGAGTTCCGATTACGGACTGGTCCTCAAGGGTATTCGCGACAACGACCGCTCGGTCCTCAACGCCGGAATCAACATATACTGGTATAAAACCCAGGCGCTGTTTATCGCCGGCTCCATCGGCGCTTTCGCCGGTGCATTTTTGACCCATGTTTACATGTTCGTCGGCATGCCCGTCTTCGCGCTCGACTATTCGATTCTTCCGATCGCCGCCGCCGTGGTCGGCGGGCCCGGATCTTTGGCCGGCGCCACCCTGGGTGCTTTCATCCTGGTACCGCTTTCAGAAGTACTGCGCGGTGCGGGCGGGCTGCGAATCGTATTCTACGGTGTGTTCCTGGTGATCTTCATCGTGGCATTGCCCGAAGGAATTTTTCACTTTCTGCAACGCAAGTATCACCAGTCCGAGCGGTGGGTGGAGGTGGATCAATGACATCCGCTCCCCTTCTCGAGGTTACCGGTCTGCACAAGAATTTCGGAGGGGTACAGGCCATCCGCGACCTAAATTTCAACCTGGCTCAAGGCGAACTGTTGGGGATCATCGGTCCCAACGGGTCGGGAAAAACGACGGCCGTCAACCTGATCACCGGTTTCGTCAAACCCTCGAGTGGAAAGGTGCTTTTCAAAGGGCGGGACGTCACCGGGCAACCGGCCTACCGCATCGTCCGGCTCGGCATAGCGCGGACGTTTCAGATGGTCAAACCCTTCTACCAGCTCCCGGCCTACAAGAATATGATCATACCTTTGTACTCGCCGCGGGTGAAAAAACTGATCGGCGGTAAATACGGCGACCGGGACGCGGTTGCGCTCGATCTGTTGGAAGAGGTCGGATTCGAGCGCGATGCGCGGGTGGCCTACAAGGTTGCCAGCGCGCTGCCCCAAGGGTATCTGAAACGCCTGGAACTGGCCAAGGCTATCGCGCTGCAACCGGATCTGGTAATTCTGGATGAACTGTTTTCGGGCTTGAGCCTGGCCGAGGTCGCCGGCATCCTGCCGATCATCGAAAAACTGCGCATGGAAGGCAAAACCATCATCATGATCGAACACCGGCTGAAAGAACTCTTCCGGATTGCGGATCGCGTGATCGTGCTCAACTTCGGTCAGAAAATCGCCGACGGCATGGCCGCAGAGGTCATGGAAAGTGCGGCGGTGAAAAATGCCTATCTGGGAAGGGAGTAGAGGTTTTTAGTGTTTGGTGTTTGGTGTTTTGTGTTTGGTGTTTGGTGCCTAATGATCGCGGATAGGACGAAAAGGGGCTTTGAAGACAATAGCACAACTTACAGATTCGCTGCCCTCTCGGTGTTCAATCGATGACTTCCGCTCATAATGACAGCTAAAAGAAGATTATGCTTCGAGTAAAAAACCTCATGGTTTTCTTTGAAAACGCCCTGGCGCTCAATGACTTCTCGATGGAGGTCCACCAGGGGGAAATCGTCGGTGTGATCGGCTCGAACAGCGCCGGAAAAACCACCCTGATGAACGCCCTTTCCGGCCTGATCGTCGACATGCGCATCAAGGAGCTTCGCAAGGGGGGCGAGCGCATAACGGTTTACGGGGATATACTGTTTGAAGAAGAAAACATCACTTTTTTAAAACCGAGCGAACGCGTGAAAAAAGGAATTGTCCTCTCCCGGGAGCGCCACCCCGTGTTCCCGGAGAGCAGCGTTCTCGAAAATCTGAAAATCGCCGGTTACCTGCGGACAAAGCCGGAGACGAAGGCCGCCATCGACCAAGTCTTTGACCTGTTTCCGGCGCTCAAGAATTTGCAGGCCCGCAAAGCCGGGTTTCTCAGCGGCGGCGAGCAGCAGATGCTGGCCATCGGTATGACACTGGTGGTTGGTCCAAAGCTGCTTTTACTGGATGAACCCTTGCTGGGCTTGAGCCCGATGATACAGCAGACGGTGGTCGATGCCATTGTTTCGCTGCGAGACTCCGCCGGCATCACTGTCGTTCTGAGCGAGCAGTTTGCCCGGCCGGTACTACCGGTTATCGACCGTGGCTACGTCATCGAGAACGGCATGCTGGCCCTGACGGACACCGGCCGGGAATTGATGGCCAACCCGGAAGTCAAATCAGCCTACTTCGGGGTGTAATTCCCCGGTCTGATCGTCTGTTTCATCGACCATCATTTTGACGCGTTATTCACGGGACGGGTTCAGCGGATAGTCGACTACGCGTATGGAAACACCAGAATTCAACCATGTCTATCAGGTCTTCAAATCCGTCGCTGAGGCCCGCGGATCGCACACGGCCCTGATTTATCTCGGCAGCCGCTTCACTTATCAATGGGTAGCGAACATGGCGGAGCGTTTGGCAGCCGCGCTGAGTAAACTCCAGGCGGGTAACGGCCGCAAAGTTATGCTCTACATCCCCAACAGCATCCAGTGGGTCGTGGCTTGGCTGGGTATTTTGAGAGCGGGCGGGATCAGCGTTCCCATAACGCCGATTTACACACCCCATGACCTGAAGTACATTGCCACCGACAGCGATGCCGAAACCATTATATGCGCCGACACAAACTACGGATACGTGCGCAAAGTGCTCGACGATACCCCGCTGCAGCGGGTGATCATCGTCAAGACGGCCGATCTTCTCCCCTGGTGGAAGCGCGGCTTCGGATACCTGTTCGACGTCGTGCCCCACGGTGCTGTCAGCTACGCGCCGAATGTCTATTCATTCCGCAAACTGATCCGAGCCTATCGATCCCCGTCCGTCGGCGGGCTGCCGGCAGCTGCCGGCGGCAGCCAATCGGCGGAAATCCTCTATACCGGTGGTACCACCAAGTACCCCAAAGGCGTTCCCATTTCGCATGATCTTTTTCTCGTTTCCGCCCTCGAACAGATACGGGTCAGCGCGCCGCTCTTCGCCGCGGAGGACAATGTCATCATGGGCAATGCCCCTCTGTTTCACATTCTGGGTCAAACCTGCAGCCTGGCCACTCTCCTGGTTGGCGGAACATTGTTGGTGCAGCCCCGAATCAATCTGGATGCCACTTTCGATGCTATCCAACGCTTCAGGGCAAAAACTATGATCGGCGTGCCGGCCCTCTACCGAATGATCCTGGAACACGACCGCCTCGACCACTACGACCTGCGGTCGGTCGACTACTGGTACAGTGCCGGAGACGTCCTGCCGGTAGAAGTCGGCAACCGGTGGAAGGAAATGTTCGGCAAGCCGATCTACCAGGGATATGGTGCCACGGAAACCTGCGGCGGCGTCTCCATGTGCCCGGCCGACAAACAGAACCCACCCCGGAGTGTCGGCCGCATCGTGGCCAGCAAGGACGTCAAAATCGTCGATCCGGCGTCGCTTGAACCGGTCGAAGTCGGGGAACCGGGAGAACTGCTCGTCTCCTCGCCTCAAATGGTGACCGCCTATTTGAACAAACCCGAGGAAACCCGATCGTCCTTCATCGAACTGGACGGACGCCTATGGTACCGCACGGCCGACATCATGCGCATGGATCCGGACGGCAATCTTTATTTCGTCGACCGGACCATCGACACGATCAAGCACAAAGGGTACCGCGTGTCGGCATCTGAAATCGAATCGGTCATTCAGGAACACCCGGCGGTCATCAGCGTTTGCGTGGTCGGTATCCCGGATGAAAAAGTGGGCCAGCGAATCAAGGCCTTCGTGGTCTTGAAAGGCGACATCAAAGGCATCACCGGTTATGACCTGATCAAGTGGTGCCGAAAGATGCTGGCGTCCTACAAAGTCCCCCAATATATCGAGTTCCGGGACATGCTCCCCAAATCGAAAGTCGGCAAACTTTTACGCCGCGAGATTCGGGACGAAGAGCAGCGCCGCAAGCAAGCCTGACGCCGAAACTATGGCGGAATAGGATCCCCCTGACAAAATCCGCCTTGGTTGGGAACTTTGCAAACGATTTATGACGATTCTCGACATGGCTTGACACTCGTCTGTGAAGGATTCGGGGGTGTACCAGGAGGAATAAAAATGGACTTCAGTCTGTCAAAAGAACAACAGGACATCGTCAAAGCCGCCCGCAAATTCGCCTTGGGGGAGTTTCCCGGCCGGGCGATCGAGTTCGACCGGGAGGAATCTTTCGACTACACCATATGGAAGAAAGCCTGCGAACTTGGCTTCGTGGGGGTCTTCATCGATGAAAAATACGGCGGCGCAGGCTATGGATTTTTCGAGCACTGCCTGCTGAACGAGGAATTCTGGGCCGTCGATCCGGGTATCGGCAGTGCCATCCTGTCAACGACGTTCGGCTCCGAACTGCTCTCCATGTATGGAACCGACACCCAAAAAAACGCGGTACTGCCCCGGCTGGTATCCGGCGATGCCATTATGGGGACGGCCATCACCGAACCGGATGCCGGTTGCGATGTGACCGGTGCCGTCACAACAGCCGTCAACGAAGGTGACAGCTGGGTCATCAACGGCTCTAAGATGTTCGCCACCAACGGCACCGTCGCCCATTTCATGCTATTGTTCTGCCAAACCGATCCGACCAATGAATCCCCTCACCGGCGCTATAGTTTTATCCTCGTGCCGACCGAAACACCGGGATTCAAAGCGGTCAAGATCAAGGGTAAATTGGGTATCCGTGCCTCTGACACGGCTGAACTGGTGTTAAAGGACCTTCGCGTGCCGCAGGCCCATCTCGTGGGTGAACCGGGCCAGGGGTTCTACCAGTTGATGGAATTTTTCAACCGCACACGGCTGCACGTCTGCGCCCAGGCGGTGGGTTTGGCGCGCGGTGCCTTGGAAGAGTCCACTCGGCACGTCAAAGGCCGCCGTCAGTTCGGAAAACTGCTGGCTGAATTTCAGGTGACGCAGTTCAAACTGGCTGAAATGGCCACCCGGATCCGCGCAGCCCGAAATCTTTACTACGAAGCCGCCTGGCTGGCCGACCAGGGAAAAATCGATCATGCCCTCGTGGCCATGGCCAAGTGGTTTTCAGGAAAAGTTGCCGTGGACTGTGCCGACGAGGCCCTGCAGCTTCATGGTGGGTATGGATACATCGACGAGTATAAAGTCCAGAGGCTCTACCGGGATGCAAAAATTTTGGAGATCTACGAGGGCACTAAAGAAATCGAAAAAACGATTGTAGCAAAATCGCTGCTGAAATAGCGGTCGCCGTGAAGAGGCCTTCAAAGCGGCCGATTTCAGAACTTGGTCACGTTGCCCCATCCGCAGGCAAATTAATACTCTATTTTCTCCTCACCAGTGGAATCCATTGTTGAATCATGGTATCCAACTGACCGCTGCTTTTAATTTTTTCAAGATAAGCATTAGCTTTATTTTTTAACTTATCGTTATCATTACGGATACCCCAAGCTATATATTCCTGCGTAAAGACATTGTAGACGGGTGTGACGCCTTTCGCATTATATTTGGATGCAAGGTACAAAATAATCGGACCGTCGTGAACCAGAACATCGATCCTTTTATTGATAAGCGCTTTGACACCGTCTTCGGTTATGGCAAAACCGCTCTTTTGTGCTCGGGGAAAGTATTGCTTGATAAAATTTTCTCCGGTTGTGCCCCTGACGTAACCGAACCGCCCATCCTGTCGCATGGTGACAAACCTTAGCGCATCCACGCTGCGGATCATGGCCATTTGACCGCTGATAAAATAGGGTTCAGAAAAGCTGATGAGCATCCTGCGCTCGTCGGTGATCGTCATGCCGGACATGATGATGTCGATGCGATTGTCTATTAAAGCGGGTATTTGGTCCGTCCAGCGCAACTCGACATATACTAATTTTTTTCCGAGGTAAGCCGACAAATCACGCGCAAAATCGGCCTCGAGCCCGACGATCTGTTGATTGTCCTTAAAAACAAGCGGCGGTGCTTTAACAGAAACGCCGACCCTTAGAATGCTTTCATCCGGCGGGATTGTTTCCAGCGGTTTCGACAGTCGATCCGGGCCGGCACAACCGATAGCCAGGGCCGCAGCAAGGCAACATAAAACCATCTTATATCGGCGACATATGCCCATTACCCCATCCCCCTGAATCCAATTTGGTGCCCAAGCGCAATGCCCTTTCCAATACGATTTCCCGCACCGGCTTCATGTCAGAAACCCGGGCGGTACCTAAACCGGACCTTTCATGAACGTAATGACCTCCGGCAAAACCGGAGGAGATGCTTATTATCGAGCGAACAGATCCGTTGATCCTCTCCCTGTTGATACGACAGAACACTTATAACAGAATCAGGCCAACTTGTTCAGCGGTATCTTGATTTGCCACAAAGTGGTACTATGTTATAGCTGTGAATACAGCGTTCCAAGGCTCTGGGCACGTCGGCCGACTCTCGCCATCCAGGCAACAAACCCATCTTGACTTCATCTTTACTTGAGATCTCTTTTAACTGCTTCCGCCATCTGCCTGCATCCGATATTACCGACCCGGAAAAAATCTACCTGAAGGTCATTTCGTTGAGAGAGCGGGAAGTTTTTCTCTTAAATCCTTAACCGGCAAGGGATCCTGTTCTTTCCTTAGGCTGCCTCATGCAATGGTTGACGTCGCTGATGACTCTTTCCGCTCCAAGAATAACGCAAACTCCTCGCCTGCTCAATGAGGTAGTGTATTTTCCATTAAACATAATACAACGGAGGTGTGACCATGAAAATCCAATGGTTCAAACCCATCAATATATTTTTCCTGGCATTTGTGGGTGTCGCGATCGGACTCGCGGCCAACCAGTGGTTGGCGCAAGCAAAAACGAACCCCCAAAAAAACGTCAAGTCCGCCACAGTGCCGGGGCAACTGGCGCCTCGACTTCAAAACCTGGGCAACCATAAATTCCCTGTCACAACCGAATCTGAGCGCGCCCAGCTGTTCATCGATCAAGGGATGATGCTGGCCTATGGCTTTAATCACGCCGAGGCTGAGCGATCATTCCGCGAAGCCGCACGAATGGATCCCAATGCCGCCATGGCGTATTGGGGCATGGCGTTGGTTAGCGGTCCCAACATCAACATGGAGATGGCGCCCGATGCCGAACCCAAGGCGTATCAATTGATCCAAAAAGCGATGGCACTGAAAAAATATGCATCGGAAAGGGAACGGGCCTACATCGATGCCCTGGCAACCAGGTACACGAATTCGTCGATGCCCAACCGAGCGAACCTCGACCGTGCCTATGCAGAGGCGATGCGTGAACTGAGCGGCCGCTACCCGGATGACCTCGATGCGGCAACCCTTTATGCCGAAGCAGTAATGGATCTGCGGCCTTGGGATTACTGGTCGCGGGATAAACAACCCTATCCGGAAACCGCAGAAGCCTTGCGTACACTCGAAACAGTCCTCGAACGGAATCCGAATCATCCCGGCGCCATCCACCTCTACATCCACGCTGTGGAATATGCACGACCGGAGATCGCTGAACACGGCGCCGATCGGCTCTGGAAATTGGCGCCCGGTGCGGGGCACCTTGTCCACATGCCGTCCCATATATTTCGCCGGATCGGCCGTTACAATGATGCTTCCAAAAGTAATCAGGACGCCATTTTAGCCGACGAGGATTACATTACGCAATGCCGCGCGCAAGGAGTCTACCCCCTGGCGTATTACCCGCACAACATTCATTTCCTGTGGGATTCGACAACCATGGAAGGCCGCAGCCAGATGGCGATTGAATCCGCTGTCAAGGCCTCAACCAGAATCCCGGAGGGTGCCTGGCGCGATGTGCCGCTGCTTCACCAGTTTCTGGTGGCGCCGCTCTTTGCCTACACGCGTTTCGGAAAATGGGATGTTATACTTCAGGAACCCCAACCGCCGGAAGACAGTCCTTTCTGGACCGGCGTCTGGCACTACGCACGGGGTCTGGCTTTCACGGCCCGGGGCCGGCTGGAAGATGCCTCCCGGGAACTCGACAGTCTGCAGCGTATCGCTGAGAAGGAATCCCTTAAGGATTACCGGGTCACCTTTTCGCGAAACGGCGCCAAGTCAATTCTGGACATCGCCGGCGAAGTCCTGGCGGGTGAGCTGGCTGCCAAACAGGGTGACACAGAGTTGGCTATAGCCCGTCTGCATCGCGCCGCATTGCTCGAAGACAATTTGATTTACAACGAGCCACCGGACTGGCATGTACCGGTTCGCCAATCGCTGGGTGCTGTGCTGCTCGAGGCCGGAAGACCCACTGAAGCCGAATCCATTTACTGGCAAGATCTACAGCAAAATTCGGAAAACGGCTGGTCTTTATTCGGCCTCATGCAGAGCCTTCGCGCCCAGGGCAAAGACGCGCAGGCGGCTGCAGTCGAAGCGCGGTTCGAAAAGGCCTGGCGTAATGCGGATATGGCCTTAACGGCATCGCGCATTATGGGTGATGGATAGATCTTCCTTCATTTGCCCTGTATGGCCAAATATCATCGTTTTTCAACCGCCTAATAAAGATTTTTCGGAGATTAAAAGGAGGCGTAAACAATTGGGGGGCTAAAGTTGCTGCTTTAGCCCCCCAATGCATGCTGAATTCGCTTGACGAATATGATTTTGCAAACTCACGGAGTTCCCGGCTGCGCTCGTTTTTCAGAGCCTGAGCGCCGCCCGATGCAGGCAAAATCATATATGTCCGGTTTACGTGATCACTTTACCCGCCCCTCGCGCCAGGCCTTGATCAGGTCGTCGTAGTTGACCGTCTCGCCTTTTGGCTTTTCGTTGGCCAGCTTTGCCTTGGGTGCACCCGGCTGGTTCAACCAGTAGGATTCTTCCTTTTCGGGGTTCAGCTTCGGGCCGCATTCGCCCTGTGTACCCGAGCGTTCAATGCGCTCCAGCACCCGGTCTTGCTCGCGGGCCAGATTGTCCATGGCCGTACTGACAGTCACTTCACCGGAAACGGCCTCGCCGACATTTTGCCACCACAGTTGGGCCAGCTTCGGATAATCCGGCACGTTGGTTCCGGTCGGCGTCCAGGCCACACGCGCCGGACTGCGATAAAATTCGACCAGCCCGCCGAGCTTCGGGGCCCGCTCGGTAAATGACGCATGCCTGATATCGCTGTCACGTATGGGCGTCAGGCCCACGTGGGTCTTCTTCAGGGAGGTCGTCTTGGCCACGCAGAACTGCGCAAAGAGCCATGCCGCCTTGCGACGATCCAGCGGTGTGCTCTTCATCAGGGTCCAGGAACCGCAATCCTGATAGCCCAGCTTCATCCCCTCTTCCCAGTAGGGGCCGTGGGGCGACGGGGCCATGCGCCATTTCGGGGTGCCGTCCTCGTTGACCGTCGGCCCCGGCTCGACCATGGCCGAGACGAATGCCGTGTACCAGAAGATCTGCTGGGCCACGTTACCCTTGGCCAGCACTGGCAGGTAGGTGTAGAAATCCATCCCCAGCGCTCCCGGTGGGGCGTATTTACGGAGCCATTCCATGTACTTGCTGAGCGCGTACTTGGCTGCCGGTCCATTGGCGGCGCCGCCGCGGGCCACACTGGCCCCTACCGGGCGGCAGCCCTCGACGCGGATGCCCCATTCATCGACCGGTTTACCATTGGGAATTCCCTTGTCACCGGCACCGGCCATGGACAACCAGGCGTCGGTAAAACGCCAGCCCAGGTCCGGGGCCTTCTTGCCGTAGTCGTTGTGACCGTAAACGGCCTTGCCGTCGATTTCCTGGATATGCTCGCTGAAAAACTCGGCAATGTCCTCGTAGGCCGACCAGTTGACCGGCACACCCAGCTCGTAGCCGTAGATTTCCTTGAACTTCTTTTTGAAATCCGGACGGTTGAACCAATCGTAACGGAACCAGTAAAGATTGGCGAATTGCTGGTCCGGAAGCTGATAGAGCTTGCCGTCCGGGCCGGTGGTGAAGGATTTGCCCATGAAATCGTCCACGTCGAGCGTGGGCAGGGTCACGTCCTTGCCTTCGCCCTTCATAAAGTCGTCCAGGGGAACCACAAACCCGTAACGCATGTGGGTACCGATCAGGTCGGAGTCGTTAATATAGGCGTCATAGATGTTTTTGCCGGATGCCCACTGCGTTTGCAGCTTCTCGATCACATCTCCTTCCTGAATCAGATCGAAGGAGACCTTGATGCCGGTGATCTCTTCAAAGGCCTTGCCCAGCACCTTTGCTTCATATTCGTGCGTTGGAATGGTCTCGGAGACGACTTTGATGTTCATGCCCTTGAAGGGTTTGGCCGCATTGATGAACCATTCCATTTCTTTCATCTGCTGCTCTTTTGTCAACGTCGACGGTTGAAATTCCGTGTCGACCCATTTTTTTGCCGCAGCCATATCCGCACTTACAGAACCAGCGCAGAACAGGAGCAAGGCCGCAACAATGCCCCCCATAAGCATCAAACCGGATCTCTTGTGTGGCATCAAACTTTTCATATGCTCTCCTCCTTGGGCCTTCGGTGGTATTCTGCCGGTAACCCGGTTGATATCGCAAGCGTGAAGGCCGTGCACGACTTACGACTGACTGATGTGATGCAAAACACTTAACCCCAACGCATGACAACTATCATCCAGACGATAGCGATGACAAGCATTATCCATAGGCTGAAATCGGTCAATCCGAGCCATGCGAAAAAGAGGTAGGCACTGCCCAACAACCCGATAAAGAGCCGATCACCCGGTGTGGTGGGAATCGGCAGGAAACCCCGTCGTTCGATGGAGGGCGCAACGACTTGCCATATGGTCATGGCAACCAGGATCAGGAATATGGTGCTGAAGAAAACGGCCGTCGGAAGCGTCCACTCCATCCATTCCAGGGTCAGCGTCATGCTTATACCTCCTAAACTCGTCCGAGAGCGAAGCCCTTGGCCATGTGATTGCGCGCGAACCAGATCACCAGCATACCCGGTACGATCGTCAGCATACCGGCCGCGGCCAGAAGACCATAGTCGAGACCGGTCGCGCTGATGGTTCGTGTCATGATGGCCGCAATCGGCTTGGCATTCGTTACCGTCAGGGTGCGGGCAATCAGCAGTTCGACCCAGCTGAACATGAAGCAGAAAAAGGCCGTCACTCCCACCCCGGCCCTGATCAACGGAATGAAAATCGTTATAAAAAAGCGCGGATAGCTGTATCCGTCGATAAAGGCGGTCTCATCGATTTCCTTGGGAATCCCGGACATAAAGCCTTCCAATATCCACACCGCCAGGGGTACGTTGAAAAGACAATGGGCCAGCGCTACCGCTATGTGCGTATCCATGAGACCGACGGAGGAATACAGCTGGAAAAAGGGCAGCGCGAAAACAGCCGCCGGCGCCATCCGGTTGGTGAGCAACCAGAAAAACAAATGCTTGTCACCCAGGAACCGATAGCGGGAAAAAGCGTAAGCCGCCGGCAGAGCCGTTACCAATGAGATGACAGTGTTCATGCTGACATAGATCATGGAATTGATATAACCGGAATACCAGGATGAATCCGTGAAAATTTTTATGTAGTTTACGAATGTTATGTCCTTGGGGTACAGGGCGAAGTATCCGAGTATGTCCGCGTTGGTCCGCAAGGACATGCTGAGCATCCAGTAGATGGGCATCAACAACAGAACGAAGTATATGGCCAGACCAACTGTTTTTTTCTTTACCTTCATACCTTTTCTCCCCGTCCGACTCTCTGAAGTGCCTGGTAAAAAATATAGCTGAACAGCAGTACAATGACAAAGTAGATGAGCGAGAAGGCACCGCCCGGACCCAGATCGAATTGCAAAAGGGCAATCTTGACCAGATAAATGGAAAGGAATGTGGTTGAATTACCGGGACCGCCGCCTGTCAGCACGAAGGGCTCGGCGTAGATCAGGAAGCTATCCATGAAGCGCAGCAAAAAGGCGATGGTGAGTACGCCGCGCATCTTCGGCAGCTGGATGTACCAGAATGTTGACCAGGTCGACGCGCCGTCGATTCTGGCTGCCTGGTAATAGGCCTCGGGGATCGCCCGCAGCCCGGCATAGGCCAGCAGGGTAACCAGCGGCGTCCAATGCCAGACCTCCATCAACATCAAGGTGATCCAGGCATCGAGCGGGCGGGCGGTGTGGTCGAATTCGACGAACTGGTTGACAGCCGCACCGAATAGACCGATATCCGGCCGGGTAAAAATGATCCAAATGGTCCCGATCGTATTCCAGGGAATGAGCAGCGGCAGCGATATGGTCACCAGGCAGAGAGAGACACCCCAACCGCGCTTGGGCATCGCCAGGGCAAGGAGTATGCCCAGCGGCATCTCGATCAACAGCACGAGCCCGGAGAACAAAAATTGACGCCACAGGGCGTCGTACAGGCGTTCGTTGGCCAACATTTCCTCGTACCACTCGGTGCCGACAAACACGCTCTGACCCGGCCCCCAAATGTCTTGCAGTGAATAATTGACCACTGTCATAATCGGGAGAATGGAACTGAATGCGACGATGATAAAAACCGGTAGAACCAGAAACCAGGCCTTGTTGTTTTCCCACTTTTCCACAGCGATGCTCCCCCTTACAATCGGTAGATTCCCATGGCCGGCCGTAGTGATCTAACACTCGTTTCGAAGGCGTTGCCGGATACATATCCGGCGTGCGGTGATCTATTCAACACTCGCGCTGAACCTGTATACCCGGGAAGTAAATCCCTATTTCACCAGGCGCCCATCGGCAAATAGTTTGGTCCACTGAGTTGGGAATCGCAGCCAGGCCTCATTTTCCGGCACGGCCTGGTCCTCGGGCAGTTTGGCCCGTAAGGTATGGTCGGCGAGGGTTACGGTAACGATCTTAAAATTGCCCTGGTCTTCCACGGCCTTAACCCGTGTCGCTATACCGCCCTCCACGGATGTTGCGTGACACTCCAGAAACATGGGACGAATGCCGACCTCCATCTTTGCCTTAATTTTGTTTCCAAGTGCGGCCGTTTCGTCATCCAACTCGATGATGGCGCCATCAATCTGAGCAACATTACCGTCCAGCGTGCAAGGTAAAAAATTCATGCCGGGACTGCCGATAAAATAGCCGACAAATTTATGCTTCGGGTTTTCAAAAAGTTCCTGGGGTGTGCCGGTCTGGACAAGTTCCCCTTCGTACATCACCATGACCTGATCGGCGAATGTCAGGGCCTCCACCTGGTCATGGGTAACGTATATCAGGGTCAACTTGAGTTGTTCATGAACCTCTTTGAGCTTGCGCCGGAGATTCCACTTCAAATGGGGATCGATAACCGTCAGCGGCTCGTCGAACAGAATGGCTGCCACATCGCTTCTAACCAACCCCCTTCCCAATGAAATTTTTTGCTTGGCATCTGCCGCCAGACCGGCAGCCCTTTTATTGAGAAACGGTGCCAGGTCAAGAATCTCGGCAACTTCCAGGACACGTTTTTTTACTTCGGATTCTTCGATTCCCCGATTGCGTAAAGGAAATGCCAGGTTATTAAATACCGACATCGTGTCATACAGGACGGGAAATTGAAAAACCTGGGCGATATTGCGCTTTTCCGGCGGCAGTCCGGTGACATCCGTTCCGTCATAAAACACCCTTCCTTTACTGGGCGTCAACAAACCGGAAATGATGTTAAGCAGAGTGGTTTTGCCACAACCGGAAGGGCCGAGAAGGGCATAGGCGCCGCCGTCTACCCACTGGTCGTGAATCCGCTTGAGGGCGTAATCCGATTCATCCCGGGGATTTTTTAAATAGCTGTGAGCAACTTGCTTTAATTGTATATGGGCCATGCCAATCTCTTATGCTCGCAAATTCGGGGTAAATTGCCGTGAAGGGGATGCCACCAGTCTATTGCCGGTGTCGTATATGAAAAAGCGGTACGGGCTGACAAATATGGAAATTTCCGATCCGATCCGGTAGTGATGTACCCCGTCTTCCTGCACCACCAGTCGGCTATGGTCGTATTGAACATGAATAAAGGTTTCAGAGCCGTTGATTTCGGCCAACTCCACCTTGCCGCGCAGTTCGGTATCATTATCGGTCGACCGGGAGAGATACAGGTGATTGGAGCGCACGCCGAAAGTGTATTGACCGGGCGGCAGCCCCTGCATATGATCGATCAAAGCAAACTCGATCCCGCCAGCGAGGCGCGCCCTCGCGCCCTGAACGGATCCAGCGAGGTAGTTAATCGGTGGATCGCTGAATACTTCAGCGACTTTGGTGGTCGAGGGATTGTGATAAACCTCGGAGGTGAGGCCGGTTTGTAAAATACGTCCCTCATCGATGACCACAATATTGCCGCCCAGCATGAGCGCCTCGGCCGGTTCAGTAGTTGTGTATACAACGATGGCCTCGCGCCGTTCAAAAATTTCCTGAAGGTCAATCCGCAGCTCTTCGCGCAGCTTGTAATCCAGATTTACCAGGGGTTCATCCATTAAAAGAAGGTCGGCGTTTTTCACCAATGCCCGGGCAATCGCGATGCGTTGCTGCTGGCCGCCGGAGAGTTCAGCGGGCAGGCGCGTCAGTAGATCCTCGATATGTAGCATTTCTGCAGTTTGACGAACCCGGCGGTCGATTTCCGCTTTTTTGGCACCGGCAATCTTTAGAGGCGAGGCGATGTTCTTATACACCGTAAGGGATGGGTAGTTGATAAACTGCTGGTAGACCATGGCAATGCTGCGCTTGCGCACCGACACGCCGGTGACATCCGTGTCATCGATGAGAATTTTACCGCGGGTGGGACGATCGATGCCGGCCATGATCCGTAACAGCGATGTTTTTCCGGCCAGAGTACGGCCCAATATGACATTGCGGGAGCCAGACTCGAGATCGAGATTGATGTCCTTCAAGTGGATTTCGCGACCGACAACCTTGTCGATCCTCTCAAGGGATAAGCCCATAAGCAGTTTCCCTATGGTAACGTGAACGAGTCCTTACCGGAAGGCAGGATACAGCGTTTTATGGTTCAATCAGTTCATCATCGATATGGTTCTGCAATAGCACTGCACCCATATTTTCACAAGTGAAAATGTGGCCTATTTGACCTCTTGATAAACAGAAATACGGATGTCATTTTCAAACGTCATCAATAGGGTATCGAATCAACCGGTTCCATTGAAACCACTGCGCTTTCAGTCAGAGCGCCGCACCCTTGAATCTCATTTTGATGCTACGTGCAGTTGAACATCGGCGGCTTTGAAGACATCGGACATGACCGTTGGCGGCGGCTTATCGGTAAACAAGCCATCGATCTCGGCAATGCTGCCCAACCGAACCATCGCATTGCGGCCGAACTTGGTATGATCGGCCGCCAGGAAGACTTTGCGTGAATTATCGATAATGGCCCGCGAGGCACGGACTTCCCGGTAGTCAAAATCGAGCAGCGTTCCATCCAGATCGATGCCGCTGATGCCGATAATGCCGTAATCAACCCGAAACTGTTGAATAAAATCGATGGTCAGGGGACCGATAATACCGCAGTCCCGCGGCCGCACCAATCCACCCGCAACAATGACCTCGAAGTTATCATTACCGCTGAGGATGGAAGCGACATTGAGGTTGTTCGTAATCACCTTGAGACGTTGATGATCACACAATGCTTTGGCAATTTCCTCCGTCGTCGTTCCGATATTGATGAAAAGGGATGAATTGTTCGGTATCTTTTGGGCCACCATTGCTGCGATAAGCTTTTTCTCTTTGTGACATAAAATTTTTCGTTCGAAATAGGCAACGTTTTCGGTGCTGGACGATATCCCGGCACCACCGTGATACCGGTTGATCAGTCCCTTCTCACTGAGTGTGTTGATATCACGACGGATCGTCTGGGGCGTCACGTTGAATGCTTGGGCCAACGATTCGATCGTCACATATCCCTTGGTCTGAATCAGCTCGTGGATCTTCGCATGCCGATCACGCACCAGTCCGGACTTTGCGTTTGCCCCACCGGTTTTCCGATGGCCGCTTGAGCGTGAATCGAAGCTGGCGGCATCGTTAGGTCCATAATCTGAATTCATTCCGTCTCCAGTACTCCGAGCATTGGCTTTATTTTCATATGTGAAATTTATTTTACAATAAAATTCAATAGTGAAAATTTGGCGTGACAGATTCGAGTGGCTGTGCTACGGCTCAAACGATCGAAAATGCAGAAGACTTTCCCATCTAAGCCGATTTAGTTAGCATCGCGATTTTGTTTTCGCAAGTGAAAATGACGGCATAATCACTTGTTGTACGATTATAAGTGTGATGTTTTTGCTTCATGTAAGGGGATAGCCATTGAAAACCGATGTGCTCATCATCGGCGCCGGCGTCACCGGTTCCGGTCTGGCTCGTGACTTATCCCTGCGGGGCGTTCAATGCATCCTTGTGGAGAGAAGAGATTTTAACGCCGGTGCCTCCGGGGGCAACCACGGACTGCTGCACAGTGGCGCCCGATATGTCGAGTCGGACCCTCAAGCAGCGCAGGAATGCCGCAAGGAAGGTGAACTTCTGAAACGGCTGGCGCCGCATTGCATCGACGAAAGCGGTGGTTTGTTTGTTGCGGTGGAAGGTGATGAAGAAAACTACGCGGCCGATTTTCCGCACATGTGTGCCAGATGCGGCATCCAGACCGAAGCCGTCGACGTCCAGGAAGCAAAGGCGCTGGAGCCGGCCTTATCTCCCAAAATAATCGCCGCATACAAAGTCACCGATGCCGCCGTCGACCCCTTCAAACTCTCCATCGAAAACATCGCCGATGCCCAGAAGCATGACAGCACATTTCTGCCCCACTCCCTTGTTGCCAGTTTCGATATCCGCAACCGAAAAATTATTACCATCAAATTGGTGGATACCCTATCCGGCCGTGAATATAAAATAACCGCCAACCAGGTAGTGAATACGTCCGGCGCCTGGGCCGGGAAAGTTGCCGGCCTGGCCGGGATCCGCCTGGAAATGATATATTCCAAAGGCAGCTTGCTGGTCACCCAGAGCCGGATTGCCACGCGAGTCATCAACCGTCTGCGCCCGCCGGCCGACGGTGATATTTTGGTGCCCGGAGGAACGGTCTCGATCCTGGGTACCACTTCCGTCCGCATTGAGTCCCTCGATAATTATCGTCCCACAATCGAAGAGGTGGATCATATCATTTCCGAGGGCGCCGCGATGATCCCCGTCCTGGACACCATCCGTTACATCCGGGCGTACGCAGGCATAAGACCACTGGTCGACATTCAGACCTCAGACAACGACCGCAGCGCCAGCCGTGGATACGCCCTGATTGAACACGCCACCGAAGGGGTTGAAAACTTTGTCACGATAACGGGCGGAAAACTCACCACGTTCCGGTTGATGGCAGAAAAAACAGCCGACCTCATCTGCAATCGCCTGGGTGTGTCCCGGCCGTGTCGAACGAGCATAGATCCACTGCCGGAATCACCAGCGGGAAGGTGGACCGCGCCGGGACTGGCGCCGCGCGTTTGGTTCAAAAACCGTGATCCCGAAGACATCATCCTGTGTGAATGCGAGATGATACCCAAGAGTGTGGTCAACAGCATCATCGAATCCATCCGGGAGCAACATGGGCACCCTTCCCTCAAAGCGATCGGATTGCGCAGCCGTTTAGGTAAAGGGCCTTGCCAGGGAACCTTCTGCAGCACCCGCGTGACCGCGTATCTTTATGATCAAGGCGTACTCCATGGCGCACAGGGAATCGATGAATTAAAAACCTTTCTCGAGGCCCGCTGGCGGGGGCAAAAACCTTTGATGTGGGGAACGCCGCTCATTCAAGCCGAACTTCAGGAGGCCATACAATGCGGCGTTCTGGGTCTGGAACTCAACCCTGGTGACTAGCGTTTTTTTAGTTCACAGTCAAACTTCGCAAAGGCGAGCAAGTCTATGCCGCAATCGGAGACAATCCACTGTCAGCTGCTTGTGATCGGTGCGGGCATGGCCGGCATGGCTGCAGCCCTCTTCGCTGCCAATCGCCATATTTCCACCGTTCAGGTGGGAATACCCGGTGAAATTCTGTATGCCAGCGGCCTGATCGACCTGCTTGGCGTGCACCCGATCGAAAAACGCCGCCTATGGCGCAATCCCTGGTCGGCCATTGCCGCTCTCAGAAAAGTCAGCCCACACCATCCCTACGCACGAATTTCCGAAAAGGTAATCCAGAGGGCCGTCGATGAATGTCTGACCGCCTTGCACGCCGCCGGCCTGCCCTACCGTCATTACAAAAACCGCAACACCGATGTGGTCACCCCGGCCGGCAGCGTCAAGCGAACCTTTGCCGTCCCCGACAGCATGTGGAACGGAGTTATCGCCTGGCGCCACAAACGCCCCTGTCTCTTGGTCGATTTTGATGGACTGAAAGGATTCAGCGCCCGGCAGATTCAATCGGTTCTGGGGGACAAGTGGCCGGCTTTGCGGACCGCTCGCATCGCTTTTCCCGACCAACACGCCGAGCTTTACCCGGAGCGACTGGCCCAGGCTCTGGAGCTGCCGGGGACCCGCGATCGGTTGGTTGCCACCGTTTTGCCCCTGCTCAAAAATGCAAAAGCATTGGGATTTCCGGCAATTTTTGGTATTACGCATACGACGGAGGTCATGGCGGATCTGCGGAATAAATTCGGAATTCCGGTTTTTGAAATCCCCACCCTGCCACCGTCCATTGCCGGATTGCGCCTTAAGAATGCTTTTGAGCAGATTCTTCCGTCCCTCGGTGTCCGAACCCTGTATCAAAAGAGATTGATTCGGTTTAAAGCAAAGCATAACGGGCATTTTTCTTTTAGCCTCGTAGACAACCAAAATGAGGCAGTCATCGAAGCACAAGCGGCCATCCTTGCCACCGGCCGATTTATCGGCCAGGGCCTGACCGCGGATCGCAAACGCATTCGCGAAGCCTTGTTCGATTTGCCGGTGTCTCAACCGGAAGACCGCACGCACTGGCATCGGGAAAGTTTATTGGACCCGGCAGGGCATAACATCAACAATGCCGGGTTGGAAGTCGATGACAATTTTCAACCGCTGACCACGAATGGCCGACCAGCCTACAAAAATTTATATGCCGCAGGATCGATCTTGGCGCACGCCGATTGGATTCGAATGAAATGCGGGTCAGGAATCGCCATCGCCACGGCCCATGCCGCGGTCAAAGCGTATCTGAAGAAACGTTGAATCGATTGGGTCGGCATTACAGCGATCGCGTTAAACCGGAGGAAAAGGAGGCACACCATGGCCAAATACATCGGTGCTCTGGACTTGGGAACGACAAGCAATCGCTTTATCATTTTTGACCATTCCGGCCGGATCGTCGGTTTGGACCAAATGGAACATGAGCAGATTTTTCCCCGGCCGGCCTGGGTGGAACACGACCCCATGGAAATATGGCGCAATACCCAGGCCGTCATCCGAGGGGCACTGGGTAAAACCGGCCTGCCCGGAGATGAACTGGCGGCCATCGGCATCACCAACCAGCGCGAAACGGCCGTCTTCTGGGACAAGCATAGCGGACGCCCTTTTTACAATGCCGTCGTCTGGCAGTGCACCCGCACCGATGACCTCTGCCGACATTTGTCATCCGAGGGCGGTCAGGACCGTTTTCGGGAAAAAACCGGTCTTCCCATCGCCACCTATTTCTCGGGCCCCAAAATCCGATGGATATTGGATAATGTGCCCGAAGCCAAGGCGGCTGCTGATAAAGGTACGGCCCTGTTCGGCACCATCGAGACGTGGATCATCTGGTGGTTGACCGGCGGCCCGAACGACGGAGCCCACGTGACCGATGTCACCAACGCCAGCCGGACCCTTATGATGAACCTGCAGACGCTGCAGTGGGATGAGGAGATCCTGCAAATTCTGGGTATTCCGCGACAGGTCCTCCCGCGCATCGTCCCCTCCAGCGACCGGGACACCTGGGGGCATACACTGAAAGACGGTGCCTTGAAATCGACGATTCCGGTGTGCGGGGCCCTGGGTGACCAGCAGGCCGCCTTGGTCGGTCAGGCCTGTTTCGATGTGGGCGAAGCCAAAAATACCTATGGCACCGGCTGCTTTCTACTCCTCAATACCGGCAGCATCCCGGTACCTTCCACCCACGGACTCTTGACAACCGTCGGTTATCAGATCAAAGGCGGCAAGCCCGTCTACTGCCTCGAAGGGTCTATTGCCATAGCCGGCGCCCTGGTTCAGTGGCTGCGGGACAATCTTGGTTTGATATCATCGGCGTCAGAAATCGAAGAACTGGCCCGAACGGTCAAAGACAATGGGGGGACGTATATTGTACCGGCTTTTTCCGGATTGTTCGCCCCCCACTGGCGTTCGGATGCGCGCGGTGTCATCGCCGGTCTAACCCGCTTTGTCAATAAGGGTCACATCGCGCGCGCCGTGCTCGAAGCCAGCGCCTACCAGACATTTGAAATTGTTGAAGCCATGAATAAAGACTCAGGCGTTGCGTTGAAAAAACTCAAGGTCGATGGCGGAATGGTGGCCAATGAGCTTCTAATGCAATTCCAGGCGGATGTATTGAACGTACCGGTGATTCGACCGGCCGTCACCGAAACAACCGCATTGGGTGCCGCCTATGCCGCCGGCCTGGCCGTCGGTTATTGGTCGGATGCCGACGAGCTCAGGCAGAACTGGCGCGTCGATAAGATCTGGGAACCAGAAATGGAAACGGCCGAACGTGAAACGGGTATCAGCAGTTGGAAAAAGGCGGTATCGAGAACATTCGATTGGGTAAGCTGATGCATTTTGAATTCAGTACGGCAGACCGCATTTTGTTCGGCCCCGGATCGCTGGGACAGATCGATCGGCTTGCCACCGATCTGGGGTACCGGGTATTGGTGGTGACCGGTCGCTCTTCCAAGCGGGCGGAACCACTCATAAAGCTGTTGGCGAAGCATAATATGGCCATCAGCAGTTTCAGCGTTGCAGAAGAGCCGACGGTGACGGTATTGGAGCAGGGTCTGTCACTGGCTCGAGAAGAGGATGCTGATTTTATCATCGGCTTCGGTGGCGGCAGTGTCCTTGATACCGCCAAGGCCATCGCAGCACTGGCGCCGAATCCCGGTGCCGTACTCGACTACCTGGAGGTTGTCGGCAAAGGCCGACCGCTGCAGCATGAGCCCCTCCCCTTGATTGCCGTTCCCACCACTGCCGGCACCGGGGCCGAGGTCACCTGCAATGCCGTATTAAAATCAATCGACCACGGTGTGAAGGTCAGTCTGCGAAGCCCGTTGATGTTTCCGCGTTTTGCAATTGTCGATCCTGAGCTGACCCTATCTCTCCCGCCCTCCGTCACGGCCGCTACCGGAATGGATGCTCTGACTCAACTCATCGAAGCCTATGTGTCCAAGCGTTCGAGCCCCTTGACCGAAAGCGTTTGCCGAGAAGGGATTCTGAGGTCGGCCCGTTCCCTGCGGCCTGCCTACCTCTGTGCGGAAGACCTGAATGCCCGGGTTGATTTGTCCCTCGCCAGTCTTTTCAGCGGACTGGCACTGGCCAATTCTGGCCTCGGCGCCGTTCATGGCATTGCGGCGCCCCTGGGCGGCATGTGCCCTGCGCCCCATGGTGCTGTTTGCGCCAAATTGCTGCCCCATGTTATAGCGGCCAATGTGAATGCTCTACAGGAAAAAAATCCGGAATCACCAGCACTGGTGAAATTCGAGGATGTGGCACACTGGCTTACCGGTTCACCATCGGCCGGTGCGGTCGAACTCGTGCAGTGGCTCCACGAATTGAGTCGGGATTTAAACATTCCGTCGCTGTCCGCCTATGGCCTTGAGCGTTGTCATATCCCGGATTTGGTTGCCCGATCTCTGAAGGCGAGCAGTATGAAAACAAATCCGGTGCCCCTCACCGAAACAGAACTCTACCACGTTATAGATAAATCCATTGGCTGAATTGGAACATATCATCGTCATCGGCGGCGGCATCGGTGGTGCCCTGGCCCATGATTTGACCCTGCGCGGTTTCCGGGTAACACTGCTCGAAAAGGGCGAATTGCTTTCCGGATCGACCGGAAGGCACCATGGATTGCTTCACAGTGGCGCCCGCTATGTGTTGCATGATGTGGCCACGGCCCGGGAATGTCTTCTGGAGAATCAGATTTTAAAACGTATCGTTCCGGAGGCATTGGAGCAAAATGATGGCCTCTTCGTGGCCCTGAGTGACGAGGACATGGCATTCAGGGAAGATTTTCTCGAGGGCTGTGCGACGGCAGGCATTACGACATCGACACTCACTCGCGACCAGACACTCGCCGTCGAACCCAACTTGAATTCGAATCTCATAGCGGCCGTAAGAGTGCCGGATGCGACAATGGATGCCTGGCGCCTTCCTATGCACTTTTTCGCCACCGCCAAGGTCAATGGCGCCGATATCCGATCTTTCGCGGAGGTGGTGGAAATCATGTCAGACGGAAAGGCGGCCACCGGCGTAAAGGTCTTCGACCACAAGACGCATCGTTCTTATACGCTCCGAGGAGACCTTATCGTCAATGCCACCGGACCGTGGGCCCGCAAGACGGCCGCCATGCTGGAGGTTAATATACCGTTGCTGCCGGCGCCGGGCGTCATGGTCAGCCTCAAGGCACGTTTGACCAATATGGTGGTCAATCGACTGCATCCTGCCGGCGAGGGCGATATCATCATACCGCAGCGGGGTCTTTCGCTTCTGGGCACATCGGTCTGGTTCGCGGACGATCCGGACCATATAGAGCTTCCGCAAGAACATGTTCATCGGATCGTAAAACTGTGTGCGGAGATGGTGCCGCAAATCGATGGCATGCCGGTCCATGCCGCCTGGAGTGCCGCACGACCGCTCATTGTCATCGATGCCCGTGATGATCCAAGCAAAATCAGGCGCACTTTCGATTGCATCGACCATGCGGTGCAAGACGACATCGATGGATTTATTTCCGTATTGGGCGGTAAGGCCACCACCATGCGTGCCATGGCCGCCAAGGCTGCCGATCTCGTCTGCGACAAAACCGGGCGCCACATCGCTTGCAGAACTCAGGATTATAAATTGCTCAATTATCGCCGATTTTTCAAAATATGATTGTCACCAGCATACCCGTCATGAAGGAAATCACTTTTCAAATTTCGCGTTTCAAGCCCGGGCACATCGATCCACCGGCATTTCATACTTACCGGCTTCAAGTGACAGAGTCCATGACTGTTCTCGAATGTCTGGAAAAAATCCGGTTTGAGCAGGATCGAACCCTCATGTACCGCCATTCCTGCCATCACTCCTCTTGCGGGACCTGCGCCATTATCATAAACGGTTCGGAAAAGCTTGCCTGCACCACCAACGTTTGGGCTCTCGACCGCTCCACCGTTGTGTTGGAACCGCTAAAAGGATTCGAACAAATCGGTGACCTGGTGGTAAAACTAAACTCTCTTTTGAATGATATCGACGAAGAGTGGACGCACTTGCAACCGGCCGACGCATTGGGAGCCGACCCTTTGCCTCTGATCGGTCGTTCCTTCACGCGTTTTGAAAACTGTATTGAATGCGGCAGCTGTGTATCGGCATGCCCGGTTATTCGGCAAAATGGCGATTTCATCGGTCCTGCCGCCCTTGCAGCGATGCATCGAGAATCGTTGAAATTTCCTGAAAAGAAAAATGACCTATTAAATCGATCGGCCGGTAAACGGGGCGTTCGCATGTGCACCCGTGCGCTGGCCTGCAGTCGCGTCTGCCCGACGGCCGTCTATCCTGCCGGGCATATCGCGCGGCTCAAAACGTCGATCGAATCCCGTAAACATAAATATCGCCAGCCCAAGGATGAGTCGTGATGAGTGGCGTCCTGCACACAGTAGAACCATAGATGATCGTAGACAAAACGGGATAGGTTTTTATGTAAAGGCATGTCGGACCCTTTCAACATGAACCAAATTTTCAGATCGGTCGCCATAGCGATTTTACTTATCGTATTCAGCGATCAAGTGATTCGTGCGGATGATAAACCGTTGCGCCATCATCCGCGATGGTTACATGGATTTCGGATCGGTATTTTGGCTCATGACGTCCCCATGTGGAGCCGCTCCCGCGCGGAAGGGGGTGTCGATCTGAATGCCGAAGTGATATTCAATTATCCTGATTGTTCGTTGTTATCCGGAAAAATGCGTTCTAATTTGGGCCTCAGCTTGAACAGCCAGGGCGATACGAGTACGCTCTATTCCGGTCTGTTGTGGGAATATAATCGCCATTCAAGGTTTTTTGTTAATTTAGGTCTCGGGTTGGCCGTTCATGACGGCGAATTGGAACCCCGCTATGATGACAAAAAAGCGCTGGGTTCAAGAATTCTTTTCCGCGTACCGGTGGAAGTCGGATTAAGGCTTGCCAAACATCACGGTGTATCGATACTGTTTGTGCATGTCTCCAACGCTTATCTGGCCGAATCGAACGAGGGCCTCGATACGATAGGACTGCGTTATTCCTACCGATTTTAAGAGTAACGACAAAACAATGTGAATGACTATGTGGTCGAAATTAGCCGTTACATCGTTCTTTCTGGGACTGGGGTTTTTGTTGTTCAATGTTTTCGACGTCTACCTGGGCTTTGGATCTTCTAAAGTATTTTCACAGTCGCCCAAGAGTCTGGTCGACTTTTTTGGACAAGCAACGTTTGAGTGGATTCAAAGCATCCCATCATATTGGGTACGAAGCATCGCCGGATATGTCGCTCAGGTGCCATTATCCGCCGTGTTTATATATATCGGTGTATTTAGTTTGCTGGCTTATTTTATTATCCCTGATAGAAAGGACAAGCGTTCCGCTTCCCTCAGAACCCGCAAATCTCAATCGAACGGCTAAATATGACTTGTCCCGGATATTTCTTATGGAAAAGAAAAACGTCAGCGAATCGGTATTGCGAGATCCTTGGCTCTCAGCCCGGAGTTTATCGTTGCGGACAAACCGGTTTCGGCCCTGGACGTTTCCTTCTGCGCTCAGGTCGTCAATCTAATGGTTGGAACCCTTAGGATCGTATGATGACGGCCTCCCGTCGGGGCGTGCCCGGGACGATATTATTCATATTTCTCATCTTCTTTCTTAACATGCTGTCAAGGCTTGGCCTGGCGCCGCTTCTGCCCGGTATCGAACACGAGCTCAGCCTGAGTCACGCAGCTGCCGGTTCCCTTTTTCTCTTCGTTTCCGTTGGGTACGGCTGTGGTCTTCTCGGCTCCACCTTCATCTCGGCACGTATTTGCCATCAGCACCAAATCGTCCTGTCTTCCATCGCCGTCGGCGCAAGCCTTCTGGTCATATCTTTCACCAGCAACCTGTGGTCGCTGCGCTGGACACTCTACGTCTTGGGATTCGCCGGCGGGCTTTATCTGCCCTCGGGGGTGGCAACCTTGACATCCCTGGTCGACCGTCAGCATTGGGGCAAGGTGCTATCCCTCCATCAGTTAGCCCCCAATCTCGCCTATCTTTGTTCCCCGCTGTTGGCCGAAATTTTTCTACATCAACATTCCTGGCGCTTCACCTTGGCGCTATATGGAGTCGCCGCAATATTGGCCGGGGTGCTCTTCCAATTGCTGGGAAAAACCGCCAGGGCGTACGGTGAAACGCCCGGCTTAGACAGCATTGGCCGCTTGCTGGCCAACCCGGACATCTGGATCATGATTCTGCTGTTCAGTCTGGCGATCGGTGTCAATCAGGGTCTGTTCAACATCATGGCCCTCTATCTCACGGCCGAGCGGCAGCTGGATTTAACCCAGGCCAACCATCTGATGTCGGTGTCTCGGGTCGTGGCCTTTGCGATACCCCTGCTAACCGGCTGGTTGGCAGACAGATACGGACTGAAGAAAACCTTGTTCGCAAGCGTGGCCACCAGCGCTGTCGCCACTTTTTCCATTGCAACCCTGCCCGCGAGTTGGCTGGGGGCGAGCCTGGTCTTGCAGGCCACGGCCAGCGTTTGTTTCTTCCCGTTGGGATTTACCGTGTTGTCGCGCATCACCACGGACAACAATCGCAACATGGCTGTGGCCTTGACCGTGCCATTCAGCTATCTTTTCGGTGCGGGAATGGTTCCGACCCTGATCGGCTACACCGGAGATATGGGCAGCTTCAATTGGGGCATCGGCATCCTGGGTGTGGCAACCCTGTTCGGGCTGTTGTTGCTGCGGTACGTTCGGCCGAATCTGTAAATCTTGAGATGCTGTTTCAGATTTTTGGACGAACGTTATTGTCTCACGCTGGCGCATGATTATTTTTATGAATCAATACCCGCCATGCACAAATACTTTACTTCCAAGTATTCTTCGATGCCGTATTTTCCTCCTTCCCGCCCGATGCCCGACTGTTTCATACCGCCGAACGGTGCCTCTTCGGTGGAGATGATACCGGTATTGATGCCCACGATCCCGTACTCCAACCCCTCTGAGACGCGCCAGATGCGGCCGATGTCCCGGCTGTAAAAATAGGCCGCCAGGCCGTAAATCGTATCGTTGGCCAACCGGAGCGCTTCGGCTTCGTCCTCGAAGCGGATAATCGGAGCCACAGGTCCGAAGGTTTCCTCCCAGGCGATTCGCATGTCGGCCGTCACGCCGGACAGCACGGTGGGTTCGAAATAGGTGCCGCCACGGGCGTGGCGCCGGCCCCCGGCCAACAGCTGTGCACCTAAGGAAATAGCATCTGCAATATGAGATTCGACTTTCTCAACGGCGGCCATGTTGATGAGCGGCCCTTGCTGGGATCCAGGTTCGAAACCATCGGCCACTTTTAAAGTCCTCACCTTGTCCACGAACTTGCGGGCGAACTCTTCGTGCACGCCGTCTTGAACGAGGATACGATTGGTGCACACGCATGTTTGGCCGCTGTTGCGGTATTTGGAGGCCACTGCCCCTTCAACGGCCGCGTCCACATCGGCATCGTCGAAAACGATAAACGGCGCGTGGCCGCCCAACTCCAGCGATATTTTTTTAACTGAATCGGCGCTCTGACGCATGAGCTGTTTTCCCACCTCGGTAGAGCCGGTAAATGATATTTTGCGTACGACGGGATTGCCGAGAAGTGCTTCTCCGACGACGGCGGCCGCTCCGGTCACCACGTTGAAAACGCCGGCTGGTAGCCCAGCGCGCAGGGCAAGCTCGGCCAGGGCCAGAGCCGTAAACGGTGTCTGGCTTGCGGGTTTGACAACGATGGTGCAGCCGGCAGCCAGGGCCGGGCCCGCCTTGCGGGTAATCATGGCCGCCGGAAAGTTCCAGGGGGTAATGGCCGCACAAACGCCCACCGGCTCTTTTAGCACAACGATACGCGATCCGGCCTGGTGGGTCGGGATGGTATCGCCGTAAACCCGTTTGCCTTCTTCGGCGTACCATTCGATAAAGCCAGCGGCATAAGAGACCTCCCCCATGGCCTCTGCCAGGGGTTTTCCCTGCTCGGCCGTCATCATAGCTGCCAGGTCCTCTTGATTTTCAATAATCAGGCGATACCACCGGCGCAGCAACGCCGCACGTTCCTTGGCCGTTTTTCGCCGCCAGCCATCAAAGGCCCGCTGCGCCGCGTCCACGGCCCTGCCGATCTCGACCGCGCGCAACGAAGGGACGGTACCCAGCCGGATGCCATCTGACGGATTGGTCACCGGGATGGTTTCACCGCTGTCTGCCTCCATCCAAAGGTTGTCGATAAAAGCCTGTTGTTTGAATAGGGTTGCGTCTTTTAAGGGGACCACCTCATTATCTCCATCATCTCTGGAACATATTGAAGTCACATTGAGCCTTGCGGCAGATTTCTATGTTCGGATTAAATTTACATTATAAAATGACCTTAAACACCATCGAAACGATGTGCAATGGTTTTGGAATCGGTAATAGAAAATTGAATTCGAAAAGATGTCCTATTTATTTCCGAACATAGGCTTGAGATGTTTAATCGCCGGTATGAAAAAAGTGTGAACAGAATAACCTTCTTTATTATTTTAATACTGTATGTTAAGTCACCTCCCGGCACAAAATACGTCTAAATAGACGATAACCAATGGCAACGTGAGAGAAAACTGAATATAATCAATAGTTTGTGGATAATTTATTTCTCAGATAGCCTTTATACCGACCATTGAGTCCCGGATATCAACATACTTTTACCCAAATTGAGCGACTCTTAAGGTTGTCGCAGATACAAGGAAGATATGATGAACGCGTACAATCCTATTTCCGAATTTTCGCAAGCTCTGCACTGGTCGTCTGCGACCGCGGAATATCTGATAGATCGCACGCAACGGACGATTCTTTTCTGGGACGTATTGAGAAAACGCGGCAACAATTATTTAGCGCATCTGAGAGCCGGACAGCCACCTGTTCTGGTTTTTGACTATGAAATGGTTCTGGATGGCCGCACCTTCGAGCAGCCGGTGAACTATTCCCTGATTCGTATCCTGGACCGGCGATCAAAAAAAGAAAAGCCGAAAGAACAGACCGAACGCCGTTTAACACGAAACACTGCCGCTGCGGATTCGGCCCTTCCGATACGCCCCATTGTAATCATCGACCCCCGTGCCGGTCACGGACCGGGCATCGGCGGGTCAAAACTTAATTCGCAAATCGGTGTCGCGCTGGACTACGGTCATCCGGTATACTTTGTCATGTTTTATATCGATCCGGAACCGGGGCAGACCATTGCGGATGTCCATGCCGCTGAGATCCGTTTTCTCGAAAAGGTTGCGTCGAGACACCCCGAAGCTCCCAAACCGGCCGTCATCGGGAATTGTCAGGCCGGCTGGGCTGCTGCGCTGATTGGCGCCGACCGGCCCGATGTGACCGGTCCGATGGTCTTCAACGGCTCACCCCTGTCATACTGGGGTGGCGTCGAAGGCGCCAATCCAATGCGATATAAAGGAGGGCTGTGTGGCGGTGTCTGGCTGACCTCTCTTTGGAGCGATCTGGGAAAGGGTCATTTCGACGGGGCGAACCTGGTGGCCGGTTTCGAGGATCTCAATCCGGCAAACACCTATTGGAAAAAACTCTACCACGTATTTTCCAACATCGATACCGAAGAAAACAGATTCTTGGAATTTGAAAAGTGGTGGGGCGGATTTTTCAAGATGAACTCCGAAGAAATCCACTTTATCGTCGACAGCCTGTTTATCGGCAACGAACTCGAACAGGGCGTCTTGCGCTTGGATGCAGAGAAGGTCATCAATTTGAAAAACTTCAAGGATCCGATCATCGTATTCGCTTCCGGGGGAGACAACATCACGCCGCCACCGCAGGCACTGAACTGGATAAAAAAAGTCTATGGCACGGTGGATGAAATCAAAAACCACGGGCAGGTGATCGTTTATATGGTGCATCAAAAAGTCGGCCACCTGGGCATCTTTGTCTCCGGCAAGGTGGCCCGTAAGGAACATCGCGGCATCATCGGGAGCGTCGATATGCTCGATTACCTCTCACCGGGGCTATACGAAATGATTGTGAAGGGCAATCCCAGCCAGCCCTGGCTGGACGATTATGATGTCCACTTCGAGCCGAGAACCATGGAGGATATTCTGGATCTTGACGACGGCCTAAAGAATGAGGAAGCGTTTTTCCTGGCGAATACCATTTCACGTGCTAATGACGGCATGTATCGTCTCATTTTAAGACCCTGGGTTCGAGCCGGTATTTCACATCATACCGCCGAAATGATCCGCCAGATGCATCCTCTGCGAAGTGAGCGATATGCGTTCTCGGATCTGAACCCTTTCATGCAGCCGGTTAAGCATTTGGCTGAAACGGTAAAACCCTATCGTCAGTCGATTTCGGCGGAAAACCCGTTTCTGGCCATGGAAACCATATTTTCAGAGGCTGTGCAAACCGGCCTGAATTACTACCGCGACATGCGGGATCTCACACAGGAATTCTGGTTTGAATCTTTATACGGTGCGCATTGGATGAATTGGCTATACGGCCCGCTGGAACAAGGTGACCGAGAAAAATCAGCGCTAAAAAAAATCGACAAAAAAACCCGCCAGCGCAGAAAGGCCTGGGCCCAGATGGCCGCCGTCGAAGGCGGATTCATAGAAGCGATGGTGCGGATCTTTATCGCAGTGGCCGGAGCCAACCGCATGCTGGACAAACGCCAGTTTGCGCTAGCTGAGAAAATCATTCAGGCCAATAGCCGTCTAAAAAGACCGACAGCCGATCATTACAAAGTCATGGTCAAAGAACAGGCCCGGGTCCTGGAGTTGAATGAAAAATTGGCTCTCGAGGGATTGGCGCGGCTCTTGCCCACCCGGAAAGACCGAATCGAAGCCTTTGCGATAGCCAAGCAGATTGCCAACGCGGACGAAAAATTGGATAAACGCGAACAGGCCATGCTCACTCGCATCGGAAAAATCCTTGAGTTGGACGAGGTTGATTAATTTAACAATCAACTGCGACGTTGTGGTCCTCTTCAGCCGGTGTCAAGGGTTTCTGCCCCGGGCGAAAGAATATATACGCCTGTGATGCTGCATTTTTTTCGTCGTCCCACGCCTTGCACCTGGGCGCGATCTGAAATTTTGAATCCACTTCTGGACAAATAGAAATCGGCTGATATGCTCCAAGGGACTTATACTTTTATAAGGAAACTTTCATTTACTTCTTACAGTAAAAGGAAATATTGTGGCCAATAGATAAGGTTCCGCAGGAGAGAGCATGTCCAAGGCAGCATTCACTATTAAGGCGTTTGGTATTTAATTAAACATAAAAGCGATCAATAGCTGGTGCTCGTCACCTGCTTATCAAGCGCTCGCTCCTCTGCGGAAAACGGCTGTAAAAATTTTTCTGCTCTCCTATGAAGCGTAGCAGCCCACTTCAAAGCGGTCAAAAGGGACGCGCCGGAAACGGCCTTACAGCTCTCAGCGCATCCCCCACCGTGAGCGCTGCATAGTCAAACCTTATCTTATCGATCGACATTATTTTGAATAGTTACGTTATTGGATATTTTTACCTATGTGCCACGCCGCGGTATTGACTCATTATTTGGAAACAAATAAATTATTTATTCGATATTCTGATTACATTGGAGTATGATAATTCATTTGGCGACCGTTTACTTGCAGATGCGATTGAATTGGAACCAGGATCATTGTTAACTTTTAAGAGGAGGAATATTTTATGAACCGTATTATAAAAATGACTATTATAGCCATCACAATGTCCATCGTAATGAATCCGATACTTTCAATAGCTGACTTTTACGTGATTTCAGCAAACAAATCCCCGATGGCTGGGGCTAAAACTTCTCTTTGCGAGTTTCCTTTCGGGCAAAATGGAAATTTTGAAGTGAAATATGACTACAGGGGTTGGGACCCTGATTATATTCCTGGTCAGTATCCTAATGGGGGGATAAAATTTGAGCTTTGGTTGGGTACATTTGCGACGGTTCAACAACGTGATGGACTAACTGACAGTATTAGAAAAGTCATATTTTATAACAACGATACTGGTGAATATTTCGAGTTATCCCAAGCTGATAAATATTTGTACGTTGATGATCCGTCGGGAGAGTACGGTATTTGGCTCGGCAATAATAATCGGGTATTAGGGAGATGGGATATTATAGTAGATATGGGTAGCAAAAAATACTCTGCCTCATACACCTTGACACAAGGTATGTTAGATAAAGATCGACCACTTCCAGTCGACCCTGTTGTAGCCTTTAATGGTAGCAACTTTACTGTTTCTGCTTCAATTACTAACGGTGACGTTTACCGATTCAGAGTATTTGATGATAATGGTAATATAGTCGTTAATGAAGATATGAGTATTAATAGCAATATTGCTTCGGTTGTTGTGCCTTCTCAGTACGCAGGTTATTCAACACGAATTGAAACACGCTTTAATTCTGGGGGAGACTGGTTAGCGCTAATGGCATGGGGAACCCCGGGGACTTGCAATTCAAATGGTTGTGTGATTGGGGCTGGCAGCGCCAGGGCCTCAATGAATTTTCGAATTGAAGAAAGCCAGTAATACCATTTAAGAGACCGAAACTTAAGCTTAATTTGAGTGCTGGGGTGCCTTCTGCTATGATCCGCCACCTATAAACCGTCGGAATTACTAGATATAACCGGATCGTATCGCAATATTATATATGATTTTTGATAGTTGAACCTGCGGCAAGATAGTTCGAGTTCGAAATACATCAAATATTGATCAAAAAAATTTTTCAAATTGAATATTAACCAACCAAAAAGGTAAAATTACATTCGAGGAAGGGCAATATGAAAAAAAAACATCTAATTCTTGCGGTAATCATAGCAACTTCACTATTTGTTTCGTCCATGGCCTTTGCTGTTGAGTTTGGCCCCAACTCTGCCAAAATCACCAATCGGTATTATCCCGCTACGGTAGGTGGCTGGAGCTATATGCTCGGGGCTGGGAATAATTGGGCCGGAAGATTCATTTATGCAAATGTAGTGGGCATCGAAGAGGTGAGTGGTGCCGAGATTGATGCGGACACCTTTAACAATGTCAAATGCCTAAAAGTCAACTTGACTATGACCAAGCAAAATGACGAAGATGATTTCGTTACCTTTTGGATGGCCCAAGACACCGAGGGTAATCTTTGGATTTTGAAGATTTACATATTCCCTGATAATGATACAATTTTGCTCGGAACTTTATTTAAATCAATGTTTATGCCAGCCGTACCTACAATTGGTGACTCGGCAAGCATAACAACACCGGAAGATGATGAAAATTATTGTGAAGTCGTAGAAGTAGACATCCTGATAACTACTAAATATGGTAGCTATACCAGCTGCATCAAGACAAGGTGTTTTCATAACTCCCCCCCTGATGAAGTTGAATATTATTGCCCCAACGTTGGCGAAGTTAGGGCCTCCACCGTGGGCAACCCAACAGACGTCATAGATCTGAAGGAATATGGCACCGCTACGGTTACCAGAGCAGTCGTAATTCCCCTAATGGATTGATAGAAGTAATATTGCTATTGCGTATTCGAGATTTATGATTCTTCCTACTTGTTGCAAGGGGCAGACCATACTCTTTCAAACATTTGTCTATATATCAAAAGTCAAAACAGCGAAATGGATTACATGTACTATGTTAATCTTAATAAGTAAAAATATTCACATTTAGCATTCAGAAGTATATATTGGGAAAGTAATTATGGAATTATTGAACTTAGTTGAATCTTGAGATTTCGTTCGGTGTCTTGTAAATGTTACCGGCAGTTTTAACTTATTGACAAACAACTCCCTTTCTGCAAAATTTATATAACGAAAAGCAAGTTCTCATCATTGGCCGTGCTGATACGATAAAACTGGTCGAAAATTCTAAGGGAGAGTCAATGCAACCATGCCCCGTTCCACATAGATTCATTCTATATATTGGAATATTACTATTAATTGCAGTTTTCTTGTCAGGCGTTCTTCCTGTCACCCTTGCTCATGCCAATGATGGTGATTTCGTTTGGGCGAAGGCCATAGGTGCTGAGGAAAGCGACCAGGGACACGGTATTACCGTAGATACTTCCGGAAACGTCTATACCACTGGCTCTTTCAAAGGCACTGTCGACTTTGATCCGGGCCCAGGAATTTTCAATCTGACAAATGCAGGCCCTGCTAACGCTATTTTTATCAGCAAACTTGATAGCAACGGTAACTTTGTCTGGGCTAAGGCCATTGGTGGACAAAATAATTGTATTGGATATGGTATTACCGTAGATCTTTTCGGAAACGTCTATACCACCGGCTTTTTTTGGTACACTGTCGACTTTGACCCCGGACCAGGGACTTTCGACCTGACCAGTGCAGGCTGGACCGATATCTTTATTAGTAAACTTGACAGTGGCGGCAACTTTGCCTGGGCCAAAGCCATGGGTGGGACTTTATATGATAATGGATATGATATCTCCGTAGATACTTCCGGCAACGTCTATACCACCGGCTATTTCGAAGGCACTGCCGACTTCGATCCCGGAACAGGGACTGCTGGATTGACCAGTACAGGTGGTCTAGATATTTTTATCAGCAAACTCGACAGCAACGGCGACTTTGTCTGGGCTAAAGGCATGGGTGGTACTTCAGAAGATAGGGGATATGGTCTCTCCATAGATACTTCCGGCAACGTCTATACCACCGGCTTCTTCCAGGGCACGGTCGACTTTGACCCCGGACCAGGGACTTTCAACCTGATCAACGCAAGTGGTCTTGATATTTTTATCAGCAAACTCGACAGCAACGGCGACTTTGCCTGGGCCAAAGCCATGGGTGGGGCTTCAGGCAGTGAGGGACGCGGCATCTCCCTAGACACTTCCGGGAACGTCTATACCACCGGCTACTTCACCGGTGCTGTCGACTTTGATCCCGCAGGCGGGACTACTGAAATCATCACCAGCATAGGCGGCAGCCAAGATATTTTTATCAGCAAACTTGACACCAACGGCGACTTTGCCTGGGCCAAAGCCATGGGTGGGACTTCAAATGAGAATGGATATGGTATCTCCGTAGATATTTCCGGCAACATTTATACCACCGGCTTCTTCCAAGATACTGCCGACTTCGATCCCGGGATAGGGACTTTCGACCTAAGCAGCCAATTGTGGAACGATATTTTTATCAGCAAACTTTCCAGCAACGGTGACTTTATCTGGGCCAAGGCCATGGGTGGGGCTTTAGACGAATATGGCAAGGGTATTTCCGTAGATACTTCCGGCAACGTTCACATAACTGGCTATTTCCAAGGCACTGTCGACTTTGACCCCGGAGTAGGGACTTTCAATCTGGCTAGCGTAAAAGATAGTGACGATATCTTTATCGTTAACCTAAGCGCGCCCTCCTCCTTTCCGTGGTATATGTTTTTACCTGCTATTACCGGCAAAACTGCGCCCTGAGCATTTACAGATTACTGTACGCTATCCTTTATTAAAAACTAAAGGGGACAGGCTATTTATGATTGACAGGTACCTTTCTTTTGAAAAGGTTAAAAGAGACATCAGCCTATACCGCTAACAAGGAACTCCGCTATTTGAGGGCTACATTTAATTTTGGAATGGATTCGACCCGACAATGGTTAGCTCAAAACCCTATTAAAGGAATTAAATTTTTCCCTGTTGAAAAAATAAGGTACGTTCCATCAACGGAAGATGTGCTAAGTGTCATTCTAGTCGCTGACAGAGACACCCAAGACTAATATGTAAACCATTGCTCTGAACTTACGACATTTTGGAGCTTCTTTGCTAGATAACAAAATGTTCCCATAGGGTCAATCCAACGAATTTTAGGGCATGAAAATAGAACTGCAACTGAAATTTATCTGCATTCGATTGGGGAGTCTGAAAGGGATGCTACGGACATTTAAAATGCTGGATTTGAAAGTTTTTCTCACACAGATTCTCACACAAATAAAAAAGAGTTACAGTCCTAAGACCATAACCCCTTGATTTTATGGTACGCCCGGCAGGATTCGAACCTGCGGCCTACGGATTCGAAGTCCGGCGCTCTATCCAGCTGAGCTACGGGCGCATAAACAAAAAATTTTGGAAGTTTTTGCTCCCAAAATTTATTATTGCGCCCCATTTATTATGCCATCCGTCGGTGCCGGGTCGGATGCGCCGTCACCCGGATTGACGTTCAGCGTGTCGGCATATGTTCCCGGAATCTTTTCGTTGAGCGTCCAGTAGGAAATAATGTCCGCTGGACATTCCGCCTGCACGGTGGCCGCCGAAATAAAAATGAGACCAATTACAAAGATAAACGCGATTGGATATTTTCCTTTGTTCATCATTCTTTAGCCTCCTGTATAGTTGTTAATGTTATTTCTCTATCTGAATATTAATGTGAAACAGCATGCCATTATCGCTTGGCATGTGACACCAAAAAGGTTACCTTTTTACATCAGATGAATGCCGCCATCTTCTTGGTACGCCCGGCAGGATTCGAACCTGCGACCTACGGATTCGAAGTCCGGCGCTCTATCCAGCTGAGCTACGGGCGCAATAAAAAGCCTCCATGAAACGGCCTTTTCATTCAGATCTTGTTTCGGGCTCGGATTCTACCAGAGAAATACGTATAAGTAAATCTTTGATTCGAAGCATGGCCCTTTCGGAACGTGAACGAAAATGAACGTTTCGTGAAGGCTTTTTGACACGAAGTCATGGGGTGAGTGATGGGACTTGAACCCACGACAACCAGGGCCACAACCTGGGGCTCTACCAACTGAGCTACACCCACCATATCGAAACCTTCCCTGTCTATCAAATCACCTATACCATTGCAAGCGGAAAATCAAAAGAGTGTTGACGCCAATGGACGGGGTGGATATAGATAAACTTTTGCATTCTTGTCCACCTGAAAGGAACGGATTGTGATTAGTTTTCAACGGTTCGTCATCAGGGCCATTCTCGGGCTCATGTTCGCCGTGCTGGCCACTCGCATGTGGTACGGCCAAATATCGCTCCCCAGAATCATCGGCCTGGCGGTTATCCTGGTGGGATTGGCCTACTTCGCCGAATACCTGCGCCATCGCAAGAAGCGCTGAATGAATCAGTTTTGAACGCCTTTTCACCCGTCAAACGCTTCACGGCGGTGATTCGGGCAAAATCTGGGGCATATGTCTTGAAACAGATCATTCTGGGTACGGCCGGCCACATCGACCACGGAAAGACTTCTCTGATCAAAGCGGTCACGGGGACGGATACCGATCGCCTGAAAGAAGAGAAGGAACGCGGGATCACCATCGAGCTGGGATTCGCTTCCCTGGATTTGCCTGGTGGGCAGCATGTCGGCATTGTGGACGTACCCGGCCACGAGAAGTTCGTCAAGAACATGGTGGCCGGCGCCACCGGCATCGACATCGTGGCCATGGTGATTGCCGCCGATGAAGGGGTCATGCCTCAAACGCGGGAGCATATGGAAATCTGCACCCTGCTGGGCATCAAGTATGGCTTCGTGGTGCTGACCAAAACCGATCTGGTCGATGAGGAGTGGCTGGAACTGGCCATGGAAGATGTGCGGGATTTTACCGCCGGCACCTTCCTGGATGGTATGCCGATAATACCGGTTTCTGCGGTCAAAGGCCAAGGGCTTCAGGAATTCTTCCGGACCCTTGAGGAAATTTGTGCCAAGGTTCCCGAACGCAGCAAGTCGAGCCTGTTCCGCCTGCCGGTGGACCGCGTCTTCACCATGAAAGGCTTTGGTACGGTGATCACCGGTTCCCTGGTATCCGGTCGCGTGCAGACCGGCGATACGATCATGATCTACCCTTCCCTGATTACCTCCAAGGTGAGGGGCATTCAAGTCCATGGACAAAGCGTCAATGCCGCCGAAGCCGGCCAGCGCACGGCCATTAATTTCCAGGGGCTGGAGAAGGCCGCCATCAACCGGGGTGAGGTATTGGCCTTTCCGGGCGCGCTCAAGCCGAGCTACATGGTCGATGTCCAAATTCAGTATCTGGCCAGCAACAAGAAGCCGATCAAAAATCGAACCCGCATCCGCTTCCACACCGGAACCAGTGAAATTCTGGGCAATTTGGTTCTACTGGACCGGGAGGAATCGAAACCCGGAGACGAAATCGCCGCCCAACTGCGGTTCGATGCGCCGGTCGCGTTGGTCAAGGACGACCGCTTTGTCATCCGGAGCTATTCACCGGTTCGCACGATCGGCGGCGGATTGATTCTCAATCCGATACCACCCAAACACAAAAGATTCAAACCGGACATCGTTCAGGACCTGCTGGACATTCCTGAGAAAACATCGGAGGACCTGATCGCCTATTATATTGACCAGTCCGGCCACATCGGGGCCTCCTTCTCCGATCTGACCCTTATGACCAACATCACGGAGAAAACCCTGGACCAGATGCTGCAGAGTCTGCTTTCAAAGAAGACCGTTCTGCTCGTTGACCGGGACAGCCGCATTTACATCCATGACAGCAGCTTTAAGAATCTTCGCCAGAGCCTGCAAACGCATCTCGAAAATTATCACAAGACCCATCCGCTGAAGGCCGGTATGCCCAAGGAGGAGCTGAAAACCAAACTGCCGCCGAGCATGAGCCCCAAGTTATTCAACCTGCTGATGAACCAAATGCTCAAGGAAGAGGAAATCGCCGTTGCGGAAGACACCGTCCACATGGCGTCACATAGGGTCGCGCTCGAAGCCGACCAGGCCGGAATCCGGGACAAGATTCTCGGCACCTATAGAGAAACCAGGCTCCAACCGCCGTATTTCAAGGAACTCTGCAAAGAGTTGAACGCCGACGCGCTGCGGGCCAAGGATGTTCTCATGCTGCTGGTGGGAGAGGGGCGCCTCGTCAAGGTAAAAGAAGATCTTTACTTCGACACGACCGCCATCAAAGGCCTGAAACAGGAACTGGTGAACTTTCTGACGGCCCACGGCGAGATTTCCACACCGCAGTTCAAGGATATGACCGGTGCATCCCGTAAATATGTTATTCCCCTGATCGAATACTTCGATTCCCAAAATGTTACCATCCGTATCGGCGACATCCGCAAGCTTCGTAAAACCGGTTAGCCTGTTTGCAGGTCCGCGAAATCGGCAGCGGTTTGAGACCGCTGGATTGAAAATGCCGTCCGTCATCGGCCTGAGGCCGACACCGCAGCGTATCAGCGGCCGGTCAGATCTGATCGATAAAAGAGGTGGCGATGGTGTCGAGCAGCAGCATTCCTCGAGGACTCAACCGGCACCGCCCTGTGGTAATCTCCAGCATCCCCTGCGGTGCCAAGGACGTCAGCGGTCTGTCAAATAGCGTCTCGAAATTAACCCCGAAGCGCCTTTCAAACCCGGCGATATCGATCCCCTCGGTCAAACGCAGACCCAGATAGACTGTTTCGATCATCAGTTGGTTGCGGCTCAAGGTCTCCTGCCCGGCAACCGGCCGGCAACCGTGCTCTAATTCTTCCAAATAAGCAGACAGGTCCGCTTTGTTCCAGAAGCGTTCGGGCGGAATGAATGAATGCGAGGAAGGACCCAACCCCAAATAAGGCGCAAAAGACCAGTATTTGCAGTTGTGGCGCGACCGGTAAGCAACCGCGCGGGCAAAATTAGATATCTCGTACTGTTCGTATCCGCTGCGCTGCAGCACCTCAACAGTTGTCGCATAGAGTTGCGCCACCCGTTCTTCATCTGACGGGGTAAACTTTCCGTTCACCAAGTCAGTCGCAAGTGGTGTTCCCGGCTCGTATGTGAGGGTGTAGCAGGACAGGTGGTCGGGGTGGTGGAGGGCGGCTCTTGCGAGATCCTGCTCCCAGGCGTCCGCCGTCTGGCCGGGGAGGCCGTAAATCAGATCGATGCCGATGTTTTCGAATCCGGCTTTGCGCGACCATGCCACCGCATTCTCGGCCTCCACGGCAGTGTGGATCCGCCCCAGAAATTTCAGGTTTCGTTCCTGAAAGGACTGTACACCGATATTGACTCGATTGACACCGGAAGCACGGTAGTGACGAAGGGTGTCGAAATCTACCGTTCCGGGATTTATTTCGATAGTCACCTCTGTGCCCGGCAGGATTGTGAAGGTGCGCTGGGCCTTGGCGATGATGCCGGCGATGGTATCGGCACCCAGTACGGACGGGGTGCCGCCGCCGATATAAAGTGTGTCAAACTCCATACCGGTGTATACGCCAGCGGCCAATTCCATTTCATCAAGCAGAGCCGCCAGGTATCGGGGCTGAAACGTCACGTCGGAAACGGAGTAGAAATCGCAGTAGTGGCATTTACTGCGGCAAAAGGGAACATGAATGTAAATACCGCCCCTGTCGGCGTTTTTAGATCGGTTTTTTAGTGCTTGCATGCGGCAAACTATTATTTTCCCTTCTCCCAACCACCGATAAGGTGCATATGCAGGTGAAAGACCCGCTGCCCGCCACCCCACTCCACGTTGAACACCAATTTATATCCGGATTCGTTGATGCCTCGCTGTTTTGCCATATCACGCCCAGCCATGATCATATTGGAAATGATGCCGCGTTCTTGTTCGGTCAGGTCGTTAATGCTGCGGATGTGCCGGCGTGGAACGATCAATTCGTGAACCGGAGCGTGAGGATTGATGTCTTTGAACACAACCAGGTCATCGTCTTCGTACGAAAACCGGGTATCGGTCCTGCCTGCGGTGATATTGCAAAAAATGCATTCTTTTTGCATGCGTTTTTCCTCCCAGTTCAGCATCTCTGCATTATGCCGTTGCCGTATGCCGATCGAAAACGGATCATTGGGGATTTTTTGCGCCCCCGGTAACGTTCTATCAAGCCGGGGAAAACGCTGCCATTGCTGATTGCCGGCAGCATTTAGTTGGAAGGCTCATTGCCGTTGTCGGATGAAAACGCCCACCGTCCGCTCCGTGTCGGACCGGTAAGCGCTTCTTGCAGTTCTTTTAAAAATTGGGATCGAGGAATCTCTCTGGCCCCAAGCCGCATGAGGTGAGCCGTGGTCACCTGGCAGTCGATAAAGTCGAAAGAGAGGGTCATCAAGTACTGGGCCAACACGATGAGGGCGACACTGGAGGCATTGCTGACGTGTGAGAACATCGATTCCCCGAAAAAACAGCGCCCGAGCGATACACCGTAAAGCCCTCCGACCAGGCGCCCATCCAACCAGGTTTCCACCGAATGCGCATAACCGGCTCTATGTAACCGGCAGTACGCGTCCTGCACGTCGGCACCAATCCAGGTTCCCTCCTTCCGAGAACGGGTCCTGGCGCAGGCAGAGATGACCTCATCGAAGGCGCAGTCCAAGGTAACCGTGAACTGGTTCTTCCGCATGACCCTGTTTAGGGTCCGCGATACATGGACTTCGTCCGGGTAAAGTACGAGCCGCGGATCAGGAGACCACCAGAGCACCGGTTCATTTTCTGAATACCACGGAAAGATCCCCTTGCGATAGGCCGACAGGAGACGCTCCTGGCTCAGATCGCCGCCGACGGCCAAAAGGCCTTCGGGAGATGCAAAATGGGCGGGTGGAAAGGCAACGTTTTCGGAAAGGAGAAATACGGGCATGGCGATCAATGCCTGAAACTGGGAACCGGATATGCTGTAAGGATGTATAAAGGGTTAAAACGGCAGCCAATTCAACGGAACATTGCTCCGTGATCCATTTCTCAGCAACCAGCATCGTATGTTGGATCAGACAAAAACCAGTTTCCCATCTTTGAGATCGACAGTGATGACCCCGCCCTTGTTCAATCGGCCGAACAGAATTTCTTCGGACAGTCCATCCTTGATCTCGGCCTGGATCAGGCGGTCGAGGGGGCGCGCGCCGTAGGTGGGATCGTAACCCTTTTCCGCCAACCATGTGCGCACCTCGGGTGTAATGGTCAAAACCACCTTCTTGGCAGACAGCTGCTCGTTCAGTTCCTTGATGAACTTGTCCACGATCAGTTTCATGATTTCGACACTCAAAGCATGAAAGGAGATGATTCCATCCAGCCGGTTTCTGAATTCGGGGTTGAATAATTTCTCAATGGCCTTCTGCCCTTTATGCTCGGCATCTTTACCACTGTCTCCGAATCCTATGGAGCGGCTGCTCATCTCACGTGACCCGGCGTTGGAGGTCATGATGATAATGACATTGCGAAAATCGGCCTTCTTGCCGTTGTTGTCTGTCAATGTGGCATGATCCATCACCTGCAGCAGGATGTTGAATAGGTCCGGGTGGGCCTTTTCAATCTCATCCAGCAGGAGAATGCAGTAGGGATGCTTTCGGATTCCGTCAGTCAGCAATCCGCCTTGATCGAAACCGATGTATCCTGGCGGGGCTCCGATCAACCGGGCCACAGTGTGCTTTTCCATATACTCGCTCATATCGAAGCGCATGAATTCGACTCCGAGTATGCGTGCCAATTGCCGCGAGACCTCGGTCTTTCCGACTCCGGTGGGACCGGTGAACAGGAAGGAGCCCACGGGTTTGCCGGGTGTCCCCAACCCCGCGCGTGATCGTTTTATGGCCGTCACCAGCGATTGGATCGCCTCGTCCTGACCGAAAACGACCGACATCAATTCGTCCTCGAGGGATTCGAGCTTGTTGCGGTCCGATGTCGACACGCTGCGCGCAGGGATACGAGCCATTTTGGCGATGATCTTTTCGATATCCGCCGGGTTGATGTACTTACGTCGCGGAGAGCCGGAGAGCCTGATGTACGCGCCGGCCTCGTCGATAACATCGATGGCCTTATCCGGCAGAAAGCGATCGTTGAGAAACTTTGAGCTCAACTCGGCGGCCGATTTTATAGCCTGATCAGTGTATACAATGCCGTGGTGCTCTTCGTAGCGGGATTTGAGACCTTTGAGGATCTGAATCGTTTCCTTTATCGGCGGTTCGCTGATTTCAATCTTCTCAAACCGGCGCGACAGGGCGCGGTCTTTCTCGAAATGGTTTTTGTACTCCTCGTAGGTGGTGGAACCGATACAGCGGATATCTCCGGTGGCCAGTACCGGCTTTAAAATGTTGGAGGCATCCATGGAACCGCTGCTGGTGGCACCCGCGCCGACGATGGTATGGATCTCGTCGATGAAGAGGATCGCTTTGGGCAGTCGCTGCAGTGCCTGGATCACGCCTTTGAGCCTCTGCTCGAAATCTCCCCGAAATTTGGTACCGGCCAGCATTCCCCCGAGGTCCAAAGAGTAAATGCGCACATCCTTGAGAATGTCGGGTAGATTGCCGTCATTAATTTTCTGTGCCAGGCCTTCGGCCATGGCCGTCTTGCCAACGCCCGGATCCCCCACGAAGACGGGGTTATTCTTGCGCCTGCGGCACAAGACCTGCATAGTCCGTTCCATTTCGAGCACGCGGCCGATGAGCGGATCCAGTTTGCCGTCCGCTGCCATTTTGACCAGATCCACCGTGAACATTTCCAGTGGATCTCCTTTCTTTCTCTTGTCCCTTCGGTCGGTTTTGGCGAATCCGCCGGACTGTTCTTCGTCGATGGTCTTCGGCACATCATGGGAGATGTAGTTCAACACATCCAGACGGGTAATCCCCTCCCCCTGAAGTATGAAAGCCGCATGGGAATCTTTCTCCAGGAAAATTGACGCCAGAATGTCACTGACCTCAACTTCCTGTTTTTCAGCAGAGCGAACATGGTTCACAGCGCGTTGGATCACCCTTTGAAATGCAATCGTCTGCTGCAGCACATATTCGGTACCTTCGGCAACCTGTTCCAATTTGGCGTTGAAAAACTCCTCCAACGACCGATTCATGTTCTCGATGTTGCCGCCGCAACTCTCGATGATTTCAATGCCGACACTGTCGTACAAAATGGCGAACAGAATGTGTTCGACACAAACGTACTCGTGGCGCCGTTTTTTTGCTTCGCGAACCGCCAGGCCCAAAGTAACGCTAAGTTCTTTGCTTATCATGTCTTACTCTTTCTCCATGGTGCATTTGAGTGGGAACCCGTGCTCCCTTGCCAGGGCGTGAACGGTATCCACTTTGGTTTCTGCGATTTCATGGGCATATATGCCGCAGAGGCCGACACCTGCCTGATGGACATTGAGCATGATACGAATGGCCTCTTCGATTGATTTATTAAACACCGTTTTGAGGATTTCGACAACGAATTCCATAGTCGTGTAATCGTCATTGAGAAGCAACACCCGGTAAAATGATGGTTCGGTCACATCGGTTTCCGATGTAACTTCGCCTTCTGTATCAGGAAGAAAATCGCTCATCCCGCTTTCCCCGAAAACGTGTTTCCCGTCTTGGGTGGCATGTTTTGTTCAATCTACCGGCTGCCGGACAACTTGATTCAAGCGGAATTTACAAATTTCGGCAACTCAATGGAAAGCCGGGCGGCATCCCCACCTGCAGACTCGCTCCCGCCTAACTGGATAAAGCATGGGCCCGAAACGAAGAGTAATCAGTAAAATCAAACCGCAAAGCCGGGTCGTTTCCTGGCCGCTGCAAGGCTTTCGAGTCGACGATGAATTCAATATAAGCACTTGGGTTGATTCTTGTAAAGGTCCGTCGTCAAATTCGTGTCGCCCCCGGAGTTTAGGCAGCAGCGTGATCGATTGATATATAATATCATGGCCGAAATGGGGAGTCCACTATCAAATCCAATCGGAAGGCCAGTCCATGGCCCCTTGCGAGGGCAGTGCAAGGGTATGCTTTCAATTAAGGCGACTATCGGCCGCAGCACTTCTTGAATTTTTTTCCACTGCCGCAAGGGCAAGGCGCGTTGCGTCCGACCTTTTTCGAGGTCCGTTGGACAGGCTTCTTTTTTTGCGGTTCGCCGGAGCCGGAATAGGTCAACTGTTGATCTTGCGGCTTCTGAATCTCCTTGATTTCCTGGGGTTCGGCCAGTTGAACCCTGAAGAGTATCCCGAGAGTTTCTTCCTTGATCCGGGAGATCATGTCCTGGAACATGTCGAAACCCTCTTTTTTGTAAACCAGAAGCGGATTCTGCTGAGCATAGCCCCGCAAACCGATACCCTCCTTGAGGTGGTCCATGGAAAGCAGATGGTCTTTCCAGAGATTGTCTACCGTCTGGAGCATGACAATGCGCTCGAGCTGGCGAAAATCCGCCGCACCGATCGCCTGCTCTCTCTCCTCGTAGAGTTTCACGGCCGCGTCCGTGATGAATTGAGCAAGGCCCTCATCATTGAGTCCGTCGAGGGTCTCTGCGTCCAGTGGCGGCATTCGCAGGTTGAACTGCTTGTAAACAGACTCATTGAGCCCTTTGAAATCCCATTCTTCGGCTGGAATCCGCTCGTCGGCAAACGCTGCGGAGATTTCCTCGGCTTTTTCTTCGATAATCTCGAGTATCGAGGCCTTCAGGTCTTTGCCAAACAGGGCCTCCCGCCGCTGGCGGTAGATTACCTCGCGCTGCTGGTTCATAACGTCATCATATTCCAGCAACTGCTTTCGGATCTCAAAGTTGCGGGCTTCCACTTTCGATTGTGCGTTCTCGATGGCCCGGCTGATCAGGTTGTGTTCGATCGGCTCGCCTTCCTCCATTCCGAGCCTGTCCATAATGCCGGTGATACGCTCACCACCGAAGATGCGCAAAAGATCATCCTCCAATGCGAGATAAAAGCGCGAAGACCCCGGATCACCCTGACGCCCCGATCGCCCCCTGAGCTGATTATCGACCCGCCGGCTCTCGTGTCTTTCGGTGCCGATGATATGCAGACCGCCAAGTGCGGTGACCCCTTCCCCTAAAACGATGTCCGTTCCGCGCCCGGCCATGTTGGTGGAAATGGTCACCGCACCGCTCTGACCGGCCATGGAAATGATTTCGGCCTCTTTTTCGTGATTCTTTGCGTTGAGAACCTCGTGTTTGATCCCTCTCTTCTTCAGGTTTTTGCTGACCTGCTCCGATACGTCTATGGAAATGGTGCCCACCAGAGCCGGCTGTCCTTTTCGATTGAGCGCTTCGATCTCGTCGATGACGGCATTGAACTTTTCCCTGCGGGTCTTGTAGATGACATCCGCGTAGTCCCTGCGGACCATCGGTTTGTCTGTGGGAACAACCATCACATCGAGATCGTAGATTTTTTTGAATTCGGGCGCTTCCGTATCGGCCGTACCCGTCATGCCGGCCAGTTTGTCGTACATTCGGAAATAATTCTGAAATGTGATCGTGGCCAGGGTCTGGTTTTCATTTTCTATCTTGACGCCCTCTTTGGCCTCCAATGCCTGATGCAACCCTTCGCTGTACCTTCTCCCCGGCATGAGTCGGCCGGTGAACTCATCGACGATGATCACTTCGCCATTCTTGACGATGTAGTCGACATCAAGCTTGAACAGTGTGTTGGCTTTCAGCCCCTGATTGATATGATGCAGCAGCTCGATATTTTTGGAATCATAGAGGTTGTTGACCTGCAGCAGTTTTTCGGCCCTGGCGACACCATCTTCGGTCAGGGCCACGGTGCGGGCCTTTTCGTCAATGGTATAATCCCGTTCTTTGGCAAGGCTGGGGATGATGCTGTTAACTCTGTAGTATAAGTCGGTCGACCGTTCCGCCGGCCCTGAAATAATCAACGGTGTGCGGGCTTCGTCGATGAGAATGCTGTCAACCTCGTCAACGATGGCGAAGTGAAGATCTTTCTGCACCAACGTGGCACGGTCGAACTTCATGTTGTCTCGCAGGTAATCGAAACCAAATTCGTTGTTGGTCCCGTATGTGATGTCGACTGAATAGGCCTTTTTACGTTCGGTGTCATCCATACCATGTATGATGGTTCCGACCGTCAGCCCTAAGAATGTAAAAATGTGCCCCATCCACTCGGTGTCACGTTTGGCCAGATAGTCGTTGACCGTAACAATGTGGACCCCCCTGCCGGTCAGAGAATTGAGATAAGCCGGTAGGGTGGCGACCAGTGTTTTTCCTTCACCGGTTTTCATTTCAGCGATTTTTCCCTGGTGCAGAACCATGCCCCCGATCAACTGCACATCGAAATGACGCATGTTGAGTGTGCGTCGCGAAGCTTCCCGGACGGCAGCGAACGCTTCGGGCAAGAGATCGTCAAGGCTTTCGCCATTGTTGAGGCGTTCCTTGAACTTTGGGGTCTGCTGCTGCAGCTGATCGTCGCTCAGGGCTTTGACCTCGGATTCCAGCGCGTTAATTTGATCGACGGTCGGCTGGAGTTTTTTCAGTTCCCGTTCATTTTTGCTGCCGAACACTTTGGTAAGAAAACTGCCAATCATGATGGCGTCTGCCTCCTGGTTGTGGGTTGGTTTAAAAAAGCGATTATACCATAAGGACAAATGGTCTCAACATGTAAATTCAACGGTCGGAATATCTCTGAAATAACGGGCAACTGGATTCTTATCAATTCGACCAATTATTGCAGGCCATAGTCAATCTTTATCGATCCAGGCGACCGGTAGACATCCAAATGGATTGATTTTACGTGCCCATGGCAGATGGGCGGTCAGGCGGAATATGCGGCAATGTATTGGAAGAAGTGCTGTGGGGAGCACCGAATCAGCATGGCGTTCGAAATGGTAGCAAACGGCGCGCTTAGTGTGCCGAAAATATAACCCCCTCACTTAATATTGCTGAGGGGGCGAAACACACTCGGGTAAAAGGGGAGAAAATATCAGTTGAGTATGTACTTTTCGGGATTGACCGGAATTCCGTTCAGATGGATTTCATAATGCACGTGGGGACCGGTGCTTCTGCCGGTGTTGCCCATTGCGGCAACCTTTTCCCCGCGTTTAACCGGTTTTCCGCGCTTGGCCGTGATTTTATCCAGATGCCCGTAACGGGTCACCATGCCATGGCCATGATCAATGATAACCGTTTTGCCGAGCAATCCCTTGCTGCCGGCGAATGATATGACGCCGTCGGCGGTAGCGACAATGGGGGTTCCTTTGCGGTTGGCGATATCAAAGCCCTTGTGAAACTCACGGCGACCGGTAAATGGGCTTATGCGGTAGCCGAAATTGGAAGTCTTCCATCCCTTGCAGGGCCGGATCGCAGGGGTAGAGGCCAGCAGACTCTGCTGATCCTGGAGGTACTTGAACAGGGATTCGAATCCCTGGTTTTGATTCGCAGATGCCAGGTGAAGCTGATCCACCTGCTCGTGCATCTCCCGCATCAGGCTGTTGTGCTTCTGGGTCAGGGGAATCTGAGCATCGAGGTCCTCAGGAATGGATCCTCCGACACCGAAAAGGTTGTTTTGGTCGTCATTGTTTTCAATATTGGCAATGATTCGGATTTTTTTCTCGAAATTGCTCAACTCAACCAGTTTGTTTTTAAGACCGGATATCTCAGATGCAAACTCCTGAATCTGTTGCCGTTGGCGGATGATCTCGTCGTGTTGACTGGAGAGCTGAACCGCGTTGCTGAAGGATTGCACGGATGCCACTTTTAAATTGTAATAGTCATAGGTCAGAACACCGGCGGCTACCAGGCAGAAAACGATGAAACCCTTTAAAAAGGCCTTTGAAATGGTGAACTGCTTGGCCGAAGCGCCCGAATTACTCAGAATTACCAGGGAGATTTTTTTTCGCATGGCGACTTAATCCTAATTCTTCAGTACAGTGGATTATGTTGATATGTGCGAGCTTTAATTTGCCCGGTCGTGTATCACACGCGCTTTTTATCATCAACGTTCAAGATGATACCCTTTCAAAATGCATTCATTTTCTTCGTTCCCTACCTGTTGTTATCGGAACTGAACCAAACTTTCTTGAGCACCAATAAAAAAACCTTTGGATGAATCACCCAAAGGCGCAATGCATTAAACTTCGGCAACCTGGCTGTCCTGGCCTTACGGCTGTAGACCCATGGTTTTGCGTCGCCGCCTTTCGGTGACTTTGCCCTTTTCGATACTTATTCTTGACTTAATTTTATCGCAAATCACGATCGGGTGTCAAGAAAAATATCGAAACATAACCCGAGATGCCCTGAACAGTCTTGAAACGCACGATCTTAGCGTATAACACCCTATTAATAAAGGATTTTACGTCATTAGGGGTGCGGTAGCTTTGCTGTAAAGGTTTTGTCATACGAATGACCGGATCGAATGACACGGGGAGAGCCGGCGACTCTCCCCGCGCTGTGTATATAGCGATCAGTTGATTCCCAGTTTGAATTTAAGGGATTTTAAGGTGTTTTTCATGAGCATCGTAATGGTCATCGGCCCCACTCCGCCCGGAACAGGGGTAATATAACCGGCGATCTCTTTGGCTGCGTCAAAGTCGACGTCACCCTTCAGAATCGCGATTTTTTTGCCGGTTTTTTCGCTGATTTTCTCCCCAACCCGGTTGACGCCCACGTCGATGACGCAGCTCCCCGGTTTGATCCACTCCGGTTTGACCAGATCCGGAACTCCGGCAGCAACAATCAGAATATCGGCCCGCTGGCAATGAGCGGCGAGGTCCTTGGTACGGGTGTGTACGATCGTGACGGTGGAATTGGCCCCCGGGCCTTTCTGCAGCATCATATTGGCAATCGGTTTTCCGACGATGTTGGAGCGCCCGACCACCACCACTTCGGCACCGCTGGTTTCGACCCCGGCCCGCACAATCATTTCCTGTATCCCGGCCGGTGTACAGGGGGGAAATTTGACCTCGCTGCCACCGATCATCAGCCGCCCCACATTGACTGGATGAAAACCGTCCACATCCTTGTCAGGATCGATGGCGTTGAGGATTTTCTTTTCGTCGACATGTTTCGGCAGGGGTAGCTGGACAAGAATCCCGTTGATGGAGTCGTCTTTGTTGTATTTGTCAATCAGGGCCAGCAGATCTGCTTCGGAAATGTCTGCCGGTTGGGAATCCTGGACTTCCTTGAAACCGACGCGGTGGGCCGTCTTTATCTTCAGGGTCACGTACGACATGGAAGCCGGATTTTCCCCGATGAGTATGGTGACAAGCCCGGGCACCACGCCGTGCTTCTCTTTGATTTGCGCAACATCGGCCGAAATTTCCTCCAGAATCTCCTCGCGGATTTCGGTGCCCAGAATGAGTTTTGCAGACATCTCCAACCTCCTTTTTTTATTATTTACGGATAAGCGATAAGGTGGGCCACAATGATTTTCGCCCTGTCCTATTTCAATAAACAATAGTTGTCAAGAAACTCCTGCCGTGGGCCATCGATTCGTGGCACTGCTCCGAAGGCTCTTACGTCGACGAAGCCGTGCAAGCTAACTATTTGTCCATCCACTTGTCGCGGATGGACACTAACTACCCGAACTTCATTCCGCATTTGCTATTATTTCATAATGGATAGGGCACCGGCATTAAACCGGTGGATTCATCTATACCGAGCATGATGTTCATATTCTGCACCGCCTGCCCGGCGGCACCCTTGACCAGATTGTCAATGGTCGACATGAGAATCAAACGGTTACAGCGCTTATCCAGGGCAAGACCGATATCGCAAAAATTCGTCCCGCGCACGTTAAGTGTATCCGGCGGTCTGCCATCCGCACATAGGCGCACGAATCGTCGCCCGGCATAGAATTCCGACAGACAGGTGCGAATATCCTCCAGGCCCACTCCGGCCGACGGAGTGGCATAGATGGTTGTCTCCATGCCCCGGGACATCGGGACGAGGTGCGGAACGAAAGTTATGGTCACGTCCCTACCGGCTTGACGACTCAGCACATCCTCCATTTCCGGATTGTGACGGTGAACGGCGACCTTGTAAGCTTTAAACGATTCGCTTACCGCGCAATAGAGGGTGGTCAGGGAGGGTGACCGACCGGCGCCGCTGACACCGGATTTGGAATCCGCAATAAGAGTGTTCAACTCGATCAGGCCTCCCATTACCAGGGGAACCAGCGGCAAAAGGACACTCGTGGGGTAACAGCCCGGGTTGCCGACAAGAGTCGCCTCGCGGATGTCATCAGCATAGACTTCAGACAAACCGTAAACCGTCCGGGATAACAGCCCCTTGGCCGTGTGCGGTTGATAATGCGCCTCGTATCGTCCGGCGTCCTGAAACCGGAAATCAGCCGACAGATCGATTACTTTCTTCCCTTTTTCGACCAACCCGGGGACGATTTCCATCGGCAGTTTGTGGGGCAGTGCCGTAAAGATGACATCCGCATTCTCGCTGACTCTATCAATGTCATATTCTTCGCAGCCCAGATTCACGACACCGGTCATGGCCGGATAAATATGGTCGAAAGCCTTACCGGCATAGCTGCGGGAGGTGAGTACGGTTAGCGTGATGTGAGGGTGCCCGGAAAGAAGGCGCACAATCTCGGCACCGGCATATCCCGTTGCACCGACGACGGCCACTCTGATCATTTCATCTCCTGTTCTCAATCCGCGGGTTCTCGAATGATGTTTTCCTAACAGAGATGGACCGTGATTGCAACATGGTTAGGCGCCATGCCCAGGGATTTCGAAGCGCTTGAGGCATTCGTGCGGCCCCTTATTTTGAAGGTAGAAATATCGTTTAGAATTTCTCTTTTCCGCGTCTTGACACCGATTAAACCGTGATTACAATTCTATTGAATTTTACGGCATAACTTACTTAAATGGCTATAATTTTTAAAAAGGAGGTGCAGTGTAACATGAAAATCAAGCCAATGAACGATATGGTGCTGGTGTTGCGGGTGGAAGGCGAAAAAAAGACCGCCGGCGGCATTTTCATCCCGGACACCGCCAAAGAGAAACCCCAGGAAGGCAAAGTGATCGCAGTCGGGCCGGGTAAGGTCGGCGATGACGGCAAACGGACCGTACCGGACGTAAAGGCCGGGAATCGGATTCTGTTTTCAAAATATGCCGGCACGGAAATCAAAATTGACGGTGTTGAGCACGTTTTCATGCGGGAAGACGATATTTTAGGTATTTTGGAATAGTGCAGCCAGTGTGAGTCACCAACTCGCGACATTCAAGGAGGAAAAATCGATGCCTGCAAAAATGATTGCCTTTGGAAGTTCGGCCAGAAGCCGCATGCTCAAGGGAGTCAACACCCTTGCGGACGCCGTCAAGGTCACCCTGGGCCCCAAAGGGCGTAATGTTGTTCTCGAAAAATCATTCGGTTCGCCCACAGTCACAAAAGACGGCGTCACCGTGGCCAAAGAAATCAAACTTAAGGACAAGTTTGAAAACATGGGCGCCCAAATGGTCAAGGAAGTGGCCAGCAAGACCAGCGATGTGGCCGGTGACGGCACCACCACGGCGACCGTCCTGGCCCAGGCCATATACAACGGCGGGCAGAAGCTGGTGGCTGCTGGCGCCAATCCGATGGCCCTGAAACGGGGCATCGAAAAGGGCGTTGCAGCCGTGGTCGAAGCCCTTAGGAAACAATCGAAACCGACCAAAGACAAGAAGGAAATCACCCAGGTCGGGGCCATCTCCGCCAACAACGATCATGAGATCGGCAAACTGATTTCCGAGGCCATGGAAAAGGTCGGCAAAGAAGGGGTCATCACGGTTGAAGAAGCCAAGGGTATGGATACGACATTGGAAGTGGTCGAGGGAATGCAGTTCGATCGTGGGTATATTTCACCTTATTTCGTTACCGAAGCCGAAAAAATGACCGCGACCCTGTCGGACGCCTATATTCTGCTGAATGAGAAAAAAATCAGCTCTATGAAGGATCTGGTGCCACTGCTCGAGTCCGTCGCCCGGGAAGGGAAACCCCTTTTGATCATCGCCGAGGACGTTGACGGCGAAGCCCTGGCAACGCTGATCGTCAACCGGCTGAGGGGAACCCTGAAGGTGGCCGCTGTCAAGGCCCCTGGTTTCGGAGATCGCCGCAAGGCCATGCTGGAAGATATTGCCGTCCTGACGGGTGGCCAGGTCATCTCAGAAGATATGGGCGTCAAGCTCGAAAACGTCACCACCGCCGACTTAGGCCGCTGCAAAACGGTGAAAATCGACAAGGAGAACACCACGATCGTCGATGGCGCCGGCAGTCGGGGAGCCATAGAGGGCCGCATCAAGCAGATCAGGGCCCAGATTGAGGAGACCACTTCGGATTATGACCGCGAGAAACTACAGGAACGGTTGGCCAAACTGGTCGGCGGCGTGGCGGTGCTTCACATCGGTGCAGCCACCGAAACGGAAATGAAGGAGAAAAAGGCACGCGTTGAAGATGCCCTGAATGCCACCCGTGCCGCGGTCGAGGAAGGCATCGTTCCGGGCGGTGGTGTGGCGCTCATTCGCTGCCTTGAAGCCGTTGACGGCATCAAGGCCACCGGTGACGAAAAACTGGGACTCGGCGTGCTCAGGCGCGCGCTGGGAGAGCCGTTGCGGCAAATTGCAAGAAACGCCGGGATGGAGTCATCGGTGGTGCTGAACAAGGTCGCCGCCGGCAAAGCAGACTTCGGTTACAATGCCGATACGGGCGAGTTTGAAAACCTGCTTGCCGCCGGTGTGATGGATCCCACCAAGGTGGTCCGGTTTGCCGTCCAGAATGCCGCGTCGGTGGCCGGCCTGATGATCACCACCGAGGCCATGATCACCGAAAAACCGGAGAAGAAAAAGGGCGCGGCCGCCCCCCCGATGGATGATGACATGTACTAGAAGCGATCTCAAAATTTGGAGATGCTTCTATTTCGTTGCCCCGGCACGGCCTTTGGTGTAGAATAGTGCCTGTTTGCCGGCCGCAAAATGCTTATATGGCGCGCCCCGCCGGCGCGCCATATTTTTTTCCATTTCCGGGAGGAATCGAATGCCTATATACGAGTACGAGCATTTGGACAACCCCTGTCACCGGGGTCAGGTCGTCGAGGTGAAGCAGTCCATCGACGACAGACCGCTGAAGAGCTGTCCTCATTGTGATGGATTGGTGCGCAAAATCATATCCCTGAATTTCGTCAATACACCCAAGACAAACACCGAAATTCGCGACAGCGGTTTTACGAAACTCGTCAAGCGCGACGACGGTGTATACGAAAACGTCACCCGCCGCCATGGTGACAGCCGCTACATGATCCGCAATCGTCCTGAAACCATCCCGGACATCTCCAAGACCATCTCCGACTGAAAAAGCCCGCCGACAACTATGGGCGGGCTTTTCATACCTGAATCGTGCAAAATCCAGGTTATTAAATGGTGTTTTTCAAAGAAGTAATGCGAGAACCGTCCGTGTTGCATCTTTCTGATAGATCACTCAACCGCCCAGGTAGGCATTTTTCACTTCCGGATTCTCCAACAATTCGTTTGAGGGGCCCTCCAGAACGAGATTGCCGCTTTCCAGAACATAACCGCGCTGGGCGAACTTGAGGGCCATACGCGCGTTTTGCTCCACCAACAATATGGTGGTCCCTTCCTGATTGATTTCCTTAAGCGCCTCGAAGACATTCAGCATCAGCAGCGGCGCCAACCCCATGGACGGCTCATCGAGCAACATGATTTTGCGGCCGCTCATAAACGCCCGGCCGATGGCCAGCATCTGTTGTTCACCGCCGCTGAGCGTTCCGGCCTTTTGCAGCTTGCGTTCTTCCAAGCGCTGGAATATCGCGAACACCCTGGCCTGATCTTTGGCAATGCCGTCAGCATCCTTGCGGGCAAACGTCGCCAGTTGCAGGTTTTCGAGCACTGTCAGATTCCCGAACAACCGCCGACCCTCTGGAACATGCGATATGCCCAGCTCGCTGACCACTTTATCGGCCGGGTATTTGAGCAGGTTTTGGTCCCGGAAGCTCATCCGGGTGCTCTTGGACACCGGCACAAGGCGCGAGATGGCCTTTAGAGTCGTGCTTTTACCGGCCCCGTTGGCACCGATGATCGTTACAATCTCCCCCTCTTCGACCTCGAAGTCGATCCCGTGCAGGGCTTTGATATTCCCGTAGGACACTTGGAGATTCTCTACTGACAGAAGCATCAGTCTATCGCCTCCTTGCCAAGATAGGCATCGATCACTTTCGGATTGTTCTGGATTTCTTCCGGTGTGCCCTCGGCAATGACCTCCCCGAAAACCAGTGTCTGGATCTTTTCACACAGTTCCATCACCATCCGCAACCGATGCTCGATCAAAAAAATGGCCACCCCGTATTCCCTATGGATCCGCCGGATGACCGCCATCATTGCCTTCAGCTCTTCCGGGTTCATCCCAGCAGTCGGCTCATCCAGGAAAAGAATTTTCGGATCTGTAGCCAAGGCCCTGGCCATTTCGACCCGTCGCTGGTCGCCATAGGGCAGGTTGAGTACGTTTTGATGCGCCAGATCGGTAATTCCGGCAAGTTCCAACAGCCTGTAGGCCTTTTCTTCAGCCCCGGCTTCCTGCCGCCGTCGTTTTTCCGTACCAAAGAAGGCGCCGATCAATCCGTAGGTCATTCTGGAGTACTGGGCCATGATCACGTGTTCGAGAACGCTCATGTGTCGCCACAGCAGCAGATTCTGGAAGGTCCTTCCCAATCCGACAGAAGCAATTTGATGGGGCTGCAGACCCACCAGGCTGTCGCCCTCCAGGCGAATAGACCCTTCTGTTGGCTGGTATATTCCGGTGATCAAATTGAATATGGTCGTCTTGCCGGCACCGTTGGGACCGATCAGACCTCTGATCTGGCCGGGTTCGATTTGGAGGTCATACTTGTGTACAGCCCGCAACCCGCCGAAATAATGTGTCATTTTTTCAACTTGCAGCAACGGCATGTCACACCTCGTTTCCTGGATTCTGCTTCGGCCGGATCAGTTTCTTTACGTCGAATTCCTTGAAGGCAATCAATCCAGTGGGCCGGTAGATCATCACCAGAATCAGCATTAGCGGGATGACGATCCATTTGAAGAGCTCCAGTGGCCGTAAGGCCTCGCTGAGCATGCTCAGGCTCACGGCGCCCATGATCGATCCATATACCGAGTTGAGCCCCCCGAAGTAGACCATGGCCAGTACCTCTGCCAGCTTCTGGATGCCGAATGAGCCGGGGTTGACGTATCGCAAAACGTGGGCAAACAGTCCGCCGGCCACACCGGCCCAAAAAGCGGCGAACATGAAGGCCGTCATCTTTGTGCGGCGGGTGTTGACGGTCATCGCGTTGGCAGCGGTCTCGTCATCCCGAACGGCATTGAGGGCCTTGCCCATGATGGAGCGTACGAAGTTGTTGATGATCCAGATGCAGACCACGGTCCAGACAAACACCGTCGGAAGGTTGGCCCAGTTCGGCTGACTGCTGAGACCCCGGGGGCCCCCAACGAATTCCAGGTTTTCGATCAGGCTTTTGACAATGAACATAAAGGCCAAGCTGATAATCGCCAGATAGTCGCCCCGCGTCCTGAAGGACGGGATAGCGACAAACAAAGCCCCAAGGGAGGCGACGCAGCCGCCGAGAATCAGGCCCAATGGGAAGAGAATCGGCCCCAGGAAGGAAGGCAGCAATGCCGGTCCGAACTGGCTGTCATTGACGAAAAGGGATACGGAAAAAACCGACGCTGTATAGGCACCCAGAGCCATGAAGCCGGGATGCGAACAGGAGAATTCGCCCATGTAGCCGTTGATTACGTTCAGGCTCACTGTCACCATAATCGCGATCAACGTGAACTTGAGGGTGATATCCCGGTAGTCACTGACTTCCGCCCAGATGTGCAAGACAGTGTATAGCAGAACCAGGTGGATGAGGACGGAGCCTTGCATTGAGATATTCATCAGCCTGCCGGCCAGCCAGTTGGCCGGTGCGAGGCTCAATCGTGCAATAACGATGATCGGCAGGAGATAAATGAGCACCACGAAAAGGGTGGCGCTGGGTATAAGTAATGGATTTTTGAAAATAAGCGTGAAGCCGAAAAGCGCCGGGATTTTCGGCAATCCTATAGACAGGGCCAGTTGCCGGCCCACAACTTGTTCAAGCATAACTGCAGCCAGTGCACCACAAAGCCAACCGAGCACCGGCACCCGCGAAAAAAATGCCCGGGTTTTGCTTAGCACTCCATTTTCAGGCGTGGATAATTCGCTGCTTGTCGCTTCCATTTTACTCCCTTTCTGATATCACCACAGGGGTCACCCTGCTCTGCCGATCACTTCGACTAGAGTCTCAATTTGGCACTGTATGGTTCACCAAAGAACCCATAGGGTCTGAAAACCAGGATGAGCAATACGATTGAATAGGCGATGAAGTCTCTCAGGGTTGATGGAAATACCATGGCCACAAAGATTTCAATGAACCCGAGGAGAAAACCGGCCAGCGTCGCGCCCATGATGGAGCCCCGGCCTCCTAATATGGCGGCCACGAAAGCCTTCCACCCGAAAACGATTCCCATGTAAGGATCCAGAACCGGATAGGCCACGCCAAAAAGAATACCGGCCAGGGCAGCCAGGGACGATCCGATGGCGAATGTCATGGCGGCAATGCGATTTATCGACACACCCATCAAGGGCACGACCACATAATCGAAGGCCATGGCGCGCATGGCCATCCCCCAGCGGGACTTGGTGATAAACAAGTGCAAGCCCAGCATGAATGAAAGCGAAACACCGACGATCATTATCTTTTTGTTGGTAAAATAAACGCCGCCGACATTAAATGTCACCGTATCGATCATAGACGGAAAACTCACCCTCTGGGTACCCAGCCCCCAGAGGATGACGGTTTCGAGAATGATGCCGATCATCAAGCCGGTTATGGCCGCCGATGCCCGCGGAGCATCCCGAAGGGGGCGGTAACCGACCCGTTCGACGAACATGCCCAGAAAGGAGGTTAAAAACATGGAAAGCAAGATGGTTAGAACCAGGGTCAGCCAGCCCGGAATGGCCAGTGCCCATTGGGAAGCAATGACCAACAGACCGGTGGCGACACCAAAGCCGATATAGGCTCCGACCATGAAAATGTCACCGTGGGCAAAGTTAAAAAGCATCAAAATACTGTACACCATGGAGTAACCCAATGCGATCAACGCATAGAAACTGCCCCATTGCAGGGCGTTTACAAAATTCTGAAGAAAAAATGCCATCGCGTAGGCTCCTTATGGTCTGATACCCAAAGCTGATGCTGCAATCCGGCTGCAAACGTTTGAGAGAACGTTCAATTATTGATCATCGTCACCGCTCCGACCCGGTGGGATACGAGGGCCGACATCTTGCCGTTGCGGTTCAAAAAGGCGGGCGCAGGGAAAAGCCCTGGCCCGCCGATGTGCACATCGCAATATGGTTCGATTGGCTTGCTTGAGAGTTGTTGAAACTCTGGAAGAAAACGGGGCGAAGACGATACCGTCATCGACCCGGGTTTCGCTGAATTTACGGGCAAACCGATTTGTAGAATTCGAATTCGCCTTTGTCGCTGATCTTGACAATCACGGCACATTTGGCCGGATCACCGCTGCCGCTGAATGTCATCTTGCCGGTGATGCCATCAAACTCCTTGACATTCGCCATGGCATCACGGACGCACTGGCGGTCTTTTTTCAGATCACCGGTGATCGTACCGCAATCCTGAATGGCTTTTTGGGCCAGTCCGATGGCATCCCAGGTCAGGGCACCGACATCGTCAGGAATGTAGCCATATTTTTTCTCGTAACGATCGATGAATTCCTTGGTCTTGCCGGTGGCACCGGCCGCGGCATAGTGCGTGCTGAAGAACAGTCCGTAGCAGTCCGGCCCGCAGAGCTGAACGGTCTCGGCCGAACCCCAGCTGTCGCTGCCGACGATCGGTTTGTTGAACCCCAGTTGGTGGGCCTGTTGAACGATCAATGCCACTTCGTTGTAATACTGGGGGGTGAAAAGGAACTCGGCCCCGGAGTTGATGATGTTGGTCAGCTGAGAGCTGAAATCCGCGTCCTTGGTAGTAAAGCTCTCAAAGGCCACCACTGAGTCGGGGCCGTTATTGGCCTCCCAGGCCTTTTTAAAGTCTTCCGCCAGCCCCTTGGGATAATCGCTGGCCACGTCATAGAGGACCGCGGCCTTGGTGAACCCAAACTCGTCTTTGACGAAGTTGGCCACCACCGGCGCCTGGAACGGGTCGAGGAAGCACGCCCGGAAGACGAACGGACGGTCTGCGGTGGTTTTGGGGTTTGTGGACCAGGGGCTGATCATGGGCGTGCCGTAGTTGTTGGCCACTTCGCCCGCCGGTACGGCTTGCTTCGAGGATTGCGGACCGACGATCATCAGGACTTCGTCTTCGGTGATCATCTTGGTGTTGACTTTAACGGCGGACTCGGCCTTGGACTCGTTGTCTTCGATCACCAGAGCCACCTGGTATTTCTTCCCACCGACATCGAGACCACCCGCGGCATTGATATCTTCCAGCCACATCTGGGCCGCATATTTTGTGCCTTCGCCGACTTTGGGGATGTCGCCGGTGATGGGTGCATTAATGCCGATTTTAATCGCTTTCGGTGCCTCGGGTCCGCAGGCCATTAAGGCGATGCCGAAGACCAGGCAGCAGATAACACCGGTAATAATCAATCTTTTCTTCATCTCTTCCTCCTTTTAACCTGCCACACATGGATGGTGATATTATATGAACACCGCGACCTAACTCTGTATAGATTCGGTCTGTTAACATACGGTTTTTGCATAATCAACCACTAAAATAAAATTGTCGTGCCGATGCCGACGCCGCCCCGGCATCGGCACGCCATGCCGAGAAGGACTCTAATTATGCGCATTCGAGAATATCGGCAAGAAATTTACCGAAAGTCATCGAACCGCAACTTTTGCAGAATAATTAAAATAATGAACAAAATATTGACATATACATAAAATAGTTCTACTAATTTTAACGGTGTTCCACAAAAATCACACCCAAAGTACCGGACAGCCGTCATGAAAATCGATGACGTCACCATCAAAATCATCAAATTCCTCCGGGACGGTCGCAAATCCAACCGCAAAATCGCCGAAAAGCTGGGTTTATCAGAAAACACGGTCCGCACGCGGGTCAATTCCCTGCTCAATGAGGGAGTTCTGGAAATCTGCGGTCTCGTGGACCCCGAGGCGCTCTCCGGTCACCGGGTCGTTTTCATCGGCGTCAAACTGGCGACCCTCAACCTGGTGGAGAAAGGCAAAGAATTCAGCAGACTCAAGGGGGTTGTTTCGGTGAGTGTTGTCACCGGCAGGTTCGATTTGATAGTGGTGGTTCTTCTCAAAGAAGGATTCGATCTGCTCGAGTTCTATACCCGCGAGGTCTATCGTCTGGAGGGTGTCAGATCGGTCGAGACATTCGTTGTTTACAAAGGCTACAATCTTAAAGTTCCCTATATCCTCTAAATTGCGGAGCAAATGATGAAAGCAGACGTAAAAAGGACCCGTCTTCACGGCTGGCACGTTCAAAACGGCGCCAACATGGCTCAATTCGGTCAATACGACATGCCCCTGTGGTACCCCAGCGGAGCAAAAAAAGAGCACCTGGCGGTTCTAAGCGATGCCGGTATGTTCGATACCAGCCACATGAGCGTCTCTATGGTTCAAGGTGGCGGATCGTTCGACCTTCTGCAGGCCTGCTTCTCGAAAAATCTGGCCGCCTGCATCGGGAAAACCCAGGGGCCGCTGACGCCGGGGAAAAGCGTCTACGGCGTTTTTCTGAATGCGAGCGCAGAAGTCATCGACGACGCGATTGTCTTTCAACTTGATGACGCCGACTACATGGTTGTCGTCAACGCCGGTATGGGGGGCATCGTCAGCGCTCATATAGAGAGCCATGCCGCCGGAAAAGATGTCACTGTGACCGATCTGACCGACCAGGTCGGAAAACTCGATGTTCAGGGACCGCAATCTGCAAAGATCATCAGCCGTATCCTTCGGGAACCCGATAGGGTGTTCGATCGAATGCCCTATTTTTCGTTCAAGGGTCATTTCGATTCCACCTCCTCGTTGGCGGATTCAGTGCGTCTCGCTGACGGTACGCCGCTTCTGCTGTCCCGGACGGGCTATACCGGCGAGTTCGGATTCGAGCTGTTTGTGGCGCCGGAAAAGTTTATCGATCTCTGGGATCTTCTCCTCGATACCGGCCGATCGTTTGGCATGCTGCCCTGCGGATTGGCGGCACGGGATTCGTTGCGGGCGGGGGCCGTATTGCCGCTCTCGCACCAGGACATCGGCCCCTGGCCGTTTAAGAACAATCCCTGGCCGTTCGCCCTACCCTACACCACCGACAGCAGCGGTTTCACAAAAGATTTTGTCGGCGCCGAGTCATTGCTGAAAAGTCATTCCGAAGAATACACCTTTGCATTTGCCGGATACGATTTGCGTAAGGTCTCCACCGGGGATTCTGCAGAAGTACATATCGAGGGAAACCCGGCAATCGGTCGCGTTCTGACCTGCGCCACCGACATGGCCATCGGTCGCCTGGACGGAAATATCTTCAGCATCTGCAGCCCGGACATACCGCCGGATTTTAAGCCCAGAGGGCTCTGTTGCGGTTTTATCAAAGTAAACAGACCACTGAATGCCGGACAGACCGTTGTCCTAAAGGACAACCATCGTTCAGTGAAAGTAGAAATCGTCAAGGATATCCGCCCTGACCGGACAGCGCGCAAACCGCTATCAAATTTCCTTTAGAGCGGTGCATTTTGAACCGGTCGTTGATAAACTTCATGAAAGCAAACGCGATAAAGCCATAACCCGGAGAAGGGGCAGTTGATGCGCCACAACTGAGGGCATCAAGCCGAATCAAACACCGTATGAGCAGGTGCAATCGATGTTCGATTGCCTGTCCAAAGACTGTCGACATGTCAACCCAAACCAACACAAAGGAGGTCGGTGATGAAAGAAATCAGTCAGCTCAACCTGCCCGATGACCTGCGCTATGCCGAAGACCACGAATGGGCCAAAAAAGAAGGGGATAAAATCCGGGTGGGTATCGACGACTATGCCCAGGATCAACTGGGAGATATCGTATTTGTTGAACTGCCGCAGGCGGGCGACAAACTGGCCAAGGGCGACGTTTTCGGTACGGTGGAATCAGTGAAGGCCGTTTCAGAACTTTTTATGCCGGTCGGCGGTGAAGTCATTGCAATCAACAAAACCCTCGAGGAGTCGCCGGAGTTGGTCAACACTAGCCCTTACACTGACGGTTGGATGATCGATATCAAGCCGGCAGATGCGGTGGAGCTTGAGTCAATGATGACCAAAGAGGCCTATCTCGAGATGCTGAAAGGACTTTAGACATGCGCTACCTCCCTCACACCAAGGAAGACATCAACGCCATGCTGGCAACGGTCGGGGTTGGAAGTCTTGACGAACTCTTTGCCACGATTCCCAAAGACTGTTGCTGTCGGTTGGATATGGACCTGCCGGAAGCCATGACCGAATGGGAGCTCAATGACCACATGGACACCCTGGCAGCCCGCATGGCTGTCGCGCCCGAATACAAAGTGTATTTAGGCGCCGGCAGCTACGATCACTTTGTACCGGCGGCCGCACGGTATGTCCTGAGCCGCGGGGAGTTCGTCACCTCCTACACACCCTACCAGCCTGAAATCAGCCAGGGCACCCTGCAGGCCATTTACGAATACCAAACCCTTGCCAGCCGGTTGATGGGAACCGAAGTGGCAACGGCCTCTCATTACGACGGATCGACAGCCCTGGCAGAAGCCCTGCTGATGGCCATCCGCATCACCGGCAAAAAGCGTGTGGCTATTTCCACAGCCGCCCACCCTTTGCATCGCCGGGTGGTCAGGACCTATTTCGACCCCACCGAGTATGATGTGGTCGAATTGCCGTACCTGGAGGATGGCCGGACCGGCCTCGACGCCATCGATGCTCTCGATGATCTCGCGGCCGTGGCGGTGCAGTCACCCAATTTCTTCGGTGGCATCGAGGATCTCAAGGCCGCTGCCGACAGGGCTCACGGTAAGGATGCTTTGCTCGTCACCTCTTTTACAGAACCATTGGCCTACGGGCTGCTGAAAAGTCCCGGCAGCCTGGACGCCGATATTGTTTGCGGTGAAGGCCAGAGCCTGGGGTTACCCCGCAGTTTTGGGGGCCCGGGACTGGGGATGCTCGGCAGTCGCACGAAATTCGTTCGCAGCCTGCCGGGAAGATTGGTAGGCCGGACCAAGGACAGGGACGGCCGCAACGGCTTCGTGCTGACACTGTCCACGCGGGAGCAGCACATCCGCAGAGAAAAAGCCACGTCCAACATATGCACAAACAACAGCCTCTGTGCCCTCACGGTGGCCGTATACATGGCATCACTTGGGGGCACCGGATTTCGCGAACTGTCTCAACTTAACCATGACAAGGCCGAATATCTGAAAGGCCAGCTGATGAAGGCCGGATTCAACTCACCGTTTGCAGCGCCGACATTCAACGAATTTGTCATCCGATTTCCGGATCGGTTCGACGATACCTACCGCCGGCTGCTCGACAAAAAAATATTCGCCGGGTTGCCTTTGGCCGCGTATTATCCGGAACTTTCCGACTGCACTCTTCTGTGCGTTACGGAAACGGCAACCCGGGAGGATTTGGACATCCTGGTCAAGGAGGTGCAGTCATGACGGACCCTATCGGAACCACCGGATTGATTCTCAACGAACCCTTATTGTGGAAGAAAGGCAGTAAAGGGCGCACGGGCTTTTCCATGCCGCGCCGCGATGTCGAGGTCACTGCCTTGGACAAGGATCTGGTTGGCTCTGGGCCGGATTTTCCCGACTTGAGCGAAGTGGATCTCGTGCGGCATTATACCCGCTTGTCGACCTGGAACTTCGGCGTGGACACCGGCATGTACCCGCTCGGCTCGTGCACCATGAAGTACAACCCGAAGACCAATGAGCGCCAGGTCCAGGTGGCCGGCCTGGCATCGTCCCACCCGCTGCTTCCAGCGGCGTTTGCGCAAGGTGCCTTGGCGCTGATGTACGATCTGGGACGTTACCTGGCCGAGATTACCGGAATGGATGCGGTTTCCCTGCAGCCCGCCGCCGGCGCCCATGGGGAATTGGCCGGTATGTTGCTGATTTTCGCCTACCACCGCAGCAAAGGGGCCCAACGTTCCAAGATCATCATCCCGGATACGGCCCACGGTACCAACCCAGCCAGTGCAACCCTGTGCGGCTATCGGTCCGTTCCGGTCAAATCGGGCCCCAACGGCGTTCTCGAGGCCCAAGATATCGCAACGGTCATGGATGAAGAAACCGCCGGCATCATGGTGACCAATCCCAATACCCTCGGTCTGTTCGAGCAAAACATCAGGGAAATCTCAGAAATCGTCCATTCCAAAGGCGGTCTGGTCTACTGCGACGGGGCCAACATGAACGCGGTGATGGGCATCGTTGACATGAAAGCCATCGGCATCGACGTGCTGCACCTCAACCTGCACAAAACGTTTTCCACACCGCACGGTGGCGGCGGTCCCGGTTCCGGCCCGGTTTGTGTTCACGAGAAATTGGAACCGTTCCTGCCTGTACCGCGCGTCGTAAAGGTTGGAGACGCGTACGAACTTTCCGAGGATTTTCCGGAATCGATCGGTAAACTCGACACCTTCCACGGGCATTTCGGAGTGATGGTCCGAGCTTACAGTTACATTCTCAGTCTGGGTGCGGGTGGCTTGAAAAAGGCCAGCCAACTGGCCGTGCTGAATGCCAACTACATCAAAGAGCAGCTCAAGGGAACCTTTCATCTACCCCATGACAAACCGTGCATGCACGAGTGCGTCTTCAGCGACCGGAACCAAGCGGCTCACAAGGTCACCACGCTGGATATCGCCAAGCGGCTGATGGATTACGGATTTCATCCGCCCACGGTTTACTTTCCCCTGGTCGTGCCGGGCGCGATTATGATCGAGCCAACGGAAACCGAGTCAAAGGAAGACATCGACCGCTTCATCGACGCCATGAAACAGATCGATCGCGAGGCAAAAGAAAACCCCGACCTTCTTTACGGGGCGCCTCACCATAGCAAGGTCCGCCGGCTCGACGAGGTCACCGCCGCTCGCAAACCGTGCCTGGCCGGTTAGACCCGATAATATCATGAAATCTTACGAGGGAACGAAACATCTGACCGACAGTGATCACCACCCTAACCACCATCTGCAGCGCACAGGATGGCGGGTTTTCGAGCCGGGTTGCATCGCCTATCCCGATGCCTTGGCATTGCAGCACCGGCTCGTTCAGGCGCGAAAGTCGGCGGCCCTGGATACGGATCTGCTGATTCTTCTCGAACATCCGCCGGTTTTTACGCTCGGCCGCCGGGGCGGCCGCGAGAACCTGCGCGTTTCCAGTGACTTTCTCGACAAATCCGGCATACCGGTCATCCAGGCCGAAAGAGGCGGGAACATTACCTATCACGGACCGGGGCAGCTGGTGGCTTACGTCATCATGGATCTGGAGGCATCCAGAATGTCGGTCAGGGAACTCGTCGGACAAATGGAAGAAACGATGATCCGAACCGCCCTCACCTGGAACATCAGGGCCGTTCGGAATCCTGTCAATCGAGGCATTTGGGTCGACAACAGGAAGATGGGCAGCATCGGCATCGCTATCCGCAAGGGGATCACCTATCACGGGTTGGCCCTTAACGTGGATGTGTCCCTCGACCCCTTCAACTGGATAAACCCCTGCGGACTGCAAAGCATCGGCGTGACGTCCATGCAGCGGGAATCACCAAGCAATTCCATAACCATGCCGTCGGTGCAGCAGATATTCAAAGATCAGTTTGAAACCGTTTTCAATATCGACTTAGCATCGGTAGTGCGGGACGAACTGGTAAAAACACCGGCGATTCCGGCGGGCGGCCGATCCCTGCCGCCAGACAGCGATCGGAGCCTGGCCGGCACGTAGAGGAGCAGATATTCCGAGGTGAAGACGAAGTCCAAAAAACCGCAATGGCTCACGCGGCGGCTACCCAGTGGGCCTGATTACGAAAAAGTCCGGGCCCTCATGAACCGCGGCCGGCTGCACACGGTCTGCCAGGAAGCCAAGTGCCCGAACATCTGGGAATGTTTCTCCAACCGGACGGCCACATTCCTTATACTGGGAGACCGCTGCACCCGTAATTGCCGCTTCTGTGCTGTGGCCAACCGTCCGATCGAACTGCCGGATCCCGAGGAGCCGGCCCAGGTGGCCGCAGCCGTCAGGGATCTGTCTCTCTCTTACGTGGTAATCACTTCCGTGACGCGCGACGATCTCCCTGACGGTGGTGCCGGCCATTTCGCCCAGACCATCCGTGAAATCCGTGTCAATACACCCGAGGCCCTTATCGAGGTATTGATACCGGATTTCCAGGGCAGCCGAGACGCCCTGCGCATCGTGTTGGAGGCCCGCCCGGATGTATTGAACCACAACATTGAAACCGTGCCGCGCCTTTACCCTTCCGTGCGCCCCGGAGCTGATTACACGCAGTCTCTACTGCTGTTGAAACACGTAAAAGAGATCAACTTGTCGACACCGACCAAGTCGGGCCTGATGCTCGGACTCGGTGAAAAAGAGACCGAAATTGAGCAGACCCTAGTGGACCTGTTCGATGCCGGCTGCCGTATGCTGACTCTGGGGCAGTATTTGCAGCCATCGAAAAACCATCTGGCGGTTGCGCGGTTCGTCCGTCCCGAAGAATTCGATCGGTGGAAACAGTCCGCCCTTGAAAGGGGCTTCACCGATGTGGCCAGCGGCCCTTTCGTCAGAAGCTCGTATCACGCCAAAGAACTCTTCCACGCCTTGGGAAACCACTGAGGTCATGCCCTATTTCAGAACCGAAGACGGCTGCCGGTTGTATTATGAAGCCTTCGGTATGGATGCGCAGAATCCCGTTATCGTCTTTCTCAACGGCACGCTTCAAACCACCGTTCACTGGACCAGCCAGGTCCGCCGTTTCCAGGAGAGCTACCGTATACTTCTCTACGACGGCCGCGCCCAGGGACGTAGTGATCTGGGCAAGAAACCACTGGGGATCGATGTCCATGCGGCCGATCTGCATGCCCTGATGCAATATTTGAACGTCACAAAGGCCAACCTGGTGGGATTGAGTCATGGCGCCGGGGTGGCCCTGGCGGTGGCAGAGCAATGCCCGGAAACGGTCGAACGTCTCGCTTTGTGCAGCATTGCCGACGTTCCGAGCGCTCGTGCCATGATCACCCTGAAGTCCTGGCGAAAAATATTGATCGCGGGTGGCCTGGAAGCGGCGGCTTGGGCCGTTCTGCCGGCGGTATTCGGGGAGGTTTATCTTGCGAATAACCGAAAAATTCATTCGAAGATCATTAAAGCCATGGTGTTACGAAACCGGCCGGATTCGCTGCTCGCGCATCTCGAAGCGATGTCGACCTATCCCTCCCCTGCCCGGTTGGTCGACATGAATCGTCACCCCACGCTTGTGATTTCCGGTCCCCAGGACCCTCTGGTTTCTGTGGAGGGCGCCAAACGCCTCGCTGACCAGTGCCAGGGCACGCACTTTCTGATTCCGGGGGTTGGACATACAGTGCCATTGGAAGCCCCGGATCATTTTAACCGTTTACTGGAAGCGTTTTTGTCGGCAAACGGGAGCTGAGACCTAAAACGATTCAGAATAAACGGCAAAAACCCTAATATCGGTGGGCGTAAATTTGAAAAACGGATTTATGGCGTTGTCTTAGGGAAGTTAATGGTGTGATTTGTCGCCAAAGCGATCATCCATCATCGGAACCATGATACAAATGACAGGCCACGAAGTGCCCCGACTTGGCCTCGATCATCGGTGGTTCGACCTCGGCACATACGGACATGACCTCCGTGCAGCGCTCCTGAAATCGACAACCCGGTGGTGGGTCGATAGGCTGGGAAACTTCCCCACGGATGTTTGGAATCGGCCTTTTGTAGGTCGGGTCCGGAATGGCCACGGCTGCAATCAGTGCTTTTGCATAAGGGTGTAAGGGGTCGGTGATGACATCCCGGGTGGGCCCCAGCTCCATGGTCCGGCCCAGGTACATGATCATGAGCCGTTCCGATACGTTGGCTAGAATGGACAGGTCATGGGACACCCAAATGCATGTGAAATTCATCCGCTGGGATAGACTGCGAATGAGATCGAGAATGCTGGCACGAATAGACACGTCCAGCATGGATACCGGTTCATCGGCGATCACCAACTCCGGTTCAAGTACCAGAGCTGAAGCGATACCGACGCGCTGTCTTTCGCCGCCGCTCATCTGGTGTGGATAACGATCCAGGTATTCCTCCGGTTTCAATCCCGCCAGTCGCAGGGTTTCCATAACCATCTTCCGGCGTTCATCCCGGGTGCCGATGTTCAACGCCCGCAGGGGCTCCGCTACCGTATCGAATACCGTGAAACGCGGATTGAGCGATTCGTATGGGTCCTGGAAAATGAGTTGGACTTTGCGGCGATATTCCCGGGTTTCCGGTTTGCTCATCCGGGCAATGTCCTTGCCTTTAAAGCGGATGTTGCCCCCGGTCGGCTCCCGAAGCTTGGAGATGGCCAGGCAGGCGGTGGACTTGCCGCAACCGGATTCACCGGCCAATCCCATGATCTCGCCGGGTTCCAATTTGAATGTCAATCCGTCGACGGCTTTGATCACACTGATTTTCTTCCCACCCACGGTCCGGGAAAAAAGCCCGGGGTCGATATAGAAGTATTGTTTCAGATCGCTGACTTCGAGGATTGCCATGTTTTTTTATCTCCCGCCATTTTGCGAAATTCTTCAACGTTATCCGTTCGGATGCAATGGACAAAATGATTCGGTCTGATCTCCAGGTCAGGCGGCCTTTTTTTCTCGCAGTCCGGAATGGCGAACGGGCACCGCATGACAAAAACGCAGCCGGGGATATCCTCTGCCAGGTTTGGCGGAGAGCCCGGAATGGAGATCAACTCACGGTCAAGGGCCCGGATGCTCGGAAAGGCATTTTTCAACCCCAGAGTATACGGGTGAAACGGTTCGTTGAACAGCTCAACCGCGTCGGCTTGTTCCATGATGCGTCCGGCGTACATGATACCGATGCGATCGCTCATTTCGGCAATGACCGAGATGTCGTGTGTGATCAAAAAAATGGCCGCTTTTGATCGCTCTCGAATGGATTTCAGCTCACGCAGTATACGCTCCTGAACCAGGACGTCCAGTCCGGTCGTGGGTTCGTCCATTATGATCAGGCCCGGATCCAATGCAAGGGACATGGCGATCATGGCCCGCTGACGCATACCTCCACTGAACTCATGGGGATAATTGCGGGCCAATGCCGGCTGCAACCCGACGCCTTTGAAAAGAGTCTCGATCCGATCCAGAGTCTCCTGTTTGTTGAGGGGTGCATGGGTTTGGATCGTTTCTGCGATCTGGTTTCCCACCCGATAAACCGGATTGAGCGACGCCATTGCACTCTGGGGCACCAAAGATATTGCCTTCCAAAGTATTTTATCGCGATACATTTTATCGGACAGGGGCAGCAGGTCCTGCCCGCGATAGGACAACTCATCGGCCGAGACGCTGGCGCTTTGGGGAACCAGTCGCATGATCGTGCGGATGAGAGTCGATTTACCGCATCCGGATTCACCCGCCAAACCAAAAACCTCGTCCTCCTTGATCGAGAGTGTCACCCCGTCCACCGCTTTGACCGTAGCACCCGTTATGCGATAATACGTTTTCAGGTTCTTTATCTTCAGCAGCATCTTCGACATCTTCCTTACCTTTTCTTCAAACGCGGATTGGCCACTTCTTCATAAGCCCGGCTGACAAACACCAGTGCACTGACCAGCAACACGATGCACACGGCCGGGGGGGCAAACCACCACCAGGCGGTCCGGACCTTGCCGGAAATCCAGAGATTGTAAAGCATCCCACCCCAACTCAGGTTGTTGGGATCACCGAACCCGAGAAAGCTGGCCCCAGCCTCGGCCAGCACCGACCAGGCGATATTGAAGGCTGTGTAGAGCAGCAGCAGGGGAAGTATATTGGGCATGATATGGCCGTAAATGATTCGTAAATTGTTGCACCCCCTGGCCTTGGCGGCCATGACGAACTGCCGTTGTTTGATCGCCAAAGTCTGAGCCCGAATCACCCGTGCGGACGTACGCCAGACGATGCAGCAAATAGCAATGATTACGAACCACAGACTGCGGCCGAACAGGGCGATGAGCACGATTAAAAACGGTAGAAAAGGCATTCCGTAAATTATGTCGGTAAAGCGCATCAGAATTTCGTCCATTTTGCCGCCGTAATAGCCGGAAAGCAGCCCCAGATTGGCTCCGATCAAAATGGAAATCAACCCCGAAACCAGACCGATCAATACAGTGGTGCGGGTGGCATAAAACATCTGGCTGAGCAGGTCCCGGCCCAAGGCGGTGGTCCCCAAGGGAAACTCGAGCGAAGGCGGGCGCATGATGGCCAACTTGTTGTTCGCGTCTCTGAGCGTATCCCAAGGCTGGTGAGGTGCCAGAATCGGTGCCAGGAGGCCGACCAGGCAGAAAAATACGATAATCACCGCTCCGATAATACCGAAGCGGTTGCCCATAACGATCCTGAATTGGGTGACCAGAAATTCTTTGATTCGTCTCAGCTTCATGGCTCTGGTCCTCTTTGGGTGTTAGGTGAGCACGGCTTTTACATCTTTCGGAGTCATCCCCGCAATCCCCAGGTCCTCCAGCGTCAATCCGGTTTCAAAATAGTTCTTTCCGGTCATAAGGGCGGCAATCTGAATGACCGCATCCACGGTAGGGGTGGGAATGTCCCACATCCGCCCGACAGCAGCCCAGGGCACCAACCCGAAGGGCAAATCCTCGTTGATATAGCGCGTGTCGACCGTATCCGGTGCCGGAAAGGCCTGGTTTCCGTGGATGGGGCTCTGCCGGAGGGTTTCCGACAGCGTCCCCTTGCCAAGGGAATAATCTTTGTACAATTTTTCGAACGCATCCTTGAAGTATATCCCTTCCGGGCTTACCGGTCTGAGAACCGACATACGTTCCTCATCCATGCCCTCCATGACCCGCGTCACGGATTCTGTGGCGCCGTCGGAATACAGGTTCCAACCCTTGCCGCCGGTGGATTCAATCCTCCCGGCATTGAACAACACCATTGGAGGGTGGACAATCGGATTGAGATTGTTGACACTCGTAAACCAGACGCTGGGTGCCGCTTGAAACTGGGGAAAGATCGGACGAATTTTCTCCAGGAATTCCCCAGTGGCACGCGCCGGCAGGGCAGCGGAGGGCAGGACGTTTTTCACCCCGATGCAAGATACCTTGCCCGGTTCCAGCGCGCGGGTCGCATACAACAGAGACATGGTCTCTACCGGCGTCACCCGAGCAGTAACGCCCATTTCCATCATCCACTTCCGGAATCTGAGTGCACCGAAGTTTGAAGTGAAAACGATGTACTGGCCGTCCTCAAAGTGCCCGGCCAGTTCTCTGCTGAAGGGCTCGTGTGCGTAAGCCGAGCCGCCGATGAAAATAATATCCACGCCCTTCACGGCCTGCTTCAAGTCAGTGGTGATCATGTTCATCCGGGCAAAACCCTGGCCGGCATCGCCGGAAATCGCGATGCCGCCCCGCTTTTCAATCGCGTACAGATTTTCAGCAAATTCGGACAATTCGGCCAAGTTGACCGAATAACCCTTAAGGGCAAGATCGGCTGCCACAGTCTGCCCCGAATTGCCAGTACCCATGACAGCGAATTTGAGTTTTTTGTTTGGCATGTGTTCCGTCTTTTACATTTCAAATTTCAGTTAAATTTAAAATTCGGGTTGATCCAAGGAATCCCCTCCCGGTTACAACGCTATATTATGATAATCGACGGTGTAGGCTTTGAGTTTGTCTTCATCCACATTGATACCTAAACCGGGCTCCTTGGGCACCGTAACGACGGCATCGGAGATGTTTTTCCGAAAATCGGTGATGTCATCTGACATCCGCAGTACCGACATGTAAGCATGGCCGCAAGCAAGCAAATTGTTGAGGGTACATCCGACCTGCAGCGACGCGGCTTGAGTAATGCCGAATTCCAGCATACTGTTCATCAGTATTTTAATTCCGAAAACTTCTGCCGCCTGGGCTATGGTGAGCGATTTCCTCAGACCGCCGTTTTTCGAGACTTTGACGCTGAAAGCATCGGCGGCCCCTGACCGGATAACTTCGGCGGCATCCTCAAGGGTGACCAGGCTCTCATCGACACTGAGCAGATAGGGAATACGATCGCGAATGCTTTTGAGTTTCGTCAAATCGCCAGTTGCCACGGGTTGTTCCAGAACGGCCGGCTCACTGCCGTGAATCCCTTCGATGAATTGCAGCGCTTCTTTGAAACTCCAGCCCTGATTGGCATCCATGATGAGGGTTAGGCGATCGCCATAACGTTCGACCGCAGCAACCGCCCGCCGGATTTCTTCCCTGACAGGCAGTGCGCCCATTTTGATCATCACAGTCCGGAAACCCTGCTGAATCAGGGTCTCAATGGCATCAGCATCCTCAGCGGGCGTACCACTGCCGATGGGTCCCAGCAGCGGCAATTGATCATGTCGGAGTCCACCCAGAAAAACGTGCACCGGCAACTGATGCACTTTCCCGAGAATATCGAAAAGTGCCATATTCACCGCGCCCCGGGACATCAAATTGCCTTTCACCGCTTGATCCAGGTGTGATTCGATTTCGGAAACCTGGAGCGGATCTCTGCCCAGGAGATAGGGCGCGATACCCTCGCGCATGACTGCCATAACCGACGCGGGAGTTTCCTCCGTAAAAGGATTCTTTGGATCAGCTTCTCCCAGACCGACAATGCCCGCATCTGTGTGCACTTTGATAACCACCGCATGGGCGTCAGTCAGAGTGCCGTAAACCTTTGACAGCTTGTAAGGGTGGAGAAAGGGGATCGAAATGTGAAACAGTTCCAGACGGGTTATCTTCATAAGATATCACTTTCAGGCCCTGGTCTTACCCATTTTGATGCGGGGATCCAGGTAGCAATAGGATATATCGGCCAGCAGGTTGAGGAAGATAACAATAGCCGCCAGGACCAAAAACGTGGCCTGAGCGACCGGGTAGTCATGGGACTGCGCCGCCTCGACCATCAGCTGCCCCATGCCAGGCCAGGAAAAGACTGTTTCTACAAGTACCTGTCCCCCGATGGCGAAACCGACCATGAGAGAGGAAACCGTCACAACCGCCAGCAAGGCATTGCGGGCGGCATGTTTGATCATCACGACGTGCGGGGCCAACCCCTTGGCTTTGGCCAGTTCGATGAAATCACTGCCCATAACCTCGAGCATCGAGTCGCGCATGATGAGCATTGGGGTCGCCAGGTAATACAAGGCAACGGTAATGGTCGGAAGCACCAGGTGATGCAGAAAATCGGCGGACAGGAAGACGCCCAAGCCCTGACCAACGGAAACCCCCGGGGCATGCATGCCGCCGGTCGGAAAAAGGTCCATCCGGTAACTGAGCACCATCAGCAGCAGCAGGCCGGTAACAAAAGGCGGCGCCGATTGAAATACGAGAGCCGCCACCGTACCCCCGGTGTCCAGCAGTCCGCCGCGGCGCCAAGCCATCACCATCCCCAGTCCGGTCCCCAGGACGAGGACGAAGCTCATTGCCGCTCCCATTAAAAATATGGTGTTCCAGAAACGGTAGGCCATGATGTCTATCACCGGACGGGAACTGGTAAATGAACGCCCCCAATCCAAAACAGCCAAATTTTTCAAATAGAGGACGTATTGAACCAGCAGCGGTTTGTCGAGGCCATAGGCCTCTTTCAGACGGGCCTGGGCGACCGGATCCAGGGCCGGTGATATGACCTGGGCGGTGGGATCACCGGGCATGATGCGAAAAATGAAAAACAGAATCGTGGCGACCCCGAACAGGGTAAATAGAGTGTATAGGATCCTGCGGATAATGTATTCTTGCATCGAATTATCCCTTCAACCCGACAATGTAAGGCAATATGATAAATTCGAAGCATGACAATCGAACGCGATGTATTCCGATTACCAGCGACTTAAAATCGAACAATCCCCGGGGGCCGGTCACCGGATCCCGGGGACGATTCCACGTCGAACTTATTTGGGGTAGTGAAGCTTTCCCTGGCCGTCCCATGTGTAACCGGCATCCTTAAGGATTTGCTTGGCCTTGGCCATGTCTTCCGGATTCGCTTTGACTGCCGGGTTGTGCCAGAACTTGTTGGCCGGCGCAATCACGGAACCACCCGGCTCGCCAAAACCTGACAGGATCGCCTCGATCATCAGCTCCCGGGGAATCAGGTAGTCGAGGGCGCGGCGAAAAGCCGGATCATCCAGTGGTGGGCGCCGGGTATGGTAGCTCAGGGTGTAAAACCCGTGATTGGGATAACCTTCGGCCACCACGTTTTTGACTTTCTGCAGATCCAGCAACAGGCTGGGTTTCAGGATGTAGCGCGTGCGATCACACTCGCCCTTCTCGATCGCTGCCGCCATGGCATCGTGGCTGCCGTAGGCGACCCGAATGATGCCGCCAGCCTTCGGGGCGTTGAAGTGCTCCTTGAAGGCCGTGACCTTGAGCTCCCGCCCGCGGTCCCAGTAATCGAACTTGAACGGACCGCTGCCGATCGGCTTTTCATTGGCAAAGTTCAGCGGGTCGGTGACATCCGCTTTTTCGGGTATGTCCTTCCAGATGTGCTGGGGAATGATAAAGATCGCCCCTAAAAGGTTCGGAATAAAGGGCGCATAGGGCTCATTAAGCTTGATGCGGACACCGTATTTGCCGGTGGTCTCCACCGCGGCGACATTATTGAGGGATTCGACAAAGAACGGCGCCTTCCATTGTTTGTGGTAATCCAGAGAGAACTTGACATCCTCGGCCGTCACCTCGACGCCATCATGAAACTTCATTCCCTGGCGCAGAGTCAGTTCGATAGTGGTCGGATCGACGACCTTATATGACTCCGCCGCCCAGGGTTGGGCAACGCCCTCGGGATTGATGCGGAACAGGCGGTCGTAGATCATGCGCAGTTCCATGAATTCAAGGTGATCCTTGGCCGCCACAGGGTTAAGGTTTTTCAGTGGTGAAGTGGCTCCGGTGAGCACATACCCGTCACCCTGGATCACTTCCATGTTGATGTCGGTCCAGAAGCTGCCGATCCCTTCGCCCATCATCGGTACGACGTTCTTGATGCGATCCGAACGGTAGGCGTTGGTCATCTCAACGTAGGCCAAGACGCTCATGGACTGATCCTGCTGGATCTTATTCTGGGCATCGAAAACGATCTGCTTCCTTTTATCGACATCCATTTCTTTCTGCTGGCCGACGGCCATTTCGTCAATCCCGGCATCGTTTAATCCCTCCCAGTTCCAGCCGCCTTTCTTGTACTCGCCGGAAAAATGCTTCTTGTAGATGAACACGTTAGGGTCGATACGCAGGGAGGCGCCGGAGAGCATGACCAGCCACATATCGTAGTCGTGCTCCATAATGACCTTCTGGACATTCTGGTTGTAGTCGATGGGATTCGGAGTCACGTCCCAGCCGATGCCCTGGAAGGCTGTGGCGATCACCCGGGCGGCCTCGGGACGGACCGGGTCGAAGGTTGCCGTTGCCGTGGTGATCTGCATGGGATCCACCACTCCTCCCGGCTTTTTTTCAGCCAGAACGGAGGTCGGTAGGATCAGAACGGACATGGCGACAATCAGGATGATGACCTCTAGCATACGGTGGGGTCTTGATTTCCGTTGGTTCATTGCGAATCCTCCTTCTTTTGAATATAGTTTACAAACAAATTTGAGGGGAATAACTTTGCATGCTTGGATTCCCCAATCTGGCGCGAGACAGATTGCCCTAACTCCGACGGCCTTTTTCCAGGTAGCGCCGGATCTCGTCAACAGACATGCCGGACAGGCCGAGATTCTCAAGCGTCCTTCCCCGACCGGTAAAATCCTCACCGATGACGAACTCGGCAAGCTGTACAATCGTTTCCATTCGCCTGACAGACACCCCCAGCAACTGACCGAGCGAGACCATGGGCACCAGCCCCATGGGGACGTCTTCCAAAAGGTACCGGGTGTGAAGACTTCGTTGCCCCTTCACGCCGGCATAGGCCTGGTTCTTCTTCACCGCCTCCGACAGGGAGTCGGCCGCGGCACCATAAGCCAATCGGTACCACTCACGAATCGTTGGCAAATTCAGGCCCAAGGCCCGGCCGATGTTGACCCGTTCGGTATCCATGGATTCGACGAAAGCGCCGACGGAAGGGGTAATACCATCCCAGTAATAGAGCCAATCCCGGTTGGACTCTATCATGGACGTATTCAGCAGGGTCGGTGCGGGATGCATCATCGCGTTGGGGTTGCTCAGGCTGGTTTCCATGACGTTCGCCCCGGCAATGATTTGAGGGAACGCTCTGTTGAGCAGGCGTACCACAGCGTTGGTTTCAGCGGCCGGCAAGGCGGCGACCATCAATTCCTTTTTGATGCCCAGTATCGCTACCCGTCCGGGCTGCAGGCTACGGCAGGCGTAGAGTAATGAATTGGCTTCGGATATGGTGACGCGTCTGTGACAATTTTCCTCGGTCAGCACGTGTTTAAACTCCAGGGCGCCGCCTGTGGCCCCGGGGTGTATAAAAACCACCTGGCCATCTTCGAGGTGCGGTGCACAGTTTCTCGCAATCGTTCTGTGCGCTATGGCGGGGGCCACGATCATAACGATATCTGCGCCGCCGACGGCTTCGGCAAGGTCGGTGGTGGCCGATTCGAGCCGACCGAAACCTTTCACCGCACCGTCCACCTGGATGCCTCCCTGGCTGCGGATCACTGCGATCGTCTCCGGAATGATGTCGTAGAGTCTTACCGGGAACCCCAGCAGGGCCAAGTGACCGGCCAGAGACTGTCCTCCATTGCCGCCACCGATGATGGCCCATGTGGGTTTTTGCACGGATTCGAATGACTGTGACAAAATAGCCCGTCCTTCTTATTTCGATTACGATTGCCTGGGCGGGAACGCTGAATTTTTCGACGAATTGACAGAATCTTATACACCGGCTCGTGGTATAGAGACGATTTGAACCTCTAACGCACCGCCAAGATCGACTAAAACTATGGGGTTTCGGCCGAGCCTGATTTGGAAATCAACTCTGCAGCAGTCAATCAGGATTATATCCTTCGGAACTGCCTGATCGGAATGCCTGTTGTCAACGCAAAGTCTATGCCACTCTGGAGTGCTACATTGTGGTAACCCAAAAAGGAAATCATTGCAACAGGTTATACGTATAAAAATTCTGAAACGTCGGACAGGGTAAAACGCGGAAGGTATAAATGTGTTTAATAAATATACATTTTAATTTTTATTGATTTTTTATGCAATTATATTGAGCAGATGCATTTTTGTATAAATATTTTACATGTCTGTTTTTTATACACTTGCGCGATTGGCCGACAACCCGTATTTTTTCATTTTATTGTAGAGGGTTGCCCGCGAAATCCCCAATGTTCTGGCCGCTCTGGAAAGATTGTATCCCGTTTCCACAATAATGTCCGAAATCGTCTCTTTCTCGACTTCTGTGAGACGGGCCTGACTGGGTGTTTTATTAATGCGGCCTCCGCGACTTACCGGCAGTCCCAGATTGTCCGGTCTAATTTTGTCGGTGGCCGCCATGTTCACTGCCCGCTCTACAACATTCTCCAATTCACGTATATTTCCGGGCCAGTGGTAGGCCAGCAGAATCTGTTCAGCGGCCGGCGAAAATATCATCGGCGATTTTTTCAACGACCGCGAACATCGACTGAGAAAGTGCCGGGACAGGGGAATAACGTCTTCGGCGCGTTCCCTGAGCGGAGGTATGATAATTGGAAATACATTGAGACGATAGAAGAGATCTTCCCTCAAATTTTTCTGCTCGACTTTTTCCTGCAAATTCGCATTGGTGGCTGCAATGATGCGCACGTCCACGGATATCGATTTGTGGCCCCCGATGCGGTAGACTTCTCCGGTTTGCAGGACGCGCAGCAGTTTTACCTGCATATCCGTCGGCATATCGCCGATTTCATCGAGCAGAACAGTTCCGCCATTGGCCAACTCGAACTTTCCCGGTCGTCCGCCTTTACTGGCACCTGTAAAGGCGCCTTCCGTATAACCGAATAGTTCACTCTCCAATAATTCGCGGGGTACAGCGCCACAATTGATGGCCAGAAACGGGTGTCCCCGTCGGTCACTGTGGTTGTGGATGGATTGGGCAAAGAGTTCCTTGCCAGTGCCGGTCTCCCCCAGCAAAAGAACGGTGGAGTTTCCGAGAGCGGCGATCATGGCCATTTTTTTGGCTTCCTGGATGGCAGGGCTCATCCCGATGATGTCTTCAAAAGTGAAGCGTGCATGGGTGCCGGCCATCTCATTGACAAGTTTGCGAATCCGGTGGATTTCGTTGAATACGATGATGATGCCCTGCATCTTGTCTGCCGGGTCAAAAATCGGTTTGGCAGTACAAAGCAGGTGAATATTCCGCGTGGGAGCGCGAATGAACATTTCCCTGTCGATCAACTCAAACCCCGGTCGCATCATCCGGCCCAGGTCCAACTGGCCTCCCAGAACGGTACTCAGCGGTTGTCCTTCCAGAGATTCATCCCATTGCAGGATGCGACGGCCTTGGTTGTTGATCTGGTTGATCATCCCGTTTTTGTCTATCGCCATCACGCCGCTGTCGATTGAATCGATAATGGCCTCCATGTAGTTGTTGCGCAGCAGCAGTTCCTTGGATGTTCGTCGAATCCGAAGCTGATTTTCGATCGCCTTGGCTGCCGTTATGACCATCCCCAACGTGTGAGGATGAACCTGGTCGGCGTCGCCGGACATCGCGATGACGCCGATCAACCGATTATCGGGATCGAAAACGGGCGAGGCCGAGCAGGTATGACCGTGGCCGCGACGACAATAGTGTTCTTCGTCATTGATCTGCACCGGAATTTCACGGGCCAGAGATAGACTGATCACGCTGGTGCCGACGTCTTTTTCTGTCCAACGGTAGCCGGGCCCACAGTTGCCGGAAGCCAATTTTTCCAAGATGGGGGAGTCGCCGATAATATGCAGGATATAGCCTTCTTTATCGGCAATGTTGACGGCAAAACCCGCACCGGCGACAAACTGATAGAGCTCTTCGATCTGGGCTACGGCAATATCAAGGAACTCCCTGTTTTGATTCAAGCGAACATGCAATTCTTCCTGAGTGAGCCTTTTTTGCCTTAAGTTGCGGGTTTCCCCGGGATTCACACCCAGACGTCGACAACGCTCGTGCGATAAGCGAATCTCCTGTTTGAGGCTTTCCGGATCGGGAATAAAAGAAGTTGCCACGACATTACCCCGGGTTGTTCGGGTTCGGGAGAGAATATAGAATTAACGGTTGGTGGGATATGCCCACGGTTACCTTTTCATAACACAGCCATCAGCGCTGTTCAACCGTCGGCTGCCGCCAGTAACAGCCAAAGAAAAGGCTCCGTCGCTCTGAAGCGTTGGAGCCTTTTCATCTGGTCAAGAGTCACTGGTAGTCGCTTGGGTCGGCCTTCCCAATCCGCCAGAGACGCGCTGTATGCGCGCTGCGCACCATTTGCCCCAGAAATGATCGGCCGGACTGACTTTTGGATCTCTTAAAAATCCAAATTGGCGGGCTCGTAGAATTCGCGGGGGTGTTTGCACGATGGACATTTCGCTGGCGGTTCGACGCCTTCGACCGTATAGCCGCAAATGCTGCATTTCCACTTGATCGACTGCTCGCGTTTAAAGACGGTGCCGGCTGTGACCATTTGAAGCAGTTTTTTGTATCTTTCTCTGTGGTGCGCCTCGATTTTGGCGACCTGCTTGAAGGCCATGGCCGCTTCCTTTTCGCCTTCTTCCTCGGCTGTTTTGGCAAAGTCGGGGTACATACTTTCGACTTCGTAGTCCTCTCCACCCATCGCTTCCTTGAGATTGGCCGCGGTGTCCCCTATTCCATTGAGCAGTTTAAGGTGATCCTTTGCATGCTGTTTTTCATTTTCGGCCGTTTCCTCAAATATTTTTGCGATGTAGTGATAGCCCTCTTTCCGCGCTACCTTGGCGAAAAAAGTATACTTGTTTCTTGCCTGGGACTCACCTGCGAACGCAGCCTTTAAATTTTCGGTCGTCTTGCTCATTCTTTCTCCTTTCTGTTGGTTTTGTTATCCGATATAACCCTATCGTCATTGACGATCTTACTTGCTGCACGCCTTGCAAATCCCTTTGAGAACCACCCGTTTGCGTTTCACCTGAAAATAATCGTGGATATCCGCCGGGACATCCAGGTTGTCGTAGTCGTCGTTTATGAAATCCTGGATCATGCCGCATCGCATACAATGCAGGTGGTGGTGATCTCTTACATCCGTGTCAAAACGTTTGGCCCCTCCGAATATCTCGACAACGTCCACGATGCCGATTTGTGCGAATGTCAGGAGGGTACGGTTTACCGTGTCAAAGGAAATGTTCGGATACTCGTTTTTTACAGCCTGGTAGATGGTATCGGCTGTCGGATGCGTATTTGAATTGAACAATTCTCGATAGATAGCTACTCTCTGGGGGGTTATTTTAAGCAGATGTTCTTGACAGATCTGAATGAATCCGTCGCTTATTTTTTTCGGCACCACGTTATGCATATTCATCCTAAATAATAATTCATCCAATTTGTCAAGATTATTTACCCCCCATCACTTGTTCTTTATGTCATCCACCAAATCCTTCATGATGGACAGTACGTTGCGCCCCCTTTGGCGCGCGATCCGATGCGCCTCGTCCACCAGGATTTTTGCCTTCTGTTGCAGTTCGTCCAAGGGGGGCAGGTCTATTTCCCGGCGTTGGTAATGCCAGGTCAGCAACCGTACGGCCATGTTTTCTTCCTGCTGTCTGATAAACCCCACGCTGACACCTCCCCTGATTATATCTACGTCAAATGCATTCGAAATCATCCGGCCAATACGGCTGTGGTGTCTTCGGGCTGCGCCACTACGGAGTAAACACGCATGTGTGAAACCAAGGGATGCAGGATGAAATCAGTTGGCCGGTGCGCGTTCAACGATACGTGACAACGAGCTCAGTCCTTCGGCCGACAGACATTCAATATTACCTCCTCGAGTATCAAGCGCTTGTTTTCGCTACCGGATTTAATGCGCAGATCGGCCCTCGAGAGGTCGTCGTATATCTGCAGGAGATCCTGCTTAGAAAAATTCTCCGCGTTGAGGAACAGTTGATAAATTGGATATGGATTATTCGGATATCTAGCGATCAACAAATCCGTTTTCAATGCGGGCTTTTTTCCACGGCTTGGTTTCTTCACCGGCTTGACCTCATCATTAACCGAAATGTTCAGATCATACTGCCATTGTTGCAGGGTGCCGAGCAGTTCTGAATCGCATTTCTGGACAACCGGCATGACGTTGGTTCTAAATGTATGGTAGGGGCAGCCTGAATGCCAGGCTTTACCTTCAGGGCTGGAGACAAACGACTTGATCAGTAATAACTTTCTGAGCTGGTTCAACAGGGCGACGAGTATTTGTTCGGGCCGCAGGCCACCCTGCCCTTCAGACATCAGTGTCCTCATATAAAACAAGGCGTCATCCCGGTTGCGGGCCGTAAAAGCACCCGTCAATGCGTATACCGGATCTTTTTTCGTACGCTTGAGTGCCGTGACGACATCCTGCCGCGTGATCAGATCCCGGTCACCAATATAGCTCACAAGCTTTTCAAGGTTCTTGGCAAAAGCCCTGAGTTCGAAACCGGTCGTCTCCCGCAGCGCCGCAAAGGCATCGGGCGCCAATGATTTACCGCTTTCGCTCAAAACGGAACGAACCGTATCTGCCAGAACGGTATCCTGTGCGGTCTTGTCGGCCTTACGATCGCCCTTGGGAACGGAACAGTCGACAATGACCCCTTTGTTTCGGATCGTCTTGAACAGTTTACGGCGTTTGTCGACGGTGTCGGTCGTTATTAACAGACGATTCCCACCCGGGAACCCCTTTTCAATGGCGTGACAAAGAATGCTTTCATTGTCAGCGGCTTTTGGAATCTTGCGCCCGTTCTCCTGGCAAAAACCGATGACATCGTCCAGCCAGCGATCGTCATCCGGCAGTTCTACCCCGGCGGGCAGGTTCTCCCGCCGGTTCGGTGGAGACAGATCGTCGAAGGAAAAGTTCGCTAAGGCCATAAAGCGCAAAAGGTATTCAGTCGCCCGATTCAGATTCTGATCTTCAAAAGCCTTTACGGCAGTGAGCAATATATCATCCGTATTCGTTCTTGAATCAAGGACCCGTGCCTCAAACAAACCCACAACCTTTGGACCCGACAACAGTGAATAAGTGTTCAACTTTTCAACAGCCTCGGAGACACCACCCAAATTACCGTCAATTGGCTCAAAATTGAAGCTCTGATTGGATTCAGGCACCAATCTGTTCAACACCTTTTTTAAGGCGGTCTTGCAGAGCATTTCTTCACCGTAAATCAGATATACGGCGGCCGGCGGCCGGCGACGGTCGTCATTTTTATTGTCGCATGCCGTATCGAGTTTTTTTAGATGGTCATCCAGGGATTTGTAGTTTAGCTCGGTCATAAGCAATGATGTGGGAAATCGTGATGTTTTTTCTTCAAAACTATAATCGTAAAAATTGGAACGGCCCGCTGTAAAATCAGGTACGGCTAATGCAAACACTTTTACTCTTGACTCGGCAATCGTCGCTCGCCAGCTGCAGCCCCAAAATTCATGCCTGCACCCCGAGAATTCAATATGAGATCATTGCAGCAACAGCCTTGCTTAATGCTCCGGTTGAAGCGGCCGGGATCGGTGCCACAGGTAGAACAACATCGTCAACCCGACCAGGGTGGCAATGGCACTGATAATTTGCGGGGCCTTAAAAATTGCTGGCGACGGTTTGCCATACCCGGGAAAATCGAGGGTATCGACGAGCAACCGAAGCGTATTGTGAAGTGTGACAAAAATCCAGAAAACTCTTCCGTCGTAATTTTTGTGCCCTCGCAATATCAGGAGGACAATGAAAATGAGAAAACTGCCGCTGGCCAAGTAAAGGGATCTTGGATGGGGGATTGCCATCATACTGTTTATGGCTTGCTCCGGCCATGAAAACAACGCCTCGATCATCGCATAACTCTGTGCCCGAGGGAACAGGCCCGAGAAAAAGCAGCCAATCCAAACAAAAAAATGCCCGATGGCCAGTGTCGGTGCAAACATATCGGCGGTCTTCCATAGCGGCAGCCGGGCATGCTTTATAAATACCACCCCGGTGATAAGGGCGGCAACCGCCCCGCCGTAATAGAACGATCCACCGTTCCAGAGCCGTAAAATTTCAAGCGGGTCGTCAAAAACGGTTGCCGGCCCGTCAAACAGGTCACCGCATCTTGCGCCGGCGATTGCCGCAACCATCAGCCAAAAACAAAGGTCTGCGATGCGGTTTTCAGCACCGCCGACAGCCCGGATCTCAGCCCGGATCATCTGGAGTCCGGCGATAAGCGCCACAGAAACGAAGACGCCGAAGACAATCGACGGTAGTATATCGACATCGAAGCTCATCGCGTTCAGTCGATCCATGCGGTTTATAGAAAACCCGGGTTACTATGACTTTAGAGATAGTACACCGTGTCTTCGGTTGGAATGGATGTCCGGCGGAAACCTGCGCTATTCATCTGCCGATCTACTCCGGCAACTTCTTGAACAACAGGTGGAGGATAAAAATTCCGATACCGACGGTAATGGCACTGTCGGCCACATTAAATGCCGGCCAGTGAAAGTTACCGACGTAGAAATCGAGAAAATCGACCACTTTTCCGGTTCGAATCCGGTCGACAAGATTGCCGATAGCACCGCCGAAAATCATTGCAAAAGCGCTGCCCAGGAGAGGATAAGTCGCCGGTGTTTTCATGTAGTACCACAGGATCAATCCCACCGCCAGAAGGGAAACAAAAAGAAACACCACTTTACGCAGGGTTGGATCGGCCCCCGCTAAAAATCCGAATGCACCTCCGGGGTTGTGTATGTGGGTGAGATTGAAAAACCCTGGAATTACAGTAATGGAGTGGTAGAGCTGCAGGTAATGCCCGATCAGTGCTTTGGTGATCTGGTCCAGCAGCACCAGCACACCGCTGATAAGCAGCAGCCTCGTTATCTTGCTTCCCGCAATCGTCACAGTCACGCTCTTAATTAGTATCCATCCAATACTGGCCTTTTCCACACCGGGTCCCGCCGCAGCGGGTTTCTGGTCAGATTTCCAGCTACGGCATACGTTCAGCACAACAGGCCGAAATTCCTTGAGCGGCCATAAACCATTCGTCATAGGCCCTCATTTGTGGCACCGGCGTCTCGGTCGATCGGCCGTCCAAGAATTTGTCAGGCGGTCATCTCTTCCAACGAGTCTTTGCAACGGTGGCAGATCGTTGGGTGATCATCGAATGTGCCAACCGTAATATCATGGACCCAGCAGCGTTCGCATTTCTTGGCCGCCGCCCGTTCTACAAGGACCTGCAATCCCTCAACTTCTGCACTGGTGTAAGCATCGTCAAAATTTACATCCGCCACAAGAGTGGCCTGAGATACGATAAAAATGGAACGCAACTCTTCGGTATACGGCGCCAGTGCAGCGTGCAGCTCCTCCTTAACCGAAAGGGTGACGGCCGCATCCAGCGGGTGGCCGATAAGTTTTCGAGCCCGGGCAGCCTCGAGTGCTTTTGTGACTTCTCCCCTTACTGCCAGTAGTCGCTCCCAGTTCTTTTGCAGAACCTCGTCCGTCCACTCGGTGTGCGCCTTTGGCAGGGTGGCCATGTGGATGCTCTCTTCTTTGCCCGGTCGATCGGGCAGGTGAGCCCAGATCTCCTCAGCTGAAAATACGAGAATCGGTGCCATCAGGCGGGCCATTGCTTCAACGATCGTGTACATCACCGTCTGTGCACTTCTCCGTCCCCTGGAGCCAGCCGGTGAGGTGTAAAGACGGTCTTTGAGAATATCCAGATAAAATGCCGACAGATCGAGCGTACAGTAATTGTAGAGACGGTGATAAATAACATGAAAATCAAATTCCTCGTAAGCCCTGCGCACGAGTTCCGTCAATTCCTGCAGTTTGTGCAGGGCGAAGCGGTCAATTGGCGGCAACGCTTCATAGACAATCCTGTCAGTTTCCGGGTTGAAATCGTAGAGGTTACCCAGCATGAAGCGGGCTGTGTTGCGAATACGACGATAGGCGTCACTGAGCTGCTTGAGTATGTTTTCGGAAATCCGCACGTCTTCCCGGTAGTCTGAGGCCGTGACCCAAAGGCGCAGAATTTCAGCACCGTATCTATCGATGACCTCTCTGGGCGCAACGACATTCCCGAGTGATTTTGACATTTTGCGGCCATCGGCGTCCACAACGAAACCATGAGTCAGGACCGATTTATAGGGCGCGCGATCGCGTGTTCCCACGGCGGTCAGCAAAGAGCTGTGAAACCATCCCCGGTGCTGATCGCTTCCTTCCAGGTATAAATCCGCCGGCCATTTCAAATTCGAGCGCTGTTCCAGAACAGCCGCATGGCTGACACCCGAATCGAACCAGACGTCCAGAATATCGTCTTCTTTTTTGACGGACTTGCTGCCGCAGTCCGGGCATGCCGTGCCGGCCGGCATGAAATACTCGGCCGGTTTTTCGAACCAGATATCGGCTCCGTGGGCAGCAAACAGCTCGCACACGCGATTCATGATGACTTCGTCGCGTAAAAGCGTGCCGCAGTCTTCGCAATAGAACACCGCAATGGGAACCCCCCATGCCCGCTGCCGGGACACACACCAATCCGGCCGATTTTCGATCATGCCGTATATGCGCTCGCGGCCCCAGGCGGGAATCCACTTGACCCGATCTATTTCTTTAAGGGTTTTTTGACGTAAACCGGTCTTGTCCATTGAGATAAACCACTGAGGCGTGGCTCGGAAAATAACGGGCTGTTTGCAACGCCAGCAGTGGGGATAGGAATGATCGAAATTCTCCTCGGTGATCAAAGCCCCACATTCCTTGAGTTTGGCATTGATGGCCTTGTTGGCGTCAAATACAAACTGCCCGTTGAAAAATTCAACGTCTTCGGTGAAACGGCCACGATCGTCGACCGGAGAATAGACATCCAGCCCGTATTGAAGTCCGACTTCGTAATCCTCGCGTCCGTGACCGGGGGCGGTGTGCACACAACCGGTTCCGGCCTCGAGGGTTACATGACTTCCCAGGATGATAAGGGATTTCCGGTTGTAAAGCGGGTGCCGGCAGTGCTTGCGTTCCAGTCGCCCGGCCTCGATGTCGGCCAAGATTCGGTAACTGCCGATTCCAAAAGTACGCATGCAGGATTCTACCAGATCTTTGGCGACGATCAGCACTTCGTTCCGGCCGACATCCACCGCCGCATAGATGATATCAGGATGGAGGGCAACAGCCATATTCGCCGGAAGGGTCCACGGCGTGGTTGTCCAGATGACCACAGAAACTGATTTGCCGGCGAGAACTTTGAATTCTTGGCTCAAATCGTCTTTTAACGGGAATTTAACGAATATGGAGGGTGACGCCTCGTCTGCATATTCGATTTCTGCCTCAGCCAAAGCGGTTCTGCAGTCATTGCACCAGTAAATCGGCTTTTTGCTTCTAAACAAGCTTTTATCCAATGCGAATCTCCAGCACTCTCGGGCAATTGTCGACTCGTAAAGATAATTCATCGTCAGATAAGGATTTTCCCATTCGCCCATGACACCCAAACGTTTGAATTCATCCCGCTGAATGTCGATGAATTTTTCTGCATACGCCCGGCATAATCGGCGAACGTCGGCCAAGGATAGGTCCTTTTTTTTAGCACCCAATTCCTTGTCGACGTTGTGTTCGATGGGGAGCCCGTGGCAATCCCAGCCAGGCACATAAACGGCGTCGTAACCGGACATCTGCCGCGACCGTACGATGATGTCTTTGAGGATTTTGTTCAAAGCCGTTCCAATATGGATGTGGCCGTTGGCATAGGGGGGCCCGTCGTGCAGGGTAAAGCGCTCGCGACCGTCTGCAGTTGCCCTGATTTTTGAGTGCAGCTGCATATTTTCCCATTTTTCCAGCTGTTCAGGTTCGCGATTAGCCAGATTCGCCTTCATCGGGAATTTTGTCGCCGGCAGATTGAGCGTTTTTTTATAGTCCATGATGCCTCCAAATTCGGATGTTGACATGAAACGAGAATTTTTACGCAACAAACGAATTTGTGTCAAGCAAATACCACTCCTACACGGTGAGCGCCACAGCATTGCGACCGCTATTTTGTAGCGCACGGGGCTCCCCTCGCGTCGACAGACAAAGGCTGCCAGAGTAAGGGACGGTAGGGACGGACCTGTTTCAGAATTTATTCTATGGGTTGAAGAAATGCGCTCGACGGGTGCGCAAGGTTGGTTATCATTATCATGGCTCCGTCCAGCAGCATTTTTTTTAGGAGGGGGGGCGGTTACCGCCTCGAAAAAAAATCTTAGACGCGGAGAGACGGTTCCGGTCGTTCGACATGCAAGCCCAAAGTTCTTTTTCAGGCGGTTTGCTTAAGTGGAATCACTTTCTCCCTATCGCATGGGGTGGGACCCATCGCCGTCGCACCGACCGCAAGGTACGTATAATTTTTAGATATCAGATCCTCGAAGTCCGGGATCATCCGCCGACCATCCATGATCAGGTAGGGTGGCTTCACAAGGGTTTCAACCGTGCGGGATAATCCCCGGAACTCTTCACAGTCGGATGATATGAACAGGGCATCGGAGCCCTCGATGGCTTTTTTGGCGCTGTCGAAATAGGCAATTTTTTCGAAAAGAATATTTTTGGCGGGATCGAAAACCGCCCGGGCAGCATCATTGGCCAACGGATCGTAGGCTTGTATTCTGGCGGCACCCTTCCCGAGCAATGACTCTATCACCTTGATGGAAGAGGCATCGCGCATGTCGTTGGTGTGCTTTTTGAATGCCAGGCCGAGAACCGTGATCGTTTTGTTGTTGAATTTGAACCCGGCTTCGGTAATGGCCCGGTCCACCAGATACACTTTCTGAAATTCGTTAACTTCGTATGACGCCTCCAACATCTTCGTGCTGACGTTCACCTTGCGAAGCTGATTTATCAGGGAGGCGATATCTTTACCGAAACAGCTACCGCCGGCCCCGTTGCTGACGAACGACCCCCATGTGCTGATGCGTTCATCAGAGGTCACCCCCATTCTCAAATCGTCGATTTTAATATTGGGGAATTTTTCGCCGATCTTCGCCCCCACGCCGTTCCAAAAGGAAATGTATGTCAGCAGCATGGTGTTGGCCACATATTTGATGGATTCGGCAGTTTCAGGCGTGGTTTCGATGTATTTGATGCGCACGTGGTTAACGAATTGGGAGTAGACCCGGCTCAGAATATTGAAATCCTGCTGATCGTCGCAACCGACCACGACCCGGTCCGGCCGGCGGGCCTGCATCACGGCTGTGCCTTCCGCCAGAAATTCCGGATTCGATGACACGCCGAAATTTTTCACCCGGTGAGAGGCCATGATCTGTTCAAGATGACGCGCCGTTCCGATCGGGACCGTGCTCTTGTTGGCGATGACGACCCGGCGTTTGTCCTTGCGTTTGCCCAATTGTTCCGCGAGGTGTTCGGCAGCTGCGTCGTAGAAGGTGAGATTGGTAGAGCCGTCAAGATTCGACGGCGTCGGCAGGCACATGAAAACGGCATCCGTCCCTTCAATGATTGACTTCAGATCAGACGAAAAGAAAAGGTATCGGTCCAGATTCTCCCGAATGACGTTTACCAGCCCGGGCTCGTTGACATACCGTTCGATTTCCTGTGGTTTTCCGCTGGCAAACGCATTCAATTTTTCCTGGTTGTTGTCGTACGCATATACTTCATGGCCGTATTCGGAGCAAACCGCGGCATGCACGAGACCAACGTATCCCGTCCCCAGAACAATGACTTTCATGTTTTCCCCTGTTCAAATGATGGTAATAAAGAGATATGGCGGGAATGATCCCGTGAAATTTCCGGTCGAGACAGCCATTCTAACATATCTTTCAGCATTTCATCAATGCCCAGCTGTTTTACCTTGCGCTGCAGGAATTCGGATATCGTGGGTTGATAGGCTTTGACCTGGGGGTACATCTTGGCTTCACTGGGCAATTGGTTGCCCTTTTTGTGGTTGCACGCCCTGCAAGCAGCAACGCAGTTCTCAAATTCTGTTCGGCCGCCCCTTGACTTGGGAACGATGTGATCGATGGTCAATCGTCCATTGTGGGTCTGGCAATAGGCGCACATGAATCCGTCTCTGATCAGAACGTTTTTCTTACTGAAGGGAACACGTGACCGGTAAATCATCCGGATGAATTTGATCAGCTTGATGATGAGCGGCACCCTGACCGATACGCCCTCACCGGTCATGACGGTCGTTCCCGAATATCGCAGCACCTTGACCTTGTTTTTTACCTGAAGACAAACAGCCCGCTTCCAACTTACTACGTTTAAAAAAGAGTAGTCCGCGTTGAGCACAACGCACTGGGCCATGGCCGACTCCTTGGGTTGTCTGCAAAGACGCGAGGGACCGAGACGATGAAAAACTGCTCGAAATGCTCTGACACAGTGATCGGAATCGAATATGAGATAATATAACTCAGGCGAAAAATCAAACAAATTCAAATCCAATTTGCTTGCCTCGCGGCATTGAACACCTCCGAAATCCAGGGTGACGACCCAATGGTTCTTGAACGCGAAAGCCTTGAATTTTTCGAATATATCCTTATCGTTTCAGGGTAATCAGTGCTAGATTTCAGGGCGATGTTTCACAGCGGAAAATAACAAAAGACACCTGGATTGTAAGCCTACCCTGCTCTATTAAGGCAGGGGGCCGGTTCCGCGAAGACTGCTCATTAATTCTGGTGTGTAAATTCCGTAGCGTTGGTTAAAAATTCGGGGAGGAATGCGGCATATGCGAACCCTGTCTTTACTGATCGTATTTATGTTTGCGGCAACCGGCCCAGCTTTGGCCGGTGACGCCGATGTTCTCCATGTTGAGGTTATCAAAAGCGGCGCCAATACCTTCACTTTCGATGTCACGGTTAAACACGATGATTCGGGCTGGAATCACTATGCTGACAAATGGGAGATCATCGGGCCGGCTGAGGCGATACTCGGAACCCGCGTCCTCTATCACCCCCATGTGGACGAACAACCATTCACCCGCAGCCTGAGAAACGTAACGGCGGCCGCATCGATCCGGCAGGTATCTGTCAGGGCCCACTGCTCTGTTCACGGATACGGGGGAAAGGAAATCGCGGTGCCACTGCCGCATTGAAGGGAGCGATGAAATGTTGAACCACGTGGTTTTGATGAAGTTCAAGCCTGACGTATCCGATGCTGATATCGACAACCTCGAACAAGCCCTGGACAATTTACCCAATCTGATTGTCGAGATTCAGATGTACGAGTTCGGTCGTGATATTCTTCGTACGGAGCGATCTTATGACTTCGCGCTCGTCTCACTCTTTTCGAACCAGCAGGCACTGCAGCGCTACCAGCAGCATCCAGCCCATGTAGAGGTCGGCAGTCGATTGAAAGCGCTTTGTGAACAGATCGTCACGGTCGATTTTTTCGGAACTGATGCCGGGGATTTAAAGTCCAAAACACCGTTGGAATCGCTGATAGGAGATGACAAATAACAGCAGTGATACATTTTCAGCCAAACAGGGATGGATTCGAAGGAGGTACCACAAATGAAAGAACGGGCTGAAGCCATGGTCTTGGCATCTTTTACGGCCGACTCGTTGGCCTTGGGTGCGCACTGGATTTACGATACGGCGGTGATAGACAGCGATATGGGCCGCGTGGACAATTTAAGAAAACCCCCTGAAAACTCATTCCATCCCACAAAGCAAGCCGGTGAATTCACCCACTATGGAGACCAGTCCCTGGTGCTGCTGGAATCAATCGCCGCCAACAAGGGATTTGATATCGACCACTTCGCCCGGAATTGGCGCTCATTTATGGATGATTACACCGGCTATCGTGATCACGCAACCAAGGATACGGTGAGAAATTTTGCCGCGAGCAAGGATTCAGCCTCGTCCGGATCACAGTCGACCGAAATTGGTGGCGCTGTGAGAATTGCACCGCTGGTTTTTGCTCTTAGAAAAGACCCCGGGAAACTGGTTTCCGGCGTCAGGCAACAGACCGCCATGACCCACAACGATCCTGTGGTCATTGAAAGCGCCGAATACTTGGCCGACGTCCTTCTAAGAATTCTGAATGGCTCCTCGCCCTCCGCGGCGTTCAAGGAAGTCGCCACCAAACACAGCAAGCTGCAGAAAATGATTGAAAAGGGGCTGGAAACCGGCGGAAATCAAACCCGCGCGACGATCAAGGCTTTCGGTCAAATGTGCGATACCAATGCCGCCCTGCCCGGCGTGATTCACCTGTCGACGACTTACGAGAACGACTTGAAATCAGCCTTGATTGAAAATGTCATGGCGGGCGGAGACTCCGCCGCCCGCGGTATGGCGGTCGGCATGATTCTCGGTGCCCACCTGGGCCGTCAGGCCATCCCCGGCGAATGGTTGAAAAATTTGAAGGCTTACAACCAAATCATCAATCTGCTGGAAGCCATCCCCTGATCGGTATTCCGCAATCACTTTGGGCGCAGCCCGGTCAATCGAAAACATATAGCCAGCGGTTGGCAACATCTGTTGTGATAGGCAAAGAGTTGTCGCTCGCATCAGCAGGTGAACCACACTTATCGCGGTACCCCGTCAATATTAACGGCGTGACGACGCTTTCATCGCTGAAAGCCAACACTCAATTGAAGCGTAGCTGAAAAATCATTTCCCATTCGGAGGATAGACAACCAACCGCTTTTTGTGTATCTTTATTAACGTTGTCTACTCGTTAACGAACCCCTCAGATTGCAAATCGAAGGGCGGTTTATTAAAAATTTGAAATACTCCGCTCAAGGAAGGGTTTCTGACACGGATAAGGGCTGTCAACTGCGATGAGGTGGAATGATGAAGTATGTCGTCAAACATTACGAAGGGGGATTCCAGGTATTGGAATCAGAGGACGGGGCGGAGACATTGATTGCATCTTTTCACAAAAAGCCTCAAATGCAAACCGGCCGGAAATCGCTGGCGCAGCAGCGGGCTGAAGAGTATTGCGATTTTCTCAATCAAAGAGATATAAGTGACGAGACTGCTTTCGATTTTGATTAACGCTTTTCCAGGATGCCCATGCTGCTCAAACTCTTCCTCGCTTTTACACTCATTCCTGTGGCCGAAATCTACTTACTGATCAAGGTCGGCGGTCAAATCGGGGCCGTAAAGACCGTGTTGATTGTCGTTGCCACCGGCTTTGCCGGAGCTTACCTGGCGCGCATGCAAGGGTTGCAGACCATGCTGAGGGTCCGCCTGAGCATGCAGCAAGGCCAATTGCCGACCGAAGAACTGTTGGACGCAGTGCTGATTTTTATCGCGGGTGTTGTTTTGCTCACTCCCGGGTTTATCACCGACGCTGCGGGCCTGCTTCTCCTGATTCCCGAAACCCGCTTCTATGCCAAGCGGTTCATCAGAAAACGCCTCGAGTTGTGGAAAGAGAGCCAGGGCCTGCCGACAGACCGATTCTCATAATAAAAGCTGCCGTTCCGGCATCCGTACCGACTCGAAGTATATTGGAAAAGGTCATCCACAATGATCGCACGCCGCCCCCCCGACTATGCCATCCTGGATCAACCGGAAATTCTGTCGGTCCTCTTTCATCCTCGTCCCGATTATGGTCGCACCCCGACCGGTCCCCCAGCCCATGAGGTGATGATACCGGTGGAAGAAGATGTTGCCGTAGGGGCATGCTTCCATGCGGTGAGTTCCGCAGGACCTAATATTCTCTTCTTCCACGGCAATGGCGAGATTGTCGCCGACTATACAGACCTTGGACCGCTCTACAACAGAATGGACATTAATTTTCTGGCAGTCGATTACAGGGGGTACGGACGATCCGAGGGCAGCCCCACGGTGACGGCCATGATGAAGGACTGCGGTACCATCTTGAATTGGACCAAGGACTGGCTGCTGCAAAACGGTTTCATCGGCCCGTTGGCCGTAATGGGGCGTTCGCTCGGCAGCGCATCGGCCCTGGAACTGGCAAGCCGTCAACCGTCGGCGGTAGACGGTTTAATCATCGAAAGTGGATTCGCCTTTGCTGCTCCGCTCTTGCAGCTCATGGGAATTTCGCCGACAGATTTGGGATTCAGGGAAGAAGACGGTTTCGGCAATATCGATAAAATCAAACAGATCGATAAGCCAACCCTTATCATCCACGCCGAATTCGACCACATCATTCCGTTCACCGATGGACAAGCTCTTTACGACGCCAGCCCCTCAAAGAGCAAAACCCTGTTGAAGATTCCCGCGGCGAACCACAACGATATTTTTGCGCGCGGTCTGTCTGAATACCTCGGAGCGGTCAAAGCGTTAACGCAAAAACTCAGCGGTTGATCGGCGCATTGTTGGAGGGACAAATTCTCCCGGCATTCCCCTTGGCCGGAATCGTCGCATCCGATTCCTTCAGGGAGTGCTTAGCGTCCGGCCCTGTCGTTCTCGGAATGTTGATCAGCGACAGCCAGCACCCGTAAAGTCTTTAAAGACTTGCCAGAACTGTGCACGAATGGCATCGGTTTCCATGAGAATTTCATGCCGTGAAGCCGGAATTGTCGTCAAACGGCAATCGGGCAACCTGGCACAGGCCTCCTTCTGGGCCCTGACAGACACGATCCGGTCTGCGCCGGCTGAAACAATCAGCACCGGTGTCGTAATCGCTTCCAAAAACCCGGGTGCCTGCAAACAATCGATCGAGTTCATCGTGGCCGACAACCAGGCGAACGTTACGGCGTCCACAGCCAGATCGGGGTTGACAGCCACCGCTCTTTTCTCGACTTGAAACCGTCCCGGATCCGAGGTCAGAGGATTGCCCTCAAAGTGCCAATCCCTTTCCGACCGCCTGCGGCTTCCCGGAACAGCGGCATCTCGACGCCCGATTTTAAGGACCAACCGGATTGTAAGTTTCACAAGCCACCTCGGATAGGGCTCCGTGGAGATATCGATCATCGGCGCCGAAAGAACCGCACCGTCGATGGTTGTGTGATGGTGGCGCAGAAATCGCAAGGCGACGTGCGCGCCCATAGAATGCGCCAGAAAGTAGATCGGTGCCTCGGTGCCGGCAGGGATGACCGTATCGAAAAACACTTGCAAGTCGAGCAGATACTCGTCGTAGTTGCGGATAAAGCCTTTTGACCTGTCCGCAAGCATTCGTGTCGAAAGCCCCTGTCCGCGCCAGTCGAAACTGTAAACATCAAAACCCATTCGGTTTAGATCGTTCGCCGTTTCGATATATTTTTCCAGAAATTCTTTGCGGCCGCCAAGCAGTATGACGGTGCCGATCGGATGGCGCCCGGTAATCAGCCAGCGGTGATATCGAATGGAGATGCGCTCACCACTGGTGAAATACGTGCATTCGGATAGGGTAATTTCCGGAAATCGGCCAACTTTTTCCATCATTATCTCACAATGGGCACCCTTGCGAAGCCGTGGAAAGGCGGGTCGTTCTCCTCGCGACTGTTTATCCTTCTGGAATGCCTATAGCACAGCGTGTTAACGACAACAACTGCACAGCAGTACTTATACCGCTTTTCAAAAATAAATTCCGAAATACTAAAGGGCGGTATAAGTGGTTGTAGAAAAAAACGTTCGAATAACGGAACGTTTTTTTGACAACCTCTATATCGCAATTCAGCTTGAGCCTGGGGGTTTATCTGAATAGAAATGCCCCGAAATCCGCATAAAATCTTTTCAAAAAGTGATTACAAAGAAGCGTGATCGAGGAATTATTGAATATTCGGTTACATTCTGACGATTTAGATGATGTCGGCTTGAAAAGATCTTATGCCCCTCTCCCATGTATCCATCAGGAGTAGAAACGTTATGCCGGTTCACTCTCACAAATTTATTGAAACCTATAAGGGTCTCGTCGGATTCGGTTTCAACCGTGAAACCGATGAAAACACCGTCAAGTACTACCTGCAAAAATTCTCCGATGACCAGGTAATGCAGAGCATGACCAAGCGTCTGACCGATGAAGAGTTGAATGAACTCTTCTCCCTGATCTCGCGTCTGCTTCGCAATCATCTGACCGAGTCAGAATATCACCGCCTGTTTCTGAAAGACGATCATCCGTGACCGGTCAGTAGCTCAGGCCATGGCAGCACACCTACCGTAACGAGCCGAAGCCTTGGAGAATTACCCCATCGTTATGCGGAAGGTATTATGAGAACAATCTCAAAAATAGGCCGGGTTCAGGGCAAGGCTCGCGATGGCGAAAAAACGGAACAGTCGCGGAATGTATATTTACAGGATCGCCTCGTCGCGCGTCTGGGTCCAGTTAGACCGGTCCGCTGCACCGCACGGGGAGCCTGTAATTATCAGGTGGTTTAGAGACATACCTCTCGATATCACAATTATTCCAAAGGAATTTTCGACAGGGGGTAAGCCATGTTGACCACAGAAGAGCTTGAACGCTATGCCGACGTCCTATTATGGGGTCTAAAAACAGCACGTAAAAAAAAGTTCAAAAAGTACGATGTCGTCGTTCTGAGGTATCACCTGCCAGCGAGGCCCTTGGCGGATATTCTTTATGCCAGACTGCTCCAGTCGGGTTTAAATCCCGTGCAGCGGGTCTTGGAAACACCGGAGATGGAAAAAAGTTACTATACCCACGCGACCACCCGCCAGTTGGCATTTGTCCCGCCGGGCGAGGAGATCATGCACCGCAACCTAAACGGCAGCATCATGCTGTACGCACCGGAGTCGCTCAGCCATTTGAGCGGCGTCGATCCCAAAAAAATCGGCAAAACAGCGGTGGCGAGGAAGTTCTTGAGAGATCAATTGGACAGCCGCGAAGACGAAGGATTTTTCAGCTGGACCCTTTGCGTCTTTCCCACCATGGCCCTTGCCCGGCATGCAAAAACGTCTTTGAAGACCTACAGCCGGCGAGTTGCCGCCGCATGTTTCATCGACCGGCCCGAACCGGTAAAAACATGGCGGGTGATCCACGGAAAGATCCATGCGATAAAAAAGTGGCTGAACAGGCTTCCAGTCGAAAAGCTTCGCGTCGAATCCAACAACATCGACCTGTCGATTACTCCGGGGAATAAAAGAAAATGGCTCGGACTGTCCGGCCGCAACATTCCCAGTTTTGAAGTGTTCATTTCTCCGGATTGGCGCGGGACCCGGGGCGTGTATTTCGCCGATCAGCCCTCCTTTCGAAGCGGAAACTATGTTTCCGGTGTGCGGTTGGAATTTAAACAAGGGGCGGTTGTCAGCATTCAGGCTCGCAAAGGAGAAGATTTTGTCCGCAGCCAATTAGGTATGGACGCCGGCGCCCGCAGACTCGGTGAATTCTCTCTGACCGACAGGCGTTTTTCGCGTATTAACGCTTTTATGGCCAACACGCTCTACGACGAAAACTTCGGCGGTCGCCACGGGAATTGTCATGTGGCACTGGGTTCCTCGTATTCGGATGCATATGCGGGCAAAACCACCGACCTCGATAATTCCCTCAAGAAAGCATTGGGTTTCAACCAGTCGGCACTGCACTGGGACCTGGTCAACACCGAAAAAAAACGGGTCAGCGCCCATTTGAAAGGCGGGCGCAAAGTAACCATATATGAAAATGGGGAATTTGTTTACTGACCTGGATCGCTTCAGACGGCCATGGCGCTTCAGTGGGTCTTGACACGTATTTATTTATCCAATAAGTGGTTAATTGTTTTTCGTCACCATGAAAACTTTCAGGAACATTCTTATAGGAAGGCAAAATGAATATTGGTGAGCTTCGGAAAGCGGACACCGATAGACGAACCAGCGGTGACCGTCGGAATCTTTTTTTACCGCATTATCCTGTGGTCGATAGACGATGTGGCACCGAAAGACGTGCAAAAAGAGATCGGCGCCTCAGCGTGTCCGTATTTGAAAGTGGGGAGAAGCCGAAAACAAGCCTGTTGGGTACCATTATAAAATACGGTCTAAAATTCGGAGGCATTAAAGAAGGGGCCTTAAAAGGAGCGCCTGTCCCAGGTCGAACCGTCCACCGTGCGACGCGAATAAAAAGAGCGTACCGCCGGCTACCGTGCAGAATTCCCGTGAAGATATTTGATGGTGAAACGCATCGTTTTATCCCGGCGACAGCCCGAAATTATTGCCAATCAGGGATGTATCTGGAATCCGAGCATGCTCCCGGGATTGACACGGGAATTGCGATTAAAATGGATAACCAATCTTCAGAAACAGCAGAACCAGAGGAAATTCCGAAATACCATTCGCGTGTGATATGGCGCAAAAAGATATCAGGAAAAGCCGTTGGAATGAGTTTCGGCATTGGCGTAAAACATTGCAGTGATTTGGAAGAATTTCTAAATCTTTTTAGTCTTTGATCTTAGATTAAAAGTGGTTTAAAAATCTTAGACCGCGCCCCTGTCCAAGGCGCGGTCCGACGAAAAAGCGCCGCATGCAGGGTGATGGAGCTTCAATTCATGCATAATCGTTGCGCCTTGACGCGAACACGGGCTACAGGCTGATGACCGCACTTTCACAGGCCATCGAAATCATCAGATCCCCGGTGGCCATACTGGCGCCCTCAATCAAATCTTCCTCTTTGATACCCCTGGATATCGCACACGGCGTGCAAACATGGATCGGCACCTCAAATTCCTGCAGGTACGACAGGTGATCATCGGCTTTGTCCCCGGTGGCTGCTTGCACATTTTCAACAATCCCCTTTTTGGCGAGATAAACGCCTTCATCGAGTAAAAATACCGCCGTATCCTTGCCGCTCTTTTTTGCTACCATTGCAAAGAAAAGGGCGCGCGTAGCCCGGTTGGGATTGTCAGTACCACAAGATAAAACGATCAATACCTTGTCCGTCATGTCTGCTCTCCTTTCGAATTCGAAGTTCTCCATTGGTAAGACATAAAATTTCCAGATTCAGTCCAGTTCGGTACGGCCGATGGAAAAGGACTTTAAAATGGTCCCTTCCACATACCCTCCCCCACTCGCATGATAAAGCGTCACGCAGGTCGGCGCCAGTTCGTATTGGCGCCGACTTCGACCAGAAGTTCAATGACCTGATCGATATGTAACCCTACGGATTCGACACCGTGTGAATCATCTCCGGGTACCAGCGGGATGCCGAGTTTTACAGCCTGTTCCAATATTGATCGTGTTGGGTAAGGCTCAGAGCCGCCTTTGACTAAGGCACGTGCATTCATATCCAGAATCAAGCCTAAACGTCGAATGAGTTCGAGATTGCGGTGCACCTTTTTTCGAACTGCAGGCAATTCGAGGTGGGAAATGTAATCCGGGTCATAAATTCGTATCAGATCGAAATGCCCAACGACCGGGGGTCTTATCTCGGAGATTAACTGGTGCTGAGCGTCGAAATAGCGGCAGTAAAGTGCTTCAACATTGCCTGCCGCAGATACGGCTTGCGCATATGTTTCGGCAGAATAATCGAAACCGATATCCTCGACATGGTGAACAGATCCCATAATGTAATCCGGCTCGAATCGGTGAATCAGATTTCTGAGATGCGGTATTGAACCGCTATAATACTCTGTTTCGATTCCGACGTAAATCTTGATGGCGGCGGCATGCTTTCGCTGCAGCCGGCGGCAGGAAGTGATGTAGCGTTCAAATCTGCGGTAGAGTGATCGGGCATCGAGACCGGCTTTGGTCTCCTCCGGATACACAAACCGGTCATCGACGGGGGGGATGTGCTCGGTGATGCCGGCCCAATGGAATCCCTGTTCGGCATAGGCGACGATGATCTCCTCCAGCGTATCGGTCGCGTGACTGCAGAACTCGCCGCTGTGTCCGCCGTGGATGGAAACCAGCTTCGGTGATTCCATTTGATCCATAAGATGTTCTGGTGCAGGTGGGTGCTGCGTTTTTTCGTTGTACCACGCCTCGACCTTGGGCGCGATATAGGCTTTCGAAGCCACATCCAATCAAATTAAATTTTATATTTTCCGAAATCCTCCGGCGACAAATTTTCCAGGTATTCGGCCCATTTTTTACCTTCTTCGCTCTCATCGAGAACCTCAACGTCCTCCTTGGTCATCTTGGACTTTTCCATGACTTTCTCATCAACGAAAATAGGGGCATCGAATCGTAGAGCCAGTGCAATCGCATCGCTGGGCCGGGCGTCGATGTCGAAATTGCCGTCCTTAGATTGAAAATAAATCCGGGCAAAAAAAGTGCTATCTCTCAAATCGCACACTTCCACTTTAGCGACAGTGATGTCGAGCATTTCCGAAAAATTCTTGAAGAGATCATGGGTCATCGGTCGGTCGAATTTTACGTTTTGAAGCGCCGACGCGATCGAGGTGGCTTCGAGCAGACCGATCCAAATGGGAACCGCCTGGTCGTTATCTACAGACTTCAAAATGATAATCGGAGTGTTGGAAGTTGGGTCCATGGTCAGACCGGCTATGCTAACTTTATGCAGCATAACTCTTTTCTCCTTTCACGGCAGCAAGTGTCTTTTCAACTGCCAGGGGGATCCCCCACAGTGAATGGGCATACGCTTTTTCGATCCGCACGCGCACCATTCTGCCGGTTAAGTTTACTCTCATTGGAGCGGGAAGATTTTCCTGTTCAAAGTTGACGATCTTATTTGTGGTTGTCCGTCCGGTCCATTGAGGCATTTTAGTCGTCGATTCACCGGTATCGTTGAGGTGTCGCTGGTGTTTTTTGCCCAGTCCTTCAACCAGCACATCCTGCTCTGACCCTATAAGACGCCTGTTTTTACGGAGAGTCACCTGGTCCTGCACTTCTAAAAGAGTCTGCAGGCGGCGGTTTTTCTCATCTTCAAGGACCTTCCCGTCAAAGCGGTTCGCTGGTGCCTCAGGCCGGTCCGAATATTTGAATGCAAACAGGCTGTCATATTCGACAGTCTCGATCAGGTCCATAGTCTGGTCAAAATCTTCCTGTCTCTCGCCGGGAAAACCGACGATAAAATCAGATGTCATCGCAATATCGGGGCAATAATGCCGCAATTCTGAAACCTTTTCAAGATATCGTTCGCGGGTGTATCGGCGATTCATCCTTTTGAGAATGTGGTTCGATCCGGACTGAACCGGCAAATGGATGTGACGGCATAGTTTCGGCAAATCCCTGAAACATCGACAAACGGCCGTGGACAGGTCTTTGGGGTGCGAGGTCGTAAAGCGTATACGCAACAATCCGTTAACGTCATTGACGCGTTTGAGCAACTCGGGAAAGCTGCAGAGCCCTTCCTTTTTCCCATAGCTGTTAACATTCTGGCCCAGCAGAGTCACTTCACGTACGCCTGCATGCACCAGATTTTCAATTTCGGCCACGATGTTTTCCGGTCTGCGGCTGGCTTCACGGCCGCGAACATAAGGAACCACACAATAGGTGCAAAAATTGTCGCACCCCTGCATGATCGTCACAAAATGGGCAACGCCCCTGACAGTCTCGATATTTTCTTTTATTTCCACCGGTTCGATGGTCGCGGACGGATCGATGTCCACAACTTTGCTGCTTTCTTTGTTGGATTTCACTATCAGTCCGGGCAACCGGGCCACTGCCTGAGTGCCGAAAACAACATCGACATATGGCGCCCGATCGAATATTTTCTTTCCCTGCTGCTGGGCAACACAGCCGCCGACACCGATAACCAAACCGGGTCGCCGCATTTTCATTTGGTTCAAGCGGCCCAGAAAACTGTAAACCTTCTGTTCGGCTTTTTCCCGAATGGCGCATGTGTTGACGATGATGAGATCCGCTTTTTCGATATCGGTGGTTTTTTTATAATTCAGGGGTGCCATCACGCTGGCGATCCGCTCGGAGTCGTAGACATTCATCTGACACCCTATGGTCTGTATGTAGAGTCGTTTCGCTTTCATATCTTGGACACCTGAGTCCGTGTACCGACAATCTCTATCAAAACCCCAATCCCACTGTCCATCATCACTGCCTCCGGTCTTGTATCATGGCCGCAGAGCGGTGTCGCTATTCTGCTCTGAATAAACGCCGGGGCTAATTGCTGCAAAAAAACCGGCTTGGCTCAGGCAATGCGAATACACGCCTGATATTGGCAGAAGAAGAGGTGTCAACAGGGGAGATGACGGTGAGTCAAGGGCTGTCTTCCGCCCCGCTAGCCCGTACATCCATCAGCGTGGGACGAACCAGATTTTCGATCGCCCGGCTAAGAAGGCCGCTCAGCGGGCTCAATCAAGATGTCATTTTTAAGATCTGCGATGATTGCATCAATTTCCGCTTCACGCCCAGGAGGAATATGAAGAACCACCAAACCCGAATCCGAATCGACCGTCGACAGCAGCCCCACGCCGTCATATGCCTCAATGATAAATTTCATGAACGCGATTTTGGGCCGATCCACCCGGTAGTATTTTTTCAGACTTTTCATAGTGTAAGCCCCGCCGGTCCCTGGTGATACCGTGGCAAAGCAGGCACCGTCGGCCGTGATTTAGTATAACCACATCACCGTCTATTGCAACAGAAAAGTCGACGATGTCCGATGGTGCCAGGAAACCCGGTCCTCAATGTCCGTTTATCAATATTTGGCGTTGTTCCGGCGGCCACATTAGTGGTATATGCCGCCTCGATGAAGAAACACTGGCGTATATGTCAACCAGACACGCGCCTCATCCAGATCCTTTGCAACGCGGTGCATTGCTCTCCGATCGTGGCCGCCGTTCTGGTGAATCGCAATCTGATTACCCCTGAAGACGCACTGAAATACATGCGCCCGAACATGGGACACCTTCGTTCGCCCTGCGGCCTTAAAGACATGGGTGCCGCTGTCGAACGCATCGTGCGTGCCATTGCCACCCAGGAAAAGGTACTCATTTTCGGGGATTACGATGTGGACGGCATCACGTCCGCGGCGATTCTGCACGAATTTCTACAGCGAGCCGGAGCAGACGTTTCCTATTATCTGCCGCATCGGATAAAGGAAGGCTACAGCCTCAAACCCGAGCATATCGATCGTGTCGCGGCACCCGGCGGTGTGTCCCTGATTGTCACCGCCGATTGCGGTTCCGGCAGTTACGAGGCCATCCACCGCGCAAAAGCCTCCGGAATCGATGTCGTGGTCACCGATCATCATCGGGTCGCCGATCCACTCCCCGCAGCAACCGCGGTGGTTAATCCTCAAAGACCGGACTGTAAGGCCGGATTCGAACACCTGGCCGGTGTCGGTGTCGCAATGGCGCTTCTCATCTGTCTGCGCAAATATTTAAGAGACTCAGGCCACTGGCATCGTGACAACGAACCAAACCTCAAGATCCTCTGCGACCTTGTGGCGCTTGGTACCATTGCTGACGCCGTCCCGTTGGTGAACGAAAACCGCATCTTTGTCAAGGCGGGTTTAGATGTCATTCAGACCGGAAGATCCCGGCCCGGTATCGCCGAAATCCTGACCGCATGTCAGACGTCTTATCGTACGGTGGATGCCGAAGATGTCGCATTCAAGATTGCGCCACGCCTGAACGCAGCCGGTCGGATGGATCATGCCCGTTTGGCCGCCGAGTTGCTTCTAACGAATAACCGGCAGACGGCAAAACAAATCGTGGAATCACTTGACGGACTCAACGTTCAACGCAAAGAAACCGAACGCGCCGTTTTGGGGGAAATCGAACAATTCTTGTCAGATAACCCGGGGGAACTCTCTCGGGGTGCGTTGGTACTGGCCAGTGAAAACTGGCATGAAGGGGTTTTAGGAATCGTTGCGGCAAGATTGGCAGCGCGATACTACAAACCGGTGGTGCTGATATCGACCCGCAGCGGGATCGGCAAGGGATCCGGCCGCAGCATTCCAGAATTTAACCTTCACCAAGGGCTGACAACCAGTTGTGCAGACCAGCTTGAAAGTTTCGGCGGTCACAGTATGGCCGTCGGGTTTGAGAATTAAACCGGAAAATATTGACAGATTCAAATCAGCCCTCGATCAAAGCGTCCTTGATGTAACGGATGATCTCGCACTGGCGGCTGAGGTCAGTATCGATCGCGAATTGAGCTTTAAGGAGATCACGGGTCAACTCATTGATGAGATCGAAGCCCTGAAACCATTTGGAAATGGGAATAGTGAACCTCTTTTCATGGCCTGCAAGGTGCGTGTAAGAAAGAGCCGGATTGTGGGTGAACGGCACCGTCAAATGCTCCTCGAACAGACGGATGAAACGACCAGGCGATCTTTTTCAGCCATTCAGTTCAACATCGATTCTGAGCGCAACGCCCCGGAATCATTCGACCGTATTGCTTTTCGACTGCAGTGGAACAGATGGAACGGCAGGAAAAATGCGCAATTGATTGTAGAGGATACGGATGGTGTGGACGCCTGAGGGCACCTTGGAGGTTGCGGATACCAGGACGGAGCTTAACGCCTGCTCGATAGAAGCCGATCGCACGTCAGCACAACGGCAGGTCCTCGAGTTGGATTTCGAACTGCGCCAGATCGACGTCGGAGAAGCCCAGGATTTTTGCCTCCGGCAGGGCCGATAGCACCAGGGATGAATCCGCAGTCGCTCCGATACCCACCTTGTGACAGGCGTGATCCGCCAGCCGCACGATAAGAAGCAGAAAGTCTTTCGGATCGAAATCCTCGGCATGGTGATCCCTCGTCACATTGCAATATCTGTTCGGAAGATTCCAATGTTTCAGCAGCGCATCCCCGTATTCGCTGTGCATACTGCGCATGACCTCATCCAGCATTGCATTGGACGGCTGCTGCCCGGAATTCCCGTTGCACCGGATGTCTTCGACAACAGCCAATATGAAGAGCTTGCCGATATCGTGGAGTAATCCAGCAAAAAAAACTTCATGGGCCAGTGACGGGAAACCGCCTTGCTTGGCCAGCCAGTGCGCTCCGACGCCGCAACCGACCGAATGCCGCCAGAGATTGCGCATGATTCCGTTGACGTAAGCGTCTTTGGAATGGAAATTTTTCTCCTGAGTCGCCAAGGTAACCATGTTCGACACTTCATTGATACCAAGGCGCAATATGGCGTTGCGGACCGTCGACACCTTGACCAGCCCTTTGTAGAAAGAGGAGTTCGCCACGCGCAGCACCTGCCCCGCAAGGGCCTGATCTCTAACGATGAGTTGTTCGATCAGCTGAACATCGGGATCCTCTTTCATGACTTCCTGCCGGATCCGCTGGGCGGTGGTGTCAAAAGGCGGCAAAAGAGTGTTATTTGATTCCAGATGCTGTTTAACGATATCCAGAAAGGACATTTCCGTCGACATGGTCAAATCCCAACCATCCGTTGCAGTTCCTTCAAATGCCGCGGTTTCAAAAGCCGTGGCAGGCAGCGAAAAACTTCCTCCAGAGAAACGATGCCGGCAGCCGCTTTGACAAGCCCTTCTTCGAAAAGGGTCACCAGGCCCGTCGATTCGACGCTCAGGCGACGAACCTCCTGGCTGGTCCGCTGTTCGATAATGGCACTGCGCACGGCCTCGTCCGGGAGGAGCATCTCAAATACGCCGATCCGACCTTTATAACCCGTGTGCCGGCAGTGGGCACACCCTCTGCCCTGATAGAACTTCACCCCCGTCAGATCTGCCAATTGGTAGCCCAAGCGGCGGATATCTCCCGACGTCGGCCTGTAAATCTCGCGGCACTCGGGACAGACCTTTCGCAGTAACCTCTGGGCCAAAACGCAAACGACCGTGGAAGAAATCATGAAGGCCTCGATGCCCATGTTGAGAAGGCGCAGAAGTCCGCCGGTGCTGTCCTCGGTGTGAAAGGTGGTGAGCACCTTATGACCGGTTAGCGCTGCCTGCACGGCGATATTGGCCGAAAACGTGTCGCGGATTTCACCGATGACAATAACGTCCGGGTCCTGACGCACGACATGCCGCAGGGTTTCATCGAAGGTCAAATTTATCTTAGGGTTGATCGAACACTGGGCGACCCCGTCGATGAGGGCTTCAACCGGTTCCTCGGCCGTAATGATGCTGATCTGGGGGGAATTGATTTTATTGATACAGCTGTAGACGGTAGAGGTTTTACCAGATCCGGTCGGTCCGGTGATCAAGAGAACCCCGCTGGGAAGTTCCAGACCCTGTTCGACGAACCGCTCCAAGATCCGCGGGGGCATCCCAATTTCTTTAAGACTCAGCAACTCGTTCTGACGATTGAGCAGCCGAAGAACGATTTTTTCCCCATGAACGGTGACATAGAATGACACCCGCAGGTCAAGCTGGCCCTCGGCGTGTTCAAACATGATCCGTCCGCCCTGGTGCCGCCGTTTTTCGGTGATATCGACGTTGCACATGATTTTTATACGGCTGGTCAGGGCTGGTATCAGGTCGGCCGGTAAATCTTTGTAATGGCGCAGGACCCCGTCCTGACGGAATCGGATACGCAAACAGTCTTTGGTCGGTTCTATGTGAATATCGCTGGCTCTTTCCTTGATGGCCGCCATGATGAGCGAATTGGCGATGCCGGAGGTTGAATCCTCAGCGGCATGCGACAAGGTATCGATATTTTTCAGCCGCTGCATGCGACGCACAGCTTCCTGGATGGAGTTCTCCGAGGCAATGGCGGGCGCAATGTTAGTGCCGAATAACTGCTCGGCGGCCTCCAGATCGAAACGGTCCATCGGATCGGCAAAAGCCACAATCACCTTGCCGTTCTTGTCGGTCCGCACCGGTATCAGTTTGTGGGAATTGAACCAAGCAGAGGGTACTTTTGAATACAGCTCGCGATCGATCTCCATGAACTCGGGATCTACAACCGGCAGCCCAAGCTGCAGGGATAATACATCGAGAATTTCGCGCTCACCGATGAAGTTCTGCTCGACCAGGATGTGGCCAAGTCTTTTTCGGGTTTTGTCACTTTTCTGAATTTCAAAAGCCCGCTGCAGATCCGCCTCGGAGATATATCCCAGTTCCAGCAGCAGGTTACCGATTTTCATTGACACCCGATTGGCGCGTATGGCGTTCCGAATCTGATCATCGCTGATATATTTCAAATCTTTAAAGACCTGGAGTAAGGTCTTGCGCCCCTCCAGCTTCGATCGCACCCTTTCGGCATAGGCAAGCTGGTCTTTTTTGACCAGGCCCTCTTTGACAAGGATGGCGACTATTTCGCCGCACTGTTCCGCAAGCCTCGGCTTTTCCCGGGCGTCGACCGCGGCCCCGGGCCGGCGATTCTGTGCCATTCGCATGATTTTCCCCTGTTTATGTTTTAATCCTAATTTGCACCGCTGCCCCCGCCCCTATTACCGCCGATTGTCGCATCGGGCGGCGGCAGAAGTCTCATCTGCCATCAGGGACCATCGCTCATCAATATGTACTATCGACCGATATCCATAAAACTTAAGTCGTGTCCATCCACGACCCACTTGACCTCCGATAGCCTCGAAAGGCAGCAATGGCGACCGTGCACATTTTTCTTGCAATTCAGTATGGCTGTCATTAATATAAGTGAAATTATAAGCAATACCCGTCGCTGCTGAACGGTTTTTTTATTTTGAAGGAGAAAGTATGGGGAAAGTTTTTCGACCGAGTACAAGAGAAGCATCGATACTCTCCAAAATCGAATCATCTAAAGAGCATGCCCGCCGCATGGCGCTTCAGGGAATCAAGGATTGCCTGGAGCCCCTGTCGAATACCATTGCGATGAAACTGGTTGACAACAAGCTTGTCGAGACGACAAGCAAAAACGCTCTGGAGGAACAGATCGGTCTGTGTCTCGATAAGTTGAGCCGGGCAGAGGATTTCGATATCGATTACACCGTATCCCCAATCCGTAACCTGGTTCCGAATCCCCACGTGGTCAGTCTGTACGTCACCGCGTTCGTTCTGGAAAAGCTGCTGAACCACAAGGATGTCGTGGACATATACGGGTCAGACGAAGAGATCTATCTTTGTATCAACCGCCAGGTGAAAAAATATCTTCCGTGAAATGCGTCCGTCATTCTGCCCCAGGTTGGTCAACGGACCCTTTGGCGACCCGGGCCTCTATATTCCTTTCGGGTTTCAACACCGCGCGATCATGTTCGACCTGGGCGATATATCCGCCCTGTCTTCAAAAGATATTCTAAAGATCAGCCACATTTTTGTGACCCACACCCACATGGACCATTTCGCCGGATTCGACAGGCTGTTGCGCCTGATGATCGGCCGCGCTAAAAAACTCTGTATTTACGGTCCGCGTGGTTTTTTAAAAAACGTAGAGGGAAAGCTTGCCGGCTACACCTGGAACCTGGTGAATAACTACTCCGACAGCCTCGTCTTGGAAATCGCCGAAATTCATGCCCATGAGGTCATACGGCGTCAATTTCCATGTCTGAATCAATTCAAGGCTCGGGAAGAACCGGACATCGCCCCCTTCAACGGCCGGCTGCTCGAAGAGAGTGGCTTGTCCATCAACGCCGCCATACTCGATCACGGCATTCCCTGCCTCGGATTCACGATAGAAGAGCGCTTTCACATCAACATTCGCAAGAACGGTTTAGCCACCTTGAGCCTGCAGCCGGGCCCTTGGCTGCAAGTCTTCAAAAAATCGGTGTATAACAATCTGGATGCGGCAACGCGAATAGAGGCCGAGAGCACGCATAAAGGCCAGTTAACAACATTTCGACTATCCGAGTTGATGGCGCACATCGCCCAGATTACACCCGGCCAGAAAGTGAGCTATGTGGCCGATGCGGCCTACAATGAAACCAATATCGAAAAGATTCTATCCCTTGTAGACCATTCGGACCACCTTTTCATCGAGGCGGCCTTTCTTGACAAGCACCGCGACACCGCCAGAGCAAAAAACCATTTAACCGCCCGGCAGGCAGGCTCTCTGGCCGGTCGGGCCCAAGTGAAACAGATCACGCCATTTCATTTTTCGCCACGTTATACAGAATGCGGACAACTATTGGAAGCCGAGGCACGCCAGGCCTATCGTGACTCTTTCGGCGCAGCGGTTGCACCACCGGCCCGCAAGACTTGAAATGCACAGATACTTGAAAAGCTCCTTGAAATTTTCGGGATGGCGGCTGATCGAGCCATATTGGGAGAATACGCCGGTGACACCATGAAAGGTCGACGGCCGGCATGAATTGGCAACCGGTATAATCTGATTACCTTTGGAGGAAGCGAAAATGGTCAAACACGTTATTTTAACACTACTGGGAATCGTATTACTGTATGGATGCGCAGCCTCGCCGCAGAAGATGAACAATCTGCAACTGGGTATGTCGAAAACAGAAGTCATCGACACCATGGGCAACCCCGTCAGCACCAGTGCGCAACAGGATGTCGAATATTTGAAATACCGATTTCGATCCGACGGGCTTTTCACATCCGAATACTATGTCAAGCTTCAGAACGGAAAGGTCGACTCCTTCGGTCGTGTCGGCGATTTCGGGCTCGGCTATTAACCGGGCGGGATTGGTTTCGCTGAGCTGCGAGCCCAATGATCGTATTCGGCTATAACCTGCCGTTTTGAAAAGTCTTGATCGTCTCGACCACATACATCAGTTGATCATTTGTGAGTTCGGGATAGATGGGCAGAGCCAATGTGTGGGTGGCGGCCTCCTCGGATAAGGGAAAATCTCCATGGCGGTAATTTAGATAGGCGAAGCATTCCTGAAGGTGCAACGGGACGGGATAATACACCTCAGTACCGATACCTTTTTCCTGTAGGTCCTGCCGCAAGGCATCACGCTTTTCGGGCACCTTGATCACGAATTGGTTGTATATGTGGCGGCTCTCCTTTTCCACCGGCAACTGGATGCGCTCGAGCCCGGCTTCGACAAACAGCCTGCGGTAGATTTGTGCATTGCGTTGCCTTGCCGCACTCCACTGGTCCAAATAGTTCAGCTTGACTAAAACCACCGCTGCTTGAAGTGCATCCAATCTGAAGTTGCCGCCGATGAATTTGTGGAAATACTTCGGTTTCGATCCGTGAACCCGCAAGATTTTCATCCTTTCGCACCAGTCCTCGGAATCGGTGGTGACAATGCCGCCATCGCCAAAAGCCCCCAGATTTTTGGAAGGGAAAAAGGAGAAACAGCCGAAATCACCCAGCGAACCGGCGCGTCTGCCTTTATATTCCGCTCCTATGGCCTGGGCCGCATCCTCGATGACGACGAGGTCGTGGGCCGAGGCGATCTCACGGATCGGATCCATGTCTGCGCATTGTCCATAAAGGTGCACGGGCATGACGGCCTTGACCCGTGACCGTTCATCAGCGGAAAGCGTCTCAAGGGTCTGCTTTAATTTTAGGGGCGAAATGTTGTAGGTATCCGGTTCTATATCCACAAATATCGGCCGGGCACCCGCACGGGCGATCGATCCGGCTGTCGCAAAAAATGTGTAGGGACTCGTGACGACGGCATCGCCGAGCCCGATATCGGCGGCCATGAGCGCAATGAGCAAGGCATCCGATCCCGATGAAACCCCCACGGCATAGTTGGTTGCACAATAAGCCGCCACCGCCTTCTCGAGGCTCTCCACGCGAGGGCCCAGGATGAAATACTGACTCTCGAATACCTCAACGACAGCTTTAAGTATTTCATCGCGAATACCGGCGTACTGGGCTTTCAGATCAAGTAACGGTACTTTCATTTTTCCACATATCAACATCTGATTATTATGGGTATACGTCGGAACCCTATCCTTCTGCACAGGCCAACTGGATGACCACCAGCGGTTGATCGTCTCTATTTTCGATGGTAACGACATCACCGAGAGCCGCATTGATGGTTTCCCCGCAAGAGACGTTTCGCGACACAGCTCCCACATCGATACACCCCTTTCCCGCTACCACCGTCCATTGCCACGAGGGGTCGGAAACGGCGGCGATGGTATAGGTCGAGTCGGGATAGACAACCAGGCGGTTGACGGTATAGCCCTCTTTTCTTTCCAACAACGTCTCGGTACCCCAGGGGTGATGACGTGTCCGATGGCGGAGGTACTCTTCGCGTCCCCGCTCTTTGAGTTGGGCCACGATCCGTTTGACTTCGCGGCTGGCGTCGATATCCGATACGAATATGGCATCCGGCGTCTCCACCACCACGAGGTTTTCAATGCAATTGGTGGCAATCAGCCGTTCGTGTCCCATGATAAAGCAGTTTCGCGTGTCATTGGCGATCACATCCCCGTCTATGACATTGGCGTCACGGTTTTTTGGCAAAAACTCATACAACGATTTCCAGGTCCCGATGTCGCTCCATCCGAAATCCGAAGGCAGCACGGCCCCCCGATGGGTGTGTTCCATGATGGCGTAATCGATGGAAATACTGGGCAGATTTGCGTAGCCTTCGTCGCCGGGCGGATCCGTGGACAGCCCAAGGCGATACATGCTTTTCAGCAATTCCGGTTGAACCCGTTCGAATTCTTCCAGCATAATTGATGCCCGAAAAGCGAACATGCCGCTGTTCCAGAAAAAATTGCCTGCTTGGAGATATTTCCGGGCCGTTTCGAGATCCGGTTTTTCGACGAATCGTTCCGTCTTCAGGGCCCCGGCAAACAATTCTTCACCACCTTCGATGTAGCCGTATCCGGTCTCCGGGTAGTGGGGCGTGATGCCGAATGTGACGATGTGGCCGCGCTCGGCCAATGTGATCGCTAACCGCAAACGTTCCTGAAAGACGGTCGCATTACCGATGACGTGATCGGCCGGAAAAACACACACGATCGCATCGACTTCCTCCCGCAATATTGTCAGCACTGCCAGCAGGATAGCCGGCGCTGTGTTGCGTCCGCAAGGTTCGCTGATGATTTTATTGTCAGGCGGTATGCCAATTTCCCGCAAATGCCGGGATATCTCGTGAGAGTGTTCGTGTCCACAGACGATTCTGATGTCATCGGCTGCCATTACCGGCAGTAAGCGCTTGACCGTGGTTTGAACCAGCGAATCTTTACCGATAAACTTGACCAGTTGCTTCGGATTGAGTTCTCTCGATTCCGGCCAGAGCCGTGATCCAACCCCACCGGCCAACAAAACCGCATAGACGGCCGTCGTATTATCTGCCATTGGTCCTGAACCCCCCCCTTCCGTTTCGTTTCGACGCGCTGGCAGACGCCGCAGGTGCGCCCTTACTGCACATCGTCTCAACGGCATTGTAACCGAGCAATCGATTGACATCGCGCGTCAGTCGGCCCCCGGGCTGCAGTTTGATCCGCTCCGACAGTGAAATCACCGTATCGGTTCCCTGGGGGTCGCGCAGGTGTAAAAATGCGCGACACGAGCCGGGATACTTCAAAAGGGTATTTTGCAGACTGAGAAGCGTCTCTCGATCCGTTCGCGAAACATCCAGATGTAAATGGACGCTGGCTGTCCAGACTTCTTCAGCCTTATCTATCGGAATTATGTCCTCGCCAATCACCCGGATCGACTGCTCGTCCTTTTGGAGGCGCCCTTGCACCAGAATCGCGTTGTCATCGAAAAGCAAATCCTCGACAGCGGCATACAGGTTGGAAAATACGATGACCTCAACACTGCCGTGCATGTCCTCAAGGGTCACGAAGGCCATCAGGTCGCCCTTTTTCGTTTTGATCACTTTGGTTGCGATGACAATGCCGCCGATACGCACCATCGCACCGTCGCTGCTCTCTTTGACGGTCATCGCATTGACGTTGGTGAATTTTTCCAGAACGGCCTCGAGCCCTTTCAGCGGATGGCCCGAGATGTAGAATCCGAGCGATTCCTTTTCGAAAGCCAGGCGTTGCTTTTCGTCCCACTCCGGGATATCGGGCAGTACCGGCACATTGATCGCCGGCTTACTCTCCCCCATGTCGAATAGGTTCATTTGGGGATCGTTTCTTTCCTTCTGCACCCGCTGGCCGTATTCCAGGGCCTCCTCGATAGCCATCGCCAGCTGCGCTCGCTTGGCCCGGGTGGAGTCGAAAGCGCCGCACTTTACAAGACTTTCGATCACCCGTTTATTCACCCTCTTGAGGTCAACGTGCTCGCAGAAGTCAAACAGGGATGTAAATCTATCCGCGTTGCGGGCCTCCACAATCGCCTCTATGGCACTTTCACCGACATTTTTGACGGCGACCAGTCCAAAACGGATTTCATCGCCGGACACGGTGAACTCCTTGTCGCTTTCATATATGTCGGGCGGCAGAACGGATATGTCATGGCTGCGACACTCGTTAATGAATTTGACCACACCGTCGGTGGAATGCATTTCACTTGTCAGCAGCGATGCCATAAACTCCACCGGAAAGTGGGCTTTGAGGTAAGCCGTCTGAAAGGCGATCAATGCATAGGCGGCGCTGTGTGATTTGTTGAATCCGTATCCGCCGAATTTTTCGATAAGGTCGAATATGGTTCCGGCTTTATCTGCGGTAATCCCATTGGCCTTTGCCCCCTCGACGAACCGCTCACGGTGCTGCGCCATCAGTTCCTTGTTTTTTTTGCCCATGGCCTTGCGCAAGTCGTCGGCTTCGGACATGGAGTACTTGGCCAACGTCGCCGCAATTTTCATCACCTGTTCCTGATAGACAATAACCCCGTAAGTCTCTTCCAGGACCGTCTCGAGCTGCGGAAGCAGGTATTCCACTTTTTTCCGGCCGTGCTTTCGATCGACGTAATCATCGATCATACCGCTTTCCATCGGGCCGGGACGATACAAGGCAACAAGGGCGATAATATCGTTGAAACACTCTGGCTTCAACCGCACCAGAAGGTCTTTCATCCCTGAGCTTTCCAGTTGGAAAACGCCCGTCGTGTCACCGGCGCACAACAGGCGGTAAGTCTGCTTATCGTCAAGATCGAGATGGATGCTGTCCGGCACTATTTTGCCTTGCCGTTTGATCAACGATAAAGCATTCTCGATAACAGTCAGGTTGCGAAGACCCAGAAAATCAAATTTTACCAGACCGATCTTTTCGACGATTTTCATATCATACTGGGTAACCACTTCACCCTTCTTCCCCCGATAAAGCGGGAGGTAGTCCACCAAGGGTCGATCGGAAATTACAACGCCGGCGGCATGGGTTGAGGCGTGCCGCGGTAAGCCTTCCAACACTCGACAAACCTCGATCAGGTCGCCGACGTCGGGATTTTCTGCCGCCAGATCGGCCAGACGGGGTTCCTCTTTTAGCGCACTGTCGAGGCTTATGCCCAGTCTGTCGGGCACCATCTTGGCTATGGCATCGACCTCCCGCAATGGGATACCGAGTGCCCGCCCCACGTCCCGAATGACCGCTCGGGTCTTAAGTTTGCCGTAGGTGATGATCTGAGCGACGTAGTCGCCACCACCGTACTTGTCGACCACATACTTGAACACTTCCTCGCGACCGTTGATACAAAAGTCGACATCGATGTCCGGCATGCTTTTGCGGGCAGGATTGAGAAATCTTTCGAAAATCAGCCCGTATTCGAGCGGATCCAAACCGGTGATTCCCAGTGCAAATGCGACAAGGCTGCCTGCTGCCGAACCCCGCCCCGGTCCAACCGGAATGTTTTTTTCTTTGGCGTAATGGATAAAATCTGAAACGATCAGAAAATAACCCGGGAAGCCCATCTCCTTGATGACCGACATTTCATAATCAAGCCTATCCCGATAGATTGCTTCATCGACGCCGGGATTCCTGGCCTTTATCATCTGCATCACCCGGACGAACCCCTCTTGGACGCGCTGGTCAAAAAACTCGGCTTCGGTTTTTCCATCCGGTGCATCGAATTTCGGGAAATGGTAAGTTTTGAAATCGAAGGTCACGTTGCAACGATCGGCGATCCGAACCGTGTTTTCCAGAGCGCCTGGATACCCCCCGAAAAAATCGAACATTTCCTGCGGCGGCTTGAAGTAGAGCTGGTCGGTGCGAAACTTGAGCCTTTCGGAATCAGTCACCATCTTGCCCGTCTGAATGCAGAGGAGCACATCATGGGCGCGAACATCTTTTTTATCCAGGTAGTGACAGTCATTACTCGCCACCAGGGGTATCGACAGCCGTTGGCTCATATCTTTCAAAGCTTGGTTGACCGATTCCTGAACGTCGATACCGTTGTTCTGCACTTCGAGAAAAAAATTTCCTTCGCCGAAGAGCTTCAGGTATTGCCGTGCGGCGGCATCGGCATCCTTCAGACGGTTTCTCCGGATCAGTGTCGGGATCTCCCCATGCAGGCAAGCGGTAAAGCCTATCAAACCCTTGTGGTGTTCTTGCAAGAGGGCCTTGTCGATCCGTGGTTTATAATAAAACCCTTCCAGCTGGGCGGTGCTCATCAACCGGCAAAGATTTTGATATCCCTCCACGTTTTCGGCCAGCAATATCAAATGGGTAAGACCCTTGTGATCCAGGGGCGTTTTATCGGACAATCGGCGCGGGGCGACATAACATTCACATCCGATTATCGGTTTGACACCGGCTTTGGTGGCCTTCTTATAGAACTCGATGGTCCCGAACATAGTGCCGTGATCGGTCAGCGCAACGGATTTCATTCCGAAATCAGTGGCCCGTTGAAGCAGGTCGTCGATACGGATAGCACCATCCAGAAGACTGTACTGGGAGTGAACGTGTAGGTGAACAAATTCAGGTGGGATGGTCATCATAGGACATATTCTCTCGAATGGTTGCTGTATGAATCGCGACGGCAGGTTGTCGCTGACTGCAGATGCCGGATGGCGGTTATCTCATCCCGGAAATGGAACCGCAATGGGATGGCATATGAACGGTTCAATCAAACCGTGGCGGCGGCACCCAACCCGCCGCATCATTCAAGCCGGTAGTTGGGCGCTTCCTTGGTGATAATGACATCGTGAACGTGGCTTTCTCGCATGCCGGCGGCACTGATCCTGACAAAATGGGCATTTTCGCGCAATTCTTCCAGGGTACGGCAACCGCAATATCCCATTCCGCTCCGCAACCCCCCGATAAGTTGATGGATGTTGGCTGATAAACTTCCACGGTAGGGAACCCGGCCGACAATCCCTTCGGGAACCAGTTTGTCGTCTTCCTCCTGTTCGGTCTGGTAATAGCGGTCTTTACTTCCTTTCTTCATCGCCTCAATAGATCCCATCCCTCGGTACACTTTGTAGCTGCGGCCCTGGTAAAAAATCTGCTCCCCGGGACTCTCCTCGCTACCGGCAAACAGCCCTCCGACCATAACCACCTGCGCGCCCGCACCGATGGCTTTGGTGATGTCCCCCGAAAATCGGATGCCCCCGTCTGCAATCAGAGGCACCCCGGTTCTGTTGGATATCGAACGGCAGTTCATAATCGCCGTTATCTGCGGTACACCGATTCCGGCAACGATCCGGGTGGTGCAAATCGAGCCGGGGCCGATACCTATTTTGACACTGTCGACCCCGGCCTTGATCAAATCCTCGGCCCCCTTCTCGGTCCCCACATTGCCGGCAATCAGCTCGAGTTTATCAAAGGTGCTCTTGAGCTGTTCGACAGCGTTGATGACATTTTTCGAATGCCCGTGCGAGGTATCGATGAGGATGATATCCGCACCGGCTTTCAGCAGGGCCTCGGCCCTCTCGAGCATGTCGGGCCCGACCCCGATGGCAGCCCCGACCCGCAGCCGTCCCATGCTGTCCTTACAGGCATTGGGGTATTTTTTTATTTTCTCAATGTCCTTAATGGTTATCATGCCTTTGAGCTGCCCCTTAGAATCGACAACGAGGAGTTTCTCTATTCGGTGCCTGTGGAGCAGTTTTTTGGAATCCTCCAGCGTAATGCCTTCAGACACCGTAATCAGGTTCTCTTTGGTCATCACTTCCGAAACGGGCTTGTCCAGCGCCGTTTCAAACCGCAGATCCCTGTTGGTAACGATCCCCAACAGTTGATTTTGCCTGGTTACCGGCACACCCGAAATTCGGTACTTTTCCATTAGAGTCAGCACTTCGGATACCTTCTGATCCGGCCTGATGGTCACCGGATCGACGATCATGCCGCTTTCAGACTTTTTGACCTTGTCGACTTCCATCGCCTGACTATTAATGCTCATATTGCGATGAATGAATCCGATACCACCCTCGCGCGCCATTGTGATAGAGGTTTCGGCTTCGGTAACCGTGTCCATGGCAGCGCTGACAATCGGTATATTGAGGGTCAGGTTGCGGGTCAGGCGTGTCGTCAGGTTGACATCCTTCGGCAATACATCGGAATAATTCGGTATCAGCAGTACATCATCGAAAGAATAGGCTTCTTCCGGCGGAATTTGGCTCATCACAACCCCCGTATTAATTTATTGCATAAAATTTCAATTATTTATCGAACAGGCTTCTTGGAAGTCGTCAATCTTCCGCTGGCTCGCTCGCACCGTTGCGGGATCAGCCAAACCGGTGATTGACAAGCGAACGAATTATCAAAAGGATGAGTGTTTAGCAATCATTATTTAAACGCCTTCTTGACATTGATCGGTGGTGATAATAGATAACGATCCTTTGGGAAACCGCCGCCGTGGCCCGTCAACGATTCCATTGCAAAGCCAACATCTATCCACGAGCGGTTGATAGCGTTAACCCACGCAGTTCATGTTTTTTTCATTGGAACAGCCTTCAAGCCCGCGAACAATCCCGCAAAAGCGGGGCTCGACGGGATAAAGGCCATTAAGGACGTTCCGGAGCTGGTATCGATAGGTTTAATATGCTGATTTCAATCAACCCCATGAACCCGCAGCTGCGTCTGATTCGAAAGGTCGTTGATATTTTACGGAATGGCGGTATAGTCGCCTATCCGACCGACACGGTTTACGGCATTGGATGCGACATTATGAACAAAAAGGCCATCGCGCGGGTCTACCAGCTCAAGCAACGTCCACAGTCGAAACCGTTCAGTTTTATCTGCTCCGGGCTGACGAACATCAGTTATTATGCCAAGGTGTCAAACTATGCCTACAAAACAATGCGACGGCTCCTGCCGGGGCCTTACACCTTCATTCTCGAAGGATCCCGCCAGGTCCCCAAAATGATGTTGACCAAGCGCAAAACCGCCGGCATACGCGTACCGGATCACGCCATCTGTCTCGCCCTCGTAACGGAACTTGGCAATCCGGTCATCTCGACCAGTGCCACCAAGCCGGATGGATCCATTATGAGTCACCCGTCGCTGATTCACGATTTTTTCAACTCCCGCCTCGATGTCGTGATCGATGGCGGTCCGGTGTCCGGTCAGCCCTCAAGCGTTATATCCCTTATCGATGATATACCCGAGGTCATCCGCGCCGGTCAAGGAGAGGTAAGTATTTTTGAGTAATCGGTTGCCGCTAACGGTATTGGCGCCTGTACAAAACAATCGGGGCCGGCAACACATGGCTGCAGGCCCCTTCCTGCGGAAAGCACGTTCTATGTCACCGATTTCGGCTAATCCTCATTCAGTTTTTCCTGCAAGTTTTCGCGCAGTATCTCACCGAAAGTAGACGTCGCCGGTCGCATGTTGTTAACGTATTCACTTAAAAGGCCCTGCTCATCATCCATTTCAAGGCGCTTGATCGACAGTCCGATACGTCTCTCATTCGTATTGATATTCATCACCTTGGCCGTGAGGAGATCACCCACCTCGAATTTTCCGACAGGGGTCTTTATCTTCTCTTTGCTGATTTCAGAAACATGCACAAGACCTTCGATGCCTTCTTCAAGTTCAACGAAAATGCCGAAATCAGTCAGGTTGGTAATCGTTCCGGTAATTTCCTTGCCGACCTCATAGCGCTCGGCTACGGTATCCCAAGGATCGGATTGGAGTTGTTTGACGCCGAGTGAAAACCGCTCGTTCTCCTTGTCGATATCCAGAACGATGGCCTGAACGGTGTCACCCTTTTTGTAAACCTCGGACGGATGTTTAATGCGCTTGGTCCAGGATATATCCGAAATGTGAACGAGCCCGTCAATACCTTCGTCGATTCCGATGAACAGCCCGAAGTCGGTAATATTTTTAATTTTACCCTCAATGGTCGTACCGACAGGGTATTTCTCGCTGACCACATCCCAGGGATTCGGAACAACCTGCTTCATACCCAGTGAGATCCTGCGGTTATCCGGCTTGATGTCGAGCACAATGGCCTCAACCATCTCGCTGACAGAGACAACCTTGGAGGGATGGCGAATTTTGCGCGTCCATGACATTTCTGAAACGTGAATCAACCCTTCAATACCCTCCTCGAGCTCTACAAATGCACCATAATCCGTCAGACTGACCACTTTTCCAGTGACACGCGAGCCGACCGCGTATTTTTCGGCAGCCGTTGTCCAGGGATCAGGGGTCAGTTGCTTCATACCCAGGGATACCCGTTCTTTGGCAATATCGAAGTTGAGTACTTTGACTTTAATCTCGTCTCCAATTGTAAAAAGTTCGGAGGGATGTTTGACGCGACCCCAGGAAATGTCGGTGATATGCAGCAAACCGTCAACACCGCCGAGGTCAACAAAAACACCGTATTCGGTAATATTTTTGACGATACCGTCAAGAATTTTCCCTTCTTCAATGACGGCCAGTGTGGCGGTTCTCAATGTTTCGCGTTCCTCTTCGAGAATGACGCGCCGAGAGAGCACAATATTGCTGCGCTTACGATTATACTTCAGAATCTTGAATTTGTATGCGTTGCCGACCAGGTCATCCAAATTCCGAATTGGCCGCAGATCAGCCTGGGATCCCGGCAGAAAAGCCTGTACGCCAATATCGACAGAGAAGCCGCCCTTGACCCGGCTCGTAATAACGCCATCAATGGTGCCTTCTTCGTCGTAGGACTTTTTGATATCTTCCCACACTTTGACATTCTTGGCCTTTTCCTTGGAGAGAACGACGCGCTCTTCCTCATCATCCCACCATTCGACCATGACCTCGACTTTATCGCCGACCTCGGCGTTGACGACGCCTTTTTCGTCCTTGAACTCGTGGATTCTGATCTGGCCCTCTGATTTGTATCCGATGTCAACCAGAACGTGGTCCTTATCCACGGATATGATGCGCCCGGTGACAACCTCACCTTCTTCGAATCGCTTGAAACTCTCCTCGTACATGTCCATGAGGTTTTCCATCGATTCTTCGATTTTCGGCTCACCCTCTGTCGGTGTTTCTACAGGTGCCTCCGTGGCAGCGGCCTCCGCCTCGCCTGTCCCCCCGGGCTGCTGTTCATCCATTGCGTCAGGGACACTGCCCTGTTCGTCACTTGAAACAGTTTGTTGATTAAGTTCCCCAGTTTCCTCGTTTTTGCCTAGATCTTCCATTTAAGCGCATACCCCCTTAGCCGATTTTTGAAAAATGCCGCCAAAAGGCGGCTGCATAACCTGGATTAGGTATCAAACCCTTTTTGAAAATACAATGAAAAATTTGACTATTTAGAAATTAAACATCTTTTATACGTTCGATGTAACCCAGCATAACGGCAACGACCTCATCAATCCCCATATTGGTTGAATCGATTCGAATGGCATCGACGGCGGGCCTCAAAGGGGCCTCAGATCGTGTGCTGTCGTTGGTGTCGCGCTTCCTCAGATCCTTCTCAACTTCCGCCAGATTCAATTGGCTTTTGGATTGCAGCTCAAGGAAACGCCGGCGCGCGCGGGTCTTTTCGGCGGCATCCAGGTAAAATTTGACCTCGGCATTTGGGAAGACCACCGTTCCCATGTCTCGCCCTTCAACGACGGCCCCCTTCCGACGTCCCATCGCCCGCTGCACATCGAGTAAGTAGCGGCGGACAACAGGCCGCGCCGAGACGGCTGAAGCCAGCATGGTGACCTCAGGTGTTCGCAGCTTTTCGGTTACATCCTCTCCGTTGGCAAGGAGCCTCAGCCCACTTTCGGTCTGAACATACTGGAGTTCTAACCCGCGGCATAACTTACCCAATGCCGCATCGTCGGCGGAGCGGACTCCTTTCCGGCTCGCAGTCAGAGCCACCGCCCTGTAAAGGGCCCCGGTATCAATGTAGCGGTATCCCAAACGATCGGCCAGTGTCCGGCTGACGGTGGTTTTACCGGCACCGGCCGGTCCATCGATCGTTATGACGATTTCTTTCATCCAGCTCCTTTGACAACCCCAAAACCTGAAAGGTCGGCCGGCGTTCAGGCCGGCGAAAGAACTTATTTTCGCTTCAAAACGTTGGCAAGCGCCGCCACGAACCGCTTGTTCTCCTGAGGCAACCCAACGCTTATGCGGATGTAGTTCGGATAGCCATATGATCGCATTGATCGCACAATAACACCCTCGGCCAACATCCTTTCGAATACCGTGTCTGCATCCTTCTGCACATCAATGAGAAAAAAGTTGGCCTGAGTCGAAAAACAGCGAATCCCCAAACGGCTCAGAGCATCAAATAGGTAATCGAGCCCTGAATGCACCAGCGTGACCGATTCGCGCAGATACGCCTCATCTTCGAGAGCTGCAGCCGCCCCCACCTGAGCCAATGTGCCGGCGTTGAAGGGTTGTCGGATGCGGTGCAGGATGTTCGCCAATTCCGAAGGCATCAGGCCATAGCCGATGCGCAGACCGGCGAGCCCGTATATTTTGGAAAAAGTCCGCAGGGTCACCACCGGGAAACCGGATTGAAAAAAGTCGCGCCCCCCGGCACAGTTGGAATCTCTGACAAATTCAATATAGGCTTCATCGATAACGACGGTAATGCCGGCAGGCAGAGAATTTAGAAATTCTGTCAAGGCCGCTGTGGTAATGATCGTACCGGTCGGATTATTGGGATTGCATAAAAATATCAGTCGGGTTCGCGACGTCACCCGGTGGCGGATGGCATCCAGGTCGATGGCCAGCGCATCGTCAAGGGGAACAAAAACGGGCTGCGCACCGACGCTGCGCACGGTGATTTCGTACATCAAAAACGACGGTCGGGGCATGATGGCCTGGTCGCCGGGCGCCAGCAAGGCGCGACTCAGCATGCCGATGACCTCGTCGGAGCCGTTGCCGAGGACGATATTATCGGGTGTGACCCCCAAATGCTCGGCCAGTTTGTCCGCCAGCGCATGGCCCCCGCCATCCGGGTACCGATGAATATCCTTCATCTTCGCTTGGATGGCCCTGATGGCCCTTGGGGACGGACCCAGTGGATTCTCGTTTGAAGCCAGCTTAATGGAGTCACGAAGACCATATTCCCGCTCGAGCTCTTCAATAGGCTTTCCGGGTTCGTACGGTTCAATGGCCAGGATGTAATCGGGTATCGAAAGTGCCACGGAATTTAACCTGGAATAATGATCGTGATACCATTGCCGTTTCAGGCGGCAACGGCTTTCTGGCCTTCGTCAACGGCCGTCATGTTCAATGGAATCAATTTCTTTTTCTTGGCGAATTCAGTTTTTACACACGCTCTCAATGTATCCAACCCGACGATTTTGCTCCGGGTGACAAAAGCGGCCAGGGCAATGATATTGGCCGATCGCACGCTGCCGATTTTGACGGCGATATCATTAACCGGCACCCGAACTTCGTCGACATCGTTCCGGTTCGAGCCGATCGAAATCAAGGAGCTGTTTACCAATATGACACCGCCCGGCTTCACCTGAGGAGCAAACTTTTCAAGCGATGGACGGTTCATGGCAATCAGGTGCATTGGATTACGGATAATTGGTGACCCGATCAACCGATCGCTGACCACAACCGTGCAGTAAGCTGTTCCGCCACGCATTTCCGGCCCGTATGAAGGAACCCAGGCAACTTCAAGTCCTTCCTCCATAGCGGCATGGGCCAGAATCTTGGCACTCAGAAGTATTCCCTGACCACCGAAGCCGGCAAACATCACTTCGCTTTGCATAGATGCCCTCCAAAAGTTACGATCACTGACTCAACAAACAGAGTCCTGATTCATGGCATGAATTAGGTTGTCGTTTCTTGAGTTTGTGGGGTTGATTTGGCTTCGTCCGGGGTTTTCAATTCACCCAGCTGGTAATATGGCAACATCGTTTCCTCGGCCCATCGAACCGCTTCCGCCGGCGTAAGGCCCCAGTTCGTGGGGCAGGTACTCACCAATTCGACAAAGCTGAAGCATGTGTTTGTTACCTGATATTCAAAGGCTTTTTTGATTGACTTCTTGGCCTTGGTTATGAACTTCGGTTTGATAACGCTCTGCCTGGCGATATAAGCCGGGGTCTCCAGCGACGCAAGAAGCTCGGCCACCTTGATCGGCATGCCGACGTCTTCCACCTGGCGGCCGAACGGCGAAGTCGTGGTCCGCTGGAGTGGCATGGTTGTCGGGGCCATTTGGCCGCCGGTCATGCCATAGACGGCATTATTGACAAAAATGACCGATATTTTCTCCCCCCGGTTGGCCGCATGGATGATTTCACCCATTCCGATACTGGCCAGATCACCGTCTCCCTGGTAGGTGAAAACGATCAGGTCGGGACGCACCCGCTTCATCCCCGTGGCCTGGGCCGGCGCACGGCCATGGGCAGCCTCCAGAAAATCGAAGGTAAAATAATTGTACATCAGCACCGCACATCCGACTGGTGCGATTCCCACCGTCCGGCCGCGAACTCCCAGTTCGTCGATGACCTCGGCCACCAGCCTGTGAATGACACCGTGGGTGCAGCCTGGGCAGTAATGAGTCACTTGGTCTGACAGGGCTGCCGGTTTCTGAAATGTTTTACCCATTTAAGATGCTCCATAAAGTGTTGAAGTTTTAGAGACCGGATTGTTATTTCGACAACACGGTTAGAAATTTCCGAATACCGTGGAGTCCACAGATTGGAACGAGGCAAAAAGTCGTATCAGCCGGCCAGGGATGTGACAAAGGCCACCACCTCTTCCGGTGTCGGCACCTCGCCGCCGCATTTGCCGTACCACGATACCGGCCGCCGACCCCTCACGGACCGTTCGACATCCTCGACCATCTGACCCATGCTCATCTCGACGCAGGCGACGGCCTGACACCCTTCTTTGGCCGCCGCCTTTTCGACAGCCTCTTCCGGAAAAGGAAAGACCGTCTGAGGTCGGATCATTCCGACCTCGATCCCCTCCTCTTTGAGCATATCGATCGCGGTTCGACATACCCGGCTCATGGTGCCGTAACTCACGACCAACACGCGATAGTTCCCCTCCGTATTGTAACCCTCGTAACGGACTTCTTCCTTCTTCATCCGGTCGTACTTGGCTTTCAGGGCCAGGTTATGGCGGTTCAACACTTCAGGGTCGAGATAGAGGGAGCGAATCAGATTGCGTTTTTCGCTCCGACGTGTGTCCATGCCATTAACGGCCCAGTCGTCATTGTTTTTAGGCTCAACATTCAAGTGGTCCGGAAATTCAACCGGTTCCATCATTTGGCCGATTAATCCGTCGCCCAGGATCATGACCGGATTGCGATATTTTTCCGCCAGCGAAAAGGCCATCATCACCATTTCAACGGCCTCCTGAACACTGGCCGGCGCCAGGACCAACATCCGGCAGTCCCCATGGCCGATGCCTTTGGTTGCCTGCAGGTAATCCGCTTGAGAAGGCAGAATTCCCCCGAGTCCGGGCCCACCGCGCATGATATTCACGAAAACCGCCGGGCACTGGGATCCGGCCATGTAACTGATTCCTTCGCTCATCAAGCTGATACCCGGGCTCGACGACGTAGTGAAGACGCGTTCACCGGTGGCGGCTGCTCCGAGGATCATGTAAGAAACGGCGACTTCACTTTCACCCTGCAAAAAAACACCCCCGACCTCGGGCAACCGTCGGGAGAGGTATTCGGCCACTTCGGATTGCGGTGTGATCGGATAGGCGAAATAATTCAAACAACCGGCACGGATCGCTGCTTCACCGATAGCCTCGTTTCCCTTCATCAACACCTTGCCCATTTCTTCCTCCAATCATTTCGAACCGGTCGGCGCCTCGGCCTCCTCGGTAATAGTAATGGCAACATCCGGACACATCGTGCAGCACAGGGCACAATAAATGCAGTCCTCAGGGCGGGCACGGTAGGCGGGGAAATACCCCTTGGTGTTGACTTGGTCGGATATCTCGAGCACCTTTTTAGGGCAGACCGTCACACACAATCCGCAGCCTTTACACCTGTCTTTATCGATCTCATGTAGATAAGCCATGGGTGATTACTCCTTAGGTTATCGGTTTGGCCTTTTTCCAGGGCGGTACAAGCTGCCGCTCGATAGTCAATACCGGGCATGAAAAACTCTCCATTGATATGTGCGGCAGCAAATCACTGGCGGCGGTGACGAACATCACCGGCAACCCGCTTTCGCGGGACAGTTTCTGAACAAATCCATGTCCCCGAACAATATCATCCGGTCCCGTTTCGTCAATCAAATGGGCATTGCCTATCCAGCCGGTGACGACTAATCTGGAGGCGGTTTCTATTTCGCGGCGCATAGCCAGGCAGCCTTCAACGGTATCCGACTTCGGCCGCATCGGGTTGACCACCTGCAACATGTGGTAGGGTCGATCGCTGAATGCATCCGCCAAGGCCGATAGTACCTTGGCGCCCACAGGATCGCCGCCGGCATCGATCAGACCCAGTTGACCGGGTCGACGAATCATTCCGGCAACAAGAGGGCTGAGGATCGGCAAATCCGCCACCAGGTATTCATCGGGGGGTAAAATCACCTCGATGCCGATATCTGCGAGAGTTTTTCGGGCTTCCCGAGTTCTGAAATACGGATTGACCAAATCCAGATCCGCTAACCGCACTTTCACTCCCGCGCGGTTGCGGTCCACTGCCAGGTTGATGGCGACTTCGGTTTTACCGCTGCCGAAGTTTCCTACGATGACAACGATACCCTCCAATTGGATCTGCATAAATCACTCTCGACCGTTCGTTCTGTCTCTGCCTGCAACCCGGCCGCTGGAATAAGGTGCAATTGATCTTTGTATTTTTTATTCGGATCGTTGTCAAGATATTCACATACCAAAATGGATTGGCACGACCGTATCGTTAGGCCCTATACCCGGATGAACCCTATCCCTTGACTCGGGCTTCAAAAATGTTATGCTGCCTGCGGCCGAATGGCACCGCAAGACTACCGGACCGAAAGGTTGAAGCCGGTTGCCTCGGCAAATTCGTATCCCCCCAATCCAGCGGCACCGGCGCATCCTGGCTGCCGGCAGACGTAAATATGAAAACGACGCAACCGGTTCTAACCGGACTCGAAAATTTCTGCCAGAATCCGCCCCCCGGGCTTAACCGCTGCCGACTCGGACTTCTCTGCAATCCGGCCTCCATCGATCGACAATATCGCCATGCCCGCGAGCTCATCGCCCGTCATTTCCCCGGGCGCCTGAAGGCGCTCTATGCACCCCAGCACGGGTTTAATGCCGCCAAACAGGACAACATGATCGAATCTGCAGACGGCATCGACCCCATCCTGAACATACCCGTATTCAGCCTCTATAGCAGCACACGCATTCCGACCCGTGAGATGTTAGAGCCCATTGACGCACTGCTTGTCGATTTGCAGGACGTCGGCACCCGGGTCTACACCTTTATATACACGTTGTCGTTTTGCATGGAAGCCGCAAAGGCCCATGCAAAAAAGGTGGTCGTCCTCGATCGCCCCAATCCGATCAGCGGAAAAGTCTTAGAGGGCAACTGCGTTGCAGCCGACTGCACCTCTTTTGTCGGGCGATTTCCAATTCCCATGAGGCATGGTCTGACCATCGGAGAACTGGCGCTGTTGTTCAACCGACAATACGGAATCGACTGCGACCTCGAGGTAATTCCTCTGCAGAACTGGCACCGCGCAATGTACCACTCGGACACCGGACTGCCCTGGGTTCCACCTTCTCCCAATCTTCCGACACCACTCTCTGCCATGGTCTACCCCGGGCAGGTGATATGGGAAGGAACCAACGTTTCCGAAGGGCGCGGCACGGCTCAGCCATTCGAAATTTTCGGTGCGCCCTACCTCGTTTCGAAACGGTTTGCTTCAGGGCTGGCGAAACTTCAGATACCGGGGGTGATTCTGAGACCGATAACGTTTGAACCGACATCCAACAAATGGGCTGGGCAACCCTGCAACGGCTATCAGATCCACGTTACCGATGCAACGGCCTATCGACCGTATATCACCTCTCTCAAGCTGTTGCAGGAAGTCATACGGCACCACGGCGAGGATTTTCAGTGGAAGCGCCCGCCTTATGAGTATGAATTCGAGAGACGACCCATCGACCTGATCATCGGAGACCGCAACGTCCGCCAAAGAATCGAAATCGGTGACAATGTCGACGATATTGCGTCTGAATGGCAAAAAGACCTCGAGGCCTTCGCTATCCAAAGTCGAGAAATCCGATTGTATAACTGAGCTTATGAGCCGAACTCACTCCGATCAACCGCAATGGCGCCGGATGCGATTCAAACAAAACAAGGTTTGGATGGCAACCGATCACGACGGCCGCCCCATTCAACAAAACGGCAAATTGCTCATAAAGTACCAGCTCGAGCAAGAGCACGAATACTGGGTCAATCCCGCCAATGTTATGCCGCTCGATGCCAAAACCGATGGAAGTCCGGTCCGAAGGGCCACCACCGGGGTAAAAATGGCCAACAAACCCATGCCGCCGCCGGATGAAAATGCAGTGCACATATACACCGACGGCGCCTCATCGGGAAATCCCGGTCCGGCCGGCATTGGTATTGTCTTGGAATACAGGGGACAGGTGAGAGAAATCTCGAAGTTTATCGGCCATGCAACCAACAACGTGGCCGAACTGGAAGCCATCCGCGCCGGCTTGCTGGAACTCAAGAAAAAGCAACTGCCGGTCGTCATATACACGGACAGCAGCTACGCTCACGGTGTACTGTCGCTTGGCTGGAAAGCACGTAAAAACCGAGAGATCGTGGATGCCATCCGAAAGCTGCTCGACGCAATGAAGGACGTGAAGCTGGTGAAAGTCCGGGGGCATGCCGGTCATCTGCAAAATGAGCGTGCGGACCAATTGGCCCGCACGGCCGTTACCTCCGGCAATACGCGCCGCTGAACAAAAAGAGCTCTACCGATCGACGGCAGAGCTCTGTGATCATCGTCCGTCTGCTAAGCCTTTTTCAGGCTCTTGATCTCGTCTTTGAGTTCATCGATCTCTTTTTTGTAAGTCTCAACTTGGTCATCTTCCACCGAAGTCGATTCGAAGCTTTCGTCTTTCTTCCAAGTATCCTTCAGTTCATCAAATCCGAGATAAATTGCGAGCCCGCCACCAAGCAGGAGCATAACCGGAATGATACCGGCCAAAACCATCAAAAACTCACTCCACCAGATCCCGAGGCCGATCAGGCCCAGTGCTGCCGCTATCGCTCCTCCGATTAAAGTTTTCATACAAACCCTCCTCTTTTTTGATTTATGTTCGAATCCTTAATCGCATCTTTGATAGAGCCAACAATTTAGTATTGCTTTGAGCATGCGTCAAATAAAAAATTAAGTCCCGGGACCGGGTTTCCCTTCCGGGCGACAAACTGTCGACACGAAACAGTTCGACGGCCTGCTCTCACGGCTCAAATGTTATGGTGGGAAGACTCAGACTCAGCGGACCATTACCACAGTTTTGTAGCCAAAACAACCCCATTTAAGAAACCAATTTTATCAAGTATTTTTTTTTAAAGGAACCGCGGGTGCCCAAGCGCTTAAGGTAATATTCAAAATAATATATTGCATATCGAACGTTATTTTGATAAACATTTTCTACTTAGATTGTAAATACTTAGAAAGAAATCGAAACTGCCTGCGGCTGTTCACGCCGGCATCACGTCGACCATTGCGCCTCCTATGGTTCCAGAGGCACTCGCGCGGCCGATACCGCCCTGGAAACAGACCATGCCCCGCCTAAAAAAACTTGAACACGTGGACGTTGCCTTCACGCAGGATGGGTGGCTCGACCGGCTGTTGGTCGGCACCACCCAATACTACAGCTGCTTTCTGCCCGCAAAGCTGGGTCGGCTGACACCATTGCTGCTCAAAATGTTCTATTCCGGAATAAAGGTCCAGGCGGATCAGACAGCCGTCTTGAAACAGATCCCGGGTACGGATCCTATCGTTTACATCAATAAAAACAAAAGCAAGTTTGAATTTCTTTTCTACCACACAACCCTCTCCCGTCAAGGCTGCAGAGTTCCGGAAATCGGGTTCGACTATCGCATTCTTATCTGGCAACCGCTCACGCATTTATTCAGGATGATCCTCGCTCACTGTTATCATATCATCCGGACCATGTCCTTTCAGAATCCATACAAAAGCGGTTACATCCGGGATGAGCTTCTTCAGGGCCGGGCCGGATTTCTTTCTCTGGTGGAAAGAGGCGAATTCTACCGCCGGTTCGTTAAAGCCAAAGTCGACCCGCTCGAGTTTCTCATAGAAATTCAGAAAAAAATCGAGCGCCCGATACACCTGGTTCCAGTGTTGATGTTTTTCAGCAAGGATCCCTATCGGTCAAATCCCACCCTTGTTGACATTCTGTTTGGCCAGGAAGGGAAACCGGGTAATATGCGCCGCCTGTTGACGCTGTTCAGAAATCCGGGCAAGGTGTTCGTTGAAATATCTGAACCGGTCAATTTGATGCAGTTTCTCGAATCAGTTGAAAACCGTGAAAACAATACCGCCTATCAGTCCTTGTACCTGCGGCGTACGCTGCTGAAACAAATCAATCGGCACCGTCAGGCGATCACCGGCCCGGTGCTTAAAAGCTCTGGGGAACTCAAGGAAAACATCCTGACGGGTGAACGGTTTCAGGAATTCGTCACCAAGCACTCTGAAATACGCCAGATCCCTCTTTACAAATTACGCAAAGAAGCTGACGGTTACCTGGGAGAGATTGCCGCAAAATACAATACAAACCTGATCAAAATCGCCTCGGGCATCGTCGGATACATCACCAATACCATGTTCGACGGCGTCTCCATCAACAACGACAGTATCAAGTACCTCAAGACGGCATCCCAAAAGGGTCCGCTCATACTGGTGCCGTGCCACAAAAGCCATATCGATTACTTGATCCTGTCTTATATTCTCTATCATAACAACATGCCTTGCCCCCACGTCGCCGCCGGAAAAAACCTTGCTTTTTGGCCGATGGGTCCACTGTTTAGAAGAGGCGGCGCCTTTTTCATTCGCCGCAGCTTTCGCGGAGCCGTGGTGTACTCAAGGGTTTTTTCGGAATACATCCACAAACTGCTCGAGGAGGGATTCAATATCGAGTTCTTCATCGAAGGCACTCGCAGCCGCACCGGCAAATTGATTCTGCCGAAACTGGGATTCCTCTCCATGCTTCTCGAAGCCTTCAGAAATGGTGCCTGTGAGGATATGATTTTCGTGCCGATTTACATCGGATACGATCGCGTGCTGGAAGAAAGCGCTTATATCCATGAACTTGGCGGTGGCCAGAAAGAACCTGAAAATTTGCTGCAGGTGATCAAAGCACGCAAGTTTCTGAAAAAGCGTTTTGGGAAAATCTATATTCGCTTCAACGAACCGCTTTCCCTTAATCAGCTGCTGCAAAACCAGGGGTTAGACATCCAGGCGTGGAGCCCAAAAGAAAGAAATACCTTCTGCCGCAACCTGGGGTTTCGGATCATCAACGCCATCAACAAAGCCGCGGTGGTCACAGCGCATGGCTTGTGCGCCAGCGCCATCCTCAACACAAGTAAAACCCGTTTCAGCCTGGAAAACATCAAGTCGATCACTCGGCTGTATCTCGATTACCTGAGTACACAAGAGGTTCAACTGGCCGACACACTGGTACTTGATCAGAGGCACGCGATCGAAAACGCTTTTGATTCCTATGCGCAACGGAAATTTATCGAAGCGATCCCCAAGGAAAAAGGGGAAACGGTCACTGAAGCCGAATATACGGTAAACGAAAATCACCGGTCGAGTCTGGAATATTATAAAAACAACTGTATCGCTTTCTTTGTTCCTGCGGCTTTTACCGCCATGGGAATATTAAATCTGGATGCGTTTCAATTCGCAGCAACGGACATTCACGGCGGTTACAAGTTTCTTCAACACCTGTTCAAAAACGAATTTGCTCACGATGTCGACCTGCATCCGGAACACTTTGTGCGCAAAGCCCTCAAGGCATTCATCGACGAAGCGATCCTCACACCGCACCGGACCCTGCCGGACACGTACAACGTCACATCGGCCGGCTTCAGGAAGCTGAAACTATTCGCCAGCTTTCTGATCCCCTATTTCGAAGCCTACCTCATCGTGGTGAGTTACTTTATGTGGGCCCCGGCAACCGCTGCGACGGTTAAAGAACGCGTGAAGAAAATCGAGGCCAGAGGTCGTCGGATGTACAAGCGCAAGGAAATTGATCGTAGAGAAGCGCTCTCGAAGGTGGCCTTTGAAAACGCCATCGATTTTTTTACCAGTCAAGGAATAAAAAGTTCGGACGATATCGAGAAATTGGAATATTTTGCTGTCGCCATCAATCGCTATCTCAGTCGGCTGCATTAGGACAATCACCCGGAGGCGACGCGGGATAACTTCTTGCCTGTGTCGGCGTAAAAAAGAACCATGAAAGCCATGATACTTGCGGCCGGCTTCGGTACCCGGTTGCTCCCTTATACCCGTTCCACCCCCAAGGCCCTTTTCACCATTGCCGGGCGGCCAATTCTGGACTTGACGATACGGCGACTTGCAGCGGCCGGTTGTCGCGCAGTCATCGTTAACACGCACCACCTCCACGATCGGGTCAACGCTTTTCTGGCCTCACAGCGCTACGATATACCCGTACACACGAGCTTTGAACCGGTGATCCTCGGCACCGGCGGTGCAGTAAAAAACGTGGCACAATTTTGGGATGACCAACCGTTCGTGGTCATAAACAGTGACATCGTCACAGACATCGACCTGCGGATGGTATATCAGTTCCATCTGTCCCATCGGCACCCGGTGACCTTGGTTCTGCATGACGAACCGCAATTCAATATGGTGACGGTCAGCCCGGAAGGACTCGTCAGAGGATTTGGGAATCCGGCTGACAATGACGAGCGAGGCAGTGAACCGACTCATGGCCTTCACCGGCATTCAGGTGCTCGATCCCGGGATTCTGGATCTTATCCCGGAAAAAACCTTTCACAGCAGTATTGACACCTACCGTAAGGTCATCGCCGGCGGAGACGGGGTCAAGGCCTATGTGGCCACAGGACATTACTGGACCGACATCGGCACACCAAAGCGCTACCGACAGGCTGTTCGCAAAGTAATGGCTCCATTGGCTTTCGAACATATCGATCCAGGTTTTGCAACCGACCCGATAGCCAGCGAACAACTGGCCGGCGACGGTTCCGACCGCCATTGGTACCGCTTGAAATCCGGCAGGGCCTCTCTTGTCATGGTTGACCATGGTATCCGAAATAATGACGGTGTTGCTGAAGTCGATGCTGTCGTGACCATCGGGCGTCACCTTTTCCTAAAAGGCGTACCGGTTCCGCAGATTTTCCTTTATGATCGATTTGCCGGCCTGGTGTACATGGAAGATGTAGGGGATGTTCACCTTCAGGATGCGGTCACCCGTAAGTTGGATCCCGAGGCCATAATCTCCCTGTACCGGGCGATCATTCGGCAGTTGATCGCCATGTCTGTGAACGGAATAGACGGTTTCGATCCGTCATGGACCTACCAGACTCCGACTTACAGTCGCGAATTGATCCTCGAAAAAGAATGTCGCTATTTTACTGACGCGTTCCTGAACGGATATCTTGACCGCCACATTTCCTATTCGGAAATGGAAAATGATTTTTCCCTTCTGGCCGATAGAGCCCTGAAATTCGCTATCAACGGATTCATGCACCGTGATTTTCAGTCTCGCAATATCATGCTTGAAAATGGAGAAATTCGTTTCATCGATTTCCAAGGGGGGCGGCAAGGCCCGCTTCAATACGACCTCGCTTCCCTGTTGATCGATCCATATGTGCAATTGCCGGAAACCGTTCAGTCAGAGCTTCTTGAATATGGCATTCACCAAATAGACGGTCGGTATCCCGGGTGCGCAGACCGCTTCCGCAGAGGCTATCATTACTGCTGCCTGACCCGCAACCTTCAGATACTTGGTGCCTTCGGATACCTGAGCCGAGCCAAGGGAAAGACGCAGTTCGAGCCATACATACCGGCCGCCGTCAAATCGCTTCACCATCGTTTAACCCACGACGCCAACGGAGAATTTCCGCGCCTGGCAACCGTCGTGAATGAAGCGCTGGACCAATTGGCAAAATCCGCCTCCAATTGGGAGGACGGATGAGAAGTGGTCTCAAAACCCCATCTAAGGCCCGATGGCTGTTTTGCAGTCCTTCACTGACAGAGTCGCAGGACCGATGCCCGCGCCCCTGCGGACATATCATTGAATATGCTGCGCTTTATCATCGGCCTGCGCCTTGCCCTCAATCCTGATCTGAGGTTTTGAAACCACTTATAGGCGATTCGATTGAACTCTTCGGAGAAGAGGCGCTCCAGGGTCCTTGGCGATATGGAACCTTCTTCCGGGACCCGCTGCCGAAGTGATGCGTCAATCGTAAATCCAGGTGAAGAAAAGGAGATCCAAACCCATGGAACCCATCAAAGTAATGGTCAACGGCCTGCCGGGGAACATGTCACGGGTTGTGGCCGAGCACGTTGCGGCCGACAGTCGCTTTGAGCTGATCCCGCTATCTCTGACCGGCCCTGAAATCTCGGAAATTGACGCAGCAGTATCCGGTACGGCGGTTAGGCTGGTGCGGCCCGACACCCGCGACGCCGTGATTGAGGACGTCAAGGCTTCGACCGGTCTTTTCATCAGTGTGGACTACACCCACCCCTCGGCAGTCAATGACAATGCCGCGTTCTATTGCCGACACAACCTTGCATTTGTCATGGGAACGACGGGCGGGGACCGCCTGCAACTGGAGCAGACCGTCAAGGATTCACTTACGGCTGCGGTCATCGCACCGAACATGGCCAAGCAGATTGTCGGATTGCAGGCCATGATGGAATTCGCAGCCATGAAGTTTCCCGGCCTATTCCAGGGCTATACCCTCCAGATTCGGGAAAGCCACCAGAAAGGGAAAGCGGATACCAGCGGGACAGCCAAAGCCATGGTGATACACTTTAACGCCCTGGGTATCCCGTTCGCAGAGGAAAACATTTTCAAAGAGAGGAATCCAGAGCGGCAGAAAACAGTCTGGGGCATACCAGAGGAAGCGCTGCGCGGACACGGTTGGCACACCTACACCCTGATCTCAGCCGACAAGACCGTCCGTTTCGAATTCACCCACAATGTTAACGGACGCGAAATTTACGCTCGAGGAACATTGGATGCCGTCGACTACCTGAACAAAAAGCTGCGAAAAGGAGCCAAAGGCAAGATTTATTCGATGATCGATGTCTTGCAGGGAAAATAATACCCTAAATGATCGTAAACAAAACGGTATAGGTTTTTATCTATTTGATTTATAATACAATACGAGAAGTGATGCCATTTATTATCTCTTCCCACGGTGAGATGTAAATGTCCTTTTCTAATCCCGTTTTGTTTACGATCATTCAGAGTAAAAGTCCGACATCAACGATTGTCCCGAAGCATTCTCTTGCGCTCGATTTCCTCCACATACTCGCGCGCCCCCTCGTACTGTGGGGCGATCTCAAGTATCCACCGAAACTGTTCTTCGGCCTTTTTCAGTTCCCCTGCGTCTTCATAGAAACGGCCAAGGTATTCCCGAAACTCCGGGACATCCGGTTCCAATTCAATCGCCTTCATAAATTCACGTTCCGCTTTGTCATATTCGAAGACATTCTGATAGGCCATACCAAGCCCAAAGTGATTGTCGGCGTTAGCGGGGTTCAAAATCAGACCTTTTTCAAAGGACTGAATCGCCAATGCGGTTTGATCGGTCCCAAGATATGCCTTGCCCAAGTTGTGGAAGGCCTGTTCACTGCGATATCCGGCCTGGATAGCGGCCTCGTAGTAATTGATCTCATTTTCAATCTCACCCAACTGCCCGTACACATACCCCAGGACATACATCGCTTTGGCATTCGTTCGATCCTGGCGGAGCACTTCTTCGAGAATTTGGATGCCGGTCAGGTAGTCCCCCTGCTCGACGGCCGTGTATGCACGCTGTTCAAGCGCCTGGGCGCCCGTCTGCGATGTTTCTGTAGGGGATCGCTGCAGAGCTGGGCCCGAGCAACCTGCCGCTAAAAGAACAAGCGCGAGGCCGCACACCACCTTAGAAAATGACAACACAAGGGCTTGGGTATTTGAAAAGATGCTAAACGATACGGATCTCATATATCAATCAATGGCATACTGACTTTTCATCAGACGCCCTCATGTATGAGTTTACACGGTAGAAACGACCATCGCCGATCTCCCTTTTCGCTCCAGAAGTAAAAGAGCGCCCCCCTGGCGCAGACACTTATGCCCTCAATGATCGTAAACAAAATGGGAAAAGTTTTTATAGATCTGATTTGTCAAGTAATGTGTAAGTAAACGTGCAAGTTTTTACTCTTCTTATAGTGAATTGTAAATGTCCATTTTTAATCCCATGTTGTTTACCCTGCGGGAAAACCGGAGGGCTTCAGATCCTGTCCCGCCATCGGCGGGATCCGGGGTTTGCAGTATACGATTACAGGCTTCACCCTTGATGCCTTGGATCCGGGGCATCCTCGCCGGAGGCGGACAAGCCTCGATTTTCGCTCAATTTGGGTTATATTTCTGAAAATCCCCAGAAGGGGAACTCCAGGCGGTATGAGGCAATCTTGCCGGGGCTGTTTTCCCGACTGGCCACCAGCCACAGGGAACTCAATCTCTCCTTGGAAGAGATCGGATCGGTGGGCTCCCAATCGGGCATCAATATCATGGCGTTATCGGCGCTGTATTCGATGTCTCCCGTTTCTTTGAAAGCGCCGAGATCCGGCTTTTTAGCGTAGCGACCGCCCTCGCCTCGCGAGAGTTCGGAGACCACAAAAAAAGATACGTTCTGATCGTCGCGGATCGCCTCCATGTGGCGCAGCCAGGCATCGATGCCGGTGCGTCGGTCGGATAGATTTTTGAATGGCAACTTGTGCAAGCTGTCGATAACCACCACGGCGAAATCTCTTCGGGTCTCATGTTGGAGGAAGTCGATCTGGCGACGCATGATGTCAGGGTTTAACTTGCGATCTGTCACCACTCTGAAGCACTGCAGCAACTGCCGGAATTCCTGTTGGGCTTTTTCGAGACGCTGAAGGACATTCTCGTCGTTCGGGTCCTGCCAGATCTCTTTTTGCGCCAACCGACTCATTCGGCACAGGGTTCTGACATAAATTTTCATGCGGCCGTTTTCAAAATCGTAGTAAATCACCGGTGTATTGCGGCGGGCCATTTCAGTCGACACCTGCATGTAAAAGCAGGATTTGCCGGCCTTCGGCGGACCGCCCATGATATTGATCCCCTGGATGCCGCCCAAGGCCCGGTCGAGTTTCTCAAACCCGGAACTGAGTCCGGCTGTAGTGTCTTCGCGGTACCGAACGACCATTTCAAGAAACTTGCGATGTTCCGTCTCAGGTGACGAAAACGGAGAAAACGCTTTGGAAGACCGAATCAAGTTTGAAACAGCCGCGCGGAATCCCTGTCCTTTCTCCCGGGCAAGATCGGACAGACTATAGCCGCGTTTGGAACGGGCCGGCCACGTGAGAATTCGCGCCTTAAAACCAATGCGGGTGGCCGCGTCACGGGCTGAAAGATAACCTTCGGGGGTGTTATTGACCACGATGAAAACGTGCTTGATATCGCCCAAACGCTCGGCTTTGATGTGTTCGAGATCACCGGCGGACGGAACGGCGATGCCGGGATACCCGAGCTCTTTGAGCGTCAGCAGATTGTCTTCCCCCTCTACGACAAACAGCGCTCCGCCCTCACACCGTTCGATTTCAAGCGCGCCAAAAATTTGAAAATCACCCGTGGTAAATTCATCGTCGCCGTACCAGAAGTTATCCTCCGGCCGGCCTGGCAGTATACATCGGGCCGCATAACTGTTCCCGTCATCGGCGATGTACGGGTAGACAAGGTAACGGCCGTTGTATCCGATATTCATTTCATCCACGACCGCTTCTGACACCCCGAATTCACGAAAATGCGCATACTCGCTTTCGGTCATCAGCGAAGTGAACTTTATGATCTCTTGTTTGAGATTTTTAACGGGATAAACAATGTCCCGGACGAAGGGCTCGCGGTCCGGAATATAGCCCGGAACCTGATCGGGTTCGACGCCGATCAAGCGTCCGAAGTGCAGCGGAAACCCACCGGGTCGACAGCGGTTAAGACACCTGAAATATCCTGCAAAAAAACTATCTGCATTCAAGTACGCAACCAGCGTTCCCCCCTCTTCGAATTCTGAGGTGGAACAAAACGGACACGGTGCTTTAAGAAAATTTTTCTCCAGCGCGGCCCCGGGAAGATGTTTGCGGTAGAAACGAATGGTCTGTTCCAACAGATCCATGCAATGAACCCCCTGCCTGTAAATAATAAAATATTACTATTTAATTCAGATAATTATAGACTATAATACTGAGAAATGTCAAGAAAGAATAGATCGCGGGAAAGAATAGTGAAGCGCTGATATGCCGCTGACCCTATCGGATTGCCCGCTGCGGGGAAGGCTGTCCACACCTATCAGCCGACATCCGCCCTATAAGCGACCCTGGCCTCAGGTGATCTGACCCGGCCGGCAACGGGGGACCAACCCACGGGTATGGCCGGCTGCCGGATTCGTTTTAATCAATGATGAGATGATTAGAAGCACTCTCAAAATGAGGATTTTCGGTCGAGTTCAAGGACAGACCGAGAATGAAAACGCAGGCATACTTGACTATGTCGAGGACTTGAGACGCGGGCTCAACGAAGGGACTTGTCAGCCTCTGGAGGATTTATCCGCCTGAGGCCGATCGGACGAAAAGACTTTTTTTAAGATGGTTTCTCATATCCCTGACCCACCCGTGTATGGAGACTATTTGGAACGTTCGATTATCTCGTAGGCAAGCTCGAACGCCTGTTCGAGATTCTCCGGTTGCGTACCGCCGGCCTGGGCCATGTCCGGTCGTCCGCCGCCGTTGCCTCCCACTACCGTTGCCAGCTCCTTAACGAGTTTGCCGGCGTGGTAGCGTCCGATAAGGTCCTTGCTCACCAGGGCAATCAAGAAGGCTTTTTGACCGGCAGCTGCCCCCAGAACCACAATGCCGGATTTGAGCTTGTCTCTGAACCGATCAGCCAGGTCCCTGAGTGCTGCCGGATTGTCTGCCTCGACCCGCTTGACGATAACCTGAACGCCGTTGATCGATTTCATCCCGGCCTCTGCGTCCGCGGCAGAAAGGCTGGTCAATTTGGCTTTCAACCGCTCAAGCTCTTTTTCAAGGGATTTTTGCTCGGATATCAGCTTCGCCACCTTTTGGGGGACTGCTTCCGGGGTGTCCTTTAAAATGCCGGCCGTATCTATCAGCAATTGAGCGGTCTTCTGCGTATGTGCGACCGCCTCCTTGCCGGTCAAGGCTTCGATACGCCGGATGCCGGAAGCGACGCTCGATTCTGCGACTATTTTAAAGAAACCGATATCGCCGGTGCTCTCGACATGCGTCCCACCGCAAAGCTCCTTGCTGAAATCAGCCAGCGACACCACCCGAACGCGATCGCCGTATTTTTCTTCAAACAACGCCATAGCGCCGGATTTAAAGGCCTCTGCGGCCGCCATCTCAACAGTCTGGGACGAAATATTCTCACAGATGCGTTCGTTGACCATGGTCTCTATGCGATTCAGCGTTTCCGGTTCCACCTGTGAAAAATGGCTGAAATCGAATCGCAAGCGGTCCGGTGCTACCAGAGATCCGGCTTGTTTCACATGATCGCCGAGAACATCGCGCAGGACCGCATGCAGGATATGGGTGGCTGTATGGCCTCTTTGAGTGGCCATCCGTTTTTCATGATCGACGGTCAGCTCAACCGTCTGGCCCGCCTTTATCTGTCCGGACACCACCCGGCCTTTGTGAATGATCAGGCCGGTAGGGTCTTTTTGAGTGTCCGTCACCTCGACCTCGAGATCCGTCCCGCTGATTCGGCCGGTGTCCCCGACCTGCCCGCCGGCTTCCCCGTAAAAGGGCGTCACCTCGGTGACGATTTCAATATCATCGCCCGGCCCGGCCTGCTCGACTTCCGTGCCATCCTGCACCAGTAATATTATCTTGGAAGTTAATTCGGTCTGAGTGTGACCGGCGAAGGCGGCGGTGGTGCCCTGCGACGTCAGTTTCTTGAACGCATCGCTGATCTTCGTAAAAGATGTCTTGGAACGGGACTGGGCCCGTTGCGCATTCATGGCCTTGTCGAACCCGTTCATGTCCAGGGAGAATTCTCTTTCTCTGATGACATCGCGGACAATGTCAACCGGGAACCCGTAAGTATCATATAGCTTGAAAATCACCGCCCCGGGAATCTGCTGCCGTCCGGCAGCCTCGAGGTCGGATAGGGTGTCCTTGAGCAGTTTCAGACCGGTATCGAGCGTCTCGATGAATCGCAGTTCCTCATTTTTTATCACGTTGGTAATGAACGACCGGGCTTCCAAAAGCTCCGGATAGGCCGGTTTCATAATCTCGAAAACCACGCTGGCGGTGTGATGTAGAAATGGCCGGGTCAAGCCAATAATACGCCCGTACCGTATGGCCCGCCGCATGATGCGCCGCAGAACATATCCGCGGCCCTCATTGGAGGGGAAAACCCCATCACCGATCAGGAATGCAGCCGCGCGGCTGTGATCGGCGATCACCTTCAACGCCACGTCGGCCTCTGTGTTGTCCCCGAAAGACTTTTCACTGAGCTCTTCCGCTTTTTGTATGATCGGATAAATCAGGTCGATTTCAAAGTTCGTCGCGGCATTCTGAAGGATTGAAACCATGCGTTCCAGCCCCAGTCCGGTGTCGATACTCGGCTTCGGCAAGGGAGTGAGGGTGCCCGATTCATCGCGGTTGAATTGCATGAAGACCAGGTTCCAAATTTCGAGAAAGCGATCGCATTCACAACCGAGTTCGCAATCAGGTTTGCTGCAGCCATAGGACTCACCGCGGTCCAAATGGATCTCACTACAGGGACCGCAGGGTCCCGTGTCGCCCATGGCCCAGAAATTGTCCTCCTCACCGAACCGTTTAATCCTTTCATCGGGGACACCGATGTTCTGGTGCCAGATGTCGTAGGCTTCATCATCGTCCAGATATATCGACACCAAGAGTTTTTCCGCCGGCAACCCATACCCGTTTGTAAGCAAATCCCACCCGAAATCGACGGCCTTTTCCTTGAAGTAGTCGCCGAAGGAGAAATTTCCGAGCATTTCGAAAAACGTGTGATGGCGCGCTGTGTATCCCACGTTTTCGAGATCGTTGTGCTTCCCACCGGCACGAACGCATTTCTGGGAACTTGCCGCCCGACGATATCCGCGGTTTTCTTCCCCGAGGAAAGCCCGCTTGAATTGGACCATACCGGCGTTGGTAAACAGCAATGTCGGGTCGTCCTGGGGGACGAGCGACGAACTCCTTACGACTTCGTGCTGGTGCTTCTTGAAATAGTCCAAAAATTTTTTGCGTACGTCATTGCCTGTCATGGGTTGCACTCCGTCTGGTTTGAACAAACTTTTTTGCTAGCAGCGACATCAAGGATGACAACTGGTGGACTTTTTGAATAACAAAACACAGCCGTTTGAAAGGCCGTGCCTGGTCAGGCCTGATCCTTTTTGTCCTTTTTATTCTTTTCTTCAGGCTTTTCTTCGAGTCCCAAGGATTCCCGGACCTTGGTGAGAGCCGAGGTGTAGATGACCGGATTTTCAGTTAAAAAACGCTTCACATTCTCACGTCCTTGCCCGATCCGCTCGCCTTCAAATGAATACCAGGAACCGCTTTTGTCGATAACGCCCGCCTGCACCCCTAAGTCCAGGAGATCACCGGTTTTGGAGATTCCCTCACCGTATGAAATGTCGAACTCCGCTTCTTTGAACGGAGGCGCCATCTTGTTCTTGACCACGCGCACCCGGGTGCGGTTTCCGGTGACTTCCTGGCCTTCTTTGATCGCACCGGTTCGACGTATGTCCAAACGAACCGACGAATAGAACTTCAAAGCATTCCCTCCGGTGGTTGTTTCGGGATTACCGAAAACAATACCGATTTTCATCCGGATCTGGTTGATGAAAATAACGCACGTGCGTGTTTTACCGATCGTTCCGGTCAATTTTCGCAGAGCCTGCGACATCAACCGGGCCTGAAGGCCCATGTGGGAGTCGCCCATCTCGCCTTCGATCTCGGCCCGAGGCACCAATGCGGCAACTGAGTCAATAACCAGCACATCGATGGCTCCGCTCCGAACCAGCATGTCGGTGATTTCCAGAGCCTGTTCTCCGGTATCCGGTTGAGAAACAAGCAGCTCATCACAATTGACCCCCAGTTTCCTGGCATAAACGGTGTCCAGTGCATGCTCGGCATCGATGAAGGCGGCTATTCCACCCAGTTTCTGGGCTTCGGCCACGGCGTGCAAGGCCAGGGTTGTTTTCCCGGATGATTCAGGCCCGAAGATTTCGACCACCCGCCCCCGCGGCAACCCACCGATCCCGAGCGCCACATCCAGAGCCAATGAGCCGGTAGGGATAACAGGCACTTTGATTACGGGGCTGTCTCCGAGTTTCATGATCGACCCTTTGCCGAACTGCCGTTCGATCTGGGCCATAGCTGTTTCCACTGCTCTCGATTTGTCCGCTACGTTGGTCATCAATTCCTCCTCGATGGCAAATCCGGCCGATGCAATCGAATTCGCTCATATGTTTTTTGCAGGTGCTTCGGTTCGCAACCCGCCAAATGGTCACCGGTATCATCGGACTCAATATTCCTCTTATGTTAAAGATCAACGCTAAGCCTTATGCGGCGTCAACGCCACTTTGCGGAGTTCCGTATAAACTGCGCCAGTGGGTTGCAATTCGCTTCTAAAGAGGATTACCCGATCAGCGATAAATGGTTCGGATTCGAAGCTGCGAATTTCATCCATCGCCGCCAGAAGCCTCCCGGCATCGATGGCCCCTTTGCTTCTTCCGAGAGTCAGGTGCCCCGTAAACCTTCGCATTTCGCGCGGAAATCCGATCGTGGTCAACTTGTTTTCCACGGCTCTTTGCAACGCGGCAAGTGCCGGCACCTGGCCGGCAACACCAATCCAAATTACCCGCGCCCGCTTGACGCTTGGGAAAGCACCCCCGCCCTTTGCGGACAGATGCAATGGCGCTGTGTGCACTGCAGCATCCGACAAAGCCGCGGCGACGTCATCGACACGGGCGGTGTCGATATCTCCGAGAAACTTCAACGTCAGATGGATGCTCTCGACCTTTACCCAGCGCACATTGAGCCGGTGTTCCGCCAGTTGTTCCTGGACGTGTCGAATGGCGGCAATAACCGGTTCAGGCAACTTCAGGGCAATGAACGCCCTTATTCGTTTCATCGTTTCAACGGCCGAAGAATCTTGATCCCAAGTTGAGCGTTTCATCTTTTCGAAATGACGAAATTAAAAATAATTATAAGGAATTCTACCAATTTGACTTTCGAAAATATAAAACCCTTGCGGGATTCCAATTTTTATACGCCCCCGGCGGATCACCGCATCTACGGCGTCAAACGCGGTCCCGCATAGCCGACTATAGCGAAACGACGTTTTCCTTGTAACTGCGGCAAACTTGAAAATCGCTCAATTCCGGTTGATGCATCGCACGAGTTGATGCATCGCACGAATAGATTGCTATCGAGGAAGGGTGAAAACGGGTTCTCCAAGAAAAAATTTTCCCCGGGCAATCTTGTCTTTGAGTATCTCTGCAATTTCCCGCGCGCGGGCAATGCTTGACAGGGGAACTGTCGGCACTTTTCGACCGTCAAAATCGATGGTTCCGCTTTTCAATACCTCATAGCTAACCTTGCCGTAGCTCTTGGATACGCCGTTGGGATAGTCTTTCCCATAGTCGACAATCTGGGTAAATATGTCCTCGTCCGATATGGCCGTGAATTGTGCGATTTTTTCATTCAATAGCGGTATTGGCACCCCCAGGCCAATGGCCATCGAGCAGCCGTAACCCTGCAGGCTCAGCCCTTTGATCCACTTGGGGCTCATTTTTTTTAGATCCCCCATAACCCAAAGGGTTCCGGCCGGTTTTAACGGTACACCTTTCGGCGTCCTTTTTACCGATGGATTATGTTGCGTGCCATGCCACGTAACGTAACCCTCTCCACCGCCGAGAAAAATCCGCGTCCCCATTCCGATGGTCAGGTAGTAGGGATCGTTGAACAGCGGGCTCAGTTGCCCGGCCGAGCAGTAGTTGGCATTGCCGGCCCTGGGTTTCAGGGCGCCCATGTATGTATAGACCGTCTTGTTCGATAAGTTCACGGCGCAGTTATAGTTCTGGTAGGCGTTGCGCGGATTGCAAAGCGTGGCCTGGGGCAGTGATTTCAGCGTAATGTCCTTTTCAACCATTCGGTTGGGATAGCAATCGGTGCCGTAGGCAAGTGCTTTTAAATGCACGCTTTTCTTCTCCAGCAGATCCTGGATAACATGCCCACCGCCATAGTTGAATTCGCCGGGATGCACCTTGTTGAGTGGATCGTCTTCACAGGGCTCGGTGACGCCGACGTAACAATCGACAGCCGCCAAGCCCGCATAAGCAGGAACGTTGTTCAGCCAGACCTTGGACGCTTTTATACCCGGCACTGAATGGCCGAAATTGATGAACGCGCCCGATGAACACATGGGTGCAAATGTGCCCGTGGTCACCACATCCACTTTGCGGGCGGCTTCAATCGGCCCGTTATTACTGATTATGTCGACGATCTCCTCGGCCGTAACGACGACCACCTTACCGGATTTAATCTTGGCGTTGATTTCCTGATAGGTCTTGTTTATCTTGTGAGTCGCCATATAAAACCCTCAACCGATTCATTTTACCGGTAGAAGCGCCTTGGGGCATACCACCTCTGGCACGTCCGCTGGGATTTTATGTACCGGTTTAACAATTCCTGATTAATATACGCATTTATTTCCAGCAACTTACTGAAATTTGGCCATAATATTGGGACTAATCTCAATAACAAGGAAAAGAAGGTTAATCAAGGCAAAGTTTATCGTTTCTTGACTTTTGGACGTCTGCGCGATAATATTTTTAAAAAATTTAGTGCGTTTCGCGATTTGTAAACGGATGAACGGTATCCCTTGCCCACTCGCACACCGCGGGCCGGTTTCACGGCCTTTTATAGCAATAAATTGTGAATTTTTGTATTGCCGTCCACACGGTTAGGTCCGCAGTGGCATGACAGGCCGGGATTACATCGGCCATCCGAGCCTTCGCACCACAGTTATTTGAAAACCGGTATCTTGGAAGAACAAAGATCGCTAAATAAAGTCTGAAGGTGCTGTCCGCTGAACGACTGCACGAATACGGGCGGCTGCAGGTTTTACAAGTATCCAGGCAGATGATATCATGGCTGTGACGAAGAAAAAAAAGCCAAACACCTTGAGGATTGTGTTCGTTCTCCTCATTTTTTCCATCATCGGCCTCGTGACGGTCGTGTATATCAACTACCGGAAACTCATTGAAAATCCGGAAAAGCTGATCGCCACATTCAAACCGGGAGCCGATATGACGATCGATGATATCCATCAAACGGCCACCCGAAATGGTAAAAAGGAATGGCAACTTGACGCGGCATCGGCCCACTACATCGATACAGAGAAGAAGGTACGTCTCGAAGATCTTGGAATGACATTTTTTCTCGAGAATCAACAGCAAATCCATCTGACGGCCGACAGCGGTATTTTGGAGACTGAGACCCAAAATGTCAGCATCAAAGGTCGGGTTGAGTTAAAAAATGCAGACGCGAACCTTCAGGCCGAAGAGCTTCATTATCAGCACGAGAGACGATTCATCTTTGCAGAGACACCGGTGACCATCACCGGTGAAGCCTTTCGACTGAGCGCCGAGAGTATGGCCCTTGATCTCGAGAAAGGAAGAGCCGTTTTTAAGGGTAAGGTTCAGGCCATATTCAATGATGACTTTTCGCTTTAAACCCAAGCGAATGCCCTTTCGCGTCTTGGTCGCTATGATGCTCCTGCGGTTTTGTTTGGGGCCTTTGCCGTCGATAGGGTCGTCGGCTGTAACCGAAACCGGCCGCAAGGCAGAACAGGCGAACCCTGTCACGGTTACTGCAGATGAACTGGTCGGCGATGAAAACTCGAAATCAGCCGAATTTATCGGCAATGTCAAAGTTGTCCGAGGGACATACACCCTGACAGCCGATCGGTTGAAGGTGTTTTTCGACTCGATCGAAAAGCCGGCCGGCGGAAAAAATCCCCCTCGTGCGAATATTAGTGAAATTATCGCCGAAGGTCGTGTGAGGATATTGTCAAAGGAACTTGCAGCCAGCGCAGACCGGGCGACCTACGACCGCAAAACCCGGACAATAGTGCTGACCGGAGATAACACAGAGGTCAATCATAAGGGTAGCAAGGTAAAAGGGGAGCAGATCACCATTTTCATGGATACCGAAAAGGTACGGGTTTCCGGCAAATCCGGAAACCGGGTAAAGGGGGTGTTCAACATACCCCCAAAAAATTAAGCCATTGCAACAGGGTTGTTGGATGGAGAGGCTAAATCTGATATAGGGTGCGGAAGTTGGCCTGAGATTGAGGTACCGCTTGAGGCAGCGACAGGGCATGTGTGAAATCGAATGACAGTACTGTCTCTTCAAAATCTAGGCAAAGTTTACAGCGGCAGAACCGTCGTCGATTCTGTCAGTCTGGAGGTTGAGAGCCGAAGCGTTGTCGGACTCCTGGGGCCAAACGGTGCCGGCAAGACAACGACCTTTTATATGACTGTAGGGATGATAAAACCGGATTCGGGCGAGGTGCTGCTGGACGAGGAGGATCTGACCGACTATCCCATGCATCTGCGGGCTCGAAAAGGTGTCGGTTACTTACCGCAGGAACCTTCGATTTTTAGAAAACTGACGGTAAAACAAAATATCATGGCAATTCTTGAGGCATTGTCATTGCCCAAGGAGGAACAGGAGGAGCGTACTGAGCTCTTGCTAGAGGAACTCGGCATCAAACATCTGGCGAACCAGAAAGCCGCAGTGCTTTCCGGAGGTGAAAAACGGCGGCTTGAGATCTCCCGGGCGCTGGCCACAAATCCAAAATTCATGTTGCTCGATGAACCTTTTGCCGGGGTCGACCCGCTGGCAGTCATTGACATCAAGAACATAATCGGGCATCTTAAAAAACGCGGGATCGGGATTTTGATATCAGACCATAATGTCAGGGATACCTTGCAATCCTGTGACATCGCTTACATACTAAACGCGGGCAAGGTCGTCGTGGCAGGTACTCCCGAAGACATAACATCCAGCGACATTGCACGGAAAATTTACCTGGGAGATGAATTCAGTTTATAAAAATGGCTCTCGAACTCAGACAACAACTCAAGTTAACGCAGCAACTCATCATGACCCCTCAGTTGCAGATGGCGATCAAGCTGCTGCAACTGTCCCGTTTGGAACTTCTGGACACCATCCGCCAGGAGTTGGAAGAGAACCCCGCCCTTGAAGAGCTGCAGGAATCAGCTGGCGAAGAACGCTTGACGGAAGCGGCTGACCCACCTGTTGACGATGGCGATCCGGCGAAAGAAGTCACGATCGAAGACAAAATCAATGACGATATCGACTGGAGCAGCTATCTCGACGAATACAACACACCCGGCAGGGTCAACTACGAGGGGGAAAGCAGGGAAGCACCGAAATACGAAGCTTTTATCGCTCGTAAAGAGTCATTGAAAGACCATCTATTATGGCAGCTGCTGATGACCTCGCCCAGCAGTGAAGAGGAAAATATTGGTTCCCTTATCGTGGGCAACCTGAACCAGGACGGTTACCTGGATATTGCCCTCGAAGAGATCGCCCGGATCGCCGAAACAGATCAGACCAAGGTCGAATCAGTGCTGGCCCTCATGCAATCCTTTGACCCAATCGGCGTTTGCGCTAGAGACCTCAGCGAATGCCTGATGATTCAAGCCCGGCATCTGAAGATTGACGACACCCTGGTTTCAGAGATTATACAGAATCACCTCGGTGATCTGGAGAAAAGGAACATCAAGGTTATCTGCCGTGCCCTGAAAGTAAGCGCGGATGATATCATTGCGGCCGTCAGTGTAATCAAGAGCCTCGAACCGAGACCGGGCCGACAGTATTCAGACGACACACCGCAATACATCACCCCCGATATATATGTTTACAAAATGGATAACGACTTCGTTATCGTTCTCAACGATGACGGAATGCCCAAACTGCGTGTAAACCCTTTCTATAAAAAGTCCATCGCCGCTAAGAACAAACTTCCCGGGGAAGCCGAGAGCTATATTCAAGACAAACTGCGTTCAGCTGCCTGGCTAATCAAGAGTATTCACCAGCGGCAGAAAACGATTTATAAAGTGATGGAAAGTATTCTTCACTACCAGAGAGAATTTTTCGAAAAAGGTATTTCGCAATTGAAGCCGATGGTGCTCAGGGACGTCGCCCAGGACATCGGAATGCATGAATCAACCATCAGTCGTGTTACCACTAACAAGTATGCCTATACCCCCCAGGGGATATTCGAATTGAAATATTTTTTTAACAGTTCGATTCAGAGAATTCATGGCGGTGCCATCGCCTCGGTCAGCGTCCAGGAAAAGATTAAGCAGATTATCGCCGGTGAAAATCCGCAGAAACCTTACAGCGACGATAAGATCGCCAAGATTCTCAAAAATTCACAAATAAATATTGCCCGTCGTACGGTTGCAAAATACCGGGAAATGTTGAACGTGCTGCCGTCCAACAAACGCAAACAAATTTAAGGAGTTTTGATCTATGCAGACCTCCGTAACGTTCAAGAACCTGCCGTCTTCGGAAAATTTAAAAACCTATGTCACAGAAAAACTCGACCGGTTCGACAGGCTTCTGGACAATCCGGCAGAGGCCAGTGTTGTCTTGTCCGTCGAAAAATTTCGCCATATTGCGGAAATAAACATCGTCGGTGACCGGCTTAATATTATCGGCAAAGAAGAAATAAATGATATGTACTCCGCCATCGATATGGTTCTTGATAAGCTGGAGAAACAAATAAAAAAAGGTAAGCAGAAAACCAGGGAACGCAGAAGCGGCGCCAAATCCAGCATAAAAGATATTCAGGAGTACGACGCCGTGGTGATGGACGAAGACCACAAACCGCAGGTCAAATTCATGAACATCGAATACAAACCGATGGATGTCGAAGAAGCAGTCATGCAGATGGACCTGATCAATAACAATTTTCTGGTCTTCACCAATTCCCAAACCGACCGCGTTAATGTCCTCTATCGGCGAAAGGACGGCCACTACGGCCTGATTCAACCCAACAGCTAATTCGATTCGCACAAAATTCGGCTGAAGACTGAGCCGCTGCACCCCAGAATCGGTCGCAGATAGATTATAAGCCATGTGCTGAACCGGATCAAAATGGTACTCACAAATGAAAATCCTGGATGTATTGCCTCGAGAAGCAATTCTCGCTGATCTTAGGGCACAGGACAAAAAAAGTATACTCGAAGAGCTCGTGGAGCCGATCGCCCGCCTGAAGAGTGTCGATCTGGATGAACTCGTCCTCGTTCTTATGGAAAGAGAACGGCTGGGGAGTACAGGCATCGGTAGCGGCATTGGAATCCCACATGGTAAACTGAAAAATTTGGATGAGTTGGTCCTCGGCTTCGGCCTCAGCCGCAAAGGGGTTGACTTTGAATCGATGGACGGCCGCCCTACTCACATCTTTTTCCTCCTGATGACGCCCGAAAATTCCACCGGGTTGCATTTGAAAGTGCTGGCGAGGGTATCAAAAATTCTGAAAAACGAAAACTTCAGAGAAAGGCTTTTGGGCGCAACGACCCGCGATGATATTTATGGAATAATCAGAGATGAAGATGTCGATTTTTAAACCGAACCGCGGCGATGCACCCCATACCCCGTTCCAATCCGGTCGGCGGATGGGTGTCATTTGAAGCCAGTATAATCGGGAACGCGATCTCCCCGAATGGGAACAACCCAAATCCGATCGACTGCCAACTGCAGAACCCATTATAAGACAGTGAAGGCACCTAAAATAATCATCGTGACGGGCTTATCCGGCTCAGGAAAGAGCACAGCCCTGGCCGCATTCGAAGATGCCGGCTTCTATTGTGTCGACAACATGCCGGTTGTGATGCTGCCCCGTTTCCTGGAACTGCCAGGTATACAACAAGCCGATATGGCCGGAATGGCTTTCGGTATGGATTTGCGGGAAAAAGGTTTTCTGGATAACTTTTCGAACATTTTTAAAACTATCAGTCAGAAGGGATACGAACTCGAAATATTATTCTTGGAAGCCGCAGAGGAGATAATCCTCCAGCGCTATAGCCAGACTCGTCGGCAGCATCCGGTTGACAAGGGAAACAGTCTTCTGGAGAGCATCCGTTCCGAAAAGGTATTGATGAAAGGATTGAAAAAGTATGCTGATCATGTGATCAATACATCTCGATTCAACGTGCATGATCTTAAAGGGACAATCAACAGCATTGCCAGGCAAATGGTCAATCTGCCCTCAATGCGTATACATGTCGTTTCATTCGGATTCAAATACGGCACACCGGGCGATGCGGACCTGATCATCGACGTCCGCTTTCTTGCCAATCCCTATTTTATCCCGGAACTGAAAGAACTGGACGGCGAAACCGCCGAAGTGAAACGCTTCGTTCTGCAAAACGAATCAGCGCGTACATTTTTATCCAAATATACCGAGTTACTTGACTATCTGATCCCATTGTACGAAAGCGAGGGTAAAGCATATCTGACGGTGGCTGTCGGGTGTACCGGCGGCCGGCATCGATCGGTTGCAATAGCAAGGAACATTTATGAGCATATCCATCAGGACGGGAAAAACATAACCCTCACCCACCGCGACATTCATCAGTAGCAGCCGCAGGCACTGAGGCCGAATGATAACGCGAATGTCGAATGCAAACTGATATCAGCGGAAGCGGGAAATAAATGATCGGAATCTTAATAGTGACCCATTGCCAGCTCGGGGAAGCCTTAATTGACGCCTCGGAGTTCATCATCGGATTCAGACCGGAGAATACCGCTCCGGTGACCATCGATCTGAATGTCAGCGCCGAAAAACTGAGAAAGACCATCTCCGACGGTATTAAAAAAGTCGGGCGGGAAGACGGCGTGCTGATATTGACCGACATGTTTGGCGGCACCCCGTCAAACCTGAGCTATACCTTTTTAGAGGAGGGGCGGGTGGAGGTCGTGTCGGGAGTAAACCTGCCGATGCTGATCAAAGCAGTGAATACCCGCGGCGACATGAAGATAGGAGAACTGGCCGCCACCGTCGAAGCGTTTGGGAAGAAAAGCATTTCTCTGGCCAGCGGCATCTTGAAGGGAAACAAACGGGGTTAACCGTGCCTGCCTGGTCAATCGTTGCCCTTGATGAAAGGCACATCGACGGCATCCTTGCCATCGAGAAGGAATCTTTCAGGCAGCCGTGGCAGCGAATATCCTTTTCCACCGAACTATCCTGCCGGGATGCAATGGACAGGGTCGTTCTGCATCCCGCTCATGGTCAAATCATCGCATATGCCTGCCTGCGACTGAATCTTGACGAACTGCATCTGCTGAGGATTGCGGTGGCACCTGGTTGGCAAAGGCAAGGAATCGCCGCCCGGTTATTGAACAGTTGTTTTCGGGAAGCAAGGATCAGGGGGGCAAGAGCAGTGTATTTGGAGGTCCGCCAATCCAATACCTTTGCCAAGGACCTCTATAAAAAACTCGGCTTTCAAATCATGGCCACACGGCCTAAGTACTTCATGGACACAGGGGAAGATGCCCTGATAATGATTAAGTTCTGGAGGAGACACAATGAGCATTAAAATTGGAATCAACGGTTTTGGTAGAATCGGACGGCTGGTTTTCAGAGCAGCACTGAAGCATCCCGAAGTGGAGGTGGTCGCCGTGAACGACCTCACCGACTCGGCAACCATGGCGCACCTTCTCAAATACGATTCGGTTCACGGAACCCTCCCTGGAGAGGTCGTCGCCAAGGACGATGTCATCGAAGTGGATCAAAAAACGGTAGCGATCACCTCGATCAAGGATCCGGCCAGGCTGCGTTGGCGCGAATTCGGAGCCGACATCGTTGCTGAATGCACCGGCTTGTTCAGGGATCGGGAAAATGCTGAAAAACACCTCACCTCCGGCGCCCGAAAAGTCATCATCTCCGCACCGGCCAAAGATCCTGACATCACTATCGTTCTGGGCGTGAATTCGAACCGCTACGATCCGCGCCAGCACCATGTCATCTCCAATGCTTCTTGCACCACCAACTGTCTGGCTCCCGTTGCAAAAGTGTTGCTCGAGAACTTCGGCATCCGCAGTGGTTTAATGACCACGATTCACAGCTATACCGGAGATCAGCGCCTGCTTGATTTTCCGCACAAGGACCTGCGCCGTGCAAGAGCGGCGGCATTGTCCATGATTCCGACGACGACAGGCGCCGCCAGGGCCGTCGCTCTGGTCCTGCCCGACCTCGCCGGGCGATTGAACGGATTGGCGATTCGTGTGCCAACGCCCAATGTATCGATCGTCGACTTCGTGGCGACGGTGGAAAAATCTGGTCTCACAGTTTCGGATGTCACCCAAGCCCTCAAAAAAGCGTCTCAAGAATCTCTGAAAGGCATTCTGGGCTACAGCGAGATTCCGTTGGTTTCAACCGACTACAATGGTTCGACGTATTCATCAATTGTCGATGCCCCCACAACGTACGTAGTCGACGAAATGGTGAAAGTCTTGTCATGGTATGACAATGAGATGGGTTATTCCAGCCGAATGGTCGACTTGGCGGCGATGATCGGAAACCAGATGTAATCTGCGTATACCGGCCGTGGGCCCATTTCCGCACCGGGTCGTTCCAACTATAAAGATAGGAAGTCGCCCGGTTATTTCACCATATAGCGGCTCTCATCGCCGAAGCATCTCGTTGCGTCGCTGCAGTTCACCTTGCTGCCAGCATTCAATTACGCGGGTCACCAGGTCCCGGTTAACGGGCGGGGCCATGGACGCCTCCCTTTGGCCGGGGAGCGACATCCTCGGGTCTGGGTATAATCAGCACGAATAGATGGAAGGAAATCCAGTCTTGGCTCTGAATCGTACCGGGCCGGTTAAAGGCCATATTGCTGTAAAAACCCCAATCTCTCCGGTGGAGCGCGTTCCGTTTTCCATTTTCCCCGCATGGCGGATCTACGGTCATTTTCCGTGGCCGATCTGGGCTGCCGGGTGGGTGGCCATATTCAAAGCGTTTCTTTGGTTGGCCACGGATCCGGTCATTCCCAGCCCGCTTGCGGAACAAATGGCGTCAAAATTTCTGTTAACCATGATTCCCTTTGCCGTCTTGGGTGTCGGAATATGGAATTTAAGGAAATGGGCCGTGTGGTCCCTTATTATCTTGAGCGTAATCGATTTGATGTTTTACATTGTTTTTCCAGCATCCTCACGATACATCGCCGGCAATAATTTTATCGCATTAGCCATCGTTTTGCTGATCTGCACCGGGCCGTTGGGAAACATCATGATCCTTGCTGCGGGACCCAGCATGTTCAAGCATGCTGGGAAATTCAAGTATTTTAAAAATCTTACAGTGGAGTGATGATCTCAATGATGGCTGCGGTCTTGATGACGAGGCATTCAATAGCGGCTTGCTCGTCAGTGCGGCACAGAGAATCTGTCGCCCAAAGAATATGCGCATGCCATGTGTGAATCATGTACCGGTTCACACGGTGTACCCGATGGAGCCCGTCATATCTGAAACATGTTGAATCCGCGTTCACGTGCGGGATAACGAAACGATTTCACTGACAATAAGGAGAGAATCATGCGCACACGCACGCCACTGATTGCCGGAAACTGGAAAATGTTCAAGACAGTGACGGAAGCCGTTCAGACGGCGACACGTTTGAATGAGTTGGTTTCTGATGTGCGAGAAATCGATGTCATGATCGCCCCCCCTTTTACGGCCCTATATCCGGTGTACGAAGCCATTAAAGACGGCTCGGTCGCAGTGGGTGGCCAGGATATGTTTTGGGAACAGGAGGGTGCATATACTGGAGAAGTTTCATCTGCCATGCTTATATCGGCCGGGTGCCGCTACGTGATTATCGGACATTCGGAAAGACGGGAATACTTCGGTGAATCTAATGATGAAGTGAACAAAAAAGTGTCGACAGCTTTGGCGGCCGGTCTGATACCGATCATGTGCATCGGGGAATCCGAAAAACAGCGCGAGGCCGGTAAGACCTTTTCTGTACTTGACAAACAGCTCAATATGGGTTTAAAAGGTCATTTTGTCGAAGCGCTTGAAACTCTTGTGATTGCCTATGAACCGATCTGGGCCATCGGCACCGGTAAAACCGCCACAAGTGCACAGGCCCAGGAAGTCCATCAGTTCTTGCGTAAGCAGACAGCGCAGATGTTTGGCGAAAACCTAGCTGAAAACCTTCGTATTCTTTATGGTGGCAGCGTAAAACCGCAGAACGCTGCGGAGTTGATGGGTATGCCGGATATCGACGGCGCTTTGGTCGGCGGCGCCAGTTTGGACGCAGACACGTTCAGTCGAATTGTACGCTTTCAAATTCGATGACGCATCGAATTTTAGGATGTTAAAATGACGCAGGTACTAATCATCATTCACTTTGTGGTTTCCATTGCTCTGATAATGATCGTGTTGCTGCAGACCGGCAAGGGTGCCGACATGGGTGCGGCATTCGGCGGCGGTGCCAGCCAGACACTGTTCGGAAGTGGAGGGGCATCCACGTTTCTCACCAAATTGACGACGGCTGCCGCGGTAGTTTTCATGCTCACTTCTCTGTCCCTGGCCTATTATTCGACCAACCGGTCCAAAAGCTCGATAATGATGGAGGCCAAACCGCCGATTACCGAGCAGGCTGCGCCGCAGACCCAACCGCCTGTTACCGAGCAGGCCGCACCGCAGGCCCAACCAGCGGAACCAACCGAGACCGCCGAGCAGCCGGCAGCTCCGGCAACGGCGGAGCCGGCCCCTGCCGAAGGTGAAAAATCTCAATAAAGCTTTTCGGGTATGATGTGCCGAAGTGGTGGAACTTGGTAGACACGCTATCTTGAGGGGGTAGTGGCCACAAGCCGTGCCGGTTCAAGTCCGGCCTTCGGCACCAATTTTTATTAATATAATAAAGGGGTTACACAAATTGTGTGGCCCCTTTTCCGTTGGCCACCCGTTGGCCACCTATCTAACCACCCTCCCCTCACCTGATTTCCCGCATTCCAATAAATTTCATCCCCCCTACCCTGTCGTTAAACTATATCCTTTGACCTTGAACATGCCCCGCAATTTTCAGGCATGAATCCAAGAATCCCTTTCACACTTCCACCCTGTTGCGGTAGTTCAATTAACAGAGATGCATTTTTAGATTTCAGCCCACCCAACATTCAAGATATCAAAAATATATCCGATATCCCCTTCTGAGTCGTAAAATTCAAATAGGGGTGTACTAATGACAACCTATCGTGCAATTTCATTTATTGGATTCTGCCTGATAATGACAATTCTGCTAGCCTATGATTAGGAGGATTAAACCAATGAATCAATAATGACTCAATTAGGATATAATGGTGTATTACAGCTTCCTCAATCAAGGACAATGTATATTGGCGTAGACACTTTTTAAGGAGGTATAAATATGGGAGGTTGGATTAATGTTGGTGTAAGTTTAATAGCTGCCTTCTCATTTTATAGAATTGACCAAACTTTCTTGATGGTTTTATCAATCATTAACGCTGTAATAAGCTTTTGGTCTTTTGGGGTTATGCATAATTTTGCAATTCAACCCGGTAAAGCAAAGATAGAAAGGCTAAGAGAAAATATGAAGCTTGAAGGCCGATTTGATAAACAAGCTGAGGCAAGGTTAGACAGTATATCTGTTCCGATTGTTCCCGATGCAGCCCCTAATTGGGTTACAAACATAAACATTACTACATTTTTATTTGGGATAGTATTCATTATTATTTTCATTGTGCTGAGAAAGTAGTTTCTTTGCGGCATATTGCCACATATATCATACATCCTATTCCTATTGATCCATGAAATGGTCTAACAGTACTATAAAGACCCACATACCTTATTTGAATCGCAGTCTATGAATATTTGACATTTTATCAGGAGGTTGTTAGGAATGTTATCATATTAATCTTAATTGCATCAGGTATTGTCCATCTTGGGGAGGATGGAAACCATGATGATTGGATCGGGGAAATAGCCGAATTGCCCTTCAGCGGGGTTGTTCGGCTATTTTCGTTTAAGGGAATTAGAGGTGTTTGTTTGCCGTTCTCAAATGAAGTAACTAAATGTCATGCAAAACTTGCTTATTTATTGAAACCTCATAAAGGGATGGAATTTTTACCAATTATATCAAATGTACATTCTAGAACATAAATTCACATCAAACGGAAGATAATCACTTAATTACGGAGGAAAAAATGAATAAATGTTTAATTTTATTAGTTGCTGTCCTTGCTTTAACAGGATGTTCCACTTACGCAGTAGACAGGTACTCAATCTCCGCTGACAATGTAGTGGCTCTTCGTGCTCTTGGCCCAAGCAAGACAAGCGTAGGTGAATTTTCTTCGTCCAAACAGGGATTAAAGGAAATCATGTGTAGGGCAGTTGGCCCAATAAAGACCCCTGATGGGAATACATTTGCAGACTTTATAAAAGAAGCTTTAATAGATGAATTACAAATGGCCGAAATTTATTCGGCTAATTCTCCAATAATCCTGACGGGAAACTTGGACAATATTAATTTTGATTCTAACTCAGGAAAATGGAACCTAGCTCTTACTGTTAAATCTTCAAATGGACAGACGATTTCTGTTTCGGAAGAATATAAGTACACTACCAGCTTTTATGGAGAAACAGCGTGCAACCAAACTGCGCAGGCTCTAATGCCAGCCACACAGAATCTCATAAAGAAAGTAGTTACAAATCAAGATTTTTCATTTTTACTTAAGTAAGCTATCAGTTTTGATTTGGAGTGTGTGATACAGTCTTTTTGTTTTTGATTGCATATATTCATCCTGATAAAGATCAAACTGTAAATTAATATGGGTATCATCGTATATTGGAAATATAACAATTATGTGTCAGACACAAAAAATGGGTTCACATTTAATTTTAATTCAAACCAAACACGTCTACATAATATAGTTGAAATAGGAGAGGATGCTTTTGCAATAAGTGGCATCCAAACAAATTCAGGTTTTGAACTATTCCTGTTAGCGCAATTGGTCGTAAAGGCTAAAACATACAATCAGAAAAATTACAAATACGGAAAATACAGGATATGGGCAGATGAAAAATTGTCTAAATATTATAAGGTATCAAAACCATTGACACAGTTGTTAACGAAATTCGATTCAATCAAACAATTCAATGAAGATGAAAAGTTCAAGTATGCCCAAGCATTTCAGACAATCAGAAAATTAAGTGACCATGATACCCATCTTTTGAAATCATTTGCTCAATCCTTACCTGTTCACTCAAAAACACACTACAGATTCCCTGAAAAAGAATACGAAGAATCTATACACCAAGAACAAATATTAAATAATCTAATTGAAACACAGGAAATTTCGCAAGAGTCTAAAGATAAATATTCTAAAAGAGCACCAAGAAACAGAGCTTTAGTTAAAGAACTCAATGAAATTTATGATGGACGTTGTCAGTTATGTTCTTTTGACCCTGTCACCTTCTATGGTGAACCGTTATGTGTCGCCCATCATATAATCTATTTTTCAAGGGGTGGAGATGATGAATTAAGTAACCTTTTGCTTGTATGTCCTAACTGCCACGAAGCTATTCATAAGACAGATGCAGTTTTCGATTTTAAAGAACTTAATTATAGATACGATAATGGTCGAATATCCCCATTGGTTATAAATAAGCATTTTTAAAATTATAAATGAGCTAATTTTATGGATTTTGAAAGCCTTGTAGAGTTTCTTGAAAAGCGGATGCGGTTGAGTCACATTTATCAACCTCTTTTAATTAGGTGCCTTGTTGACGCAGATGGATCAGCAACTTTACGACAGCTTGCAAACAATTTTGTTTTACAGGATGAAAGTCAACTTGATTATTATGAAGATCGAATAAAGAAGATGCCTGTAAGGGTTTTGAAAAACCATAATATTGTTTCAATGAAAGATAATTTAATTATACTCAACTTGGACAAAAAACTGTCACTTGAACAAAAAGCTATTATTAGAAAAATATGTGAATCAAAATTACAAGAGTACATTGAAAAAAGAGGTTTTAGAATTTGGGATAATAGGTTGTTAGATAAAGACCCAATATCAGATAACCTTTATTATAGAGTTATGAAAGACGGTAAACAGCGTTGTGCCTTATGCGGAGCAACAAGAGATAAACGTATGCTTCATGTCGATCACATTATTCCAAGGTCTATAGGTGGAAAAACTGAATATGAGAATCTACAAGTTCTTTGCATAAAGTGTAATTTGGCAAAGAAAAATAAAGACAAAACCGATTTTAGGAAACTTTTAGAATCAGACCATGAACCCACTTGTGAATTTTGTTACGAAAAAATTAAAGACCGAATTGTTGAAACCAGCAATCTTGTTTTAGCAATAGCAGATAAATATCCTGTCACAAAAGGGCATCATCTCATTATTCCGATGCGACATGTTACTGATTTTTTTAAAATGACACAAGAAGAACGAAACGATGCAGATAACTTGATTCGTGTTTTGAAAAAACGCTTAGAAAAGGATGATAAACGAATAACAGGTTTCAATGTCGGTACAAATTGCGGTTCATCGGCAGGACAAACGAAATTTCATGCCCATATTCATCTCATACCAAGGAGAGATGGAGACATACCAAATCCAAGAGGTGGTATTAGAGGGGCTATTCCCGATAAAATGGATTATAAGGATTAAGCTGTGAGAGACTTTACACCTGCATATAAACTTCCAAATGTACCTGCCGTATATGCTTTTTACAGCGAAGGTAGAAGGTTTAGTTATGTTGCCTATGTTGGTATAGCAGGAAGGTTAAAACAGCGAATAATACAACATTTGATCAGAAGGGATAGTAGCGTAGCGACAGGAACCTCTGCTGTTAATCTTAATCCTGACTTAATCTCTAAAGTGTGTTGGTGGGAACATCAATCATTTGACAAAACCGTCAATTTAAAAGCAGCGGAGATGGTTGCATTTGAGATTTTAAATCCTGCACTAAGAAGTCGTGGTGCAGTTGATAATGCAGGAATGTCACTATTCAGAAATAAAAGCTTTAAAGCTAAATTTGAAAAGCTTTTTGAAAACGATCCCACAGGTAATATAGAGTTTCCATCATTATCAGATGCGATGGATAGAATCAGGACTATAGAAGCAAAATTCCAAAAATTGGAAAAAACAATTAAAAATATAAAAGCATGACTGCATCCTACTATTTTTACAATTGCTCTCCTGAATATATCAAATCAATTGATACCAACCTATTTGAACAAATTAACATCATTTTAAATCAATTACCCAAAAGACAGACTCAATCTGAAATAAATGCAGACCTGTTTTGGTTGTTGACCAATGAAGCTTGGAATTATGATTCAGCATTGAAAGGAACAGGTAATAAACCACCTTCCGACTTAAACGTACCCTCATCCCTAAATGAAATCAGAAAGCGTAATGACCGTAAATTATGTCTAACATCCACCACGCTTGATACCAAATGGCATTCTGATTTTGCCAAGGTGTTTGGATCAAGGCTTGTTCAGATCGAATCTCAATTCGGCAAGGTCGAAGCTATGTTCAAGGATTTTTGTGGATTCAGGATAGCCTATGCTGAAAGACGGTTGGCACTTGGCATTGAAATCGTATTGTGCAATCCAACTTCATATTTCGCACATCGCAGGAATGCTATTGGGGGAATGGCATCTTTTGATATTGCTAAGAACACGTTGAATACCATAGGATTGAATTGTCCTATATGGTTGGTTGGGATTGGTGAGCTGAATGATTGAAGGAATAGAAAATAAAAAATATCCATCAGTAACTATTCAAGGTGTTTTATTGGGTACAAATCTGCTTCTTTTCGAACAATCCACCCAAAACATTTTTTATATTATATCAATAATTATTCTATTGGCTTTATTTTTCCTCCAAGCAGTCAATCATCGTTTCTATTATTTTTTTCCTGTCAATAAATTTATGGGAAAAGTGACATACCATATTGATACAATTATATTGTACGTAATGGTTTTATTAGCATTTTTATTTACTATTTTTGGATTGACTAATTCATACAAATATACTGCATTTGCAACAGGATTTATTGTTTTACCACCTTTCGCATGGCTATTATATGTATATCCAATTCTAAGAAAAAAAATTGCAGACAAATTAAGCAAGGAAGATTCTGTATTTCAAGTTGCATGCCCACAATGCAAGAACCAAGCTGAACTTATACGTAAGGTGAAACAATGGAATGAAGGTGAGGAAAGCCTTAAATGCCCAAACTGTAACTATGAAGAAACCAAAATAATTGTTAAAAAAATTGTTGGATAGTTTTTAGAAAATTTTTATAAATTATCCCCACTAAAAGACCAAATTTAACTTAAAAATCAGAATCACATCTCAAATTTTAAAACCAATTCTAAATTCCCCTACAGAAAAAAACATAAAATGAAATGGGCATCCGAAGATGCCCAAAGAAATGAAAATTATAAAACTGATGAAGCTATCAGTATTATTTATGATTTTTACTGTCACTTCTTTAGAAAAAGTCCAGACCATAAAGTGTGTGTGGCAGTTTAATTGTGTATACCGTTTTAAGATAGGATTCCTAATTTGAAATTCCTGTAGGTAAAATTTCTTATCACGCTTATTTGATCCAAAAAAACCTGTGGCATTATTGCCATACCTTATTTGGTGAAATATTCTCTGCATTGTCAAATGACAAACTTATTTCTAATATACAAGGTATTATGCTAAAATCACATAGGATTTGATTGATTTCATTTTTAATCTGTGTTTTCAAAAGATCAATTCAATGTATTTTCTACCATACAAAGGGTGATAAGATGGTTTTTAGGTATCTTTTGGTAATCTTGGTATTATTGTGGGAGGGATCGTCAATGGCTAATGGTGATAATAATGATAAATTCAAATTGTCACTTACAGAGCAATTAGCTTTCAGTACTGTAAGAATTGAAGTCGTTCACAATAATGGGAACATAGGAGTAGGCACAGGCTTTTTTTATAAATTTGAACTTGAGGAAAATATTAATGTGCCTGTGTTAATAACCAATAAGCATGTGATTCAAGATTCAAAAAAAGGAACCTTCTTATTAACGAAGTCAGATAATGATGGTACTCCTTTGCTTACTGAACATATCCCAATTAGGGTTGAAAATTTTGAAAATAAATGGATAAAGCATCCAAAACCTGATGTTGACTTGGCACTATTGCCAATCGCACCAATATTTCATGGGTTAAAGATCAAAGGCACCAAAATTTTCTACAAGACATTTGATAAAAGCGTAATTCCAACAGAAGATCAATTAAAGGGGCTTACAGCAGTTGAAGATATTTTGATGGTCGGTTATCCAATTGGTTTATGGGATAAAGTCAATAATTATCCAATATTTAGGCAGGGTATTACTGCAACTCATCCCTCTAACGATTATAATGGGAAAGCTGAATTTATGATAGATTCAGCATGTTTTCCCGGATCAAGTGGTTCTCCCGTAGTGCTATATAATGTGGGGAACTATGTAAATAAGGGGGGTGGAACAGTTATTGGGTCGAGATTCTATTTTCTTGGCGTTTTATATGGTGGGCCACAATATACGGCAACAGGGGAAATTAAAATTATCAATGTTCCGACTATACAGGAAAAAATATCTGCAACTCTTATCCCAATAAATTTGGGAGTCGTAATAAAATCGAAAAGAATATTAGATTTTAAAGAATTAATACAAAATCTGATCGCAAACATGTAATGCATGAAATTAATACATCTTCTAAACCAAACAAGAAAAAGCGTGTGGAATAATGTGGGCTATCTTAGTTTTGGGTTCCCATATTCAAAATTTCCATACAATAAAATCTGCATTTACCGGATGTGATTTATCATGGGGCTATATTATTCTTCCTCAAGTTCAGCAGAAAGGGTGATGCTAAAAACCAATCCCCTTCTCCATTTTAACTTTTCCCCAAATACAGAGATATATTTAATTTTTCCTGATGCAATAGCCACATGGATATTATTGGAAACTCTTGGTGGGATACTGCAATGCATCTGAAGGATATCCTCACCTCTTGGAACTTCCATAAATCCAATTGCCTTTGCAGACAAGATTGTAGGTTCTGTTGTCCAATGGTCTTCCATTTCAGGGCTTGATGAAATATCAATCTTGGCTTTTTCAGCTATTTTCAATACAGGTGATATGATTTTCCCAAGCAAGGTCAATTTTAAGATTTCCCAATATGTTCCCTCACCAAGGCTTTTTGGGGCTATACCAAAATGATGGTACACTTCCCAATCCACAACCTCAATCTCATACCTTTGAGTTTCCTGAACCTTACTTTTTTTCTTCTTTTTAGCCATTGTATAGATTTTATTCCATTAGCTTGAATTATGATTATTTGGATCAAGGTCAGAAAATTGCCATTCACATATAACATCCCCAATAGCATTCTTTATTAGGATGCTCAAATACCATTAAATAAAAAGGAACAATATTAGTGCCTATAAAATTAGACGAAATACATTGACATATATAAAATATTTGATAAAATTTAAGTGTAATTATGACGTTTACATCTAATTTTGATAAAGGAGCTATATTGGTGGTCAAATCTAAAACGGATAGAAAGCCCAAAACGGTATCGTATTTGAGAGTCTCGACCATTGATCAGGATACAGAGAAAAACAAGCATGAAGTATTGAAGTTGGCAAATGATAAGGATTTCGGACAGGTTTCATTCGTTGAGGAAAAGGTTAGCGGTAAAAAGAGTTGGAAGGAACGAAAAATCTATCAGATCATCAATGACCTTGGTGAAGGCGATAGATTGATCGTTCCAGAATTAAGTAGGCTTGGCAGGTCGATGCTTGAGATCATGGAAATCCTGTCCATAGCCAGACAGAAAGGGATTTGCATCTATGCTGTAAAAGGTGGTTGGGAGCTTAATGGTTCTATTCAGTCCAAGGTCATGGCAATGGCATTTTCGATAGCATCCGAAATTGAGCGTGATCTTATCAGCAAGCGTACCAAGGAAGCTCTGAAGGCACGTAAAGCCCAAGGTATCAAGCTAGGCAGACCAAGAGGGGCAGGAAAATCTAAGCTTGATCAGTATAGAGAGGAAATTATTGCCCTTTTGAAAAATGGTTCCACCAAAAAACATGTTGCCCAAAAATATGGAACCACCCCACCAAACCTTCATAATTGGCTAAAAAAAAATAATATTGATGCGAAACCTGAATTTTAATTCCTTTGCGGAAGATATCCTTTAAACAGTTTGTATGTGCTCATTCTGTAGATGCTATTATAAAATTTTCAGTAAGTGTCTGTATACTGATTAAAACCGCACCATTTTTTTCAGTATATGAGCATATGCTCATAACGCTATTTTAAAGACAGTTCCAAGGGATAGAAAACGGAAACAATGTAATCTCTATGGCTGTATTTTTTTACATAAGATATCGGTAATTTTCTATGGGCAATCTGATCTATTGCTCCCTGATATAGTAGTGCCGAATAGTTTTCAATTCACCCTCCAAGTCAAATGCCTGAAGTTCTATGATAGTATGATCATCTTTCAAGCTCTCTTTTTCGGCATCAGCTTGATCCATACGCTTAATCAAATCTTTTTTATCTATTTTTCCATGTAGAAAATTCTTAAATATCATTCCGTACCTTCGATATCGTTTTTTGTATTCTGAATATTGATCACATTCAAGAGCAGGATGATAAAAGCTTCCCCAATCTTGTTCACGCTTGTTCAGATTATCTGAAACATAAAATTGATCGACTTGATAAACATCTTCATTAATGACAAATTTATTAAGACGTTTTTTCTTTAATATTTCAATTAGAATATTTTCTGCTTCATCTTGATTCTTTGCATCTACCCAAATTTTCCCATCAAATTCATATATAAATCTTTTCATTCAATATAGCTCCAAGTCTCAATATATTTTAAACCTTCAGGCCACTATTATTTATACTTTATTAGCGGTATTTTCTTTTTTATTTTTTTAGGATTATATTCTATATTTTCTCTTTTTTCATATCCTGTTATGTTACGTAATAAATATGACTGATAAAAATGAAAAGGCAGAATCCTGAAAGAACTCTGCCTTTAATTCAACAATAGTATATAACTAGTAAATTAGGGGAAATCTATATTCTCATAAATGGGTTCTTCATCTCCAATCAATATATTTAATGTATTTGTTTTAGTATCATAGTCAAAAGTCCAAGCTACAACTGAATATGATCCCAAAGGAAGATTAATATTATAACTTGCTCCATTTAATACATCAACTGAAGTCACTTCAATCAATTCACCACCACCAATATCCTGCCTAAAACTTATAGATGCGTGTTGTTCGTCAAGCCCATCTGCTATTGTTACAGTACCTTGTACATTTTTTTCTGTAATTGCATCGCTAAGTTGAATTTCATTAGGATCGAAGAATGTTAGTGTGTCTCCTGATCCTAATTCTAAAGCTGTTATTTCTCTGTATGCAGGTAATTTATTTTCCGCATAAACCACAAGGTTATATTTCTCGCTACCTGAAAGTGGAGAAACAAAGACTGCAAAATATCCATCTTGATCGGTTATTGTAGATGCTTGGATTGTCACTTGGTCTTTAGGATCACCTGAAGATGGACTATCATCATATTGCTGAACACTTACTGATGCACCTCCAATACCTTCGATGCCATCACCCGTTACCCAACCACGTATAATGGATTGTTCAGAGGTATTGCCTACTTTAACCGTAGGCTGAATGTGCCAATTACCATTGCCACCAACAATTACAGATTTATCAGCAAGGAAATCCACTAACAGTTCTGTGGTCTGTTCAGCACTTATTGTAAAACCATGAATAATCTTTAGACCTGTCTGTATACCACTTGGAATTTTAAGCTCTTGGTAGTTACCGTCTGAATCTATAACGTAATTTGCATATTTGTGTTTTTCACTTAGAATATTGAGTCCATCATCGGGTGTTGTGCCAATTATCAATCGCATTTGTGTATAAGACCCTGCCAATAGATCGGCTATTCCAATCTGCTCTCTGACTCCGTAGGAAAGTTCATACAGGTTGAAAGTCTTCGGCAGGTTCGGAGTGCTGATTGAAATCCAACTGTTGTTTCCGTTGCCATTCTTTTTAGCGTGAACTTGAACATCATCAATTGTCACGTATATAGCTTGGTAAGCATTAGACATTTCATCTGTAAGGCTCAAGGATAATGTTCCAACTCCACCGCTACTAACAGGACTGCTTGATCCCCCTCCATCACCGCAAGCGAACAAAATGAATGATGAAAATATCAAAAAGATAATTCCGTATGATTTGGTCAATTTCATTGATAATTCCTCCGTACATCTGTTTAGGCTATTAACCATCAATTATAAACCATATAATCAGAGCAAAATACGTGCCTTTTTTTACCTATTTTCCCTTTGGAGCGGTACTTTCCATATGCATTTTTGGATACAAATTTGATATTTCAACTATTCTCAATTATAATTAATAGTTGCAAATTCCAATGAAAGGGGTTTGATCTGAATTAAGAAATAGACCTTTCCGGAAAAATTAATATAACTGCAAGAACATATCCGCATTTATACCTCAATGTTACGATTTTTGTGAAAACCAAAGGAATTGTGTATGAAATTTCATCCGATAGCCAATATATTTCCGATGTGTGAATCAACATTTCAGGAGTTGAAGGAGGATATTTCAAAAAATGGTTTGATTGAACCTATATGGACACACGATGGAAAAATAATAGATGGGCGAAACCGTTTCAATGCTTGCAAGGAACTTGGTATCAAACCGAAATTTAAAAAATGGACTCAAATCAATGGTACATCTCTTGTCGATTTTGTTATCTCATTAAATTTGAAGCGTAGGCACTTAAACGCAAGCCAAAAAGCCATGAGTGCTGTTGATGCACTCCCATTTTTTGAAAAGGATGCAAAGAAACGGAAATTATCAACTTTAAAGAAAGGGAAAAAGGTTTCCGATAGGGCATTAGTGCCACATCGGGAAAATGGAAATGGAAGGTCAAGGGAAAAGGTTGCAAAAATTTTTAATGTGTCGGCTAGGTATGTCCAATATGGCAAGGCCATTCAAGATACTATGCCTGATGTTGCGGATCAGATCAGAAATGGAAATCTGACGATCACACAAGGCAAGGTCAAATTAAAAAGGAAAGAAAGGGTAGATGCTTTAAGGAAGGCAGGTAAACAGTTTAAATCCAATCATCATTTGAGAATCGTGCATTCTGATTTCGTCAAATGGTGCAATGATAACCTTGGAGACAACAGTATTGATTTAATCTTGACCGATCCCCCATATGGCAAAGAATATTTGGAAGTCTATTCCCAATTAGGTGAGATTGCCAATAGAGTCCTTAAACCATCAAAATGGCTAATTACATACTGCAACATTAAATTCATTCCTGAAGTCACGAACCGACTGTCCAAACATCTTACCTATTGGTGGATGGTGAGTCTTCATTATAAGGGAGCAGTTAGGCTAAAATTTAGTACCTTCAATGCATGGAAACCAATGTTGATTTACCATAAGGAACCACCAAGACTTCCTAAGCTTTTGTGTGATCACATTACAGACAGTAATCGTGAAAAAGATTTGCATGATTGGCAACAGAGTGAACAGCCATTTAAATACATTATAGAGCGGTTCACAAAGGTAGGCGATTTAGTATTAGACCCTATGGCAGGTGCAGGAACTGTATTGAAAGTATCAAAAGATTTGAAAAGAAAATGCATCGCTGTTGATAAGAACAAAGAATGCGTTGAGATAATGAGAGGACGATTGAGGACATAATAGGGAACTATCATTTTTAGTAACATATTGACATATTTTGAATGTATATGATAACCATCCAAAATTAAATGGAAAATGGTTGCCTAAGCTAAGTAAGAGGTCAAAATGCATTTTCATTAGACTGCCCCGCTTCAAAACAATTTGGAGATGGGGTTTTTTTGTTTATGTGAATAATTGATTCAATCCAATTAGGAGGAACAATGTCACTTGCTGATCTTTGGAAAAAATCAAAAGCGGAGCTTGGAACTAAAACAGTACAGCAAATAATTGGCTTTGCAGGTGACGGTAACCTCAAAGATGGAAGTGTCACATCAGCATGAGTTTAGGGCATTTTTAGCTGATATCCCCACAGATTTGATTCAAACGTATGCTGATCAATGCTTACGTGATTCATTTAGTGGTTCAGGCTTTGTATTACAGGATATTGTAAATCAGATAGGTAACCGACTTGGATTCAAGGTGAATTATGGCAGGTATCGGGGTGTAACAGGGCAGATTGGATATGACGGTCTTTGGGAGCTTCCAACAGGTCATTCAATAATTATAGAGGTCAAAACAACGGATGCATACCGTATTGACCTTGATAAATTAGCACAATACAGGAAAGATTTGATAAAACAGGGAACTATTTTAGAGGATAAATCATCTGTATTGATCATTGCAGGACGGTACAGATACAGGTGATCTTGAAGCTCAAATTCGGGGATCAAGACATGCATGGGATATGAGATTGATAAGCGTGGATGCATTAGTGAGATTGATGCGTCTTGAAACAGCAGGTTGAAGACCCCTCTACAGTCCAAAAAATGTATCGATCTTTTGATTCCAAGAGAATTTACAAAGCTTGATGAAATTGTTGAAATCGTATTTTTTACAGCGGAAGATATTATTGAGGAAGAACCTTCCGATGATAAGGATGATGATGAAGTTGATACCAAAATACCAAAAGAACCAAAATTCACTCCTGTTGCTTTCCATCAAAAGTGTGTAGACCGAATTGAAAAATATCTTGATAGAACATTTAGTCAAACAGACAAGAACTCAATATTCATCATCAGATGGTTCATTAGCATTGATTTGTGCAGTTTCTAAGGAACATACTAAAGGTGGGCATAAAGGATATTGGTTTGCATTTCATCCTCATCAAAAAGAAGTCTTACAAAATGCTCAAACGGCTTATATTGCTTTTGGTTGTGGTTCAGATGAACTAATTTTATTAATCCCTTCACAAGATTTTATTCAATGGGTTGATGGTTTCAACATTACACAAAAGGAAGATAGGTTTTATTGGCACATACATATTGTGCTATCATGGTTCACAATTATTATCTTCAACGAAAAACAGGCTTTGATTCAATAGATTTGACAAAATACATTTTGAATAACTAGTAAATATTTTCCACGTTTGTTCTCTATTAAGAATGTACATTAAAATTTTCAGCATAATATAAGTTCACTATGAATGAATCTGTAATAAAAGAACTCTTGCGACCTAAGGGTAAATATTTATTTCATAGGGAAAATCAAGAACTTGAATTCAAAGAAAGTTTCAATTTAGCAGGCTTGGCCAACTATTTCAGAGATTTTGCTGCTTTTGCAAACAATCGTGGTGGTTATATTATTTTTGGAGTCAAAGATGCACCTAGACAGCCAATCGGTTTGATAACAAAATCATTGAAGGTTTTCGAAAGCATAGATTCTGAAAAAATTACAGGTTTTCTCTTGGAAATATTTTCGTCAGATATAAAGTGGGATCAACAAACTTATTCGATAGGTAAAAAAATATTCGGTGTATTTTACATTTATGAAGCATTAACAAAACCGATAATAGCAAGAAAGGATGAAGGTAGGGATCAAATAATAAAGAATGGTGACATTTACTATAGGTATGGTGGTCGAACCCAAAAAATTCAATTTGCCGAATTGGAAAGTATAATTAACAAGCGAATTGAAATAAATAATAATCAATGGATGGATTTAGTAAGAAAAATTGGTAAAGCAGGACCATCAAATGCTGCTATATTAGATTCAGAAAGAGGTTTAATAGAAAAAGATGATTCAAAAGTTTTATTGATAGATGAAAAGTTGGTTAAAAAACTAAAATTTATTAAAGAAGGTGAATTTGTAGAGAAAAAAGGGCAAGCAACTTTGAAGTTAATTGGAGATGTTGTGCCCTCAAATAAAATTGATATCGTTAAAAAAATTAAAGAGAATTTACTAAAAGAATATCCATTTTCTGCTAAAGAGGTCGCTGAAGAAATAAGGAAGAAAATCAAAAATATAAAACAGTATGAAATATGGAATGCCATAAAGGAAAATGATCTGAAAAATAATCCTGACTATGCTGCATATAATTTTAGGAATAAAAAGCAAGAAGATGAATATAAAAATAAAGGTATTTTGCCAAACAATACTCCAAGTATATATAACCAAAATGCAATAGATTTTTTAGTCAACGTTTTATACATTTGAGTATAAAGTGAATGAGACTTTTATCTCATAAAATGAATAATAATTTGTTAGGAGTTATTAAATGATAGGTAAAATTAGCAGGGTTCCGTTGAGAGAAGTGTGGAAACACGAAGCTTTGGATTTTACTCATTGGTTAGTGGATAATTTTGATGTTCTAAATGATGTTCTTGATATGAATTTGTCCAATCCAGAAAGAGAACAATCAGCGGGGTCTTTCAATGTTGATATTGTTGCCGAAGACGAATCAGGTGATCCTGTAGTCATTGAGAATCAGCTTGAAAAAAGTGATCACAACCATTTAGGAAAAATTATAACATACCTTGTTGCTATTGGTGCTAAAACGGCAATTTGGATAGTTGCAGACCCAAGACCTGAACATGTTAGCTCAATCAATTGGCTGAATGAATCTTCATCAGCGGATTTCTATTTACTAAAGATTGACGCCATAAAAATTGGTGAATCACCACCTGCACCATTGATAACTGTAATAGTTGGCCCAAGTGCTGAAAGCAAGGAAGTCGGTAAGGCCAAGCAGGAAATGGCTGAAAGGTACTTTGTACGTGAAAAGTTTTGGGCTGATCTATTAGAACATTCAAAGACCAAAACCAAGCTACATTCAACTATCTCTCCATCTAAACACAACGCAATCGGAACAGGTTCAGGAACGTACGGCCTTAGCTATAATTATGTAGTCAGAAAAGATAGTGCCGATGTTGAGCTTTACATTGACAAAGGTAAGGATTGTGAAGAATTAAATAAGAACATCTTCAATCAGCTTTATGAACATAAGGATGATATTGAATCCAAGTTCGGTGAGCCTCTTGAATGGCAAAAGTTAGAGGGAAAGCGTGCTTGTCGAATCAGGAAACAGATCAAGATAGGTGGATATCGTGATGAAGAAAAATGGTCTGAAATACATGAAGCAATGGTTGATTCAATGATTAGGCTTGAAGATTCTATGAAACCTTATATTCGCAAATTGAAATTTTAACACTAAGGTATTGCAATTTCAATAATTTCTACTTGATATTCACCTGATTTTTTTCTTTCTTTCAAGACTAATTCTTATTTCATCATGTATATAATCCGTTGAATCCCTATATTTTTTCAACAACTGTTCTCTGTAAAAATCAAAATGAACACTTTCTAAATCGGTTAATTTTAAGTTTTTATTTTTTAGTAAATAATTTGTACCTGCTTCAGGTGCATACAGTTTTTTTACGATACACTTGTTGAAAGACCTATAATTACTTGCACATTCCTCTATCAAATGCCTTGTCATTCTTTTTTCGTTGTATAATAGAAACAAAATATGGACGTGATGGGGATTGAATACAGGATTGATATGTGACTTCGGAATGATATAGAAAGCACTAAATGTGAAATTTTTGCATCTTCTAAGGTCGCCAAGAAATTTTCTCAAAAGTTTATCTACATTAGCTATGTCAGTTTGATAATTTTTGTGAAAGTTAATGTGAGCTATATAATTCCATTCATAATCTATAAAAGACTTGAAATCACCTCTTGTATTATTGATTCTATTCCAAACTGACTCCATGTAATCTATTGCATTTATGTTTTCCATCTTTATTTGTCTATAAAACCTCCTTGTATTTTATGTTTTGTCAATATTTTTACTTTTTCATATTTTGGGCATAGGAAGATCAAATTAGCTCATTTTGAACTAATGAATATTCCATTTCTATCTCCAATTATTACTTTTCATCTGAATAGGGTTTCCCGATTCTAAACAAACGAAACCTGTTTCTATCTTGTCATATGCTGACAATCTTTTGCCTAAGACTACACTTTGGATTTTACCAAAGGATCATTAATTTACTATCACTATTACATAATACACTAGTTATTGGTTTTCGTAAACCAAGGTAGCAAAAAAGTTTGTCTTTTTATTTTGATCTTATGCTTGTGTGGTTGATCATCTATAGATACCTCCCATAATAGTATTGTTGTTCCTTAATATTAGACTATCTGCAAATCTCCGTAGTTCCCTTCTTAGGAAACTGCTTACATTGATACCGTTCTTTCTTAGCTGATCAATCGCATAGATTTCCTCTTTTGAGATTGAAAAGCTGTATAGCTTGTTCTTTTTATACATGATTACATATACCTCCTTCTATATATTTAAATACATGGTTCTATATATACTTATATTTTTTTGCAAAAATGAATTGATTCCATCATTACAATTCAATAAGAATGTTATAACCTACCAATTTAAAATGAAATTCTGATCTAATTGTAATCATCTAATTTCTATGTAATATTACATAGACTTAATATAAAAAAATATTGAACTACTTTTTATATATAAAAACCAATAATAAACTTACGATAACGAAAAGAGTTTAAAAAAAGCAGGTTTACCACTTCCGAAAAGGTGTGTTATAGTGATCAGCAAATGGTCAATGTGGGTAATCAAAAGAAGTAAAAAAAGATAATTCTGATTGCCTGAATACTAACCCTAAACAAAGAAAGGGAATAGATTATGGAGGAATGAATGAAATATGAAAAAATTTGGCAAGGACTCATTAACACAAACAAAAACTTTGAACATGGATTTTGATGCTAAATCCAAAAAGGCGGGAAAGGGATTATGTATGGATGGGAAAATATACACAAGTGAGAAGTGTCGTAATTGTAATGGCAAACTTATTCACGATGAAAACAGAAATGGATTTGTATGTAATAGGAATCCTGAACATCCATTGGTTATCCCTAAAAATTGCAGAGTAAAATTTGGTAGAAATGTATCAAGGCGTTTTAGCGACTACCGATATCAGGAAGCTTCTCAATTTTTGGCAGGATTAAGGTATAAAAAAATTGAAGGCACTTTTGATTTTAGGGATTACAAGAATAATAATCCACTTGGTTACGAAAATTTAGCTTTAAAATGGTTGTCTATTAAAAAGAAGAATACCAAGGCAAATACATATCGAAATCTCAAAAGAGATATATACAAAGCTATCGACTGTTGGGGCCAAAGGAATATTAAAACCATTGGGTATGGTGATATTGAAGACTTTTTATATGACCTGAATGTGAGTGATAAAACACGTTATAATACTTGGTCGTGCATACATGACTTTTTTACGTGGGTTGTCAAGCGTGAAAAAATACCAATGCCTGATATGCCTGATTGTAGCAAATTTGAGTTAGGATGGAGAACCATCATTGACCTTCATATTCAGCAAGAAATTATTGATAAGGTCAAAGAGATTTCATGGGATGTAAATCCTAAGATTTGGCTTGGCATTAAATGGTTATCTACGTATGTCTCAATTAGACCAAATGAGTGCAGGATGCTTAAAGAGGGAGAAATAAATGTAAACGAATTCTTTGTGATTCCCCACCCAAAGGAAAAAGAACCTAAATTAGTTGCTATGTTGGATGAAGATATACAGTTTTTCAAAACCTTTGAAAGAAACCATCCTAACACATTCTTTTTTCGGCACATGAAGGGTAATGGAACTGCTAAGCCGGGTTCACATTTTGGTAAAGATTATTTTTATAAATGGTGGAAAAAGGCTTGTGCTGAACTTGGTATTGAAGGTGTAGACTTATACGGTGGTACACGTCATAGCACCACAACAGCAATGGCTGAACATTTTACCAAAGAGGAATTACGTGAAAACGGTACCATGCATGCTACTAACAAAGCCTTTGAGCGATACATGCAAACTAAGAAGAATGATAGCAAAAGAATATACCAAAAAGTAAATGAAATACGTGGTGAGATCATCAATATAAAAGAAAGGAAAAAAGCCTAATGTTGGCCTTTAGTTGGCCACATACTCCTTGAACCATTGCCCATCGGCCATACATAGCGGTTCAAGTCCGGC